>CAWCXB010000026.1:0-26523 GCA_963799385.1 uncultured Verrucomicrobiae bacterium
GTCCGCCGTGGTGCAAAGCCTTCCTGAGAACGCGAGGCAACCGATATAAATCGTTCCGAAGCGGATTTCCCGGACGAGATGGTTGACTACGGCAATTTATCGCTTGCTCGCAACGGCAATTTTCGTTACGAGTTTCCCCGTCATGATGAACGTCGTCACATTCAGCCGCGCTTTGGCCGATCCGACCCGCTGGCGCATCGTCCGCTTGGTGATGGATGAGGTGCTGTGCGTATGCGAACTGGCGGACATTCTCGGAATGCCGCAATCAACCGTTTCCAGCCATGTCCAGGTGATCCGTAAGGCGGGGCTGCTAGAGAGCGAGAAATGCGAGAAATGGACCTATTTCCGCATCGAAAGCGAATATCTCAAACTGTTGCACGGCATGGAACGATTTTTCGCCAGTTCCAGTGAAGATGAATGGACCTCAGACGATGAAAAAACCACCGCCAGACTCGCGCAACGGAACAGGCAGCTGCTGCCCAGGGCCGATCAAACTTGCCTCCCGCCGCCGCACGAAATCTCCAACACCTGCAATCCGATGAACCTATCCGAACTCAAGTCCCTGCTCGCTGAGCATCCCGACCGTCATTTCCGTATCAAGCTGCCGGACGGCGAAAGCGTCCCTCTCTCCTTCCACGTCACCGAAGTCGGACACGTGCGAAAGACCTTCCTCGATTGTGGCGGCAAGCTGCGGGAATCCGTTTCTTGCCAGCTTCAGGTATGGGTGGGCGAGGACTACGATCACCGGATTGAAACCAGCAAGATGGCGGCGATTCTCAATCTTGCGAAAGCCTACCTGCCGGACGAAACCGTGCCTGTGGAAATCGAATACGAAGACAAGGTGATCTCTCAATACACAGTCGTCGGCTTCGACCTGACCGACGAAGCCGTGGTGCTCGATCTGGCGCACAAGCATACCGAATGCCTCGCACCCGAGCTGTGCGGCCTTCCGCCACTTCCGAAACGTGGCGACATGAAGTCGGCCTCCCCCGCCCCTTGTTGTGGCCCAACAGGTTGCTGCTGAACCCCTCGGAACGATGAGTGCTATTTCAAAAGACATGTCCTTCATGGACCGTTACCTGACGGTCTGGATCTTCGTCGCCATGGGTGTCGGAGTGCTGGTTGGCAATTTCGTGATCTCCGATCCGGCGGTATTCTTCGCACCGATGACGGTGGGAACCACGAACATCCCGTTGGCAATCGGCCTCATCCTGATGATGTATCCCCCGCTGGCAAAGGTCAGGTATGGCGAGCTTCCTGCGGTCTTCAAGAACTTCAAAATTCTCCGTCTCTCCCTATTTCAGAATTGGGTGCTGGGTCCCATTCTAATGTGGGTCCTTGCCGTTCTATTACTGCGCGATCAGCCGGAATACATGGTTGGCTTGATTCTCGTAGGGCTCGCGCGCTGCATAGCGATGGTTCTGGTCTGGAACGATCTCGCGAAGGGCAGTAGCGAATACGCCGCCGGCTTGGTGGCTTTAAATAGCATCGCCCAAATCATATTTTACAGCGCCTACGCTTGGCTGTTTATCACCGTGCTTCCGCAATACGTCGGTCTCGAGGGTGTGGTCGTTCCCGTCGCGATGGGAGACATCTTCCACAGCGTCCTTATCTATCTGGGAATTCCATTCGCCGCCGGAGTGCTCAGCCGGTTGATCCTGGTCCGACTTAAGGGGGAAGATTGGTATGAAAGTGTATTCATTCCTCGGATTTCCCCGATCACCTTGATCGCCTTGCTCGCCACCATCGTGCTAATGTTCACCTACAAAGGAGATGCAATCGTCCGCCTGCCCCTGGATGTGATCAGGATCGCGATTCCTCTCGTGATCTATTTTGCGGTGATGTTTTTCGTGAGCTTCGTCATGGCAGCGAAACTCGGCGCCGACTACCCGCGCACGGCCAGCGTAGCCTTCACCTCAGCGGGCAATAATTTCGAACTCGCGATCGCCGTCGCCATCGCCGTTTTCGGACTCGATTCTGGAGTGGCGTTTGCTGCGGTGGTCGGACCGCTGATCGAGGTCCCCGCCCTCATTGGTTTGGTGCATGTTTCCTTCAGGCTGCGCCGCCGGTTCTTTCCTCAAGACTCCCCTCTCCCGAACTGAGCACCGCTCTCCGCTCCCGTTCATTGCAACGGGAATTTCAACTCATCCCAACGATAGAACCCGGCTCCTATAGTCGCTCAATACCGAATCCGCACTGGCGTGCCGATCTTCGTTTTGCCGTAGAGGGTCGGCACGAATTCCTCCGGCATGCGAATGCATCCGTGAGAGGCCGGCTCGCCCGGCTGGGGAATCTTACCAATGTGCATACCGATCCCGTAGTCAGTCAGCCGCTGCCAGTATGGCATGGGCGCGGGCACGTAGCGCTCGCCGGGCTGGAGTGGATCTCCGGGGGAAGCGTCGTTGTCCGTTACCTCTCCATATTCGTTTTCAATCCAGCCATACTTGTTAGAGTACTTATCCACGATCTTTTCAGTGATCCGATAAGACCCAGGCGATGTTGATCGTCCCTCAGTTCCTGTTGCCACGTAGCTCCATCCGATTTCCCTGCCACCACGCTTCACTGTCGCGATTTGCTCGCTCAAATCGATTTCGACGGCAATTTCGCCCGGTCCCCCGTCGTCATACCATTGGTACATGATGCGGTCCGCCTTACTTGGGGACGAAGGAGTCGTTGGAGCACAGGACTGGAGAGTGCCTACAAAGGCACCTGCGACAGCGATCGAATGAATGTATCGGGCGAAATTCATGGGAGGGTGGGAACCTTTCGTTCTTAGCTCGCTACCTGTAAAGCAGTTTTCGTGCGAGATCACCTAGTTTCGTCAACCTCCCTGTCCCAAGAAATTGCGCTGTATTTATGCGCTTCTCTGCAATAACCCTTCTTCCGCAACCGTTTCAACTGCCCTATGCCACAAGCCCGAACAGCCCTTTTCCTTACATCCCTGCTCCTTTCGCCACTTCAGGCACAGGACGGACAGCAGCTCTACACACTCTATTGCTCCGCCTGCCACGGGGTGGACGGCATGGGCGCCAACGAGGGAGCCTTCCCTCCTCTAGCCGGCAGTCCTTGGGTTCACGGCAATCCCAAGCGCAGCGTGGCCATCGTTCTTAAAGGGCTTCACGGCCCCATCGAAGTGAACGGGAAAAGCTATAATCTCGAAATGCCTCCCCAAGGGGCGGCACTCGATACCAAACAGGTTCAGGCGATTCTGAACTACGTCCACACCGCGTGGGGAAACAAAGGCGAGAAGGTGCCCGGAGACCTCGTCAACGTTGTGAGGGCGGAATACGAAGACCGAGCCGAACCATGGACCGCTCCGGAGCTATTGAAACTTTTCCCGCTCCCGAAAATCGAAACCACCCTAGCGAACCTCACCTCCCGCGTTTACAAAGGCCAGTGGGATCAACTCCCCGATTTCAATAAGATCCAAGCAGAGAACATCGAGGAAGAGCATTCCGGTCTGCTTTCTACATCCATTGCCGGAATGAAAGACGGCTTCGGGATTGTCTGGGAAGGCGATTTCATGGCTCCGAAAGCCGGCACATACGAATTCAATCTGGATGCGGATGATGGCGCTCGCTTAATCCTCAACGGCGAAGCCGTCGCCACAGTGAACGGAGTCGGCCCGATAAACGGCAAACGTGCCAAGGAAGGAAAAGCAACTTTGAAGGAAGGGGCAAACAAGTTCCGCGTCGAATATTTCGAAGCATCCGGCGAAGAGGGAATCGCACTTGGTTGGAAACATTCCGGAACCAAGGATTGGAAATGGCTCTCCGAAGGATCTGGCAAGCCTTCGAAACAGTTCCCATCCATCCCACTCGCGCCAAAAGATGGGAAAACAGTCCAGTATCGAAATTTCATTGAAGGCACAACTCCTCGAGCTATTGGCTTTGGCTTCCCAGGTGGCGCGAACCTCGTTTACTCAGCCGACCACCTCGCTCCGGAACTCGTCTGGTCCGGCGACTTCATGGACGCTGGCCGTCACTGGACGAACCGCGGCCAAGGCAACCAGCCGCCCTCAGGAAAAACCGTGACCAAACTTACCACCCAGCGCTTTCTCCCCAGCGAGGCACGCTTCCGCGGGTACTCTCTCGATCCACAGGGCAACCCGACATTCAAAGTCACCATCGGAGACCAGGTCCTCAGCGATTCCTGGAAACCCGGCCCAAACAAAACCCTGCTTCGTACACTCACACTCGAAGGGGGCACCGAAACCCTAGAAATCCGACTAGGCAAGGACATCACCATCACCGGCGCCGAAACGGCCACCCTCGCTCCCGGCCGCCCCACCACCATCACCTACAGTCTCAAGTAAAGAATCGTCGATTCTCCAACTCGCCCATCTTTCCTGAACACTGAATCCTAGAAAATTCCAAATGCGCTCACTACTTCTTCTCGCCACCCTGATCACACCGGCCTTTTCCCAACAACAATCCGATTTCTACCTCCGCGAGGAAATCCCACTTCCACCAGGTGAAATCATGGAGGTTTCCTCGATCGCCCTGATGCCAAACGAGCAGGTAGCCGTCGCCACCCGCCGCGGAGATCTCTGGATCTGCTCCGGTGCCTACGGCGACGATCTCTCCAAAGTCACTTGGAGCAAATTCACCGCCGGCCTGCACGAGCCGCTGGGAATGTATTACAAAGATGGGTCCTTCTTTCTGACCCAGCGCCCCGAGTTCAGCCGAATCGAAGACACGAATGGTGACGGCAGCGCCGACACCTTCGAAACCATCAATTCCGATTGGGGCATCAAGGGCGACTACCACGAATACGCCTTCGGGACACCGCCCGACAAGAACGGCGATGTCTGGATCACCCTCTGCCTCACGGGCTCTTTCAACGGAGACTCGGATTGGCGTGGCTGGGCCGTTCGCATCACTCCCGAGGGAGAAATGATTCCTACCTGCTCCGGCATTCGCTCACCCGGCGGCATGGGGTTCAACGCGGAAGGAGACGTATTCTACTCCGACAACCAAGGCCCTTGGAACGGATCCTCCTCAGTGAAATGGCTGAAGCCTGGGTCTTTCCAAGGAAATCCATCAGGAAACAAATTCCATAAACTCGCCAACCTCCCCGCCCCTCCGGAGCCGCAAACGAAATCACGCATTCTTACCGAGCGGGAAAAGTTTCCAACGTTTGTCCCACCCGCCGTCGTTCTGCCCCACGGAAAAGTCGGCCAGTCGCCATCCGGCATTGCAGTCGATCTTTCCGGAGGAAAATTCGGCCCATGGAAGGACCAGCTCTACGTCGGTGAGCAGACCCACTCCCAAGTCCAGCGAGTCTGCTTGGAAAAGGTCAACGGCCTCTATCAGGGCGCGGTCTTCCATTTCCTCGAAGGCTTCGAGGCCGGCCTTATCCCTGTGAAATTTGACCAGGACAAAGGTGTCCTTTTTGTCGGCGGTTCAAACCGGGGCTGGGCTTCACGAGGCACCAAACCGTTTACATTCGAGCGAGTGAAATGGACCGGCAAGACTCCCTTTGAAATGCTAACGATGCACGCTGAACCCGATGGTTTCACGATCACTTTCACCGAGCCACTCGACAAGAAACTCGCCGCCGATCCAGCTTCGTGGTCGATGGACGCTTTCACCTATATTTACCAGAAAGACTACGGCTCCCCTGAGGTGGACCAGTCCAAACCCACGATCAAAGCGGCAACCGTCTCCGAAGACGGCACCTCCGTCCGCCTCACCGTCGAAGGACTGGTGCGAGGCCACGTCCATCACCTCAAAGCCCCTGGCGTGAAATCCGCCTCTGGCCAATCGCTGTGGCACAACGAAGCGTTCTACACTCTCAACGAGATCCCAGGAAACTGATCAGATCAATTCCCGCCTGGAGGGCAAATGGCATCCGCCACATCCAGCTCAATCCCGACCTAAGCTCATCAGGATCTGCAGCACATACCAGAACAGCAGGGCCACGCTGGCAAACAGAGAAAGCGAAGCGGCAACGTGTTGGCCCACTTGGTAGCGGTGGATCAGGTTGCTAGTGTTATAGAGGATCGCCACCGAAGCGAAGATCACCATCGCTGCGGAGAACCATAGACCCAACGAGATCGGGAGGAAAAACGAAGCGGCAATCAGGCCGAGAGCAATAAATCCGCCGATTTTCAAAAAGCCTCCCAAGAAGCTGAAATCCTTCTTTGTGCTGAAAGCAACCGCCGTTATACCCAGCACCATTCCAACTGTAATCACTCCTGCCTGCGTGATCAACGAGGTGTCCCCCGTCATCCTCATGGCCAGCATGATCAGCGGCAGGAAAATGAGTGCTTCCGCTACGGTGTAGAGGGCCAGCCCCGCGTACTGCGTAGCCAAGGAAGCTCCGCTATTCGCCCACTTCTCCGCCACCCATGAGACAAGCATGAAGGCGCCTAGAACAAAGAGCCAAGAAAACTTACTCGCACCCAAGACTTGGAGCGCCATCACACCCAGTCCCATTTTGATAAACAATGCTTCGAGCACCACGAAGAGCCCGATCGCACCCGCGAGGTGCCAATAGGTCTTCCGGATAAATTCCGCGCGGGAAACTTCCGAGGTATCTGCGACCATCGGGACGGTGTAGGGATTGAGTTGAGCCATGCGAGAATATCTAGGTCACCCTTGAGTCCCGTGCAATCTGGAAATACGCAATTCGTTCGTCGGCGAATCCAAATTGATCTTCCCGGCGAACTCCCTCCCAGCCTATGTTAGCCCATGGACTGGAAACGTATCCTGATTGGCAGATGGAGTTGGAAACGACCCTTCTACTCCATCCTCTCGATCTATTTACTCCTCGTCATCATCGCCATCTTCTTCGCGGACCACCTGATCTTCTTCCCCCCACCCTCTTCGTACAAAAAAGATCTCCCCGGCCTGACCTACCTGGCATCATCCCAAGAAGAGACGACGGCGGTTCTCCACCTCAAAGCAGCTTCCGGGAAACCGACCCTATTCTTCAGTCACGGCAACGCGGAAGATCTCGGCGACTGGCTACCGGTCTTCGAAGCGTGGCATTCCATGGGACTCGGGGTTTTGGCTTACGATTATCCCGGCTATGGCCAATCAAGCGGCACCCCGTCCGAGGCATCTTGTCAGCGCTCCATCAAGGCTGCGCATCAATACCTAGGTTCCCTCGGGATCCCCGACTCATCCGTAGTCATCGTCGGCAGGTCCGTTGGCAGTGGCCCGAGCATCTGGTTGGCATCCCAGATGGATGCGAAGGCACTGGTCCTCATCTCACCTTTCACCTCCGCCTTCCAAGTCGCCTTCCCGCTACCCTTTCCATTTCTACCCCGTGACCGCTTTCCCAATTTGAAAAGAATCTGGAACATCGAGCTTCCTCTCCTGATCATCCACGGATCAGAAGACGAGGTGATCCCCGCTTCCCACGGAAAATCCCTGGTTGATGCAAGCCCTGCGAACCTGAAAACGTTTATCCCTATCGATGGAGGAGGCCACAACGACCTGTTCCAACTGCACGGAGACGAAATCATTCGTCGCATTGCCAGATTCGCAGAAGACCCTACGGTCGTCGACCCATGACTACCGGGTGCCTAACAGACCGGGCACTGATTGATCGTCTGAAAGAAATCGTTCCCCTTGTCGTCCACTAAGATAAACGCAGGAAAATTCTCCACGGTAATTTTCCACACCGCCTCCATTCCGAGTTCCGGAAATGCGACGACTTCTTGAGAACGGATATGGTGCTTCGCGAGCAAAGCGGCAGGACCTCCGGCGGAGCCTAGATAAAAGCCGCCGTGCTTCTTACAGGCATCGGTGACTTGTTGGGAGCGATTGCCTTTCGCAAGCATCACCATGGAGCCACCGTTGGACTGAAACAAATCGACATACCCGTCCATGCGCCCGGCCGTCGTAGGACCGAAGGAGCCGGATGCCATCCCCTCGGGAGTCTTGGCAGGCCCGGCATAATATACCGGGTATTTCCTAAAATACTCGGGAAGCTCACCCTCGGCTTCCAGAATTTCCTTCATCTTCGCGTGGGCGGAATCACGCGCAACGATGATCGTGCCACTCAACGCAAGCGCGGTGGTCACTGGATACTTTTTCAAGGTCTCCAGAGTCTTTTCCATTCCCTCATCAAGATTGATCGCGACTCCCTTGAATTTCCAATCCGCGTATTTCTCCGGGATGAAGCGACCGGGATTCTTCTCGAGTTTCTCCAGGAAAATCCCCTTCCGGTTGATCTTCGCCTTCGCCTGGCGATCTGCCGAACAGGAAACTCCAATCCCAACGGGACAGGACGCACCGTGACGCGGAAGCCGGACAACCCGCACATCGAGAGCGAAGTATTTCCCCCCGAACTGCGCGCCAATCCCAATCGCCTGTGCTTCCTTGAGCAAATCCTTCTCCAACTCCAGATCGCGGAACGCACGACCGTGCTCGTTGCCGCTGGTTGGCAAGGCATCAAAGTACCGAGTGCTGGCCATCTTCACCGTCTTGAGATTCGTCTCCGCCGAGGTCCCACCGATAACAAACGCCAAGTGATACGGAGGACATGCGGCGGTGCCGAGCGATTTCATTTTCTCAATACAAAACTGCTTGAGCCGTTCGGGATTGAGCAGGGCTTTGGTTTCCTGGTAGAGGAACGTTTTGTTCGCAGAGCCGCCGCCTTTACTTACGAAGAGGAACTTGTATTCGTCCCCCTCCGTCGCATAGAGATCGATCTGAGCAGGCAGGTTGGTCTTGGTATTGACCTCCTCATACATCGTCAAAGGAGCCGTCTGGGAGTAGCGGAGATTCTCCTTCGTGTAGGTATTGTAAACCCCTTTCGTGAGAAACTCCGCGTCATCGCAATCGGTCCAGACCCGTTGACCCTTTTTCCCGATGATCGTGGCGGTTCCCGTATCCTGGCAGGCCGGAAGAATTCCGTGGGACGCGATCTCCGCATTCTTCAGTAACATCAGCGCAACCATGCGGTCGTTTTCCGAAGCATCGGGATCATCGAGAATCGCCGCGACCTGCGCGAGGTGGCTGCTTCGGAGGGTGAAATTGATCGCACGGATCGCCTCTTGGGCGAGAAAGGTCAGCGATTCAGGATCGACCTTAAGAACTTCCTTACCGCCGAAATCAACGATCTCCGCACCACCCTCGCGGATGAGCTCATATTCCGTTTCATCCGCTCCGAGTGGAAACGGATCCTGATAGAAAAATTCTTTGTCGCTCATCTCGACGGAACAGTAGCCGAGAATTGCCTGTCAGTAGAAGCGTTGATTTACGGTTCCGCGAGTTCTTCCAACTCATCGTCCAATCTGCCAAGCAAACTCTTGGTATCGTCGAGGTGGTGTTTCATATCGTCGAGATTCTTTGGTTTTTTCCCATGCGGCGCCATCTTCGGCATCATCGCTAGCTGCTGCTTGGCTAGAAGTTGCTTCTTTTCCTCCAGCTTCGCGACCGCCTCATCGAGAGTATCATAGTCGCTCTTCAACAGTTCCATCACCGCCTCACTCCCCATCACGTAGGTCCTTGTCCGGTCCGCCCGTGCGACTGTGATTCCAACAATCCGGCCCTCCAAGTCCACCACCGGACCTCCGATCTGATCCTTCTGGATCTGCATGTCGGACTGAACCACCCGAGAGAAACCGGACCGCACCCTGCTCACTGGGCCGCCCATAATCTCCATCTGATTCAAGCGCCCGCCAGAAAATTGACCGAAAACTGGCCGATTCGAAAGAGTGACCTCCACCGAGCGCTCCTTCCCTGCGGAATCGATAAGAATGGTGACCTTGTCACCAGGATGTTTGCTTGAAAGCGCGTTCTTGAGTTCCAGAAGTCCCGAGATCTTGCGCTCGTCCACCTCCAAGATCACGTCTCCCTCGCGAAGTCCTGCCTCAGCGGCTCCGAATTCCGGTTGCACGCTCGCAATCCGGACTCCCTCTCCGGAGTATTTCCCGTCCGCCATGACTCCGAGATGAGCTTGATCCGTCTCCCTAAGATTTCTCTCAAGCACGCTCACCACTCCGAAGGCACCCGGCTTTCCGCTTGGCTGCGGCGCTGTGATAAATTTCCCGAGAGGAAGATCCGATGGAAAAAACTTCGCAGGAACCAGCTTCTGGGAAACCTTCTCTATCTTCCCGGCTCGATTGATCTGCCCACCCTCTCCTAGCTTGAGGAGGGCAAGATCTTCATCCGTATAAACCCCCTCCACAGTTGCCACGAACCCCGTGCGCCCGTCCGGTTGGACCTGAAGACTATCCGCCCACTGGGAAATTTCGCTCCATTTCGTGAGAACCTGCGTGCCATCACCAACCACCGTGCCATAGGCAAGAAACCCACCTCCACGTCTTCCCCCACTGCCCCAGATCCGCACGGTCGAGGCAGCAGCATCCTCAATTACGATCTCCAACGCCCGGTTGAATTCGTCCGACTGATTATTGACGGTTTCTCTTTCGTCGGGACGCATCAAGGGAACGTCCTTCTCCCGTTGTTGCGCCCAGCCGAGTGTGGATGTGCCCAACAGGATCACACAGCATCCGATCTTGATTCGCGACATGCTCATTTTGAATTGAAAAGTTCCTCCCGTTTTACCAACTCTACGCTGATTTCAAGCGTCTGTCCCGCCCGGTCAATACCAAGCTTCACCGTGTCACCTACCTCATGTTTGATCAGGACCTGTTGCAAATCTGAACCTTCCCTAATCCTCTCTCCATCGACAGAACGGATCAAGTCCCCTACTCGCACCCCAGCAGCGGCGGCAGGTGAATTCGGCTCTACCCTCTCGACCGGCACTCCTGTCACGCCACGACGCATTCCCATACCGATCCCCAGCATCGGAGTTTCCGGATTGGCCAACGGATTCATCTGAAGAGTCCCCCATGCCTCACCGGCAAGCAGTCGGTCCCAGTCTTCCCGGAATCCATCCACACCTGCGTGGTTGTTATTTTTCCAACTCAGCCCGATCGAGGAGTTCACACCGATCAATCGCCCCTCGAGGTCAAAAAGCGGACCGCCGGAATCACCCCCAATCAGCGTGGCATCCGTTGTAAAATAGTTCCCGGGGCCATCAGACATCACCCTCCCAAAACGAACTGGCGGAGTCCTAGCTGGATCGAATCCAGCCGAGTGACCAAGCGCGATCACCCAGTCTCCCGCCACCAACGGCTTCGACTCACCGAGTTCCACAAAAGGCCACGGCCCCGCCTCAACCATCTTCACCATCCCGATATCTTTCGAATAGTTCGCTCCCAGCACTTTCCCCAGCCACTTTTTTCCATCCGGAAAATACACATCCACTTCCTTCATTCCTTGGATCACGTGAGCAGCCGTAAGAATCAGCCCATCCTTAGAAACGATCACTCCGGAGCCTGAAGATCCGACTCCCTCAGAAACCAGAGCCACAGTCGCTGGCATCGTCTTGACCGCGACGGTCCCGACCTTCGACTCCAGCCCGATCAAATCTGCAACAGTCCTAGCTGGCTCGCGCGCTCCGGCAAATGTGGCCGCGATCAGCCCAGTGAGGGATAGAATGAAAACTCTCATTACTTGAAACAATCGACACCATACCACGGATTCGTCTAGCCATTTCGGTTCCTGCAGTTGCGCGAGATTACTGTTTGAACTTCCTGCCAACCGTCTATTCTTTCCTCCAAGTCCATTCATGGCCAGGCGCAAACAACAGTCAAAACGTGCGAAGAGCAAGGCGGCCCCGCCCAAAGGATCCGCGAACCCTCTCTCGTGGCTCCTATTCTGGCCCTTCCATCTCCTTTTTTTCTGACCCGCGGTTTTTCGACCCCGCTTCGCTTTCTCTTTCGACTGTTTGGAACTCCCGCCGTTGCAGGCCTCTACCTCGCCGCCGTCCTCGCCGTCGTCTACGGATTCCGCGCCTCTCGCTACGATCTGAATCGCATCAACAAGATGCCAGCCCGGACTATAATTCTCGACAGACAAGGAGCGGAGATCGGTCGCATTCATGGAGAGAAACGCTCAATCATCCGCTTGAAAGACGTTTCCGAAAGCTTTCGCAAGGCCATCATCGCCCGCGAAGACGAACGCTTCTACTCCCACGGTCCCATCGACATCATCGGAATCGGGCGCGCCATCCTGAAAAACATGGAAGGCAAACGCGAGGGTGCCTCGACCATCACCCAGCAGCTCTCATCCGATGTTTTCCAACTCAAGCAGGGGGAAAAACGCGGTGACCTCCCCCGGCAACTCGACCGAAAGTGCCTAGAAATTGCCATCGCCTTCCGCATCAACGCAACCTACTCGAAAGACGATATCCTCGAAGCCTACATCAACCAGATCAACTGGGGCCGCCAGATCAAAGGAGTCGGTGAAGCTTCCCGCATCTATTTCGAGAAACACCCCGCCGAGCTGACCCTTTCCGAGTCTGCCCTGCTCGCCGGCATCGTCCGCGGCCCGGATGCCTACAATCCTTTCAGATCCATGGAGGCCGCCGAGCGCGAGCGCAACACCACCCTCAAACGCATGGTCGATGCCAATGCCATCACGCAGACCCAAGCGGACGAGGCAAAAAAGGAACCCATCACCGTCCGCCCCACCTGGCGACGCGATTACGATGCCTCCTACGCCATGGACGCGATCCGCCGCGACCTCGAAATCATTCTTGAGGAGGAAAACATCCAACTCGGTGGCCTTACCATCGTCACTACCATCGACCAACGCCTCCAAAACGTCGCCGAGGAAGCGCTCGACAAAAAGCTTCGCGAAACCGAGCGCCTTTCTGGATACCCGCACCAGACACGCGCCGCATGGCAGAACATTCCGGAGGGGAAACGCGAGGAACCGCAATACATCCAAGGCTCCGCCGTGCTCATCGAAAACCGCACCGGCGCCGTCCTTGCCCTCGTCGGAGGCCGCGATGCGAACGAATCCCAGTTCAACCGCGCCATCCAAGCCCGCCGCCAGATCGGCTCCGTATTCAAGCCCTTCGTCTATCTCGCGGCCTTCGACAGAGGCCTGCAACCTTCCACCACCATCTCGGACGGCCCCATCCGTAGAGGTGAAATCAAAGGTGCCCCCACTTGGCGTCCAAACAATTCGGATGGAAAATTCAGTGGCATGCACCCCGCCTCCTACGGCCTCATCCGCTCCCGCAACACCATGTCCGTCCGCATCGGAAACTACGCCGGCCTCGACAAAGTGGCAGAGGTTTCCCGCATGGCCGGCTTCGGCACCGCCATGCCCAAGCAACCCGCCTCCTTTCTCGGCACTTGGGAGGCCAGCCCGTGGGAAGTCGCCACCGCCTACACCATTTTCCCCAACGACGGAAAACGCTTCCGTCCCTATTTAATTTCGGAAATCAAAGATCGCTCCGGGAACATACTCTACACCACTCCCTCCCTCCCCTACCAAGCCACCAGCGGTGGCTCCGCGTGGTCCGTCTCAAAAATCCTTCAGCAAGTCGCCACCTCCGGCACCGCCGCCTCCATCAAACGACTCGGCTTCACCAAGGATGCCGCCGGCAAAACAGGCACCACCAACGATTTCAAAGACGCCTGGTTCGCCGGATACACCTCCAATCTCACTTGCGCCGTCTGGGTCGGATTTGACACCCCGAAAAAAACCATCCAGGGCGGCTACGGATCCACCCTCGCCCTACCCGTCTGGGTCGATGTCATGAAAACCGCCGACCGACTCGGCTACAAAGCCGGCGACCTCCACTCAAACATCAAACGTATCAATATCGACCTCTGCAAACTCTCTGGGAAGCGCGTCACGGCCGGTTGTCGCGAGGCCAAGACCGACTACACCGATACCGTTCCCGCAGACACCGCACCGTCCCGAGACGATCTGTGTCCTATCCACCCGGCAAAAGCACAGCCCGTTCGCGAAAGCGACCTTGAGGACTCGCCACCACCACGCGCCCAGCCCAGTCCGAGAGACCCCACCACCACGCGCTCAACCCGTCCGCGAAGCACCACCTCCGCGCTCTCCCTGTCGAATAACTCTCATTTCCCTCAAACAACCTCGCCACCTCACGGCATTACATCCACAACAACTATGAAAACCGGAAAATCCACCATCCACTATCATCAATCCGCCATCTATTCCCAAGGTTTCACCCTCCTGGAAATCGTCATCGTTCTAGGCATCATCGCCGTCATTCTTGGAGGCTCCATCGCCGTGGTCGGGAAAATGGGAGATAGCGCAAAACTCCAACGCGTCACCTCGGATTTCAATACGATCTCGTCTGCCGTGAAAATGTATAAACTCAACGCCGGCACCGTCCCCACCACTTCCCAAGGCCTCGAAGCTCTAGTGACGAAACCTTCCTCCACCCCTATCCCGAAACGCTGGACCCAAGTCGCAACAGAAGTCCCTCTCGACCCCTGGCAGCAACCCTACAAATACCGCTACCCCGGAAAGAAAGACTCCTCAGATTTCGAGATCTACACCGTAGGCAAAGACGGTCAGGAAGGCACCGAAGATGACCTCTCCTCCCAGGACTAGCCGCCGAGTAGCTGCGCTCGTCCCGGCGCAGCCAGTGAAAACCCCGTCCTGGGGTGTGAGCGATGCGTGGCTGGGGACTCCGGCCCCAGGCCGTTCAGGAGGTCTCTGGACTCCTAGATCAAGGAGCGCCTTCACACTCCTAGAAATCGTCATCGTTCTAGCCATCACCGGCCTCATCATCGGCGGAGCCATCACCGTCGTCGTGCTTTCCTCCTCCGAGCGCCAGCTCCGCACCGCCTCCTCCGATATCGAGCTACTCGCGAAAAAGGCCCGCACCGCCGCGATCCTCCACCAGACACCCTACGCCATCCAGTTCCACCCCGGCCACGTCTCCATCCTTCCCCTCGCGGAAAGCTCCGATCTCGAACGATCCACCGCGCTCGGAAATCAAATCGGAGGCACCGAATCCGACACCGAATCCCGCCCAACCCTCCACGAGACCATCGAAATCGATCCCGATATCGCACTCACCGTCCGCCACTGGAACACCGAGAATTTCGTAACCCCCAGCGAAACCTTCTTCCCAACCTGGCGCTTCGACCCCGAAGGCCTCTCCGAGCCCCTAACCATCCGCCTAACCATGGGCGAAAGCTACGCCCAAGACACCTACCACCCCCTAACCGCCACCATCTCCGACTCGGAACTTCTTGCGAAGTAGTGTTCATTTGTTAGAAGTTAGAAGTTAAGCAAGAAAGTCACCATACGATTCCCAACCACCTCTTCCTTCCGCGTATTCCGTGTCTTCCGTGGTCACCAACTCTTCCCCACAACCCCAGCTCTTCATTGAGGTTTAAAGTTTAAAATTTAAAGTTTCCTGACTCCCACCCCACAACTCCCCAAAAAAAGCAAAGGCTTCCTATTATTAGAGGTAGTCCTGGCGCTCGGCATATTCGGAATCGCCTGCACCGGCCTCGCCGTCGCCTTTCACCGCATGGCAGATGCCGCATCTCTCGCCCAGACCGAGCTGGAAATCACCCGCCTGCTCGATTCCGCCCTCACCGAGCAACTCTCCTTCCCCACACTCGAGGAAGGGACCTTCCAAATCCCGGTCGAAGGCACCGACATCGAACTCGACGTAGAAATCCTCCCCATTGAGGACTTGGAAAACCAGGACGGCGAACTTCTGCAGGAAATGTATCACATCACCATCACCGCCAACTGGTTCGCCAGCGGTGCATGGCAATCCCGCTCCGTGGAGACATGGCGCTACAACCTCATGTACCAGCCGTGAAGAGGAGCGGGAGAGTGGGAGAGTGGGAGAGTGGGGGACGCTCGTGCATCGGTATGCCACCCCCTCACCCCCTCTCCCCCTCCCCCCCTCTCAAAAACGGCTTCACATTGCTCGAGCTCGTCCTAGCCCTCCTCCTCATCGCTCTCCTTGTCGGCATGGTCTTCGCCACCGCGCGGACCTCCCTTGTCTTGGGAAACACCGTCGTCACGACACAGAACGAGGAAATGCTTCACCAAGCGTTCTTTGATTTCCTGGAAAACCGTTTTTCCTCCTTACCGGGAAACACTCGCCTCGAACTCGAAGTCACAGACTCCGGCTCGCACTACCTCTCCGAACTCACCCTCCAAGACGTCCCTCTTTCCTTCAACTGGGGAGGCGAACAACGCACACCGAAAGCCATCCGCCTCTCCACGGTGAAACGCCGTTCCGGCTACCTCGATATCGTCTTAAGTTTCTATGAAAACGAGATCATCGAGCCGGAATCCGCCGACGCGTCGGGTGCCGGATTTTCCTCCACGATCACCGACGAAGAACCCTTTGCCGAAATCATCCTGCTCTCCGATGTCGCCTTTTTCGAGTGGCGTGTTCTCGACGGACGCACCCTCGAATATCAGTACGACTGGGACCTTCCCGGCCGTCTGCCTCTCCAGCTAGAGCTCATCTGCGCCTTCGGAGCCTCCGGTGGTGAAATCCGCCAGATTTTCTGGATCCCACCCCGCCAGAATCCCGAGGTCTTCATGCGCCAGCTTTCCCAAAACGCAGGAGCGGGCAACCCTGGAGAAGGCACGGAAACTCCCGAGATCGACCCCGAACTCCAAGTCCCCATCCCGCCACAAGGCGTTGGCGGCGAGAATGGTGGTAGAGGTAGAGGAAACGGCCAACCCGCAAACCCGAACCCGCCAAACCGATGAGAACTGCCAACCGATCCCCAGTCCCAGTCTCAGCAAAAAAGGGAGCCGCACTCATCGCGGTCCTCTGGCTGATCGCCATCCTGTCACTCTCCGCCGTCACCACCCTCCGCGTCATTTCCTTCGATATGGAATTGGTCACCGCCAAGGTCCACGGCTCCCGCTGCTTCCAGCTCGCGGAAATGGGAATCGCGATCGGCGCAAACCCCGCCGTCGAGCGCAATGATCCTCTCCTCCACCGCATCGACGAGGAAAACAACGAGGAGGTCCACGTTTCCATCACCTCAGAAGGAGCGCGATTCAATATCAACTCCCTCGTGCTCGCCGAGGACAAATCCCTGATCCGCGGCATCTTTACTTACTGGGGTCTCGATCTCGATTCCGCCCAAGCCCTCACCGATGCGCTCAACGACTGGGTCGATGCCGACAGCGAGATCGCCCTCAACGGAGCCGAACTGGAGGACTATGAGAAAATGGGCCGCGTCAACCAGCCCTTCAACCGCCCCTTTTACGATATAGAGGAAATGGCCCTCGTTCGTGGCATGGATCAGATCGAACTCCTCAAACCCGACTGGCGCGAGTGGTTCACCGTTTGGTCCAGCGGCACTCTCGATCTCAACGAAGCCAACGCCGAACTCATCGCCGCCGCCGCCGAGGTCTCAGAATCCCAAGCATCCATCATTCCGGAAACCGTCCGCGGAATCGATGACATTCGCGATACCGAGGACGATGCCCCCTTCCAGGATGTCGCCGCCGCACTTTCCCTGCTTGGCATCGACGCGAATACACGGCAAGACATCGCCCAACGATTTACCGTCGACGACACCACCACCCGCATCACCTCCACCGCCCGCTCCGGAGATTCGAAACGCCGCATCACCGCCATCGTCCGAAATCGGACCGGTCGCCCCGCCCTCCTAGACCGCACCACCGAGATCATTCCCTAAAACCTTAAATTTTAAACTATAAATCTCAAATTCCCGAACCACCCACTCTTCCTTGGAGTTTAAGGTTTAGAATTTAAAGTTTTCCCCTGTTATGGCCAAATCAAACAACAACCTGCTCCTTCTCCCCGGTGAAACCGGTTGGGAAATATGGTCCGCGCCATCCGCCGGACCAGCCGTCCGAGTTTCGGAGCATACCGTCGCCCAAGCTTCGGAAATCGACAAGTTCCCAGCGGGTGACCTCATCCACTTTTTCCCCGTCCGCGCGTTCACCGCCCTCCCCCTTCATGTCCCCACCGGCGATACTTCGCTGTTCCCAGATCTTGCTGCCACCCACGCGGAGCGCGCCGGCCTACGCCCCGATCCCTTCGCCGGGCAACTCACGGACATTTTCCCCATTTTCACGAACTCCGAAGACTCATCCTTTCTCTCCGTCGTTCTCCGTTCCCCGAGTTCCGCCGAACTCCCCCTGAAATCTCCGGTATCCTTCGATATCTCACCTCGTGCCTTCCCCGTCGCTGGAGACACCCTCACTCTTTGGCGCGAACTCGGACAATGGGTTTTTGCCCTCCACCACGCCGGAAAAATTGTCTATTGCCAAGCCACCGCCTCCTCAGGAAATTCGCCGGATTCCTCACTGCTTCGGGAAATCCGTATCGCCACCGCACAGCTTTCCATGCAGGGCATCGAGGTTTCTCCCACCCGTGCCATCGTATGGTCCGAAGATCCCGATACCTCCATCGATGCTCTCACCTCCGCCCTCTCACTGGAAACGGAGCTGGCACCCCGCCCCGTCCCCATTCTCCCGGACCCTGTCAGCAACCTGCTGCCCGCTGATGTCCGAGCCGCCCGCCGCGAGGCACTCAAAAAACGCAACACCACCCTCGCCATCGCAGCCGTCGCAGTTCTCTACCTCGGCACCGCCGCCTACCTCGGCTACCAGCTCTGGCAGATTTCCAGCACCACGAAGAGCCTTCGAGAGCGCATCACCGCCATCGCACCCGAAGGAGAAGCCTTCGCTGCCCATATCGCAAAATGGGACGAACTCGAACACGCCATCGATATCAATTACAACACCGTCGATATCCTAAGCCGAGTTGCCCGATCCATCCCTCCGAATTCCGGCCTCCGCCTCCGCACCGCCGATGTTTCCCCCACGGAAATCCGACTCATCGGCGAAGCCCCCCAGCCCCAGGCGGTCAACCAGTTCTCCCTGAATCTCACCAAAAACAACGACCTCGCCAACTTCGAGTGGCAGACCCCTGAGCCAAAACAATCGAACCGTGGCTGGGAGTTCGTTTTCACCGCTGCCACTCCATCGGCCACTCCCTGAAGCTTTCCTGGGAAATCACACTAGACCCACCTCGTCCTTTCCCTAGACTCCGCACCGACAACTCCCGCCGTCACCGGCATTTTCCCAACGTCAGTCATGTCCGCCCGCGAAAAAAAACTACTATCCATCTTACTCCTCGCGGGGTTTGTGATTCTCAACGTGTTCCTATTCAGCCTCTACAACCAGCGCAAGGCACGCCTCACCAACGAATTCAACACCGCAAAAGGAAACCTGCAGCTTGCCATTGGCTACAGCGACAGCTCCTCCGAAATGGCGGAGGAAATGTCCTGGCTCGCTCAAAACGAACCCGAACCCGCCGCCTACCAAGATATTCAGACCCGCCTCCAGCAATACGCCGAGGTCCAAGCCCGCAACCTCGGCCTCACCATCAAATCTCAGGAACTCCTGCCCACCGATGAAAGCGGCGTGAACTACCACCGCGCCCAAGTAAAAATCAATCTAACAGGCCAGGAGTCAGCCCTCTACCGTTGGTTTGATTCCATCAACGACCCCGCCGCCCTCCGCGCCGCATACCAAATCCGCCTCACACCAAACGGCCAAGACGACACCCTCATCGACTGCTCCGCCACACTCGCCCAATGGTTCCCACCCGCCTCATGAGAAACCTCTTCCATTCGATGTTCAATGTCCAACGTTCAATGTTCGACGTTCGCATCCTCCTGTTCTTATCTTTGACAGTGGGCCTCTCTGCCGACATCCCCAGAAAAGCCCCTCTAACTCGCTACACCGGCCTCTGGACAAACAGCCCTTTTACCTCGAAGCCACCTCCTCCCGAACCTACTACGACCATCAATCCACTCGAGGACTTTACCCTCACCGGCATCGCTCCCGTCCCAGGTGGATACCGCATCACTATCGTCAGCAAGAAGGATCCCGACCTTAAGGAGATCATCGAACCAGGCAGCAAAAGCGATTACAAAATCGTCTCCGTAAACCGGACCCCAGGAAAAGCTCTCGGAACCACCGTCGTGCTCTCCGCTGGAAACATCCAAGGCACCGTCGCCTTCGAACCAGAAATGCTTGTCCTCAAAGCCCCACCCGCGCAGCAACAGCCACAACAGGCAAATCTCCCGCCCGGTGTCGAGCCTCCCGCCCACAAAGACCAAAATTCCGCCCAACGCCAGCCTCGCCCTCGCATCGTCCCGCCTCCTCAGCCAGCTGCCAATTCGAACACGAAAAGCAACGACTCGAACCGCGCCCGCGATCGCCGTCGCTAAACGATTTTTTCCCAACATTTTCCAGAAAACCATGCGTCTTTCCGCCCTTATCAGCCTCCCGATCTTTCTCAGCGTTTGCCTAGCCCAAGACGAGGAGCAACCGCCTGCGATCCCCGCGATCGTCCCACCACCGGGAGTCGAGGCCCAGCCTGAGATCGCACCTGAAGCGATCGCCCCAAAGCCACCTGCTGTAGGAAACGCCAACGATCTGATCATCGAGCCCATCATTCAGCCAAAGCTCTCCGGCAACGACCTTGCGGACCTCTACCGATCATATACAGGCCGACGCGTCATCGTCTCCTCCGCCGCCGCCGGGGCAGAGTTCTCCTTCATCCAACCCGCCTCACCTGAAGACCCCCTGACCAATTCCGAGGCCGCCGAGCTTTTGACAAAAGCCGCCACCATCGAAAACTTCGTGTTTGTCCAAGACTCATCGGACCCCAATCTCTACATCCTCACTCTCGCCACAGCCGGACTCAAGCCCACCGGGCGCGGTGTCTCCGTCTATACGGAAAACGACCCCCTCCCCGAGGGCGATGCCGTCATTTCCTACGTAATGAATCTCAACTACATCAAACCGGACGAGGCAGTACCGAACCTTCACACAGATAATCGGACAGTTCGGAGCCTTCGGAAGTATTGCCGCAGTGCCCAACGCCGCTTCCGTTGTCATCACGGAAAACACCTCGCTCATCCGCAAACTCATCGAACTCAAGGCGGAGATCGATAAACCATCCTCACAGGTCGCTACCCGGTTCATCACCGTAAAATACGCCGATGTCACCGAGCTCTCTACCACTCTCAACGAGCTTCTCGGCCAGCAACAAGACACCTCCCGCACCGCAGGCGTCCAGCGTGCCCAACAAAATCAAAACAACAATGCCCCCAACCCGGCCGATGGAGCCGTCCCCGGCGGTTCATCCTCAGGTGAGGAAACTCCCGTCCAGATCATCCCGGACGCACGCACCAACCGACTTTTCGCCATGGGTCGCCCAGTCGACCTCCTTTTCGTTGAGGGTCTCGTCCGCGAGTTCGATACCGAGTCCGACCAACGCAATTTCCTCCGCAGAAAACTCAGGTTCCTCGCCGTCGCCGATTTCCTACCCATCGCCGGAGATGCCCTCACCCGCGCTTTCACTGGCACCGGAAACGAAGGCTCGCAAGCGCAGGAAGGGGGTGGAAACAACCGCCAACAGAACAACAACAATCGCCAGCAGAACAACAGCCTCTTCAACGGTGGTGGCGGCGGCGGTGGGAACCAAGGGGGAAACTCCGGAGACGGATCCACATCGCGAGGCAGTTCCCTTTCCGATCCACAGGTGAACTCAGCCCCCGTTTCCCTTCTCGTCGGACGCACTCTCCTCGTCGCTGACAACATCACCAACTCCATCGTTGTTCAAGGCCCTCCGTCCGGGGTCGAAATCGTAGAGAACCTCCTAGATCAGATTGATGTGAAAGCAGACCAAGTGATGATCTCCACCGTGTTCGGCCAACTTAATCTCGGCAACACAACAACCACCGGAGTCGATTGGCTCCGCGCCTACCGTGGCAACGACGACGCCGGCCTCGCCTTCGGCAACCTAACCGGCGGCCCCGATACAAGCCGTAACCCCGTCGATCTCACAGATCCCACCACCGGACTCGCAATCCCAACCTTCCCCCTCCCAAACAGGACTTTCTCTCTACGGAACCATCGGAAACTCACTCGCCTCTTACATCAATCTCCTCGCTTCCCGTAGTGATTTCAACATTCTCTCCCGCCCATCCGTGTTCACCGCGAACAACCAGCGCGGCACCATCTCCTCCGGCCGGCGCATTGCCATCCCCACGAACTCGAACCAGTTCTCAGGCGGCGGTGTCTCCACCAATATCGAATATCGCGATGTGGTCCTGAAGCTAGAAGTCATCCCCCTCGTAAATTCCGACAAAGAGATCACCCTCACCATCGCGCTTCTCGCGGACGAAGTCATCGGTCAATCGGATTTCATCGAAGGCGTCGGACGCGTTCCCGTCATCGCCACTCGCGAGTTGCTTACCACCGTCACTGTCCCGAACAATCAGACCATTATCCTCGGAGGCCTGATCACCTCCAACGACACCACCACCACCACCGGCATCCCCATCCTCGGTGATATCCCTGGAATCGGTCGCCTGTTCTCCACCAAAACGGATAGCATTGAACGCAACGAATTGATGATCTTCATCCAGCCTTCCATCGTAAACAACGATCGCTCTCTCGACTACGTGCAGAACAGTATGGACCATCACTACAACGCCTCCGAAACCGCGCGTGCCTTCGGCGAAGGAGAAGTCCTCGCTCCCCTCGACCCCATCTCAAATTTTGGCAACTCCCCTTCACGTGGATACCGCGCTCCCGTCGCCATCCCGATCGAAGACACGGAACGGAATTTCAACAAAAAGACCATCCGTCCTCTACACAAGCGGTAGATCGCCCTGCCCAACAGCCAACAGATCCTCCCGACCAGTGCGACTCGGACAAGCACGGAAGTCACCCGCATTTCAAAATTCACCACGCTGCGGAGATTCGGGACCCAGGATGGTCCATGTGATTGTATCTCAAGAAATCCGCAAGGGATCAGACGGAGGTCTTTCTATCAAGCCCGCGTATCTCATGTTTGATCTCCCGAGCCATGAGAGCGGTCGCACACTGTTGTGGAGTATGGCTCCCTTCAAGGATCGAGTGCACAGCCGTAACAATCGGCATTTCCAAACCAAGTGACTCTGCTCGTTTCAGAATGAAACGGGTGGTGGAAACCCCTTCCGCGACATGCCCGAGCTGAGAAAGAACTTCGTCCAATGTTTTTCCCTCCGCCAAGGCGAGTCCCACTTGGTAGTTCCGCGACTGTTTGCTGCTACACGTCAGATAAATGTCTCCAAATCCCGATAAACCCATCAAAGTCGACTTCCTGACCTTGTGTTTTCCGAGGTAAAGTTTGATTTCGGAAACGGCTCTCGACATCATGGCAGCCCGCGTATTGGGTCCCCAGCCGCAGCCCTCGATGATCCCCGCAGCGATCGCATACACGTTCTTGATCGCACCGCAAATCTGAACCCCCTCAAGATCGTTGTTCGCATACACCCGGAGGCTGTCGTTGGAGAGTGAGGACGCAATTTTGAGGGTTTTCTTACGATTCGTATTGGTGGCAACGACGAGCGCAGCAGGGTCGCCCGCCGCCAGGCCTTCGGAAAATCCCGGCCCTGAAAGGACACCGAAGATGGCATCCTTCCCCCAGCAAATTGGCAGCGATTTCAGAAAGCGGCGCACCGGATTCGCGGCTGCAGCCCTTACAACCCCAAATTACCGGAGCCTTGGCTCGCAGTGGCTCAATCGCGGCCAGGATCGATTCAAAAGCACTGACAGGGGTCGCGATGAGAATCAGGTCCACACCCTCCACGGCTTCCGCCAAGTCAGACGTCACGACAACGTTCTCTGCCAAATTGAAGCCTGGAAGATAGTGATCGTTCTGCCGGGTGAGTGCCGTCTTTGAGGCATCTTCCACCGATCGAAGATACAGATTTACTTCGTGCTTCTTACTAAAATTTATAGCAAGCGCGGTCCCCAACGAGCCACCGCCAATAATCGCAATGGTCGAGGAACTCATGGAACTCTGATATCTTCGAAAAAGCGGTCGAATTTTCCTACCATGTGCTCCTGCAATCCTGCGCTTTTGGCAGAATAAATCGGAGGGCAGACGTATGCAGGCACGTCCAGAGCGTTTCCCGTCACTCGATTCCATGTCAAGTCGAATACCCCTTTGGAGGGCGGACTTCGATTGGAGCGAAGCCCCTCGATTAGATCCACTGGGACATCCTCCATAATAATCATCCTTCCCTCCCCGTCGATGGTCATTGAGGCCCTGCCTCCGCTAATTCTTTTACCCGGTAGCCTGCCTCCGATAACAACGCCGGAATATTCCGGACGGTGGCTCTGTCCTTCTCCTTTTCCTCATCGGGTAAATCAGCATAGGGAATCAGCAGTGGATGATGCAGCTTTTCATTGTTGCGCTCCACAGCAAACTTCCAGCCAGCGCGCGATTTATCCGCCATCCAGCGCTCATGCTCAGCACTTGCTAGCAACTCGATGAGATCCGGATCAAGCTGCATCGAAGAAGGCGGAATCCCTCCCGAGTTAGCGATCTCGTAGCCCAGTGCTTGGAGTTTACTTGGAATGTCCTCCGCCTGTGCGAGATTTGCCGACTGCAAGCCGGGCGAAAGCTCCTCCCAAGGAATGAGGGTGGAATTGGTTTCCGGCGTATCTCCATACTCCCTTGCCTTGCGGCAATAATTCTTGTGGATCGCCTTTGCTAATAACAGTAAATCGGCGGACCGATCCCGGACGAGGCGGTAGAGGCGGTGGATTCCCGGGTAGTTTTTCACCAGTTTTGTGGTGGTGGCATACTCCATCGAAAATCCGCTGGCTGGTGAATTCGCGGCGAGCGCGGCGAATTCCTCGCTGGCAAGAATTTCACCCGGACGGGCTTTCGGTTCGATGCGGGCGGCGCGATTCACATGAGCACCGCTGAAGCCCAGACGACGGACAATGGGATCTTGGTGCAAAAACACTGGCCCGGCGTGAAGTCCTGTTCGGATTTGCAAGCGACCCAGACCCGCAGCCTCCCACTCTTCCCGACTGTTCTCAACCATTTCGTTTAACTCGAGAGCAAAACGCCCCGCATCATGAACGAAATCAAACACCGCATACACCGCATCTCCCCAGGTATTGATGCTATGTGGTGCATGTGAACTAGCCGCAACCACCTCAGAAACCTTGTTGAGAAATTTTTCAATAAAGGCGGGCATCGCAACTTCGGGAAGGGAACTGAATCCCACCACATCAACAAACAGCATGCTTTTCACCGATTGCTGGAGAATGTCTGACTGGGCGCGCTGAGATGCTTGGCGCTGGCGCTGAGGATCGGCTGTCCTGATCTCAACTGGCGGTGGCGCAATCACCCTCGCCTCGATGTTCAATTGCTCCTTCCAAAACTCACAGAATGCTGCGGTTCCTCCCGGAACTCCGGGACTCCCATCCCATACGGCAAGCGGGACGATATCGAGATGGGTTTCTGCGGAAATCTGGGTCGCGATCCCCGCGCTCACTTCAAGCAAATACTGCCACGCAACTTGGGAATTGGGCCCTGCGACTTCGCCTATCTCCCGAACGTTTTCACTGTTCGCCAAAGCATCGTCAAATAGCTTTCCCCAAAGTGTCCCATCTCCTCCATCAAGGTAGGGCAGGATGCTAGTTTCTCTGAAAGATTCGCGCTCCCAAGGAAGGATGATGTGCGAGCGCCCTCCCCGCGAATGCAAGCAGTCGAGAAAAAGAAGATCGGCACCCGCGGCGGCACTCGCCACCCCCACTCTCGCACCAAGTCGGGCGAGTTCGTCTTCAATCAACTTTCGGCAGCCAAAATCGACTTTGGGTGGAAGGTGACCAGCCAGAACCACAAAGTTGCAGTGGAGGAAATGCATCGTCCAGACTGTGGGCCGCCCATCCGTGCGCCCGAGACATGTGGCGGGCGAGGTGGCGGGCTTTTGCGAGACTTTCCACTCCTACTCCACGATGTGCGGCCAAGTCCACATAGGCTTGATGGGCTCCATCAAGATCACCCTTTACGACCAAGGCCAAGGCACGGGCATGAAGAGATTCGGGCTCCGCACTTCGGCTTGAATCGGTAAGAAGTTGCTCCGCTTCGGATCTAGCGGCGCACAGGAGTTCTGCCGACCGACCCGCAGCGAGAAAGCGGATCGCGACACATCGATGGGCGGCTTGGAGATTTTTGGACCCTTTCGCACTGAACTTATGAAATATGCGCAAAGCACGATCAAGCTGCTGGTAGCGCGTGCTTGCATCCGGGGTTCCGAGTGCCTTTTCCAAAATGGCATCGCCAAGCTGGAATTGCTGAAATTCGGTAGACGATGTAGGTTTGGTTCTCAGGGTTTAGTTCTCGGTTGAAGGCGAACTCAACGCTAATTCCCGCACCTTTGTTGCCAAGGCTTCTTTTGCGCGGATCACATGAGGTTTAACTACTTGCTTGAAGGACCGTCGCGTGTGGAGCTCAATTGTATGATGCTAAGGTCGTTCATCCTGTTGGTAAACCTTTCGCTCGGCACGGTCATCGCAAAACCTCCGAACCGATCGCCAACGCGACCGAATACAGGAACGTCCGCTACCTGCCGGACTGGCGATATGCCGACGACCCTTCGCCGGAGCGCGATGGGCAGATCGTGATGGACATCGTGGTGCCGGACGACGGCAAGGACCGACATCCGGTGCTGTTCGTGGTGCATGGCGGCGGATGGCCGGCATGAACCAAGGACGAGGGCGTGGTCGTCGATACGGAAAGCGGGAAACGCGTGTGGAGCCGCAAGACCGAGGGCAATGAGTTTGTTCCCGTAGGTGGCGGCCTCTACACGGCGGGTGGCGGTGGCGGTGA
>CAWCXB010000027.1:0-42146 GCA_963799385.1 uncultured Verrucomicrobiae bacterium
AAAGCAATCGACGGGCCGACTCCCGTGCGAATCGGGCGAGTCCGCAGAATTGCTCCTCTATTCGACGGCGATGTAGCCGGATGAAATTTTCCGAATATTTCCCGGTTGACACCGTGAGGGCGGGTGCCTAAGTTCCGCGCCCCCTCGGGAGGGAGCGATTAGACGCGCCTCTCCACGAGGCTTCCAAATTATCGAAATGAAGACATTTTCCGCCAAGCCACACCGAAATCGACCGCAAATGGTATGTGATCGACGCGAAAGGCAAAGTCCTCGGCCAAGTTGCCGTGGAAGCTGCCCGCCTGCTCAGGGGCAAGCACAAGCCGACCTTCACCAGCCATGTTGACACAGGCGATTTTGTCGTCGTGGTCAATGCGGACCAAGTCGTCCTTTCCGGGACCAAGGAAACGGATAAAATTTAACGCTTTTCCTCGGCTATGTTGGCGGGAAAAAGGTGGAAACTCCGCGCAAGGTTCGCGAGCGTCGCCCAATCCTTCTCGTCGAGCGTGCGGTTTGGGGTATGATTCCTAAGACCCGCCTCGGACGTGCCCAGTTTGGCAAGCTCAAGGTTTACGCCGGTGCAGAACATCCGCACGAAGCTCAAGAGCCAGTCGCTTACGAGGTCCGCTAAACATTCATTTTTAAATACCAATTATTATGCCAGCAACCGCCACAGAAAGCGCCACGGTCGCCGCAAAACCGCCGTCGCCCGTGTCTGGGTAAAAGAGGGATCCGGTGAGGTGACCATCAACGGTCTCCCGTTCGAAGACTATCTTCCTACCATTGACCTTCAGAACTCGGTGATCGCCCCTTTTCAGGTCGTGAACATGGTGAACAAGTTCGATGTTAACGTGATTGTAAAGGGCGGAGGAAAGCACGCACAGGCGATCGCGATTCGCCACGCGATTTCCCGTACGCTTACACAGTTTGATCCTGAGAACCGCAAGGTCATCAAGCCAGAAGGATTTTTGACTCGTGACCCACGGATGAAAGAACGTAAGAAGCCAGGTCAGCCAGGTGCTCGCGCCCGCTTCCAGTTCTCCAAGCGCTAATCCTGGGGATTGTTTGTTTTTCAAAAAGGGTCGTATCTTCGGATACGGCCCTTTTTTTGCGACTTTTTTTCACTGGTGGGGTTGTGCTGGAGAACGGAACATTCACAGACATGAACAAAAACATTTTGGTATCGGGAGTGGCGCTTGTGCTCGGACTTGGAGTTGGATTTGGCGTTGGGAAAAGCGGCGCAGGAGGTAGCGATGCGGAGGCGAATGGAGTTGCCGCAGAAGGGAGAACGCGAGGTTCAAATAGGAGCGAGATGGGAGGAAATATGGATTCTTCGGGGAGGAAGAAACCCGTCCGGAGCGTCGATGAGATCTACCGGAAACCAGGGCAGAGCGGAAGGGTGCAAGGGCTACTCGACTTTTACGGGAGCCTAAGTCCCGATCAGTTTGCCTCGGAGGCAGAAAAACTTGATAGCCTACCGTTCAACGAACGGATTCTTGCTGCGGTCCTCCTTTTTGGAAAATGGTCCGAGACGGATCCCACGGCAGCCATGGCATACACGGACACGATGGGAATGGCGGGAGCCTTCGTTCGCCCCACAGTTCTCCAAGGGTGGGCAGGAACCGATCCGGTAAACGCGGCGAAATACTACACCTCAAATCCGGCGCAATTTGCGATGATGAACATGATGGGCGGAGGGCGTGGCAGATTTGGAGGCCAGGGACCTGGCGGGATTATTGCTGGAGAATGGGCGAAGCAAGATCCGGAAGCGGCAATGGATTGGGCTTCCTCCCTAACGACCAAAAGTGATGATGCGATGTCATCGGTCGTATCGGAAGTTGCAAAAGACGATCCAGCCAAAGCGGCAGCCATGGCGTCCGAGATGGAGCCGGACGCACGACGCGACGCGAACGATACGATCGGCCGTCGGTGGGGCGCGGCGAACTTCGCCGAGGCGGAGGCTTGGGCGAATGGACTTCCGGAAGATCAACGGGGGCGGGCCTTGGCATCCGCGATTGAGGGACTTGCTCAGACGAGCCCGGAACTAGCAGCGGCAGAGATCGGAAAAATGAGTGATAAGGAGGCAATGCGAGATGCAGTTCCTTCCGTGGCAAAAAGCTACGCGCGCGAAGACGTGAAAGGCTCAATGGATTGGCTCGCCAGCCTTGATGACGACGAGGCGAAAAGTGATTCAATGCGGGATGTCATGCCGATCTGGGCAGCTGCGGATAGCGCGGCGGCCTTGGATTTCGTCAAGAGTCAGACATCAGCTGAGGTGAAGGACAGCGCGGCTGAAACCTATGTATTCAGCAATCGGACCTCGTCCCCAGCGGAATTGGTCGAAGTCGCAGCGCTCATTGAAGACGAAGGCGATCGCAATCGAGCAACTGGTGTGGTCGCTGCGAGATGGATGCAGGAGGACAAAGCGGCTGCCACGGAATTCATCAACGGCAATGATTCGATTTCTGCGGACATGAAGGAGAGACTGCTCGAAGGGCGTGGACTTTGGGGTGACAGGGGGCGGAGGCGCTAGTTCCGCGTTTTGGACTGGCAAACGAGATCGCGCGTGCTAGCTTCGCCGCAAATCTAATAAAATGAGCGGAATTTCAGCACTTGTAATCGGAGTTGTCGTGGTGGTCGGTCTGGTCGCCCTTATCGGAATTTTCATGATGGGCGTTTACAACGGCCTCGTGAAATTGCGGAACATGTACAAGAACGCGTTCTCGCAGATCGATGTGCAATTGAAACGGCGCCACGATCTGATTCCGAATCTGGTTGAAACCGCGAAGGCTTATATGAGCCATGAACGTGAGACCCTTGAAGCCGTGATTGCAGCTCGCAATGTGGCCGCCGGTGCCCGTGAGTCGGCGACTCCGGGAGATGCTGCCTCGATGGACAAACTCGGAAAAGCAGAGGCTGGTCTTGGTGGTGTGCTGGGGCGTTTGTTTGCCGTCGCCGAGGCTTATCCCGACCTGAAAGCCAATCAGAATATGATGCAACTCAGCGAGGAGCTCACTACGACTGAAAACAAGGTTGCGTTTTCTCGGCAAGCTTACAATGACTCGGTACTGCGACAACAATAAGCGTGAAGTGTTCCCCAACAATATGGTTGCGGGAATGTTCGGCTTCAACGAGGCCTCTCCCTTCGAGATCGACGACGAGGCCGAGCGCGAGGCTCCGAAGGTGCAGTTCTGACACCCGCCGGTGGACCTCCGATGAACTTTTTCGAGGCACAGGATCGAGCCAGAAAGTCGAGCCGACTGCTGGTCTGGTGGTTTCTTCTCTCCGTGATCGGAGTGATCGTGGTGATGTATTTCGTAGCGATCGGAGTCACTTCCTTCAGCACGAGAGATTCCAGCGGAACTTACGCCGCACCCGAGATCGGATGGTGGGATCCGTCGCTTTTCGGGGTGGTTAGTGTTGTGGTTGGTGGAGTGATCATGATCGGTAGCTGGATCAAACTGGCACAACTTTCCGGAGGGGGAAAAGTCGTGGCTCAGAGCCTGGGTGGCAGGCAGGTGGAGCCGACGACGACCGATCTATCCGAACGCAGGCTGTTGAATGTGGTGGAGGAAATGGCGATTGCTTCGGGCCTGCCGGTGCCTGAGGTGTGGATCATGGACGAGGAGGATGGGATCAATGCATTCGCGGCTGGTACCGATCCGAGCAACGCCGTGGTGGGTGTGACGCGGGGGACTCTGGAAAGGTTGACTCGAGCAGAGCTCCAAGGGGTGGTCGCTCACGAATTCAGTCACATTCTCAACGGTGACATGAAGCTGAATATGCGTCTGATGGGCTGGATTTTCGGGTTGGTCATGCTCTCGATACTGGGACGAATCATGCTGGAATCGTTTCGCTTCATGCGTGGTTCGCGGGACTCAAAGGGTGGCGGAATCGTTCTCGCGATCATCCTCGCGGGACTCGCTGTTTGGCTGGTCGGATCGATTGGCGTGTTGTTTGCGAGGATGCTGCAGGCAGCCATCTCCCGGCAGCGCGAATACTTGGCGGATGCCTCGGCGGTCCAGTTTACCAGAAATCCTGAAGGTATCGCTGATGCGCTTAAAAAGATCGGCGGTTTCAGCGAGCACGGGAAAATTTCTTCGGCGAAAGCGATTGAAGCGCGGCACATGTTTTTCGCGGGTAGCGGTTTCAATATGCTGATGGCGACGCATCCGCCGTTGGAAAAACGGATTCTCGCGATTGATCCAAATTGGAAGGGGCAGATGAAGGAAGGGAAAGCAGACCCGGTGCGGGCGGAAGAGTTCGGGGGTGCGATGGGCTTCGCAGGCACTCCTGAGTCTCCTCAAATTGCAAAGGCCCCAGGGGAGATCGGAGACAGCGGGAGGATGGATCTAGAAACCGGCTCTCGCATCCGGGAGGAGCTGCGTGATGGCAACGTGACAGCGTTTTCGAAACAGGATGCGAAAACCGTGGTGCTCGGGCTATTGGTCGCCACGGATTCGGATGGGCGAGAAGCTGCGAAAGAGCTTCTCCAGCGACACGGTGTTGAAGGTGACGATCTGGAGCGAACGATTTCCTGGAGCCGTGAATTAGAGAGCTATACTTCCTCTGGAAAACTCGCGTTGGTGGATCTGGCGCTCTCTTGGTTGCGGAAAATGAGCCGCACGGAAGCGGCGGATTTTGTCAAAACAAGCCAAGCGCTGATCACAGCTGACGGAGAGGTGAACCTTTTCGAATTTATGCTTCAGAAAGTGATCGAGAGGCACGTTGAGATCGGCTTGGGACTGAAGCCTGTGCCGGCGATGAGGCATAAAAAACTGGCTTCTCTGGAAGCTGAAATGAGCCGGATTCTATGGGCCTTTGCGGAGCTTGCAGGCGGCGACTCGGCACTTGTGCGAGCAAGTGCTGAGTATAGGGAAATTACCGGACGCGATTTGCCTCGCAGTGCTCCAAGCTTGGGCGAGGTGGCCAGAGCTTTGCCGGAAATGGATGCCTCGACACCTCTCGTAAAGCAGCAAATCCTTCGTCTCTGCGCGTTGGTTGCCACGGATGACGGGGTTTTGGAGGATGGAGAGGTCGAATTGTTGCGAGCCACAGCTGAAGCGATCGGTGCTCCTTTGCCTCCTGTTCTGCGGGAAGCGATGTAGTCGGCGCTTGCGTTTCAGGGGGTTGGAGAGGAAGCTTTGCACGTGGAAAAAGTAAGAAAGCCTTGGTGGCTTTATCTGAACCTGATCGGATTTGACGCACCGCTGATCGCAGTGGTGTGGCTGTTCCTTTTCGCCAAGACGTGGCGAGTGAACTACCACCCATGGGAGGCCTATGTGGCTCTCGGGCTTGCCGTCTGGGCAGTTCGCATGACTGCGAAAATCCTTGATGGCGCAATGAACGACGATCCAGCGCGATTCGCTGTCAGGCACCGGAAGGTGCTGCGACTGGCGGTGATCGTATCAGGGATTTCCGCACTCGTCCTTACTGTTCTGAATTTTCCCAGATCCGTATATGCCTATCTGCTGGTTGCGTGCATTCTTGTGTTAGGCTACTTCGCCCTTGCGCTTTTTTCGTCAAAAGGCACCCATGAAATCTCTTATGCGAAACACGGTATCGGTGGGGTTGCTTTCGCCTACGGAACAGCTCTAGTTGCGCACGTCTATCTGCCGAACCTCGGAATCCAGCAGATGATCATTTCACGTGAATTCATCTGCTTTGCCATGCTTTGCCTGTTGGCTTCTTCCGGGACGGAGTTATGGGAACATTCAATGAAATTCGACGACAGGGAAATCCGTGCGACGGACGAGCTGGCACTCTCCTTGCCCCTGACTTTACTTGGAGCGGCATCCCTGGTGTTCGCTGTACAAAACGATTCCATGCTGGTCCGGCCGTTTTTCTACGCGATCCTCACGGGGGCCGCTTTGCTTCAGGTTCTGAATCGAACCCACGGCAAATTCCGGATTGGGACGGTGAAAGTGCTCGCAAGCATGTGTCTCCTAGCTCCAGGGATGATATTTGAGGCGTATGCGATCAGTCGCTGATTTCAGCAATTCCAGTCGAATCGGTATTTTCGATGTCCACCAACTACTATAAAGATGGTAAACCAAGAATCATTCCTGTTCGGGATCATCGGCACGGGCGAATTCCAATATCTCCCTTGCAAGAACGTCACGGGATTGCGGCAATGAAATTGCCTAAGAATGCGCGGGCCACAGGATCTCCTTGGCGGCCCGCGCAGGGATCGAGGAAAACAGGGTTATGGGGTGGATTCGATACGCGCTCCGCTGCTTCCTTCCTTGGAGGAGAAGTTTATCGTGCGGTTTCCGTTGGAAGGCTGGGTGAGGACGAAGCTTGCCGTGCCATCGCCCGCCGCCTCCGCAGCAACAAACGAACTGACGTCGATGGAAATTTCATTTCCGACGTCGGCAGCCGTAACCACGAAACTATTGATCAAAGTTCCCGAACCGGGTTGGTTGCTCCATGTCACCCCTCCCTCGCTCCAGGTGTCGTTGGTGACTTGGCGGAGCTCCACCACATGGCCGGAGCTTCCCTCCGTGCCGATGGAGTCACAGCGCAGAATCAGATTGGATTGGGTCAACCCGGCCAACGACGCTACAGGGAACTTGAGGAAGGAACGACGGTTGTAGCCGCTACTGTTGGACTTCACCGTGAGGTTCGCTGCGGTTCCGTAATTCGTTGAAGCGTAACTTCCATCACGGGTGAAAGAATCTTCACTGGCCGCAACCGAGGTGACCTGCGGCGGGGTGGTATCGACTTCAAGATATTCGGGAGCTGTGCCTTCCTTTGATCCGAAGGCAACGAGGGCACCTGCGGTGTTTGGCTGGAGCAGGGCGAAACTGATCTGGCCGTCGCCCTGCCTTTCCGCGTTAACCAGCGATGTGACATCCAGCTCGATTTCCGAGCCGACCATGGCCGCCGTCACGATAAAACTGACGATGTTCGTGCCGATGGTAGGCTTGTTGGACCAGGTGACCCCGGTTTCAGACCAGCCGTCCGAGGTGACGAGGCAGAGATCCACGGGGCGGTTGGTCACGGACTCGCCGCCGATAGATTCCACCGTGAGCACCAGTTTCGCGGAGACGGCGTCCTGGGTCATCCCGGAAAGATCAAAGCGCAGGAAGGCCTGGCGGTCGTTGTTCGATCCCGAGGAATCCTTGACGTGAAGGATGGGATCCGTGCCGTAGTTCGATCCGGAGTAGGTGCCGCCGCGGACAAAGGAATCTGCTGCCGGGGACAACTGGAAGACGGTGGGTGTCTCGAAGAAATTCCACCCATCGACGGTGTATTCATCATTCACCCCACAGGTGAACTGGATGGGTGCGAGCGGCCCGCGCGGAGCGCCTGTGTCCGGGTTCGCGTAGTTGCCGGTTCCGCTCACGTTTGTGAGACTGTTGTTGCTGATGAGGGCGCTGTTGCTGGCGGAGTTCCGTAAAAGAGGGCGGGTTTGACCTATGCATTCGATGATATTGTCCGCGATTGTGATGGTGCTGAAATCACAGCCGCCGTTGAATCCGAAAAGCCCATCCGTCCTCGGGGTAACCGTGGTGTTGGTGATGATGTGGTTGTTGCGGAAGCTCAGATCGTTGTAAACCGGATCCGACCAAAATACCCCGCGCCCCGGGTTTTTGACAAGGTTGTCATGGAAACTGAGCGAACCTTGCGCTGCCGTCGTGCCGAAGGAAGAGCACAAGTTCCCCCCGTCCGATGTGGTCTTGAAATCAAAGAGGTTGTTGTTGATCTCCACTCCCTTACGGGTCAGTTCCACCGCATAGGAGGTGGTGAAATAATTGTGGTGGATATGGAACGTGTAGCCTCCGGCTGGAACGGGGCCGCCACCGCTTTTCGGAATGGAAATCACCCCCTTGCAGACATTGTGGTCGATTTCCATGAACTCGTCGTTTTCAAAGGGAAACTCGATGGAGAAGTTCACGTTGATTGTGTTGTGGTGGATGCGCGAATTGCGCCCCTGCCGGCCCTTGATTCCGTAGAAATTGAATTGGTTTCCTGATTTCGTCCGGCGGAAACGGTTGTTCCAGATCTCCGAAGTTTTCATCCAGGTGACATACATGCCGCCCCCGGTGATGCCGCCGGACGTGGCAGGAGCGCCGCCCGACCAAGCGCCGCCCGCGTCGATGAACTCGCAGTCGTGGATGTTCGCCCCGTCCATGGCGAAGGTGCGTATTCCGCTCCAGCGGAAGTCCTGGATCACGAGGTCGTGCAGATGGAGGTTATCGGTGTTGTATCCGTAGAGGGCGCCGTGCAGCTCCGGTCCCGTGAGCGTCATGTTGGATAGTGTTACCCCATGGGTGTTCGTTGCCAGGCTGAAAATGTAGGCACCCGTCTCGATGGAAGACGCGGTAACTCCACCCTCCGGGAGTTTCACCGTGGACGGGCTCCAGGATGGATCGTTCGTCAGAATGGTCTGGCCGATCCCCGCCCCTTTGATCGTCATTCCTGCCTTGGGCTTTAAAGGCGCTGTGAGCAGGAAAGTTCCAGGGCCGACCGTGACCGTCGAGTTTGCCAACCCGTTGTTCACCGCGTTGACGAGATCCGTCACATTCGTGACCTGGGCCGCCGAATTACCGGCGAGGATTACCGCGCAAAAGAGCGCGCCGACACATCGTTCCCGCAAGCGGGAAACCGTCTGGGTTTTCATTGGTTAATATAAGGTTGCCGGTCTCGCTGAACCATCCCCCTAGGGTAGTTCATACGAAACAAGCAATGGAGTCCCTAACAGGTCTACTGGCCGTGTCGAGGGAAATTGACGAAGCAATACGTCCCTATCTGAGAGATGGCCAAGATGGGCCGCAGATTCATAGATTCACCGGAACGCCGTGACCGAACCATCATCGGTCGCGACGTAGATCGTTCCATCCGCCAGGGCGATTCCTCCCTGAAGCACGCGTCCGGAAACCGGAACGTCCCGGATCAGCTCACCGGATTCCAAATCGAGAATCCTCAGCCGATGCGGCATCTCCGCCGCCGCTTCGCGATATTGCCAGTCCGAACCGTAGATGGGAGCACCTAGAAAAACCGCATTGTCGCTCACCGCCACCGCCACCCGCCGTGTAGAGGCCGCCATCTACGGAAATAAACTCATTGCCCTCGGTCTTGCGGCTCCACACGCGTTTCCCGCTTTCCGTATCGACGACCACGCCCTCGTCCTTGGTTCCCGTCGACCATCCGCCGCCATGCACCACGAACAGCACCGGATGTCGGTCCTTGCCGTCGTCCGGCACCACGATGTCCATCACGATCTGCCCATCGCGCTCCGGCGAAGGGTCGTCGGCATATCGCCAGTCCGGCAGGTAGCGGACGTTCCTGTATTCGGTCGCGTTGGCGATCGGTTCGGAAGGTTTTGCGATCACCGTGCCGAGCGAAAGGTTTACCAACAGGATGAACGACCTTAGCATCATACAATTGAGCTCCACACGCGACGGTCCTTCAAGCAAGTAGTTTAACCTCATGTGATCCGCGCAAAAGAAGCCTTGGCAACAAAGGTGCGGGAATTAGCGTTGAGTTCGCCTTCAACCGAGAACTAAACCCTGAGAACCAAACCTACATCGTCTACCGAATTTCAGCAATTCCAGCTTGGCGATGCCATTTTGGAAAAGGCACTCGGAACCCCGGATGCAAGCACGCGCTACCAGCAGCTTGATCGTGCTTTGCGCATATTTCATAAGTTCAGTGCGAAAGGGTCCAAAAATCTCCAAGCCGCCCATCGATGTGTCGCGATCCGCTTTCTCGCTGCGGGTCGGTCGGCAGAACTCCTGTGCGCAGCTAGATCCGAAGCGGAGCAACTTCTTACCGATTCAAGCCGAAGTGCGGAGCCCGAATCTCTTCATGCCCGTGCCTTGGCCTTGGTCGTAAAGGGTGATCTTGATGGAGCCCATCAAGCCTATGTGGACTTGGCCGCACATCGTGGAGTAGGAGTGGAAAGTCTCGCAAAAGCCCGCCACCTCGCCCGCCACATGTCTCGGGCGCACGGATGGGCGGCCCACAGTCTGGACGATGCATTTCCTCCACTGCAACTTGTGGTTCTGGCTGGTCACCTTCCACCCAAAGTCGATTTTGGCTGCCGAAAGTTGATTGAAGACGAACTCGCCCGACTTGGTGCGAGAGTGGGGGTGGCGAGTGCCGCCGCGGGTGCCGATCTTCTTTTTCTCGACTGCTTGCATTCGCGGGGAGGGCGCTCGCACATCATCCTTCCTTGGGAGCGCGAATCTTTCAGAGAAACTAGCATCCTGCCCTACCTTGATGGAGGAGATGGGACACTTTGGGGAAAGCTATTTGACGATGCTTTGGCGAACAGTGAAAACGTTCGGGAGATAGGCGAAGTCGCAGGGCCCAATTCCCAAGTTGCGTGGCAGTATTTGCTTGAAGTGAGCGCGGGGATCGCGACCCAGATTTCCGCAGAAACCCATCTCGATATCGTCCCGCTTGCCGTATGGGATGGGAGTCCCGGATTTCCGGGAGGAACCGCAGCATTCTGTGAGTTTTGGAAGGAGCAATTGAACATCGAGGCGAGGGTGATTGCGCCACCGCCAGTTGAGATCAGGACAGCCGATCCTCAGCGCCAGCGCCAAGCATCTCAGCGCGCCCAGTCAGACATTCTCCAGCAATCGGTGAAAAGCATGCTGTTTGTTGATGTGGTGGGATTCAGTTCCCTTCCCGAAGTTGCGATGCCCGCCTTTATTGAAAAATTTCTCAACAAGGTTTCTGAGGTGGTTGCGGCTAGTTCACATGCACCACATAGCATCAACACCTGGGGAGATGCGGTGTATGCGGTGTTTGATTTCGTTCATGATGCGGGGCGTTTTGCTCTCGAGTTAAACGAAATGGTCGAGAACAGTCGGGAAGAGTGGGAGGCTGCGGGTCTGGGTCGTTTGCAAATCCGAACAGGACTTCACGCCGGGCCAGTGTTTTTGCACCAAGATCCCATTGTCCGTCGTCTGGGCTTCAGCGGTGCTCATGTGAATCGCGCCGCCCGCATCGAACCGAAAGCCCGTCCGGGTGAAATTCTTGCCAGCGAGGAATTCGCCGCGCTCGCCGCGAATTCACCAGCCAGCGGATTTTCGATGGAGTATGCCACCACCACAAAACTGGTGAAAAACTACCCGGGAATCCACCGCCTCTACCGCCTCGTCCGGGATCGGTCCGCCGATTTACTATTGTTAGCAAAGGCGATCCACAAGAATTATTGCCGCAAGGCAAGGGAGTATGGAGATACGCCGGAAACCAATTCCACCCTCATTCCTTGGGAGGAGCTTTCGCCCGGCTTGCAGTCGGCAAATCTCGCACAGGCGGAGGACATTCCAAGTAAACTCCAAGCACTGGGCTACGAGATCGCTAACTCGGGAGGGATTCCGCCTTCTTCGATGCAGCTTGATCCGGATCTCATCGAGTTGCTAGCAAGTGCTGAGCATGAGCGCTGGATGGCGGATAAATCGCGCGCTGGCTGGAAGTTTGCTGTGGAGCGCAACAATGAAAAACTGCATCATCCACTGCTGATTCCCTATGCTGATTTACCCGATGAGGAAAAGGAGAAGGACAGAGCCACCGTCCGGAATATTCCGGCGTTGTTATCGGAGGCAGGCTACCGGGTAAAAGAATTAGCGGAGGCAGGGCCTCAATGACCATCGACGGGGAGGGAAGGATGATTGATATGGAGGATGTCCCAGTGGATCTAATCGAGGGGCTTCGCTCCAATCGAAGTCCGCCCTCCAAAGGGGTATTCGACTTGACATGGAATCGAGTGACGGGAAACGCTCTGGACGTGCCTGCATACGTCTGCCCCCCGATTTATTCTGCCAAAAGCGCAGGATTGCAGGAGCACATGGTAGGAAAATTCGACCGCTTTTTCGAAGATATCAGAGTTCCATGAGTTCCTCGACCATTGCGATTATTGGCGGTGGCTCGTTGGGGACCGCGCTTGCTATAAATTTTAGTAAGAAGCACGAAGTAAATCTGTATCTTCGATCGGTGGAAGATGCCTCAAAGACGGCACTCACCCGACAGAACGATCACTATCTTCCAGGCTTCAATTTGGCAGAGAACGTTGTCGTGACCTCTGACTTGGCGGAAGCCGTGGAGGGTGTGGACCTGATTCTCATCGCGACCCCTGTCAGTGCTTTTGAATCGATCCTGGCCGCGATTGAGCCACTGCGAGCCAAGGCTCCGGTAATTTGGGGGTGTAAGGGCTGCAGCCGCGAATCCGGTGCGCCGCTTTCTGAAATCGCTGCCAATTTGCTGGGGAGGGATGCCATCTTTGGTGTCCTTTCAGGGCCGGGATTTTCCGAAGGCCTGGCGGCGGGCGACCCTACTGCGCTCGTCGTTGCCACCAATACGAATCGTAAGAAAACCCTCAAAATTGCGTCCTCACTCTCCAACGACAGCCTCCGGGTGTATGCGAACAACGATCTTGAGGGGGTTCAGATTTGCGGTGCGATCAAGAACGTGTATGCGATCGCTGCGGGGATCATCGAGGGCTGCGGCTGGGGACCCAATACGCGGGCTGCCATGATGTCGAGAGCCGTTTCCGAAATCAAACTTTACCTCGGAAAACACAAGGTCAGGAAGTCGACTTTGATGGGTTTGTCGGGATTTGGAGACATTTATCTGACGTGTAGCAGCAAACAGTCGCGGAACTACCAAGTGGGACTCGCCTTGGCGGAGGGAAAAACATTGGACGAAGTTCTTTCTCAGCTCGGGCATGTCGCGGAAGGGGTTTCCACCACCCGTTTCATTCTAAAACGAGCAGAGTCACTTGGTTTGGAAATGCCGATTGTTACGGCTGTACACTCGATCCTTGAAGGGAGCCATACTCCACAACAGTGTGCGACCGCTCTCATGGCTCGGGAAATCAAGCATGAGATACGCGGGCTAGAGAGAAAAACCTCCGTCTAATCTCTCGCGGATTTCTTGAGATACAATCACATGGACCATCCTGGGTCCCGAATCTCCGCAGCGTGGGGAAATTTAAAATGCGGGGTGACTTCCGTGCTTGTTCGAGTTGCACTGGTCGGGAGGATCTGTTGGCTGTTGGGCAGGGCGATCTACCGCTTGTGTAGAGGACGGATGGTCTTTTTGTTGAAATTCCGTTCCGTGTCTTCGATCGGGATGGCGACGGGAGCGCGGTATCCACGTGAAGGGGAGTTGCCAAAATTTGAGATGGGGTCGAGGGGAGCGAGGACTTCTCCTTCGCCGAAGGCACGCGCGGTTTCGGAGGCGTTGTAGTGATGGTCCATACTGTTCTGCACGTAGTCGAGAGAGCGATCGTTGTTTACGATGGAAGGCTGGATGAAGATCATCAATTCGTTGCGTTCAATGCCATCCGTTTTGGTGGAGAACAGGCGACCGATTCCGGGGATATCACCGAGGATGGGGATGCCGGTGGTGGTGGTGGTGTCGTTGGAGGTGATCAGGCCTCCGAGGATAATGGTCTGATTGTTCGGGACAGTAACGGTGGTAAGCAACTCGCGAGTGGCGATGACGGGAACGCGACCGACGCCTTCGATGAAATCCGATTGGCCGATGACTTCGTCCGCGAGAAGCGCGATGGTGAGGGTGATCTCCTTGTCGGAATTCACGAGAGGGATGACTTCAAGTTTCAGGACCACATCGCGGTATTCGATGTTGGTGGAGACACCCCCGCCGGAGAACTGGTTCGAGTTGGTGGGGATGGCGATACGACGGCCGGAGGAGATGGTGCCGCGTTGATTGTTCGCGGTGAACACGGATGGGCGGGAGAGAATGTTGAAATCACTACGGGAAGCGAGGAGATTGATGTAAGAGGCGAGTGAGTTTCCGATGGTTCCGTAGAGAGAAAGTCCTGTTTGGGAGGGGAAGGTTGGGATTGCGAGTCCGGTGGTGGGATCTGTGAGATCGACGGGGTTACGGCTTGTATCGGGGCCGCCGGTTAGGTTGCCGAAGGCGAGGCCGGCGTCGTCGTTGCCACGGTAGGCGCGGAGCCAATCGACTCCGGTGGTTGTTGTGTTGCCGAGATTAAGTTGGCCGAACACGGTGGAGATCATCACTTGGTCTGCTTTCACATCAATCTGATCTAGGAGATTCTCTACGATTTCGACCCCGGACGGAGGGCCTTGAACAACGATGGAGTTGGTGATGTTGTCAGCGACGAGGAGAGTGCGTCCGACGAGAAGGGAAACGGGGGCTGAGTTCACCTGTGGATCGGAAAGGGAACTGCCTCGCGATGTGGATCCGTCTCCGGAGTTTCCCCCTTGGTTCCCACCGCCGCCGCCACCACCGTTGAAGAGGCTGTTGTTCTGCTGGCGATTGTTGTTGTTCTGTTGGCGGTTGTTTCCACCCCCTTCCTGCGCTTGCGAGCCTTCGTTTCCGGTGCCAGTGAAAGCGCGGGTGAGGGCATCTCCGGCGATGGGTAGGAAATCGGCGACGGCGAGGAACCTGAGTTTTCTGCGGAGGAAATTGCGTTGGTCGGACTCGGTATCGAACTCGCGGACGAGACCCTCAACGAAAAGGAGGTCGACTGGGCGACCCATGGCGAAAAGTCGATTGGTGCGTGCGTCCGGGATGATCTGGACGGGAGTTTCCTCACCTGAGGATGAACCGCCGGGGACGGCTCCATCGGCCGGGTTGGGGGCATTGTTGTTTTGATTTTGTTGGGCACGCTGGACGCCTGCGGTGCGGGAGGTGTCTTGTTGCTGGCCGAGAAGCTCGTTGAGAGTGGTAGAGAGCTCGGTGACATCGGCGTATTTTACGGTGATGAACCGGGTAGCGACCTGTGAGGATGGTTTATCGATCTCCGCCTTGAGTTCGATGAGTTTGCGGATGAGCGAGGTGTTTTCCGTGATGACAACGGAAGCGGCGTTGGGCACTGCGGCAATACTTCCGAAGGCTCCGAACTGTCCGATTATCTGTGTGAAGGTTCGTACTGCCTCGTCCGGTTTGATGTAGTTGAGATTCATTACGTAGGAAATGACGGCATCGCCCTCGGGGAGGGGGTCGTTTTCCGTATAGACGGAGACACCGCGCCCGGTGGGCTTGAGTCCGGCTGTGGCGAGAGTGAGGATGTAGAGATTGGGGTCCGATGAGTCTTGGACAAACACGAAGTTTTCGATGGTGGCGGCTTTTGTCAAAAGCTCGGCGGCCTCGGAATTGGTCAGGGGGTCTTCAGGTGAGGCGGGTTGGATGAAGGAGAACTCTGCCCCGGCGGCGGCGGAGGAGACGATGACGCGTCGGCCTGTATACGATCGGTAGAGATCCGCGAGATCGTTGCCGGAGAGCTTTGGCTGAATGATGGGCTCGATGATCAGATCGTTGGCGTTTCCTACAGCTGGTGGCTTCGGGGCGATCGCTTCAGGTGCGATCTCAGGCTGGGCCTCGACTCCCGGTGGTGGGACGATCGCGGGGATCGCAGGCGGTTGCTCCTCGTCTTGGGCTAGGCAAACGCTGAGAAAGATCGGGAGGCTGATAAGGGCGGAAAGACGCATGGTTTTCTGGAAAATGTTGGGAAAAATCGTTTAGCGACGGCGATCGCGGGCGCGGTTCGAGTCGTTGCTTTTCGTGTTCGAATTGGCAGCTGGCTGAGGAGGCGGGACGATGCGAGGGCGAGGCTGGCGTTGGGCGGAATTTTGGTCTTTGTTGGCGGGAGGCTCGACACCGGGCGGGAGATTTGCCTGTTGTGGCTGTTGCTGCGCGGGTGGGGCTTTGAGGACAAGCATTTCTGGTTCGAAGGCGACGGTGCCTTGGATGTTTCCAGCGGAGAGCACGACGGTGGTTCCGAGAGCTTTTCCTGGGGTCCGGTTTACGGAGACGATTTTGTAATCGCTTTTGCTGCCTGGTTCGATGATCTCCTTTAGGTCGGGATCCTTCTTGCTGACGATAGTGATGCGGTATCCACCTGGGACGGGAGCGATGCCGGTGAGGGTAAAGTCCTCGAGTGGATTGATGGTCGTAGTAGGTTCGGGAGGAGGTGGCTTCGAGGTAAAAGGGCTGTTTGTCCAGAGGCCGGTGTAGCGAGTTAGAGGGGCTTTTCTGGGGATGTCGGCGGAAAGGCCCACTGTCAAAGATAAGAACAGGAGGATGCGAACGTCGAACATTGAACGTTGGACATTGAACATCGAATGGAAGAGGTTTCTCATGAGGCGGGTGGGAACCATTGGGCGAGTGTGGCGGAGCAGTCGATGAGGGTGTCGTCTTGGCCGTTTGGTGTGAGGCGGATTTGGTATGCGGCGCGGAGGGCGGCGGGGTCGTTGATGGAATCAAACCAACGGTAGAGGGCTGACTCCTGGCCTGTTAGATTGATTTTTACTTGGGCGCGGTGGTAGTTCACGCCGCTTTCATCGGTGGGCAAGAGTTCCTGAGATTTGATGGTGAGGCCGAGGTTGCGGGCTTGGACCTCGGCGTATTGCTGGAGGCGGGTCTGAATATCTTGGTAGGCGGCGGGTTCGGGTTCGTTTTGAGCGAGCCAGGACATTTCCTCCGCCATTTCGGAGGAGCTGTCGCTGTAGCCAATGGCAAGCTGCAGGTTTCCTTTTGCGGTGTTAAATTCGTTGGTGAGGCGTGCCTTGCGCTGGTTGTAGAGGCTGAATAGGAACACGTTGAGAATCACGAACCCCGCGAGGAGTAAGATGGATAGTAGTTTTTTTTCGCGGGCGGACATGACTGACGTTGGGAAAATGCCGGTGACGGCGGGAGTTGTCGGTGCGGAGTCTAGGGAAAGGACGAGGTGGGTCTAGTGTGATTTCCCAGGAAAGCTTCAGGGAGTGGCCGATGGAGTGGCAGCGGTGAAAACGAACTCCCAGCCACGGTTCGATTGTTTTGGCTCAGGGGTCTGCCACTCGAAGTTGGCGAGGTCGTTGTTTTTGGTGAGATTCAGGGAGAACTGGTTGACCGCCTGGGGCTGGGGGGCTTCGCCGATGAGTCGGATTTCCGTGGGGGAAACATCGGCGGTGCGGAGGCGGAGGCCGGAATTCGGAGGGATGGATCGGGCAACTCGGCTTAGGATATCGACGGTGTTGTAATTGATATCGATGGCGTGTTCGAGTTCGTCCCATTTTGCGATATGGGCAGCGAAGGCTTCTCCTTCGGGTGCGATGGCGGTGATGCGCTCTCGAAGGCTCTTCGTGGTGCTGGAAATCTGCCAGAGCTGGTAGCCGAGGTAGGCGGCGGTGCCGAGGTAGAGAACTGCGACGGCTGCGATGGCGAGGGTGGTGTTGCGTTTTTTGAGTGCCTCGCGGCGGGCGGCTCGGACATCAGCGGGCAGCAGGTTGCTGACAGGGTCCGGGAGAATGGGGACGGGGCGGGGTGCCAGCTCCGTTTCCAGTGAGAGGGCGGAGGTGAGAGCATCGATGGAGGTATCGGGATCTTCGGACCATACGATGGCACGGGTGGGAGAAACCTCGATGCCCTGCATGGAAAGCTGTGCGGTGGCGATACGGATTTCCCGAAGCAGTGAGGAATCCGGCGAATTTCCTGAGGAGGCGGTGGCTTGGCAATAGACAATTTTTCCGGCGTGGTGGAGGGCAAAAACCCATTGTCCGAGTTCGCGCCAAAGAGTGAGGGTGTCTCCAGCGACGGGGAAGGCACGAGGTGAGATATCGAAGGATACCGGAGATTTCAGGGGGAGTTCGGCGGAACTCGGGGAACGGAGAACGACGGAGAGAAAGGATGAGTCTTCGGAGTTCGTGAAAATGGGGAAAATGTCCGTGAGTTGCCCGGCGAAGGGATCGGGGCGTAGGCCGGCGCGCTCCGCGTGGGTGGCAGCAAGATCTGGGAACAGCGAAGTATCGCCGGTGGGGACATGAAGGGGGAGGGCGGTGAACGCGCGGACGGGGAAAAAGTGGATGAGGTCACCCGCTGGGAACTTGTCGATTTCCGAAGCTTGGGCGACGGTATGCTCCGAAACTCGGACGGCTGGTCCGGCGGATGGCGCGGACCATATTTCCCAACCGGTTTCACCGGGGAGAAGGAGCAGGTTGTTGTTTGATTTGGCCATAACAGGGGAAAACTTTAAATTCTAAACCTTAAACTCCAAGGAAGAGTGGGTGGTTCGGGAATTTGAGATTCATAGTTTAAAATTTAAGGTTTTAGGGAATGATCTCGGTGGTGCGGTCTAGGAGGGCGGGGCGACCGGTCCGATTTCGGACGATGGCGGTGATGCGGCGTTTCGAATCTCCGGAGCGGGCGGTGGAGGTGATGCGGGTGGTGGTGTCGTCGACGGTAAATCGTTGGGCGATGTCTTGCCGTGTATTCGCGTCGATGCCAAGCAGGGAAAGTGCGGCGGCGACATCCTGGAAGGGGGCATCGTCCTCGGTATCGCGAATGTCATCGATTCCGCGGACGGTTTCCGGAATGATGGATGCTTGGGATTCTGAGACCTCGGCGGCGGCGGCGATGAGTTCGGCGTTGGCTTCGTTGAGATCGAGAGTGCCGCTGGACCAAACGGTGAACCACTCGCGCCAGTCGGGTTTGAGGAGTTCGATCTGATCCATGCCACGAACGAGGGCCATTTCCTCTATATCGTAAAAGGGGCGGTTGAAGGGCTGGTTGACGCGGCCCATTTTCTCATAGTCCTCCAGTTCGGCTCCGTTGAGGGCGATCTCGCTGTCGGCATCGACCCAGTCGTTGAGCGCATCGGTGAGGGCTTGGGCGGAATCGAGATCGAGACCCCAGTAAGTAAAGATGCCGCGGATCAGGGATTTGTCCTCGGCGAGCACGAGGGAGTTGATATTGAATCGCGCTCCTTCTGAGGTGATGGAAACGTGGACCTCCTCGTTGTTTTCCTCGTCGATGCGGTGGAGGAGAGGATCATTGCGCTCGACGGCGGGGTTTGCGCCGATCGCGATTCCCATTTCCGCGAGCTGGAAGCAGCGGGAGCCGTGGACCTTGGCGGTGACCAATTCCATATCGAAGGAAATGACGCGGAGGGTGGTGACGGCGGAGAGTGACAGGATGGCGATCAGCCAGAGGACCGCGATGAGTGCGGCTCCCTTTTTTGCTGAGACTGGGACTGGGGATCGGTTGGCAGTTCTCATCGGTTTGGCGGGTTCGGGTTTGCGGGTTGGCCGTTTCCTCTGCCTCTACCACCATTCTCGCCGCCAACGCCTTGTGGCGGGATGGGGACTTGGAGTTCGGGGTCGATCTCGGGAGTTTCCGTGCCTTCTCCAGGGTTGCCCGCTCCTGCGTTTTGGGAAAGCTGGCGCATGAAGACCTCGGGATTCTGGCGGGGTGGGATCCAGAAAATCTGGCGGATTTCACCACCGGAGGCTCCGAAGGCGCAGATGAGCTCTAGCTGGAGAGGCAGACGGCCGGGCAGGTCCCAGTCGTACTGATATTCGAGGGTGCGGCCGTCGAGAACGCGCCACTCGAAAAAGGCGACATCGGAGAGCAGGATGATTTCGGCAAAGGGTTCTTCATCGGTGATCGTGGAGGAAAATCCGGCACCCGACGCGTCGGCGGATTCCGGCTCGATGATCTCGTTTTCATAGAAACTTAAGACGATATCGAGATAGCCGGAACGGCGTTTCACCGTGGAGAGGCGGATGGCTTTCGGTGTGCGTTGTTCGCCTCCCCAGTTGAAGGAAAGAGGGACGTCTTGGAGGGTGAGTTCGGAGAGGTAGTGCGAGCCGGAGTCTGTGACTTCGAGTTCGAGGCGAGTGTTTCCCGGTAAGGAGGAAAAACGGTTTTCTAGGAAATCGAAAAATGCCTGATGGAGCATTTCCTCGTTCTGTGTCGTGACAACGGTATTTCCCAAGACAAGGGAGGTCCGCGCGGTGGCGAAGACCATGCCGACAAGGAGAGCGATGAGGAGGAGGGCTAGGACGAGCTCTAGTAATGTGAAGCCGTTTTTGAGAGGGGGGGAGGGGGAGAGGGGGGGAGGGGGGGGCATACCGATGCACGAGGATTCCCCTCGCGCCCACTCTCCCACTCTCCCGCTCCTCTTCACGGCTGATACATGAGGTTGTAGCGCCATGTCTCCACGGAGCGGGATTGCCATGCACCGCTGGCGAACCAGTTGGCGGTGATGGTGATGTGATACATTTCCTGCAGAAGTTCGCCGTCCTGGTTTTCCAAGTCCTCAATGGGGAGGATTTCTACGTCGAGTTCGATGTCGGTGCCTTCTACCGGGATTTGGAAGGTGCCTTCCTCGAGTGTGGGGAAGGAGAGTTGCTCGGTGAGGGCGGAATCGAGCAGGCGGGTGATTTCCAGCTCGGTCTGGGCGAGAGATGCGGCATCTGCCATGCGGTGAAAGGCGACGGCGAGGCCGGTGCAGGCGATTCCGAATATGCCGAGCGCCAGGACTACCTCTAATAATAGGAAGCCTTTGCTTTTTTTGGGGAGTTGTGGGGTGGGAGTCAGGAAACTTTAAATTTTAAACTTTAAACCTCAATGAAGAGCTGGGGTTGTGGGGAAGAGTTGGTGACCACGGAAAAGACGGAATACACGGATGGAAGAGGTGGATGGGATTCGTATAGTGACTTTATTGCTCAACTTCTAACTTCTAACAAATAACGAATCACTACTTCGCAAGAAGTTCCGAGTCGGAGATGGTGGCGGTAAGGGGGTGGTAGGTGTCTTGGGCGTAGCTTTCGCCCATGGTCAGGCGGATGGTAAGGGGCTCGGAGAGGCCTTCGGGGTCGAAGCGCCAGGTTGGGAAGAAGGTTTCGCTGGGGGTTACGAAATTCTCGGTGTTCCAGTGGCGGACGGTGAGTGCGATATCGGGATCGATGTCGATGGTCTCGTGGAGGGTTGGGCGGGATTCGGTGTCGGATTCGGTGCCTCCGATTTGATTTCCGAGCGCGGTGGATCGTTCGAGATCGGAGCTTTCCGCGAGGGGAAGGATGGAGATGTGGCCGGGGTGGAACTGGATGGCGTAGGGTGTCTGGTGGAGGATCGCGGCGGTGCGGGCCTTTTTCGCGAGTAGCTCGATATCGGAGGAGGCGGTGCGGAGCTGGCGCTCGGCGGAGGAAAGCACGACGACGGTGATGGCTCCGCCGATGATGAGGCCGGTGATGGCTAGGACGATGACGATTTCTAGGAGGGTGAAGGCGCTCCTTGATCTAGGAGTCCAGAGACCTCCTGAACGGCCTGGGGCCGGAGTCCCCAGCCACGCATCGCTCACACCCCAGGACGGGGTTTTCACTGGCTGCGCCGGGACGAGCGCAGCTACTCGGCGGCTAGTCCTGGGAGGAGAGGTCATCTTCGGTGCCTTCCTGACCGTCTTTGCCTACGGTGTAGATCTCGAAATCTGAGGAGTCTTTCTTTCCGGGGTAGCGGTATTTGTAGGGTTGCTGCCAGGGGTCGAGAGGGACTTCTGTTGCGACTTGGGTCCAGCGTTTCGGGATAGGGGTGGAGGAAGGTTTCGTCACTAGAGCTTCGAGGCCTTGGGAAGTGGTGGGGACGGTGCCGGCGTTGAGTTTATACATTTTCACGGCAGACGAGATCGTATTGAAATCCGAGGTGACGCGTTGGAGTTTTGCGCTATCTCCCATTTTCCCGACCACGGCGATGGAGCCTCCAAGAATGACGGCGATGATGCCTAGAACGATGACGATTTCCAGGAGGGTGAAACCTTGGGAATAGATGGCGGATTGATGATAGTGGATGGTGGATTTTCCGGTTTTCATAGTTGTTGTGGATGTAATGCCGTGAGGTGGCGAGGTTGTTTGAGGGAAATGAGAGTTATTCGACAGGGAGAGCCCGGAGGGGTGTTTCGCGGACGGGTTGAGCGCGTGGTGGTGGGGTCTCTCGGATGGGCTGGGCGCGTGGTGGTGGCGAGTCCTCAAGGTCGCTTTCGCGAACGGGCTGTGCTTTTGCTGGGTGGATAGGACACAGATCGTCTCGGGACGGTGCGGTGTCTGCGGGAACGGTATCGGTGTAGTCGGTCTTGGCCTCGCGACAACCGGCCGTGACGCGCTTCCCAGAGAGTTTGCAGAGGTCGATATTGATACGTTTGATGTTTGAGTGGAGGTCGCCGGCTTTGTAGCCGAGTCGGTCGGCGGTTTTCATGACATCGACCCAGACGGGTAGGGCGAGGGTGGATCCGTAGCCGCCCTGGATGGTTTTTTTCGGGGTGTCAAATCCGACCCAGACGGCGCAAGTGAGATTGGAGGTGTATCCGGCGAACCAGGCGTCTTTGAAATCGTTGGTGGTGCCTGTTTTGCCGGCGGCATCCTTGGTGAAGCCGAGTCGTTTGATGGAGGCGGCGGTGCCGGAGGTGGCGACTTGCTGAAGGATTTTTGAGACGGACCACGCGGAGCCACCGCTGGTGGCTTGATAGGGTAGGGAGGGAGTGGTGTAGAGTATGTTCCCGGAGCGATCTTTGATTTCCGAAATTAGATAGGGACGGAAGCGTTTTCCGTCGTTGGGGAAAATGGTGTAGGCGGTGGCGACTTCCCACGGGCTGGCCTCCCAAGTGCCGAGAAAGGAGGCGGGTTGCTTGGGCATGGCGGTGCCGAAGCCGGCCATGCGGGAAACCTCTGCCACTTTGTCGAGGCCGGCGTAGTTTCCGATGCGGACGGACATGGTGTTGCGGGAGCGGATGAGGCCGTAGGAGGCGGGGTGCATGCCACTGAATTTTCCATCCGAATTGTTTGGACGCCAAGTGGGGGCACCTTTGATTTCACCTCTACGGATGGGGCCGTCCGAGATGGTGGTGGAAGGTTGCAGGCCTCTGTCGAAGGCCGCGAGATAGACGAAGGGCTTGAATACGGAGCCGATCTGGCGGCGGGCTTGGATGGCGCGGTTGAACTGGGATTCGTTCGCATCGCGGCCACCGACGAGGGCAAGGACGGCGCCGGTGCGGTTTTCGATGAGCACGGCGGAGCCTTGGATGTATTGCGGTTCCTCGCGTTTCCCCTCCGGAATGTTCTGCCATGCGGCGCGTGTCTGGTGCGGGTATCCAGAAAGGCGCTCGGTTTCGCGAAGCTTTTTGTCGAGCGCTTCCTCGGCGACGTTTTGGAGGCGTTGGTCGATGGTAGTGACGATGGTAAGGCCACCGAGTTGGATGTTTTCCTCCTCAAGAATGATTTCGAGGTCGCGGCGGATCGCGTCCATGGCGTAGGAGGCATCGTAATCGCGTCGCCAGGTGGGGCGGACGGTGATGGGTTCCTTTTTTGCCTCGTCCGCTTGGGTCTGCGTGATGGCATTGGCATCGACCATGCGTTTGAGGGTGGTGTTGCGCTCGCGCTCGGCGGCCTCCATGGATCTGAAAGGATTGTAGGCATCCGGGCCGCGGACGATGCCGGCGAGCAGGGCAGACTCGGAAAGGGTCAGCTCGGCGGGGTGTTTCTCGAAATAGATGCGGGAGGCTTCACCGACTCCTTTGATCTGGCGGCCCCAGTTGATCTGGTTGATGTAGGCTTCGAGGATATCGTCTTTCGAGTAGGTTGCGTTGATGCGGAAGGCGATGGCAATTTCTAGGCACTTTCGGTCGAGTTGCCGGGGGAGGTCACCGCGTTTTTCCCCCTGCTTGAGTTGGAAAACATCGGATGAGAGCTGCTGGGTGATGGTCGAGGCACCCTCGCGTTTGCCTTCCATGTTTTTCAGGATGGCGCGCCCGATTCCGATGATGTCGATGGGACCGTGGGAGTAGAAGCGTTCGTCTTCGCGGGCGATGATGGCCTTGCGAAAGCTTTCGGAAACGTCTTTCAAGCGGATGATTGAGCGTTTCTCTCCATGAATGCGACCGATCTCCGCTCCTTGCCGGTCGAGAATGATGGTGCGGGCAGGCATCTTGTTGATGCGGTTGAGATCGTAGCGTGAGGCGCGGTAGCCGTAGACGACGGCAAGGACGGCGGCGAGGTAAAGGCCTGCAACGGCGGGAGTTCCAAACAGTCGAAAGAGAATGCGAAGCGGGGTCGAAAAACCGCGGGTCAGGAAAAAAAGGAGATGGAAGGGCCAGAATAGGAGCCACGAGAGAGGATTCGCGGATCCTTTGGGCGGGGCCGCCTTGTTCTTCGCACGTTTTGACTGTTGTTTGCGCCTGGCCATGAATGGACTTGGAGGAAAGAATAGACGGTTGGCAGGAAGTTCAAACAGTAATCTTGCGCAACTGAAGGAACCGAAATGGCTAGACGAATCCATGGTATGGTGTCGATTGTTTCAAGTAATGAGAGTTTTCCTTCTATCCCTCACTGGGCTGATCGCGGCCACATTCGCCGGAGCGCGCGAGCCAGCTAGGACTGTTGCAGATCTAATCGGGCTGGAATCGAGGGTCGGGACCGTCGCGGTCAAGACGATGCCAGCGACTGTGGCTCTGGTTTCTGAGGGAGTCGGATCTTCAGGCTCCGGAGTGATCGTTTCTAAGGATGGGCTGATTCTTACGGCTGCTCACGTGATCCAAGGAATGAAGGAAGTGGATGTGTATTTTCCGGATGGAAAAAAGTGGCTGGGGAAAGTGCTGGGAGCGAATTATTCGAAGGATATTGGGATGGTGAAGATGGTGGAGGCGGGGCCGTGGCCCTTTGTGGAACTCGGTGAGTCGAAGCCGTTGGTGGCGGGAGACTGGGTGATCGCGCTTGGTCACTCCGCTGGATTCGATCCAGCAAGGACTCCGCCAGTCCGTTTTGGACGGGTGATGTCTGACGGCCCCGGGAACTATTTCACGACGGATGCCACGCTGATTGGGGGTGATTCCGGTGGCCCACTTTTCGACCTTGAGGGACGATTGATCGGTGTGAACTCCTCGATCGGGCTGAGTTGGAAAAATAACAACCATGCAGGTGTGGATGGATTCCGGGAAGACTGGGATCGACTTCTTGCGGGTGAGGCATGGGGGACTCTTCAGATGAATCCGTTGGCCAATCCGGAAACTCCGATGCTGGGGATCGGTATGGGAATGCGTCGTGGCGTGACAGGAGTGCCGGTCGAGAGGGTAGAGCCGAATTCACCTGCCGCCGCTGCTGGGGTGCGGGTAGGGGACCTGATCCGCTCTGTCGATGGAGAGAGGATTAGGGAAGGTTCAGATTTGCAACAGGTCCTGATCAAACATGAGGTAGGTGACACGGTGAAGCTTGGTATTGACCGGGCCGGACAGACGCTTGAAATTAGCGTGGAGTTGGTGAAACGGGAGGAACTTTTTAGATCAAAATGAGTATGTCGCGAATCAAAATCGGATGCTGTGTGATCCTGTTGAGCACATCCACACTCGGCTGGGCGCAACAACGGGAGAAGGACGTTCCCTTGATGCGTCCCGACGAAAGAGAAACTGTCAATAATCAGTCGGACGAATTCAACCGGGCGTTGGAGATCGTAATTGAGGATGCTGCTGCCTCGACCGTGCGGATCTGGGGCAGTGGGGGAAGACGTGGAGGTGGGTTTCTTGCCTATGGCACGGTGGTTGGTGATGGCACGCAGGTTCTCACGAAATGGAGCGAAATTTCCCAGTGGGCGGATAGTCTTCAGGTTCAACCGGACGGGCGCACGGGGTTCGTGGCAACGGTGGAGGGGGTTTATACGGATGAAGATCTTGCCCTCCTCAAGCTAGGAGAGGGTGGGCAGATCAATCGAGCCGGGAAGATAGAGAAGGTTTCCCAGAAGCTGGTTCCTGCGAAGTTTTTTCCATCGGATCTTCCTCTCGGGAAATTTATCACAGCGCCGCAGCCAAGCGGAAAGCCGGGTGCCTTCGGAGTGGTGAGCGTGCTTGAGAGAAATCTTAGGGAGACGGATCAAGCTCATCTCGGAGTCATGGCGGACGGGAAATACTCCGGAGAGGGAGTCCGGATTGCGAGCGTGCAACCGGAATTCGGAGCCGCTGAGGCAGGACTTCGCGAGGGAGACGTGATCTTGGAGGTGGACGAGCGCAAGATCTCGGGACTTCTGGAGCTCAAGAACGCGCTTTCAAGCAAGCACCCCGGTGACAAGGTCACCATTCTTATCGATTCCGCAGGGAAGGAGCGCTCGGTGGAGGTGACTCTTTCGAATCGGCCAGTTTTCGGTCAATTTTCTGGCGGGCGCTTGAATCAGATGGAGATTATGGGCGGCCCAGTGAGCAGGGTGCGGTCTGGTTTCTCTCGGGTAGTTCAGTCCGACATGCAGATCCAGAAGGATCAGATTGGAGGGCCGGTCGTGGACCTGGAGGGCAGGATCGTCGGGATAACGGTCGCACGGGCTGATCGGACGAGGACCTACGTGATGGGGAGTGAAGCGGTGATGGAACTGTTGAAGAGCGACTACGATACTCTCGATGAGGCGGTCGCGAAGCTGGAGGAAAAGAAGCAACTTCTAGCCAAGCAGCAGCTAGCGATGATGCCGAAGATGGCGCCGCATGCGGAAAAGCCAAAGAGTCTCGACGACATGCAGCATCACCTCGACGACACCAAACGTTTGCTTGGTAGATTGGACAGCGAGCTGGAAGAACTCGCGGAACCGTAAATCAACGCTTCAACTGACAGGTGATTTTCGGCTAGTGTTCCGCCGAGATGAGCGACAAGGAATTTTTCTATCAGGATCCGTTTCCACTCGGAGCGGATGAAACGGAATATGAACTCATCCGCGAGGGTGGTGCGGAGATCGTTGATTTCGGCGGTAAGGAAGTTCTTAAGGTCGATCCTGAATCGCTGACCTTTCTCGCCCAAGAGGCGATCCGTGCGATCAATTTCACCCTCCGAAGCAGCCACCTCGCGCAGGTCGCGGCGATTCTCGATGATCCCGATGCTTCGGAAAACGACCGAATGGTCGCGCTGATGTTGCTAAAGAATGCGGAGATCGCGTCCCATGGGATCCTTCCGGCCTGTCAGGATACGGGGACCGCTACGATCATCGGGAAAAAAGGTCAACGGGTCTGGACCGATTGCGATGACGCGGAGTTTCTCACGAAAGGGGTTTATAATACCTACACGAAGGAGAATCTGCGGTATTCTCAGACGGCCCCGCTGACGATGTTTGAGGAGGTCAATACCAAGACCAACCTGCCTGCTCAGATCGATCTCTATGCGACGGAGGGGGACGAATACAAATTCCTCTTTGTAAGCAAAGGTGGGGGCTCCGCGAACAAAACTTTCCTCTATCAGGAAACGAAAGCTCTGCTCAACCCCGAACGGCTCAAGCAGTTTTGTATCGAGAAAATGAAGTCGCTCGGCACTGCCGCGTGCCCTCCGTATCACTTGGCGTTTGTCATCGGTGGGACCTCGGCGGAGACGAATCTTAAGACAGTGAAGATGGCTAGCACCCGCTACTTCGATGCCCTGCCGACCAGCGGCAACGAGCACGGTCGTGCTTTCCGCGATTTGGAGTTGGAGAAGGATCTGCTCAAGGAAGCACAGGCGATTGGGATTGGCGCGCAGTTCGGGGGGAAATACTTCGCTCTCGATGTGCGGGTTGTCCGGCTTCCGCGTCACGGTGCGTCCTGTCCCGTTGGGATTGGAGTTTCCTGTTCGGCAGATCGCCAGGCGAAGGCGAAGATCAACCGGAAGGGGATTTTCCTGGAGAAACTCGAGAAGAATCCCGGTCGCTTCATCCCGGAGAAATACGCGGATTGGAAATTCAAGGGAGTGGCGATCAATCTTGATGAGGGAATGGAAAAGACGTTGGAGACTTTGAAAAAGTATCCAGTCACCACCGCGCTTGCGTTGAGTGGCACGATCATCGTTGCGCGTGATTCCGCCCACGCGAAGATGAAGGAAATTCTGGAAGCCGAGGGTGAGCTTCCCGAGTATTTTAGGAAATACCCGGTATATTATGCCGGGCCTGCCAAGACTCCCGAGGGGATGGCATCCGGCTCCTTCGGCCCGACAACTGCCGGGCGGATGGACGGGTATGTCGATCTGTTTCAGTCCAACGGTGGCTCCATGGTGATGCTTGCGAAAGGCAATCGCTCCCAACAAGTCACCGATGCCTGTAAGAAGCACGGCGGCTTTTATCTAGGCTCTGCCGGCGGTCCTGCCGCTTTGCTCGCGAAGCACCATATCCGTTCTCAAGAAGTCGTCGCATTTCCGGAACTGGGTATGGAGGCGGTGTGGAAAATTACCGTGGAGAATTTTCCTGCGTTTATCTTAGTGGACGACAAGGGGAACGATTTCTTTCAGACGATCAATCAGTGCCCGGTCTGTTAGGCGGCCGGTATTCACGGGTCGACGACCGTAGGATCTTCTGCGAATCTGGCGATGCGACGAATGATTTCGTCTCCGTGCAGTTGGAACAGGTCGTTGTGGCCTCCTCCATCGATAGGGATAAACGTTTTCAGGTTCGCAGGGCTTGCATCAACCAGGGATTTTCCGTGGGAAGCGGGGATCACCTCGTCTTCTGATCCGTGGATGATCAGGAGAGGAAGCTCGATGTTCCAGATTCTTTTCAGATTGGGAAAGCGGTCACGGGGTAGAAATGGAAAGGGTAGCGGGAAGGCGACTTGGAAGGCGGAGGTGAAAGGTGAGATGAGGACCAGTGCCTTCGCATCCATCTGGGATGCCAACCAGATGCTCGGGCCACTGCCGACGGACCTGCCGACGATGACTATGGATGAGTCGGGAATCCCGAGGGAATCTAGGTATTGATGCGCAGCCTTGATGGAGCGCTGACAAGATGCCTCGGACGGGGTGCCACTGGATTGTCCGTAGCCTGGATAATCGTAAGCCAAAACCCCGAGTCCCATGGAATGCCACGCTTCGAAGACCGGTAGCCAGTCGCCGAGATCTTCCGCGTTGCCGTGACTGAAAAGTAGGGTCGGTTTCCCGGAAGCTGCTTTGAGGTGGAGAACCGCCGTCGTCTCTTCTTGGGATGATGCCAGGTAGGTCAGGCCGGGGAGGTCTTTGTTGTACGAAGAGGGTGGGGGGAAGAAGATCAGGTGGTCCGCGAAGAAGATGGCGATGATGACGAGGAGTAAATAGATCGAGAGGATGGAGTAGAAGGGTCGTTTCCAACTCCATCTGCCAATCAGGATACGTTTCCAGTCCATGGGCTAACATAGGCTGGGAGGGAGTTCGCCGGGAAGATCAATTTGGATTCGCCGACGAACAAATTGCGTATTTCCAGATTGCACGGGACTCAAGGGTGACCTAGATATTCTCGCATGGCTCAACTCAATCCCTACACCGTCCCGATGGTCGCAGATACCTCGGAAGTTTCCCGCGCGGAATTTATCCGGAAGACCTACTGGCACCTCGCGGGTGCGATCGGGCTCTTCGTGGTGCTCGAAGCATTGTTTATCAGAATGGGACTGGGTGTGATGGCGCTCCAAGTCTTGGGTGCGAGTAAGTTTTCTTGGCTCTTTGTTCTAGGTGCCTTCATGCTTGTCTCATGGGTGGCGGAGAAGTGGGCGAATAGCGGAGCTTCGTTGGCTACGCAGTACGCGGGTCTTGCGCTGTACACCGTAGCGGAGGCACTTATTTTCCTGCCGCTGATCATGCTGGCCATGATGATGACAGGGGACACCTCGTTGATCACGCAGGCAGGAGTGATCACTGTTGGAATGGTGCTAGGCATCACGGCGGTTGCTTTCAGCACAAAGAAGGATTTCAGCTTCTTGGGAGGCTTTCTGAAAATCGGCGGATTTATTGCTCTCGGCCTGATTGCCGCTTCGTTTTTCCTCCCGATCTCGTTGGGTCTATGGTTCTCTGCAGCGATGGTGATCTTCGCTTCGGTGGCGATTCTCTACAATACCAGCAATCTGATCCACCGCTACCAAGTGGGCCAACACGTTGCCGCTTCGCTTTCTCTGTTTGCCAGCGTGGCCCTGCTGTTCTGGTATGTGCTGCAGATCCTGATGAGCTTAGGTCGGGATTGAGCTGGATGGCGGATGCCATTTGCCCTCCAGGCGGGACTTGAGTCCGATCAGTTTCCTGGGATCTCGTTGAGAGTGTAGAACGCTTCGTTGTGCCACAGCGATTGGCCAGAGGCGGATTTCACGCCAGGGGCTTTGAGGTGGTGGACGTGGCCTCGCACCAGTCCTTCGACGGTGAGGCGAACGGAGGTGCCGTCTTCGGAGACGGTTGCCGCTTTGATCGTGGGTTTGGACTGGTCCACCTCAGGGGAGCCGTAGTCTTTCTGGTAAATATAGGTGAAAGCGTCCATCGACCACGAAGCTGGATCGGCGGCGAGTTTCTTGTCGAGTGGCTCGGTGAAAGTGATCGTGAAACCATCGGGTTCAGCGTGCATCGTGAGCATTTCAAAGGGAGTCTTGCCGGTCCATTTCACTCGCTCGAATGTAAACGGTTTGGTGCCTCGTGAAGCCCAGCCCCGGTTTGAACCGCCGACAAAAAGGACACCTTTGTCTTGGTCAAATTTCACAGGGATAAGGCCGGCCTCGAAGCCTTCGAGGAAATGGAAGACCGCGCCCTGATAGAGGCCGTTGACCTTTTCCAAGCAGACTCGCTGGACTTGGGAGTGGGTCTGCTCACCGACGTAGAGCTGGTCCTTCCATGGTCCGAATTTTCCTCCGGAAAGATCGACTGCAATGCCGGATGGCGACTGGCCGACTTTTCCGTGGGGCAGGACGACGGCGGGTGGGACAAACGTCGGAAACTTTTCCCGCTCGGTAAGAATGCGTGATTTCGTTTGCGGCTCCGGAGGGGCGGGAAGGTTGGCGAGTTTATGGAATTTGTTTCCTGATGGATTTCCTTGGAAGGACCCAGGCTTCAGCCATTTCACTGAGGAGGATCCGTTCCAAGGGCCTTGGTTGTCGGAGTAGAATACGTCTCCTTCCGCGTTGAACCCCATGCCGCCGGGTGAGCGAATGCCGGAGCAGGTAGGAATCATTTCTCCCTCGGGAGTGATGCGAACGGCCCAGCCACGCCAATCCGAGTCTCCGTTGAAAGAACCTGTGAGGCAGAGGGTGATCCAGACATCGCCGTTCTTGTCGGGCGGTGTCCCGAAGGCGTATTCGTGGTAGTCGCCCTTGATGCCCCAATCGGAATTGATGGTTTCGAAGGTGTCGGCGCTGCCGTCACCATTCGTGTCTTCGATTCGGCTGAACTCGGGGCGCTGGGTCAGAAAGAAGGACCCATCTTTGTAATACATTCCCAGCGGCTCGTGCAGGCCGGCGGTGAATTTGCTCCAAGTGACTTTGGAGAGATCGTCGCCGTAGGCACCGGAGCAGATCCAGAGATCTCCGCGGCGGGTGGCGACGGCTACCTGCTCGTTTGGCATCAGGGCGATCGAGGAAACCTCCATGATTTCACCTGGTGGAAGTGGGATTTCCTCGCGGAGGTAGAAATCGGATTGTTGTTGGGAAAAGGCCGGTGTGATCAGGGTGGCGAGAAGAAGTAGTGAGCGCATTTGGAATTTTCTAGGATTCAGTGTTCAGGAAAGATGGGCGAGTTGGAGAATCGACGATTCTTTACTTGAGACTGTAGGTGATGGTGGTGGGGCGGCCGGGAGCGAGGGTGGCCGTTTCGGCGCCGGTGATGGTGATGTCCTTGCCTAGTCGGATTTCTAGGGTTTCGGTGCCCCCTTCGAGTGTGAGTGTACGAAGCAGGGTTTTGTTTGGGCCGGGTTTCCAGGAATCGCTGAGGACCTGGTCTCCGATGGTGACTTTGAATGTCGGGTTGCCCTGTGGATCGAGAGAGTACCCGCGGAAGCGTGCCTCGCTGGGGAGAAAGCGCTGGGTGGTAAGTTTGGTCACGGTTTTTCCTGAGGGCGGCTGGTTGCCTTGGCCGCGGTTCGTCCAGTGACGGCCAGCGTCCATGAAGTCGCCGGACCAGACGAGTTCCGGAGCGAGGTGGTCGGCTGAGTAAACGAGGTTCGCGCCACCTGGGAAGCCAAAGCCAATAGCTCGAGGAGTTGTGCCTTCGATGAAATTTCGATACTGGACTGTTTTCCCATCTTTTGGCGCGAGTGGGATGGATGGGAACTGTTTCGAAGGCTTGCCAGATCCTTCGGAGAGCCATTTCCAATCCTTGGTTCCGGAATGTTTCCAACCAAGTGCGATTCCCTCTTCGCCGGATGCTTCGAAATATTCGACGCGGAACTTGTTTGCCCCTTCCTTCAAAGTTGCTTTTCCTTCCTTGGCACGTTTGCCGTTTATCGGGCCGACTCCGTTCACTGTGGCGACGGCTTCGCCGTTGAGGATTAAGCGAGCGCCATCATCCGCATCCAGATTGAATTCGTATGTGCCGGCTTTCGGAGCCATGAAATCGCCTTCCCAGACAATCCCGAAGCCGTCTTTCATTCCGGCAATGGATGTAGAAAGCAGACCGGAATGCTCTTCCTCGATGTTCTCTGCTTGGATCTTATTGAAATCGGGGAGTTGATCCCACTGGCCTTTGTAAACGCGGGAGGTGAGGTTCGCTAGGGTGGTTTCGATTTTCGGGAGCGGGAAAAGTTTCAATAGCTCCGGAGCGGTCCATGGTTCGGCTCGGTCTTCGTATTCCGCCCTCACAACGTTGACGAGGTCTCCGGGCACCTTCTCGCCTTTGTTTCCCCACGCGGTGTGGACGTAGTTCAGAATCGCCTGAACCTGTTTGGTATCGAGTGCCGCCCCTTGGGGAGGCATTTCGAGATTATAGCTTTTCCCGTTCACTTCGATGGGGCCGTGAAGCCCTTTAAGAACGATGGCCACGCTGCGCTTGGGATTGCCGTGAACCCAAGGACTGCCGGCTAGAGGAGGGAAGGCTCCCTCGTTGGCGCCCATGCCGTCCACCCCGTGGCAGGCGGAGCAATAGAGTGTGTAGAGCTGCTGTCCGTCCTGTGCCTGAAGTGGCGAAAGGAGCAGGGATGTAAGGAAAAGGGCTGTTCGGGCTTGTGGCATAGGGCAGTTGAAACGGTTGCGGAAGAAGGGTTATTGCAGAGAAGCGCATAAATACAGCGCAATTTCTTGGGACAGGGAGGTTGACGAAACTAGGTGATCTCGCACGAAAACTGCTTTACAGGTAGCGAGCTAAGAACGAAAGGTTCCCACCCTCCCATGAATTTCGCCCGATACATTCATTCGATCGCTGTCGCAGGTGCCTTTGTAGGCACTCTCCAGTCCTGTGCTCCAACGACTCCTTCGTCCCCAAGTAAGGCGGACCGCATCATGTACCAATGGTATGACGACGGGGGACCGGGCGAAATTGCCGTCGAAATCGATTTGAGCGAGCAGATCGCGACAGTGAAGCGTGGTGGCAGGGAAATCGGATGGAGCTACGTGGCAACAGGAACTGAGGGACGATCAACATCGCCTGGGTCTTATCGGATCACTGAAAAGATCGTGGATAAGGTACTCTAACAAGTATGGCTGGATTGAAAACGAATACGGAGAGGTAACGGACAACGACGCTTCCCCCGGAGATCCACTCCAGCCCGGCGAGCGCTACGTGCCCGCGCCCATGCCATACTGGCAGCGGCTGACTGACTACGGGATCGGTATGCACATTGGTAAGATTCCCCAGCCGGGCGAGCCGGCCTCTCACGGATGCATTCGCATGCCGGAGGAATTCGTGCCGACCCTCTACGGCAAAACGAAGATCGGCACGCCAGTGCGGATTCGGTATTGAGCGACTATAGGAGCCGGGTTCTATCGTTGGGATGAGTTGAAATTCCCGTTGCAATGAACGGGAGCGGAGAGCGGTGCTCAGTTCGGGAGAGGGGAGTCTTGAGGAAAGAACCGGCGGCGCAGCCTGAAGGAAACATGCACCAAACCAATGAGGGCGGGGACCTCGATCAGCGGTCCGACCACCGCAGCAAACGCCACTCCAGAATCGAGTCCGAAAACGGCGATGGCGACGGCGATCGCGAGTTCGAAATTATTGCCCGCTGAGGTGAAGGCTACGCTGGCCGTGCGCGGGTAGTCGGCGCCGAGTTTCGCTGCCATGACGAAGCTCACGAAAAACATCACCGCAAAATAGATCACGAGAGGAATCGCGATCCTGATCACATCCAGGGGCAGGCGGACGATTGCATCTCCTTTGTAGGTGAACATTAGCACGATGGTGGCGAGCAAGGCGATCAAGGTGATCGGGGAAATCCGAGGAATGAATACACTTTCATACCAATCTTCCCCCTTAAGTCGGACCAGGATCAACCGGCTGAGCACTCCGGCGGCGAATGGAATTCCCAGATAGATAAGGACGCTGTGGAAGATGTCTCCCATCGCGACGGGAACGACCACACCCTCGAGACCGACGTATTGCGGAAGCACGGTGATAAACAGCCAAGCGTAGGCGCTGTAAAATATGATTTGGGCGATGCTATTTAAAGCCACCAAGCCGGCGGCGTATTCGCTACTGCCCTTCGCGAGATCGTTCCAGACCAGAACCATCGCTATGCAGCGCGCGAGCCCTACGAGAATCAAGCCAACCATGTATTCCGGCTGATCGCGCAGTAATAGAACGGCAAGGACCCACATTAGAATGGGACCCAGCACCCAATTCTGAAATAGGGAGAGACGGAGAATTTTGAAGTTCTTGAAGACCGCAGGAAGCTCGCCATACCTGACCTTTGCCAGCGGGGGATACATCATCAGGATGAGGCCGATTGCCAACGGGATGTTCGTGGTTCCCACCGTCATCGGTGCGAAGAATACCGCCGGATCGGAGATCACGAAATTGCCAACCAGCACTCCGACACCCATGGCGACGAAGATCCAGACCGTCAGGTAACGGTCCATGAAGGACATGTCTTTTGAAATAGCACTCATCGTTCCGAGGGGTTCAGCAGCAACCTGTTGGGCCACAACAAGGGGCGGGGGAGGCCGACTTCATGTCGCCACGTTTCGGAAGTGGCGGAAGGCCGCACAGCTCGGGTGCGAGGCATTCGGTATGCTTGTGCGCCAGATCGAGCACCACGGCTTCGTCGGTCAGGTCGAAGCCGACGACTGTGTATTGAGAGATCACCTTGTCTTCGTATTCGATTTCCACAGGCACGGTTTCGTCCGGCAGGTAGGCTTTCGCAAGATTGAGAATCGCCGCCATCTTGCTGGTTTCAATCCGGTGATCGTAGTCCTCGCCCACCCATACCTGAAGCTGGCAAGAAACGGATTCCCGCAGCTTGCCGCCACAATCGAGGAAGGTCTTTCGCACGTGTCCGACTTCGGTGACGTGGAAGGAGAGAGGGACGCTTTCGCCGTCCGGCAGCTTGATACGGAAATGACGGTCGGGATGCTCAGCGAGCAGGGACTTGAGTTCGGATAGGTTCATCGGATTGCAGGTGTTGGAGATTTCGTGCGGCGGCGGGAGGCAAGTTTGATCGGCCCTGGGCAGCAGCTGCCTTCCCGTTGCGCGAGTCTGGCGGTGGTTTTTTCATCGTCTGAGGTCCATTCATCTTCACTGGAACTGGCGAAAAATCGTTCCATGCCGTGCAACAGTTTGAGATATTCGCTTTCGATGCGGAAATAGGTCCATTTCTCGCATTTCTCGCTCTCTAGCAGCCCCGCCTTACGGATCACCTGGACATGGCTGGAAACGGTTGATTGCGGCATTCCGAGAATGTCCGCCAGTTCGCATACGCACAGCGCCTCATCCATCACCAAGCGGACGATGCGCCAGCGGGTCGGATCGGCCAAAGCGCGGCTGAATGTGACGACGTTCATCATGACGGGGAAACTCGTAACGAAAATTGCCGTTGCGAGCAAGCGATAAATTGCCGTAGTCAACCATCTCGTCCGGGAAATCCGCTTCGGAACGATTTATATCGGTTGCCTCGCGTTCTCAGGAAGGCTTTGCACCACGGCGGACAAGCACGTAGAAGAAGGGGGCGAAGAGGATGCCGAAGAAGGTCACGGCGATCATCCCGAAGAATACGACAGTGCCGAGTGCCTGGCGCATTTCCGCGCCGGGGCCGGTGGCGATCACGAGAGGGACCACGCCCAGGATGAAGGCGAGGGAGGTCATGATGATGGGGCGGAGGCGGAGGCGTGCGGCCTCGGCGGCGGCCTCGAAGCGGTCCATGCCTTCCTCCTCAAGTTGCTTCGCGAACTCGACGATGAGGATGGCGTTTTTCGAGGCGAGGGCGACGAGCACCACCAACCCGATCTGAGTGAGGATGTTGTTGTCCATGCCGCGTAGGAAAATTCCCCAGATGGCTCCGGCTAGGCAGAGGGGGACGGTGAGCACTACGGCGAGCGGCAAGCCCCAGCTCTCGTATTGCGCGGACAGCAGGAGGAACACGAAGAGAATGGCGATGAGGAAAATGGCGACTGCGGAGCCGGAGGTGTTCGCCTCCTGGTAGGCGAGATCGATCCACTCGAAGCTGATCCCTGGTGGCAGCACTTGACCGGCGAGTTCCTCCATTTTCGCGATGGATTCTCCAGTGGAAACGCCGGGGGCTGCGGCTCCGATGAGCTCGGCGGAGGGGTAGAGATTGTGACGGACGACGCGGTCCGGTCCGGTGGCCTGGCGGATTTCCATCACGGAACCAAGCGGGACCATTTCGCCGGACGTGTTGCGTGTTTTCAGTTTCGCGATGTCCTCGACGTTGTCGCGGAACGGCGAATCCGCTTGGGCGGTGACGCGATAGGTGCGGCCGTAGAGGTTCAGTTCGTTGACGAAAGAGGAGCCGAGGTAGATCTCAAGTGTCTGGAATAAATTTTCCAAAGGCACGCCGAGCATGAGGGCTTTTTCGCGGTTGATATCCGCGTAGAACTGAGGGCCGGAAGAGGTGAACGGAGTGAAGGCCTGGCCAATTTTCTCGTCAGCCCCTGCGGCGAAGGCGAGTCCCCAGGTGGCTTGTTCTAGAGCCGCGTAGCCGAGTCCCGCGCGATCCTGAATCTCCATTTTGAATCCACCTCCATTGCCGAGTCCACGGACGGTCGGTGGTGGAATGACGATCCCGAAGGCATCCACCTTGCGGACGGCTTCGGTGAGTTTCGCATACATCTCCTCGCCCGAGGGACGTTCACCAAACTCCTTGAAAACCGGAAAAATCACGATGGAGTTGGTGGCGTTGGAGAAGGTCGCTCCATTGAATCCAGCGAAGGCTACCGTGTTTTCCACTCCGTCCACTTCGCTGACAAGCTTGATAAGTTGCTGGAGGATCTCGTCGGTTTTATCCAGGGAAGTGCCGGTCGGGAGTTGGGCGGCGACGATGGCGTAACCTTGGTCTTGGGGAGGGATGAATCCTCCGGGCACGGATTTGAAGCCAAAGCCGGCGATGGCGAGAAGGCCGAGGTAGAGCAGGATCATCACGAAGCCGAGGCGCAGCGAGCGCTTGATCAAGCCGGTGTAGATCTTGTTCGTGCGGTCGAAGGCGCGGTTGAAGATTTTGAAAAACCAGCCGAAGAGGAAGTCCAGGACGCGCGATACGAAATCCTGCTTGCCGTGTTTCGGGCGCAGCAGAAGCACTCCGAGCGCTGGGCTGAGGGTGAGTGAGACGAGAGCGGAGATCATCGTCGAGGCGGCGATGGTGAGTGCGAACTGCTTGTAGAACTGCCCGGAAATTCCGGAGAGGAAAGCAGTCGGCACGAACACCGCGAGTAGTACTAGGGAGGTGGCGAAAATCGCGCCGCTGACCTCCGCCATCGAGCGACGGGCGGCTTCGCGGGGAGGGTGGCCGTCCTCCAGGTTCCGTTCGATATTTTCCACCACCACGATGGCGTCATCGACCACGATGCCGATGGCGAGAACGAGGCCGAAGAGGGTGAGGTTGTTGATCGAGAATCCGAACCCTTGCATCACGGCGAAGGTGCCGATGAGGGAAACGGGGATCGCGAGTACTGGGATGAGCGCGGCGCGCCAGGATTGGAGGAAGATGATCATCACCAGCACAACCAGCACCACAGCCTCGAGCAGGGTGTGGATTACCGCTTCAACGGATTTGTCGATGAATTGGGTCGGGTCATAGACGATGGCGTATTCGAGGCCTTCTGGGAAATCGGCTTCCATCTCGTCCATCGCCGCGCGGATATCCGCGGAGGTCTGAAGGGCGTTGGATCCCGGTCGTTGGAAGACCGGCATGGCGAGTGTCTTGGTGTCGCCGAGGTAGGCGTTGACGTTGTAATCGAGTGAGCCGAGTTCGACGCGAGCCACATCTTTGAGCCGGACGATTCGTCCGTCTTCGCCGGTTTTCACCACGACTCTCTCGAACTCGGATTTCTCGGTGAGCCGACCTTGGGCCGTGACGTTGATTTGGAAAGGGACTTTGGAATCGAGAGGCTGCTGGCCAATCGTACCGGCTGCGATCTGGATATTCTGTGCGCGCAGCGCGGCGACGACTTCACTGGCGGAGAGTCTGTAGAAATCCATGCGCTCGGGATTTATCCAGACACGCATGGAATACTCGCGACCGCCAAAGAGGCGCACCTCACCAACACCGTCGATTCGGCGCAGCCTTTCGCGGACTTGGAGCAGGGCGTAGTTCGAGACGTAGCCGAGATCAAAGGTGCCGTCTTTTGAAAACATCTGCACCACCAGCAATAGATCGGGTGATGCTTTCTGGACCGTGACACCGATACGGCGCACAGCTTCCGGAAGGCGCGGTTCCGCGAGGGCGACGCGGTTCTGGACCAGCACCTGCGCCTTATCGAGATCGGTGCCGAGCTTAAAAGTGACGGTGAGGCTGTAGGCACCGTCCGCCGTGCTCTGGGAATTCATGTAGAGCATGTCCTCCACCCCGTTGACCTCCTGCTCGATGGGGGCGGCTAGGGTTTTCGCGATGGTGTCCGGCGTGGCTCCCGGATAGGCTGTTGTTACTACCACCGTAGGAGGTGCGACCTCGGGAAACTGCGCGATAGGCAGGGTGAAATACGCGAGCGTCCCGATGATGATGATCAGCAGGGAAACGACCGTGGCGAAACGCGGGCGGTCGATGAAGAAGAAGGAGAAATTTTTCATTGGTCTGATTTCTCAGGTTCAGAAGAGGCAACCATGGGCACCGTAGTCGGTGCGAAAGGCATGCCGGGGCGGAGCAGCTGGATTCCAGAGATGGCGATCCTTTCGTCCTTTTCCAAACCGCCAGTAATGATGCGGAGGTCTCCGTCGAGCGTGCCGGTTTCGACGTAACGTTTCTCGACGGTGTTGTCCTCCTTCAGAACCCATGCGAAGCGCTTGTCTTGGTCGAAGCCGAGGGCGGCGTCTTTGACAAGCAGGCGTTCTGCGGGTTCGCCGATGGGAACGCGCACCCGAGCGAAGAGGCCGGGTGTGAGAAATTCGTTTTCATTCTCCACCTTGGCGCGGATTTGGAGGGTCGCCGTTTCGCGATCAAGCTGGTTCTCCGAGTAATCGACAACACCTTGAAATTCGAATTCGTCGCGATCAGAGACGGCGATTTCGACTTCCATTTTCTCCCCCTCGCGTCCTCCCGTCTTTCCATCGAAGAACATGCGTGTGAATTCCAGGACTCGGCGTTCATCGACCTCAAAGTTGCAGTAGATCGGATCGTGTGGGACGATGGTGGTAAGAAGGGTCGCTCCCGCCATTCCGCCGGTGACAAAGTTACCTACTGTGACGTTGAATCTCCCGGCGATACCGGAAATGGGTGCGTGCACATCAGCGAATTCGCGGTCGAGCTGGACAGTGCGAAGGCCAGCCTCTGCCGCTGCGAGATCGGCCTCTGCTTGGGCAAGTTCACTTTCTCGAGTATCGAATTCTTCGCGAGATACGGCGCTTTGCTTCACAAGTTTGTCAGCACGGGCAAGGGTGCTCTTCGCAAGGTTGAGGCGGGCTTTGGCTTGTTTCTGGACAGCCTCAGCACGGGAAAGGGCGGCATCGAAAACACGAGGGTCGATGCGGAACATCAGATCGCCTTTTTCGACTTTCTGTCCCTCCGTGAAATGCACTGACTCAAGATAGCCACTCACACGTGCTTGCAGATCCACTTCCTCAATGGGAGTGAAGCGACCGGTGTAGGTCTCGGTGATCGCCACAGGTTTACTCAGCGGGACAGCGACCTGGATCGGCATGGCCGGAGGTGGGGCACCGGCAGCATCTTTGTCGGATTTACATTGGGTGAGGGCGAGGAGAACGATGGGGAGCAAGTATTTCATAACGTATAACTTCTAACGATTAACCTCATTTTGTGAAACCGCCGCCGAGGGCTTGGATGAGCTGGACGGTGGCTTCGTAGGAGCGGCCGCGAGCTTGGACTTCGAGGCGGCGGGCGTTGAGGAGTTCTCTCTGGCTGTCCACGACCTCTAGGTAGCTTGAGACTCCCTCCTTGTAGCGGAATCCGGAGAGGTCGAACGAACGTTTCGCTGCCGCGACACTCGCCTGTTGGGCGGCGATTTCCTTGTTCGATCCCCGCCGAGCGGCGAGGGCGTTTTCGACTTCACCGAAGGCTTGGAGAACGGTTTGCTGATAGATGGCGAGAGCTTCCTCGTGCTTTTGCTTCGCAAGTTCGAAATCGGCTTTTCGGCGAAGCCCTTGAAAGAGTGGGAGATCCACTTGTGGTCCGATGGAGAACTCGCGGCTGGACCATTTGAGAAAATCTGAGGAATCGACCGAGGATACGCTGCCGGTACCGATCAGGGAAACACGCGGATAGAAGTCCGCCTCCGCGACACCGATGCGGGCGGAAGTTGCAGCGAGGTTGCTTTCCGCGATAAAGACATCGGGGCGGCGGCCGAGTAGGCTTGCTGGGCTGCCGGGAGATACGGTGGGTGCAGGGCGCTCAAAGGTGCTGTTAGGAAGGCTGAAGTTGGATGGGTTTCTCCCGGCGAGGATCGCGACCGCGTTTTCAAGTGCGGCGCGGGGTGCCTCAAGGGCGACGAGCTGGGCGCGGGTCACGGCCAGCTCCGAATCTGCTTGGGCCACGTCTAGCTCGCTGGTTGCGCCGCCTTCGAAGCGGTCGGTGGCGAGGTCGAGCGTTTCCTGTCGGGTTTCGAGCGCCTGTCTTAGGACGGCGGCCTCGCTGTCGAGGAAACGCATCGCAAAATAGCTACGTGCGAGCTGAGCCTGGAGGGAAAGCCGGACTTGATCGACTGAAAGATCTGCCGCGTCAGCCTCAGCGCGGGAAGCCTCAACGATACGCCGAACTCGTCCCCATAGATCGACTTCGTAGCCGAGCTGCATGCCGACCTGATAGTTCGTGAAATAGTTGTTGCCGCCTCCTCCTCCGCCAGCGCCGCCGCCGCCAAATCGATCGGATTCGGTCACGCGGTTCCGGGTGACCGAGCCATCGCTGAAGACCTGTGGGTAGAGTTGGGAGCGGCTGATTCCTAGCGCTGCATAAGCTTGATTGCGGCGAGCTTCTGCCGCCCGAAGGTCGAAGTTTCCAGACTGGAGATCCGTCATCAGTGAATTAAGTTTTCCGTCTCCGAAAATCTTCCACCAGTTTCGGCTGAGGCGGGTGGCGTAATCCGAGGAGTCGCCCTTAAACGAGGCGGCACCTTCGCTTTCAGGAATACTATGGTCCGGGCCGACAAGTGTGCAGGAGCCGAGGGCGAACAACAGCGTTGCGGATGCGACGAAATGAAGAGGGGAGGGAATCGTTTTCAAAACGGAGAGGAGAAAAGTTTCGGAAAGTGGACTAGGCGTGAAGCGCTCTCGATTCTTCGTTTGCTGCATACGACTCGGTCCGCCGTTTGAGGAAATCGAGGGCCTGGCGCATCGGCTTGGTGGATTGGAGGATGGTGGAGCGTTGGATCGCTCCAGCCCAAAGGTCTCGAAAGACTTCGGCTTCGGCCTGGGAATCGACGTCAGGCGAAATCCGACCGAGAGTTTTCGCTTCGTCGAAGACTCCAGCGAGCAGCCCGAGCCAAGTGCGCATCCCTTCGGCGAGAACCTCACGCATCGGCTCGCTGAGATCCGTGACCTCGGAAGCGAGCTTTAGGACTAGGCAAGGACAGCGGCCACCGGCTTCCTCAAATTTCACGATGGAGGTCTCCAGGAATTTCAAAAGTCGCGGCATTGGATCGTCGCAGGATTCGTTCGAGAAAAGTGCGTGGTTCTTTTCCGTGGTCGCTGCGGCAATGTAGTGCTTCAGCAATTCAACTCCGAAGTGTTCCTTGGATTCGAACCAATGGTAAAACGATCCCTTGGGCACGCCGACTGCTTTCAGGATCTCATTGAGGCCGACGGAGTGAAAACTGCGTTTCCACATGATCTCCTCCGCCGCATCGAGAATGCGCTCTTTTGTGTGCGGGTGGCTCATGCGGGATTGATTAGACCAGTCGTCTAGTAGCTGCAAGTGGAAAAATTCCCAAAGTTTCAGGTGAGTTCCACGGAGTTTTTCCGGTAGAATGAGGCCCGGAGTTGAAACCAACGGAGACATTCATGAGTGGTTGCGATCGACGAGATCCGTACTCGATCAATCAGGCTCAGCCATTTAGGTTTCTACATAAATGAAGCCAGACGACTCCCCGCCCGATCTTCTCGATGAGACGATCCATGAGATCGCTGACCACGAAGGGATTC
>CAWCXB010000028.1:0-46551 GCA_963799385.1 uncultured Verrucomicrobiae bacterium
GGTGTATGGATTCACGAAGGGGGATGAGACTTTGATCGTTTTACAGGGAACCAGTGACATGACCAACGAGGAAACGTGGGTTCGATTTTCCGGAACGGAGATGTCTGGAGTGAAACGGTATGCCTCAAAGGGCGGAGGAATGGGGCCGGAAGCACCCGGGGTGGAGCCGGAATTCAAAGTTTTCCCAGCGGAATGAAGCGCTTGCTTGTTCTAGGTGCCGGGTATTTGGGTAATGAGGTAATGGATGTATTCCGCCGCAACGGATGGGAGGTTTTCGGGGCTTCGCTGAGCGGGGGGGATGGACTTCTTGGTTGCGATGTGAGCGATCCAGCTTCAGTCGCGGAGCTGCCGGATGTGGAAGCGGTGGTGCATTGCGCTGCATCGGGGCGTGGCGGAGAGGATGCATACCGGCGCGTGTATCTGGACGGCTGCAGGAATTTGGTAGCGCGATTTCCTGAGGCGAAGCTGGTTTTTACTTCAAGTAGCTCAGTGTATGCGCAGATGGATGGAGAAGTGGTAACGGAGGAATCCGAGGCGGATCCTGGGAGAGAGACTGGGAGAATTCTTCTAAGAGCAGAACGTGTTGCCTTGGATGCGGGTGGAGTAGTGGTGAGACTCGCAGGAATCTACGGGCCGGGGCGCAGTGTGATCTTACGGAAATTTCTGAGCGGTGAGGCGGTGATCGAGGACGATGGGGGGCGCGTTTTGAACATGATCCACCGAGATGATGCGGCACGAGCCGTGTTTCATCTGGTTACTGATGGATCGTTTCCTTGTGGGGAAATTTTCAATGTCTGCGATGCGGTGACGAGGACACAGCGGGAAATTTATGCCGGACTTGCGGAGATTTTCGGGAAGGATCTGCCTCCGTCAGGACCGCGAGATCTGAACCGGAAGCGGGGCTGGACGAACAAGGTCGTGAGCAACGGAAAGCTGGCCAAGTTGGGATGGGAACCGAAATTTCCGGATTTTCTGGGGGCTGTCGGAGTGGAAGGGGAGATTTTGGGGGCTGCGGACTAAAGTTCGCGGTCCTTTTTCTTGGACTTGCTGCGGGACGCAGCTCTCACTGCCTGCCGCGAGACGCGGCAGCTACAGGATTCCGTTCCAAGTCCAGAGATTCGAATCGAAGTATTTGAGGGCGGAGTCGATCAAATTCTCTGGTTTGCCGTTTTTCTGAAGCAGGGCGAAAACGGTAGAGCCGGAGCCGGACATGAGGACGGTCTTGGTATCACGTCTATGGAGTAGCCAGTCTTTGAGCTCGGCGAGGTAGCGATGTTTCGCGAAGACCGGAGATTCCAAGTCGTTCACGAGGGTCAGTGGACCGTGGTGCTGTGGGGTATGGCGAATGCCGGGGAGAGGTTTCGCATCCAAACAGTCGCGATAGGCATCCGGGGTGGAGACGGAGAAGGAAGGCTTGAATAGAACGACTTGGAGTGGGGGAGGTTGGGGGGCGGCCTCAATGATTTCGCCGCGTCCGGTGCAACGGGCGGCTCCGGCGTAGAGGAAAAACGGGATATCGGAGCCAAGTCCGGCTGCGAGGTTGTGGAGTTTTTCCGGTGGTAGAGGCTCTTCAAGTTGACTGTTCAGGGCTAGAAGGGTGGTCGCTGCGTTACTTGAGCCGCCGCCTAGTCCCGCTCCGTGGGGGATGCGTTTTTCCAGATGAATATGGAAGGAGAGCTTTTCTCCGGATTCTGCAGACAGTGCTCCGGCGGCTTTCACTACCAGATTCGAGGAATCGGTCGGGAGGCAGGGGTCGTCGCAGGTGAAGGAAAAGGTCTTGGCCGGGGAGATGGTGATTTCGTCGGCGAGACCGGGGAGTTTCACCATGAGCGTGTCGATTTCGTGAAATCCGTCGGGGCGTTTTCCAAGGAGGCGGAGGGAGAGATTGAGTTTGGCTGGGGAGAGCATGGGAAAAGCTGAAATGCTGAAAGGGAAGATTACTTGATCGAGAGAAGGGCCAGCATGCGGCCTGTTTTGCCTTTTTCGAGGCGATAGGAATAATGTCTCTGGAGGTTGGAGGCGGTGTTTTCGCAGGAATCGTGGATGTGTTTGATGCCAAGGGCGGCCGCTTGGGTGCGGATTGTGGAGGCGAAATCGATATCGTAGTCGGGTGGGCGGATGCAGGGGGAGAGAATGCAGGTGAGGTCGGTTGGATTCGTGTCGTAGGCCTCGGACATTTTCCTGACTCCTTCAGATAGGATGTTGAGTTCAGTTCCCTTTTTTCCGGAGTGAAGGAGAGCGATGGATCGTGTGACGGGGTCTGCCAGATAGATGGCGGCGCAGTCTGCTACATAAATCGCGAGAAGTTGGCCGGGTAGATTTGTAACCAAACCGTCCACACCGGGATGGGTGACGAGATTTTCAGTGCTCTTTTCTGAAACGATTGCCACTTCCTTACCGTGGATTTGCTCGGCGTGGTGGCGGGTTTCCGTTTCGGGAAATTTTTCCGCAATGATATGATCGTGATGGGGGGCTAGGTTTCGCAGTGCGAATTCACGGTCGCCGAGGACATCGACGCTCGGAAGACGTGGGATCCAGGATGCATGAAAGCCTGGCAAATTTGCCAAGGGATGTAAAAAAAAGAACGCCTCCGTCACGGGTTGAACCGTAACGGAGGCGCTTGGGTATCGCCAAGCTGGATTATTCAGGGGGGAGACAGAAGTCTTTAGGCAATCGCGCGATTTTTAAGGGCACGATTGGTATGTTCCACTGTTTCAGCCTCTTCTTCATCCATCCCTGCCAGTATGCCGGCGAGATCGACAGCAATCTCTTTCCGCATCTTGGATACAAGGTCCACTCCTTTCGAAGTGATGCGGACCATGATCTTGCGACGGTCTTCGGCGGCGTGTACGCGCTCAACGTAAGACAGTTTTTCCAACCGATCCACGAGACCTGTAGCGGCCGCTGTGGAATGGCCCATTTTTTTCGCGATGTCGGACATGGTCAGATATTCTTCGCTTGAAAGATAGGTTAGGAGGAAGAACTGCGGGAATGAGACGTTCCCTTTGTTGAGTTCGGTTGACAGGTTAAGAATGCAGCTTCTCTGCGTGAACAGGACGAAGTCTGCGAGACGGTCGACGTCGGCTTGCGCCGTAGCGCCGGAGGCACTTGCTTGTGTGTTTTTCATTTTGGCTGGTTGTAGTGTTCATGTTTGGGGACATGTAAGGGAGCACAGCCATTGCGAAAGAGAAGATACACAGGTTTGTGGATTGTAATCAACCCTAAAGTGGATCTTTTTCAAAAAAGGCTGCACAATTTGCGTGGGACATTTTTAAGATAATGGAATCCGTGCTATTTGGGAAGTATGAAATTTCAGAAAAGTTAACCAGTTGAGGATGAGGGAGATCGACCAGTGGGCATCGGTATCTAGGTGGGGGGCGAGTTAGATTTGATCGGGCGTGGGAGGTGATTTTTTTGAAATAGAGTGGCTGATTTGGGCGGGATACTGCGGGGATTCGTGCTTGCGAAAACTCCTCGGGCTGCTACTTCTTCGGGCTAATGTTTACAAAAAATGCGTGGACCCAAACGCGTTTGAAATGGGCGGTTGTGATCAGCGTGATTGGATTCATGAGTTGCGGGCTCTTGGCGCAGGCCCCGGATACGCCACAGTTCGATCCGTCCGATGTCTATTTCCAAGCGTACCTGGCGGTTCGAAATGGGGAGACGCTGGAAAAGGAAGGTGATTTTGTTGGAGCACTGAAAAAGTACCGACAAGCAGGTGAGCTTTTCGATTCAGTGGCAAAATTCTACCCGGAGTGGAAAGTCGGGATGGTGAACAATCGCCGAGACCTTACCACCACCGCGATCAGCGAGGTCCAAAAGAGGGCAGGCGAGCAGATGCAGAAGGACAAAGGGGTGATCGCCGAGCTTGAGGGTGGACCGAAGGTGGGGGCTAGGATGATTGATCCTGCAGAGGGAGTGATTCCTCTTTCGAAAGGCATTCTCGAAGTCGATCCACTCGAAGCGAGGCGACTCAAGGATGCGCAGTCAGAAGTCGAAAGGTTGCGAGAGAAACTCAATGAATCGGAGGGGCGCAGCAATGAGGCGATGAGGGATTCGTCACGGGTCGAAGATTTACGGAGACTAAACGAGGCACTGGAATCGAAACTTAAGGCAGCGGAAGCGAATCTTCAATCGTTGCGCGCACGTATGGCTGCGGCGCCTGTTGAGTCTGAAATGAAATCGCTCAATAGCCAGATCGAGAAGCTGGAGCAGGAGCGCGAGGCCATGGGGATGGCGCTGCGGACGAGTCGGGGAGAGCATACCGAGGCGCTCTCGAAGATCGAGATCCTCACTGCCGATATGGAGATCATGAAGAAGCAGGCGGAGGAACTGCGCCAGAAGGAAGCAAATCTGGAACGGGATCTGAAGGCGGAGCGGAAGATTGCGAACAATGTGGTGGCGGGGCAGCGCAGGCAGATGCAGGCGTTGGAAAAAGCGTTGGAAGAGAAATCTGTGGAACTCAAAGCGGCGCATGGGCAGATCGCATCGCTCAAACAGGAATTGGATGAAAGCCGGGCGGCGTTTTCCGAGCTTCGTGAGGAGCGCGATGGTTTGCTTCAAGAAAGAGACCAGATGGCTGCGTTGCTGAAGCTCAATGAAGCTGGACGAATCGAGCAGCTCATCGAGCAGAATATGGGATTGGCGAAGGATCTGCGTGAAGCCAACGAAAAGGTAGATAGGCTGAATCTGGATAACAACGTAGCGAAGGACGACGTGGTCGATGCGTTGCGGGATCTGGCAATCGCCAAAAGCCAGATCAACCGGCTTCATCAGGAAAAAAAGGAGCAGGACAAACGCATGGCGGAGCTTTCCGAGCGCTTGAGAGAAGAAGAAGGAGCGCTGGCGAGTGGCGCGGTGAAAGCAGACCCGGCGGAAGTGGAGATGCTGCGGGAGGTGATCCGCCGCCAGCTCCGTGTGCAGGAGCGCAGGCGGCAGGCGAAGGAGTTGCTGGTGGAGGCAGTGAGAGCGCTCGGAAAGGAAGATGTGCGGCTCGAAGAAGCGATTGGATTATTCGATGGAGTGGAGATGGAGTTGACTCCGGAGGAACAACGACTTGTCGCGGATCAGCAGGTGGACGGCGAGTTCGTCTCTCCTTTCGCGCGTGACCGGGCAACAGTTGGGAGGGCTACGAACGAACTCAATCGCGAGTTGGCGAGCTACGATAGGGCGGCAACCAAGGCGTATTTGTCCAGGCGATTGCTGCCTGCGCGTGAGCTTTTTGAAATGATGGTCGAGCAACATCCTGGGCATGTTCCAGCGCTCTGCAAGTTGGGCGTGGTGCAGATGAAACTGGGTGAAACTTCTGCTGCAGGGGAGAGTTTCCAAAAGGCGATCGAGTTGGACTCGGACAATCCTTACGCGCACCGCATGCTAGGCTACACTTACCTACAGGCTGGAGATCTACCCTCTGCGGAGCTTTACGTGAAACGGGCGGTGGCATTGGCTCCGGACGATGCGAAGGCCTATTTATTGCTTGGGACGGTTTCGTATCGTCTCGGGGAAATGGACGATGCGGAAGCCAACTTTAAATCGGCGATCTCCGTCGATCCCATACCGAGTGAGCCCTATTTCAATCTCGCCATGCTCTGCGCGAAAGACGGTCGCCCAGAGCAGGCGCGCGAGTTTTACGCACAAGCGTTGGAGCGAGGTGCGGTGCCGGATCAAGGACTCGAAGCCAGAATTCAAACCCCGTGATGAATCGTATTTTCGCCAAAGGGAGATGGATTTCTCCGGTAATTGTCGCGCTGCTTAGTGCATCCTGCGCAGGTGACAAGGTGGATCCCTCTAGGCCCACTGCCGAGAACGGACCAAAGCCGATGACTCAACGACTTTCTGAGAGTGGCGGATATAAGCAGGATGACGAGGGAAACTGGATCCCGAAATCCGACAAGCGCAGCCAGTATGACAGCAACCGTGAGTCCGCTTATTTTAAAGGAAAGGTGAAGACCGATCGCTACAAGACTGGAGAATACAAGAAGAAGTCATGGCTTGGCGGAAAGGACTACGGAAAGCAGGAATACTCGGGGAATACGGATGGTTCGCGATTTCAGACGAAAGCTAGACAGGATGGCCAGAAGTCGAGGGATGCCGGAAAATCCGCCCGTGTGGCAGGGCCATTCGAGACGAATACTTTGGATCGAGAAAACGCGCGGGAAGGAAGCTATTCCGGAGTCGCGCGACCTTCGAACGACGTGGTCGATGCCAAGCGCGGAAAATACAAAGCTCCTTCAGTGATCGACTGGACGGAGCAAAGGGATATGAGTATGGACCAGTCTCGTGGAATTCTCGGGCGATGAAGTTTTAAATTTCAAACTTCAAGGAAGACTGGATGAGGTGAAACGCTTCCGATAAAGACCTAGGTACCGGGAACTGGGACCAATTTTGAATATTGGTAGGAGTTCTTGGCGATGAATTCGGGGAGGTCATCGTTGTCAATGCTGCGGCGACGGAGTTGTTGGATTCCAAAGTCGGTGAGGACTGTCAGTGAAATTTCGACGGCGGAGAGCTTACCGCTTTGAAGTTCTGCAGCTGTAACGCCCGAAGAGGTCGGGGGCGTAGCAACAATCCCGCTTCCGGTGATCGCAAACTTATCAGTCGAGCCGCCCCCTTTACCGATGGGGATTGCCACGGTCTTCGTGGTGGCCGGCGATGCGGTGCTATCCGTGACTTGGACGTGGAAAGTGACGGTGAATTGATAAATGTTTTCACAGATGAAGTTTTCTTCGGCAGAGACCACATCACTTCCTGTCGTCGCGAACTTGATTTTCCCATCCAGACTGGTTTGGCCGAGAATGTTGTCGAACGTTTCTTTTGGATCGACCAGCTTACGGTAGAGGACGAAAGTTTTGAATTCATCATCAGAAGCAGAACTGATTGGATCCTTGTAGATGAGCTGGTATCCTATGGTGGAAACATCTCCGCCTAGGTCCACCGTAGCGTCTCCGATCTGTCCGTTGTAGCGGTCAGTGGCAGCTGAGAAAAACGTTAGGTCCACGGAGGTAGGGCTGCCATTGCCCTTCGGGCCTGTTGTATCAGGATCTGATTCCGCAAGGAGCCACTCGAAACTGTTTCCACTGCGGACGACCATGGACTCGAAGTCGCGGGCCATGGAATCGATCATTGCCTTTCCTTGGCGAGCGGCCCGAATTTCGGAACGGCTCCTATTCCAAGTGTCCAACGCGAGAGAAGTGATGGAGACGAGGATCCCAACGATAATGGTCGTAATGGTCATCGCGACCAGCAACTCGATCAGTGTGAAGCCTTTTGCCGTGCTACGGCGAAGGTGGATCGAGGACAGTGGACGAGTGAAGGTGCCTTGAGTTGTCATGGGAATGAGAGGGATGGGTTTTAGCGGCGGACGGCGAGATTGCGGGTGAAGATGGGTTTTTTCGCATTGTCGAACCGTTTGGTGAATTCCGCACCAGTTAGATAGGTTTTGGCCTTAGTGGGTACACCGTAGAAGTCGGCGGAAAAAGCGATCACCGCGTCGGTGTACGCGTCTGCATCGCCTGCCGGGCTTTTGTCGGGATTCTCGATCTGTCCAATCGTACCGAGGGTCATTTCCGACCCGCTGTAAACAAGCTGGGTGGGTTTGACATAAAAGATGGAACCTTCCAGTGCTGCGATATCGTCTTCGAAATATTTCTCATCCGCACGGCGGGCGATCGACTGCACGATATATTTTTTGCCAGGTTGTCCATCGATTGTGGGTAGCGGGGCGGGGGTGCCGTCAGCACGGATGGAAGCTGGGTTGCCGCGATATTGATAGACAAAGATCGCCTTAGCGGAGGTATTTGAATCTTTGATCCAATCGAACGCTTTCTGGAAACCTGTGGAAAACGTTTTGCTGTTGTTAGGATTTGCAGAATCCGTCCTTAGTGTCGTGAGTTCGATCTCCAGCGTTGAGGCCAACCTGTCCGCCTGCTGGGAGCTGATCGAACGGCGGATGCCTTGGGCAGCGGGAGTGAATACGGCGAGGAAACCGGTCAAGAGAACGGCCAGCACGCCGATGGCAATCACCGTCTCCATGAGGGTGAAGCCCTTGGAAGCGAGGTGCAGAGGAGATCTCTCAGCGGGTATATTTTCGAATGAAGGGTTTTTCATAGGGATCAAAATTCTTTAACAGTGGAGGGAATATTCATCTGATCGGGATTGCGGTAGGTAGAGGTCCGACCGTTTCTCCAGATCACGAAGCCGGCAAAATCCTTTGAGGCAGAAGCGGTGGTTCTTGGCTCCTTGCCTTTGGGGCGGACACCTGCAGCGATTACGAAGCTAGCGCCTGCCTCTGTGAAAATTCCTTCTCCGTTGAATTCATAAATCGCGTAAGTCTTATCGCTGTATTCGGGCATATTCGTCCCTGCCTCGTTTTTTAGCATTGGTTTGTCTGTTTCTACCGATCCAGAGCCATCCTTACCCTTGGAATACTTTTCACTGAAAAATGTGCCTTGAGGCATGGTGTAGCCTCGGCTAGCGAGAACCCAGTTCCCAGCATCCACCGTTCCGTCGTTATTGATTTTCTCGTGAGCGACAACGATGCGTCGCCCGTAATTGTCCGAGTCCAAATCATCCATATCGACCATCACCCGTGCCTTGCAACGTTTCGAGATGGCTATAGTACGGGCTTCCTCGAAAAGTGACTCGGCAGTGGCGATCGCGCTGGCGGTTCCCTTTCCGGCGGTTAGGTTGCCAAGGCCAATGGCCCCTGCGGTCATCAGGACTGAGATGATGGCGATGACGGTGAGGATTTCGACGAGAGTGAAACCCCTAGCGGTCCGAGAGAAAGATCTCGGTGGAGTTGGAAGCTTGAACTGAGGGTTTTTCATTGTGCCTATCTGGGTTTAGCGAAGTGAGTTTCCAACAAAGTGGATGGAAAATGATTGGTTCGCAAGAATTAATGTCAATACATCGCAGATACTTCGTGTAAGGAATACTGACGGGTATTCTTTGGGAAGAGATGGGATTTTAGCAAGGCCTATTGAATTTGCCGGAGGAGTTCTGATTTTTCAGTCCATGCTCGTTCGTTTCACTACCAATGCTGCGGCTACCTCGGGTATCGACCTTTGCGGGGGCCGTCCATCCATGCCCAGGCGGAACCAACGATGCGATTCACATCGTGGTGCTTTGCGACCCAACCAAGGGTTTCGTTGGCGAGGGAGGGATCGGCGATGAGCTCGGCGGGATCGCCCTCACGGCGGGGGCCGTAGCGAACGGGGACAGTCTTTCCAGTAACTTCCTCGGCGGCGGATATGATCTGTTTTACGGAAATGCCCTGACCTGTGCCGAGATTGCAACGAACGGAGGGTTTTCCGGCGAGGAGGTGGTCGAGCGCGAGGGAGTGTGCTTCAGCTAGATCCTCGACGTGGATGTAGTCGCGGATGCAAGTGCCGTCTGGTGTCGGGTAATCCGTGCCATAGACTTCGAGGGTGTCAATCTCCCCAGTAATGGCCATGAAGACCCGGGGGATGAGGTGTGTTTCTGGATCGTGATCCTCGCCGATTTTGCCATCGGCCGAGCAGCCGCTGGCGTTGAAATAGCGGAGGCATGCAGACTTTAGACCCCATGCGTGATCGCAATCGGCGAGGATTTTTTCAACCATGAGCTTGCTTTGACCGTATGGGTTGATGGGGTTCTGTGGGTTTGACTCATCAATGGGGATCCGCTCTGGAGTGCCGTAGGTGGCGCAGGTGGAGGAGAAAACAAAGGCTTTGCAGCCGAACTCCTGCATAACCTGAAGTAGGGCAATGGGTTCTGCGGTGTTGTTCCAGTAATACTTGAGCGGATCGGTGACGGACTCTCCGACGTAGGCGTAGGCGGCAAAATGGACGACAGCACCAAAGCCATGTTTCACAAAAAGGGAGCGGACGAGATCCCGGTCACCGACGTTTCCGGTCACCAGTTCTACCGAGTCATCGAGGATTGCCTCCGGGTGGCCATAATCCATGTTGTCGAGAACGACAATTTTTCTGCCGGATGCAGTTAGTTCGCGAACGGTGTGGGAGCCAATGTAGCCGGCTCCACCCGTGATGAGAATAGGGGACTCTGTCATTTATTAAGAGAGGAAAACCCGCCAAAGGAGGCTGCGCAAGCCCTGAAAGTCCGAGTCGTGAGACGATTGGAAATTTTCCCACAAAATGATGAATAGACGTTTCTCTAGTCGGGTCTTAGTTTGCGTTATGAAAATCTATCGTCGTCTAATCGCCGGGGCAATCACCGGACTCGCCGCACTTGCGATCTCCTCATGTGCCTACGACCCTTATTACGCGGGGGGAAGCTACTCCACGGGCTACGGAGATGGGTATGGTTATGGAAACTCTAGTTTCTCTACCTCCGTTTTCGTCGGCACGGGAAGTCCGCGTTGGGGTTACGATCCCTACGCGGGTGCCTATTATGACTACACCCGCCGGGCCTATTACGATCCATACCTCTACGGCTACTACCCAGTGGGATACCGGCCTCGCTACGTTTCCGGCGCCCCGCATCCGGGTGGCTGGAGTAGGGGAAGCAGTTATTGTCCTCCTCCGAGCAGGGTGCGGAGTTACAATCTGACGAACTACCACAACAGGACGGAGCGCTATCAAGGGCTGGGTCGCGATTGGTCACGAAACGTGCAATACAATGACGGGCGAAATTCCTACGGATCACAGCGATCCAGCAGCTACAATCGTGGCTCAGAGAGGGACCCCAGACAGGGGACTCCGCCGCAATACAACAACCAGCGTCGCGAAATCGACAGCAGGGAGTTTGGACGCCAGCAGCAACGCGGTTCGCAAAGTCCCGATCGGAATCGTATCCAAGAAGGGAATAGGTCGTCATCGAGGGGAAATCTTTCGGTAAGTGCCCAGCAGCAAGCGAGTCAGCGATCGGCAGCATTCCGTCAGCAGCAGGCATCCCTTCAACAACGTGCCAAGCAGCAGCAGGCGCAAGCCGCGGGCCAACAACGAGCTAGGCAACAGCAGCAGGCGGCGCTCCAGCAACGCGCCAGCCAGCAGACCAACGCCCGTCAAGGTGGTGGTGGCGCTTCCCAACAGCAGCGCAACCAGAGGGTTTCTCCTCCTCAAGGAGGAAATCGAGGAGGTGCCGGTGCACGAGACAATGGCAATCAACGCAGCGGTGGAAGCAATCCCGGCCGACGTGAGGAATCCCGCGGCAGCGGTCGTTCAGTCAGGGGACTCGGTCAGGGCTGATATTCGATTTCTTTTCTAGCTGAAAAATTCTGGAAAACGTCCGTTCGTTCACGCGAGCGGGCGTTTCTCTTTTCTGGGGGACAGGAGAAACCAGCGGAAAACGAGTGCCAGAAGGACGGCGGCGAGTCCGACGTGGAGTACTTGGACCCAAGAATAAATGTGAATTTGTGCCATGACCAGTCCTAGGACCATTTGAGCGAGAACGATTGCGAGCACGCCTTTCTGGGAGAGGTAGAGCCGACCATCTTGGATTTTTCGAGCGAGGAGGAATGCGATTATCGTGAGGATGAGGATGAACCAAGAAAAGCTCCGGTGGATCAGATAGAGCCACGAATGCTCCAGTTCTCCGATCCAAGTCGCGCGGGGCGAGTCGGTGTGGAATTTCGCAAGTTCGTCTGTCATTTCCCGGATCTGGGCGCCGACAATCCCTTCCGCTACGACCGATATTAGGAGAAGGGCGACGATTGGGCGGGAGGCAGGAGTTCTAGGCTTCGAAGGGATCTTCTCAGGTTTCGAACACCCGGCCCAATGGCAGTAGACCAGCACGCAGATAAGAGCCATGGCGAGTGCAAGATGGGTGCTCAGAACTCCAGGGGAGAGGCCGCTGTAAACGACTCGCGCTCCCATCCAGGCGTTCGCCATCACGAGGAGCAGTGCGGAAAACGAGAGCCAGAATATCGCGGGACGTTGTTTCCGTTGCCAGAAGGATGCGATGAACGTGGCTAGGGTGAAAAATCCCACCGGCAGGCTGCAGAGGCGGTTGATGAACTCGGTCCAGACGTGACGAGGATTGAATTCTTCGGCAAGGGTATCCTTCGTGATGGTGGCGGGATCGCGACCCATTCTCTCGGCTTTGCGCTGAAATTTTTCGATGGGCAGCTTGCCAAATTCAACCTGTTCGACATGCGTCGGCGGAATGAGTAAGCCCCAACAAGTTGGCCAATCTGGGCATCCCATTCCGGCTCCAGTGACACGGACAATCGCCCCCACGAAGATCAGGAAAAGGACGGAGATGAGAGCCGCAAGAGCGAGCTTCTGGTAGGGATTCGATTTCATGAAACGGAACGAGAGCACGAGGTTGCCAGCGGTGCGTCAAGATCTCTCCGCTTCGTCTGATTGGGGCAGTTCGTCTTGGACCTGGGATTTCGCAGGAGGAGTGACTTCCAGCAATTTTTTTTCAGCTGTGCCGCCGGGTTGCTCGGCGGAGATCGCCACCCCAATCCAGCGGAACTCGTCGCTGCTTTCCAAGACGACTTTGAGGACCATGGTCAGGGGGACGGCGAGAAGCATTCCGAGTGGTCCCCAAAGCCAGCCCCAGAAGACCACGGATACGACGATCACAAGGGTGGAGATGCCAAAACGCCGACCGACTAGCATCGGTTCCACGAAATTTCCTAGGAAATTGTTGATCAGCAGATAGCCACCTGCGACGAGGATTGCGTTCGGGAAGCCGGCGACGAGTAGTGCCAGGATCGTGGGCGGAACACCAGCGATGATGGATCCGACGACTGGAATGAAGTTGAAGAAAAAGGCGAGGATGCCCCATAGGACGTAGAAATCTAGTCCGGCCAAGTAACAGAGGAGTCCGGCGAGAACCCCGGTGAGAAGGCTTACCGCCGTTTTGATTGCGAGGAAGCGCTGGATGTCTCGTGTGGCGCTGAGCATACGTGCGAGGTTCGGGCCACGCGCGAGACTGATTGCTTCCAAGCGTCGCCCGAACATCCGGGATTCGCTGAGCATAAAGACGGTCAGAATCAGTGTGATGAGAGATGTTCCGAGAAATCCGACTACCCTTCCGAGTAAGCCCGTTCCCAAATCCCAGATTCTCTCGAAACGAATGTTCTGTAGATTGCTGAGGTTGTTGTTCACCGCCTCGTCAATTTTCTTTTTCGCGTCAGCAACACCGTATTCGCTGAGCTTGGCGGCGAGCGATACCGACCCCTCCCGGATGTGCTGGGAGACCTCGGCGGCGTAGCGACTGTTCCATTTTTCCTGAAGATCCCCGATAAGAGTCAGTGCGAGCACGCCGAGAGCGGCCAAAAATACGAAATCGAAAGCAACGGTAAGAAGCACGGCAAGCGGTCTAGGCAGCTTCTTCTCCCTGAGAAAATTCAGGAGCGGAAAGCTGACAGTGGCGATGAAAAACGCGATTAGGACCGGGATGAAGAACGCTTGTGCGGCCTTCAGTCCTGCAACGACTAGCACGAGTGCGGCGAGCGTGAACAGTGCTTTGCCTGCTCTGATTTTCCCCGGTTCCGCGCGCGCTGACATTTCAAGGAGAGTAAATCCCCGTCCTTGCCGAGTCGCAACTTATTTACCGGAAATCGTGATGGAAATCGACGTGTCGGTGGGAAGGGGCTGTATCTCTATCAGGGGTGGGTGGGTCGATAGGTGATGGTTGGGAAATTGATGGCGTAAAGATCTCGCTGATGTTTCTGAAAAAAACTTCACAAGAATCTGCTCCCAAAAGGGTAATATTCCCACATATCTTTGATCACGGCTTCTGGAAATCTGAGGAACGATGCTGACGTAGCCAGTTGTCGGACGACCTGACACTCTCATCAAAACAACAATATGAACACAAAACGAAATCCAGTTGGGTGGTTCGAGATCTATGTCGATGACATGGGGCGGGCCAAATTATTCTACGAAAAAACCTTCGGTCATGACCTTGAGCGCCTCGGGGATCCTACCGATTCCAACGTTGAGATGTGGGCTTTTCCTATGCTTGAAGACGCATCTGGAGCTCCGGGAGCTCTGGTGAAAATGGAGGGTTGCTCCTCTGGCGGAGGCGGCACTCTTATCTATTTCTCCTGCGCGGACTGCGCTATTGAGGAAGCTCGCGTGCCCGAGGCCGGTGGGGGAATTGTGAAATCCAAGTTCGCGATTGGTGAATACGGTTTCATTTCCCTAGTGACCGATACTGAGGGAAATATAATCGGACTCCATTCGATGGCATAATCCTAGTTTCGAGAGGGGCCTGAAAGCTAGGAGGAGTTCGGCAATCAAAGCACGGCTCGTCTGATTTTGCCTAATTTTTGAAATCGCTTTCCACCCTCCCACTTCAAGTTGCAATCTGCGGTGTGAAAAAATCGTTTCTACTGCTTCTCCTCGTTTCCGTAGTCCCCGCATGGGCGCAACCTCCGAACATCCTTTTTATTGCGGTGGACGACTTGCGTCCGGAGTTGGGCGTTTATGAAAGCCGCGCAATCACGCCGAACTTAGACAAACTTGCCGCGAGTTCTCTGGTTTTTGAACGGGCTTATTGCAATCAGGCCGTCTGCGGAGCTTCCCGGACTTCTCTGATGACCGGACTCTACCCCGAGAAGACCGGATTGCGGAGCTTTCATGTGGAAGGCTGGGAGAAAAAGCTGAACGGCGTTGTCACTCTAAATCATCACTTAAAAGACAACGGTTATCTGACCCTCGGTTTGGGAAAAATCTACCATGATACAGCTGGGCATGTGGATAAAGAGAATTGGAGCCAGTGGTTCCCGCTTGGGACCGAGCGGTATTTCGCTCCGGCTAGTCTCAAGCTCGTAGATGAGGCTGGAAAACTTCCAAAGCCCCTGCGCGGCCCGGCCACCGAGGTGTCGCCCGGCCCAGAAGAGCAGCACCTTGACTATCAGCGAGCGACCCTCGCCTCTGAGATCCTTTCGCAACTCAGCACAAAATCAGAAGAAGGTCCCGTCTCGGAAATGGCCGACAAGCCTTTTTTCCTCGCGGTTGGATTCACGAAACCGCACCTGCCTTTTGTTGCGCCACAGAAATACTGGGATTTGTATGACCCCGCACAGTTCAACATGCCGACCAACCTCGCTATCCCGCCCGGATACCCCGAGCACGCGGCCAACCTCCGTCCCGGTGAACTCTACAACTACGGTGATATCCCGAGGTCGTCTCCGGCCGAGTTTCCAGACGAGCTGAACCGTCGGCTCATCCACGGATACCATGCGGCAACATCCTTCACTGACGCGAATATCGGTCGGGTCCTCGATTCATTGGAGAAAAACGGATTCGCGGAGAACACCATCGTTATTCTTTGGGGCGATCACGGATGGAAGCTCGGCGACCATCATTCGTGGTGCAAACACACGAACCTCGAAGTCGATGCTCGGGTTCCATTGATTGTGCGCGTGCCTTCCATTTCCTCGGCGGTCGGAAAAACGGATTCTCTTGTGGAGCTGATTGACATGTATCCCACACTCTCCGAACTCGCAGGTCTAGAGACTCCACAACATGTCCAAGGGAAATCGTTTGTCCCAGTTCTTAGGGAACCTACATCCTCCATCCGCGACACCGCCTACTCCTCTTATCCCGCTCGCGTGAACGGGAAGAATACGATCGGCAATTCGATACGGACGGAAGATTTTCGCTATACCGAATGGTGGGACGGCGACAAACCCGTGCATTCGATTCTGACAAATCTTAGCGAGGATCCGGGCGAGACGACCGCGGTGAAAGACGAGGGCGTGCGCGAGGAGCTATCTGGCAAATTGAAGAATCGAGTGCTCCAAGCGCGAAAGTAGTGCTGGTTCCGAGAAAAAGTTCAGGAAGACAGGTAAACAGGTGGGGGGAGAATGACGCCAGCGGCGCCCCTGTTTTCCTGCCTCCCTGAAGGGTGGCGGAACGGCCCCACACCGGGGGGATGAGCGGGGGGGAAACTCAGGTCCGGGGCCGTCCCGGTATATTCCGGGGGGAAATTTGTTTTGGTAGTTGTATTTCAATGGAGATGAACGAAGCGGTCCCGGGTGGGGGGATCGGGCTGGGGGGAAAGCCCGAACCCGGGACCGGTCGTCATTTTCTGGGGGGAAATCATGGTTTCGAGAGTTCACCGTCCACTAACATGGAGTTTACACGCAGGCTGCGGTTGACTCGGAAGTTCACGCTGTCGAGGCGTTCAGTTCCGAAAGGTGTGGTGGTGAGCAGTTCCACTCTATAGGGTCCATCGCTGTCGAAAAGATCGCCATAGTCCTCCATGACGAGAATACGGCTCTCCGGGAGCGCCTGGTCGAGGATCAGCTCGGAACCGGGGATAGGCCGTCCAGTCGGACCGACGGTGTCACCGGTACTGAAAATGCGGACCTGGGTGCTACTGCTTGGATAAAGATCCTGCAAGGCTGCGGTCAGAGCGGGAGGAGTGCCTCGAAGGACTTCTCCTTCCGTGATGCCGGAGATCGTCCCCGTCGCGAGAGGCCAGACCTGGAGAAATGCGGTTGCGATCTGCGTCTGGGTAAAACTGCCGTCGCTGAGTGCGTGGAGGACAAAATGTTCCTCACCGCGGGCTTTCCTGATGTCCGGTGCTTGGATGGAAGATGCCGCATAGTTGACAGTGGTTTTCCCATTTTGGGAGATGTATCCAGTCGAGAACGGAGTCCCGGAAATCGCTTGGGCCGGTGTGATGACGGCGTTTCCATCGAGATTCGGTGCGAGATGGTGCTCTGCTAAGACTTTGGTCGCTGCGAGTGGGACATTCAGCCCGGATAGCAGGTTGGTGACCTCGAAATCCACCGAGAAAGGCTGATCCACCCGGGTGCGCGGGATCCCATTGTAGGAATCCAGCGTATGGACGGTGATGTTTCCCTTCGGCAGATAGGCACCGACGAGTTTCTGATCGAGCAGAAACTCCGCAGCGGTTTTCGTGGAAATCGTCCAGAGCTGGAAGAGAGAGCCCCCTTCTTCGACAAGAAGTGCGGCCGGTCCTGTTCCATTGGGAGCGACAGGCATGTCCCACGAAACGTTTGTCTTCGCCTGCTGGATCTGGCGGACCAGGTTTGTGTAATCCGCCGCTTGTGCGAATGAGGCGAGAAGCAGGCAAGACGCCGCAGCTAGCGAGTGCATGGAGAGTGATGTTTTCATGGGGGGATGGAATTGGGTTTAGCGTGCGACTGAGATCGGGCCGCCCTGATGTACGGCGACGATCACGCGATCCTGTTTCGGCCAATGGGCTACGTGAGCTTCGGGAAACTCTGCTTCACCGGAGGCCTCGTCGAAGGAGGTCTCGCGGGCCTGGATCCATGCCGGGTTTTTCGCAAGAAATTCGCTCCATTGAAGCAAGGTGCCGACAGGCCGGCTCCCGACGTTGGAGGCATGTTGCGCCGGGATGTGGAGGACGGCGCCTTTCGGGACGAGTGTCCAGTGCTCCCCATCGTGGAGGATCTCAGACTGTGAGATGATTGACTGTCCTTCGGACCTCGGTACCGGAGAGGCTGAAGGAGCTTCCTGTGAAAGGACTGTCAGGGAACCGCCACGTTGTTTCGCGGCGAGCTGTGCGGCTGTGATCGGCTCTTGGATGGCAGGCTCCGCGTGGAGCGTGATCATCAGAGCGATCCATGGGATCGTTGTTTTCATGGGGGGTGGGGGGTGTTTGGGGAGTTATTCAAAAGAGACGAGGACCACGAGATCCTGCATGTCGAAGTAGGTGCTGCCGGGGCTAGCGGTGGACGATTCCCAGAGAATGATCAGGTCTTTCTCACCGACATTGATCCGTCCGGCTCCATCGATGTAGGGGCGGAGGAAACTGGTCACAGAGTTCTGGTTGTAGGCTGGAGCGTAAGCCGGCGCGGTAGAGCCTTTTCCGAGTACGGTCACATACTGGGTAGGGGATTTCGTATGGTTGAACGGAAGCCAGCTACTTCCACCCCATCCTCGCGCTCCGAAATCGATCGTCTCGTTCTTCTTCACTGTCTTTTCGATCAGGATCGCGGATGAATTGACGGTTGGGCCGGTGCCGTAGAAGAAGTTTTGCCAGCTTCCGTCGTTGAGTGACCAGTAGGCGTCGAGAGGCAGCAGGGTGTTGCCGGACTGGAAGGCGACTCCGAGAACGCGGACTCGCATTTTCAGCTTCTGCTTGGGTTTGATCGTTCCGGTCGGATCCACTTCGACGATATCGACGATCGCCGCCGGGTATTCGATATTCCAAGCGAGATTCGAGCGGGTGCCGACTCGGACGAGATCCTTGTCAACACTCAACGTGCCGCGAGGGATGGTGCTCTGTTGGGAGAAGGCGTTTCCGTGGGAAGCCGTCAGGAGGCCGAGCGTCAGCATCAGCCGACCTACGGCACGGGGGTGCGCATTTGCTTTCATGTAATCGGGGGGGTGGGGGGTGAACAGTCTGGGGGACCGCCGTGGGTGACAGCGGGTGCTCGCAAGCACGTCTCCGTTAAAGCCGATTTGACCCTGAAACTCAAGATATCCTGATTGTCTTACGCGATCACGTAGGTGCGTTTGAAACGCATTCTTGGGATCCAATTCTCCCTAAAATCCTTGTAATCAGAGTTTTATGAATAAATTTAACTTTTACATAAAATATTGACACCGCCAATTTTTCTTCAAAATCATTTATTAACAAATCTTAAATATGATGCAAAATATGCGCGGAAACCGAGCGATTGAGTGATTGCCATCCCTTAACTACGCGCCTAGGATTTCCGGGTGATTCGAACGATCAGAACCCTGACCGCCACCGTGTTTCTGCTGTGCCAGGCCCACTCGCAGCAGCTTACCACGAACGCCCCCGTTGGGGCTTCAGGAGAATCCGGTGTGTTGCCCGTGGTTGCGGATGCCCCGCGAGGTGCCAATGAAGGATCGATATTGAATCGCAAGGACGCGCGCACGATCACTCTGAAGATCCCGGCACCTCGGGGCCAGATCGTGGATCGCACCGGGAAATCTCTCGCTCAGAACGAGGTGGCTTACCAGGTGGCGTTGCAGTTCGAGCAGTTTCAGGATGTGGACCGCCAGTATGTGGTGGATTGGGCTCGGGCGCGTATGAACCGTCTCACCGGACTCGTGAAAATCCCTTACGAGAAGACAGATGAGGAACTCTACGACCACTATCGTCATCGCCGCTGGCTTCCCCTCTATGTGAGCGGGCAGATGAGCGCAAAAGAGGCGAAACTTATCGAATCAAAGCTCGTCTCCGGTTTGACTCTCTATCCGGTTTATCGCAGGTGGTATCCTGAGGGCTCGCTGGCCTCGCACATCATAGGATACTCGGGCAGCGTCGGGAAATTACCTGTCGGTCCCATTAATTTCAACGAACCCCTTTGGGAGGAAAGCGAGGGCCGGGCAGGTCTGGAAAAGCTCTATGACAAACAACTGATGGGCGAGGATGGGATGAAACGCCTGCTTTTTGATGAAAAGGGCAACAAGCTGCTAGAGGAGCAGGTGAAACGCCCCAGACCGGGAGGAACGGTCGTTACTTCCATCAATCTTGAATGGCAGAGACTCGCAGAAAAAGTCCTCGCCAAGGGGTGCAGTCGCGGGGCTTTCGTGGTGCTTGATGTGGTCACTGGCGAGGTGTTGGTGATGGCGTCACGCCCTAGCTTCGACCTCAATAAATTCATTCCCGGTATCACCACAGAGGAATTTAAGGCTCTCCAGGACGATCCGGGAAATCCTTTATTTGGGCGCGCTTTCCAATCGGCCTACCCTCCAGCCTCTTCCTTCAAGCCTGTCGTCGCCCTTGCTGCTTTGAACGCGGGTGTGGTCACTGAGTACTCTACGATTTATTGTCCTGCCGCGATCCGCATCGGAAACCACACATTTAACAACTGGAGCCGGGTTCCTGAAGGCGACATCAATGTCAAACGAGCCATAGCCAGATCCTGCAACCCGTGGTTTTATCAGGTTGGGATTGATACGGGGCCGTCCGTATTCCTCGGCTTGGCGAAACGTCTCGGTATGGGAGATAAGTCTGGCCTGCCTCTCGTCGGAGAAACTCCCGGTCTCGTCCCCACTAACGAATGGATGTTGCAAAACGAGAAGCGCAGGATTCTCGATGGTGATACCGCGAATATGTCCATCGGTCAGGGAAGTCTACTCGCCTCGCCTTTGCAAGTCGCTCAGATGATGGCGGGAATTGGAAACGGCGGAGCACTGCCCAAGCTTTCCTTGATCGCTCAGGTGCAGGATACCCGTGGCAGGGTCGTGAAAGCGACGATTCCGGAGAGAAGAAACTGGCTTGGGGTGGATGAGAAATCGGTAGAGGTTGTTCGTGAAGGCATGCGGGATGTCGTCGATGCAGGTTATGGTACGGGAAAAGCGGGAGGACTCAGCTACACGACCCTCGCCGGAAAAACCGGAACCGCCCAATGGGGTCCACCACGCCTGAATCAGCGCCTCGCATGGTTTGCAGGATTTCTCCCCTATGACAATCCTCGCTATTCCTTTGCGGTTCTTTACGAGGGGAAACCGGGTGAAAGGGTTTCTGGCGGAAGAATGGCCGCGCCCATGGTTAGAAATTTCTTCGAGCCGCTCAAGGATGAGATCAAAGAGATCATTGCTCCTCCACAGAAGGCTCTGATCGTCGTCCCCGAAGGCGACGCGATTGATCCTGATCAGGAAGGCGAAGTGCTTCGCGCGATCCCAATTGACGACTCTGAGTTCGATAACGTCCAGCGTGCCATCCCGATCGACGAGGCGGATTTGGAGGAGGGATTTGAGGAGGTGGAGTGACTTTTGCACATGGTCGTCTACTCCGCATCGATCTCTCGCGGGTTCCGACGACCGAGATATTGCATTCTCGTAATCATGACGGCATTAAGCTTCGAGTCGCTCTGAGTGGGCTTTCTCAAAGTATGCTTCCCCTGACATACCGACGATGTGGATAACCCGCAGGACTCAGTGTGGACGGAGCCAGCGCTGTGAAATGCCCAGAACGACAAATCCAGAGGCAGCGACAATTGGAAGGTTTGAGGGCCAACTGTTCCAGAAGCTCGCCCAATGGTCTATTTCTACGAGTGGGCGCCCATCGGTTGCAAATAGCACATTGCCATGCTCATCCAAGCGTTTCTGAAGAACGATGGAAGTTGTTGCTAGCCCGCATCCAAGAACATAAAGAAATAATGAGAGCAGAAAGCAAGTGCGTGGCGTTGGAACGAATCGATCAAAAATGTCGCCTCGCGTCATCATGGGTTGAGAATTCTTTTTGAGCGTTCGCAATGTTTCAAGTAACAAAGCGAAAATTGAGAAAGTTGATAGTCCTCCGTTGTCACTTCAGTCACAAGTGCGCGGATGACGCTACTCTACTTGAATCTCACTAGCAGGGGCCGGTGATCGGAGGCTTCTTCCCAGAAATCCTCATCGATGATTTTAGAAGCTTTCGTGTCCACGTGGGGTGAAATGCCGCGAGAGACGGTGACGAAATCGATGCGGCTGTAGATATCCTGGTAATCCCAGTTGTGTGTCCAGTTTTCTCCTCGCGAGTCTTTGAGGTCCAGTGGCTTCATGGCATTTTTGGAATTGTAGCGACCGGTGATCATGCGGGTGCTGATGCTGCGTGTAGTATCGTTGAGGTCGCCGTAAGCGATGATCATCGCCTCGGGATCCGCTTCGAAGATCGAGTCGAGGTGCTTGCGGACAATTTTCGATTCGTCCAGTCGGATGACTGCTTCATCGAACTCCGGGACGGGGCGCTTGGATTTTAGGTGGACACCGATGAAACGCACCTCGCCCTCGCCGATGGTGATCGTTGCATCGAGGATTCCACGTTGGACTGAGTATTCCTTTCCGGGAATGGAAAGATCTGGGCTGAAGGTGTTGTCGATTGGATAGCGGGAGATCAGAGCGAGGTGCCTCACTTTGTCGGCTCCGCCGGTATAGAAAAAGTGGGGGAGATCGATTCCGGCTTGTTTGAGATCTTCTTGGATTTCTCTTACATCGTCTTCGGAACCGATTTCTGAGAGGCCGATGATGTCGGGTTCCCCAACGGCGAGCATGCGGATGACAGCGTCTTTCGCTTCATCGCTTTTCACCGGAGATTGATAGGAGACTAGCCAATTCTTCACATTGTAGGCCACGAATGTAAATGGATCGGGTTCACCATTCGTCTCGGTAGGTTTTTTGTCGCTGGGAGTTGGGTCTTGCTTGGTCTTCTCCTGTCCGGCTTTCCAAGGAGGTGTCCCTGCAGGCCGAAAGGTGCGAACAGAGAAACCAACTGCAATCAGTACAAAAAGAACCACGCCAAGCTTTGCCAGGCGTGGGAAAGTTTTCAGGGAAGGGGAGGACGATGAATCAGGCATCGTGCGTTTCCTTTTCCGGAGCCGATTTTACGCTTGCTTGGCGTTCTTTTTCCTCTCGGATTCGTTTGCGGTCGTCGTCGTCACGGCGGACTTCGTCTTCGGATCGGGTGATTTCGCGCTCGAATTCATCGCGGGCCTTTTTGAATTCCCCCATGCTTTTGCCGACTCCACGTGCGAGTTCTGGAAGTTTCTTCGCTCCGAAAAGGAGGAGGATCACGACAAAGATCATGATCATTTCGGGGCCGCCGACGGGGCCAATGAAACCGAGATAGGTGCTGGACATGGGAAAAGGGTAAGGCGGGGAGGGTGGCGACGCAAGTGGCAAGAAATCCGTCGGGGAAATTATATTTGAAAGATTGTGCGGGGTGTAGACGGCTCGGCTAACAGAGACGGTCGCGGAAATCAGAGTATCCGAACTCGCGGATGGTCTCGATAGTGCCGTCTTCGTGGAGTAGGGCGATGGGCGGATGTTTCACGCCGTTGAAGGTGGTGGTTTTCACCATGGTGTAGTGTGCCATGTCGTCGAAGACCAACACATCGCCTACCACTAACGGGCGCGGAAAGGAATAATCGCCAACGACATCACCCGCAAGGCAAGTGGGACCACCGAGGCGGTAGGTATGCGAAGAAGGGAGATCGGTGGCTTGCTGGTATGACTCTCCATCGAGAGTTACGGCGGGTTGAATGTTTTGCGGACTGCCATTTGCGTTGCTTTCCGCGAGGAATACTTCGGGGCGGTAGGGCATTTCGATGACATCCGGCATGTGGGCTGTGGCGGAGACATCGAGGATGGCTAGTTTGTGACCGGCGGACTCGAACACATCCATGACCTTGGCGCGGAGCACGCCGGTGTGGATGGCGACTGCCTCGCCGGGTTCTAGCCAGACATCGACGTTGTATTGATCCTTCGCTTGTTTTACGAGGCGGACGAGGAGTTCGCGGTCGTAGAAAGATTTTGTGATCCAATGACCACCGCCCATGTTGAGATAGGTAAACTGCGGGCTGCGGAGGAGATGTCCGAATTTCCGGTCCACCGCCTCCAAAGTGCTTTCGAGGTCCGGGGAATTTTGTTCGCAGAGCGTGTGAAAATGCAGGCCGGAAAGGCCAGTGAGGTCGGCTCCTTGGAGCTGGTCTGCGGTGATTCCGAGGCGGGAGCCGGGGACGCAGGGATCGTAGATCGGAGTTTGCCCGGTGGAATGCTCCGGATTGATACGGAGACCGCATTTCAGCTCTCCAGAAATGAAGCGGGGGTGAGCGAGGACCGTTTCCCGGAAACGGAACCACTGGGAGAGAGAGTTGAAATCGAGGTGATGGGTGAAATCGAGGAGTTCGGCGATTTCCTGCTCATCGTAAGCAGGGGAGTAGGTAATCACGTGTTTCCCGAAGGTGTCTTTCGCAAGGAGCGCCTCCCATAGGCCTGAGGCACAGCAACCATCCAAATCTTTTCGAAAATGTGGGAATGATTTCCAGCAGGAGAAACCTTTGAGCGCGAGAACGACATGGCAGCCTGCTTGATCGGCTACTTGGCGCAGGATTGCAGTATTGCGCTGTAGCGCGGGGATGGAAACTAAGAACACCGATTCAGATTTTAAGCGCTACGCATGAATTCTAGGCACTTCAAGCGCTCTGAGTTAGGCACTGAAGAGTTCTCGGGCTGTGTAGGCCATGCCGATGGATGCGGCGGCATCTCCACCTTCGGCCCACTCGAAGCGAGTGGTGATTTTTTCAGGCTCGATAGGGCTGTGACGGTAGACGGACCAAGCTCGATCGGTGAAACCTTCCCTGACCCAGTCAAGGAACTGATCACGGAATTTCGCTTCGGCTAGGCCACCACCAAGAACGACCAAACCGGGATCGAATGTGCGGACGAGGTCGGCAATCCCGTAGCCGAGTTTGTAGCCCTGCTCCTTGAAAAGTTGGATTGCCAGAGCATCTCCGTTTTCCGCGAGGGTGCGGAGTTGGAAAGCTTTTTCCTCAATGGTTGAGTCCGGGCTATTGAGGTGGTGGTTTTCCCACTCAGGCTTGCGGAGTTCGAGTTGGAGTCGGCGGCGGAGGGCGACGAGCGAAACCCATGCTTCAAGACAGCCTTTGAGGCCGCAGGTGCAGTCCGGCAATGCTCCATCATCCTCGTGGAAGGGAACTGAAATGTGGCCGACCTCAAGTGCGAGGCCATTGGCACCTTCATAAAGTTTTCCGCCGGGGAGAACGAAACCTCCTCCGAGTCCGGTGCCTGGGGCGACGAGCAAAAGGCCACCGAGGTGCTTGTTGCGGATTGCATATTCACCGACGGCAGCCGCGTTGCAATCGTTGGTCATGGTGACCGGGATGCCGGTCCGTGCGGTTAGCTTCGAACAGATGTCAGTTCCGACCCAGTCGTCGCCGAGATTGGCTTTGCCCCAAATTACGCCGTTTGAAGAGGGGGCTGGCACGTCGAGGCCGATTCCGCCGATATCCTCCGAGGTAATTTTCGCATTTTCGCACAACTCATTGATGGCGAGATCTAGCTGCGCGAATGTAGCTTCGTAGCCGTTCTTCACAAAACTTTTTACTTCGACGATTGGACCGACCTGCTCGCCGGAAGAATCGATAATGACAGCTTTGATCGTGGAACCGCCGATATCCAGACCGGCGAAGTGCTTGGGTGTTGACATGGCACAAGGTTGTTGCGTCGGGTGCCGGAGAGTCAAGATGGAACGCATAGTAAGAACTTTTCAACAAAAAGCCGCGCCCGTGTCGTGCACGGGCGCGGCTTGGAGAGGTTCGGAGATTCGGAGTTCGGAATGAAGAGGGATTTTTGAGTTCTTCACTCGGAATTGCGAACTTCGGAAGAGGTCAGGAGGCGATGCGATATGCAGGTGCCTGATGCGTTTTGACTGCCTTGCTTCCGCCGGTGGAGATGTAGTGTTCCGCATCCACGGTCACGACTTTGAGTCCCATGTAATACGTGTCGTGCAGGGTGGTGACGGAGTCTTCACCAAAGGCTTGGCTCAGATGGGTTCGTAGGAGTTCTGTTTCTTCGCGCCCGAGAAATAGGAACGACGGGGAGCGGTTCGGTTCGGAATTGTCGCGGATCAGCCGAGAGACAGCGATCGTATCCCAAGTGCCTTGGAAGCGGTGGCCCGTCGGCTTTGAGAAGAGATCCGGAAACCCGGTGCTAGTTGTGTCTGTATTCATTGTTGTGTGTGTTTGGTTCGTTGGTGACTTAGCAATGGCCATGCCACCGGATTGCTTAAGTTTAGTTGAGCAATTTCGGCTGACCATTACGTCACAGAACAAAGGGGCCTATCACCGAAATGTCGATCGCGGGGAACGTACGGTTGACTCGCGAAGATTACCGCCGGAATAATTGCCCAGCGAAACGCACTCACACACATCATGGAAAACGTCATCATCATCGGAACCGGTTGCGCCGGCTATACAGCAGCCATTTACACCGCACGTGCCAACCTCACCCCACTGCTCCTTTCCGGTACGCAACCTGGCGGCCAGCTCACTACCACGACGGAGGTGGAGAACTTCCCCGGCTTCCCGGATGGAATCATGGGGCCGGAGATGATGATGAACATGCAGAAGCAGGCGGAGAAATTTGGCGCGCGAATCGAGTATGCGACCGTGGAGTCGATTTCCAAGGAGGCCGACGGGACTTTCAAAGTGAAAACAAGTGGCGGCGAGCTTGAGGCGAAGACAGTGATCATCGCGACCGGTGCGGCTCCGCGCCACCTTGGTCTCCCCAATGAAAAGGAACTCATCGGCCATGGCCTTACCTCTTGCGCTACCTGTGACGGTGCCTTCTACCGAGATGTGCCTGTGGCGGTCATCGGTGGCGGCGACAGTGCCTGCGAAGAAGCCGGTTTCCTGACTCGTTTCGCCAGCAAAGTGTATCTCATCCACCGTCGCGACGAGCTTCGCGCCTCGAAAATCATGGCGGATCGCGCTTTGGAGAATCCCAAGATCGAGCCTGTCTGGAACTCGGGAGTGACCGAATATCTCACGAACGAAAAGGGCGAGATGCGTGCGGTGAAACTTAAGAACCTCGTCGATGGATCTGAGAGCGAACTGGAAGTGGAGTGCGTGTTCGTGGCGATCGGCCATGTGCCGAACAGCAGTTTTGTGAGTGGCTTGGTCGATCTCGATGAGAACGGATACATCCTCCAGACTCCGGGTAGGACTTCCACGAAAACAGAAGGACTCTACGCGGCAGGTGACGTGGCGGACCACTTCTACCGCCAGGCGATCACGGCTGCCGGTCAGGGCTGTGCGGCCGCGCTGGAAGCCGAGAGGTATCTGGCGGATCACGAGTGATTTGTTATTTCATGTTCAGGATCCTGATGGTTTCCGTCTTGTGTGCGTGCGGTGCCTCCGCCTGCATGTGGGATCGCGATACTCTGGCTGAAGAAGCCAAAGGCAGACCGGAAACAGTCCGCATCATTGTTGGCTGGTTTGATCAACACCCTCCGAGATATTTCGAGATGCGGCTTGAACGGGTTGCACGGGAAATTGAGAGCAGTCCGGACGACCTGGGTCTCTACGATGATGCAGCAGTTGCTTGCGACCGTCTTGGACGCCACGATGAAGCAATTGCTTGGATGGAGAAAAAAAAGGCGGTTCTCGATGCTTTGCCTGCCGGGGAAGCAAAGGAACACCGATACCGCTATCTCGCGAATCTTGGCACGTTCGTGGTTCATCAATGGATCTCACAGCCGGCTGAAGTTCGTAATGCTGACCTTGCTCCACTCCGCCAAGGGGAGAAGCTCATCGCAAAAGCCATTGAGGAGAATCCGGATGCCCATTTTGGCAGAGAGGTTTATCAACTCCATGCGATCCGATGGATGCTCGACGACGGTGCGGACGATCCAGATTCCATTGATTACTCCAGAACCGGATGGGTTTCTGTTGATCGTTTCCCAACGCGAAATCCTGAGACAGATGAACATGTTGCGGGAATTGCCGGACTCATCCAGCTTGGTGCCGCTTGGAATAGCCTTGATGCGTTTCATACGCTTACGGCGATCCTCGACGCAGGTGAGGATGCGTCGCTTGCCGAGCTGTCTTATCATCGCGAAATGGAATTGGTCGAGAAAGGTGCGGGTTCGATCCATCCGGTTGCGGCTGTGCGAGAGCGGATCGTTCCAGGACGGTCTCGCACTTTGGAAGATCGTGATCCTGTGTCCGCTTATTATCCGGTCGCCCGCCAAGCTGCGATGGATCGGAATATGGCGTGGATCGAGTATCAGTCCGAGCGATTCAGGAATGGAATACACCCAGACACTCACCCGGATTTTTGGGATTCCTGGGTTGAGCCACCTTTCCCGAAGGTGCCTGGACCTTCTATATTAGATAGATTTGTGAATCTGTTCGAAAAACACCCTCTAGCTGCCCTGTTTGGTTTGGTTGCCGGAATCACGCTAGCTGTCTTGATCTTTTTCAGATCCGTCCGTCGTATTGTGGCGAGCTACCAAGCGAGTTGAGACTCCAGTCTTTGAAATAAATCCGGCCACACGTCGACTTTTTGAGTGTGCCGCGAAAATCTGCTTGATAGGTGACTTGAGTGGGTGACCAGTTGTTTACGATGAAAACACAAGCTTCAATCATTCTGGCTCTGGCAATAGCCTCCGCATCCGTAGTTTCCCAAGCGCAAGAGGTGGCAGTGCCAGCCGCTGAACCCGTGGCGCTTGCCGATCCCACAGTGGATGAAACAAAAGCCCTGATGAGTGCGATTAATAAATATAGGACGGATCTTGGCTTAGTTCCGCTGGCCGCGGATCCGATGCTAGCTGCACGTGCTGCCGAAGCGTTTCCCGCAGCTCTAAACGGCGGGGGGGTGATGGACGTTACAAAATTGAGGAATGACTTCGACGCTTCCGATGCTGCGATTTTGCGTGGAGTGGTGACGCATCGCGGTGCAAAGAGCGGAGCGGAGTTTCCGAAGTATTGGGCGAAGGACCCCCAATGGAATGTTGTGCTGACCAAGGACTTTACATCCATGGGAGCGGCGACCGTAAAGCGCAGCGATGGGAAACTGGTGGCTTTTGTTTACCTGATCAAGCGGTAGTCCGCGTTCCTTTCCCCTGCTTGAGAACTTTGAAGACCTCTGGTGGGACGTAGCGTTGGACGGTATCCTCCCAGCCTTCGGGGCCGGTGAGGGACTTGATCATGCTGGAGGAAAGTTCTGCGATATCGCGAGGTGGCATGAGAAAGGCGGTGGTGATCTGTGGAGCCATGTCCGCGTTGATGTGTCGCATGACCCGCTCGTATTCGTAGTCGTTGGGGGAGCGGATGCCGCGGAGGATGTAGATCGCGTCTTTTTTCTTTGCGTAATCGACGAGGTAGCGGTTGTCGAAATGATCCACCTCCAAACGGTCGCTTTTCGGGACGGCCGAGCGGAGCATTTCGAGCCTATCCTCTACCGAATAGGAATAGGATTTCGCCGGGTTGCTGCCGATGGCGACGATGAGGCGGTCGAAAAGTTCAAGTCCCCGTTCGATCATCCATAGATGGCCATTGGTCGGTGGATCGAAGGAGCCAGCGTAAACTGCGATGCGCATAAGTCCGAAGCCTAAACTTTAAATTTGAAACTTTAAACCTCAAAGAAGAGAGGAGGAAGGGCGACCGGGGATCGCCCCCACGGTTCCCTGGTTGAGAGCGTGGATGGTTTTGTCGTCGTGGGTGAAGGAATATGAAGTTGCCAGCGAACGGTTGAGGTAAGATTTCGCCTCCACAGTGGCTTCGGGGAGAGTGTTTCCGAGAGCGAGGTTCGCGGCGAGGGCGGCGGCGAGGGTGCAGCCGGTGCCGTGGGAGGCTTTTACGTTTAGGCGTGGTGAGGAAAAACGGTGGAGATTGCCATTTTCCCAGAGAAGATCCGTGCAGTCGCTCTCGCCGAGGTGGCCACCTTTGAGGAGGACGGCGCACTTGTAATCTTCGGCAAGTTTTTTGGCAGCGGATTCCATTTCGGAAAGAGATGTGATGTCGGTGCTTAGGAGCTTTTTAGCCTCTGGCAAATTGGGGGTGATGACATGAGCCAAGGGCAGCAATTTCTCTTGATAGGTGCGCACGGCATCCTCGTCTAACAGACTTGCCCCGGTGGATGCGACCATGACCGGATCGATCACCAAGCGTATGTGGGGATGCTTCTGAAAGATTTCCGCAACCGTAGAGACGATCTCCGCCGAGCCGAGCATGCCCATTTTTACGACATAAAGCGGAAAGGAATCGAGCATGAGTTCGATCTGGTCGGCGATCATCACAGCGGAGACTGATTCGACGCGGCGGACGATGTTTGCAGTCTCTGAGACGATGCATGTGACGGCGGTGAGGCCGTGCAGACCGAAGTGCTGGAAGGTCTTGAGATCTGCCTGCAGGCCGGCTCCGGCTGAGCAGTCGGAGCCTGCGATGGTCATGACGGGAATGGCTTTGCGATCGGTTTTGGTCATTGCTTCTTGATTCTTTGGGATGGCCTTTCAATCCTTTCCCCATGCCCAAAGACATCACGGAATTCGAAGGCCTGCGAGTCAAAGTCGATGATGTGATCTATATGCCAAGTCTCGATGCGCCGCCGGATCGGCCGCATCCGTTCGTATATTTCATCTCCATTTTCAACGATTCTCCGCAACCGGTCACGATCCGGGGGAGGAAGTGGGTGGTAGTTGAGGATGCCGGGGAGACGACGGTGGTGGAAGGCGATGGGGTGGTGGGCCAACAGCCAGTGATCGAGGCAGGCGAACATTTCTCCTACAACAGTTATCATGTTGTAGGGAAAGGCGCGGATGTCTCCGGGGCGTTTTTCGGGGAAACGGCGGCAGGCGAGTGGATTTTCACGCGCATCCCGGTCTTTCGTTTGGAAATTCCGGGTTGGGCGTGAAGTGGCGTGCAGGCCGCTCTGACACCCATGCGGAGGCCGCTGACACCCGTGCAAGTCGTTCTTACACCTTTGCAAAGGCTGGCGACAACCGTGCAAATCAAAATCACATCCGTGCAGGCCAACCTGACGTTCCTGCAAGCCTTTCCCGCATCCATGCGGAAGCCCCTCATGCCCACGCAGACTAACCGGGCAGGATGACATACCAGATCCGCACATGAGCAATCCCCTTTCGCAACCAAGCGGTTTTCTCTCTCGATATGGGCGACACCGATGCCATCCCGAGAACCGTCCCCGCAGGAGTCCGGGAACTCTGAGTGATCCCGTGAATTTAGCTGATGCCGTAATTCTCGCAGTGCCACCAAACAGGTTCCGAGGTCTGGACGATTCACTGGAGTTTCCAATCTAAATTTTGGATACCCATGTACTACTATTCCATCACTCAATCTTTACACGTCTTCCTCAATAGAAGAAAAAATATGACTGCCAATACAGAAATGAGCATACTTCCGATCAAGCCCAACAAATTTCCCGACGCGGCTTCGTCTGTCGACAGCCATTTCTGATCCGCTCTATTGATCTTTTTTTGTCTCTCCCAGTCAGGATAGAACTGCTTTCTCAATGAATCCTTGATTCCCCTTTGCTCTTTCTCCACGCTACGGATGAGAGAATCCTCAAATGCCAGCGGCTGATTCTTCGGATCGAAATCTGGAATTTGCGAAAGTATTGCCTCGGCTGCCTTTTCAGGAATATAGAGCGATTGGACCCGCTGATCTTCTGAAGCCAAGTCGGCTGGTCCGATTAGAATCGCATAGCGTCCGGGTGCCTCGACTACGGGATCATACTCCGGCTCTCTGCTGATCATGTAGAGCTGTTTACCTACATAGGATTTTGGGATTTCGGTATCATTTTGTATTTCAGGGAAGAGGGGCACAAGCGCGAACCGATTCAATGTCTTCATGGTAAAGAGATTTCTCTCCAGACGACCCTCTCTAATCATCCTTACATTCGCAAGTTCATCCCAATCAAATGGCAATGCTTTGCCTTGCTCAAGAAATTCCCACGCGATCTCCATCGAAATAGTCCCGCAATGTACCATTTCTCCGGATTTTTTCGTATTCGCACAAAGCGGATTGATTAATTGCACTGCATATACGATAAGTGTGAGTGTAGTTTTCATTTTGACCATTTTTTACTTGTTCTAAATCGTTCTACTGTGGTTGCGGTGAAGTTCTCCTTATCCGGATACACAGGATCAGCTCCGCCTTGACGCATTAGTCCTTCTTCATCGTGATGATTTAGATTCAGATAACGGTTTGGCTCATACCCGGGTTGATGGCCAATCTCATGAGCTGAAATGGCCACAATGAACTTCGGCACTCTACTTGCAGCTTGCGCTACGGAAACAAGAGGTAAGCCATCTGGCGCAGTAGTGCGTAGGCTGCTATCGTAGGGTTCACGGCACGCCTCAACAAATACGAACGATTTCTCAATGCCATTACTTTCTTGAGTTACCCCATAGGTTTCACTTTCGCTATTGGGATCTCCGTCCTCGGAATGGCCTCCCTGATACGCAATTACTAGGGGGGCGACCCAGAGGAGATCGGATTCAACTAAGTCGTGAGATGAGTATTCAGTAGGGATCGCTTCGAATAGATCCAGAATGTTTGCTTTGAATGGAACGACTCTATTTTGGTTGTAACTTAAACTTTCGACTGGTTCAATGAAGGAACTCTTAAAAAGGTTCTCTAGCTGTGGACCTACAATTTCTAGATGAAACTGAGCACCTGTCAACGCGGGTAATCCGAATCCATCGTCGTCATACACGCGGACTTCGCTTCCTATCTGGGTTCCGGTGAAGTCTCCTTGAACGGCGACTACGTCAAAATCGGAGCCTGTTTGAGTTCCGAAAATTGCCTCATTTCCGTCATTGAAATAAATCTCCCCATTCTCAAGATTTAAAATATTCTCCCGATCTTCATGAATTGGCGGGATACGAAAGCCAGTTCCGGTTTGTGGAGATGCGACGCTGTGTGTTGCGATTAAATCAAATGTATTTTGTTCCCAAGCTAAATCGTTCGCTTTGTAGGCAGATGGATGTTCTTTGATTTTCTCCATGGTATCGACCTCCACCCAGAGGCGTCTCCAGACCGTGAGCAACGGGCTTGAAGGCAGGCCCGATGTGTCCAAAAAGTCATTTCCTAGGTATTCAGTCGCGTCCGGGTTTGTCACTTGCACGGAATCAAGCAGCGTAGTGTCATCCAGAACGGCGACGACGCGGTAGTTGTTTCCGGGCTGCATACCGACTCCGAAGGTGAACTTCGCCTCTCCGTTGGAATCGAGGACTTTGCTGAACTCGTTGCCGCCCCAGGCGCTGCCGGTCCAGAACTGGCCGTCTATCGGGGTTTGTTTGAAGTCGTCCAAGTTGTCGTTGCCGGTCTCGTTGATGTCGATCACAGGGGCAGTGCCCAGTAGGTCGAGATCAAACGCTTCGGATGTGGTGTCGTCCACGTCGAAGGATTTCACGAAGACGGTTTTCCCGGCGAGGCTGGGGTTGGTTTTTACGATGAGTTCGAGCTTGTCGAGGATGGCGGGTTCGTCGGGGTTCTTGGAGCCGGGGAAGATGCGTTTTCCATTCGTTTCATTGGTCCATGGGTCGATGTGGTCGCTGACGTTTCCGTATCCGGCGAACTCCTGCCAGGTGAGGGTGACGGGTTGCAGGATGCCGATTTGCGGGATGCCGTTTTTCGTGGTCCGGATTAGCATGGTGCCATGGTCGTTGATGTCACGGACCTGGATGGTATCGGGGGCATCGGTCTGGAGCTGCTGGCAGAGGCTCCGGAGGGGGTGGGTGGTGGCATTTCTCCAGACCCGGGGCTCGGGGCCGCCGGTTTCGATCAGGCCGGTCCCTGTCATACTCATGAGCTCCACTCCGGGCATGGAACCGGCGATGTGCCATTTGCCATCGGCTCCCTGGATGATGACGGAACCATCGACGTTGACGATGCTCCTGCCATCGGGGGAGGCTCCGGCGGCGCGGACGGATTCGACCGTATCCGGATCGAAACGGTGCGCGATGTGCGGGATCAGATCGGCGGATGTCACGTAGGCTCCCGCTTGCCCGATGGGCCAAACCCAGAGCTTATTGGTCGGCCAAGAGGCCTGCTGAATACTGGCCGCGAGGTTACCATGGGCGTCTGACGAACTATCAACATTCGAGGAAATTCCGAACTGGTTGCGGACCCCTGGCTGCGCCGGGTTGTTGGCATCGTAGCGGAAAAGCTCGTACGCGATGAAGTCACGCACGGAGGTTGAGTTTACTATACCATTGCGTGAAATCCGGGGCCATTGCCATACGGAAGGGAACGAATCGGCCAGAACGTTGGAACTCATCGACACTCCTAGAATTTCCGGAAGCTGGGTTGGATTCGAGATCTGCCAGACCACCGGGAGGTACATCCCCGTTCCACTGAAACTGGCATTCACGGCTAGTCTCAGATCATCGCTCATAGATCCATCGGGAAACTCAAGAGACAATTCGACGGGCTGGTCTTCGGTATCGTTTTCATACCGATAGGTGTAGGGCGTGACCGTGGGGCTATCGAAGGGCCACTGGTACTCCGCCAGATTGATAATTTGATGCCACCCGCTGGCGTCGTGATACGCGGCGGAACATTTGACTTCGCCGCCGTTGGTCAGCATGAGGGGATATCCGTGGGTATCGGGATCCCAGTCGTCCAGCGGTTGGAGAATGTAACTGGGAGTGGATGAAATCTCCCAGGTGACCGCACCGTCGAGAGGTGCCGCGTCTGTCAGGTTGGGACGGGAATCTCCGTCTAGGTCCTCAACGGTTGCGCCCGCGACGGCTTGGACTCCCGCGTTGAAGGCTTGCGAATTGGTGAGGTTTCCGCTTTGGAACATGCCATCAGCTCCGTTTTGCGGGTTGGTGGTGCCGTTGTCGAGAGGGTCGAGTTGGTGGGCGGCTTCCCATCCGTCTGGGAGGCCGTCGCCGTCCGTATCGGGATCGGTGGGGTTGGTGCCGTGGATGGTAACTTCGTTCCAGTTGGTGAGAAGATCGTTGTCGAAGTCGGCTTCTTTCGCGGCGTCGAGATCGGCGATGGAGGGATTGTCGTAGTAATGGAGGCGTAGGAAACCTTTGTCACCGGAGAGATCGGCCCCGATGCCGTGGATGGCGGCTCCGTGTTTCATGGTGGGAAGATACACCCAGTTTACGAGATCGGGCGACCATTGTGCGAAATAGATGCGGTCGGGTTCGCCGGTCCAGTCGGCGTCTCAGGTGGTGGGGGAGGTGAGGTGGAAGGTGGGGGGTGTTTGCTGGCTTTCTGACACGAGAGGCCAGAATCCAGATGCCAGAAACCAAAGGAGATGCTTCTTCATCGGGTTTGGGACTTTCCGGTTTTTGCGGGAAGGGGGCGGCTGGGTTTGTCCCAGATGTTTAGGATGATATCAGGGGGATTGGGGGGATTGGGGGGATTGGGGGGTGGCTCGTTTGCGGCTTTCCGGGCGGCGGCTTCGCGGGAGTGGCGGGCGCGGACGAGTTCGGTTTTTTCGTTTGCGTAGAGGGAGACGAGGGCATCGCGGATGGCGGCGGCTTCGGGATTTTTGCTATCCTGTGTTTCGAGGAAGATGGAATCGGGGCGGCGGGGTGGTTTCGCGTCTTCCGGCAGTTCCTCGCCGTTTCCTATGCCCATGACGAGGCCGTATTGGATTTTCCGGTTTATGAAGCTGTGGACTCCGGAGAAGTCGTGGAAGTCGATGCTGGCCCAAGCGCTGGTTTCTGTGCCGTTGATCCACCAGCGGAGGTGGGTGACGGGACCTTGGTAAACGGTCGCGGAGAGGAGCAGGAGTTTGGTATCGAGGATGTCGTTGGCCAAGGGTGACTCGCCACGGAACTTGTCCGGCTTTTCCGCTGCCTCATTTTCGAGAGGTTTTTCCGGAAGCTGTGGAGGAGAAACGCGGCGAATGGTGAGCTTGCGGTCGGGCAGCTTCACTTGGCGGGTGGATTCCACTGAAAATTCAATTTTCTCGGGCGGTTCGACCTGCTCGGGCGGTGTGCCGTCGCTGACGGGGCCGGAGAGTCGGGCCACGTCCTTCGGCTGTGCGTGGGAAGCGAGTGTGAGAAGCGGAACTAAAAGGAATCTTCTCAATTCATTTCTGGTGATATCGGAAACTTTTCGGATCGGCAATGCGAAACATCTGAAAACTACGCGCTCGGCTTTCGATCCTGTTGGCATGCGGGATGGGAAAGATCGAAAGGCAGCGGGAGACGGTCCGGCGGATCGTGCTGCGGCTGATCGAGCGGCGGGAAGTGCTGGGTTGGTCGAAATATCGGCTGGCCAACGAGAGCGGGGTATCTCTTCCCGGCATTTCCCTGATCGAAAGCGGGCAGCGGGAGCCAGGAATGACCACGCTTCTGCTGCTGGCGGAGGCGATGGAACTCCGGCTGGGAGACGTGGTGAACGATTCCGAGCGGGCGTGAGTCGCCGTCATCCTCCGAACAAGCCTTCAGATCTCCCGTTTTTCTGCAAACCTCAGCGGAAGAGGATGCAGATCGGGGCAGGGGCTTTGACGGAGGATTGCGGATCGCCGAGTTTTCCGGTTGCCGGATCGAGCGGGAGGACGGAAATCGTGTTGCTGTCCTGATGGCCGCAGAGCAGCCATTTCCCGGATGGATCGATTTTGAAATGGCGAGGTGCCTTGCCTCCACAAGGGGCGTGTTGGATGAACGTGAGTTTCCCGGTTTCCTTGTCGCGTTTGAAAACGACGATGGAGTCATGGCCGCGATTTGAGCCATAAACGTAGTCACCGGTGGGATGGACTTCGATTTCCGCGGTGGTGTTGTTTTCTTTGAAAGCGGCAGGCAATGTGGCGATCGTCTGGATGTCTGTGAGAGCGCCGCTGTCCTTGTTGAATTCGGCGGAGGTGACGGTTCCGGTCAACTCATTGATGATGTAGGCGTGTTTCTCATCCGGGGAGAAGGCCATGTGGCGTGGGCCGGAACCCGGAGGTGCTTTCAAATAGGCAGGCTCGTTCGGGGTGATCACCGAGGTGGCGGGGTCGAACTTGTAGATCATCGTTTTGTCGGCCCCGAGGTCGGGAGCGAAGAGAAAGCGATTTGCGTTGTCGAAATAGACCCCGTGAGTGTGGGGTTCCTTTTGGCGGCGTTCGTTCGGGCCAGAGCCTTCGACTTTCATCTGGGAAACGGCTTCGCCGGGTTTGCCGTCGGCATCGAGGCGGATGGTGGAGACTGAGCCGCCGCCGTAGTTGGCGACGGAGAGGGTGCGACCGGAGGCGTCGACGGCAAGGTGGCAGGGGCCATTTCCTCCGCACGATGCTTGTCCGAGGAGGCTGAGAGAATTGTCTTCCCCGATGGTGAAGCCAGCGACCTGGTTGCCGCCGCCGATGGAATAGAGGATGGGCTTTTCCGGGTGGAGGGCGAGGAAGCCGGGTTGCTTGAATTCGATGGCGACGGTTGGCTCTGTGAGCGTGCCTTTTTCAGGATCGAAATCCGATAGGTAGATGGCCTTGTCGCCGGTGCCGATGAAGACGGGCTGGGCGTGAAGGGCGAGGGATGTAAACAGGAGGATGGCGGGGATTTTCATAGAATCTAGAGTTCGATAGTTTTCAGGGTTCAGTTTTCAGGAAAGGTGTTCACACATTGAATCCAAAATGGCGATTGGCATTTTGGAAGGAGATGTCTGCGATGAGCTTGGAGAGGGTGGGGAAGTCGTCGGGAAGTTCACCCTTTTCCGCCTCATTGCCAATAAGGTTGCACAAAATCCGGCGGAAATATTCGTGACGAGGAAAGGAGAGGAAAGAGCGGGAGTCCGTGAGCATGCCGACGAAGCGTGAGAGCAGGCCGACAGAGGAGAGGGCGTTTAGTTGCATTTCCATACCCTCTTTCTGATCGAGGAACCACCAGCCAGAGCCGAATTGGATTTTTCCCGGGCAGGTGCTGTCTTGGAAAGCTCCGGTGGCGGCGGCGAAGAGGTAGTTGTCGCGCGGATTCATATTGTAGAGCACCATTTTGGGTAGGGAGTCCTCGGAGGCGAGGGCATCGAGGAAAGTAAAGAGAGCGTCTCCCTGAGGGGTGTCGCCTATCGTGTCGAAACCGGCATCCGGACCGGTTTTTGAGAACATGCGGGAGTTCGTATTGCGGACGGGGGCGAGGTGGAGCTGTTTCGTCCAGCCACGGGCTGCATCTAGGCGGCCGGTGAAAAGCAGGAGGTAGAAGGAGAAGCGTTCTTTGTCCTCGGCGGAGACAGCTTTGCCAGAACGTGCGCGGTCGAAGATGTTCGTGGCGTCTGCATCGGAGCAGGGGAGAGCGGGGCAGCGGTCGAGGCCATGATCGGATAGGCGGGCACCGGCTGCGTGGAAGTCATCATGACGCTTGCGAAGGGCGGCGAGCAAATCAGAGAGGTGGGTGATGGAAATATCTGAGGTAGCCTCTAGACGCGAGATCCATGGATTCAGCAGATCGGGCCTGTCCACTTGGAACGCCTTGTCCGGGCGGAAAGTAGGAACTACCTTTGTGCGGAGTCCGGAGGCCGCGATCGCGAGGTGATCGTCGAGCGAGTCCGCGGGATCGTCTGTGGTCCCCACAACTCGGACATCGAATTTTTCCAAAAGTCCGCGCGCGGTGAACTCTGGCTGGGCGAGTGCCGCGTTCGTTTGCTCCCAGATTTCATCGGCGGTGTCCGGCGTCAGAAGGGTATGAATATTGAAATAGCGCTGCAGTTCCATGTGGACCCAATGATGCATCGGGTTCCGGAGGGTGTAGGGGACTGTCTCTGCGAAAACCTGAAATTTTTCCCGTGGTGAAGCGTTGCCCGTGATGAATTCCTCATCGATTCCATTGGCCCGCAGGAGCCGCCACTTGTAGTGATCGTGGCCCAACCACAGATCTGCAATGTTGTCCCAGCGGTGGTCCGAGGCGATCTCTGAAGGTGGGAGGTGATTGTGGTAGTCAATGATTGGTTGGGAGGCGGCAACCTCGTGAAAGAGTCGGCGCGAGGTATCTGAGTGCAGGAGAAAGTTTTCGTCGAGATAAGCCATGACCGGAGGATTTCAGCTCGGTTTTCCGGCGAGGGGAAGCCTGAAGCGTTCGTCCGTGCAATTCGCGTAGAGACAGCTTTGGGATTGTTGCAATTTGAAACACATGACGCGCTTCGCAGCCGGATTTCGGGGGATTTTTGCTGGTATGAGTCCTGCGAATAGGGAGAGCAACTGCGCATCGCAGTAACAACCAATAACAATTATGAGCACTACAACAATCAACGAAGAATGCATCAAGGTCTGTAACAAGCTCCTGCGCGGGGAACTCTCTGCGATTGAGACATACGGAAAAGCGATTGAGAAATATTCATCCAAGCCAGTCACTCCTGAGCTTACGCGCATCCAGAGCGAGCACCGCCAATCCGCCACCACGCTTGCGGCGAACGTCCGCGAAATGGGCGGTGAACCAGAAACGGATTCCGGCGCATGGGGAACCTTTGCGAATGCGGTTCAAAGCGCGGCGAATCTCTTTGGAGCTGAATCCGCCATTGAATCATTGCAGAGAGGGGAGGAGCACGGGCGCGATGATTATCAGAATGCGCTCGAAGACGACAACGTGATGGACGTATGCAGAACGATGATACGGACTGAGCTTCTGCCTCGCGTCACTAACCACATCGCAGTCCTCGAGCGCCTTGAGGAAGTGGTTGATTGATCCTAAGATTATCCTGTAATCATAAGCGGCCCTGCTGGTGTGAACTGGCAGGGCCTTTCTCAGACTTCTATCTAACTATCTTTTTTATGAATTTTAAAGTCCGCTGCGAGCTGGAGTATCAACTGAACAATCCCGCCACCTTCCTGTTTTCTCTGAAATGCCTGCAGACCGGTGGGCAACAGGTGACGAACGAAATTTTGTCCACGACTGCGGGAGTGGAGATCGAGGATTTCCACATCGAGAGCGGAATGAACCGTTTCACAAGAATCCGGACAAACGGACCTGGGACACTTGCCGTGACCTACGAGGCGGATGTGAGCACCACGTTTCAGCTTGCGAACCTGAATGACATCCCCGCGGATCCCGCTTCCGAGCTAGATCCCGAGGGGATCCCATTTCTGTTTCCGAGTCGTTATTGCCAGTCAGATATTTTACGAGAAAAGGCCGGAGAACTTTTCGGGAATCTGAGCGGATCTTACGCGATCGCATCTGCGATAAGCGACTGGATTTACGAGAACATCTCCTATGTGAGTGGGAGTTCTGGGGAGACCTCCTCTGCGGTGGACACGATGGAGCAGGGGCAAGGGGTGTGTCGGGATTTCGCGCACCTTGGGATCGCACTATGTCGCGCGATGACTGTCCCGGCGCGATATGCGACGGTCTATGCATACCAGCTATCTCCTCCGGATTTTCATGCTTGCTTCGAGGTCTATATCGGCGGGTGGTGGTATATTTTCGATCCCACCCGACTCGCTCCTTTGAACGGACTGGTGCGGATCGCGACAGGGCGGGATGCGGCAGACGCGGCGGTATGCACGATTTTCAGTGATCCGCAGCTTGTGAAGAGCGTCGTTTCCTGCGACCTTGACGGAACGGAACTCACTCCAGTAACACGTGATAGCCTGGTAGATGCCGGGCAGGCGATTGCTTTGGTGTGATCTGGGCGCATTTATGAAAATCTTCGACGCACCTCCCGAGACTTGGGAACAGATTCACCTTACCCACGAAACGGTCTATACGTACAGCGCGCCGGTGAAATTTTCTCCGCATCGCCTCGTCCTCCGACCGCGCGAAGGTCATGACATTCGTCTAAATACGATGAATTTGACGGCTTCACCAGCATGTGAGATTTTATGGCATCGGGACATGCTGGATAACTCGATCGCGATCGCTGAGTTCAGCGAAGCTGCGACGGAGCTGCGAATCACGAGTGATTTCACGGTGAGTGTACCGCCTACGAGTCCGGAGGAACAGCACCCGATCTTCGTGCCGTATCCGTCGTTGATGGCAGGGATTGAACGTATGGTGGCGGTTCCTTATGAACAGTTCATCTACCCTCCGGAAGTGGAGGGGCTGAGAAAATGGTTCGCCGGCACCGGCCTGGCGCCGAAGCCGGGACAGAAGGCGGCCATCTTTGATGACATGGCAATCCTGATCCACCGAGTGATCCGTTACAATCGGCGCGAGGTGATGGGAGTGCAATCCCCGGCTGAAACCCTGCGTCTGGCTACGGGCTCGTGCCGAGACATGGCGGTCCTGATGATGGAGACGAGCCGCGCGCTGGGGTATCCGGCTAGGTTTGTCAGCGGATATCTGGAAAGCGGTAATTCGGAAGTTGGGCGCGGGTCCACCCATGCATGGGCGGAAATCTATCTGCCAGAACATGGCTGGACGGGATATGACCCGTCGATCGGGAAACGTGTGGGACCTGGTCACATCGCGGTGGGGGTGAGTCATCATCCGCGCGGTGTAATGCCAGTTTCTGGAGGGTTCACCGGACTATCCGGGGTGGGTCATTCACTCAAAGTTGGTATCAGGACTCGGCGGTTGCCGCCTCTGCAGACAACGGTGAACCAACAGCAACAGCAAGCTCAGCAGTAGTTTTCTAAAAAGTAAAGTTTTAGGATCTTGATAATTGACATTTCCTAAGAAAAAGGATTGACTCTTGTCACTATGACAAGTCGCGAGGATCTGGACAAACTCTTTGAAGCTGCTCTACATGAAAAACAGGCGCCTTCTCGATTCGGAACACCTGAAGAACAACGCCGCCGGAGTCCGATTCCCGTGGCACCTCCAGGTGGCTACCAGCAGCCAGCTCCACAAGCATTCCAAGCAGCTCCGCTTCCCGAAGGTTACGTGCAGCATGCCCCACAGGCCGCGCCTCAACAATTTTCCCAACCCTCACCGCAGCAATACGCTCAAGCGGCCCCGGTGCATGCGGTGCAGCCGCAGTATGCGCAGCCGGCACCGGTAGCAGCACCCGCTCAATCAGGTCTGATAGAGCTCGACGAGCGCGGAGCGGCCTCTCTCGACAACACGATCAGCGCGGAACTTGGTGCCATCATGGATGCAAAGGTGGCGAAAGAGAAACGCAAGAAGCGGAATGGACGACTTGTTCTACTCGGGTTGTTTCTCGGAGCCACCGGCGGGGCGTCTGCATGGGTGGTGACCAATCCGGAACGGGTGGAAGCTTTCAAGGCAGTCGCCGCCGAAATTCGATCCGTTGGAGATATCCAAGGCATGGTTGCGAAATACCAGAAGGCTTTGGACAAGATTGCTGTGCGTGGGGAGCAAATCGATGCCGCTACGGTCTCGATGGGTGTTGATCCAGCTTCTGCTGCCGGAATGGCCGATCAGGGATTTGACAAGGAAATGCGGGAAATGATGGGTGAAGACGGGGGGCCGACCACCGCTGCCCGCAATGCAAAACTCCAAGAAAAATTCAAGGACGTGCAAGAAAGCGGAAGTCTGATGAATCGGAAGAAGGAGTAATCTACTGGGAACTTAGTAGTTACTCTGATGCTGGCTTTAGGTAGTAGAGGACGGCCATACGCGCAGCGATTCCGTTTTCTACTTGGTCGTTGATCAGGGATCTTTCGTAGTCCATGACCGCGTCGCACAGCTCCACGCCTCGGTTTACCGGACCGGGATGCATGAGGTACAGTCCGCGATCTGCGATGTCGGCGAGGCGCGCATCTGTGATGCCGTAGAGTTTGTGATATTCGCGTAGGGAAGGGAAAAACGGTGCGTCTTGGCGCTCCATTTGAACCCGGAGCAAGTAGATGATATCGGGTTTCCACTTCATCGCATCCTCGTAGCAGGTGAAACGCTCAATTCCTTCCGGTCCGTTCCTCGGAAGGAGTGAACCCGGACCAAGGAAGCCGACGCGAACCCCGAGCTTTTTCAAAATGCAGGAGGTTGAGCGAGCGACCCGTGAGTGCAGGATATCACCGATAATGAGAACTTTTTTTCCGGAAGGATCGGGGTACTTTTCCTTGATGGTGAATGCGTCGAGCAGGGCCTGAGTGGGGTGAGCGTGGGCACCATCGCCGGCGTTGATGACCGAGGCCTTGGTTTGTGCTGCGATGGCGGCGGGCAGGCCTGAGCAGGAGTGGCGGACGATGATATAGTCCGTCCTCATGGCTTGCAGGGTCTCGACGGTTTCCCGCACGGACTCGCCCTTGGTAACGGAGGAGTGGCGGACATCGAAATTCGTGACATCCGCTGAAAGGCGCTTCGCGGCGACCTCGAAGGAGGAGTGGGTACGGGTGGATGGCTCGTAAAACAGAGTGAGAACGGATTTCCCTTTGAGCGCGGGAACTTTCTTCACTGAGCGGGTAAAGAGTTCTTTAAACGGGATGGCCTGATCGAGCAGGAGGTCGATTTCAGCGCGGTCGAGAGAGGCGATGTCCAGGAGGTCTTTACGGGGCATGTTGGAACAGGGGAGCGTAGTGGAGTCCGCCGAAGGCGAGGGTCATGAGAATTATCATCGTGAGGATGGCGGCGTGGTGCCGGGAGCGTTTCTTCCGGATGAAAATGAAGAGTGCAAGTGCGGAGCAAAGGACCAGCAAGACGATTGGGGTGACGTGGTGAACGCGTTGCCAAGCGGTTGCGGCGGCGCCGATTGCGAGGAGATAGGCTGGGATGAGAAGCAACGGGCCCGCGGTAATCTTCTTGAGCAAAACCATCGGGTCGGGGACGGGATCTGCGAGCTTGGCAAGTGCTTCGCGTTTGCGGATTTGAGCGATATCTCCAGGATCGTGGCGCTTGGATGGGAGCGCCGTCTTGCTTGTGACAAAAGGCGCTGGCGCCAAGGGAAGCTCGTGCTTTCGAAGGGAATGATAAACGGGCGCGTCTGGCTCTGCCGCTGGGGCGGGTGGGAGATCGAGATGTACGACCCTCTCACGGAGCTCGTTCGCTGGAATTTCGTCGATGGCACTGGGTTCCTTGTCGGTCACAGGAACTGGAGCAATGGCAGGGGCTGGCGGGGCTTCGTTTGGAGCTGGTTCCTCCGGAACGGGAAGGGGCGCTGTTTCCGTTCTCTGGCGAGGTGCACCGGGTTGCGGGATTTCATCGGGAATGCCTAGTCCTTCGCGCAGGGCGGCGATTTCCTCAGGGGTCTTTTTTTTCTTTGGGATCATCGGTTCGGCGGGGTGACGACGTGAACCACATCCTCCCCATCAGTGCCCTCAAGGGAGACGTGGACGTGGTCGTGCCGGTTCGTGGAAAGAGTGATTCCTGCGTAGTCGGCGCGGATCGGAAGCTCGCGGTGGCCTCGGTCGATCAGAACGGCGAGTTCGACTTTTGCCGGGCGTCCGTAGTCTGAAAGGGCATCGAGTGCTGCGCGGATCGTGCGACCAGTGAAGAGCACGTCATCGACGAGGATGATGTGGGTGCCATCGACGGTGAAGGGAATGTCGCTTTCTTGGAGTTTTGGATTTTCGTGAAGGTGCTCGTAATCGTCGCGATAGAGGGAGATATCGAGGACACCGAAGTTGAGTTCTCTGTCGTCTTCGGAAAGCAGGGTGAGAAGTCGTTCCGCTACTTCGTCACCCCGGGAACGGATGCCCACCAGGGCGATGGGGGCAGTTGGGTTTGCATCGCGGATCTTGGCGGCGAGTTGAGAGACTCCCTCGGCAATCTCTTCCGGGGAAAGAGTGAGGGAGATCGATTCGGGTGGATGATTTTTCGCTTCGGGGAAATTCAGGATTCCGATGTCGGTGCGTCGCTGGAGGCCGGGAAAAGAAACTTGGTCCGCGGCGGTGTGCGCGGCGGTGACGGCGGAGAGTCGATCGGGGCCTTGTGCCACGCACGCGAGCACGCGGCCTCCGTTAGTTTGCCATTGTTTGCCGACGAGCTTTGTTCCTGAGTGGAATACCTGCTGTCCTGTGTTCTCCAGTCCCGAGATCGCGTCCCCGGAACGTGAGCTTTCCGGGTATCCGTGGGAGGCGAGAATGACACAGACCGACCAGTCGTCGGTGAAGGAAATCGCATCATCGTCCAGTGTCCCGTTGGCGCCGGAAAGGCAGAACGAAGCGAGATCGCCGCGTAGGAGCGGCATGACTGCTTGGCATTCGGGATCACCGAAGCGGCAATTGTACTCAATCACTTTCGGTCCATCCGAAGTGAGCATCAGGCCGAAGGTACAGGAACCCACGGTAAGGAAGATTCTCGGAGACCAGTGCCGCCACGGTCGGGGCTACAATCGATTCTTCGATGTTGGCGAGCATTTCCGCAGAGATGAGTTTCCGAGAGGCGACGGCTCCCATGCCCCCTGTGTTTGGGCCGTGGTCGCCATTGGCGAGGCGTTTGTAATCGCGGGCCGGGGTGAGGACTTTGTACTTTCCATCGACGATGGCGGCGAAGATCGAGACTTCCGGGCCGATGAGGCATTCTTCGACTAGGAGGCGACCGGGACCGAAGCGTTTTTCTGTGAAAACCTCGTATAGAAAATCAAGGGCTGCCTTCTCATCAGGGCAGACGGCGACTCCTTTTCCTGCCGCGAGACCATCGAACTTGAGGACAGTGGGGTATTTCCCTGCGATGGCATCGACGGCGGATTCAAGTGAGTCGCAAGCGCTTGCTTCGGCGGTAGGGATGTCGTTGCGGAGGAGGAAATCCTTGGCAAACTCCTTGCTTGCTTCGAGCTGAGCGGACTCTTTCGGAGGACCCCAGCAGGGGATGCCGTTTTTGGAACAGAGATTGGCGAGGCCTTCGCCGGTGACGAGATAAGATTCCTCGCCCGCGATACAGAGATCAGTGCCGTTTTCCTTCATCCATGCGATCAAAGAGGGTAGATCGGTGGCTGTGGTGGGAGCTGCTATCTCGAGAATGGCGTCGCTGCCAGGGAAAGAGAAGATGGTTGGCTTGAGCGGGGAGAGCGATAGGGTATGGATCAGCGCGTGTTCACGACCGCCTTTTCCGACAACGAGGATATTCATCTCCGGGAGTCTTCCGAAAAAACGGGGGGAGGAGCAAGCGTTGAGAGTGAGGAGGGTGAAGTTTGGCATACTGGATTTTTCACTGCGCTTTTCCGCGAGGAGTCGCTATGAATCCAAAATGCACTATCTGTTGACTCTTTTCTGCACGCTTTCCTTTGTTTCCGGTGCTCCGGTTCCTCTTTTTGATGGGAAATCTCTAGCTGGATGGGAGGGGAATGAAGAAGTCTGGCGCGTGGAGGACGGGGTGATTGTGGGTGGCTCGATGGAAGGAAATCCGCGTAACGAGTTCCTTGCCACGGAGCGTGAGTTCAAAAATTTCCGGCTTTCGTTGGAATACAAGCTGGTCGGGACGGAGGGATTTGTGAATGGAGGGATTCAGTTTCGAAGCCAACGAATGGAGAAACCGGCGCACGAGATGATCGGCTATCAGGCGGACATTGGAGCGGACTACTCGGGATTTCTCTATGACGAATCCCGAAGGAAGAAAATGCTCGCAACGGTGCCTTTGGAGAAGGTGAAAAAGATCGAAAAACCGGGCGAGTGGAATCGATACGAGATCCTTGCCGAAGGGCAGCGTATCCGTCTTTTTCTCAATGGAGAGCAGACGATCGACTACATCGAGATGGAAGCGGGGATCGTGCAGAATGGTCGGATTGCTTTGCAGATTCATGGTGACTGCAAGGCCGTGATCTCCTTCCGGAACATCACCATTGAGGAACTGCCGGGAGATCTGGTGCCGTCCGCTCCTGAAATTTTGAAGAGATTTGGAGAAGGTGGTACTTCCGTAAGACCGGCGCCTTTTGAAGGTGGGAAATTCAGTCTCGCTGAGGGTGAGACGGTGGTATTTGCTGGGCAGGAAAATCTCGTCCGTGCTCAAAAGGAAGGCTATCTCGAATCTGAACTCCTGATGTCCTTCGCGGATCGCCATCCTCGTTTCCGCTTCATGGCTTGGGAGGGAGATACGGTGGAGAGGCAGTGGCGGAATTTGAATTTTGGTTCGTGGCGCGATCAGCTCGATACGGTTGGAGCTACTACGGTCTTTGTTCAGTTTGGTCAGACGGAATCCTTTGATGGAGTCGAGGAAATCCCGGCCTTCGTGAAAGCATATGGACATTTGCTCGACAGGTTCCGCGAGGTAACTCCACGGGTCGTAATCCTATCTCCGACTCCTTTCGAGAAGCCCGGCGGCAGTCTTCCGGATCTTTCCGTGAGGAACAAAACACTCGCGGCATACGTGGACGCGATCCGTGGGCTTGCTGCTGAGAAGGAGGCGATTTTTGTGGATTTGTTCCGTCCGCTTCTAAAACGAAAATCACTCACGACTGACGGCTGGCACCTTAACGAAATCGGTTTAAAGGCGGTAGCTGCGGAAGTCTCGACGGCACTCGGACTCGTATTGCCGAGCGGTTTGACCGAAACCCTGCGTGGGGCGATTTCAGAAAAAAACCGTCTCTTCGCCAGCACCTGGCGACCCGCGAACTGGTCGTTTGTTTATGGGGATCGCGTTTCGCAGAAATACGGCACGGCTCCGGAA
>CAWCXB010000029.1:0-441881 GCA_963799385.1 uncultured Verrucomicrobiae bacterium
TCCCGGCGCAGGCCGTGTTTCCGGCGTCCCGCCGGGAAACCCCACAGGCAACTCCACCCCCCAACGGCATTCAAAAGCCACACCGCTCGCCCCATCCACCTCTTCCTTGGAGTTTAAAGTTTGAAGTTTAAAGTTTCCATCCTCCTCGCCTGCCTCCTCGTCTCCTGCGAGAAGCCCACACCCATCCCACGCGGAGAAGGAGCGCTGCCTTCAGACGGCGAGTCCCAAAGATTGGCCGCCTCCCAACTCGCCCTCGCGAAATCCTATTTCAACCACGAAGAATACGAAAAAGCCATCCCCTACCTCCAAGCCGCCATCGCCAACGGCTCCCCCCCCGAAGCCGAGACCCTTCTCGCAGACATCCTCGCCGCCTCCAGTTTCGAGATCCCCGTTTCCCGCTTCGACCACCCGCATCCCGTCACCACCTTCGTCCAATCGGAGACCTCCCTCTACGCCGCCATCGCCGGCCAGCACCCCACCGTCGTCCGCTGGGAGTTAGGGGAAACCCCGCAGGCAACCTCCGTCCTCTTCCCCGCCGGAGCGGAAACCATCCCCCACCTCGCCCTCTCCCCCTCCGGGAAACACCTCCTCGTCCAGCGCGGGGAAACCAACCTCCTCTGCCTCGCTGAGACCCTCAAGCCCGTCACCAACCTCGGCACCTTCCCCGCCCATCTCGATCCCGCCTACCTCCAGCCCTTCTCGGAAAATTCCCTCCTCCTCGCCCACCCCACCGCAGACGACCGCACCCTCACCTGGCACATCCGCGATGCCGCCACCGGCGAAACCCTCCGCAGCGAGTCCTTCCCCCTCTACCCAAAGCCCCTCCTCGCCACCTTCCAAGACACCACCCTCCACATCGATCTAGAAAACCGCACCACCATCGACATCCCCATCATCGGAGAGTGGCGGCGGATTGCATCCGCCATGCCAACCATAACATCAGCAACACCCCCACTAGAATTCACCTCCAGCACCACCACCATCACCCGCCACCAAACCATCTCCTCCCCCCCTCACCCCCTCCCCCCATCCCCCCCTCTTCTCCAAGCCCTCACCGGCTACCACCTCGATCCAAAATCCCAAGAACTCACGCAAGTCCCCACCCCCAACCGCCTCGCCACCCTCTCCAAAACCTACCCGGAGATCCCCCCCACCTTCTCCATCTACACCTCCGAAACCGCCGTCCAAAACCGCCTCGCCGCCGCCTTCCCCGAGGAATTCCCCACCCTAACCGCCGCCGCCCGCGCCCACGCCGAGATCATTGAGAAAATCTTCGCCACCGGAGACCCCGCCGCCATCACCGCCGCCATCCGCGCCCTGCCCCCCACCGGCCTGCCCACCGCCACCGCCCTCTTCCTTTCCCTGAAATCGGAGAACCCCGCCTACCTCCGCGAAACCCTAGCCATCGCCGAAAACGTCCCCGCCCCCCTCCGGAGTCCGGACATTCCTGTCCGGACAAATTACCGCGAAGAACAGGACTGGCTCGGCTACGAATCCCCCGATTTCTCAGAAATCTTCACCCACCGCGAGAACGAAAAAAAAGCCCTGGTCTCCGAGCTCCAGCTCCCCCCCGACCCCACCGGGCAAGACATCCAAACCTTCATCACCCACCTCCTTTCCCCCGAAACACAAGCCCGCCTCCCCCGCGAGACCCTCGCCCTCTCCGCCATCACCGCCGCCCGCACACTCATGGGCGATCAGGCCCAGGCCACCTCCGCCCTCCAGCTCACCGCCCTCGCCGAGCGACTCGGCACCCCCCACCCGGAAGTCCTCCGCACCCGCGCCACCGCCTTCACCAGCCTCGCCGATTTCACCTCCGCCCACCGCACCTGGCTCGATCTCATCACCAACGAACCCGAGACCCACCACCTGCCCACCGACTACTCCGAGGCCGCCTACACCGCCTTTGAAAACACCGATCCCGACCAAGCCGCCGAGATCCTCCGCACCGGTCTCTTCCGTTTCCCCGAGGATGTCGCCCTCGCCATCCGCGCCGGCTGGATCAGCCTCCTTACCGATCAGCCCGAGCAAGCCGCCGACTACCTCACCCGCGCCACCCGCATCGGCCTCCCCGCCGACGAAGTGGAGAACACCACCGCCCTGCTCGCCATCGCCTACACCCAGCTCGGCGATGCCGATACCGCCACCTCCTACTTCGACCAGCTCACCGCCATCAACCCCGACTGGGCCAAACCCGAAACCATCGAAAACCTCCCCTGGCCCGACCCCCTCAAAGGCCCCCTCCGCCAACTCACCTGGTAGGGGCGATCTTCGGTCGCCCCTTCTGCCAGCACCGGACGGGTGGGCGACCGAAGATCGCCCCCACGCCTCCCCTTGTCTCACCCAAGGAGGGGCGTGCCCTATGGCCGCCCAGCAACCCCGGCCTATCGGTCGAGACGCTTCTTATTCTTTCCTATCCTGCGGCAGAATACCGCCTCTCCTTGGTAGTTCAGCTCGATGCAGAAGGAATTCCCCTCGACGGAGAAGGACTCCAACTCGGCGTGAGGCTACCCTCACACGACGTGAGGTTACCCAAACTCGGCGTGAGGCTACCCAAACACGACGTGAGGCCACCCAAACACGACGTGAGGCTACCCAAACTCGGCGTGAGGCTACCCAAACACGACGTGAGGCTACCCAAACACGACGTGAGGCTACCCAAACACGACGTGAGGCCACCCAAACACGACGTGAGGCCACCCAAACACGACGTGAGGCCACGACTTCCCCCTGTTCCATTCCGATCCTTCGGCAGGATGCTGCCTCTCCTTGGAGCTTCCCTCCCGCCCCTAAGTCGTCCATAAGAACACCATGAAAACCCTGCTCCTCCTTTTCATCACCACCCTCGCCCTCCACGCGGCCCCGGATGATTTCCGCGAAACCTTCGCCGATCCCGCCACCCGCCCCGCCGCCCTCGCCACTCTCACCCCCGGCACGCGCGACTTCTTTTTCCACACCGCCCTCGACCACCAACTCAACGGCAGGCAAAACGAATACTCCGCCACCATCGCCGCATGGAAGCTGGCCGCTGAGGACAAGAAAAAGCGCATCTCAACCAAGGGCCTCACCATCTTGGAAAACCGCCGCATCCTCCTCACCTACGATACCGATCCCAAGGACGCCCTCATCGAGCTCACCGAAACCCTCGACCTGAAGTTCGACGCCACCAAGCCGGACTCCGCCGCCACCAACAAAGCCCTCCCCACCTCCCTCGATCCCGCCCTCATCTCCCCCGCCGCTTTCCAGAAAGTCGCCGAGATCGCAAACCCCCGCATGCCCTACCTCACCTACTCGGAGCGGCTGCTCTACCGGGAAATGGACAAGCTGGAGACGTTCTCCGAGTCGCGCCTGCGCTGGTTCGCCCAGAAGTTTGATCGCCAAGACCACCCGCGCTACACCGAGATGGTGGCCAAGGCGATGGCGCTCAAAGACCCCGTCCCCTCCGGCGATTTCAGTTTCTCCGGCCTCACCCTCGCCCAGCTCGACGAGCTGAAAAAGTCCACCCCCAGCCTGCTTTCCAACGAGCGCTTCAACACGGACTACCTCAGGAAACTCACCCCCGCCTATCCCACGGAACTCCTCCGCCACCCTGCCGCCCACGCCGCTTTCCTCGCCGCCTGCAAGGACTACGTGATGACCCTGCCGCCCTCGCAAAACTCCCTCAAAGCCCACGTCCTCTACCACCACCTCCGCCTCCAGGAAATCCTCGGAAATTACCCGAAGGAAGACTTCCTCGCCTACCTCGCCCTGCCGCGTTCCAGCCACTCACTTATCCGCGTCACGAAGGCATCCAAGGACTTCGTCACCACGGGGGAGAATTTCTCCGCCACCACCCAATGTCCCACGACTAACAACGACTCCGCCCTCATCGAGTCCTACCTCTTCCATTTCCTCAAAGAGTCCGATACGGCGCAGAAACCCTTCATCCCCCTCATTCAGGAGAAACGCCTCGCCCTGCTCCACGCCCGCGCCCGCCTGCTCGCCGGGGCCGATCCCACCCGCTGGGCCGACGCGCTTCCGCCGGAGGAATACAAATCCCTGCGCGAGGAGACGCGCATCACCTTCGCCCCCACCGCGCCGCAGCTCTTCGGCGCGGAGGAGAAAGTCTCCCTGCCGCTGGATCTGAAAAACACCCCCGAGCTGCTCATCCGCATCTACGAGCTGGAGGGCGCGGAGGGCGACTCCCCGTCCATCGATCTCGGTGGCCTTGTCCCGCACAAGACCCGCACCATTTCCTACAAGCAAGCCCCGCTCGTCCTGCACCGCGAGTCCATCGATCTCCCGGAGCTGGAGGGAGCCGGGCAGTGGCTCGTGGAGTTCGTCTCCAACCAGATCTCCGCCCGCGCCCTCGTCCGCAAAGGCAACATCACCCCGCACATCACCCGCACGGCCACGGGCCAGGAAATCCGTCTCTTTGACGAGAAATCCCAGCCCGTCGCGGACTTCACCCTGGAGCTGGGCACGGAAACTTTCACCGCGAAGGACGGCCTGCTCACCATCCCGGATGCCGCCAACCAACCCCTCACCTCCGGCACCCTCACCGCCGGGAAACTTTCCACGGAAATCAGGCTCGGCTCGCGCGACGAAGACCTTTCCCTGGAAACCTCCTTCCTGCTGGACCGCGAGCAACTCCTCGCCGATCTCACCACCACCCTCCACCTCCGCACCCGCCTCACCAACCACGGCCAAGAGATCCCGCTGACCCGCATCAAGTCCCCTGTTCTCGTCCTGAAAGCCGCCCTACTCGGCGGCATCACCACCGAGCGCATCATCGCCGATCCCCTCCCGCTCGCCGCCACCAACTCCATCCCCATCCTCATCCCGGCGGATCTGCTTTCCCTGACCATCACCCTCTCCGGCACCGTCACCTCCGCCACCTCCGGGGAAACCGAAACCCTCTCCGCCTCCGAGACTTTTCAGCTCAACGGCGCGCTGGAAACGGATCGCATCGCCACCGCGCTTTTCTCCCCCACCGCCAACGGCCACCTCCTCTTCCTGCGCGGTCGCAATGGCGAGCCGCTGACCGACAGGCCGGTGAACCTGGAGATCTTCCACGAACTCTACGGGAAATCCGTCACCGTGAACGTCCGCACCGATGATGCGGGAGTCATTGATCTGGGTGCGCTGGAGGACATCGCACGAGTGAATGCCACCTCTTCGGATATCGCGGCGACGAGCTATTTCCCGGCCATCCGTTATCTGGAGATCCCGAAGGAACTCACCATCCCGGCGAACACCGAGCTGCGCCTCCCGCTGGATAAACGTTCGGAAAAGCCAGATCCCGCGCGTCTCCGTTTCCACCGGGTGATCACCACCCCCGGCGACGTGACGAACCGCACCGATGACCTTCTCTCCAAGATCACCATCAAAGACTTCACCCAGATCCTCATCGAAGGCCTTGAACCCGGCGAATACCACCTCATGCAGGATCGCTTTTTGAAAACGAAAATCACCGTCCTCCCCGCCGATAGCGTCCGCGCCGGATTGCTCGTCACGGACGACAGCATCCTCCCGCTCCACAATCCCGCCACGCCCACCGTTTCCTCCACCAACATCGCTGGCGGCACACTGACCATTCGCCTCGCCAACGCCTCCCCGGAGACACGCGTCACGGTCATCGCCAAGCGCTACGATTTCCACAACTGGGAATCCGGCTACGCCCCCTACCCCTTCGAGCCGGAAACACCCGACGGCCTCACCCGCAGCGTGCGCCCCTCCAGCTACCTGACCGAGCGCCGCCTCAGCGACGAGATGCGCTACATCCTCGACCGCCGCAACGCCACCACCTTCCCCGGCTCCATGCTCCCCCGCCCCGGCCAGCTCCTCTACCGCTGGACCCCTGACGATCTCGATCAGGAAACCCAGACCGGCCGCGATCAGCTTGATGGCGACCTGCTCCCTCCCATCGACGACGGCGGAGACAGGCGACCCGCCCCGGCACCGAAAAGTCGCTCCCGCAATTCCAACTCCACCCACCCCGCCGTCATCGATTTCCTCGCGCACACCTCCGCCGTCAAATTCAGCCTCACGCCGGATGCGGAGGGGAACATCGTGATCCCGATGGCCGATCTCGAAGGCTCCCAGTTCATCGAGATCATCACTGCGGATGTGTCCTCCTCGGAAACGACCTTCATCCCCCTCCCGCCAAACGAAACCCCGCTGCGCGACCGCCGCCTCGCCCGCCCGCTCGCTCCAGACACCCACCACCTAGCCACCCGCTTCGCCGCCGCTCTCGCCACCGGGGCGGAAGCGAAGATCGAAAACCTATTGGATGCAGATTGGCGCGCCTTCACCACCCTGGCGGAGGCCCACCAGTTCCTGCTCGCCACCACGGATGACGACCGCCTCCAGACCTTCACCTTCCTCACCACCTGGCCGGATCTGGAGGAAAAGGAAAAGCTCGCCCTGCTCGCCGAGCACCACTGCCACGAGCTGCATCTTTTCCTCTCTCGGAAAGATCCCGACTTCTTCGCGAAGCACGTGAAACCCTTCCTCATCGCCAAGCCCGAGCCGCAATTCATCGACGACCACCTGCTCGCCCGCGACCTCACGAAATACCTCCGCCCCTACGCCTTCTCCCGCCTCAACGCCGCCGAGAAAGCCCTGCTCGCCCAAGCCCTCCCCGCTCGCAAAACCGACATCTCCCGCGAGCTGGACATCCGCTGGAAAACCGAAGCCCCGACCCCGGATGCGGAAACCATCCTTTTCTCCCAGACCCTGAAAGGCGCAGACCTCTCGCCCACGGACTCGCTGGGACTGGCGAGGAATCTTCCTGGACTGAGAGGGATCATCACCGCCGGCAACCGCTCGGGAGACTCTGCCATCAACCGCAACAATATCGACGCGATCCTGAACAACCCAGCCAGGGTGAACTCCGCGAACGTGGACAAAGTCCGGCGCACGCTTTACATGGCGCAAGGCAACTACGACCTAGGCAAGTACGACGCTGCGAAAGCCAACTACGAGGATGTCCTGCGCTTGGATCCCTACAACAGCGCCGCCCGACGAGGAATGGAGAAAATCGCCGCCACGAAAAGTGACTACTACCGTGCCGCCTACGATCACACCCGCGCCGAACTGCTCGCAGAGGTTGACAACGCATGGGAACTTTCGGCCTCAGAAGAAACGAACGGAGTCGCTTACATCACGGAGAAGCTCCGACGCATCATCATCCCTCGCATCGACTTCGAGGACACCACGGTGGAAGAAGCCATCGCCTTCCTGCGCGCCCGCACCATGGAGATGGACAGCCTTGAGCTCGACCCGAGCAAACAGGGCGTGAACTTCGTCGTCCGAGGTGGAGCAGGAAATGCCCGCATCAAGGATCTCAAGCTCCGCAACGTCCCTCTCGGTGTGGCGCTCAAATACATCGCCGATGCCACCAAAATGCGCTACACGTCGGATGACTTCGCCGTAACTTTGGCTCCACAGACGGAAACCGGAGAGGATTTCGTGACCCGCACCTTCCGCGTCCCGCCGGACTTCACTGCGATGCTCTCGGAGGGCGGCAGCGGCGGAGGAGATGTTGATCCCTTCGCAGACACAGGTGCGAGTGGCGGAGCTCTGGTGGCCAGAGCGCCGATCGCCGACCTCCTTAGAAAGGCCGGAATCGTATTACCAGAAGGCTCCTTCGCGACAATCGGGCGAGACGGCTCACTGCTCGTAACCGCCGCGCCAAGTGAGTTGGATAAGATCGAACAGCTCACCGAGGCCTACAACAATGCGCCCATGGTTGGAGCAAGCGAGGAATACGAAGGCGACCTCTTGAGTCCCCTTAGTTTCGACGGCCTCGATGACTCTTCGCCGGACCTCCAAAACGCCATCGGCACAAGGCAGCTCCCCCGCCTTTTCCCCGACCGCACCCGCCTGTGGCTGGAGTCGAACTACTACGAACACCGTGGTTCCACCGGAGAGGATCTGATCCCGTTGAACCGGTTCTGGCTGGAGCTTTCCGCATGGGATGGCAAGGGGCCTTTCACCTCCCCGCACTTCAATGCCTGCACGAACTCCGCCGCCGATGCGCTGATGTGCCTTGCCATGCTTGACCTGCCCTTCAAAGCGGAGAAGCCGGAGGTAACCGTTGAGGAAAGCACGCTGAAAGTGAAGGCGCGCGCGCCGATGTTGCTCTTCTACAAGGACACCCGCCGCACGGAGAACGTGGCGGCGGAATCGCCCTTGCTCGTCCGCCAGTCCTACCACCCGCTGGCCGAGCCTTTCCGCAACGACGAGCAGGATAGGAAGATCGAAAACACGGTGACCGGCGAATTCCGCACCGGAGTCCCCTACGGCCTTTCCATGGTCATCACCAATCCCACCGGCACGGAGCGCCGCATCGAGACGCTCGCCCAGATCCCGGCGGGGGCGATTCCGTTGGCCTCAGGTGGGGATATGGCTCCCGACGACCCAATAGGAGTTCTTCCCCCGATCAACATGCACGCCCCGGAAACCCTCTCCACCTCCCACAAGCTCGAACCCTACGGTGTGGTCCAGCTCCAGCTTGCCTTTTACTTCCCCGCGCCGGGGGATTATCCGGCCTACCCGCTGCATGTTTCCGAAGGGGAGCAGATCCTCGCCCACGCGCAGCCGCGCACTCTCCGCGTCAGCGCGGACCCCGCGCCGGAGGACTCGGCCTCTTGGCAGGTCATCGCGAGAGACGGCACGGAGGAGGCGGTGCTGAACCGGCTCTCCACGGCAGACCTTTCCTCCACCCATCTGTCCGCGATCCATTGGAGGCTGCGCGACAAGGAATTTTTCCTCAAAGCCACCGCCATCCTCCGCGAGCGACTCCGCAACGCGCCGGATGTGTTCGCCTTTTCCGTCCTTCACAACGACCCGGCCACCCTGACGGACTTCATCGAGAACACGCCGCTGGCGAAAAACCTCGGGCAGTGGTTCTCCACGAAACTCATCTCCATCGACCCCGTCACCTACCACGGCTGGGAGACGATGGAATTCGATCCGTTGGTAAACGCCCGCGCCCACCCCTTCGGCGACAACCCGCGCCTGACGCACGAACAGGCAAGGCAGCACTACGAGGCCTTCCTCGATACGCTGCAATGGAAGCCAGCCCTCACCTCCGCCGACGAGCTGACCTTTACCTACTACCTCTTCCTCCAGGATCGCATCGCCGAGGCCTTGGCCCGCTTCGCAAAAATCAAACCCGCCGATCTACCCGATCCCCTGCAATACGATTACCTGCACGCCGTCGCCCTCTTCTACGAGGCGAAGCCAGAGGAAGCGAAAACCATCGCCGAGGGGTATGTGAAAAAGCTCCCGCCCGGCACCTGGCTGGAACGTTTCCAATCCGTCGCCACACAGGCGGAGGAGATCGCAAAACCCGTCCCCGCCATGGCGGAGGAGAAGGGCGACACTCAGCCCTCGCTGGAGATCAGCCAACTGCCCGATGGCAAGCTGCTCCTCAAACACGCGAACCTCGAAGAGACGATCCTCAGCCTCTACCACATCGATCTCGAAGTGCTTTTCTCCAAAGACCCCTTCCTCAAAGGCGGAGTCGAATCCTCCCTCCCGCCGATCTCGCCCAACGAGACGACGACCATCGCCTTCCAGAAAGGAAACAACGAAACGCCCTACGAACTCCCGGAGAATTTCCAACAGGGCAACATCCTCGTCGCAGCAGAATCGGAGGAAGCGAAGCAGCTTAAAATTCTCGACTCCCGCCTGCTGGAAACGCGCATCGTGCCGGTCGAGCGCACCATCCAGGTCATCGACCCCACCACAAACAAACCCCTCCCCGCCACCTACATCAAAGTCTTCGCGGAAGGCCGCGACGGCTCCACCACCTTCCACAAAGACGGCTACACCGACCTGCGCGGAAAATTCGACTACCTCTCCCACACCGGCACAGATCCCGCAACGATCCGACGCCTAGCGATCCTGGTGAGCCACCCGGAAAAAGGCTCGCTAACGAGAATCACAGAGCGGTAAGGAACGCATCAACAGTTACTTCCGAGGTATCACTCCAGCCTTCGAGCCAATGGCCCGAATATGGAGAAGGGGTCGGTGTGCCCCTTGGGTATTGCAACCCCTTTACACAAGCCAAGCGAATACGTTTTCCAGTCCTCTGCAAAGGGGTTGCAAACCCCTTCTCCATATTCACCACCACTTTCAGTGACACCCCTAGTGCAAGACCAGTTGGACATGATCAGAACAGGCGAATAGAAATGACTCATGAAAGCCCTGCTCCTCCTTTTCCTAACCTTCTCCACCGCACTCGCGGCGGAAAAACCGAACGTCCTGTTCATCGCCATCGACGACCTGAACGACTGGGTAGGTCCCCTTGGCGGGCATCCGCAGGTGAAGACACCGAACATGGATCGCCTCGCCGCGCGAGGAGTCACTTTCACCAACGCCCACTGCCAAAGCCCGCTCTGCAATCCCTCGCGGACAAGTCTGCTCACCGGGCAGCGTCCATCGACGACCGGCGTGTATGGCCTCTCCCCATGGTTCCGCGATGTCCCTGCCCTCGCGGATCTGAAAACGCTACCGCAGCATTTCAGGGAAAATGGATACCGCACGCTGACGACTGGGAAGATCTTCCACGGTGGATACGGCAGGGACAAGAACGAGCCGGACTGGGATGTGATCGGCCCCGGCGCGAGCGGTGCGCCATTTCCAGAGGAGAAACTGGTCGATACCCCGGTCAAACACAAGCTGGTGGACTGGGGCACCTTCCCCCACAAGGACTCCGAAAAGGGCGACTACAAGATCGCGGAGTGGGCCTCGGAGCGCCTGGCGGATATGCCGGACGACAAGCCGTTTTTCCTCGCCGCCGGATTCTTCCTCCCGCACGTGCCCTGCTACGCGACTCAGGAATGGATGGATCTCTACCCGGTGGATTCCCTGATGCTTCCGGAGATCCGCGAAAACGATCGCGAGGACACACCACGCTCCTCCTGGTGGCTGCATTGGAAGCTGCCGGAGCCGAGACTGCGTTTCCTACAGAAGGAGGATGAGTGGAAAAACCTGGTGAGATCCTACCTCGCGTGCATCACGTTCGTGGACGCGCAGCTCGGCCGAATCCTCGACTCCCTGGAGGCCTCCGGCCACGCGGACGATACGGTGATCGTCCTGTGGTCGGACCACGGATTTCATCTCGGGGAAAAGGAAATCACCGGGAAAAACACTCTCTGGGAACGCTCCACTCGCGTGCCCCTGATCTTCGCCGGGCCGGGTGCGACCGTCGGCGCGAAGTGTGACGAAGCCGTGGAGCTGCTGGACGTTTTCCCCACTCTCTGCGATCTCGCTGGACTCCCGAAACCAAAGCAACTGGAAGGCCACTCGCTGATTCCCCTACTCAAGAAACCGGATTCCCCCCGCCCATGGCCGGCCATCACGAACCACAACCCAGGCAACAATTCCGTCCGCGATAAATCATGGAGATACATCCGCTACATGGATGGCAGTGAGGAGCTCTACGATCTGAAAAACGATACGAACGAATTCGACAACCTCGCCGGAGGAGTCTCCCACGCCGGAGAGATCTCGCGTCTGCGGAAATGGATTCCCGCCGTCCAGGCTCCCCTCGCCCCGGGAAGCGGCGCACGCATTCTCGAATACCCCGATGCCATCCCAGTATGGGAGGGAGAACCGATCCTACCCGGTGATCCGATTCCGGAAATGGAAGATTGAGCCGCAGCCTGCCGAGCAGCTGGGTCTAAGGGAAATTTGGAGTGCGAACGGCTCGCCTCCGCTTTCGATAGTGGGGCTTGCCCCACGGGGTCATACTTTCGGCAATGTTCCCTAGCTGTCGCTCCGCACCTCAGAGGGCAAGCCCTCCAGCCCAAAAAGCGGAGGCAAGCCATCCGCACTCCAAAGTTGCAATACGCGATTTGCCGCCGTTTATCCGGCAGCCACCTATACTGCCGCGCCTCATGAATTGTGAATCCGTCTCTGCTGTCTTCAAGGCCAACGGCCTGTCCCATCCCAGCCTTTGGCAACGCCCAAGGAATCGCGCAACGTAATTCCGGAGGGCTGAAAGTCCAGGGCGATCAAGTTAGGGAACAGGGCCGACGCATCAAAATAGGCGGATAAAATTTCTCGCAGATGTGACATTTTGTCCTGGTACGATTTTCGTATATGTTTAGATGGAGTGGATGCCTGACGCGCATCAACCCCACGACAGCTTGATGGATCACCTCAAGGAAATCCCCGACCCGAGAATCGACAGGACCAGGGGCCACGAGCTGGTCGACATCCTGGTCATCGCCATCTGCACGCTTTTGTGCGGCGGCGAGTCGTTTTATGACATGGAGGATTTTGGCAAGGCCAAGCGCGGATGGTTCTCCACCTTTCTGCGCCTGCCTAACGGAATCCCGAGCCATGATACGTTCACACGGCTCTTTGCGAGGCTTGATCCGGTGGCATTCCGCGAGTGCTTCATGCGTTGGACCGAGAGCCTTCGTGAAGCGGTTCACCGTGAAGTGGTGGCTTTGGACGGCAAAGCCCTGCGTCGCGCCCGCGACGCGGACGGCGAAATCCGTTACATCGTCAGCGCGTGGGCCGAGTCCAACCGGCTGGTGCTCGGCCAGCTCAAGGTGGCCGATAAGAGCAACGAGATTACCGCCGTGCCCGAACTGCTGCGGGCCCTGGAACTGGCGGGCTGCATCGTGACCACCGATGCCATGGGCTGTCAGAAGAAGATCGCCAGGGAGATCATAGAAGCGGATGCCGACTACGTGCTGGCGCTCAAAGGCAACCACGAGACGGTGCATGGAGAGGTGAAAGCCTTCCTCGACGAGGAAGTCGCCCTCCACGCCAAACCGGCCCGACCGCGCATGGCCTGCGATCCCGAACCACCCGTAACCTTCGCCTCACTGGAAACCTGCGACAAAGGGCATGGTCGGTTCGAAACCCGCCGTTACCATCAGAGCATCGCCTTGGAGTGGTTCGCCGATCTGGACGAATGGGAAGGGCTCCGCTCGGTGGGCATGGTGGAAAGCATCCGTGAAACCGCTGGCAAGATCACCGTGGAACGGCGCTATTATCTATCGAGCCTGCCACTTGACATTGATCTGTTCTCGCGGGCGGTGCGAGGCCATTGGGGTGTGGAAAACTCCTGCCACTGGGTGCTTGATGTGGTCATGCGTGAGGACGACAGCCGCACCCGCACCGGCCACGCCGCAGAAAATCTCGCCACACTGCGCCGAATGGCCATGAATCTGCTCAATCGGGACAAGACGAAGAAGCGCGGAATCAAGGGCAAGCAGCTCAACGCTTCCTGGGATCACGCATACCTGCTAAGACTTCTGGATTTTTAGATGCGTCGGCCCTGAGTTAGGGAAAAGCCCGGAATCCCAACCCTGGAGGGGTGTCCAGAGAGTAGCCCCGTATGCAGCGCAGCGGAATGCGGGGTAAAATGGCCATGATTGGAGGCGGCGAGCGGCAATCCGCTCTTCTCACGCGCACCGACGAAGCCGGAAACCCGCCAGGCCGTTGGCGGGCTGCGGCGCAACGGAATGAACCGCGGAGTTCCCCTCTTGCCCGGAAATCCCTTGTTCCATATGTCCGGGGGTTCCGTTTCACATGCACCCCCGGCTACTTTCGGGCCGTCCCTGCCGGGACTCAAGAGGCTCGCTAATTTTAACTCTCTCCCTAGCTTGATCGCCCTGGCTGAAAGTACGTCCCATCCGCCGGGGCTGTCACTCGTGATGGAACGGACTTGCAGCCCTCACGATGTTTTGGATTTCGAACCCGGGGCTTCGTTTCACTTCTCCCCGGGCTGGGATAGCATTGCACCTTTGGTGCGAAAGAGCCGGAACCGAACGGCCAGCGAAGTCACAAAACATGATGCGCGACAGTTTATACCCGATTCGCTTTTGCGGAGATCGCTGCTTTCATTTTTTCCAAGCCCTCCAGCATACGACTACGAGGGCAGGCGAAGTTGAACCGGACGTAACCGGGCCAACCGAAAAACGCTCCATCGGAAAGAAACAGCCCGGCCTCTTTCTCGAAAAATTCCGCCGGGTTCGGCACATCAAGTTCCCTGGCATCGATCCAGGCGAGATAGGTCGCCTCGGGCGGGTGGATGGATAGGCCATCGCATTCCTCGGTGATGAAACGCACGAGTTCGTCACGGTTTGTTTTCAGATAGGAAACGAGTTCGGCGCGCCACGGCTCACCATGCTTGTAGGCGGCCTCAGCAGCATAGTAGGAAAGCGCATTGATCTCCGCGAGAGTATGCCCGCGAGCGGCGGAGAATTTCCTCCTGACCGAATCGTCGGGCACCACAGCAAAGGCGTATCCTAGTCCCGCGATGTTCCAAGTCTTGCTCGGCGAGAGCAGAGTGACAGTGAGCTTGGCAAGCTCTGGTGGCAGCTCCAGAGCGGAGAAGTGAGGTGTCGCTTCCTCGTCGAAAATGAGATCGCAATGAATCTCATCGGAGACAAGGATCAGGCCATACTTGGCGCAGAATTCCGTGAGTCTCGTCACCTCTTCCGCAGCAAATGCACGACCTGTCGGATTCTGAGGATTGCAGAGAAGGAATACTTTGGTCCGCTCGGTGACGGCATCTTCCATCGCCTCCCAATCGAACTCCCAACGTCCTTCACGGAACACATGGTCCACGGTCACGAGCTTCGTTTCCGCATCCTTGTGGACGCCAAGAAACGGAGGATACACCGGAGTGCACGTCATCACTTCCTCGCCCGGCTCGCAGAACGCCCGCGCCGCCAGTGAAAGCGCGGGAACCAATCCACCGAGGTGGATGATCGCCTGCTCCTCCGGCTCGACTCCACGCCGATCCTTCAGGTAACCACGCACCGCCTCGACCACTCCGGCATGAGGCTGGGGATATCCGAAAACCCCGTGATCCACCCGCTCGTGCAATGCCTTCAGAACACAGGGAGGAGAAACGAAATCCATATCCGCCACCCAGAACGGGTCCAGCTCCGGCCTGCGATCGTATTTGATGCATCCAGTTCCTTTCCGAGGAATGACAGTGTCGAAATCAAAATTCATGGCGGGAACTTGGGCGGAGTGGCGGCGGTTTGCAACCGCCAAGCCAAGCTCACCTCTCCGAAAAAGAATTTTCACCCCAAAGTCGCAGAGGCAGCAAAGGAACGCAGAGCTGATCCCACAAAAACTCCGCCCCCACTCTTCCTTGAGGTTTAAAGTTTAAAATTTCAAGTTTCACTCCACCAGCGGGACCTGCTTCGCCTGCCTAAGATAAAGAAAGAGATCGCGGATCTCGGGTTCTTCAAGACCGGCCATGAGGCCCTCCGGCATGAGGGAAAGCTCGCTGGTTTTAAGCTCTTTCACTTCCTTGCTCGGCACGGAAACATTTCCTGCAAGGGTTTTCAGAACCACGGTTTCCCCGTCTTCACTAACGATCACACCGCTGACAAACTGCCCGTCGGTCTTCTCAACCGTCGTCTGCTGGTAGTCCTTTCCGATGGTGGCGTTCGGATCGAGAATATTTTGCAGCAGGTAGTCCACGTCCTTGAAATTCCCCGGAAGCTCGGGACCGATGTTTGCCCCCTCTCCATGAAGTGTGTGACAGGCAGCGCAACGTTGGTTGAAGAGCACGCGGCCTGCACTCGCATCGGCATTGAGTATCGCCTCTTCTCCGAGAAATTTCCGGAAATGTGCCATCTCCGCTTCCTTTTCAGCCGATGACTTGCTGACCGATCCCCAGTTTTTCGAGGTCCATGCATCGATCGTTTCATCGCCGAGGCCGCTGATCTGGCGGATAAGTTGGGCGCTGAGATCAGCTTTGGGAATGCGTCCTTCGTCCACGGCATTGAGGAGTTCCTCAGTGCTTTCTTTCCGGGAAACAAGTGTCGCCAGTGCCGCTGTTTTCTCGGCATCCGAAAATCCGGAATAAGCCGTCAGGATGGTTTCCGTGTTCCCGTCCTGCGGATACGCCGCAAGCCCGCGCAATGCGATTTCGCGCAAAGAGTTCGGCTTGGCGATGAGTGCGACCAAGCTGCCGTGTAGATCGGGATCACCGATGCGGAGGAGCGATTCGAGAGCTTTGATTTTCTCATCCGCAGCGGTATCGTTCGAGGCGACGATAGCTCTCATTTCCGCGATCACTTCCTGCCCGCCTAAGGTCGAGGCAAGGATCTTCGCCTGCTCCACGAGATGCTTGTTCTCCAATTTTACAAAACGGAGATAAAGACCGCCCCAGCCTTCCGGTGCAGCAAGGTCCTTCTTCCCTTCGAGAGACTTGTTGATTCCGGAGAGAAGCTCGGCAGCCTTTGCGTCAGACTTCACCTTGCCGAGAATTTTCACCAGAAGTTCGAGCTTCTCGCTCTCCGCTCCGAATGCCATGCGCCGGGCAACATTCCGATCCAGCGAGGGGATCTCGGATGCCATCAGAATTTGGGTCGCAAACGAGGGATCTGCTCCGACGAGAGGCTCCGCCGCATACCAGAGGAGCTGCGGGATATTCGGATCGTTTGCGTCCTCCGAGCGGGCAGCCGAGGCAAGCAGGAGTTCTCCGCGCTTTTCCAACTCAAGACGTCCCACGGCACTGGCGAGAAATCTCCGCACGACGGGTGAATCATCGTTGCCGGCCATGTCGACGAAGCGCTCTGCGATGGCATCGGAAAGTGTACCATTTTCGGCAGCAAGCTGCACCGCCCATGCACGAACGAACTCAGTGCCATTCGACATCAGGTCGAGAAGGAGGTTCTCATCTAGCCCACCCGTCACATGCAGTGCCCACAGAGCCCTGAGCTTGCGACTCTCCTCAGGATTCTCCGAAAGAATCTTTTTCAAAGCCCCATGAACTTCCGCATTCTCACCTCGCTCCGCCAGGACGCGGCGCGCGTGCCGGACGAACCAGTCGTTTTCATGCAGCTGATAGGCAACGAGTTCCGCATCACTCGCTTTCTGGAGATCGACCTTCACCGGTTCCGGCTTTCCGTAAGAAATGCTATACACGCGCCCATTCGACCGATCCGTGTATTCCCGCTGCTGATGGCAAGGCACACGGTCATACCAGTCGATCACAACCACGGAACCATCGGGACCGTATTGCGGGCTGATGCCACGATACCAGCGATCGCTTGAAACGAGAAAATCTCCGTTCTTCACGTTCTTCACTCCCGATCCAAACCTCTCGAATTTTTCGTTCCGCATCTTGTTCATGTGGATGTCGCCGAAGAAAAACGTGTTCCGAAACTCCTCCGGCCACTGACCACCGAGATAGACCATCGCCCCGCAATACGCGCGTTTTTCGTAGGCGAACGTGGCCACGGTTTTGACATCATCGTAGGTGAAGCGATTGAAATGGGATCCAGCCTGCCTGGAGTATCGCGCGCCCTGGATCGCCTCCCACATGTGGGAAATCACGCAGGCGGCAAAGTATCCGCGCCCGTTGTCGTCGAAATCCAGTCCCCACTGATTGCTCCCGCCCTCGGCATAGAGTTCGAACTTTTCGGTCTTCGGATGGAAACGCCAGATGCCGGCGTTGATTCCCACCCGTTCTTTGTCTGGAGTGCCCGGCTTCCCTACCTTCGAGTGGGTGAAAATCCCGTGGGTTCCGTAGAGCCAGCCGTCCGGCCCCCAGATGAAATTGTTGAGGGTTTCGTGAGTATCCTGACCTCCCCAGCCATCCAGCAGAATCTTCGGCTCTCCTGTGAAGACATCCTCCTCATTTTCCCTCGGGAAAAACAGAAGGTTCGGTGGCGACCCGATCCAGACCCCGCCGTGACCTAGGGCGATTCCGGATGAGAAACTCAACTTGTCGTAGAAGACCGTCTGTTTCTCCGCCACACCATCGCCATCGGCATCCTCAAGAATCAGAACCCTGTCTTTTTTCTCACCAGGGCAGTGGGGATAGTTCGTATTTTCCAACACCCAGAGTCGCCCCCGGCCATCGGTCGTGAATGCGATGGGCTGCACGACGTCCGGCTCGCTTGCGACTACGTTCGCAGTAAATCCCTCCGGCAAAGTGAAACCCGCGACTGTCTCCTCGGCAGAAAGCGCCTCCGTCTCCGCCACAGGTCGCCCTTTGTCCTTGAGCGGGTTTGCACTGATGTGAAGAGGGATCGCGAAAAGGAAGACTAGGAGACGGGCTTTCATAAAGAGAGATTCAGGATCTACCAGAAACGCTCTCTCTGTCCACGATCTTTCCCCGGTGTAATGCACACCCGGTCACAGGGACCGATTATACTGCCGTGCAGAAGGTTTTGTGATTTCTTTTGGAAATCCCGGAGGGACGGTGTGCCCCACGGGGTATGGTCGGAACGTAGCCGGGGGTGAAATGAAATGTAACCCCCGGTTTCCATCCCGAGAATCCCCGCGTCCCGTAGGGCCGCTGGAACGCTTCCCCGAGCCTGCAACCTTGGTTTGCCGGAGCGGTTCCGGCTACCCTCCGGGGCGCAAAACCCTTGCTACCTATCTTCCGGGGGTTGCGCTGCACTCCACTCCCCGGCTATGTTCCGGCCATACCCCGTGGGGCACACCGTCCCTCCGGGATTCCTGGTTTTCGCAAATCCTGATGCGCGCCTGTATACCTCAGATCTCCATCCCCGCAAGATCACTGTCCTCACGGGCAAATTCCAGGAAGCTTTCATCCATCTCCACCGCTTTGGATAAATGATTCCTCGCCCGTTCCTTCTCCCCGAGAGTCCAGAGATAACACGCCATATTGTAATGAAAAACCGGCATTTCCTGAAGCACGCCCGGACCGCGGAGCAACCAGTTCTTCGCCTCCCCCGTATCGCCAGCCTCATGGATACAGAATGCCGCGTGCAGGAAAAAATCTGGTTCATCCACCGCAAGTTCACACAGTTGCGCAGCAATTCTCGAAGCCTTGTTCCAGTCCTCTTTCAACATCAGGGCCGCCAGCGTGAGTTCCATAGCCTTGCGGTCTTGGGTATCGTCCGCTCCGAGGTTCTGCAACTCTTCAAGCGCATCATCCGGCATCCCCAATTCCAACCAACCGGACGCCGCCCGCAGTATTTTGTTCGTAACCATCTATCTACTTTTAGCAGAACCCGCACCACTTCGCAACTTCCACCTACCGCGGAGGAAGACAACCTTCCCGCTTCCCTCCCCTACTCCTTTTCCTCATGCTCCCCCGCATGCGGAACGATTTCTACGGCTCATTCGACACCGAACGCCTTTCCGGACGCCCGGACGCGGAGGATTATAGATCCCCATTTCAGATCGACCGCGACCGAGTGCTCCACACCCCCACATTCCGTCGTCTCCAGAACAAAACCCAAGTATTCTGGTCCGGCGAATACGACTTCTACCGCACCCGCCTCACCCACTCGCTCGAGGTCGCACAGATCGGGAAATCCATTTGCGCCTGGCTACTAAATAGCCCCGACTCGCTGCTCTCGGAAACGTTCCGCATCGATACAGATCTGGTGGAAGCCATCTGCCTTTCTCACGATCTCGGCCACCCGCCCTTCGGTCATGCAGGCGAACGCACGCTGAATCACCTCACCGCCGCCCACGGAGGCTTCGAGGGAAATGCCCAGACACTCCGCCTCCTGACGGAACGCATCTTTTCCGCCCGCCATACCGGGATGGATCCGTCCCGCGCCTTCCTCGACGGAGTTCTGAAATACAAGACCTTGTGGTCAGAGCTGCACTCCGAAGGCTCGCCCCCCGGCAACCATTTCATTTACCACTCACAAGCCTCCATCCTCGATTGGGCGCTGGGAGGAAATGACTTCCCCGCAGAACTTCAACCCGGCCCCTCCCGCGATTCGTTCAAATCCATCGAATGCCAAGTCATGGATTGGGCGGACGACACCGCCTACTCGCTCAACGACCTCTCCGACAGCGTGCGGGCCGGTTTTCTCCACATCGAGAAAATCGAAACTTGGGCGGAACGCACGGGCAACGACACCTCCCCCGGCTCCTCCCTCGGTGACCTTCTGCATGCCATCCGCCGCAACCGCGTCGATCCCTTCGTCGGGAAACGCATCGGTTCCTACATTCGCGCCGCCACCCTTGAGCAGGACTCGAATTTCCTCTCCGCCACCAGCAACCGCTACAAATTCCGCCTCGCCGTGGATCCCAAAATCCGCGCCGAGTCCGAGCTCTTCAAGAAACTCGCCTTCGAATGCGTCTTCCTTTCTCCACAACTCAAACAGCTCGAGCACAAGGGCTCCCGCATGCTCCGTCAGCTTTGGGAAATTCTTGAAACAAGATACGTCCGTGGGGAATCCATCGATGGTCAAAAATTCCAGCTACTTCCCGCCGATACCGTCGAGGAAATCGAAAGCGCACCCGACCAAACCGCACGCGCCCGCCTCATCTGCGACTACCTCGCCGGAATGACCGACGGCTACGCCGCGAGAACATACAAGCGACTCTTCTCACCCGATTTCGGATCGATCAACGATCTGTGAGCTAAAAATTCAAAACTCGAACTTCAAACGAAGAGTCGAAACTCCGGTTCTTCAACTTCCACCCCTGACATTTGAGAGCTGAAAGTTGGTAGCCTTACTAGGACTCGAACCTAGAATGACGGAATCAAAATCCGGAGTGTTACCATTACACTATAAGGCTTTTCGGGGAAACCCGTGAAGCTCTCGCCTCGGGCGCGGGAAGATACATGCTCACCCCGGGGTTTGGCAACCCGGAAATCTGTGCTTTCCTAAAATTTTTCGGCGCGACAATCACTCTCCAAAACAAGCGAAAACTCTGACTCCATCCCTGATTTCAAGGATCGACGAACAATTTCCTAGAGTTTCCTCGAAAGCTAACTATTGTTCACTCGAACAATGAATCTAGAAACGAAGATCGAGATCCTCGCTGACGCCGCAAAATACGATGCCTCCTGCGCCAGCTCCGGGGCGAACCGCACGGACTCGCGCAACGGAAAAGGAGTGGGCTCCACGGGAGGCGCGGGCATTTGCCACAGCTACACGCCAGACGGGCGCTGCGTTTCACTGCTAAAGCTACTCCTCACAAACGCCTGCATCTACGATTGCCACTACTGCATCAACCGCCGCTCCAGCGATGTCCGCCGCGCTGCTTTCACCCCGGAAGAAGTCATCCGCCTCACTCTCGATTTCTATAAGCGAAACTACATCGAGGGCCTGTTCCTGAGCTCGGGAATCGTCCGCAATGCCGACCACACAATGGAACGAGTGATCGAGGTCGCTCGCACTCTCCGAGAGGTTCACGACTTCCGTGGCTACATCCATTTGAAGACGATCCCCGAAGCTTCCCCGGAGTTGATCGAAACGGCTGCACGTTTCGCTGACCGAATCAGCATCAATATGGAGCTGCCCACTCAGAAGAGCCTCGACCGTCTCGCCCCCGAGAAAAACATGGCCCGCACCAAGGTGGCCATGGGACGCATCCGTCACAAGCTGGAGGAGGCGAAGTTTCAAAAGGCGGATGGAGACAAGAAACTGCGGCACGCAACCGGTCAAAGCACGCAGGTGATCGTCGGCGCGGATGACTCCACGGATGCTGATTTCCTCGCGGGGTCCGATGAACTCTACCGCTCTTACAAACTTCGCCGCGTTTACTACTCTGCCTTCAGTCCCATCCCAAAACCGTCCTCCATCCTCCCCCTCAAAGCCCCGCCTCTCGTCCGCGAGCACCGACTCTATCAAGCGGATTGGCTGATGCGTCACTACGGCTTCCGCACGGGCGAAATTCTCACCCCGGAGGAACCGAATCTCGACCTCGATCTCGATCCAAAGCTCTCGTGGGCCCTACGGAACCGCCACGCCTTTCCCGTAGATATCCGAACCGCCGCCCGCGAGGACCTGCTCCGTGTCCCCGGTCTCGGCGTGCGGAGCGTGGACCGCGTCATTCGCATCCGCAGATTCACCCGCATCCGCCTCGCGGACCTCGCGCGCCTCCGCATTTCCCTCGCAAAGGTCTCCCCTTTTCTGATCACCGAAGATCATCGCCCCTCCGCTCTACTGCTGGATTCCACCCGACTTCGCTCCCGCTTCCTCCCGCCTGCGAAGCAACTCGAACTCTTCTGACTCTCGCGGACAAATGAGATACATTGATCCCGGCCCCGATTTTGAAAGTTGGCGAGATGTCGCCCGCTCTCTCCTCCTCGGCGGAGTCCATCCATCCGATGTGTTTTTCGGAAAAGAAACCGGCTTATTTGGAGAGTCGGTGGTCCAGGAAATGCCAGCCCCCTATGGCCAACCCGCCAAAGTCCCAAGCGAGTTTCTCGACCTCGCAAAAGACACCTCCTGCCACATCGATCCCGAACGCTGGAACCTGCTCTACCGCATCCTCTGGAGAATCACCAAGCAGGGCGAACGCGATCTCTGCAAAATCGCCAGCGATCCCGATATTTCCAAAGCATCGCGGATGGCGAAAAACGTGCGCCGCGAGATTCACAAAATGCACGCCTTTGTCCGCTTCCGGCTCGTCTCAACCGATCCCGAGACCAACAAAGAAACGTTCGCCGCGTGGTTCGAACCGGATCACCACATCGTCCGGGCTGGAGCCCCCTTTTTACGAAAGCGATTCGCCAATATGAATTGGAGCATCCTCACGCCACGAGGATGCGCCCACTGGAACGGCACGGAACTCACATTCACCAAAGGCATTCCGAAGGACCCGCTTGAGGGCGCCGACGATTTCGAATCCGCATGGAAAACCTATTACCGCAGCATCTTCAATCCCGCTCGCGTCAAGGTCGGCGCGATGAAATCGGAGATGCCGGAGAAATATTGGAAAAATCTCCCCGAGGCAGAACTCATCAAAGGACTCATCGACGACAGTCGCAGCCGGGTTTCCACGATGGAAAAAACGGAACTCCGCCCTGCCAAACCAGCTCCGAAAAATGAGTATCTAAGCACCCTACGCGACCTATCCGCGACACCAGCCTGCGCCGGCCCCACCCCCGGCATGGATCTCACCGCTCTCGCCACAGCCGCGCAATCCTGCCAAGGATGCCCGCTGTGGAAAAACGCAACCGCCACCGTATTTGGCAGCGGCCCGAAAAATGCACGTCTGATGATCGTCGGCGAGCAGCCCGGTGACCAAGAAGACATCGCCGGAACTCCATTCGTAGGTCCCGCCGGCAAACTTCTTCACTCCGCCGTAGAGGAAGCCGGACTTGATCCTTCCGAGATCTATTTCACCAACGCCGTGAAGCATTTCAAATGGACTCCGAAAGATACCCCACGCGGCAAAATCCGCCTCCACCAGTCCCCCGACAAAGGTGAAATCGAAGCCTGCCGCCCCTGGGTTCTCGCGGAGCTGAATCAGATCACTCCAGATGTCCTGATCCTGCTCGGTTCCACCGCCGGAAAATCCCTGTTAGGACGATCCTTACCGGTCACCAAAAATCGAGGAATCATCGATGCCACTCACCTCGCTCCAAAGGTCATTCTAACCGTCCACCCCTCCTACCTTCTTCGCATTCCCGACCGTCGGGGAAAAGAAGAGGAATTCTCAAGGTTCGTGAAGGATCTCAGGATTGCTCACGGATTCAAGAACCACTCACCAAGTGACTCATTCAGAAAATGAATATCAGGTAAGAAGTCGTCACGGCCGCCACCAGCAACACCCCGCAAACCTTCGCATATTTCCAAGGTGTGAGATCCAAAATCCCCGCATCCACCTGAACCCATGGTTGCTCACGTGGTTTTACCGTCGCGATCACTAACATCAGCAAGATCAGGAGCGCGAACACGATTCCGAGCAGGTGAAACTCCGGAATCCCGCTTACCGCTTTGCCGACTTCAGGCACGAAATTCGTTATGATCAGGATCGTCACCCCGACAATCAACGAGATGTTTGCGGCCAAGGCCGGAACGCGCCGGTGAAGCAGTCCCATCACAATCACAGCGAAGATCGGGATGAAATAGATCCCATTCATTTTCTGGAGATATTCGAAAATCCCGCCCGTGGATCCCAGCAGCGGCGCGACAAGGATCGCGAAAACCGTCATCACCCAGCCGAACACCCGGCTCGCCTTCACCATCTCTCCCTGCGACGCATCCTTTTTCAGAGAGTTCTTGTAGAGCCCTAAGGAAAACAGAGTGCAGGTCGAGTTCAGTGCGGAATTGAACGAACTCAGAATCGCACCAAGCAAAACCGCCGCAAAAAAACCTACCAAGGGCTTAGGCAGCACCTCACTCACAAGCTTCCCGTATGCCTGATCGCTATTAGAAATTTCACCGGAAAATAGATGGAACGCAATGATACCTGGAATCACCAGAAACAGCGGCCCGATCAGCTTGAGCCCGCCCGTTAGCAGCACTCCTTTCTGCCCCTCTGCCAGCGATTTCGCACCGAGCGTGCGCTGGATGATCTGCTGGTTCGTGCACCAGTAGAACAGGTGCAGTAGAATTACTCCGGTGAAGATCGTAGAGAAAGGCACCGACGAATCCGGCCCACCGACGGGATCGAACTTCTCGGGATTCGCCGCCCGTAACAAATCCCAGCCCGCCAGAATCCCGTCCCCCCTGCCGACCGCCGCGAGTCCGAAAAACACCACCATCAGCCCGCCGGTGAGCAGCCCGATGCCGTTGAGTGTATCCGAAACCGCGACCGATTTCAGTCCGCCGAACAGCGCATACACCGCTCCGACCAGACCCACGGTCGCCGCGATGAGGATCAAGGTGGTGTTATACGGCAGACCCAAAAGCTTATCGAGTCCCAGAATACCGATCATCCCCGTCGCTCCGGTGTAGAGAATGATCGGCAGCAGAATCAGTGCGTAGGCGATGAGGAAGATAAAATTCGTAATCGACTGCGTGGTCTTGTCGTATCGAAGGGCAAGGAATTCCGGCACGGTTGTGATTCCCGATCTCAGGAATTTCGGCAAGAAAAACAATGCCATCACCACCAGCGCGATGACCGCAAAAATCTCCCACACCATCACTACCAGCCCTTCTTTGAAAGCTCCTCCGTTCAATCCCACAAGCTGCTCCGTCGAGAGATTCGTCAGCATCAACGAACCCGCGATGAAAGGAAATGTCAGCGACCGACCTCCAAGGAACAATCCATCCGACGTCCCGGTGTCCTCTCCTCGGGTGATCCTCCAGGTTAGGAATGCGACGAGTCCGGTGAAAAAGAGAAACGATGCGATGGTGAGAAGGTCCATATGGGTTTTTCGAGGAGGGGGTTTTCAGGGTCTAGGAAAACGGAAAACGATGGTGTGGGAATAGGTCTCCCCCGGTTCTAGGATGCAGTTGGGGAAATCCGCCCTGTTCGGCGAGTCAGGGAATTTCTGCGGCTCCAAGCAGAAAGCGGAATGTTTGTTCCCGAAGGGCGAGGCGAGGTAGAACTGGACGCCCGGTTGGTTCGTCGAAAGCTCCAGCACCCTGCCTGATTCCGGATCCTCAACCCTCGCCACGACTCGTAGCTTCCCTGGATCGTTCAACACGTAGTTGTGGTCAAAACTACCCTCCATTTTCGCCAAATTTTCCCCGATGGAAGTGGGTCCGCGTAAAGTCGAAAGCAGTGCCCTTGACCGGCTTTGGATCTCCTTCCGGAATCAAATTCTTATCCACCGGCAAGATACGTATCCGCATGAATCAGAAGTCGATGATCCAGAACCGATTCCGTAGATTTTCCCGAAAGATTAAAATACGCGTGATTGGTCAGATTCACCGGGGTTGCCTTGTCCGTGAACGCCTCCGCTTTCCAGCTCAATGAGTCCTCGCCAATCTCGTACGTAATCGTGACCTTGAGATTTCCCGGATAGCCTTCGTCCCCATCCGGTGAGAGGTGACTGAAACGGACCTGCGTAGGAGAAAGGACCTCGGAATTCCACACCGCCTTGTCGAAGCCTTTCAACCCTCCATGCAAATGGTTCGGGCCGTTGTTCACCGCGAGTTCATACTCCACACCATCCAGAGTGAATTTCCCCTTCGCGATGCGATTCGCATATCGGCCCACGCTTACACCAAAGAACGATCGATTGTCCAGCCAACCCTCATCCGAATCGTAGCCGACGGTGACATTCTCGAACTTCCCGGTGCGATCTGGAACCGTGAGCTGCCGCAGAGTTGCTCCGAGATCGCTCACAACGGCGCTCAAGCCAGTCGGGTGTTTCAGGGTAAAAATTTTCACAGGAAGATCGTCAGCAGTCCGCCCCGCCTCACTCTCAAGAATTTCCCCGTGGCAAACGGATGCGATGAGTAGAAGAACGGAGAACGGCACGCGCATCCCCGGAACTCTGAGCAATTCTCACAGAACACGGAAGCGGGAAATTCACTCCCCTTTCAATCATCCCCGCCTCGCAATTGGCGACCTACCTCTTCCCGAGTTACCTCGTCCCACGGGATTACACTCCCAAAACTCATCCTCACGTTCGGCCAAGGTTTCTCTCGCAGGTGCTCCCTACGCCACTCACGGCGTATGGTAAGGGCCGTGCCGAACAACCCACTGATTCTTAGCGGCAAGACCGGTGCTTGAGCAGAACGCGCAATGAGTTCAACTCCACGCAGAATTTCGCGCAGTTCACCGTCTTTCGTCAGCCCACCTTCGGGGAAAATGCACACCACATCCCCCTGCTTCAGAGCCTCGATTGCCTGTCGGATCGCCTCCCGTGGCTGATCCTTCCTGATCGGAATGGCTCTATACACCCAAGCGAAAAAATGAACGAATGGCTTCTTGTGAAATCCCTTGGTCACGAGGAAGCGTACCGGTCGCCGGGGCGAGGCAAGCATCACCAAAATCGGATCTACCCACGAGACATGATTCACCGCAAGCAACACGGGGCCGCGCCGAGGAACACTCCCGCGCCCTTCAAAACGCAGACGGAATAAAATACGCGGCGGAATCCCGAGAATGTGCGTCACGCACCAAGCGATCAACGGTCGGATCATTTCCTTCAATCCCTCTTTCCAGCTCCGTTTCTGTCCGTCCGACATGTGCGAGCCACGATGCACGAACCGTCCACCTTTGAAAGCGGGAAGTAATTGCCTGTTTCCTTACCGGTTGACCTGAGTCCCGGTTCGTGTTCATAGAATTCGCCCAACCCATGAACCGCATTACCTCCATCGCGATCCAAGGATCGAATTGGTGCCGGCTGGCATGGAACTATGTTCGCAAAAACAGCCGTCCTCCGGAGGGACCGCCACCGGATGCGGCGGATGTTTCCTACGGACCCCACCGCCAGCAAAAACTCGATTTTTGGCGCCCTGCCACCCAAACCTCCGCCCTTGCGCCTGTCCTGATTTTTTTCCACGGCGGAGGATTCGTTCGTGGGAAAAAGTATCATTCCCGTCTGCTTCGGGAAGCGAGGGAGCTAGGGGCTGCCACCGTCTCCGCCAACTACCGCCTAGCCCGCCCCCGTGGCATCACTGTGGAAGACTCAATGCAAGATGCCGCGAGCGCGATCCGCCTCGTGCTCGACCATGCGAAGGAATGGGGCATCGATCCCAATCGCATCGCTCTTACCGGCAACTCGGCCGGCGGCTGTCTAGCTCAGTGGTGCGCTTTTTCGGAAGCTGCCTGCCCGGTGCGCTGCGTGGTCACCTACAATTCGCTCACGACCATCGATCCCAACATCCTCGTCAACGAGATCGGCGGTCCGGGCCTCGGCCACTACCGCCCGCTCTGGGCCGCGCTCTTCGATGTAAAAGGCCTCGACGCACTCCAAAGTCCGCAGGTTTTAAAAATCATTAACACCTACTCCCCACTCTCTTGCTTCCACCCCGGTGTGCCACCCGCATATATCGAGTTCAACGAGGACCCACCCGTCGGAGGAGGCAAGCATGCCGCCACCGCGAGCCTGATGAAAATTCTCCACAGTCCACGCTACGGATTTCTGTTGAGAAAACTCTACGATGAAATTGGTCAAGAGTTCGTCCTCACCTACCCATCAAAGCCCGCCGACATCTCCTCGCTCGATTTTATAAAACGCCACCTTCTGGGGATCGAACCCGAAGAGAATCCGGAGTCAGAAGAACAAATCACGCCCGAAACGGCAGAGTCTGGGTTTCCCCCTTGCGATCCTCGTCCGTCCACGCAACAATAAAACCATGCAAGCGGTAACCGACAGACTTAGGAATTTTCTACAATTCGTAGCTGTGAAACTCATCGATAATCCATCGAAGGCGCAGCTCAAAGTGGCGGAACTCGGACCTAAACGTCTCCGCTTCAAACTCGTCCTCGCCCGCGAGGATGTCGCCATGCTCATCGGCCGCAATGGCTTCACTGCCTCAGCCATTCGTAGCGTCCTAAAAGCCGCCGCCGTAAAAGAAGGTGTACAAGTCACATTGCAGATCCACTCCCATGAGGAGGAAGCCGAGTTCCTCGCCCGCGAGGCTTGAAACTCTAAATCTTAAACTTTAAATCTCAAAAAGACTCCGTTCCTACGGAGCGGCGCAGTCCTCCGCTTGCGCCTCCCTTGGAGGTTAAAGTTTAAAATTTAAAGTTTCCGTCACCGGATGGTGCTTGCCGGTGGCATGAGGGGTGCTTATCTGCACCGAGAAAATTCACGTCCGCCTCACATATGTCCATCCACGTCGCACTTCACCATCGCACCTCTTATGAATACGACCGATTGGTGGAACACGGGGCACACGTCGTCCGGCTCAGGCCAGCGCCCCACTCAAAGACCCGTATTCTCTCCTACGCCCTGAAAGTCGGCCCCGGAGACCATTTCATCAACTGGCAACAGGATCCTCAAGGAAACTACATAGGTCGCCTCGTGTTCAATGAGCCGATGAAACGCCTTGATGTGGAAGTCGATCTCGTTGTCGAGATGGCCGTCCACAACCCCTTCGACTTCTTCCTTGAGGAATGGGCAGAAAATTACCCCTTCGAATACAGGGGCGAGACCGCGCATGAACTCGCTCCTTATCTCGAAGTGGAGGATGCCGGGCGACGCATGAACCACTGCATCAATTTTTTCCGAAAGAAAAGCGGACGCACCATCGATGTGCTCGTGGAGCTGAACGCGGCGGCGCAAAAGGCCGTGGAATACAAAATCCGCATGGAACCCGGCGTCCAGACTCCCGAGGAAACTCTCGAAAAAGGATCAGGCTCTTGCCGAGACTCCGCTTGGATGTTGGTCAATGTTCTCCGCGGCATGGGCCTTGCCGCACGCTTTGTTTCCGGATACCTCATTCAGTTGAAAGCGGATCAGGAAAGCCTCGACGGCCCCAACGGCTCGGAGGTCGATTTCACCGACCTCCATGCATGGACCGAAGTCTATCTTCCCGGCGCCGGCTGGATCGGACTAGATCCGACCTCCGGCCTTCTTGCAGGAGAAGGACACATCCCCCTCGCATGCTCACCCCGCCCCGGCAGTGCGGCGGCGATTTCGGGTGGCACTGGCCCATGTGAATCCACCATGGAACACGAGATGAGCGTGAAGCGCATCTACGAGTCCCCGCGCACTACCCTCCCCTACGATGATGAGGAGTGGGAAAAGATCAATGCCTTAGGCAGGGACATCGACTCAGAAATGGAAGCCATGGACGTGCGCCTCACCATGGGAGGAGAGCCGACGTTTATATCCATCGACGATTTCGACGGGGCTGAGTGGAACACCGCCGCTCAAGGCCCGACCAAACGCAAGCTTTCCGACAAGCTCATCACGCGACTCAAAGGCCATTTCGCCCCCGGCGGCCTGCTTTTCTACGGCCAGGGAAAATGGTACCCCGGCGAGCAGCTTCCCCGCTGGAGCCTCGGTTGCTACTGGCGCAAGGACGGCGAGCCGATCTGGGACGATGTTTCACTGATCGCCGATGAGTCAAAGGATTACGGCTTCGGCCCGGTAGAAGCCGAGCGTTTCTCGAAAGCCCTCGCCACCAACTTCGGAGTCGCGGAAAGACACCTCATCGCCGGCTACGAGGACGCCTTCTACTACATCTGGAAGGAGCGACGGATGCCGAGCAACGTCGATCCTCTCGAGTCCAATCTCAAAAACAAACTGGAGCGGGACCGCATCGCAAAGATTTTCGATACAGGTCTCAACGAAGTTACCGGCTACGTTCTTCCTCTGAAAAAGAAGACCGTGGATGGGAACCGGAAATGGATCAGCGGCCCTTGGTTCCTGCGCGATGAAACACTTTTCCTACTCCCTGGCGACTCGGCGATGGGTTACCGCCTGCCTCTCGATTCCCTTCCGTGGGTAAAAAAGGAAGAGTATCCGTGGACCATTCCGCAGGATCCGACTGCCGACTACCCTTCCCTGCCCGGTCGCCTTACCATGCAAATCCGTGGCGATGGAAGTGCAGCCGATTCCGAGGCGAAAGCGGCCCAGTCTGCCGCCGCCGCGATGCCACAGAACGGCCACGAAGATCTCCGCGAAACCCTCTCACGCGCCGAGGAAATCCTCCTCCTCAAAGAACCCGGCCAGCAGGAAAGCGCGAGCTGGATCACCCGCTCCGCCCTCTGTGTCGAGCCACGCAACGGTCGCCTCCACATCTTCCTACCTCCGGTCGATACCACAGAGGATTTCCTGGAAATGGTCGCAGTGATCGAGAAGACCGCCGCTGCGGAGAAACTCCCCATTATCCTAGAAGGCACCCCGCCATCCTACGATCCACGCCTGGAAGTCGTCAAAGTCACCCCGGACCCCGGCGTAATTGAGGTCAACCTCCAGCCCGCCGCCTCGTGGGACGATCTGGTCCGCAATACCACCGTACTCTACGAGGAGGCCCGCCAATGCCGCCTCGTCACTGAGAAATTCATGGTCGATGGTCGTCACTGCGGCACCGGCGGAGGCAACCACATCATTATCGGAGGCGAGACCCCTTCAGACAGTCCCATCCTGCGTCGCCCGGATCTGCTGCGCAGCATGATCACTTTCTGGAACCACCATCCTTCCCTCAGCTATCTGTTTTCCGGCCTTTTCATCGGCCCGACCTCCCAAGCCCCGCGCCTCGACGAGGCACGGAACGATTCGATCCACGAACTGGAAGTCGCTTTCCGCACCCTAGATGGCGACGGCAATTCCGTCCCTTGGAAAGTCGATCGCGCCTTCCGCAACCTGCTCATCGACTCCACGGGCAATACCCACCGGGCAGAATTCTGCATCGACAAGCTTTACTCGCCGGACAGCGCCACCGGACGCTTAGGACTACTGGAAATGCGTGGTTTTGAAATGCCTCCACACCACCGTATGAGCCTTGCCCAGCACCTCGTCTTGCGCGGTCTGGTCGCACGTTTCTGGAAGGAACCCTACGAGAAACCACTCGTCCGTTGGGACAGTGAAATCCACGACCGATGGATGCTGCCTCATTTCATTTGGCAGGATTTCAAGGAGGTCCTCTCGGATCTTGGAACCCACGGCTATGAAATCGATCCCTCATGGTTCGATTCACACCTCGAGTTCCGCTTTCCCCGCATCGGAGATCTCAACCAGTTTGGCATCGAGATGGAACTGCGCCACGCGATCGAACCCTGGCACGTGCTTGGTGAAGAAGGTGCCGCTGGAGGAGCCGTTCGCTACGTCGATTCGTCGGTCGAGCGCATGGAAATCAAAATAAAAGGAATGACCGGAGAGCGCCACGTCGTTTCCTGCAACGGCTACCGCATCCCCCTTCATTCCACCGGCACCCACGGCGAGTTCGTAGCCGGAGTCCGCTACCGCGCATGGCAACCTCCGAACTGCCTGCACCCAACCATTCCGGTTCACACCCCGCTCACCTTCGATCTGGTCGACACCTGGAATGACGTCGCCATCGCCGGCTGCAACTACCACGCCTCCCACCCCGGCGGTCGTAGCCACGAGAGCTTCCCGGTCAATTCCTTCGAAGCAGAAGCCCGCCGCCTAGCCCGCTTCTTCCGCCACGGTCAGACAGGAGGAAAAATGGTTGTGAAAGAAGCGCCAGCCAGCCCCGACTTCCCTTTCACACTGGATCTACGGACGCTGCCAGATAGGGACTGACCAACTCGACTACGAGAAACCGATGATCCAGTTCCTGCGATGCATACCGATGCTACTCTTCCTCGCCGCTTCCGCCCAAGCCAGCATTGAGCCGGACAAACTCCCAAAAGAGGATCAGCAGGCGTTGGCGATCGGGCGGGCAGTTCTCAAGTTGGACGAGCTCGCCGGGGCAGGCGCAGCACTCATGTCGCCCGTGCAAGAATCAGAACTTGAGCGGAACGTGAAATTTCTGAGCGAAACGGAAGCAGGGCGGATGACTTGGGCTTGGCTGGAATTTCGACTCAAAGCTGATGAGCAGCTTCGGCTAGACGACAATCCAGGGGCCGAAGCAATCAAGCAGCGCCTCGACCTATTCGAGAAACTCCTGAGGAAGTACTTCATCCTGGAGTAGCCGACCGGCCAGAATGCCAAGTCCAAATTTTCTCCATGATTAAGCATGGGAAATCGCGCGAAACCTGCTTGATTCGGCGCGGATGAACCAGCAACAAAGATTCTCTCCGCCCCTGGGGCCGGGAGTGGCGACACAGAAACCGACCCAGACCGGTGTTTGGGACGAATTGCTCGATCGTCAGGGGCGAGTGCGCCCTTACTGGTCCACCATGTCCGCTAGAATCAAGAGCTGGACACCGGATGAGCGTCGCGTCCTCGTCGACGACACAAGTCGCATGCTCGACGACCTTGGCACCACGTTCAATGTGTATCGCGATGTCGGAGGGGCGGGACAGCCCTACGAGATTGACCCCATTCCATTCATTGTGGAGTGGCAGGAGTGGGAAACGGTCGCGAAAGGACTTTCCCAGCGGATGCGTCTGCTAGAAGCGGTGCTCGCTGATCTATACGGCCCGAGAAAGCTTCTGAAAGACGGTCTCGTGCCTCCCGATCTTGTCCACGCGAGTCCCGCGTTCCACCAGTCCACTCGCGATATCCAGCCATCCGGTGGAAAATGGCTGATGGTAAGTGGCTGTGATCTTGTCCGCGCTGAAAACGGCACTTGGACGGTCCTGCGCGATCACACACACACGCCCGGTGGCCTCGGGCAGACACTGGAGAATCGCAGCGTCGTATCATCAGTCCTTCCCGATCTCTTCGAGGGTGCCCAGGTCGCGAAGCTTAAGCCCTTTTTTGATGCGGAACACGAGGCCCTGCAGCATCTGGAAACGAGCCGCGGCGGCGTCTCCAACCTCGTTTTCCTCACGCCCGGCTACCGGCATCCCTCCTACTTCGAGCACGCTTATAAGGCGCGACTGTTGGGAATTTCACTCGTTGAGTCAGCGGACCTCACAGTCCGCGAGCGCAGACTTTTTCTAAAAACCCTCGGCGGGCTACGTCGAATCGATGGCGTGATCTGTCGCCTCGACGAGGACAGCATCGACCCGCTCGAATTCTGGACCAACGGTGGCGGGGGCGTCCCGGGTCTGATCGAAGCCTGGCGCTCGGGAAACGTCGCCTTGATGAATGCACCTGGCGCTGGCTTCGCCGGTTCAGCTGCGCTGCAAGCTTTCCTCCCTCTGATCTGCCGCCGCTGGTTTGGAGAAGAACTTTCTCTGCCTTTCGTAGAAAGCTGGTGGCTCGGACAGCAGAGCGTCCGCGAGAGATTGCTGCCGGATCTCAATCAATACGTTCTGCTCTCCGCCTTTGGAAAAGACCGCCTGCTTCCAGTTAAATGGTCAAGCCTCTCGGCAGCATCGAAGAAGCAATGGATGAACGTGATCCTTCGCAGACCTTGGGATTTCGTCGTTCAACAGGATATTTCCCCTAGCCTCGTGCCCTCCCTTCAAGGCCGCTCGATCCTTAGCCGACCCGTCGTCGTCCGCGCCTTTTCTCTGAATGGAAAAGAAGGTCCAGTCGTCTTGCCTGGGGGGCTTGCCCGGGTCGGAAAACTCGGCATCCCTCCGCAGCTCTGGCCGGATCATCGTGGCTTCACGAAGGACGTTTGGCTTGCGGGAAAATCCAATTCGCCAAATCCAGGGCTGGATCTTACGAACTCGCTCTCACGCGACCGCCTCGGAATCGCCCCGGAGGTCCCGAGCCGCATCGCAGAGCAGCTTTTCTGGGTCGGCAGATATGTGGAGCGGGTCGAGATGGTGACCCGCATGCTACGCGTCACCCTGCGCTGCATGGAGGGCGAAAGCGGTCGCCGCCAGCGCGATCAACTCGATGCCTGCCTACGGCTTCTGGCCGGAAGTAATGTCGTCACGGAGGAAGTCAGCAACATGCGAACCGTCGGCGATCTAACAAAACTGATTTTCGGCAGAGACCTGCATGGGACCTTGGTAAAGCTCCTCGACAGTCTGATCGCAAACGCAGCCAGTGCTCGCGACCGGCTTTCCGATGATACTTGGATCTTTTTCAACCAACTCAAGAACATCCTCGACGGTGCCAGCCAAGTCCCTCGCGCCGCCGATCTACTCCGCACGCTTGACCGAGTCGTCCTGCATCTCGCCGCCTTTTCTGGAATGCAGGCGGAGAACATGATTCGCGGCCAAGGCTGGCGTTTCCTAGAATCCGGTCGCCGGCTCGAGCGCGCCTTGTGCGGACTGGCCTTGCTCGATACCGCATCCGAAGAACCGACGCACCTCGAACCCTTGATCGAAATCTGCGATAGCGTGATGACCTACCGCCGCCGCCATTTCTCACGCCCAGACTGGCAAGGTGTCGTGGATCTACTTTTTCTAGAAGAAGCGAATCCTCGGTCTGTGGCCTTCCAGATCGCCGTCCTCCACCGCGAGTCTCTGAAATATCCGGGAGATCAAGAGTTCGGGCTATTCCCGAAAATTCGCAAGGCAGTAGACAGCCTCCAAGCGCGTTTCACGGAGACAACTGTCCCCACTGGTCAGGATCTCCGGAATATGCGTGAACAGCTCGAAAAGCTCTCCGACTTACTCACTCAGCACTACTTCAGCCACTCGGTCAGACGGGTTTACTAAACCAAGGAGAGGCGGACGGTGTGCCTCAAAGCTTCGTCCAAGCCCCGTTGTTCTCAGAGGACTTCACCGCCGCTTCGATAAACGCCATTCCGTCCACACCGTCCTGCACGGTCGGATAGTCATACGCCTCGTTGCCTTTGAAGTTTCCCTCGATCGCATCTGAAATAGCCTCGCATGCGGCGAGATACACATTCGCAAATGCCTCGATAAATGCCTCTGGGTGACCAAACGGAAGGCGCGTATATTTCTCCGCGTCACTCCCATTGTAGCTATTCCCACGCCGCCAGATTTCGCGGGGCTTGTCGGCGAATTTCACCACCAACTCGTTCGGATGCTCCTGATGCCACTCCACCGAAGCCAAGGTCCCGTAAATGCGGATGTTCAAATTGTTCTCATCGCCGGTAGAGATCTGGGAGGCGTAGAGCACGCCCCGCGCCCCGCCCTCGTAGCGGCACAGCATGGATCCGTCATCGTCAAGTTTCCGCCCTGGAATGAACGTATTCAAATCCGCAGCCACTTCCTCAAGCCGCAGGCCTGAGATGTATTGCGCTAAGTTCTCAGCATGAGTCCCAATGTCGCCCATGCAGTTCGAGATCCCCGAAATACTCGGATCCATGCGCCAGTTGGAGATTTTTCCTCCCTCGGAGTTCGCCTCTTCATAGGCGGAGATTGCATAGCCCTGGGGATACTCCGCTACGATTTTGAGGATGCGCCCTAGTTTGCCTTCGCGAACCATCTGGCGCGCTTCTTTGACCATCGGATAACCAGTGTAGTTGTGAGTCAGCGCGAAAACCAATCCGCTTTTCTCCACGACCTCTTTCAGTTCCTCGCCCTGCGCTTTGGAAAGCGCCAGCGGCTTTTCACAGATCACGTGGATCCCGCTCTCCAAGAATTTTTTCGCCACTTTGAAGTGAAGATCGTTCCTTGCGACAATGCTCACGAAATCGATCCGATCGCCCATTGCCTTCGCGGACTCTCTCTCCGCCATTTCCTCGAAACTTCCATACACCCGGTCCGGAGATAGGAAAAAATCCTCACCGGAGAGTTTGGATTTCTCCGGGTCGGAAGAGAAACAACCCGCCACTAGTTCAATCTTCCCATCAAGGTTCGCCGCCATCCGGTGCACCGCACCGATGAATGCCCCGCGTCCCCCGCCTACCATGCCCATTCTGAGTTTTCTGTTCATAAAATTCTTCGTGTCGAAATGTGTCAGTATTTCAAGCGAACCGGCTTGCACCTGCAACCCCTTTTCTCGAAGAGAAGACGACATAACCTCATGTCTCCGTTTCGCAATGAACGATTGATACTACCCAGCCAAGACACTGGCGATATTCGCCCAGGAAATCCAGTTCAGCGCATAACTACCGAACTGAAATTTCCAGTGAGTGAATTTCCCTCAAAAAATCTTCACACTCCGGGACTCATGCAAGGAGTGACTTGCCGAGTATCCGGAGATCAATCCACAATCGAATCGAGGATGTGAAAATCAGCCTTTCGGAAAAAGGAAGGTCATACCGAAACGCAGACCCCATTCCGGACCGCCGTCTGGCTTGTCGAGGTAGTAGCGGGCTCCGGCGAAAAGCTGCACCGGTTGATCGCCGATCTTGATGACTTGAGCCACCATGACGTTGAGGGGCACGGTCCATTGCGAACTATTCCAGTCGTAGGTGCTCTCAAGGTTCACCGTGTAACTGGTGGCTTTGGGAGTAGTGTACGAAAGGAATGGCTGGAGGAACATCGCGTTTACGGAGTCATCTCCACTGCCAGCAAAGTCCCAGAGCTGGTTGGCGAGTGCACCGTAGGTCCAGCCTTTGTGCTGCTTGAGGATCACTGCGGTAGGGCCAGCTCCCCACAAATCGTTTCCGAGGATGGAATCGGTGGCTGTTGGAATCAGGAGCGCAGGGCCAAAGCCCCAGATGAAGGGCTCGGGATCCGTCGGTGAGAAGAAAATGCTCTGAACGGTATCGCCTAGGCCAAAGGCATCGGTAGTACCGCCGGGGGTGATGCCATTCTGCTCGATGACGGGCAAGATGGTGCGGGAAATGAGATTCCAATCATCATTGAGACTGATGGGAATGACCGGCTGCACGTTGGTCTTCCACTGAGTGCCGTCACCCGGACCGATCCCGAAGTCGATGTTGTTCTGAATTGGAAGACTGATGAGACTGGCGACCGGATTCGAGAGTTTCTTTGCGAGATCGGCGCTATCACCGAAAGCGAGTGGAGCGGAGGCACTCAGTATGAGCGCGGTGATGGCGTGTTTCATGATTGCTATAGGTGAAATCGAAATGTGACTTGGCAGGTCAGAATGTTTGACCATCTTCATCAGACCAATCCCAATTCTCCAGAAGACTTGTGTTTGGATTGTCGTTCTCCTCGCCCGTTTCGACCGAGCGATTTGAGGTAGCGTCGTCGTTGTCCTTTACTGCCTGACGCGCCTGAACATCCTCCTGATACGCCTCGTATTGTTTCGGACTACCTACGTATAGCTGGCCGTCCTTTCGGTCTGGCAAAACGTAGTAGGTTTTCCCTTTACGGGTCGCGCGGGTGAACTTATCGGCAGGAAGTTTTTTCAAGGCTTCCGTCTGGCCAGGATTCGTCGGACTGATGGCCTTGAAGCCAGCGGCAGCAGCCATTTCTACTTTGTTCAAGGAGTTGCTAGTGGGAGCGCAGCCAATTGCAAAGGAGGCGACGGTCAGAATGGCGAGGTGTTTCAAAGTGGAACGTATCATGATTTGTGTGGCTCTATGGTGATGGTTTCAACCAATTCGAAAAGTGAAATTTCATCTGGAACCGGAAAGTTGAAAAAGAGTCTGCGGAGAAAAATTTTGGCACCCTTCTTAGCGATGCACCTTCATGAGCAGGATTTTGTCGCGAGGAACCCAGTATTCCGAATCCATGTTTTTCAAGATCAACCATTGCGGAGTTACTTTAATCAACGTGCCCTCAGTAGTATCCGGATTCACAAAACCGGAATTGTCCTGCATTTCCTTGGTCATGGCGGAGCGGCTGTTGGAACGGGCGTCCAAAGTAATGGTGTAGTTCATGTTCAAAGGAAAATCGGACGCCGCGCCACTTTCGCCAGAACTTGACTGAGCGGTGGCCTCACCGTTCCAGAATGCCAATGTGGCAATTACCGCAGCGGAACATGACAATAGGATAATTTTGTTTTTCATAATGGTTATCGAGTGAATATCAGATTTGATCGGATGGCGATACGCAAAAGCAGAATTTACCGGCGACGCCCACCGCCAAAGCGGCGCCCACCACCGCCGAAACTGCGACCGCCGAATCCGCCGCCACCGCTGCTGCGGAAACTATCAGAGCGCTGCGAACCAAGTGAGCGACCGAAACCTTGGCTGTCCAAGCTATCGCTGCGACTGAAGCTACTAGACGATCTTGAAGTATTCCAGCTCCGATTGTTCCATGAGGAAGCAGCAGAGGACTGCCCCTGCCAGCCACTCCGGTCAAAGCTGTTGTATTGACCCGAACTTGTATGACGGCTGACATTTCCCTGATGGTCCGTGTAAATATTCCCGTTGTTCCATCCAACGGCATTGCCGGTCTTTACGTTCCCGGCGACACCCCGATTCACGCCGGCGGCATTTCCAGTGAAAGCGTTTCCGGCGATACCCTTTTGTCCGGCGGCAAAGCGCCCAGTAGTGGGATTGTAGCCGGCACCTTCACGTCCGGCGGCGAAATTGCCGTTGTAGCGATTGATACCCGCCCCGGCGTTTCCAACTGCTCGGGCACCCGAGTAGGGATTGAAGGCGGTGGCGTGATGCGACTGCCATTGGCGACCGGTGTAGGCATTGTATCCCCAGCTACTCGACCCATGAACCGCGGTTCCCCAATGTGTATAGAAGTTGGTCGAGTTGACGTTGACATGGGAGTATCCGTAGCCCCAGCCGTGACCGTAACCACCCCAATAGGGATGACACCAATAGCCATCGTGCGCACCGGCGGCATATCCGTATGCGAAGGCGGTGAAAGCTCCTACTGCCATTCCCCAGCCGTAGCCATAAGTTGGCGGATAACCGATCCAGTCTGAATCCACGATCACAGGTGGATACACGTAGCCGGTTCCATTTACGACCACACCACCTTCGGCGACGATTGCACCTGTGTAGCCCGGAGTGTAGCCAGTATACACATATTCCGGGGTGGCCCCATAGACATAGGATGAGGTGACGTAGTAAATCGGGCAACTCGGAAGAATACTGTAGATCACTGCAGGAACACTCGTCGCCGCTTCCCAAGGGCCTTGTGCGCTGGTTCCAACAAACCATACTCCGCTCTCGTTGGCATAGTAGTTGTGTGCGTTCACCATGATCACTGGAGTCGCCGTGTTGTGAGCATACTCCATGGAGGTGCCTTCGATCGCACCGAAATCCGGCTGACCCGAGTAACTCACTTCAAGCTGTGCTTTGCTGCGATCAATGCTCGCCGTCTGTGGAATGGTAGTGGCAATGGCGGCTTCGCGTGCCTGCGGAGTTCCTGCCACGGAGGCGAGCACGTTCGACTTGGGGTGATCGGAAGGAATTTTCTGGAAGTCACTCGGCAGTTGGTTGCTTGGGACGAAAGTCCACGGCCCGTAGAGCGAGGTCGAACTAAACCAGCGTCCGGAAATCAGGGCGTAGTAAAGGGAATCCTGATCGTCCATGAAGAGTGCGTTGTCTGTATTTGAAATATAGAGCAGGCTGGTGGTTCCCTCGACGGGGACGACCTGTGCAATTCCTGTCGTCTGAACGAGTTCAGCCGCTTTCGTGGAGGTATATAGGTGGAGGACAGGCGCATCCTCCCCTTCGGCCGGCTCCATCGGATCCACTTTCTTTGTCGCCAAGGCCGCTTCAAGCGCAGACGCGATGTCGGCAGGTGGATTGGGATCGGCGGCAAAGGGTCCTTCAGCGGACGGAGCTTTATACCACCTGCCTCCGGCGTAAGCGTAGTAGCCCGAATTGATCGTATTTAGCAAAAGCACTGCCGGCGTGTTGATAACCCGCTCGTAAACCTTATCCAACGGCTTGAGCACCGGAGGACCATCAATGAGCACAAGCACAGATGGCTGGGTCGTGTAGATCATCTGGGGCGGATCGTTCTTTACGGCAACTTCGATCTGCTTCTTCACATCGCCAGACACGACAAACACCGACTCCAGATGATCAAGGGCCACAGTTTCAGTAGCCTTCGGCAGATGCGAATTGAGAAGGGCGAGGTAGTCGCTCTGCTTGGCAGCTTGGGTCGGAAAATTCGGCTCGCTCAGCTCAAATTCATCGAGCGTAACTAGGCGGTTCATCTTGTCCACCGAGGTGCGTGCAGAGAACACAACGGTCCCATATGACTCGTCTTTGCTTTCGCCAGTACGGACGCCAATGGCGAAACGGCCTGAGATCCGGTTATCGGTCCAAGTGCTAATCTGAGGCTGGAAGACAGCAAAATCTTGGGTTTCAGCATTGAACGTTCGTGGCCAAGACAGTTTGGCAAGATCAAGGGTTGGCTGAGTATCTCCCGCAGATTCTTGTGCATGGAGAAAAGTCGGTGCAGCAAGGGCAAGGCTGACGCTGAGAAAAATGGGAAGCGATTTCATGACAGGATCTGGAAGCGGATTCTTGGATTGGATGAATAAGGGGATGACTTCTTGACCGCTAAGAATTCAATTCAATTCCATTGAAAGTCGAGACAGAAATTCCTTCAGAGCATGAACCAAGATAACTTCTGATCTGAGGAACAAGTCAACCATGCCTCCGTTCTCAATCGTTGGATTCGTGGCCTTTTCCGGATGATTGCTGGGCAACTTGGATACCCACCAAGCGGGCGACCAAAACCACAACAATGAACTGACCGAGAATTGCCTCCGTTTGACAAAGCACTGTCGCGCCCATGCTACGCGGTGTGATGTCCCCGTAGCCGACGGTCGAAAGTGTCATGAAACTGAAATACTGAAAGTAACGGGTATTCTGATGGAAGGTATTGGTATCCTTGATGAGTTCTCCTGCGAACGATCCGGGCACCAGTGAATCCACAACTGCATAGAGTGCCCCCCACAGCAAACCGACGAGGATGTAGAGACATAAAGCCGAGCAGATGACATTTCCTGTGACTTTTCTTACCTTAAACAGGCGATGTCCGAACGAATAGATCAGGATCATCAGGAATCCACCGATGGCCAATGAAGCGAAATTTCCTTTATCGGAGATAAACCCCAAAGTTCTCAACCATAAAAGAACCAAGGCGATTCCGAGGACAACGGAAGCCAATTCAATTCTCTTTCTGGATTCCGCCATCGCACCCATTGCAGAAATCAGCGTCAGAGAAAGCACGCCGGAAACGATAATGTTCGCGTAGCGTGTCTGATCGAAAAAGGGGCCGACAACCAAGTAGAGGAATAGGCAAAACAACAAATTCCTGAACCCATTCTTTTCCCAGTAGGAGCGGTTCCGCTGGTGAATTTTCGCAGGCGTTAGTAATTCCATTGAGGTTCGTTCGATTCGTAGTGAAGCGCCGGCCAAGCTACATCAATTGGGCCGGGATCGACCATTCCAAACGTGCTCCACCCTTGCGAAATTCGGAAACATCAAGCAGGAGCAGCGAGGCCTTTCGAACGCGAATCGCTTCGCTTTCCGACCCGAGGAGAGTCGCGGCAAGCTGGCTGAAGTCCGGCTCGTGACCCACAATCATGATTGATGAGAGTTCGCTGCGTGCGGCGAGCTGCTCAAGCACCTGCTCTGTCGCAGTTTCGTAAACGAGCCAAGGGACCGTTTCGATCAACACGTCCAACGTAGCTGCAATAGGTTTTGCCGTCTGCTGCGCGCGAAGTAGCGGGCTAGCAAGAATCACGTCGGGCCTGATTCCTCGGAGACTACAAAACTCCCCCACCCGCTTGCACTGCTTTTTGCCCTTCTTGGAAATAGCACGGTCATCATCATTTGCGGCTTGCGTGGCGGCATCGGCATGTCGAAAGAAATAGAGCTTCATATCTTGTTTTACGAGCGGTGTTTAGGCGCTTGATGTGGGAGGGGCAAGCAGGTTCTCCGCACAGGGCCGACGCATCAAAATAGGCGGATAAAATTTCTCGCAGATGTGACATTTTGTCCTGGTACGATTTTCGTATATGTTTAGATGGAGTGGATGCCTGACGCGCATCAACCCCACGACAGCTTGATGGATCACCTCAAGGAAATCCCCGACCCGAGAATCGACAGGACCAGGGGCCACGAGCTGGTCGACATCCTGGTCATCGCCATCTGCACGCTTTTGTGCGGCGGCGAGTCGTTTTATGACATGGAGGATTTTGGCAAGGCCAAGCGCGGATGGTTCTCCACCTTTCTGCGCCTGCCTAACGGAATCCCGAGCCATGATACGTTCACACGGCTCTTTGCGAGGCTTGATCCGGTGGCATTCCGCGAGTGCTTCATGCGTTGGACCGAGAGCCTTCGTGAAGCGGTTCACCGTGAAGTGGTGGCTTTGGACGGCAAAGCCCTGCGTCGCGCCCGCGACGCGGACGGCGAAATCCGTTACATCGTCAGCGCGTGGGCCGAGTCCAACCGGCTGGTGCTCGGCCAGCTCAAGGTGGCCGATAAGAGCAACGAGATTACCGCCGTGCCCGAACTGCTGCGGGCCCTGGAACTGGCGGGCTGCATCGTGACCACCGATGCCATGGGCTGTCAGAAGAAGATCGCCAGGGAGATCATAGAAGCGGATGCCGACTACGTGCTGGCGCTCAAAGGCAACCACGAGACGGTGCATGGAGAGGTGAAAGCCTTCCTCGACGAGGAAGTCGCCCTCCACGCCAAACCGGCCCGACCGCGCATGGCCTGCGATCCCGAACCACCCGTAACCTTCGCCTCACTGGAAACCTGCGACAAAGGGCATGGTCGGTTCGAAACCCGCCGTTACCATCAGAGCATCGCCTTGGAGTGGTTCGCCGATCTGGACGAATGGGAAGGGCTCCGCTCGGTGGGCATGGTGGAAAGCATCCGTGAAACCGCTGGCAAGATCACCGTGGAACGGCGCTATTATCTATCGAGCCTGCCACTTGACATTGATCTGTTCTCGCGGGCGGTGCGAGGCCATTGGGGTGTGGAAAACTCCTGCCACTGGGTGCTTGATGTGGTCATGCGTGAGGACGACAGCCGCACCCGCACCGGCCACGCCGCAGAAAATCTCGCCACACTGCGCCGAATGGCCATGAATCTGCTCAATCGGGACAAGACGAAGAAGCGCGGAATCAAGGGCAAGCAGCTCAACGCTTCCTGGGATCACGCATACCTGCTAAGACTTCTGGATTTTTAGATGCGTCGGCCCTGGTTCTCCGCACACGCGAACGAAGATCTTGACTCCCCCCGGAAATTGGTGATTTCTCGGACATATACCGAAAGAAACATGTCCAAGGAATCAAAAGAAAGAGCAGCCATGGGAATCGATGGAAAACCGCTTCCAGTCCTACCTCCCGATCGTGACGTCAGGGTTTGGGCAAAACTGGTACGGGTGATGTTCTATACTCCCGGTTTCCTTGCCCTTCTCATGCTCAAAGCCGGTGAACCGACTGGATTTGGAATCACCGTCGAGCTACTCATGCTCTCGAGTGCGACAGCTGTTGTTGCGGGTTTATTCGTGGGAAGCCAGGCAGTTGGCGGAGGGACGGACCATCCATCCAAGATTGGAGTTTGGAGTGCCTCCTTGGTCATGGAGCTTCTATGCGTGGTTCCATTCCTGTGCGCAGTGCCGCCGTTGTTTCACCAACTCGCGAACAGCGAACTCCTTCATGTGAAGGCTCCTGGCGCGGAAGACATCAGTCTCGGGGTTTCAGAGTTGCTCCCAGCAATCGCGGTTCTACCTTTCATGCTCTATCAGCTTGCTGGGTTCGGAACCCTCTCATACGTGATTTCTAGGTCGGCAAACTGGGTGCTCAATTTCAGCGTTCTCGGCCTGATCATTGCCAGTTATATCGCCAATAGACTGAACAATTTCGCTGCAGAGAAAGCATTTGTAGGTGTGCTTGTACTCGCAATGGCCGCCGCCATGTTCCACGGTGTCATGAAGCTCAAGAGGATGCAGGAGGACTATACTTCTCGTAGCCCTGTGCCACCGGTGAAGGAGAAAAAGGACAAGACGGACAAAGCACTCAAAACCGACGAGCTTATCGGCGAGGCTTGATCCCAATGCGCTTGCACCAACGACACCGACTAGGTGGCTTCCACATCGTCGGCCAACAGCATTTGAGGCACGGCAACGAAACGATAGCTGAGTTCCTCGCCGGGCTGACGTAACAGGATCCAGATCAAATCGAATCGTTCATCCGGCCATCGATGTGGGACATCGTCGTGATTTACTAACGGAAAGTGGCGTACAATTTTCGCCATTGTTCCATGATGCCAGACGATCAGGACGGGCTCCGGTTGAGCGAGCACTACCTCAGCCAGTTCCTTCTCCTTTCCATGAGTGTGCGAGTCCTCAATCTTGAGGTTCAAACGCTGGGCAGTCGGCGCTGCAGTGTGAATTTCCCGCTTACTTTTCGCATCTTTTGTAGGCTTTGTGGCGAGGATACGACCTGGTCGCACCACATGCGGATGAGCATTCGAAGGAGCATGGGCAAACAGACCTGCCAGCGCACCAGCTCTTGTCCATCCCTGCACCGAAAGCGAATGACCATCGTGCTCTCCATGATGATTCACACCGTGTGGTTTCGTGCCTTCTCCAGGTTTTTCGCCATGCCGCACGAACATGATGATCTCAGGGGCGTTTTTTTCGTGATGATGTGACATAAAATGGATGCTAGTTGGTCAGATTTTGCTTTCCAGACGACGCACGTGGCAATCCCCAATCACGAAAATTCGCCGCAATGTATACGGCTTCGAGTTATTTATGATGATCGGCTTTGGACGATCTGCGGCCGAACAAGTGCAAGTGACGCCCCTGAAGCTTACGGTAGAGAATTTCGATGATGAAAGAGCCTGCGATCATGCCGATGAGAATCCAGAGGTGGCTTCGGGTCGCTGGATTTTCATCCACTTCAATACAGAGCACGACCAGAGCGAAGCCCGTGGCGAGAGCGGTCACTACCGACAGCCAGGCATGTCCACCGGTTTCCCGGGCGAGGCGGACGTTGGCGAAATTGACGGCCATGAAAATCAAAAGAAATCCGGCACTACCCATGGTAGCGATTGCATCGAGTGGCACGAAGTTCGCAACCACCAAGGCAAGCGCGGCAGTGAGCACAGTACCTGCAAGATGCTGATTTCGGAAAGTCCCTTTGAAGCGAGAAGGAAGTTCGCCGCTTTCAGCAATGATGAAGGCGAGACGACCGGTACTGTAAAAGGTGGCGTTGATCGCCGAGCTGGTGGCGAGGAGAGCGGCGACTGCGACGATCACAAAGCCAGCCCTCCCCATGAAACTCTGCGCAGCGGCGGAAAGGACATTGTCGCTCTGTGAGGCAATCTCTGCGAAGCCCAAGTGCCCAACGACAACCATTGAGATCAGGATATAAATCACGATCACCACAATGACACCGCCCATGTAGGCGATAGGTAGAGAGCGTTTCGGATTCGCGACATCCTTCGAGGCATTGGCGATGAGTTCGAAGCCCTCGTAGTTTAGAAAAATCAACATCGCGCCGGAGATGATTGTCATCGGGCTGAGATAGCTGGAGGGAGAGAGGCGCTCCCATTCCATAGGGGTCGAGATGCCAACTACGATGAAGCCACCCAACAGGATGAGTTTCACAGCATTAAAGAGATTCTCTGCGCGGACGACACCGCTCCCTCCGAAGGCGTTGGCGAACAGGAGCAGAATGATGATCGTGCTGGCGAGAATGTGAGTCCAGAAATCCTGATCGGGCTTTGGAAAGAACCCGGATCCATAGCTCCCAAAGGCATACGCATAGACCGCCACGAGAACCACGTAGCTGAGCAACAGCATGATGTTCGCGGCACCTGTGATCACACCCTTGCCATAGGCTCGGTTAAGGAAATCAACAGTCCCCCCTTCCCCGGGATAAGTGAGGGTAAGTCGGAGGTAGGACCTAGCAGTCAGCAGCGCGACGATGCCGGCGATGAGGAAGGAAATGGGAACTGCACCCCGGGTGATCTCAATGGCGAGACCGGTAACCGCAAAAATGCCACCGCCAACCATACCGCCGAGGCCAATGGAAAGGGTGGACCATGTGCTAAGTTTCGATTCGGTTTTGGAAGGCACGTGAGGAGAAGACAATCGATTCAACAAACCTCCGAAACTATGGACGACGAGTGGCCCATGAAATAGGGGAGGGAAGCGGAGTTGTTGAACTTCGTGGTGGCATCAGTACGCTATCACGGTTTGCTGGGAAGAATTTCTCAAGCAGCAAGAAGAGTGCCAGCTTGCACCAACCATAATGCGGTGGAGCTGGCCAAGGCAGCATTTTTCAGTAACGACGAATCACGCGTCTGGTGGTGCGCCTCGCGACTCCGGCGTAGGAGACGGGAGTCAAGGGACGACCGATAACATCGATGAAGAGCGAGCATTCGGCACCATCCTTTGGAATGGTTCCTTCCAAGATTTTGATACCGTATGTGAGATTGCCGCCATCAAGGACGGGATCGCTGAGTTCGACGACCACATCATTCGGTTCCTCCTCGCCGAAGATCGCAAGCGCAGCGTTTGGATTGTCAATTTTGAAGCTATCTTCACCCATGTTCCAGTTTTTAGTAAAATCGCTCGTGGTCATATGACCGGCAACTCGATCGGGGCGATCCGAGAAGAGCAATGTGATATCGCTGATTCCCTTGAGGGTCATTCTACCGTCTGCAAACGAAACGTTTTTGGCGTTTTGCACAAAGAGATACTGGACTTATCCATCGCCCGGCAAGGTATCTTCCGCAGAGGCAGTTTGCCGAGTAAGCAACACAGCCGGGAGCGCGGCGGCGAGAGCCAGTTTGGCGGATTGGCGACGGGTCAGATTATTTTTTGAGTTCATTGTCTTGTTTGTTTTCGATTTTCTTTTTGCGGCTTAGATAGCGAATTCGCGGGCTGCACCGTTAACTGAGCAGCCCGCGTGGTTCGTCATCGAAACATGGTTACTTCGCGTCGGCGGCGCCCTTCATGGCGTCCTCAAGTTTCTTGATGTCAGCGGGTGATAACTTCGGACGGTCAACATTGACAGTCAGCTTGTTTAGTTCACCCGTGAAAGTGAACGGAGGCTTATAGTCGGCGTCGTTCACACCAGTGAGTGTATCGGAACCAATGTCGAAGGCCTCGTCCCACTGCAGGATCATCGGGATGGTCTTCTTCATTTCCTTGGTATCGACGACCTTGCCATCCACCGAGAGGGTACCAGTGCCAGGGCGAGCGAGGCCGCTCATGCTATTGAAAGCAAGTGTTCCGGCGCCGAGCCCCTCATATTTGAAGTCGAACTCGATGGTGTGCTTGCCCGGGGCGAGAGCATCGGGTCCTTCCCATTTGATGCGCTCGAGATCCACGAGGTTCCAGAGGAACGTTGGCTTACCCTTGAGTAGGTAGAATCCGTATCCGCAGAAGCGGCCACCGGAGGTAACGATCATGCCTTCCGCTCCACCTTCGGGCACGGTGATTTCCGCAGTGAACTTGTAAGAGCTGTTCAAAATGGAAGGAGAATCACCTTGAGGAAGGCCAGTCATGGGAGTGGTGTAAACAAACTCCGTACGACCGGCGGTAATGTTCGGGCGCGGCGCCACGAGGCGTCCGGCCACCGAAGCATCCAACGGAAAGACCTGATATTTTTTCGCCTCCTCAATGAAGACTTCCTTCAACCGAGCCACGTGGTTGGGATTGCCTTCTGCGATGTCTTCCTCTTGATTCCAGCTTTTCGACAGATCGTAGAGTTGGAACACTTGATTATTGAGCGGATCTGGGTTGGCGACACCGAAAGCTTCCCACGGCGCGCGGTTGACCTTGGTGCTAAGCAGCCATGGATCCTCGAAGAGTGCCCACTGACCCATCATTTCAAAATATTGAGTGGTGTGACGAGTGGGAGCCTTCGCATTTTCTTTCTCAAAGGTGTAGAGGAAGCTCGTGCCTTCAATCGGTGCCTGCTTGATGCCGTCCACCGTGTCTGGGGCCTGAAGGCCAGCGGCTTCGAGGATGGTCGGAACAACATCGATCACGTGGCAGAATTGCTCGCGTAGACCGCCCTTATCCTTGATACGGTCGGGCCACATTACGACCATGTTCTGATTGATACCTCCGAGGCGGGATGCGTTTTGTTTGAACCAGTCAAAGGGCGTATCAAAGGCCCAGGACCAACCGGCGGACATATGGTTGTAGGTTTCCTCGGTTCCCCAGACGTCATACCATTTCATCTGTGTCTCGACGGGGATTTCGTTGAGACCGTTGAAGAAAGCTACTTCGTTTGGCGTACCCAGCGGGCCACCCTCAGCACTGGTGCCGTTGTCGCCGTTGATGTAGATGATCAGGGTGTTGTCGAGCTTACCCAAATCCTCAAAACCTTGGATCACACGACCGATCTCGTGGTCGCTGTAGGCGGCGTAGGCAGCAAAGACCTCAACCTGCTTGATGAAGAGCTTCTTCGTCTGATCGTCAAGCTCGTCCCATGGTTTGAGAAGCTTGTCGGGCCATGGAGTGAGCTTTGTATCAGCGGGGATCACACCGAGTTTCTTCTGATTCTCGAAAATGGTCTCACGTAGTTTCTCGTAACCGTCATCGAAGAGGTGCATATCATGAATCTTCTTCACCCATTCCTCGGTGGGATGGTGTGGCGCGTGGGTAGCTCCCGGCGCGTATTTGATGAAGATTGGTTTATCCGGCTGGATCTGGTGGATCCGGTTCATGTAAGCGAGTGCATCATCGGCCATGGCAGTTACTAGGTTCCACGTCCCCGGAGCGGCTCCATCAAATGGATAGATCTGGGTGGTATTGCGGAAAAGGTTTGGCTGCCACTGGTTGGCATCGCCACCTACGAATCCGTAGAAATACTCAAAGCCCATCCCTGTCGGCCACTGATCGAAGGGACCGGCCTGACTGGCGGCGAAAGCTGGCACATTGTGGTCTTTGCCGAACCATGATGTGGCGTAGCCGTTGTCGAGCAGCAAACGACCGATGGTAGCCTTGTCCTCACCAATGATACTGTTGTACCCGGGGAAACCAGTAGATTGCTCGGAGATCACACCGAAGCCGGCCGAGTGATGATTACGACCTGTGATGAGAGCGGCGCGGGTAGGAGAGCAAAGCGCGGTCGAGAACATGCGATTGTAACGCAGACCCTCACTGGCGATGCGGTCCATCGCCGGAGTAGGGATGACCCCACCGAATGTGCTCGGAACACCGAAGCCTGAGTCATCGGTGATGATGAGCAGGACATTGGGAGCCTTTTTGGGCGGGACGATGGCAGGAGCCCACCATGGGGTTGAATTCAAGGCGTCCGGTTTGATCACTCCGCCAAAAGGCGGCTGGGGAGCGGGAAGCTGATTTCCTGGGATGGTGGTGGTGGCACTGGCTGAGCCTGGTGTGCCTGAGGTTTCCACAGGCTCGGCGAGACCAGTTGTTATTGCCGCGGGCAGCAGCAAGAGGATTGATCGATATGTTTTCATAATGTGCCTAACGGTAGGTGTGAGAAGTTATCGTCGTAAATGACTATTTTCCAAAAAAAACGTTTCATCTAAAAAGTCGATGCATCATCCGAAATCCGAAGCAAATGAACTCAACCGACGATTTAGGTATATTATATCTCGAGTTCACAAACTACGCGCCCCTAATTATTTCTCTGCAATATCAAAGTCCGCAAACCACGTTCGCGCAAAGGGAAAGCAGTGCTTCCACTATTCCGGTCCTGAGCCTTCGGATACCCCAAGTCCGGCAAAATCGAGAGCCATCGATTCGAGCCAAGGGTAAAATGGGTTCCACTTTTGGCGAAGCATGTCATTCGGACTGATGAGCAGGGTCCCCCGCTCGCCGCGTAACGCTCGGTTGCCGAGGGTAACATCTTTTCCTCCGTCGCCGCTTCCATAAACCGGGTCAGATTCCGGGAAAGGAAGGGCTACGTGAGAAAGTGAGAAGATGTCTCTAGGCCAAGCCATGTCGGTTGCTTCGGTGCTCCAGTTTCCCCGTCCCGATTCGCGGTGATTGATCACGACATCCAAGGTCGGCTTTCCCGCGTCCGAGGCATTCGTGACGACGCTAAGTGAAAAGCGGTTATCCGGCCTGGTGGCGAGTTGTTCCAAGTCGATCGCGGGATCCTTGGAGATTAGATGTTCGAGAATTTCGATGCGATTGATGTCGAAAAGGACGAGTTCGTTACCACGTTCTGGCAGTCGGTCGAACAGACGAGTGACCAGTGCGGGAGCGGAAACCGTCGCATCGGCAGCAGATTGGAAAGCGAGGGTTTTCGGAAAGTCAGCAAGCGTTCCGTCTTTGGATTTCTTAGCCATCCGTTTTTCGATCTCCTTCGTGATCCGGTAGGCTTGGTCACCCGCATTGACCGCGAACGAACTGTATTTAAAGGGATCGTATTCAACCGAAATCGAATTCCAGGCGAGTTTCTCGAGTCCGAGCCAGTGACCGATCCGGCCCTGCCACACGGCGAGACCCGCAGCTTTGGAGACACCAATCTCGGGAGAAAGCAGGATTAGCCCTTCGGGTCGCGGGAGTGATGGATCATCAAGGCTATCGAGTGCATAAACGACTGATAGTGCGCCACCATTTGAGTAGCCGACGAGGTAGAGTGGCTTGTCTCCGATGGTCTCTTTTAAGTATTTTGCGGCAAGCCGAACGGCGGCAGCCATGTCCTTCCAGGTAACCTCAACTAGCCCGCTCGGAGCAGCACCGTGGCCAGGGATACGCAGGCCAATGACAGAGGCGCCGGAGGCATGGAACTTGGCAGCGAGATGTCGCATGCTATAGGGCGAATCCGACATTCCGTGGAGGAGCAGGACGCCTGCCTTCGGTTCCGCTTGATCCATCTGAAACGTGCGATTCCAGTTCGTGGGCATGCTGGTCGGATCCGTCAAACTACCTTTCTGGTAACGATTGATGGATTTCGTATTCCCCGGAGGAGTCTTGTCGTAGATTTCCCGCTCGAGCTCTTCAAAGAGATTTTCCTCTAGCTCAAGATAGCCAGTAAAGTCTGTGACATCACCTTTCGCCTGAAACTCCCCCTCGAGAATGACTTCGTGCCAAATACTGAGATCAGCCCGGTGATTCAGCACGTAAACGGCGATCGAAACTAGGGACACAATCGTAACTAGTATGCCATAGCCGAGAGTTCGCCTGAGGATTGTTAGAGTGGCAAGCGTGGCTTTCTTCATAAGTGTTGCAACAGATCTACCCGCGTATTCCTGAAAGGGAAGCCGACTGAGTGATTGAAATGTGGGGCTCGACGCGAATAAATAAGAAAACCACGGTGTGCGACCGGTCGGGTTTCGCGCACCGTGGTTTTGAAATCGAGTGTTGTTGTGGTTAGAATTTTACGTTCACACCCAGGAAAAGACCTGCCTGAGCCATGTCATAACCAAATCTACCATCGGTGTAATCTGTATCAAAATACCGGTAGCCGATTTCCGAGGAGACTTTCTCCGTGAAGTTGTATCCGACGACTCCTTGAATGTTATAGGTAATTCTCGAACTGACGCCGAACCCACCGATATCGCCCTTGCCCGCGAGATACCAGCGGTCGTTGATGTCCCATTGGGAACGAAGCCCGATAATGGGGTCCACCCATTCTTTCTCACCCGAGATGGAAAAATTCCTTGCACCCGAAACCCGGAGATCCAGATTGAGGCTATTGTAACGTGCTCCGGCATACAAATCGAGGAATGAATTCGAAGATTCGGAAACCCGATAGAGAACATCGAACTCCCCGAGGAATTGTTTGAATCCAATGCTCACGCGGTTTCGCCCAAGAGGAGTGATTCCAGATGAACCGAGATTGGCATAGAAGCCATCGGCGAGAAATCCCCAACGGTCATAGCGTGCTTCAAGCTGAAGTGCCGCGGCCATTTTGAGATCCTGCGCGATGTCACTAAAGCTGGCATCGGTTTCGGTGGTGACCCTACCAACGGTGGTGGTCCCATCAAGCGCGGTGAGCCAGGCGTAAGGTTCGATTCGGAACTCCCAAGGGCTGGATTCCTGTGTCGTGATGATGGGTTCGGATACGGTTTGACCAGCGTTAGCAGGTAGCGGTGCCGCGCAAAACGCTGCTGGAATGAGGGATACGACAAGGTAGGATGCTTTCATATAATCAATGCGTGTATTTGGAGTTCAGTTGGATTTTATCGAGGTGGGTGAATACGAGTGATTTTTGATCCTTGGAGACCGAGGCCTCCCATGAGTCCGCGCTGGTTGAAGAACACGGCGTAGGTACTTGAATTGAGTGTTGCGGTGCTCAGCGATCCGGAAACGCCTTGATCGAGCACGACGAGAGTTGGGCTGCTGCCGATTTCCCAGCCGTCGGAGGCATTTAGATTCTTAAACGCCTCGTTATCCATGAGGAAGAGAGCGTAGCCATACGTCTGGACTCCGGCCTGAAGACCGTAAGAGAGCCCGCCCGTTTGATAGAACTCACGGACGCCGCCATCGTGGGCCACAAGTGCGCCGTTGCCGCCCATCCCACCGAGCATGAACCCGCCTTTGGTAATTTTAGGGAAGACGAGAATCCCTTTGGCCCTGCCGCCGAGTTGCCTCGCTTCAGGATTCGTCTTATAAAGGAAAGACAGCGCGCGCCTAGATTCCTGAGCGAGTGCTTCCGGATCCACGCTAGCGGAGTTGACATTCGCAACGAGGCCATTCGCGCAATTGCTTAGCGATAGGCTTCCTGTGCCAAGGGCGACGGCAAGCGCCACGGTTTGAATTGAGTTCTTCATGGGAGTGGAATTTTCGGCTTTTCCGCCGTCGGTTGGTTAGGCTTTTCCGATGCGGATCGGCGTGAGAGTTCGACCCGCATGGACTTATCTGGATCAAAGTGAATGTCAAGCTGAGGATAGGCAATTACGATACCGGCTTCTGCGAATGATTTATCGATCATGAAACGGAGATCACTGGCTAGTGGATCGCGCTGCGTCCGCGATGTGTCGAACCAGAACAGCAAACGGAACACAAGTGAGTTGTCACCGAAGTCTTCGAAGCGGACTTCCGGCTCTGGAGAATCATGAATCTGCCCATGTTCATTGGCCGCCGCAACCAGCAATCGTGATACCTCACGCGTCGGAGAACCATAGGCTACGCCGATCATAATCGAATGACGAATGGATGGGTTTGAAAAGGTCCAGTTTGTCACCTGGTTCTCCAGTAGCGAACTGTTCGGGATAAGTGTGTCGATCCCATCGAAATGCTGAATAACGGATGCACGGATTCCAATTGATCTGATCCGACCTGTGATGCCTGCCACTTCTACGACATCTCCGACTTTGAGTGGGCGTTCAAAGATGAGGATGATTCCGCTGATGAAGTTTTTGAGCAATGTCTGGGTCCCAAAACCAATTCCGATGGCAAGGGCACCACCTAGGAATGCAAAGGCGGTGAGAGGGATGTGAACTGTGTTCATCCCATACAGGAGCAGCAATGCCAGTCCAAATCCGAAGCTCCACCTCCGGACTAAATCAGCCGTGGACTCAGGTATCTGCTCGCGCTTAAGGATCAATTTGTGAAAACGACGTGAGAGAGCCCGCAGGACGAGCCATCCGATCGCTAGAATCAGGGCGAGCCGTATAAGCTTACCCAGAGTAACAGCGCGGTAGGAAAGGACCTTTTTCCCATCGAGAATTTCGGAAACCTCCACGAGGTAGAGTTCCATATTCCACAGAGATGCTAACCTCACGGAAATACGATCAAGGAGTGGAGTATGAATCACCGTTCCGTTGATCTCACCGATGGCGATTTCAATGCGACGCTCCATGCGATTGACTAGTTGAAGAGAATCTCGCAACTGACTGGCATCAAATTCTTCAGGAGCGCTAAAATCGCCCTCAATGCGTAGCTTCGCCACATTCGCCCAGTCTTTGACTAAAGACTGCAGCTCCAGAAAGGTCGCAAGTGCCTTCTTTTTTGTGGCGGAGTCTTTGGCATTGAGACTGGTGAACCGCGTTTCCCAGAACGTCTTCTCAAGATCAAGGAACTCGATTTTCCAAGAGAGCAGAACGTTCGGTTCTGCGGTCACATCTTTGGATTTGCGCAACAACTTCAACGTCTCTTCACGCTCACTAGCAATACGACGGAGGATACCATCTAGCTCTTCTCGAGAGAAAGTCGTTTTCCCCCCAATGGCCGCGTGTTGGGTTTTCGCTAGATCCAATTTTGCGCGAATCGTTTCAAGTTCCGCCCGTTGGGCAGAAATGCGTATCTTGATGCGGCCGATTTGCTCGGTGGCAATTCGAATCGCGGTTTGCTCGAGACGGAGGCTTTGTTCTGCTGCCATTTTGGCTTCGGGAGATCCGGAGCTGATCGAATCCATGTAACGGCGTCCAGCCTGCTGGTGCTGATTGAGTTTGTTTCTGGTGGACTCGAGATCCGTTGTGAAGATCCGCAGTTGTGCTTCGCCGGACAACTGGGCGTTTTCCAAAGTGACAAGGGAGTCACGAATATCGTCAGCGAGTCTGACCGAATAGGGAGGTTTCTCAGTAAATCCTCCCCAAGCAGCCGTGGTCTTTACCGCGACATCGCGATCACTTTTAACTTTCTCTGCGATGCCGACAGTGGTCAGATGATATTGGGTGATTGCCTCGAGAATTTGAAGTTGTTCCTTAAGAGTGGAGCTTGAGTCTGGAGGAAGCTTTGCAATTTCTTCCTGTACAGCGACGATACGCTCCTTGATTGAACCTGGATCGGAAAAATCCCCACTACCCTCATCCTGAGCGTTTGCCCACGGGAAAATGATAAGCATCCCAAAAACCAATAAAGAGCAGATCGTAGCCATAGACTTTAGCGGCATTGAATAAATGAAACCGAGGTGTAACATGAAATTGAGACTCGACGAAAATTTCATGATTACTTCAAGTGATCGATAAGGATGCGTTGGACTTCTTCGATGCCGACGGGGTGTTGATGTGCTGGGTGCCCGGAGGGAACGATTTTCTCTGAGGCTGCGCCATCAAGGTGCGAACTCCAATAAGGAACCACACCATCACTTGAGTCCGGGGTATCACCCTTCCCCCGGTCACCCATGATTGAGTGAAATGTGACATTCGGCGCGACCGGGATCTTGTTGATCGCTTCAACGAACGGATTAGTCGGATCTAGTGTCGCAATACTGTTCGGCGAGTCAGCAATCATGAGGGCGGAAGGATCGACGGTGGCAGCGGAAACTACCGCATTCCGAATATCGGCGATGGTGCCCGGGAGGCGGATGAGTCTGGTAAACAGGCGACCGACCCAATCAGCAGCCAGTTCCGATCCGCGATGTGGACCGGAGATGAAGATCGCGCGATTGATTTCCGGTCGTTTCTCAAAAACCAAAGTGCTTTCGAGACGGTCGCGACTCCTACCGGAAATCTTCGTTTCGCTCACAGATTTGCCGAAAGTATCTACCCAGAGTTCTTCCCCAGCGTCGGTGACCATTAGCCGGGCCAGCAGCGTGCCCATGCTATGGCCGATGATGATGATCTCTTTGTTTTCGGGAAATTCGGATTGAACTGCGTCGAGTTCGCGACGCAACAGTGAAGCAGAGTAGGGATAGGCGTATCCACTAGGGTAGCTGAAGATCCAGAATTGGTAGTGTTCTCGAATTTTCGGATCTTCTAGCAGTTTGAAATACAGTGGAGCAAAAGTGGCCGGCGTACTATCGAGTCCGTGGACCATGAGCACAGGGATGCGTTTCGGATCGTAGGGCTGAAGGAAATTTAGATGAGTTGTGTCATCATATCGAGCGGGCCAGATCAGACGCCGGATACCTAGTTTGTCTATACGCGCCTTGGACATGCCAAGCATGACTGCAGCACTGTAGTCAGCAGAGAGCGTTCGATTGCTGCCGGCAAACTGGGTGACTTCCGTCTGATATGGATCAATAAGATTGAGAGTGGCCACATCTCCGTCGAAACGAACCACTGCTGTGAGATTACGCAGCGGGAGATCCTTGCGGAATACACGGTGTCCGAGTCCCGCGAACGATTTCACAGCTACCATCGGTGCCCCTACCCCTTGAACGATGGATTGCTCGTGGGCGTATTTACCGCGGAATTTAAGAAAGTCGGCAGGGAAGAGTTTGGATTCAGTGGGATCGATATCAGCGGGAAACGTGGTTTTGAGAGTCTTGATACCGCTACTGCCTGAAAGGACCAAGGGCACGGACCAAGGATCGACCTTGTGTTTTCCTAGATCCTCAATCAACCGGGCAACTTCGTAGTTATACCTAATCAATGCGGAGGAATCGCCACTTGCGTATTGTTGGAAGGCCTCGCGAATGGAGGCTAAGCGGTGCTCGGTGTCAGCTACCTTCTCCACTGCCCCCGCGGGTGGAATCGGCTTGGTGGGATGGACAGATACTGGAGCAGAACAACTTACCAGTAAGAGAGCGACAAGTGCAGCCGCAAAATGCCGGACGGAAGCAAAATTCAAAAACATGTAGGACACGGGGAGGAATTATCAGAAATATCAAGCGACTCCGAGCAAAGACTTGGAACCGAAACAGACTCACGTTCGCGTGTAGGTATCGAGAAAGGCCGTAGAATCCGTTCGCCAATCGCCCTCACCTTCCCCATCCTGTCCCTGTGAAATCCGGCTTTCTTGATAAACTCGTAGCCCGTCTTGACCGTGTCGAACCCGGTGAAGTCCAGCAGATCGTCACGCGATTGATCCAAGAAAAGGGTTTCCTAGAAAACGTCTTCGAAGCCCTTCAGGAAGGCCTGATCATTCTCGATCCCGACGGGAAGATCATGTTCCTCAATCTCGCCGCCTCCCGATTCTTCGGTCTCGACCCCTCGGATTCTCTCGGGGAAAAAATCACCTCAAAGATCCGGGGGTTGGAAAATATTTCCCTGCAAGACTCCCGCCAGGCCGTTTCTCGCGATCTTGAAATTTTCTATCCAGAACACCGCCTACTCAATTTCTATCTCTCCCCCATCGACGATCCAAAAAACCACGAACTTGCCCTCGGTCATGTAATGCTAGTCCGAGATACAACCACCACCCATGCGGAGACTCTTGAAAACATCGAATCAGAGCGACTCAATGCACTTACTTTGCTTGCCGCAGGCGTGGCCCATGAAATCGGCAATCCACTCAACTCGCTCGATATTCACCTTCAACTCCTGAGCCGAAAGATTCGAAAACTTCCCTCCGGCGAACGCCTGGGTCTTACCGAGCACGTACGCACAGCACGTCAGGAAATTCAACGCCTGGACACCATCCTCAAGCAATTTCTCCACGCTGTCCGACCAACTACGCCCCGCCGCGAATCGCGCGATCTAAACGCGGTCCTCCACCAGACACTCACACTGCTTGAACCGGAAATCGCCTCCCGTCATATCGCCGTGGAATTGGATCTATCCGAAAAACTTCCCCCCGCCCTGATCGATCCCGACCAGTTCCAGCAAGTTTTCTACAACCTCTTACGCAACGCCTATCAAGCCATTTCCGGGGAGGACGGTCTGATCGAGATTCGCACCCGCTCCACGGAAACGGATTTCATCATCGCCATTTCAGACAATGGCACTGGGATACCCCCTGAAAACATGGGCAGCCTGTTCGAACCATACCGCACCACGAAATCCTCAGGTACCGGCCTCGGATTACTCATCGTGCGCCGCATCATTCGCGAGCACGGAGGTGAAATCGAAATCCAATCGCAGCCAGATGAAGGCACGAACATTCTTATCCATCTCCCCCACACCGCCCCCACGCCTCGCCTGCTTCCATCTCCGACGATCGACGCGTGAGGAGGAAGCACTACGGTGCCGAAGGCCTTGGACTGCGTGCAGCCTTGCTGCCGCTTTCCGTGAAGCAGCCTTGCTGCCACGGGGCAAGCCTAGGATAGATCAAGCCTCTCTGTGCCAATGCAGCACGGCTCGCAGCAGGGCTGCGTTGCCGAAAGCTACAGCATGGCTGTAGCAGTCCAGGGCCTCCCCAATCCACCTCCAGTTTACCATTCCCGGCTGGGCAGAATCCACCTAACTTCCCGCCGTGCTCTCGCCCGCCACGGTAACTTTCGCTGTTCTTCCAGTCTACATCTTGCTCGTAGGTGGGGCGGTGTTGCGAAGAATAGGAGTGCTGCGCAAAGAACATGATGCAGGGATCATGCACCTAATTTTCTCCGTAATGGTGCCATGCTTCATTCTCGATAAGACTCTCGGAGCGGAAATCCTACGAAATTTCGATGTCCTGCTTACTGGAGTCGGCCTAGGATTTTCACTCATTTTCCTTGGCCCCGCCATCGGCTACGGCACCGGGAAAATCATCGGCCTGACCCCGGGAAACGGCATACGCACTTTCGCCCTCAGTTCCGGCGTCCAGAACTATGGCTTCACCGCCGTCCCTGTCGTCGAAATTCTTTGGGGATCCTCGGCGGTCGCTGTACTTTTTGTCCACAACATCGGAGTAGAAACGGCTATCTGGTCGGGGGGAGTCATGCTCATGTCCGGGGACCGAGGTATCCGCTGGAAAGCATTAATAAACGGTCCGATCATCGCCGTCTTGATCGGACTTGCGCTCGTCACTCTCCGCATCGACGACCAAGTCACCGGCCCAGTCCGCACCGCCATCTCCATGGCCGGCATCGGAGCGTTTCCCCTGGCTATTCTGATGACAGGAGCGTCGATCATCGATCTCGTGGGCTCCGAGAAGCCCTCATGGAAAATTATATCCGCCGCCTTTGTCGTCCGCATTGGTATCTTACCCGTCATCATTATGCTGTGCGCGAAATTCATCCCCATGGCCGTCGAGCTGCGCCAAGTATTGCTCGTTCAAGCCGCCATGCCGGCCGCCATGATGCCCATCCTTCTAGCAAAGCTTTACGGAGGGCGTCCTGCTATCGCCGTGCAAATCGTCATCGCAACGACAGTTGTATCCATCTTCACATTGCCCTACATCATCACCTTCGGCATCCGCTACCTCCAGCTCACCCCGCTCACTCCATGAAAGCCTTCGGCCCTCTCAGCGCCTCGATCGAATCCATCCACGAATTCGAGACCCCCGATCCTGTCCCCGCCCCGGACGAAATCCTTGTCCGCATCCGCGCGGTCTCCCTCAATCCAGTGGATACGAAAGTCCGCCGACTCATCGGCCCAGACGATCTCGATCAGCCACGCATACTTGGCTTCGATGCCGCTGGCACCGTCGAGGCCGTCGGATCTGCTGTGAAAAAATTCTCACCAAGAGACGAAGTCTTCTACTCCGGCGATGTCACCCGCCCAGGAAGCAACGCTGAACTCCAAGTGGTCCAAGCCGCTCTCGTCGCCAGAAAACCAACCACATTTACCTTCGCCGAGGCTGCCGCGCTTCCGCTCGTCACCCTCACTGCATGGGAGCTTCTTTTCGAGCGCATGCTAAACGGATCCTCCCCCGCACCCGGCCAAGCCATACTCATTATCAACGGTGCGGGTGGAGTGGGCTCCGCCCTCATCCCTTTGGCGAAATCTGTCGGACTTACCGTCATCGCCACCGCCTCCCGTCCGGAAACCTCCGACTGGTGCCGCAAACTCGGTGCCGATCACATCATCGACCATCGCCAACCTCTCGCCCCCCAGGCGGAAGCCATCGGCTTCAAGGAATTCCCCCTCATCGCGAACCTCCACGATACTGAGCTTTACTGGCAGCAGACCTCCGAACTACTCGCCCCACTCGGCACGCTCGGCCTGATAGTAGAAACGAAAAAACCCGTAGATATCGGAAATCCGTTTCGTCTCAAATCCCCGCGCATCGTCTGGGAATACATGCCAGCCCGGTCCCGTTTCCAAACGGCCGACCTTGCACGCCAAGGAGAAATTCTCACGGAAATTGCCACCCGATGCGACGCAGGTAACTTTCCCAAGCTAAACACCACCCACGTCGGCCCACTCAACGCGCAGAACCTTCGAAGCGCACACCGGCAGTTAGAATCAGCCACCACCATCGGCAAACTCACTCTCGGATAAACAATCCCTCATTTTCCCAATGTCCTCATCTACCACCTCAGAAACAAAAGTATCCCTCCAGCCTGCAATCGACGGACAGCTCTCCCCCTCCGAGCGCATGTCACTCTACCAGCGTTTCATGGAGGACGGACAAAAACGAATTCTCGAGCAGCATCGCGAGGGTGCCGGAGGACTTAAGATCGCCGAAGCCCGCTCCGACCTGATCGACACGCTGATCTGCACGATCCTTCAAGCCACCATTCGCGCTCAGAAAATTGAATCATCGCCTGTCGCCCTTGTGGCAATCGGCGGATATGGGCGCGGAACGCTCAATCCCGGCTCGGATATTGACCTCCTTTTCCTCCTCCCCAGAGCCTCCACCAAGCTCCCGAAAAATGTCCAAGAGCTCGTCCAACGCGTGCTCTACGTCCTCTGGGATATGGGTTTCAAAGTCGGACACTCGTGCCGATCCATTGTCGAGTGCGTCCAAGAAGCGCGAGCCGACGAACAGAATTTCACCGCTCTCATGGACACCCGCCTGATCTCGGGAAACCAAGAGCTCTACGACAATTTCGTTGTCCGCTTCGACAAGGAATGCCTCTCACGGAACGAAGTATCGTTTCTTGAATCACGCCGGCAAGATCTACGCTCTCGATATAAAAAATCGTCACACACGGTTTTTCTCCAAGAACCAAACGTGAAGGAATCTTGCGGTGGCCTGCGTGACTACCAAAACATTCTATGGGTTTCCCGCGTCAAAACCGGCTCCCAAGATCTTCACAAGCTCGTGGAGGACAGACTCATCACCTCTAACACTCTCCGTGAAATCGAGGACGCCTATGACTTTCTCATGCGCGTGCGAAACGAACTTCACTATCACACTGGGAAATCCACCGATATCCTCACCCTCCAGCTCCAAGGCGTGGTCGCCACCGCCTTCGGCTATCCGCAGCGCAGCATCCTCCGCCGCACTGAGGCCTTTATGCGGGACTACTATACCCACACCCGCCATCTCTACCGCCACACCACCTCGCTGATGGAAACCTTCCAAATTCAGCAAGACAAAATCGCAGAAACAGGGCTGCGCTCCTTCCTTACTTTCCGGAAAAAGAAACGCGAGGAATTCGATGGTTTCATCGCACGAAACGGACGGATCTATCCCTCGTCCCAGGAAATTTTCAAAGAGGATCTCCACCGATTGATGCGCCTCTTCCAGCACTGCCAAGTGCGAAACCTAAGGCTCTCCCCGCCAATGCGCCGCCTCGTCGCCAGCCATTGGAACGATATCGACCGCCCCTTCCGCTACCTAAAAGCGAACCGCGAAACCTTCCAGGCAATCCTTGAACGAAAAGGCGAAGTCGCTCGCACTCTACGCCAAATGCACCGCATTGGATTTCTTGGGCGTTACCTACCGGAGTTCGGCGCTCTTGATTGCCTCGTGCAGCACGAATTTTTCCACCGTTACACAGCGGACGAGCACACCCTCCGTTGTATCGACGAACTCGACAAACTCATCGATACGGAGGATCCACGCCGCCAAGTCTTCCGTCGGTTCCTCCACGAAATCGTGGATCCCTACGCTCTCTACCTCGCGCTCATCCTTCACGATACCGGCCGTTCCGAGAACGTGCGCGAGCACATCGATGGATCCGCCATGCTAGCGATCCGCCTCTGCTCCCGCCTTCAGATCAAGGGCAGCCGCCGCGCCCTCATCATGTTTCTCGTGGACAACCACCTTACCTTCTGGCGCACCGCGACGACAAAAAATGTCGAAGATCCAGAAGTCATCGCGGAGTTCGCACGCATCATGAAGACTCCGGAGAACCTCGACGCCCTCCTCCTTTTCACCTACTGCGATACCAGCGGCACCGCCCCGGACGCTTGGAATGGCTGGAAGGAGTCCCTCATGCTCCAGCTTCACAAGAACACCCGTCGCTTCCTGCTCGAAGGCCGAGAACAGTTCACCCGCAAGCTCGATACCGACCGCAAGGAACTCCGGTCCGAAGTCATCGAGCTCATGAAGGACGATTTCGCCCTCGAGATCCGCGAGCACTTCGACCGCACGCCCGCCGCCGCCTTCGCCTACCGCGAGGCCTCATTCATCTCCACTCAGATCCAGGCCATCCATACGTTTTTGGAAAACGAGGATGGCGGAAAAAATCCCAACGCATACTGCGTGAAATGGATCGACCACCCAGACAAGGGCTACTCCGAGCTCATCGTCGCCACGCGCGACCGCCCGCTCCATCTGGAGAAGCTCTGCTGCGCGCTCGCCTCCGAACAGATCAACATCCTCTCAGCCGATCTCTACACGCGCACCGATGACATCGTCATGAACATCTTCCGCGTCTGCACCACGAACTTCGAACCCATCTCCAGCGAATCCACGCGGAAACGCTTCCTCGAAACGTTTACCCTCGTCCTGGACTCCGAAAAATACGAGCCGGAAACCTACCTAAAACGTAAGGCCAATTTCCTCAGGCCGCGCACAGAAACCGGCCTCGCGGTTCCTGTCCGCGCGCACGTTTCCAATGATCTTCACCCTTCCTGCACCACTGTCGAGATCCAGGCGCTCGACCGCATCGGCCTGCTTCACGACCTTTTCCACATCGTCAACGAAGCTGGCCTGGACACCGCCCACGCCCGCATCTGTACGGAAAAAGGCGTTGCGATGGATACCCTCTACATCACCACTGCGGACGACAAGATGATCGAAGATCCAGCCACCCTCAAAGCCCTCGAGGAAAAGTTCAACGCCCTGGTGGAACGCGCGGAAAACTGAAGAACCTTCTCTTCCTTTCCGCGTACTCCGTGCATTCCGTGGTCAAAATTCTTCAATGTGCGCAGGCCATTCCAAGCTTGCCCTCCCCCGCCCGCTCGAAGCAGACTCCGCCCCCGCCGTCCGGCGGTCCCAGCCATGTCCGCCAATCAAGAAATCCGTGTTTTCGCCCCCGCCACCGTCGCCAATGTCGCCTGTGGCTATGATGTCCTTGGCTTTGCTATCGACTCTCCCGGCGACGAGATCGTCGTCCGCAACTCGTCGAAACCCGGTCTCCAGATTACCAAAATCACCGGCGACGGAGGGAAACTTCCCAAAGATCCTACTAAGAACACCGCCGGAGTTGCCGCCCTTGATCTCCTAAAGCACCTCGGTATGCTTGACCGTGGCATCGAGATGGAGATCCACAAGAAAATGCCCTTCGGCTCTGGTCTTGGCTCATCCTCCGCTTCCGCCGTAGCAGGCGCCTACGCGGTCAACAAACTCATCGGAGAACCCCTTTCAAAACGCCAACTCCTCCCCTTCGCCATGGCCGGAGAAGCATCCGCAGACGGAGCTTGGCACGCAGACAACGTCGGCCCCTGCCTGCTCGGCGGCATCGTTTTCATCCGCTCGAATGAGGAACTCGATATCGCCCAGATCCCCGCTCCGAAAAACCTCTGGGCCGCCGTCGTCCACCCGGACATAGAAATCCTTACAAAGATCGCCCGGGAAATCCTGCCCAAGGAAATCCCATTGGAGAACGCCACCCAGCAGATCGGCAACCTTGGAGGCCTCATCCTCGGCCTAATCCAGGAAGACTACGGCCTCATCTCCCGGTCCATCCACGATGTCATCGCGGAGCCACGTCGCCAGAAACTCATCCCGGATTTCTACAAAGCCAAACGCGCAGCCCTCTCAGCCGGTGCCCTAGGCTTCTCGATTTCCGGCGCAGGCCCCTCCGTATTTGCACTCTGCGAGGGAGAGGAATCCGCTCACAAAGTCGGCTCCGCCGTCGAAAAGGTTTTCTCCGCCATCCCCGTCAACTGCCAAGTCCACGTCTCCCGCATCAACCCACATGGCGTTCATGTGGTGAAATGATGGATTGCGATGCATAAGGAAACCGGTAAGCTTCCCAACATGATGGACGTAGCGGTGATCGAAGCAAACGCGATGCAGCTCAAGGAATCCGACCGCGCAATATTGGCGGATCGACTCATCCAAAGTATCACGCCGGTCAGTGAATCCCTTCACAAGGCGTGGGACACTGAGATCAATTCGAGGATGGAGGCTTTCCGCGAAGGAGAGATCAAGGCAGTGGATGGCCCTATCGCTATGGATGCTCTGCTGGAACGATTCGCCAAATGAGGCATCGTTTCCTGACTCCGGCTCTAGCGGAAATCAGTTCCTCTGCGGAATACTACGACAAGCAGTGTACCGGACTTGGATACCGTTTCCTGCTGGAAATTGATTCCACCATTCAACGAATTAAGGCATTCCCCGAGGCATGGGGAGCAGCAAGCGACAATTACCGTCACTGCCATCTCGTTGGATTTCCATTTTCAATCATTTATGATTCCGATTTCAGCGACGGAATTCTGATTATTTCCGTTTTTCACCACAGCCGCATGCCCATGTCTTGGCAGGATAAACTCTGATGCGGCCTTGCAACGAATCGACTGATCGCTAGAACCTCCCTCGCCAATCCGTGAAATACCACTCCACCAACAATCCCGCCCTCCAGGTCGATCTAAAGGAAGCCATCCTTCGCTCGCTCCCCGCCGACAACGGCCTCTACATGCCGAACAAACTCCCGGTCCTCTCCCCGGATTTCTGGGAGACCTACCGGAATCTCAGCTTTCAGGAAATCGGATACTCCGTAGCAGAAGCCTTCTTCGGCGAAGACGTCCCGCCCGATGGTCTCCGGAAGATCGTCGAAGGCACCCTCCAGTTCGACGCCCCTCTCGTCACTCTCGCGCCCGACGACCACATCCTCGAGCTTTTCCACGGACCCACCCTCGCATTCAAAGACTTCGGCGCACGTTTCATGGCTAGGCTCATGGCCTTCCTCACCCGTGGCGAGGACCGCGAACTTACCGTCCTCGTCGCCACATCCGGCGATACCGGCGGCGCGGTCGCATCGGCTTTCCACAACGTCCCCGGCACACGGGTCGTGATTCTCTATCCCGAAGGAAAAGTCTCCGGACTTCAGGAAAAGCAACTCACCGCCCTCGGAGGAAACATCACCGCCCTTGAAATCGACGGAACCTTCGACGACTGCCAGACGCTGGTGAAAACGGCATTTCTGGAACGTGAGCTTTCCGAGCAGATGAACCTCACCTCGGCGAACTCGATCAACCTCTCCCGCCTCGTTCCGCAATCATTCTACTACATCCATAGTGCCAGACAGCTTGAAGAAGGTGTGAAACCCGTCTTCGTCGTCCCATCCGGAAATTTCGGCAACCTCACCGCCGGTCTACTGGCAAAGCAACTTGGCCTCCCCGTGGAGCGCTTTGTAGCGGCCACCAACCGCAACGACGTCGTTCCCGATTACCTGCTCAAAGGCGAATACACCCCTCGCCCCAGCGTCGCGACAATCTCCAATGCCATGGACGTCGGCGCGCCGTCGAATTTCACCCGCATGTCCGCTCTCACAGGGAACTCATGGGACAGTATGAAGGCCTCCGTCACCGGCATGACCTTCTCCGATTCAGAAACCCGCGCCGCCATCCGCGAAGTCCGGGATCTCTATGGCTATCAGATCGATCCCCACGGAGCCGTCGGCTGGCTTGCCGCCCGGAAGTTTCGCTCGGAGAACCCCGGTACCACTACCGTCACACTAGAAACTGCTCACCCCGCGAAATTCCCGGATGTCATGGACCAAGAGCTTGGAAAAGGTGCCGTCGAAGTACCCGAGCGCCTCTCCATCCTCGCACACCGCCAGAAAGTCGCTACCCGCCTCCCGAAAAACTATGAGACCTTCCGCGAGTGGCTTCAGTCGAACATCGCCTAAAATTCCTTCTCCGATTTCTGCATCTCCATGCTTGCAGTCCCTAGGGAAACCCCGCACCTTCTTCCCACCTCGCCGGGGTGGCGGAATTGGTAGACGCGCTTGACTTAGGATCAAGTGTCTTTTGATGTGCAGGTTCGAGTCCTGTCCCCGGTACCATATTTTATAAGGATTTCAGCACCAGTTGTCGCTAAGTTGCCGCTCGCAACTTCCTTATTTCAAGTTGCTTGCTTCGTTTTTGAGTTTCGTTCATGGCTTGCAATTATTTTGACCCGAGTCCGATGAATAAGCGTTAGGCAGAGAGTTTTCGGGCGGGGATTTGGGATGTTTCCCATCCTGCCATCGGGGAGTCATCTTCCCCATTTTCCTGTGATCGAGTCGGCGGTGCCGGATCGCGCCGCAGTTGCTACAACGCTGTTCGATGGGCATGTAGAAGCCATTTGTTGCGGTCGTGTCCCAGTAGTCCATGAGTCCAGTCCAATCCCTGTGTCGGCACCGGAAAAGATGCCTAACAAGGCCGCAGATGCCGACCTCGTGGAAGGTGGCTCGCAAGCTAGGAAGTGGCGCGGATTTGCTCATGGTTCGGAATCGGTCGGTTGGTTCATGCCCACGGGTCGGCATTGCTCTGCGTTATCTGAAAGGATTTCTCCATTCGGGCAGCGGACGCGGGCGAGATAGGCGGACCACGTTCGGCGGTAGCCTTTGACCTCTTCGCGCATCGTTTCATCATCCACTGGTCGGCCATCGCGCCACGGTGATCCGGCTACGAACTCACCCATCACTTCCCATTTTCCGGGGCGTGAGCGGTGGCCGCGTTCAATCAGATAACAAGCGCGTGCTGGCAATCTGCCTTCAGTCGCTTCGTTGGAGTCGGTTGGTTTGGTGCTCATCGGTAGGCGTTTTAAAGTTTCTCGTCGGCAGATGCCAGACGCTTATCGTTCGGCAGAGACTCCAAAACCGAGGTCGTTATCTCTACCAGCCGGATACGGTCGGCGGAGTCGATGGATTGTTTTTGCATGCTCCTGAGCTTCTCTCGGGCAACATGGCGAGTTTCACGCAATAGGGATTCGTCCGGTGTCCACGTGACTGAATCATCCCACTTTTGGGTATGGCGATTAAGGGCTTGGATTGCTAATTTCGTTTCTATTTTCATTTGTTTCGGTGTTTGAGATTGGTTCGGAAGAAGCCTAACAAGGCGGCTATGGCGACGGCGAGGAAGCCGTGTGATTATTTTTGGACGCACAGGCCGCCGCCGCCATGCCTTGTGCGTTCATCTGAGAATTGCGCTTAGCAGCTTTCCGGTCGCGCTTGCGTTGCGCTGCATCCATCCGCTTGAGGTCTTCGTCTGTCTTCGGGCGGTTGAGGTCATGGCGTTCCATGTAGGATGATCGGCCACCCGATCCGAATCCGAACGATCCCGCCATCATTGCAGACATTGCGAGCAGTCCCGCGAGCGAGCTTCTTTTTCGGGGCGGTGGCAGCGGGACGTATTCAGCATGGCTCATATTGATCGTGATCCCGCTCGGGCTTTCGTGGACTACCACTGGTTCGGAGCGTTGCTGATCCGAGAGCGTGGCGGTGATTGCCGCTGTGAGCGTGGTCTTGCCGTGATCGACATGGCCGATGGTGCCTATATTTATGTGGGGTCTCATATAGTTTCGGAAGAGGATGAACAAGACGGCGTAGGACAATCCCAGCCGTTGGCCTGTTCAAAGTGGTTTGGTTTCAGTGAGAGTATTGGTGTAGTGGAGGTTATCTGGGGGCTGGGATGCCTAGCCTTGAGCGTTCTGGGAAGAATTCCGTTCGGCTATCCGCATGATTTGGTCGGCAACCATACTGCATTCGATCATGTCATCGTCGCTACCTGCAAGCAGTCGCCGGTATCCTTTGCGCTTCGCAAGTGGGATCTTCTCCCAGCATTCCGCGCAGATCAGATTCCCCTCGATGCGTTCGATTTTTCCGCAGACGCACAGCACCTTGGGGCGTAGTTGGATGATATTCGCGGCGTCGGGTTCTACTTCGTTGCGCATTTTAGGGTTTGGCTTTCCGCACCCGTAGCCGTCATTTTCAGGACAGCTCATAGGATCGCCGGAGCATCCGGGATAGCACTCCAAGTCACAGATCGTTGAAGATCCAGAACAAGGCACAGTTGGCGACCCCGAGGAGCCTTTCTGATCAGATTTCATTTTTATTAGTTTGGTTGAGATTGTGGAGAGCTGGCTCTGAGCCTCTGGTCGCCAATGTTTGAGCGTTCTCTAAAAGAAGCCGTTCGCGCTTTCCGCAGTAGTATCCATGCTCGTAGGGTCCGTCGAATTCCGGCTTCCGGCATGTTAGTCCTAGCCAGCCGTCCACGTTTCCCATCTCCCAGTCGAGAGCTTCGCGGAAGCCTCCCATGTCGCTGTCGTAGGCGATTCGGGAGCGCCAGATTGCGCGAAGATAGAGAACAAGGCGGTGGAGTTCGACGCTGAGAGCGCCTTCTATTTTGGTTTCAGTATCCATGGGGATTGGGGTCGTGGGATTGGTCAGAGTTTTCACCAGTGCGTCTCACCTCAGCGTTCTCTGGACGACGTGAGCGCGGTAACCCGAATCCTTCACGGTAGGGATTGATCCCAGTCCCCTCGTAATACTCCCAGAAGATGTAGCTCCACTTGTGCTTTATTCGGAAGATCCGCATTTGTCGCGGAGTCGCGAGTTCGCGGGCGGTGCAGGCGTAGTGAGGCAGAAGGGCATTGTGCAAACTTCCCATATGTTGCGGACATTTATAGTATTCGAGGTTGATAGGATGAGCGCAGTTCGCTTCTCCATATTTCGTGACTCCGAGATATGGGCATCCGTGGCATGATACCGCGCGGGCTTCTCCATCATTCGATGCCTGCGGAGGGTTGCCGTGGGCGAAGGGCATCAAGAGCTTTGTTTCTACTCCGGGATGGCCTTCTACTATTACGCCGTCTCTGATTTTTATTTCCGCGCCCCATCGGAATGACCTGACCTCCATTTGGGCGGGCATTCCTAGCGCCAGAGAACCAGGCACAGATGGCGATTCCGAGGAGGCCGTCCGATCAATTTCTTGGGATAATTTCATAAGTTTGGTTGGTGTGGCGAGCTGGCTCTGAGCCTCGAATCGCCATTGTTTAGGCGTTAGTCAGGGGCTGGGAGCATCACGTCATTTCCTATGACAACCAATCCGAGCTTTAGCAGCTCCGATGCATCGAGAGGACAGTCTGACAAAGCCATGCCCATCCCATCATCGCTGTCCCTCCACCATTCAGGGATATGGATCTTTGACCATGCAGGCCAATGGGCGCGGATTGTCGTGGAGGTTGTAATAAATCCGGCCTCGTCCAGTTCCTCCCGCGTCAAACCGGTCTTGTTCATGGCATCAGCCAGATCCATTCCCCCGGCATCCACATCCCACCATTTCGGCGGAGAATTTTTGTGAAAGACGAATTTCTTGCGCTCGGTTTTCGCTCCATCTTTGCCGCTAGTAGCACCGGATGCCGTCCTTGAAACCTTGTTCCCGACCGCAATAAAATCGTCAGCAATGGCGTGTATCAGGCGTGAAATGGATGGAGAGTCAGACCCAGTGACGCAGTTCAGGGATACGGCGATTTTTTCAAGTCTGGCTCGCTGGCCGGGGCTGAGTCGGATGGATAAGGTTGATTTCATGCGAGTGAGAAAATCACCAATTTCCACGTTTCGTCAAGTTTTTCCGAAACAATCCTGCCATTTTTGCCCTTTTCCCGTATCGACTCACGTCCTTTTTCTGTCTGTCTTTTGTTTACATTTCACACAAAAACAATCGAAAAATATGACAAATTAACACAAATCAACGAAAAATGTTTACGTTCTAGCCCTTGTCCCACAACGATTTCACCCTCCCCCTTAACGCGCACGCACGCACGCACACACACGCTCGCGGGGTATTTATTCTTTTTTAATTACCTACCTTCCTTAGTCTCTCTTAAAGAGACATAAGGTAGGTAATAGGTAGGTAATAAGATAAAAAATATTTATCCGACATCCAACCGCATCCCCGGCTCACCTCCAACCTGAAAGACCACATGCCGATTGCTCGCGCCAGGGATAGGGTAGAAGCCGGGATCAACATCCCGGTAGCACATTATGCCACTCCACTCCTCACCCACCCCTAGAATCGAATCCTCGCGAGAAGTTAAACGATCGTTTCAATAATTGCGCTCTTGACGTTTCGAGGAGGTCGAACGAAAAGAAAACAGTCAGACCGACCTACGCGCCCGCGAAACCATGTCCACCGCGATCCCCACCCCGACTGCCGCCGCCATCGACGCGAATGGAGGTATCGAGGTCGTGGACAAGGCCGGGCGCACGAAGCTCATCACCGGAGCCAAGCTTCGCAACCTCAACGCCGAGACCATCGGTGCCATCGCCGACAAGTTTGGGTCGGACAGGATCGCGGAACTCCTCGACGAACTCACCAAAGCGAACTGCATCACTAACGGCGGGCGTGAGATCGCTGACAACAAGACCAGGCTCCAGGCGCTCACCCTCACCCTCGCCTACCTTATCGGTCGCCCGGTCGAACGTCAGGAGGTCATTTCAGTCAACCTCGACGCCGACAGCTCCATCGGCCTCGCCGAGCGGTTGCAAAACTCCCCGGCACTCCTGAAATCCCTCAAAGGGATCATTGCTCAGGTCGAGGGGGCGGAAATCGTGGCAAAATAATTACCGTGTCAAAATAAACGGTAAGCCCTTATGGATTAAGGGATTTTTCCGCGCCGAAATCGTATCACGATAAACGGAGGATTTTTTTAATACGATTTTTCTTGATTATTTTTGCCGTGGAGCGACTTTTGACCATCGCCAACGAGAGCGACCAACACTAAACCAAACAAGAAAATGAAAATTACCATCAGCCACGACCAAGACAGCATCGACCCATCCGCAACCTACACCGACGAGCAATTCGGAGATGTCCGCGATTCGCTCGAAACCGAATACACCAACGCTCTGAAAAAGGAGTTCCCAGAGGCCGAAATTGAGTTCATCCACGGCAATGATACCCGCTCAATCCGCGTCGAAGAAACCGGAATGGATGACCCGAGCGACATCGAAGATGACGTTCAGCGCATCTGTGAATTGGTATTCGAAACCGGAAACTTCTGGGCATGAGCTCCCCGGATCAAATCAAACAAGAGCGCGAGCGTCTGGGGCTAACCCAAGCGCAAGCCGCGTCTCTAATCCCGGTTGTTATCCTCGCTCGTGTCTCGACCTCCAGGCAGGACAACGAGCGCCAGATTCATGAGCTCAAAGCCCACGCCGAGGCGCAGGGTTGGGAGGTTGTGGAGATCGTCACCGAGAAGCTATCCGGTGCCAGCAAAGAGCGCCCGGACATTCTGCGGGTTCTCAGCCTCGCCGCCTCCAGCAAGATCCGGAAGGTGCTTGTGCATGAGATCAGCCGCCTTGGTCGTCGCCCCGCGCTTGTGCATGACGCCGTGGAGAAGCTCACCGACGCCAAGGTGTCGCTCTACTGGCACGCGCAGCGCATCGAGACACTCTTGCCGGACGGTCGACGCAATCCGGCTGCTGGGATCATGCTAGCGCTGATGGCCGAGCTTGCCATGGCCGAGCGGGAAACTCTCATCGAGCGCACCAAGTCCGGCCTTGCGGCAGCTCGCCGCCGTGGTGTGACGTTGGGCAGGCCGGTGGGGAGCAAGCTGGGAGCGGTTGACTTACTCGCCAAGCATCCGGACATCATCCGCCATCTCAAGGCGGGCATGTCGATCAGGCATGTTGCCAAGATCACCGAGAAATCGACTGGCACGGTGCAGTCGGTGAAAAAGGCGATGCCGAAGAAACCTTGACGAAACGTAAACCTCGTGAGAAATCGGGATTGTCGATGGGCTGACTTGCTTTCGGGAGAACTCGGGAGCGACATAATGCCACCGGATCGGCAACCAATCGTAGGGTAGCTCAGTTGGTAGAGCATCGCACTCATAATGCGAAGGACGAGGGTTCAAATCCCTCCCCTGCAACCACTTTCAGCGTGTTCGGTGATGTCCTCACCGTCCTTGGGAGCCATTCGCTGATGCCACCAAGGATAATTTTCACCCCGCCGCCTCCGGGGTAGGACAAGAGGTGACTTTTTCCATGTTCGACGAGACAGAGATCATTCGCGAAGCCGTCAAATGGGACGCGGCGGCTTGGTTTGAGAGCTTCACGAAGATCGTGAAGAAGTCCGGGGAGCTAGCACGGCCTACGGCGAACATCCACCAACAGCGGATCAACGAGGCGGTGAAGGCGGCGCATGAGGTGGGGAGGCCGTGCCGGATCAACGGGCTGAAGCCACGTCAGAAGGGTAGCTCCACAATCTCGGTGGCAGTCGGACACAACCGACTCAAGGCGAAGCTGGCGCGGGGTTTGATCGCCGGGGGCAAGCACTTCCAAGGCAAGAACCTGTTCCGGATGCTCAAGACCTACGCGAACAATGACGAGCTAGATCCGAAGGCTTGCAACGTGATGGATATGGAGGCCAGGTATGCGAGTGGATCCACGATGGAGCGGATCACCCTGGCGACCGGGGACGCGGGGCGGTCGGGAACGTATCAGTTCCTCCTTATAACCGAAGCCGCGTACCTCGCGGATGAAGGCGTGGCGAATGCGGATGTAGTGATGGACGGACTGGTGAAGTGCGTTTCCTACGAGCCGGATACGATTATCATCCTCGAATCGACGGCGAACGGTGCGAGCGGGTATTTCTACGACAACTGGCAGGACGGGATCACGTTGGAGGAGTTCAAGTCGGGGAAAAACGGCTACATCAACATCTTTTCGGCGTGGTTCGAGTTCGAGGATTCGTGGATGGAGCCGGCGAGTGAGGGGGTCGAGAGTGAGGATGATTACACGGAGGCGGAGGCGGAGTATGCGGAGAAATGGGGGCTTTCCATGGGGCAGGTTGCGTGGATGCGCTGGGCAATCAGGGAGGAGTGCTCGCGGGACTTCGATAAGTTCCAGCAAGATTACCCGAGCGATCCGGATACGGCGTTCCTGCGGTCAGGACGGTGTGTTTTCAGTCAGGAAGGGTTGGAGCATCAGGAAAAGATCGTGAAAATCCGCCCGTTTGAGCATGGCTACCTGCAATACAATGAGAAGGCGGACAGGGTGGACTATGTGAGATCGAGGGAGAATCAGTCGCGGAGTCTGCGGTGGGAGACTCCGAGGGTTGGTTGCCGGTATCTGGTTTCGATTGATCCGATGACGGGAGAGGACCAGACGGGCGGGGATGATCCGGACAGTCATTCGGTATTGGTTCACCGGCAGGGCTACTTCCAGCACGGGCAATGGATTGAGGCGGCGCTGGTGATGCGAAACACGTTGGTTCCGGGGAAAAAGCCGGGGAGCATGTGTTGCTGGTGGAATATCGATGTGCTGGAAGAGGAGGTATGGCGGGCGGCGAAGTATTGGCAGGCGTTGATCGTGCCGGAGATGAACATGGATCGGGGATTGGTGGAGCTGTTGAAGCTGCGTGGGGACGTGGACATTTACGAGCGGGAGATTTTCAACCGGCGTGAGAACGTGCGGACGAAGGCGCTGGGCTGGATGACGGACAAGCAGACAAGGCCGATGATTATTGAGACGTTGGCGACGACGATCCGGGAGTCTGGGCGAGGAGAGGTTGGAGTGGGGTATGAGGTTCGTTGCCCTTGGATTATCAAGCAGTTGAAGAATTTCGGGACAAAGAAGAGCGGACGCATGGAGGCGCTGGTGGGGCATGATGACGACGTGCTTTCGCTGGCGATAGGGAATCAGCTTTTGGACATGGCAACGCCGTGGTGGGAGCAGGAGCGTGAGGAGTGGCTACCGCGTGAGTATCGGAGACAGGTGAAGCAGCGCAGGAACTCGCAGTATTCTTGACTTGACGAAACGTGGAGCCCTCTGGATTGTGCCCAGCACAAAGGGTATGCAACTGGTTTCGACTTAATGCGTGAACTTTCAGATGCAACGGCTGGGTGATTGAATGGCCAGCTAAAAAATCAATCGACAATCCAAATGGCAAAAACGTCATCAATTCGCGTTTCAATCGCAGCGTCGGCAGCAATGCTGGGCTTGCTCTTGTGGCGTGAGTGTAAAAACGCCCTTCGAGATGCCTTGCTCTCCGAAGGGAAACAAACCAAGGCAAAAGCAGGATCTCCGAGCCTGTGAAAAGACGGAGTGGTGGAGGATGTTCTTAGCCGAACGTCCCTATGGAATGGGTCGCCACTGAAAGGGAATGATCCTATCGTTGTAGAGTCTGGAACAGAAAGCATTGAGGACGGGGGTTCGACTCCCCCCATATCCACTGTGTATTCTTGACAAAACGTCAAGTTCCCCGTAACAACACGGGCATGAACGAGACTGTTGTACCGGAAGGCAGGGGCAAGGCGGAGGCAGCGAGAACATTCCTCGCGACTGGTGGCGGGCTACGAAGCCGGGGAGGAACGCGGCAGTCAGGATTTCGCTATACGAAGGGAATTCTGAAAGGCAAGACCAAAGAGGAGGCGCAGAGCATGTTTGAGGACAGGTGGGCGGGAGCGTCTGGAGCGATCAAGGATAAGTATGCGAAGCGCGGGAGCAATGCGGGAGTGCTTGCGCCGAGCGAGATGGCGGAAATGAAACCGCAGGCGGGTGTTGAGTATGGGACGAGGACGATTTCTGGGGTGAGCAAGCCGGGTCCAGCGGACATATCGAAAAAGCCTGACTCCATGCAACCGGGGACAAGTTCGGTGATGCAAGGCCCACCTAGTTCAGCAGCTCCGGCACCATCGAATACTCCGGGCAATACTCCGAGGCAGAAGGCGGATATTTCCGAGATTTTGAATCGTGGAGCGACAAATCCCGTGACGATGAGGGGGACTAACCCTCCGGTAGCGGCACCCGCTCTCAAGAAGCCGACGATCAACAGTTTGACCGGGCTTCCGATGGGATTTCGTCCGGGGGACAAATTGCCGGATGGATCGGACGGGGTTATGCAGAAGCGTGCGGATGAATCGTTGGCACGTCAGACGGAGGCATCGGCGAAGGCAAAACCCTATACCAGTCCCACTGCCGAGCAAACTCCTTCCCCTAGCGGATATGCGGGACCAAAAACCCGCTTCACCCCCGGTATGGGTCATGTCCCGGTTGCTACACCGGTAACGAATGGTGACGAGCAGATTTCCTATGGAACCTATGACGCGGCCCGTACACGGATGAAGACTCCGGGCGGGACATCGGGGCAGGACAAGCAGGATGCGACCTTGATGACGGAATTCAACCGTCAGGCAATGAAACGGATTGGGAAAGCGGATACCGCGGCGAATCGTTCGAGGCGCTTGCACAATTAAACATCATGGACGATTCATTCGGATTCCGGCAGAAGAGCAAGGACGTTGCGAGGGGCTTTGATGCGGTGGCGGAGGATGCCACACCAAGCGAGCAGAGCGGACAGTTTGCGGCGACTATCGGGAAACCGGTGTGGCGGCAATTTGTGGCGGACAAGTCGTTTCAGGAGGCGAATGCCGGGGCGATTGATGCGGAAAAGAACTATCAGGCGCGGATGGAGCGTCAAAACCGTTCATCCCGTGTAGCGGCACCGAAGCCGGTTGAGGAAAAATGGGGTGGAGACAACGGGAGGTTGTTCCGGAAATCGGGTGCGGGTCTTGAGGAATTTGATGCGGAGGAGTATGCGGAGGATCCGGTCGCGGGCAGTTATGCGCGGAAGAGTCTTTTTGATAAGGAGCGCCGTGCCACGAAAGCAGAGGCGAAGGCGCTGAAAATGAAACTCGAAGACCCGTATGACAAGCGGGCGCTGAGTGACAAGGAGCGGGCGGCGGTGGAGCAGGACATCGAACTTTACTCCACGGCAACGGATGCGGAGAGCAAGAAGCTTTTGGAGGAACGAAAGACCCAGCTCGCCAAGGCGGACGAGCGTCTTGCTGATGAGAAGGCGGCGTTTGATGCGGGATACCGTGATCTCCAGCATGACAGCCTTGATCCGGACACCTGGTGGCAGAGTCGCGCCAAGCCGGGTCTTGAGGACAAGAGGCAGGCGGCCATTGCGGAGGACGCGGCACATGCGGAATCTGTTTCCCGTGCGGATGAGAGCTTGATGGCGGAGAGGCGGGAACTTGAGGCGAAGATTTCGGCTGGGGTTCGTGGGCCGGAGCTGGATACGGTCAAGACTCGCCTTGCAGAGATGGCGGCGGCGGGGGCGAGCATCGCGGAGGAACGGCAGAAATCCGGGCAGGCGGTGGAAGCGGTGCGCGGTGAGGCTGTTTCTGAAATCGAGAGGGAGAAACGCGGAAAAGAGACTGAGATTCGCGGCACGCTGAATGTTTTGGGTGTCGAGCAGTTTGGCGGGGGCAAGGTTTCCGGCGTTGAAAAGGGAAATCTTGAGAAAACCAAGGACTTTCTGAATGAAGCGGGCAGTGCAATCATAGGATCATGGGGCGCATTTTTTAGAGGGAAGGACATTGACGGTCAGATCGAGGCAATGGTTGGTGCGGACAAGCCTGATTATGACTCCAAGAACCTGAACATGGGTGTCGGCAGGACGGGTAGCAGGGAAGCTTACCGGGAGAGCTTGGCGAAACGAATTTCAGAGGCAAAAGGAAGGAAGTTGCCGACCAAGGGATACGAAACCCAACTTCAATTCCTTGAGGCTCAGGACGCTGAGTTCGCTAAGGTCGGAATTACCGACCCCAGGGAACAGGATCGTATTTTCAAGGATGCGGTAAGGGAGAGCGCGTGGACGGAAAACGACACGGATAACGTGCGCTCCCTTTCCACCGGCGAGGTTGCGATCAACCCAGGGCGGATCTATGGCGATTACGCGGGAATGGTTGCCGACATCAAAGCAAAGTCCGGCAGTGATGCGGATGCAGCGGAAGCCATTACCCGCTTAGATCATCATCGGGAAAAATTAGCTGAGGCGCGAGGATTGGACGCGTGGTATTCGGATAGCAAGTTTTCAAACAACAACGCGTATCGGAAATACGAGAAGGCGATGGAGGATGCCGGTGTCACTGATAAAGTGGCGATACTGGATGGATTCACAGCGGAGCAAAAAGACCGCAATCCCGGGTGGAAGGGTTGGGAGGCTATTTCCAATGCGTTAATTAAAGGAGAGGTAGCGGTTGGCAAAACTTTCGTTGGAACTGCGGCCGGTCTTTCATCGCTGACCCCGGCGGACGGGATGACAAAAGCCCTTGCCAACAATCAGGCTTTCCTTGGTGATGTGATAGAGGGAGTGGACAAGGGGCAGGAGCTTCGCGGGCAGACCGGGGGCTATGCGGTCGCAACGGATCTTGGTAGCACGGTTATCCAGATGGCTCCAATGTTTGCCGGGGCGAAGTTGGCTGGTGGCCTCAATGGACTTTCTCAGACATTGATGAAAGCGGCTGCGGTTCCCGGTTGGGCGGGGGCGCAGGGCTACGAGTCGAAATTGTCTGATGCGGTTTCGTTTGCCGAAGAGGAAATGATGACCCGCCAGCGCAGGGGGCTGACTCCAGAAGAGCGAGCCAACGTAATCGGATCGAAGGAAGCCCAACTTTCGGCTTTGGCAAACGGAGGGCAAACAGCCCTCCTGAGCCTTATAAAACCGGGTGGTGCGGAGCGTGCCGCACTCGGAACGGCGGCAGCAAACGGATCTATGACCCTCCGTGATTTTCTTTCGCGGGGCGGAAGGGAAGCGTTGAAAAACAGTAAGTTCCGCCAGGAACTGAAGAAAATAGGGAAAACCATTTTCGCCGATGCCAAGGACGAGTTCATCGAGGAAGGGCTGAACCAATTCCTCGACAAGACCATTTCCTCAATCGGACTGGATCAGGAATTTAAACTCGGGGATGCGTTTTATGAGGCTTTTGAAGCCGGACTGATGGGGGCGGCTGTTGGCGGAGGACTTCCGCAACTCAGGCAAGGCAAGCGCACCCAGGCAAATCCCCTCGACGGTATCAACGCACGTATCACGGCGGCGGACCCGCAGGCGGCTCCAACTACTGAGGAGGAGGCGGTGGGCGCTTCGGAATTCACGCAGGATGCGGAAAATCTGGACGATGTGGCGGACGCGGTGATCGTGAACCGTGAGCTTGCGGACTTGGAATTTTCTGAGGATGAAGCGATGGGCGAGGCGGAAGCCACATTGATCGAGGCTCAGGCCAGCGGTGATACCGTGGCGATCAAAGCGGCGGAGGGAGAGGTTGAGCGGGTTCGCAAGAATACCGGGAAAGCCACCCGTGCGCGTGCCGTGCTGAAACTCACCTCCGGCAGTGGCATGGAGGATTTGACGGATGGCGAGGCACGTTCGCTTGGGTTTGAAATTTCTGATGGTGGGTTGAAACCGCTCAAGGGCAAGGATCTTGAAGCGGCTGGTCTGACCAAACCTCTTGTTCGTGCCGGTGCGGATGGTTCCCCCATCGTGCTGGACGAGGCGCTGAAGGAGTTGGAAGGCATTTCCCCGCGTGCCCGCGCTCGCATCGGAATGACGGAGGCACAGGCAGCGAAAGCGGCACAGACAGCGGCGACAGAGCCACAGGAAGCAAGCCAAACCCCTGCCACCGACTCCACGAAACGTAAATTTACGGTCGGACTTCGCTCCGGCTCCAGCATTGAGGTCGAGGCGACGGACGAAGCCAGCGCGGAGCAGGAAGCGGCGGCGGTCGCTGACGAGCAGATCGTCCCCGGCAGCGCGGTTGTCGTCAACGAAACGGGCGGAAGTGAAGGACAAGCGGATTTGCCATCCACGGGTGAGACACAAAGCCCCCCGGCTGAAAGTCCGAAAACCGAAATGGTTTCTCCGGAAGCGATCAAGGTCGGGGACCAAGTGAAAATTGGAGGAGGAATCAGGACAGTCACAACCACAACCCCACAGACATTAAACGAATCTCCTACCATTACCTTTGATGACGGGACTTCCGTTTCCGGCACACCTTTCCTTCAAGTCGAAAGGGTTCTTCCTGATGTAAAGGAAACCGCTGATCCCTATACATCTCCCGCGGGAAATGTAAACGAAACGCCCAAAACCGGACAAGTCCCCGGCACCAAAGCCCTCGCAGTCGCCACCAAGCGGGTCGAAACCCTCCGCAAGAGCAAACGTCTCTCCGCAGCAATCCGCGTTTCCACCGATCCGAACATCCGGGCCCAGGCAAATGAGGACGGCACGATCGATGTGAACTTGGAGGGTTTGATTGCTGAGGCGATTGAATTAGGTATGACCGAGGCCAAGGCCGCGCAGTATGCCTCACGCGTGATTGATGAGGAGATCCGCCACCTTGCCCAGCATGACGCGGCGAAGGCGTTGTATGAGAAAAGCGACAAATCCTTTCCCTTCCACCTCTGGAGGGCTGGCTATTACGCTGATATTTGGGCGAACGAATTCCTCGCCACAGGCAAGGCCGAAACCATCGCCACCCTTTACGGGAAGGAAGGCAAGGGCATCGAGGCTTTCAACGCTATGGAGGACTGGAGGAAGGCTTTCGAGGCCATCCGCATGATGTCCCAGGGGAACAAAACCCCGGAAGCCGCATCCCTTTGGGCGAACATCGGCGCGGAGCTGCGTGCCGCGCTGGAAGCAGCCCTCGCCGCGTTGAAAAACATCGTCGCGGACATTTCCGCATCCCCCGCCCTCAAGGCGGAAATCGAGGCGCTGGAAGCCGCCCTCAAGCAGATCAAGACGAATGAACAAAGCGCAGGAAATTCAAACACTGATGGCAAAAAGCCCTCTCCCGGCAAAAAGACTTCTGGAGCTGGCAGCAAAGCCAAAACCGGACGCAATCGCAAAACTGGTGACAATGGGAAGGCTGACCCAGCCCCAGGCAACCCGCCTGCAGGAGCTATTGCACCCGGAGCCAGAGTCAGCGTTCTTCGTGGTTCCGAAAACCTGACAGGCGTAGTCCAACTTGTCCGCGGTGACGGGCAAGTGGTGAAAGTGAAGCTCGACGAGCCGAGCTCCACCGGTTTGACCAATCTTGCGGTTTCCCCGGATGAGGTGACGGTGCTTTCCCCGGCGAAAGCGGAGGAAACCCCGGAATGGGTCAACTTCCCCGCCGAAGATACCCTTGGAATCCCCCGCGCAATGATGCCACAGGTAGCGGCGGAGAATCGCAGTGCCTTGGTTCAATTTCTCAAAGCGAGAGGGGCTAAATACTCGGAAGCGGAGATCCGCCCGGATGAGATTTCCCCTTCACAGGTGGAATACTCTCCCGCCAAGGTTCAGAAAGCCCGTGAATACACCGGCGGCGACCGCGCCCTCCTAGTGGATCGCAACAACCGGCTTCTCGACGGGCATCACCAGTGGCTCGCCGCCCTCGACAATCCCTCCCAGCCCGTCCGCGTCATCCGTTTCGAGATGGAAGCGCAGGAAATCCTCCCTCTCATGCTCGAAATGCCGAGCACGGAGACATCGGATGAGTCAGGAACATCTTCAACCACCGAGGATTCCTTGGTGGTTTCCGAAAGTGCCCATCCGAAACCAAAGAAACCCCGTTCCACTTCTAGTCCGGCCCGCAGAGAAGCGCAGCACCTTCTCGCAAATCCCGACACCATCCAGACCATTGCCAACCTCATTGCCAATGTCGGCAGGATTCCAAGACCGAATGTGGGGATGCTTAAAATCATCGGGAATCTCAGGAAGAGCAAGAATCTCACGGAGAAACAGAGGAAGATGTTGGACAAGTGGGGGGATTACTCCGCCTACCTTCCAAAAAACGCATTTAGTGACGATCATTGGGGCAAGGTTGCCCGTGAGCTTCACGGAATGCTGTTTACAGAAGGAGCCACAAACACCTTGGATCATTGGGCGAAGCAAATTAGCGACGAGACGACCAATGATGAGGCGATGCTCGCCGTCATGGGCGAGTTGACCCGCGTAGCGCGTGGAGTGAAGGAAGCCGGGAATGAAAGCGATCCGAACCGCGAACTTACCGAGGAAGAAGAGCAGCAACTAATCGCCTTTGATGATGCGAACTTTGCCCACGCTTCAAAAATGGGCGTCCGTGTGGGAGACGAGGAGGTAGGAAACTCGTTGGTGATCGGTGGAGAGAACTTCACAGTGACAGCAAAAGGAGACAGCTTTGTTACTCTTGAGGACGGGGAGAAATTCGGCACCCAGCGGATGAATGAGGATTCCGTGCTATGGCTTGAAATCGACGGGCAGTCGGTCGATCTATCCGCTTACCCACAGGATGTGATTGAAGCAATGGCAAGAGAACATCTTGACATGGCGGAGCAGGAGGGTTATGAGGATCATCGTGAATACGACGAAGCAAACCCCGAAAAACTTGACCAAAGTTCGGATCAAATCAGCGGTTCTTCTGGCAGCGGATCAGGAGCAAGCCCGCAGAGCAGCAGCCAAGGGAATGGAACGGCTCAAAGCGAAGCAGGAAGCCAAGTAAAGAGCCCCACCTCGCAAATGGACATCCGCAATGCGGATGCCAAGGAACTCTTTGATGATGATGGCGGGTTCGCCCTCACCGGAGACAAGACCCAGGATGGTGACAAGATCGCCGCCGAGCGCAAAGCACAGGAAGAGGCACAGGCCGCGATGGATGCGGCACAGGGTAATCTCTTTGGAGAAGACCCCGAACCTACTACCCCACCTATCTCCGAAGCCGACCAAGCCCTGCTTGATGCGATGGAAGGGCTTTTTGCCGCGCCTTTGCCTCCTAAACACCAAAGTGGACTATCTTTGCCTGAGATACGTGATGCGATGGGAAAATATCCAGGTTCCAGCTACAAGCCTGACCAACAAAAACCATCGGTAGCCTCCTACGCACCTTTCCGCTTGCGCCCTGACGGTGTGACCCTCTATATTAAATCAAACACGGGAGCACTTTTCCCTGATGGACATGAAATCAAAATCACAGGAACACCCCCCAATGAAATACCCGATGGAGGAGGAGCGTTTTGGGACGGGCTTCGGAATGGTGGACGACGTGCAGCCATACAACGAGGGATCAATCAACCAAACGAAGATCCTGAAAACTTCCGCTGGCTCGCCTCAACGCTGCAATTCCATGAAGGAATTGGACAAAAAGGCGATGTCGCATCCACATGGAAATGGATAAGCGATGCGCTCAATACTCTTGCAATCGATAGGCAGACTGCCGAGAACCTAGCCGAGACGTTACCCGGCTTTCTAGGGATTAAAGGTTTCTTCAACGAAGAGCAAAGCAATACCTCCCGCTACCTCTATTCTCCGATCGGCAAGAATGGCGAGGTAATCGTTATGGATGTCCACGGTGCGAAAGTCACCTTCGGTAGAATGCCGAATTCCAAAGAACTGTCCGACGCAAAGAAAGCCCATGAAGAAGACCCTCAAGGGTTTCCACTCTACTCCTCCCCTCTCCCGGAATCCTTCACCGCCCCGGTCCCGACCGACCGGATCGCTCCGCTCGTCACCGTCGCCACGAAGTATCTGGCGGAGGGAGTGGACACCCCGGCCAAGCTCGCCGAAAAGCTCGATACCCTCGCGGATGGCAAGATGCGGAAGTTTTCCCAATCCATCTGGTTTGCTTTCAAAATGGCAGGCGTGCAGGGCGAGGCGGAGCCGGATTGGAGTGGAATTTTCTCAAAAACAACGCAAAGTATATCAAATGACGAATCTACCGGCAGCAATTTGGAACCAGATCGCGGAGACGCAGGATCTTCAAACCCCGGCGGGCAAAGTGGCCTTCGCCCTCAATCCGGATCAACTCGTGGAGATGGAGAACGGGTGGTATCGGATGGAGAAGGAGGCCGGGACGCCGGAACGGATACTGTCCGGGCTGATGACGTGCCTGCCGATGCTGGCCGAACAGGAAGCGATCAGCAATCACCTGCGGCAACATCCGAGCCTTCGCAGCGCCCTGCCGGAAATGAACAGCCCGGAGGAAGCCGCGAACCTGATGCAACAGGAGTGGAGGCTTACGGACGCGGAGAAAACGACGCTCACGACGGCCTTGTCATCCCCGGAACCGCTTCAACGGTGGCAGAAGGCGGCATCGGAAGCCGCCGCGATGCAGCCGGCGTAAAGCGCTCCGCCCCCGCGCTCAAGGCCGAGCAGGCGGAGGATGTTGCCTTCATCGAGAAACGCCTGATCGAGAACGGCAAGCCTGGTGTCCTTCTCACCAACGGCACCGGCACCGGAAAGACCTTCTCAGGCTTCGGTGCGATCAAGAGGGCGCTCGACCGCGGGGAGAGGCACGTCATCATCCTTGCCCCTTCCGACAAGGTGGGATCCGACTGGGTGGCGACCGGGAAAGCCTTTTTTGGAGTGGACGACATCGCCCAGCTCGAAGGCATCAAGGACACCGGGGAAAGCAATCGAGTCGTCGTCACCACCTATGCGAACTTCGGCCAGAACATGGAGCTTGTCCGCCGCCCGTGGGGGATGGTCGTCACCGATGAGGCGCATTACCTTTCCCAATCCAAGGACGGCAACTCGACCCTCGCGCTAAAGACCTTCCGGGGGCTGACATGGCATCCCAAGGACGGTGTACGGAACCGCGTGGACATGGAGATGGCCGAGGAGATCGCCGAAATGGCATCCCTGCGTGAAAGCATCGAATCCAACAACCGGATCGCCAACCGCGACGATACGATGGATCAGATGAGAAGCGCGATCCGTGAGGAAAACGCAGCGCATGAGACGCGCATTGCCGAGATCACAGAAAAGAGGCGGCTACGCACCCAGGAACTCCAGAAGCTCGCCAACGGCATAAAGGAAGCGGATCGCCCCAAGGCCATCTTCCTCTCCGCTACTCCGTTCGCCTACCATTTCAGCCTGGACTACGCGGAAGGATACCTTTTCGAGTTCGGAGCGGAGCCGGAAAGCCGAGCCTACAACACCCCGTCCCCCCGCGACCGGTTCTACGTGGAAAACTTCGGATACCGGATGCGCTACAACAAGCTCACCAAACCGGAGAATGCGGCCGCAACGGGCATCCTTGAGCGGATGTTCGCCGAGCGGATGAAGCGGGAGGGGGCGATGCGCGGGCGGATGCTGTCCGTGCCGTTCGATTACAGCCGGGACTTCGTGTTGGCCGAGAGCATGATCGGAACCCATGTGGACAGGATCTTTGACCTCATCACCCAAGAGGAACGCTTTGCCCCGCTCAGGCAAGCTCTGGAGATCGGCGACTATCTCGCCCGCCGCTATCTGCTGGAAGGGCTGAAAGCCAAGGAGGCGGTGAAACGCATCCGGGAGCACCACGCACTTGGTCGGAAGGTCGTCGTTTTCCACGATTACAAAAAGGGCGGAGCTGTCAATCCCCTACGTCTCATCGGAGGTGGGAAGGAGGCCATGAAGGCATACGGGGAACTGCGGGCGGCAGTCCCCGGATTCGACAACCTCGTCACCATGCTCGACGGGCTGCAATCCCCCATCGACGTGATCCAGAAGGCATTCCCGCAAGCGGGTATCTTCAACGGCGACGTGCCGAAAAAGAAACGCAGGGAAATCGTCGGAGCGTTCAACCTTTCGGGCGGGGAGATGAACGTCATTCTCGCCCAACGCGCCAGCGGCAAGGAGGGGATTTCCCTCCACGACATCGACGGCAGGCACCAACGGGCATTCATCGACCTTGGCATCCCCGGCAGGCCAACCGACGCTATCCAGAGCGAAGGACGTACCATCCGGCTCGGAATGCAGAGCAACGGCGTGATCGAATACCTCACGACCGGAACCAACTTCGAGCGGTGGACTTTCGCCCAGACCATCGCGACCCGTGCCAGCACGGCGGAGAACCTTGCAATGGGAGAAAGCGCACGGGCGTTGCTGCAATCCTTCTCATCGGGATACAACGATGCGAGGACGGTCAATCCCTCGAACGAACAGGGAACCGGCGGCAAGAAAGCGGATGCGGCCAGGGAAGCGGGCAACCCGTTCGACAACGCAGTTGCGCTCTATTTCACCAACCAGAAAAAGACCTCCCGGAACAAAGCTGCCGAGGGAGTGGACTACTTCGCCACCCCGGAACCGCTTGGATTCAAGATGGTCGAATGGGCGGGCATCCGCCCCGGCGAAAAGGTTCTTGAGCCGAGCGGCGGACACGGAGCCATCGCCCGGTTCTTCCCGGATTCCGCGAACCGCCATGCGGTCGAACCTTCAATGGAACTAGCGGGACGGCTCGCCCTCAACGCGCCCGACACCAGGCTTCACCAGACACGCTTCGAAGACTACGACGTGGTGAACAAGTTCGATGCCGTGGTGATGAACCCACCCTTCGGAACGGCTGGCAAAACCGCGATGGAGCACTTGGAAAAAGCGATCAAGCACCTCCGCCAAGGCGGGCGCGTGGTTGCGCTCATCCCGGAAGGCAGCTCGATGGGCAAGCGTTTCGACAAGTGGTATGAGACGGCCGAGGGCGTATTCCTCACCGCTGAGATCAAGCTCCCCTCCGTTACCTTCGAGCGTGCCGGGACATCTGTTTCCGCCCGGATCGTCGTGTTGGACAGGGTTTCCGCCGAAAACGCCCCGCAGCAGGTGACACGGGACTACACCGACGCGGCGACAACCAAAGACCTTTTCGCACGGATCAAGGAATCAACCATTCCCGACCGCCCAGCGCCGGAGACTCAGAAAACACCGTCCGAGATGATGGCTGACCTCTTGGGCAGTGGGCGCGATGCAAAAATTCCCGAGCAGACAACCGGGGACTTCGCACCAGCCGAATTCAACCACACCCGCAACGGCAACCTGATCTATGTCGCCAAGATCACCCGCAATCTGGATCGCGAGGAATACGTTGCAGCAAAAGATCGTGCCAAATCGCTAGGGGGCAATTACTCCAGCTTCCGTGGATCCGGCGCCATTCCCGGATTCCACTTCCCGGATGCGGAATCACGGGATTCTTTCGTCAACGGCGGAGAGTCAGCACCCCTGCAAACCTCCCCTCTCCCCAATTCAGGTGGACAACGGGAAATTGGCGGGGTAGAACCGGATTATGAAATCGACAAGACAACGGGAATCCGGTCAGCCAAGGTCGCTGGAATTCGCCAATGGAATGAAATTGCTGGGCATCTTGCCCGCGAAGCGTCCCGACTGGTCGAAGTCGAAAGATCCGATGGTTCGGAAGATGGCAGCGCAAGGCCGATCACGGAAAGACTGAAAGGCAAACTTGCCGCGATTCCGGAATTTGACCATGGAAACGAGGCGCTTGTCCGTATCGTTCCGGGTGAATCCGTTTACAGGTTCTTCCCGGTCGATGAAAGCGGTATCCGCCCGCTGAGTCTCATTTGGCGGAGTGCGCCGCGAGGGGTGATTCTCTCGAACGTGGCAAAGGGCGACAGTTCCACCGTTGCGGAGCGCGTGATGATTGCCAACAGCCTTCCAGGGTTCCGCCCGGAAGAGATCATCGCATTTGGCAAGGACGCGGTTGTCACCCGCTCGCCGGAAATGGCCGGGGAAGCAAGTGAAGTAGAAATCGATAAGTGGCTCGGTGAGCATGGCTACCCGCACGCCAAATTCGGCGACCGCATGGCATTGCTTGTCAGTGTGAATGGCCGGAAGTGGCTCGTTGACGACCTCCACCAAGAGAACTTCCGCACAGCGGAGGATGGCAAGACCTACGTAACCGATTTCACCACTGCGAAACTTTCCGATGAAGATGCGGAGAAGGTTTTCACCAAGGAAACGCTGGAGGAGGTTGACGATTCGCTCTATGCGGCACCGCTGCCCTCCACACGGGACACCGACTATCTCGCAGCCGTGGAAGCGGGCGACATGGCGACGGCGCAGCGGATGGTGGATGAGGCCGCGAAGGCTGCGGGATATGCTGTGAAAGCCTACAAGGGAATGCGGAAATTCAATTGGAGAAATGGCGAGGAAATCACGTTAATCAACTCCGACAATGGCCCATGGGCTGGTTTTTTCTCATCCAGCAAAGAGGTAGCGGAAGGATTCGTGAAATGGATTGAGATGATGTCAAAGCCATCAGCGGTAACAAATCTGGTTCATGCTTTCCTGAATCTGGATAACGCTATGACCATAGATGCCAAAGGGGCATTCGCATCGGAGTTCCAAGTGGACGTGAATTTCAAAGACCCATCCACTTACGTCGGAGTGCAAGCCAAAATCCGGAAAGCTCTTGAAGGTGGACGATCAGTGATTATCCAAAATACGAGGGATGAAGCGGATGTTTTTATCGCTGCAAAACCGGAGCATGTAAAATCCGCCGATCCCGTAACCCGCGACGCCGATGGTAATGTGATCCCACTCTCACAGCGTTTCGATCAATCGAGTGACTCTATTCTTCGCACCTCCCCCCTCCCCTCCCCGGAGCGGGAAACCGCCGACAACATCGCCAGCCTCCGCATGGAGGGGCGGAAGAAGATTTCCAAACCGCTGGCGGATGAGGCGCGGAAGCAGCAGAAACTTTTCGCGGATGAAGGGAAGGTTGTGGGAGTGCCGCGGCTTGCCAATCCGGGCGATACCGATCGATCACGTTCCGAACAGGATGTGGTGGATGCGCTTTACGAGCATGACAGGCAGGTTCGTGAGGACAAGTCGGTGATTGCCGAGGGGCGCAGGCGCTTCGAGGAGGACGAGAAGGGCATCGAGGAAATGCTTCTGAACGCCGCGTTCGGGGACAAGCAATCCAAGCTCGACGATTCCGACCAGATCGCCGCCCGCCTCCTCATCAACAAGCGGGCGCGTGAGGCCGGGAACGATCTAGCCAAGCATGAGGCGAACATGGTTCTCCGCATGGCCTACCGGATGCAGCGGGCGGACATCGCAAGGGAGCTCCGTATCGGCTTCGACCTGTTCAAGACGCCGGAGGAAAGGGCGCTGGAGCAGATTACCGACGCGATTTACCAGCCCACGCTCAAGACCGAGAAGAAAGCCCGGAATAACAACTGGTCCCCGCAGAAGCGACGGGAGTTCATCCGCGCAGCATCGAAAGCCCGTCTCGGAAAGATCGAGAAAGCCCTTCGCGGTATGGGAGTGACACTGGACGAGATCACCAGCGGTGAAGCCTTCCTTTCGCTCTCACAGGAGGAGATCCTTGCCAACGCTCTTAAACAGCGTAGCGCGGAGGAGCAATACGTCATCAAGCTTATCCAAAAGAAATGGACACTCCCACGCATTCGCAAGACCACAGGACTGACTGAAGAGCGCATTTCCGAGATCAACAAGAAGCTCTATGACGAGCTGATGGAGAAAGCGCGGGAAAAAGCCCGTGCCGGCATCCGCTTGGAGAACTACCGGGATAAGCAAAAAGGCTTGCAGGCCGCGCCGCTCTTTTCCGCCCCACTCAGTGATGCGGACATCGAGGCGGAAGCCCGCCGCATCGTGGAAATCGGTTTCGGCATTTCCCCGGAAGTTGCCAAGCAATCGGTTTCCAAGAAAAAGGAGAAGCTTACCCAGGAGCAGAAGCAGGAGAGGAAAGACGAGCGCAATTCCCTCACCGCGAACTGGACACGACCAATCTTCACAGATGGGTTAAACTCCTACACCTTCGACACCAAGGACCGCACTGAGATCATGCAGAGGGCGCAGGCGATCCGTGACATTGCCTCCGCCACAGGGAAAATCAAAGACCTCACCGGCATCAAAAAAGCCAAGGCGGAGAAACTGCTTTCAGAACTGAACTCCATTCTCGCCAAGTATGGTACGGACGCGGATAAAATCTTCGATTCCGCCAAGCCGGTGGATGATTACCGCTTCGACCTGAAAGACCGCGCCCACGTTGCCGCCGTCGCCCGTGCCATCCGTGCGGTGGATGCGGACATCATCGACAAGGGTGTGGAGTGGACGTTCGCGAGCATCCTTTCCGGACTCCAGACGATGTTTGTCAACGCGGGCGCCGCGATTCCCGCAGGCTGGGACATGACCATGGGACGAGCTTTTGAGAGCGCGGTGAATCTAGTTTTCCGTGATCCAATGGCAGCGACTTTCGGGGAATCAAAATACATTCTCAAAGCCGCAGGCCCCACCCTTGCCCGTGCTTGGGGCAATGCGGTGGCGACTTGGGGCGCGGAGCTTCCCATGTTCGATGAAGATTTCCTCGGGAAGCCCGCTGACCTCGACAAGCTATTTGACGGCAAGGCACCCAAGATCGGCGTGATTTCCGGGAAAAAGGGGCGGATCATCCGCATCCCCACCCGTATGCTTCTCGCCACGGACGATTTCAACCGGACGGCAATCGCCGTGATGGAAGTCGGTGCGATGGCCTACCGTCTCGCACGGGCGCAGGGCATGGAACCGGGAACCCCGGAGTTCGACCGCTTTCTCAAGATACAGGTGAACACGCCCGGAAGTCTCGCCGGACGGATGGCGGCGGAGAAAGCTGCACAACTCATCTTTGCCAATGCACTTCCCGGCCAGTCAAGCCATGTGGACGGGCATGAGATCCCGGTGGAGGGAATCGGCGACCTGATCGGCGCGGGCGCGGCGGCGGTGAACGCTTTCATCACCCAGGACAGGGACAGCCTTTTCGCCAAGGGCGCGTTGGCTCTCACCCGCGTGATGTTCCTCCCCTTTCAGCGCACCCCGTTCAACATCATGCGCCGGGGAATCCGCCACACGCTCAATCCCATCTCCCTGATCGACATCGCCGTCCTGATCGGGAAAAACTCCGTCACCATCGATGCAGATACAGGCAAGGCCAAATGGGGATGGAATGTCGCTGGCAGACAGGCGGAAATCATCGAGCGGTCTTCCCAGCAACTCCAGGGCGGAATGCTCCTGCTTCTTCTTATGGCGCTTGGCGCGGGTGAGGGGGATGAGGAAGATATGGAGAAACGCATCCTCATCACCGGCACGCAGCCATGGCTTCCGCAGAAACGTGCGGAGCGCGAGGCGCAACGCAGGGCAGGGATCGATCCCTACCGCATCTCTTTCCGCTCGAAGGACGGAAAAGAGCGTTTCGGATTCAACTACGGCAGACTGGAACCGCTCGGCACCACCCTTGGGCTGACCATCGACGCCATTAAGAATTTCAAGCAGAAGCAGCGCAGCGGCGGCAATGTGGGCGATGCCGCGCTTTCCATCCTCGGCGGCACGGTCGCGGCGGCACAGGAGAAAACCTACCTCTCCGGCATTTCCGACCTGTTCTCCCTCGGTGTGGATTCCATCGCGGATGAGGATTTCAAGTTTGATGCCCGGATGCAGCGGTTCGCAGCCTCCCGCCTTGGCATGGTGATACCAAACGTCATCAAGCAACCCATCCGTGAGAGCGATCCGTATTTTCGCGACAAGGCCGGGAGTTTCACAGAGGAGATGATGTATCAGGCGGTGCCAGCCGGACAGAAGGAAGCGAAGACCACTCCCTACGGCGAGAAAGAATCCAAGCCCGGAAGTTCCGTCTCACGGATCTTCGACATCGGCAACACCGGCACCCACACGGTCAACCCCATTGACGAGATGCTGCTTCGCTTCGAATCACGGAATCCCGGCGAGGGCTGGTTCCCATCCGATCCACGCGCCACCTTCACCGATCCCCGCACCGGGGAGGAGAACGTAAAGATGACCCCGGCGCAGGCTTCTGAATTCAAGGAAAAGGCAGGAAAACGCGCCGTTGCCTTGCTAAAACGTGAAGTCCTCAATCTCGACAACCCGACCGAACGTGATAAAGAGGTAGCGAAGAAGGCTTTCACCAAAGCCCGCTCGGATGTGAAGAAACTCCTCACTCGCAACCCGGCTTGGCTGAACAAAAAATAGACCTCCACGAAACGTAAAGATCATGCAAAACGACGACCAACTTGAGCGGGTGCTGGAACCTATGGAGGGCGAAGAGCCGGAGATCGATGACGGGCTTACCCCGCTGATGCCTTTCCCCACTTCCTACGTACTGAACCGCGAGCAGGAAGAGGAACTGGTGAACCATGCCATGATGAGGCTGGAGGAGATGGAGGATGAGTCCGGGCGCACCCAGGCGGCGGGCGGAGACTGGTGGAGCGCGACAGCTGGTGAGTATGCCGACCCGGAGGAAATGGAGGGTCTGCACCGCACGGAGCGCACATGGATGGGCAAGCGCGTGCTTTACGATCTCATTTACGCCAATGATGTTTCCTTCCGTGCCGATCTCATGGGCGGCATTTTCGCGGAAAGCAACCTCGTGGTGCCTATTTCGCGACGTATCACCCGGCAGATGGTGGCACGGGCGAGCAATTACTTTTTCGGAACGGATCCATGGTTTGCCGTTTACCCGACTGGCAAGCTCGACCGGGAGCGGGCGGACAAGTCTGACCAGTATCTGAAATGGAAGACCGATCTTGCCAAGACCAAACGGACGCTGGAGCAAGGCATTGAGCGGGCGTTCATCCTCGGTGAAGCCGTCACCAAGACCTCGTGGAAGCGCAAGCAGCAACTTTACAAGACCACTGCCACCGTGCTGGTGGATGGTGCGGGCGCGGATATCCTCGGAATCGATGGGGATTACATCATGGAGCAGGATCTATGGGTGCCGCAGATCGTGCAGGACGAGCAGACGGGTGAGGAGATCGCCTCCGAACTCTTCGTTCTCAAGCGTGACGGGCAGACCCCGCAGCCGGAAGAAATGATCTGGCAGGAAAAGCTCATCACCCGGCGCATCACCCACTACAACGGCCCGGAGGGGAAAGTTATCAACCACCTTGATTTCCTCTGCCCGCTGGATGCGGAGGACGTGCAGGAAGCGGACACCGTCGTCCACATCTACGACAGGCCGGTGATGGAACTGGCGGACCAGTGGAAGAAGAACATCGCGGAGGGTGCGAACGCGGAGCAGCAGATGACAGCCACCCGCAAGGCCATCGACCTTCTCCGCACCGTCGCCTCCCACGGAGGGCAGCGTAGCACCGGACAGAGTGCTGGCAGCGGGGATAACTCCGCTGATAAGAACGGTAGTCGCAATACGGAACGCTCCGAGCCAACCGCTGAAATCGCGGAATTCTACCTCCGCTATGATGCAGACGGGGACGGCATCCTTGAGGACGTGATGCTTGTGGTGGACAAGAAAAGCCGCACTCCCATTTTCTACGACTACGTGGCAAACGTCACCCCGGACGGATTGCGCCCCTTCTCTGTCACCCGTGTGAACGAAGTCCCCAACCGCTGGTATGGCATCGGCGCGATGGAGATGTTCGAATCCTCCCAGGAGATCGTTGACCTGTTGGTGAACCGCTGGAACTTCGGCAACTCCCGTGCTGCGAGGGTGGATCTATGGAGTCCCCACAATACCCTTGAGGGACGTTCCCAGCCAAACCTTGATCTAAACTGGGGCGGCACCTACACCCCGGCACCGGGGAAAAGTGCCAAGGACATCCTCGAATCCATCTACCTGGAGAACAATACCGGATCCATTCTCCGGGAGTTCACCGAGTTCTTCATGCAGCTCATGATGAATGAAAGCGGGGTGCAGAATGCCAATGACGGGCAGGTCGTCGGGCTGGAGTCCTCCAAGCTTGCCACCGGTATCCGCAATATTGAGAAGAGCGGGCAGGAGCTTTTCTCCCTCTACATCGGCCACCTTGAGCCGGGAGTGACGGAAATCCTCTGCAAGACGGTCAAACTCATTTTCGCCAACATCGACCCCACGGAAGTCTATCGCTACTTTGAGGAAGGTGAGGAGGGCGGGGAATCAAGCGGGGAGATCCGGGAAATCAACGCGGGCGACCTCGCCAACATCGAGATCGACATCCGTATCCTTCTCACCCGGTTCCGCGGCGAGCAGATTCTCGAAAGCTCCATCCGCGCATGGGAGACGGTGGAAAAATACTTCGATCCCACCAAGGGACCGGAGTTTCAGGAACGTGTGGCACCCATGGCCATTGACATCCTCAAAGCTCTCCAGATCCAGAACGCCAAGGACATCATCCGCCCGCTCACCATGCCCATGCCGGGACAAAATCCCGCACCCATGCCCAACGCGCAGCAAGTCGCGCAGGCAGGAGCTAGCCGTCCGAAACAATCCCCACCAATGATATGAAAACACTCAATCCCGAACAATTGGAGTCCGCCCGCCTCGCCTCTGAGACGATTTCCAATATCGAATTTCTCGAAAAGCGCCCGGAGTTCATCGCCTTCATGGGGAGGTTCCGCAGGCGGGCGGATGAACTAGCTGACAACATCCTTCACGAGAAGATGAGCCCAGAAGAACGGGAAGCGCTCCGCCAGCAACGCCTTGGTATCCTCGAAGTGCTTGAAGCCCCCAAGAATGACAAACGGGCATCATTGAACATTCTCAAAGGATTCGGGCAGTTGGGGGATTAGACCAACTCATCCAAAAACTTCCGAGGAAGGATGCCTGTCTTCGTCCCGCGATACCCCCAGCATCTACCGTTCACGAGCTTACGAATTCCGGGAGTCGTCGGAGGTTCGATCTCGATGGCGGGGGATAGCAGCCAACTGTCGGGGTCTTCCGGATCGCCGGGGCCTGCCCAGATGCGTTCGATGTCTGCGGTGACAATGGAAGGCAATGGAGCGCCCTCTTCCTCATTGTCCCAACCCTCCGGATACTCCGCGATATCCACCAGTATTCGATAATAAGATCCTTCATGGTGATCCTGAACTCCGAAGATTGCCTGACACATCACTAGGGTTGCGCTACTGGTTCCGAACGTGGTACTGCTAACTTCACTTACGCCGCTTGGACTTCCCCAGCCCATACTTGCCAATAGTGCGATGACTTCACCAGCTAGTAGTTCCGGGGTCACTTCGATGGAAAAGACGATGGAGCCATCTTCTGTAAAAGGTTCGGAACCTCCCGTTGTAAAACTTCCCGACAGAGTGAGAATTCCCGACGCATACGATGAGGAGTCAACACATTTAAAGGGAGATCCATGTGAGCCTGTAGTGGTCGGGTTAGGTGAGAACCCAATGCCACTATAAACGGCTTCCGGGGCGACCTCGGAGGTGTGATCCAAGATAGTCATGCCATCCTCTATCGTCGGATAACCAAATTCAGAGTGTAGCACATACTTCCTGAAAATCCGCACTCGGTCCACCGGGTCCATATCCGCCTCATAACTGAAGCCGTTGCGATCCTGGTATCCCATATTGGATCTTAGCTTGTTCGCGCTCCAACCTACAGCACTACGAGAAGCCGTGATACTTTCAAAGGTAAACTCGGGCAAAGGCCACAGCGGATACTCGCAGCAACCACACGCTGCCAGCTCCTCATTCACCTCTTCAATCGTCGTCTTCATTCCAGTTTGTAATCACGGATACACCCACCGGCCCTCGAGAGTCCGCACGCACCTGAGGGCAGAAACTCCGCATCCGCCCACCGACCCACCTCCCGGAAGATATCCCCGGTTGGAGATGCCACCGTGAAATCATGCGCTGTCGGCAACGTAGTGGTTAACTCTGCACTGTTCAGTTCAACCCCAAATTGCGTGATGTCGTCTTCCACAAACGCCGTAATGTTCGCTTTTAAGTAAAGGCTTTCTCCCGCGTATGCTCCTGCCCCTGTTGAGGAATCCCACACTTTAAAATCATCAATCACCACGGAGCCGCCGTTTCCGCCAGTGATGGTGTTTCCTTGTAAGTAAAGGTGCCCGTCATCCTCCTCAAACACCCGGCAGAATGCTCCGGATACCGAGGTAGCTTCGCCCTCCAGATCCGGCCCCCCCCTTCTCGCCAGCACTTCCACTTGGGTCCGCTGATCCGCACCGGGGAGGGATACGCCGACAAACATCTTGTTAAACCCTCCCAGAAGCCGCTCAAGGGTGGCGACTCTCCTTTCAAGCTGAGCATTGGTTGATCCGGCTCCTGGAACTGCTGCGGGCATGGACTTTTGCTATCACTGAAATTCCATCTTTACAAAACATAAAATTGATGAGAACCAGTGGGAATGCCAAACGACAGTCAGGCGCAAGCCGATTCGAATGAGGAACCGCTGGTCGATGATCCATTGGATGCATCGAACGACCCCGAATTTGGGGCGACCGAACTCGCGAGCTACGAAAGCGAAGTTGAAGGGATTGACATGGAACTCGACGGGCAGGCGCAGGCCGCTGATGAGAGTGACGAGAGCAGTTCACAAGACGACGAAGACGAAGATCAGGCGAGCGACGGAGAAGAACAGGATTCCGAAGACGAAGAGGGCGAGGAGGAGGAGCAATCCACCGATGAGCCTGATGACGAGGATACCGAAGAGGAGGACGCACCTGCAAGCAAGAGCAACCGTTTCCGCATCCGTGCATCGGATGAAGTGGAGGCAGAAGCGCTTGACATGCGGAAACGCCATCCCGATTGGAGCCTCAAGGAGTGCATCGCCAAGGCTGAAACCCTTCTGGGAGTGGAGCAATCCGTCCCGAACGAGGAGCAAGACGCGGTAGAGACACTTACCGTAGCAACCCTTTCCGAGCAGATCAAAGAACTACGCGCCAAGCGTGACGAGGCCAATGCCTCGCTTGAGTTCGAGACTTCCGGAGAGATCCAGCGGGAAATTGACGAGCTGCAAGACCAGCGCGAGGAACTCCGCTTCCATGAGGTAGCGGAAAAATCCACTGCGGCGCAGCGCGAGGCGGAGCAATACGAGGCGGAGTATTCCGTCTCTGAAAGCAAAGCCGTGAAATTCTACCCGGACACAGCAAAACCGGATTCTGAAATGGTTCAAAGAATGGCCGAGCTAGACACCCGCATGCGGGAAAATGGCGACCCTCTTTACTATTCTACGGATAAACCATTCATTCTCGCCAAAGCAGCGGCAAAGGAACTGGGCATTATCATGTCCGATCCCAAAGCCAAAGCACCTGGCAAACCTTCTCCAACGACAAGTCGTCCCATCCAACCCGCGAGCGGTTCCGCACGCACAACCGCCACCAACGCCCCCGCAAGGACGAAGGACGCGATTGAAAGGATTGAGGACATGTCCGATTACGACGCTTACGTCGAGTCGCTTGTCTCCTAATCCCGGAGAGGACGATACCCGAGCCTGACCGGTGGTTACACGGTGACATCCCGGACTTCACAAAACGTGAAGACCCGATTCCAAACCAAATAACCAACCGAACAAATGGCCAACCAAGACTTCACCTCGCCGAACACCGGCACCTCACTCGCGGCGATGGACGCGGCATCCGTGCGCAAGCTCTGGAATGCCGGTGCCCAAGCTGCCGAAGCTGATGCGGACTTCTTCCAGAAAATGGAAGGCAGGACGAAAAAAAGCCTCATCTGGGCACAAACCGACCTATCCAAAGGCAAAGGGCAGGAAATGACCTTCACCACCCGTTCCGGCTTCTACAACGAGCCGAAAATGGGCGAAGAGCTTTTCGAAGGACCTGATGACTTCGAGGAAGTGGACATCTCCAGCTACAATCTCAAAGTGGACTTCATGCGTAACGCCGTGCGTTACACGGAGCGCATGGAGGAAGTGATGGGGATGCGCAACGAGATTGCGACCAACTTCAACGTGGACCTCGGCGACTGGCTGGGACGCAACAAGACCGAACAGGTTCTTGCCTGCACCATGCTCAAGCTGAACAACGAGAACGTGTTCTATGCCAACGGCAAGACCCAGGACACCCTCTCCAGCGCGGACACCCTTGCATGGGATGAGGTCGTCACTGGCGGACAAGCGATGAAGCCCCTCGGCGGACTTCCTGCGAACATCACCGGCAAAGGATCGAACCAACCGATCTGGTCGCAGGCGGTGATCGCCACCGAAGCGGCGCTTCTCTCCCTCAAGACCGACCCCGACTACAAGACCGTCCTGCAAAGCGGGGATGTCCGTGGCCGTGGCAACACGATCTTCAAGGGCGGATACGCCTCCATCGATGGACACACCATCTGCCCGTTCAACCCGCTCGACCATGATGGCGTGGGTGCGGTCGGCTCCTTCCTCAACGCGAAAGCCTTCCTTGGCGGCGCGGTTGCAGCCGGGACCACCACATTCGACATCCTTGGCGGCGGAAACGCCACCGATGCAGCGAAGACGCGCAAGCTGTTCTTCAAGTATTTCCCCGGCCACGCCTTCAAATTCGTGGACACCGGAGTGTATTCCGCAGCAGCCTTCCCAGGCAGTGCGGGAACCTACTTCGATGCGGAGACGAAATATCTTCTCATCTGCAACACCAGTGGCGCGGATGCGGGCAAGTTCGGCATGTATGCCTACACCACGGGCAACAACGGTAACAAGATCACCATCACCGCCCGTCTCGGATCGGCGGCATCTGGTGACCGTGTGACCACGCTCGGCAGCGTGACATGGAATACCGGTGCATGGAGCGGCAAGCACACTGACGCGCATCCAATTGGATCGCTGATCGTGCCATGTAACGCGAAGGGAGTCCCGTTCGGCGATACGCTGTTCCTCGGCCAATCCTTCATGCTGCGCGGTTACGGCAAGTTCCGTGCGAAGCGTGCCCAGGAGAACCACAACGGTGGCCACGTCATGGATCGCTACATCGCATCGGTCTTTGGCCAATCGCTCCGCAAGGACCGCAAAGGTCGCCACCCGGCAATCGTGCGCCTGCGCCATGCCATCACCTATCCGGGAATCGCATTCCCGACCGTGGCCTGAGCCATGAACCGGCGGGGCGGAGTCACATCCGCCCCGCCCTACCCCTTTCCTATCAAGACCATGAAATTCATCATCTACATCTGCACGCGAATCCGCCACGGGCAGCACCCGCGCCTACCTGACTTCGAATACAGCGAAGCCCACCAGAAATACATTTTCCGTGGCAGGGAAATGGATGTCGCTGAGTTCAATGAAGCGTCCGCTCTGGTCTTTGATCCGAACTATCGGAACAACACGTATTCGTTTTGCCCGGAAGCTCTCAACGTAGTCGCTGAGGAGCCAACCGAGGAAACTCCCGAGGAAACTCCCGAGGAAACTCCCGAGGAAACTCCCGCCCCGCCCACAAACGGCTTCACCATCTCCGGCACGGACATCCTGAAAGACGGCGAAAAGGTCGCTGGCTTTTACGATCCTGACAACCACCTCCGCATGACACGCGGAAACGCAGACCTCCGCGAAGAAGTTGAGGCATTCCTCCAATCCACCAATTCCGACACACCATGAGCGCACTATCCGATTACCTAGAAAACGAGCTTCTCGACCACATCTTGGGCGGAGGCGACTTTACCCGTCCGGCCACCCTCTACTTCGGCCTCTATACAGCAGGCCCGACAGATGCCGGCGGCGGCACGGAGGTGAGTGGCAGTGGGTATGCGAGGGCGAGCGTTACCAACAACCTGACCAATTTTCCTGCCGCTTCCGGTGGGACCAAAAGCAACGGGGCAACAATCACCTTTCCCACGGCAACCGGGAACTGGGGGACGATCACCCATGTGGGGATTTTTGACGCAGCCAGTGGCGGGAATCTCCTGCTTCATGGAGCGTTGAGCGCCACCAAGCTGATCGAAACGGGAGATACTCCGGTTTACCCCGTCTCGTCCTTTGGATTCACCCTTGCCTAAACGATCATGGCGGATGTGGACATGGCAACGGAACTTTCCGGGAGTGCTTCAATGGAAGTGGTCTTGGCAAGAATCGCGCCCATGTCCGCCGCTCTCTCCGGTGCGTTGACTCTGGCATCGGGGATTTCCCGCAACAGGTCCATGGCGGCATCCTTGTCCGCCGCGCTTCTATTGTCCGCTGGTTCCCCGGCGGATCATTCGCTTGTCACCCGACTAAGCTCCGGTCTTACGATTGCCGCAGCCCTTGGGAAAAAGGCCGTGATGCGTACGGCCCTCACTGGGGCGATGTCCTTCGCCCCTTCTGCGTATCGATCGGTTTCCCTCGCCAGTAGTTTCGTATGCAGAGGAAGGCTCCGCGCATCGCTCGACCGGGGCAGGGTATCCATCGGGGTTTGTGAGGTATTGGAGGACACCGTGCATCTATGGGGATTTACCTGCTTGGCATCCGCCCCGTCCTACGCGATCAAGCGTGCCATCAGTGACTTGAACTCCGCACTCCAGGTCATCTGGAATCATGCGGAGGACCGGGACTACTGGACGAGTGAGACATTGGAGATCACAGTCACAACCGGGCTTACAAGCGCGGCTCTGACAGATGAGATTCAAAACGTGCAAGGCACATGCCGGTTGAAAACATCCCGTCGCCCGCTGGTGCCTATTGGTACGCTAGGAGAACTGGAAACATTCACTGACCTTTACCTAGATTCCGAGTCACTGGATGAACCCGTGGCCTACCACATCGAGCGCAAGGCACAGGTGGGGGATGATCCGGTGAAATCCACTTTCCACATCACCCCACCACCTACGGAGGATACCGTTTTCCTACTGGATGTAGTGAAAGAAGCCCCGCGCTACGGCATCACCGATTCCACCTCCTGCCCACGTATCCCGATCCCTCACCGCTACGTGGAGTCGCTTCTCCTGCCTGTGGTGAGAAAGCGGGCGAGCAGTTACTACCTTTTCAGCTCCCCGGACAAAAAAGAGGAGATCGATTCCCAGTATGCACAAGCCATGTCCGCGATTGGCATGGCGGATCCGCTCCCAGGGAACGCGGGAGATAACCGCAAGGAAAGGAGAGAAGAGCGATGAAAGTCATTTCCTTCGCCAACAGGCTGGTAAGGGATCTTGCCGTCAAGAGCATTACCGAGCTCACCGCGGATGTCCGTCAGGAGCTGCTTGATGCGATGAACGGAGCCATTCAGAAGTTCCATGATCTTTCTCCGGATCACGCAAAGACAGGAGTGGTTTCGATTGCCCTTGAAGCCCCCTCCCGTGTCACGCTGGAGGTGACGAATGGCAGTTATGAGATTGGGACCACAGTATTTCCCGTCTCCTCCTTCTACCGCTCCTTGTGGATTGATGGGGATGAGATCCGCAATCAGATCGCAGGGGAAAGCACTTTGACCCACCCCTATTCCGGACCAAGTGGAACGGTGGAAGCGACCGTGTATTGTGATGCGGTGGCTATCCCGGAGGAGTTTGCCGAGATCACATCAAATCCCTACAACCTCGACACCGATACCTGCTTGCTGCCTGCCACGGCAGGAACGTTCCCCCGCATGGTCCGCACTCAGAACGTATGCCGTCCTGATTACTGGTGGATGGAGGCGAATGCCGGGAACAAAAAACCACCGGGCGGGCCGATGGTGATGCGGTTCTCATCGCTACCGGATCGCGCCTATCGCCTGCGGTGCGATGCAATCTTGGCCCCACCCCGGATCAAATTTGAGGACATTCTCACCAATCACGTCAAGGTGCCGATCCGTGACGAGCATGTGGAGGCTTATCTACTCCCGGTCGCAAGGGCGATCCTAACCGAGTCTTCCGTATGGGAAGATAAGGAAACCATTTCACGGGTGAACTCAAAGGGCAGTGATGCGGAGGAAAGATACCTGATGATGGTGCCGCAATACCCATCCACCCCAGACCACCGAGTTGGCACCCGCAGAGGATTCTAACGACCATGGAAAATATCGTAAAAATCAATGAGATCAGCCAATGCGTGGCGCAGGCATTGGACGGGATCAAGGAAGGTGTCCGCATCGCGAGGGAGAACGGATTGCAGGCGGAGCTTCCTACTGAAGTAACGTTCCAAATGACGGTAGTGAAGAACTTCCAGTCGCTTGAGATCTTCAAGGACGAGCAGGCGGAGGAATCCGGGACACAGGGCGGAACCACAAGGGACGTTTCTGAAAGCACCGGCACGGAGAAATCCAGCGCCACGGAGCAAGGCAAAGACCAGTCCACCGGCACGGAGAAATCCAGCGCCACGGAGCAAAGCAAAGACCAGTCCACCGGCACGGAGAAATCCAGTGCCACGGAGCAAGGTAAAGACCAGTCCACCGGCACGGAGAAATCCAGTGCCACGGAAACCCGGAGTGAATCCACCAGCAAGCAGGACTCTGAAAACCGATCCCAGACGGAGGAAGGGACAAACTCCGATCTCCAGACGGAAAGAAATCAGAACGCCCACGATCAGAAGAACACGGCGCACTACACCTACGATGACATATGAGTAAAATCCTTTCCAAACAAGAGGACGTTACCAATTACGTCCAAGTCGTTGACCAGACGAAGCAAGGGTCACAGAAGACCACGGGCAAGACCAGCTCGACGGGAAGTGCATCCACGCAAGCAAACGGCAAAACCTCCGGAAACTCCTCCCAGACCGGGGAGAGCACGAAATCAGGCACCTCGGAAAGCACCCGCACCCAGACCGGGGAGAGCGCGAAATCAGGAACCTCAGAAAGCACCCGTGCCCAGACCGGGGAGAGCACGAAATCAGGCACCTCAGAAAGCACCCGCGCCCAGACCGGGGAGAGCACGAAAAAGGACGTTTCTGAAAACGTCCGCGACCTTTCCTCCACCTCACTCCGGAAATCCAAATCCGGCGAACGAGCCAACATCGGCTTCACCATCTCATTCACCATCCCTGTTCTTGGCAGGATTCCAGAAACAGAAAACTGCACCCACTCATGATCCGCTCCAGAATCAACGCATTTGTCTCCATCCTTTCATCCGCCATCCGGACGACCACGGGCAATGTTCTCCTCGGTAAAAATACTTCGGGGACCGGATTCGTCACGGAGATCGAGCTAGCGGATACCCTTGGATTTGATGATGACGGGAAGCTCGAAGTCTCCCCGGATGCCTTCGAGACCCCGGAAGGTTCAGCATTGCGCGTAAGCAATTCAGCTTTTCAAACCGAGCAACAGGCGGCAGCGGACGCAACAAACAAGGTCGCGGCCCACGCCTCAGCCACCGACCCCCACGGCGACAGGGCTTACGCGGATTCTCTCGTCGTGGGTCTGCTGGACGACAGAGGCAACTACGACGCGAGCGTCAACACATTCCCGGCAACAGGCGGTAGCGGCAGTGCTGGCGCGATCCTTAAAGGCGACCTCTGGACGATCTCCGTGGCAGGGACGCTCGGAGGCGTGGCAGTCACGGTGGGGGATGCGATCCGCGCATTGTCCAACACGCCAGGGCAGACAGCCGGGAACTGGGTCATCACGGAAAACAACATCGGCTACGTGCCTGCGTCGCAGGCGGCCCTCACCGCCGAAACCGACGCCCGCATCGCCGGGGATGCCGGGATCAACGTCAAGGTCTATGGTGCATCCCCGGCAGCAACGGCCTCCGCCAACGTCACCGCGATCCAGACAGCACTCAACGCTGCCAACACAGCAGGGGGCGGGACGGTCATTGTGGATGTGGCGGGGGATTACCTGCTTAACGCCTCCCTCCGCATCTACGCAAACACACATCTTCTCTGCTCTCCCGGAGTCGTGTTTTCAAAGAGCGGAACAAGCTATGGGGCAGTGATCTACAATGACGGTGCAGACACCCTCGTCGTCACCGACAACATCCGTATCAGCGGACTTAGTATCAAGTGCAACGCGAACGCTTCGGGTTTTGTGTGGCATCCCGGCCTGCGCGGGCAGATCGAAATGTGGAACGTGTCCAACCTCATCATTGAGGATTTTCAAATGTTGGATCTAGGTTCGTCCATTTTCGGAATTCATATCTGCGATTGGACGGATGTGACCATCCGCCGCTGCACCGTCACGGGGACAAAGGATGCCTTGCACTTCGGCCCTGGCAAGCGTGGATCAGTCGAGTATTTCACCGGGAATACGACCGACGATGTGTTTGCTCTCAACGCGCACGACTGGACGACAGGGAATCCTACGTTTGGCGATATTACCGATCTGACATTCCGTCACTGCAAGGTCAGCGGAAAAACCGGGCGAATGATGACGGGATCATGGACGGCGTGGGCGACAGCAACCACATACGTTCTCGGAGAATGTGCGAACAACGCCGGAAAAATTTACCGCAACCTGACCGCAGGATCGACCACCTCATCCGTGGCACCGACGCACTCCAGCGGCACAGTTACTGGAGCAGATGGGATTGCTTGGCGTTATGAAAAAACCGGAACCCAGACAGAGACGAACATCCGCCGGATCTCGTTTGAAAACTGTGAGTTTCTCGGAGACACGTGGTACACGGACGCTAGCAATAATAGCTCCAGCAACAGAGGAGTGACACCCTCCACGACCGGCATCTCGGCAATCGAAGGGTTGACATTCCGCCAGTGCAAGATCGCGCTGGCGTCTGGAGCCACATTCATCGGCGGGGTATCCCGAACAAACCGCGTCCTTTTCGACCAATGCGAATTTTCCGCAACTTCCACCGGGGTTTTCGGGATGAATCCCAACGCTATTACAGGGCAATGGGCGACTGCGCGACCTGCGAGTTATGAGTTGAACCGTTGCAGGTTCCTTTCCTCGACACCACCTGCTCTAGCTACCCATCCAGAGCCGCTACGTGCCGCAATCGGCAGGATCGTCGATTGTGAGATGCCCAACAGCACGACAGGATTCCGCGCATCCGGAAGGATCTATTACAACGACAGCCTACCTCTGACTGTCGGCACTCCCGCTACCGTGGCGGGAGCAACGCAGGGGGATCGCACGTTGATGATGGGCAGGCAGGGTATCCAGATATTTGACCGTGGACGCTGGAGATCGGTGGAAAATACACACACCCGAAACTCAGCAACACGGAAACTCATGCCGCTTTCCACCCACTTATACACAAGCGGGACTACGGCGGCGGCGTCGACGTTGGTGGACGGCGCGACCCTTAATCTAACGGCGGGCGCAAACATCGCGGGGTATGCCCTCGCGCGGTTGACTGACCGAACGACCCTCACGGGGCTGCAAGGAACGAACTTTTCCAGCGAATTTGAAATTTCCGGCTTCGTCCGTGGAGGGGCATACAACGGCGGATGCCTTAGGCTGCTGTATGGTGCGGAATACTCTCTAAATAGCGGATTCACTGCTGTCGGAAATGGTGCTGCCGTCGATGCCTTTGTCTCCAAAAAGGGCATAGGTCTTGAGATTGCCCAACCGGACGGCGGGGAGACGAATGTGAAAGCCCGGATCGTCGTCAACGACGGCTCCACCTACAACGCAAGCGCATGGGTTGACCTTGGATCAAAGTCCAACTCCCTCCCGATCTCGTTCCTGATCCAAAGAACCAGCGCGGGCGTGAACCTCTATATCTCCACCACTGTCTCAGGAAGTGTGGTTGTAGCAAAGCTCCCGACAACACCGAGCGCATCCATCACGAGCAACGTCCCCTCCGGCGCGTCCACATCCACCACACAATCCGGGATATGGATGGTAGCCACATCAGATGGGGTGACTGATCCAAACTATCGGGTGAGTGCGGTCTTTTCGGAGCTGACGCTTGAATACTTCGAAAACTGATGAAAACCCTCCTCGCCAGAATGAAAACGCTCCAATTCTCAAGCAATGACATACTTCCAAGATAAACTGTTTTTCTCCGCATCCATCCTTTTCGCGGGCATGTTCGCATGGGTTGGAGCGATCCTTACTGTCGGCGACGTGCGCTGGCTCTACGCGACGCTGGCCAGCTCCACCCTGACCAGCGGCTTCCTCGCCCTGACCCTACGCCGCCCCGGAGATCCGATGGGCATCATCGTGCCACGCGCCGCGCTCGGGGTTCTCGGCGGAGTGTTCGGGACCAAGGTCTGCGTGGTTTCTTTCGATAGTTTCAAGCACCTCGCCTCCACTTTTGAGGACGACATACTATTCCTCTGCGGCATCTCCGCCCTCGTCTCCATGGTATCCCACATCGTTGGCTACGCGGTCATCAAAGCCGCCGACGATTCCGCGCAGAACATCGCCAGCCTGCTCGTGAAAACGCTGCTGAAAAAATTCGGACTGCCGCACCCCACCAACACCACCCCGCCGAAAAAAGAGGATGTCTGACTGCCCCAATATCTTGCGTGGCCGGGACTGGGTTTCCGACAGCCGCTGGCCGCTCACCCTGCTGCGCGGGGTATCCACCACCGTCCCGCGCACCGGCTATTCCCTGCTGTTCATGTCCGGAGAGCAGATCCTCGGGCGTATGGCTACGGACGGGAGAATCACCGTTTGCAGCGCCTATTCCTGCGACGGCTACAGCCCCGTCCTTAAAACCCCACGAGGCTGGCTCCGTCTCACTCCCACGCCTCGCTGCGGGATGTTTCCCGCCGTCCTGCATGATTTCCTCCGCCAGTTTGTCGCCGTCCCCGGTTGCCCATGGAGCCGCAAGGACTCGGACGACTGGTTCTACGACGCGATGCTCGCCGGAGGGTCGAAACGTGCCGCCGCGATCTACCACGGCACGGTCGCAGGGCCGCTCGGAAATGCCTTTATTTGCCTGACCCGAAAGACCGACCCGAAACTCCGAATCGTAACGCCATGATATTTCCCGAAAAAGACCCGACACTCAAAAGCCTGCTCATCCAGGAAGCTCTCAAAGCCCGCGGACTTTACTCTGGGGAATTGGATAACTGGTTCGGTCCACGATCCGAAGACGCTCTGGAGGCGTTCCAGCGGGGAATGTCTCCGGCAGAGCCTGCCACGGCCAACAAGCACCGCGACATCAACGAGGCGGGTCGGGAACTCATCAAGCATTTCGAGGGGTATTTCCCGGAAGCATACAAAGATCCGGTCGGGATCTGGACGATTGGTTCGGGCCATACCGGACTCAAGCACCGGGACGGAACGGTTTACGCTGGCCGCGTCATTTCCAAAGAGGAAGGCGAAAAGCTGTTCTCGCATGACATGGACTTTTTCGAGGGCCGGGTGGAGAAATATATTTCCGTCCCTCTCAATGACAACGAGTTCGCCGCCCTCGTATCCTTCGACTTCAACACGGGTGGTATCGCCGACAGCACTCTCCGCCGCAAGCTCAACGCGGGCGACCGTGCCGGAGCCGCCCTTGAATTTAGGCGATGGGACAAGGCGGGCGGCAGGACTCTCCGGGGGCTGACCCGCCGCCGTGAAGCGGAGCGGGAACTGTTCTTGACGAAACTCGATCATGACGAGCGATAACGTCCCGGTCATTCCGCCCGCAACGTGTTCACCTTGCGGCGGACGGTCTGCATGAGCAATTTCACTTGTCTTTGATCCAGTCCGGTAATCATTTTCCTAAAATCCCGCCCCGCCGTTGCTTCATGTTTCGGCATTTTTTTACTCCCCTTTTCCGGGGTGTTGCCTGCTGCGATGTTCTCCCGCTGGAGAATCCATAGGCGATGAATGGATTCATACTCAGTGGTCCCCGGATAGACCTTCATCCCCACGGACAGGATGAGGTGAAGGGTTTCCCAGCGGACTGTCTTGCCTGAGCCGACCTTGTGGACGGTCGATTCATTCAAATCACAGAGATTTGCAATCTCCAGTAGTGTGAGGTGCTTGGATTTCCGCAGGGCATTGAAATCGGAGGAGAGAGATGGCTGTTTCATTTCTCCTTTATGTTTCGTAGAGTGTTACCAGAAGTCAAGTCTTTCGGATGAATTCCGAACCGTCCTTGACGATCTTCCCGGAAAGCATCAGGCGGTGCAGGAGGTTTTTTGCCTCGAAGTCAGAAATCTTCACTTCCTTTCGTATCATCTTGCAGGCTTCAAAATAGCGCATCTTATCATCGAGAAGTGGCAATAGGGTAAGAGGATCGGGCATGGGCTTGCGGTTGGATTGGCGTTTGCCCGTCTCCTCTTCCTCCGGTTCCTCATACTGGCACTGGAACCACGCCAGTCCTTCCTCCGCCGTGCCGTGACGGAGGTAGATTTCCTTCGTCTTCATCCCGGTGAACTGGTCGAGCATCCCGGCACGCTTGCCGCGCTTCGAGTGCTTGAAGAGGAAAATCCCGTCTTCCTTGGATGGGACGATGACAGAAACAGCACGCGCCCAGTTGACTAGCTCCGAGCTACCCAGCCCCATGTAGGAGAAATCTGACTCGTTCCATCCTTTGGTGGATTTCGATCCGTCTTTGACCGGCTTCCCGGTATGGTGGAGGATGACGAGAATCACCCCGGTACGCTTGAGCACGGGCTGGAGCCAGTTCCGCAGGAATTGGGAGGCGACTTTCTGGAGTGAAATGTCATCACCGACATAGGAGAGGAGCGGATCCACGCAAACTAGATCGACCTTGGTTTCCCGGATAATCTCCTCAAGCCACTGGCAGAATTTTTGCCCGGTGCGCTCCGTCTCCTGGTGAGAGAGGTAATTTTTATAGACCAGTGAGGCGGATTCCTTGGTCTGGATGGCGTGGTTGAACTTGTTTCGGAATGCTCCGTTCATCATCTCCGCCATATCCCCCTCGTCATTCTCCGCCTGTACGACGAGCGTCTTCATCGGAGCGCGGAACTTGATCCCGTGCCATGGTGTGCCAGAGGTGGCGTGCAGGCAGAAATCAGCAAGTAGGGTGGATTTTCCCACCCCGGAGGGTGCGATCCAGACCCATGACCCGCCCTTACTTAGAAAGCGGTTCTCGTAGCCGATCAGAGAGTTCTCATCATCCTTGATGTTGTATTGCATCAGCTCCCGGACGGAGCGGATGTTTTTCAGGATGGGGTTTTTCGCTCCCTCCACGGCATGTTTGAAAACGTAGAACTGGTCGGGGTTCTCCTCCCGTATCCAGTCGTTGGTATCCTTGTGCTCGGCGGGAGTCTCGAAGACGGCAAAATCCGTGAGCTGGTGGCGGGTGGTCTGGAGCTTGTGCAGCCATTCCTCCGCCGGGGTGCGCCCGGTGGTCTTGCTCTTCTTCTCCGGTGGATCGTTTTGTGGGAAAGCGATCAGGTGCGGGATGGCGAGCTTGGAGAGGTTCGTATTGCTCGTGGCTCCACGGGTGATGAAGGCGGAATAGATGCCTTCGTTGTCCGGATTGTGCGCGTCGAGCTTATCGAGGATGGCGAGCGCGTCCCACTGGCTCTCAAAGGCGAGGGTGTGGGTGGCGTGGATGGGATTGCCAATGACGAGCGGGGAACTGTCTCCCCCGCCCTTCGGGTGGTAGGCCCAGCCCTTTTCTAGCCGGTAGTGGATGCGTGAAACGTTCCCCTTCGTATCGTGCACGGGGAAAGCGAAGCAACCGTTGTGAACGCCGATCAATTCCTGCCCGTGCAGCCATTTCACGAAATCCGGGGAAAAGCCTCGCCACTCGCAGAGCTTTGCCGCGTGCTCGCTGGAGAAACTCGCAACCGCCTTGTCCCAATCAGACGCGGTGGAGGCTTTCGGGGTATCCCGGAAGGCGGGCATCCCTTCCTTCTCTTTCTCCTTTTCCGGCTCCTCGGGCGGTGGTTCCTCGTAGGTGAAACTGGAGGGGCTGATGGTGAGCTTGGGCGCGGCCTCGCGGGTATCCGGCGGGAGCATTCCCATGAAGCTGGCGGCAGCGGCCACAGCCTCGGGAAATTTCAGTCCTTGGTTCTCCTTCCAGAGATCCAGCAAAGTCCCTCCCTCACCTGTTGCCGCATCTCGCCACAATCCCGCCTTCTTTCCATCAAGTTCCACGTTCATGGATTGGCCAGCGCCACCGTCCACGCCGCCGCATATCCACCGCCTGCCCTTGCGCTTGCCTCCGGTGAGGAGATGGCGGCACACGTCCTCTGACTGAGAGGCAAGGCGGGAATTTAAATCAACCAAATAATCCTCGGGTATCATTGCTGTCCTCTTTTCTTCCACCACTGGTCTTTATGGGTTTCCTTGTCTTCGTTTCTGGCAAGCCAAGCGGAGAGGGCACGTTTCACGTCCGCGAAGGAATCCATCCTATCGGGAATTCCGGTGGTGTCCTTTCCCGCGTTGCCACGGGAAGCTCGGCCTTGGTGCTGTTTTTTCGGGGTGGGCATGGTCAGGGTGTTTTTCTAAATTCGATGCGGGTAACGATGTCGGAGGGCTGGCATTGACGCATTTTCCTGGTATCCGTCTTGATCTTGTGATGCAGGCAATCAGAACTGAACGAACTGCTCCCCGGTCATTTCCGGGAAACCCTCGCGACTCGCCTCCTCTGTCCCCCATTTCGGGACATCGATCATGTATCGCAATGGTTGTCGGGAAACGTGTAGAATCTCGATTTCTCCAAGTCTGACGAGTCCTCCCGCTTTGATTCCTTGGCACTTCTCGCAACCCATAAGACGATCGCCGACTTTCAGGAGCTCCCAGCCGAGACGGCGGGTGACATCCTTGGATCCGTCGATGAATTGCGCGGTTGTGAGCGCGAATGACATGTTTCTCATGCTGGTTCCTCCTCCCTCTCGCGCATGCGCTCGTATTCAAGATCCGGATCGCGCTCCTCAGCCTCGCCTTGGCAAAGCTCGCAATCGGTATCCGGTCGCGGCCAGTTGCGGGAACCGCATAGGGTGCAGGGGAAGTTCGTTCTATTTTTTATTTTCATATCTTTACGTTTCGTCCAGTTCTAGGCGTTCTTTTTCCATTTGGAATCCAAAAATGCTTTTGCCTCCTTCGCGGTGGCGGTTTCCGGGTTGGGGTAGTTGTATTTGCAGAGCCATTTGAGCTGGGCGACGGTGGCGAGCTTGTCCTTGGAGCGGGCGAAAAGCTTGTTCATCAGCATCGTGGCCTCGCCCCGTGTGTCCGGGCATTTGATCTTGAATCGCTCGATGACCTTGCGCTGCCCCTCGGTCGGCTTCGCCTCCTGCCATCCGAACGTAGGCTCGTAGTCGCCCATCTTGATGTCCTTGAGCAAGGCGGCGACGTGCTCGATGTGGAGGAATCGCTCTTTCTTGCGGGCATTCTCCGCGATTTCCCGGATCAACGCGGCCTCACGCTCCTCGGCGGCATCCTCCACCGCCTCCCCCAGTTCCTTGCCGTCCGCGGCGAGCAGGATTTCCGTGATGGATTTCTCCTCTTCCTTTGTGCGGGAGACGAGAGAAGCGGGGCGGGCGAGATCGTGGCGCTCGTGGAGCCAGAGGAAATCCAGCAGCAGGAGGTTTTCCTTTCCGGGGAAAAGCCGGGTGCCGCGCCCGACCATCTGGGCGAAGAGGGCGCGGGATTTCGTAGGGCGGAGAACAAGCAGACAATCCACCCCCGGCTCATCCCATCCCTCTGTCAGCAGCATGGCGTTGGAGAGTAGGCGGAACTTGCTCTCCGAGTAGTCTGAGAGGATTTCCTTCCTGTCCTTGGACATGCCGTCCACATGCTTTGCCGTGATCCCTATCTCATTGCAGATTTCCGCAAAGCGGATGGAGGTAGAGATGAGTGGGAGAAAGACGACGATTTTTTTCCTATCCTGGCAGTTGTCCCGGAGATGGATGGCGATTTCCCGCAGGTAGGGCGTGATCGCCGCGTCAAGCTGGTTGGAATCATAGTCCCCCGCTGTCTGCTTCACCGAGTTCAGATCTATGCGGAGAGGGACGGATTTGATGATGATGCGGGAGAGGAAGCCTTGACCGATCAGGTCGAGGATGGAGCACTCGTAGGCAAGATTCTGGAAGTAGGTGGCGAGGTTCTTCTTGTCCCCCCGGTCAGGCGTGGCAGTGACTCCCAGCACCCGCGCATCAAAGTAGGCGAGGGTGGATTGCCACGTATCGGCAAGGACGTGGTGCGCCTCGTCACACACGATCAGGCCGAAGTGATCTTTCTCCCAAGTTTCCAACCGCTTCCCTTGCATGGTCTGGATCGATCCAACCACTACTGGTGCGTCCCTGTCCGCGTAGTCGCCTGCTTTTTCAATGGATGCCTCCAGCCCGGTCGCCTTGCGGATCTTGTCCGCAGCCTGCCCGATCAATTCTTCCCGGTGAGCAAGGACCAATGTCCTTTCTTTACGTTTCGTCGAGAACCGGGCGGCGATATGGGCGAAGCAGATGGTTTTCCCCCCGCCGGTAGGAAGAACTCCGAGTTGGCGCATGTGGCCGGCAGCGAAGCCATTGGCCACCCCTTTGATGAAATCTATTTGGTAGGGACGAGGTTTCATACAGCTATACCTAATGTCTCCAGAGGTGATCGCACCCGCTCCGGATTCGGGCGGATGTAGCGCATCGTGGTCTTGATGTCGCGGTGTCCTAGGATTTCTTGGATATCGCGAATGCTCGCCCCGGCGTCAGCGGAATGAGTGGCCCACGCGTGGCGGAGGTAATGAGGAGTAATCCCCTCTACGTCAGTCCTTTCGCACGCCTTTGTGAGAGCGTGCCGGACCGGGCCATCCAGGCAATGCCACGTTACGCGCCCAGTGCCTCTCGGATCTTGGCAAGGGTGGTCGAGCGGAAACAACCAAGCCCATCTGCGTTGAAAGCAAGCCTTGGGGTATTTTTTAGCAAGTAGAGAAGGCAGTTTGATAGGAACTCCTTGCGTGCGAAACTTAAGCGCAACGGCTTCCGCACTGACCATCTGAAGGCGTAGCTGAGGGATTAGAATTTGTGGGATATTGAGATACCTGTCCTTCTTCCCCTTCCCCTCAATAAGGGTTAGCTTCCCGGCTTCAAGATCGATGTCCTTAAGCCGGATTGCAAGCGTCTCGCCGATCCTTGTCCCGCAAGCATACATGAGGTGGCAGATCAGCCGAGTCGGATACCCGCTAGAATCTTGCACCGCCATGAGGACTTTTCTTACATCATCACGGGACGGTGCTTGACGGACTTTCTCGCCTACTTTTGAGCGGAGCGCATCGACGTTTTCGATCTTCGTTTTCCGCACATGCTCGTAATAGTAGAGGATCGCCGAGAACGCGCTGTTCTGCGTGCTCGAAGCAACTCCGCGTTGGCATTCAGCACTAAGAAAAGCTTCTACTTTTTGCCGACTACTAGATTCTTCTTCCCACTTCCGGGAGCAAACGAATTCAAGATATTTACCAAGCCAGCGCGAATAATCTTTCTCCGTAGAAAGCGCCTTGCCCTGCATTCTGATACAGGCTCGCAACTTCCTTATTTCAAGTTGCTTGCTTCGTTTTTGAGTTTCGTTCATGGCTTGCAATTATTTTGACCCGAGTCCGATGAATAAGCGTTCTCAGATTTCCTCGAAATGAAAGATTCGAGGTCTTTGAGCGCATCCTCGTATCCCGCCCACCACTCGGCATCCATCTTGCCCTTGGCGATGGGGAGGTTGAACTTTTCGCGGATCTGTCGAATCCATTCTCGTAAGTCGGCTGCGGAAATCTGAGAACCAGCCATCGCACGCAACCCCTCCTCAGAGGGTAGTTCGAGGACCTTGTTTTCGGGGCGATACGGGTTCGGTTGTTCGGGCATGAGGCTCATGATTTTCGGGGTGCGTGGATATTGTCGTTCGTCCTACAAATTGAGAGCGCACCCGCACCCTCCAAAGTCAAATTGGTCGCAGTCGTTTTCATCGTTTTCTATCCTTTCTCTGAATTGTCGCATCGTCATTGGCTTGGCCTCGCCTCCGCGTCTGTCGCGCATCACCCCCCATTTGCTTCCCAGCTTCTCCATGAGCGCGGCCTCTTTCACCTCATGCTCCCGGTATCGCTCGGGGAAGTGCTTGAGGAGTAGTCGGAAGGTTGCTTGGCCAGCCTTCACGCAGAAGCCTCCACAGTTCGCGTGCGGGAACCCCATTTCATACATTCTCGGCGGTTCGATGCCTTCGCGCTTTGCCCACGCTAGGCAGTCGCGCTTCGTGATCCATGGCTTCTCACAGAGCGGCGCGATGTAGTTCCATGGCGCGCACCGTTTTTTCAGCCGCTCGATCCGTTCGACCTCATCGAATGCTATCCCGACGATGATGTCCGTGGATTCGTCGCAGTGCTCGTTCCTCCAGCGATCCAGTAGCTTGCGCTTGAGGTGTTTCGAGCATGGGTCGAAGCGGGCGTTTCCTATCATTCTCTCATCCTCAAACACCTCCCATGGCGTGCGTCCGTCTCTGGTGATTTCGAGTCTTACCCCGATGTTTTCGACCGCCTCAAGCAAGAATCGGTAGTTGTCAGGATCTTCGATGCCGGTATCCGCAAAGAGCAATACCATGCCGTCGGTGCCGTGTTCCTCCGCGTAGCGTTTACCCGCTGCCCACGAAGAGATGCCGCTAGAGAACTGCACCAAGGACGAACAAGGCATCGCTGCCGACGACTGCCGCGGCGAGGTCGGTTCTGAATCGGAGATGGAGGGCGCGGCAGTCACGGCAGGATTTTATCGTTGTGCAGAGAGATTTTCACATCCGGTTTCGTGATGCGATTGTCGCCATTTCTCCGATATGATTCGCGGCGTTGTAGGAGTTTTCCTCTGAGCGTAGCCAGTATCGGCGCGGTCTGGTGTAGCCTACGGCGAGATCGTTTTTATCGAGCGTCTTGAGCCAGCGTCTTACCGTGGATTCAGACGTTGCGGCACGGTTGGCTAGTGCTTCCACGGTTTCCGGGTGTGTCAGCCAATTACGTTCAAAGAGGCACAACAAGCCGGAGCTGGACGACCCCGAGGAACGTCCCTCGCGAGATTTGGGGGTAGAGATATTTTGCATTGATTCAGTCTTTCGGGGATTGGTTCGCGCCCTCTTGGGTCGCCAGTCCTGTAGCGTTAGCCAGAGAGAATAGTTTCTTCCACCATGGCAGGCGGCGCGTCTCCTTTATATCTGTCGTGGCGCGTCGCCACCTCCGTTCATGCTCGTTAGCGGCTTCGATGTCGTCATATTCATACGACACTCTCCATTTCCCCCATTGGTCGGGAGCTTCACGCGGATTAGCAAGGTAGCGACCTCCGCACGCTTTGAGGATTTCGTCGAACTGTTGGAGTTTTCCAGCGGGTATTGGTGTATTGCGGGATTTCATAATTTAAGAAAGGCTAACAAAACGGAGATGCGGACTCCGTTGAGCGTGTTTGATTGATTCGAGCTACTGGCCGGAGCCGCATTCCTCATCGTTAGCGATGGGAATACTCACGGTTCAGCGATGATTTGGCGGAGCAAGGCTATCAGGCGGAGCATCGCTGTCATATATAGCCGCTTAATCACAAGTTCTTCGATGTCGTCGAGTTGTTCGTTTTTAGATCTCATGTTATTTCGGTGGTTTTAGGTATTTCGGTTTCGCTAACAAATCGCTGCTCGCGGACGCTGAGAGCGAGTCTGTTCATTTTGGCGGGGCGCTTTCCACGCGCCCGAGAGCTGGAGCGTTCTCCGGAAGAATGTCTTCGAGGGTTTCAATGATGTCCTTCGATCCGCAGTCGCCGTCCCACCCCCAGTTCACGCGCTCGAATCGATCTGATGCGAACCGGATCGCATTGTAAGCCGCTTCGAGTTCTTCGGCGTGCTTTCGCGCCACCGCTGGTAGGTCGTTGCCATCGCGGAATTTATCGGTCATCACTCGTTCAACTTCGGAAGACGGAGAACAAGTCGTCTCATCCAACCCCTTCACGCTGGGTTGTTCGGCGGTGTCTGGCTTCGGTAATGGTTCTTGGTTTTGCATAGATTTATGGCTTCGATTCGGGGTGGATGGGCTCATCGTTCACTACAGAAATCAGATCCTCATCCGGCTCCCAGATTTCATGATCCTTGACCGTGATACCGTGCTGCTCGGTGAATGGATACCAGCCCTCATCCTCCATCCATTGATTCGGGATGCGTTGGTTCCTGAGGAGGAATCGAGCAAGATCCTTTAGCCACGTTTGGGTATAGTTTCCTTCGTTTTCTGCGAGGCGGTCTTGCCACCGCATCCAGAATTCGACCATCTCCTTGATCGGAGTTTCGGCCTTTGTTTCATCGATCTCCACGGTTGCGAGTTCGATGCCGTCATATTCTAGCGTGTATTTTTTCATGATTCGTAAGATAGTGAACAAATCGTCGTAGCCAACGGCGACCTGCTCTGTGATTTAATCGGTGTCTTTCGCGCCGTGGATAGACTCGGCGTTCTCCAGAATGAATTCCCGCACGGCGGCAGCTTTTGATTGCCCGAGCGTTCCAGGTGATCCAGCCGAATCCCAGACAGATTCCCACTCGCCAAGGACAAGCATTCCCTCTTGCTTCCAATGTTTCAAGGTGTCGCGATCCATGCAGGCTTTTCGGAACATCATCACGATGTCCTCTTTCCGGCTTTTCATCACTTCAGCTTTCCATTCATCCCCGTAGGGTTCGTATTCGTCGTTCATTTTGTCGGAGTTGGTTGGTTATTCGCAAGACGGAGAACAAGGCGAGGGATACGACCCACACCCGCTCTCTGTTTATTTTTGAAGCGGAGTCTTTTCGGCGGGTGAGGTCGTATCCTCTTGGACGTTCTGTGAAGATTCCATATCGCGAATCTCCCACGCTAGTCCGAGGACGTAGCGGTCGGACACAGGCTCGGCATGGATCACCCTGCGGAGCGTTTCGGCGCATACTTCGGCCATCCGGTTGCCGTCGATGGCGCAGCTTGAGAACGATTCAAGCAAAATCACATGGCGGGCGAATCCGAGTTCACAGACGTAGCGGAGAGCGGCGCGACTTGAAGGATGCGGCTCGCCGAGTCGGAGCGTCCCCGGAGATTCGGAAGACACAGAACAAGGCACAGTTGGCGACCCCGAGGAGCTTTCTGATTTCCGGGGTGATTTTGATTTACTGGCCATTTTCTTTCTCGGTGTTGAGTTGAGGGGTCGCCTGCGCTTGGGCGTTAGCGAGTGTAATCATCGAACCAGCCGAGCATGATTTCTCGCTCCTTATCCGTGAATCCCATCTCTAGGTATTTTCCTGCCGGGATGTTTTGAGTGAGTCGGATCAGTAGTCGGGCTTCTTGGTCTGTCATTTTCACGCCTGCGCGTTCGAGGCTTTCTTCGTTGATGATGTTTTCCATGTTTCGGAGGTTTATATTAGTTCGGTTTCGCTAACAAGACAGAGGAGCCGATGCGAACCAGCCCTCTGATTAAATTCAATCTTCGCCGTCGCACGGCTCTCTTTTGGCGTTCTGCTGAGAAGTCTCGATCACGACAACTTCACCCTTTAGGCAGCGTAGGCGACCTTTCCAGCTTTCTTCCATCACACCTTTCCGTTCATCCTCGCACCCCGTGACGGCGACCTGTATCCCGTAAGATTCAAGGGCGTGTTTAATGGCGAATGCTAATGCCGACTTGCCTGTGCGAGTCAGCCCGATTATTTTGATTTCTGGTGTATTCATAGATTTTTGGTTATTCGTAAAGACTTGCAGAACAAGTCGGAGGATTCGACGGCGAGGAAGCCGTGTGATTATTTTTGGACGCACAGGCCGCCGCCGCCATGCCTTGTGCGTTCAGGGCATTTCCTCCAAGTAGTCGGAGATGATATCCATGGTTACGCGGAGATTGTTGGAAAGACGGACGCAGTAGCCTTCTTTGTGGAGGGTGAGCATGGTTTCCCATTGATCCGATTTGATGGTTCCGTTGGCTTTTTTGAGTTCGATGTAAAGCCCATGGAAGCCGGAGCGGGCGACGGGAAGGAAGAGATCGGGGATGCCGGGGATAACTCCTTGGGCTTTAAGTTTCTTGCCAGTTCCCCATCCGCGCCAGTCACCGTTTGGGATGGCGTGGAGGAGGAGGATTTGTGGGTGTTTCCCGGCGAGGGCGAGAGAGCGGGTGACGATTTCGGATTGGAGGGATGCTTCATCGCCCTGCCATGCGTCTTTGGCTGGCACGCGCCAGTCGATGGTTTGGCGAGCGGTCATTGGAGTGATTTTGGGGTGCTATCGTTTTCGATGGTTTTCTTGAATCCAACGTTTCCAGCGATATGGAACACGATCACACCTTCAGGGCGCATAAATCCGGGAGCGGCGAGACTGCCGAAATCGTGGAGAAAATCCAGTTCGTGAGAAATACGAGCAAGATCGAACTCCCCGCGATACAGTTCCGGCACCAGATGACAGCATTCCGGTAGGTTCTCTTGTGTCCTCGTGATGCGAGGATCTCCGGTTGGGATCTCGCATGGTTCGGCGTTGTGAGAGCACCAGCGGATGACGTTAAAAAGACTGAATCGCTTTTCTTTAAGTCCGTATCCTCGCTGGATGCCTTGTCCCCACCATTCGCCGAAATGCCGACCTTTCCCAAGTTTTCTAAGGTCTTTTTCGTTCTGGAAAACCCATAGGCCAAATCCGTGGTTATCTTGGTTGGGTGTGATCCAGCGTTTGCGAGAGCCAGCCAACATCACCAAGTCCGTGCTGGATTCTTGATCATGCCATGCTGAGATGATTCCGGGAGTATCAGAAGATCCTTCAGTAATGAAAATCTGGGCATTTGTGCCGTCGATCTTCTCGGTGACAACGCACTCGCGGGAGAGCCGTGCCATTTTTGGGAATGCGGTGAATTCTATCGGGTTCATGATTCAGACGGGGTGTAGTTTTTCTCAAAGCACCAGAGTTGATGGCAGGCTTTGAATGCGGAGAGGGCGAGGTCGTTGTTTTCCTCCCACACTTTCACTTGGACTGGGCCGGGTTTGTCTGAAGGGATAATGACGGAGATGATGAGCGGATCGCGCTCGCCTTCTTCTTTGAGGCAGTCCGCGTAGGCGGCGAGCTGCATCTGCCATTCCTTGTAAAAATTCCCCTTGGCTTTCCCTTTGAGCTTCTGGGATTTGTAGTCGATGATAGCGCGGCGGCGCTCTCCGCCGTGGGAGATGATGGCGTGGAGGTCGAGCCGACCGGCGTAGCCCATGGGATGGACGACGGATTGCTCGGCGTGGACCACCTCCAGCACGGTTTCCCGGTGCCAGCGTTCGTAATCCGCGACGTATTCGAGGATTTCTCCGGTGCCGGGAAATGCTCCGGTGTTGCAAAATCCTTCGATTTGCTCGTGCAGGGCGGTTCCCCATTCGGCGGCTTCCTTGCCGATGCGGTTGGACTCCTCGGCGATGCGTGAGTGCCAGTCGCTTTCCGCCTCGCCCGGTTTTTGGGGAGTATTGAGAGCGGAGAGGATGGCATTGTCTTGCAGCCAGGTATTGAGGGCCGGCTTTGCCTTCATCCCGAGCACGTTGGTCACGGAGGGGACGAGGTTAAGCTTACGTGCATCGGTAACAGTGGTTGCGCGTGGTAGGCCGGTGGTCTTGGCGATGACGGTGTGGCAGGATTTGCCGTCCCGGTGGTACCGAGTGGGAGGAGCGTTCGTTTCGTGCGATGAGTGACATGGTTATTTGGAAAGGTGGATTGCTTTTGCGGTGATGGAGAACTCAGCCCCGTAGTCCACGGTTTCCCAGAAGATGAGGAAGCGGCGGCGCTGGAGTAGAGCGATCCCATTGCGGAGGTTTTTGACGCGGTAGGCTCTCACTTGAGGTCTTTGATTGAGAAGACGATGGCGCGGCAGAAGAGTTCACCTTCCTCCATGACATCGAAGGTGGCGTGAGGGATGGCGGTATCATATTGCCACGGGATGTCTTCATGGTCCCATTTCGCCATGATCGAATTGATAGGCGGCATTTCAGCAATGGTTCCGTCCTCGACGAGCGATTCCAGAGACTGCATTGCCTCATCATCGAAGAACTTGCCCTTGAGGGAAAATTTCAACTGTCCGTATCCGACTTCATCATGGATCGCCCCGCGGAACTCGGTGCAGTCGTCCGACTGGCCGAAAGCGACGACTAAGCCCTTTTCCTTGGCTTCCGCTTCCTCCGCCTCGGTGAGTTCATCCCCAAGATCCCGTGTCCCGAGCTTCTTGGCGAACATGCGTGCAAGCAGAATGCCGGGGACTTCGATAGGGGTGAATTCCTCAAGCCTCTTTCCAAGGTGGAGGCGTGCGTAGCAGGTTTCCGGGGTGCCTTCGTGTCCCTGGGTGCCGAGATAGTGGTTCAACTCCTCCACGGTTGCGCTGAGGATGACGATGTTGCTTTCCTTCCCTTCGTAGGACATGGATATGATGGTGGCGATGGCTGGCATCGGCTGTTTTGTGGTTTCTGACATGGTGTTATTTGGAAAATTGGAGGCTGCTCCGTCCTGCCGGGGTTGGATAAATCCCGCCCGGTCGCGCAATGAGGTGTTACTGGTTCCGCGCCTGCTTTTCAGTGGAACCACAGCCATTTGGTTTTAGCCTGCCGGGATAACTTCCTTCCCGCTCTCGCTCACAATCGATCCGTCGATGATGTGCAGGCCAGTGGCGGATGCGGTTTCTTGGAATTTCTCGATCCAGAGTTGATACCCTTGATCGCTGGCGAGGGATGCGATCATGGCGAGGTTTGCGGAGTTCATGAGTGCCCCCTCGCGGATGATGATGATCTTTAGCCCCGGATTCTGGGACATGGCGACGAGGGTAGAGACGCGGATTTGCTCGGCGGTGGAGAGTTGGGAGAAGAACGTGCCGTTGAACATCACGCCGTCGTCTGTCAGTTCCAGACCGTCGAGAGGGAGGGAGGAGTTTTTGACGGCTTCAGCTTTGGTTTCATCGATGACTTCGATTTCACGATTGAGCTTCCCGGTTTCCACCCGGAGTTTGTTCAGCTCCTCCTCTGTCTCCCGGTAGGTGCGGGCGGCGCGGACGGCGGCATTGGTCTTATCGATGGCTTCCACGGCTGCTTTGGCTGCTGCAATGTCGTCCTCGGTAGGAGCGGCGGCTTTGGCCGTTTCAAGCGCGATGGTGTTGGCACGGGCATCTTCCTCGCAGGATTCCAGATCGGCCTTTGCCTGGGCGAGCTCGTCCTCGATCTTGCGGAGGGTTTCCTTCTGTTTGACGATGAAGGCGGCGGATTCTTCCGCTTCCTTCTCCATGGTGGCGATTGTGCGGTTCTTTTCCTCCAAGATATTGAGACTCCGGACAAGATCCCCGGCGGAAACTTCCTCTTCCGGGACATCCTCCGTAGGTGCCTCCATCGCATCGAAGCGGGCTTTGATTTCCTTTCCCCGGCGATTGACCTCGGTGCGGGTGGCGTATTTCTCCGCTCGCTCCGCATCCAGCTCGGTGAAGTCCAGACCGGCGGCTTCCTTCAATGCCTCCACCTGTGCCTTGGATTTCAAGCGGGTGAATTCGAGAGGATCGAAAGCGTAGTTTCCTTGCAGGCCGTTGAGGAATGTCTGGGCTTTCTGGACCGGTGTGCCGTCCGCATCCGTAAGGGTGAGGTAGCTGCCTTTTTTCGTAACCTTGCGCTCCAGTAGATATTCCGCCTTGTCCGCGCCAAGGGTGAGCTTGATGGATGCGGAGGGGCGACCGTGGCGGATGGGGTCTTCCAGCCCGTTGTTTGACAAGGCGAGGACGATACCATCCAGAATGGAGGATTTGCCGTTGCCGTTGTCTCCGGTGAGAATGACGGGCTTGCCTGTTTCCGGGTGGATTTCTACGGCTTTGATCTTTTTCAGATCGTTGATTTCGAGTTGGAGAATTTTCATGTTTCGTGGAGGTGTTTAGATTTCTGAGTAGGATTTTTTCGGAGGTAGCCCGTTCTCGGCGCGGCGCATGTTCTTCATGGCGAGGCGCTGGGTCTTCATGTTCCCAATCGTGACACGGCGGGCGTGAGCGGAGAATGCGTGGGGTATGTAGTTGTCGTATTTCATTGGTTTGCACCCCAAAACCCGCTGGCTCTTGCGAACTCAGCGGGTGGGTGCGTAACGGATCTATGCCCGAGTGCTGTTGGATTATTTCATGGTGTCGTTCCTCCTCGTAACTGGTTGTGCCCACTGTGCCCCGCGCTCCAGTGTGTCGGAGGCGGGGCGATTCAAGGGGCGAGTGGCGCGGATTAGAACGGGATGTCGTCGTCGTCCACTTCGTCAGCAGACGAGGATTCAGGCATGGAGGATTCAGGCATGGAGGATTTCTCCACCTCCTTGGATGACCCTTCGTAGCTGTAAGAATCGACAGAGTTGCGCTGGTAGGTTTTCCCCTTCACGTCCTCGATCTTGAGCGTGGCCTTTCCTGTCTGGCGTTTGAGCCATCCGATAAACTCCGGGTCCTCAAAGTTGACCTTCTTCCCAGCCTTGATGCCGTCTCCGGCAACGCATTTGAGGAACTGGTTGATCTTCCATTTCATGGTTTCCACGAAAACGAGTTTTTCATAGACGATGGATTTCCCGTGGTCCCCACCATCAAATTCCATTTTCACAGGAATCATGGGATTGCCAGTGGAGCTGTCTTTCATGTCGTTGATCTCAAGGATCACGAAGGGGAACTCCTTGCCAGCGGGCAGGATGATGCGGTCGGATTGCTCTTCGGGTTCTTCGAAGACGTAGCTGTGTGTGGATAGGCTCATTGGTTTGTGCGTATGGTGGTTTTGATAATTTCGCGGGGAGTGGTGATCATTGATCCGATGACGATTTTCGGGCTGTTGGTGGCGACATCCGGGAAGGATTCCGAGAGGGATGCGACGATCTGGGCAAATGCCAGATCGAGAACCTTGTCCGCATGCAAAAGCTTGATCTCGAAGGAGAGTCGTCCGTCCTGGATGCGGTAGCGGAAGAGTGCCTTGATCTCGAAGGTGGTTTCATCGCTGGCTCCTCTGAAGACGGGAATCGCCAGCACGATCTGAGAGGGGACGCGGATGTCACCCGCTCCCTTCGCGTCTGTGATTTCCTCCCACTGGAGGGAAACATCTCCGTTTCCAAGAGAGGTTGCGTTAGTGAAGTTCACTTTTCGCTTTCCAGTCAGGGTGGTGACGACGGTGAGAACGTCCGAGGAGCTTGGTTCCTTGATCTCGTCAAGATGCTCCTCGATGAACTCGGCGAAATCTTTCTGGCTAAGAGACTTTCCGGAAATGGCGTTCCATTCCTGCCACTCGCGGGTGAGCTTCAGAGGATAGGTGGCGGAATGGTCAGCCCAGCCGCTCCATTCGGGAGTGGCTGGATCGTGCCAGTCCATGATCGCAGTGATTTTGAGGTTTTCCAGGGAAGCAAGGATGATGGAATGGCAGGTGCCGAAGCGCGTGGTGTAATCCACCAGCGAGGAAAGGCTTTCCATACTGATGGCTCCGTGCTTATTGACGGGTTCGGCATCGAACAATTCCTTTGGGATCATCTGCGTGCCGGGAGGGAGCGCGATGACGGTAGGGTGCTCCGGCAGGCGGAGCGCGTTGAGTAGTTTTTCAATCATATTGTTTATTGGTTGGATGCTTTGGAGATGGCTTTTGGCAAGTCCGCGAAGTCCATTTTGAGTTGCGCGGGGTTGTCCTTGAAGAACTGCCCGTCCTCACTCACGAAGAGCATGGAAGGTGCGATGTCTGAAACGGGTGCCTTGATGGTGCACGCGCCGGATACCTCCACCTGCCCGCAGTCACGGCCACGTGGCTTTACCTCGATGGTAAGGGTAAGGGTTCCTTTCTTCCCGGTGTCCCGGACGGCGATGGCGAGTTGCTGGAGTAGTTCGCTGGATTGATCGACCAGATCGCCATGGGAAATATCCCCGAGCGTTTTGGTGAACATGTTGCCCGGTTGGGGACTTTCTTCGGTATCATTCATCTGTGGTATCGGTGTCGGTGGTTTCTGGTTCTGTGGAGAAATCGCGGACGGCGTTCAGGAACTCGTCCGTGCGGGAGAGGATGGGCTTGCGCTTGTTGGCGGGGAGATCGGCCAGTGCCTGCCCTTCGATCAGCCAGCCAATGCTGACGAGGTAGGCGAGGGCTTCTGTTTCCATACCTTTGAAAAGCTCTAGGAGTTTGTCCGGGGTGGCTTTGGCAACTGGCACGTTCTTCGCAACCGCTGCCATGAAAGCATCCCATGAGAGATCTAGTTCGAAAGGAATGTCCCCACGGTGCTTTGCTGCAAAGGCGGGGCGCTCCTCGGTGAACATGACCCGTTTGCCCTCCCCGTATGCCTTCGCCTTCCTCGCCCCCTTGTCCTTGCGGTAGGTGGTCTTAAAATTCGCGAAGAACATGAAATCCATCGACTCCAGGAAGAGTGCCGCCGCCTCGACATTCATCTTGATGATGAACTTATCGAAGCGTTCGTTCTCATACGGATCCTCGAACGATTTGATTTTCGCGTGCCCCAGGATGATGACGTGCATCTTGTTCCGCAGACGTTTGAGGGTGTTGTAAAACTCCACCCATTGCTCGTAGGCGCGGACGTATCCTTTCCCGAATCCCCCATCGACTTCCTCAATTGACTTCACACTGGCTTCCTTGATGACGAAGTTCCAGACCAGCGGCTCCAGACCATTCACGGTATCAATAACGAGGGTTTCAAATTCGTGATCCTCCATGAGAAGATCGTTTACGACTGCTTTGACCTCCTGCCATGTCTTCGGGATGGGGAAGGATGCGGCATCGATCATGCCCAGCCCGTCGTCAGTCCCGAGGAAAACGGGATTCGGGGCGGAGGCTGCGAAGGTACTCTTTCCAACCCCGCCGGGGCCGTAGAGTCCGATAAGATGGGGGCGCTTTTTCACGCCTTTGGTTACGTTTTTCAGTGTGCTCATGCTTTATGTTTTGAGGAGGTTTAAATTTTCGGACGGATGGCGGATTCTGCTTCATACCGCTCATGCGAGCAGGAGAGCAGATAGATGCGGATGGATTCCACGATGTCCGTGATCGCGAAAAAGAGGCAGATGCCGGCGAAGATGAAGAAGCTGACAAAGGAGGTTTCTTCCTTCAGCCAATCCCCATATCCCCACATTGCCAGAAGCAGGCAGGCGGCAGACCAGAAGAGTGACCTTCCTGCACGGTTGACCGCTTGGCGGAAGTAGCGTTGGGAGAGCTTCACGCAACCTCCTTTCTGTCGCGAGCTGCGATCATTGCGTCTGCTATTGACCAGATGTATTCGCTCGTTGCCTTGCCGTCGCAATGATGAGGTGTGTGCGGCGCCGCAAAATACCCTGCGAGAGCATGCGCGGCGAAGTAATCGCGGAGGGTCATGCCGGGTCCGCCGTCACTCCATATCATCGGACTGTAGTGATACGGTTCATGCGGAAAAGCTGGTCCGCCGTCGTTGATTGGAGTGACCGTCTCCCCATTCGCTTTGGCGGCGTATTCCACCCAAAGCGGATGCCTCCGCATCTTATTGCGTTCATCACTCAGAGAGTTTTGATAGGACATCGCGAAGTTGCGAGCGTCCTGATCCCCGCTCTTCTCCATCGTCTCAAGCGTGTTGATGTCGTGTTCAATCACTGGGATACCTCCATTTCCTTGAGAGCTGCGACGATCTGCGACTTACGGTATTTGATAACCTTTCCGGGAATAATCTCGATGCGGGTAAAGCCTTTCACTTTCGCGAGGGTATTGATGTGCATGTCGAGCATACCCGCCGCTTGGGAAATGGAGATCGTGTCAAACTCGTCCTTTGCGGAATCGATCATCGAGGCAACGAACTCGGCCCGCGCCTTGTCGATGAACTCTTTCCGCTCTTCTTTGGTAAGAGTGATGTTCATTGGACGGTGAGTTCGTTGGTTTGGGCTTGCGTTGAGTAATTTTTGATAAGCCAGTCGATTCCCTTTTGGGTGACATGGCTGGTAAAGTTCACAAATGTCTCGTCGTTTTGGTTTGTGTGACTGGATTCTTTAACAACAAAGAGTCCTTGATTGATGTAGGACTGCTTAGGTAGATTGTGACGGGTGCCTCCGGTGATTAGCACTCCATCAGCGCGGAGCATTTGGAAGAGGGTATTACGCCCGAAGGGCAGGCCAGCGACTTGAGCGGCGACTGCGACTTGACACACGGTATTGCTGGCAATGACCACATCGTAGAACTCCGCTTTCGGAGCCGCGAGGCGGATCACTTCGCTCTGTGCTTGGATCTTCTCTGCTTGATCGGCGGCTAGGCGGAGGGCTTCGGAAAGCGTCTGGGGTATTTGAAACGATTGTTTCGCTTCCAGTTCTTGCCAGCGGTCGATGATGGCGAGCCGGTATTTCACGGAGTAACCAGAGATTACCAGATCGCACTCGCGGCGGGGGAGGTTGTAGCACTTCTGGTCGCGGTTTTGGGAGTCTTTATAGGTATGCCCAAATTTGGACGCATCTATTTCCGCTTGTCCGAGGATTTCGGAGATGTCACGGGTAACGTGGCGGTGCTCCTTTCCAGTGATCTCCGCGATCTGGAGAGAGGACATTGTTGGCGATGCGCTCGGCATCGTTGGTAAAGTGAGGACTTTCACTTGCCGCCCTCCTTCAATGGTGCGGACTTGGTGAAGCCGTCCCTTGCCGCCGCCTCGCGGACAAGTTCACGGGCTACCTGATCGACAGGCTTTCCGGTCTGGCTGCTCTTGGCAGCGAGCCACGAAACTTCCTCCGGCGTGAAGCGGGAGAGATCAATTGGGAGGTCTAGCGTTGCTGACATGTGGAAACGTTTGCCACATTTCGTAGAACCGTCAACCACAAAAGTAGAAAAACCTTGATTTCTTTCTACGAATGTGGATAAATACCCACGCAATGACGAAAGAAACTCTTATCCAGTGGCAGAAAGAAAAAGACCACAGCAACGATTGGGTTGCCGATCAATGTGGCGTGAAACCATCGACGGTGAGCTCTTGGCGGTCTGATCGCCCCATACCATCCAAGGCTGTCCTCATCATCGAAAACCTGATGCGAGCCGATCAGGAAAAAACCGCAGCCTCCCAGCCGACTTTACAAAACGTGGTGATCCGCGTGGATGTTGAGGAATTCGAGGAATGGAGCCGAGCAGGACTCGCCCACGGGCAGATCGTGACGGACTATTGCCTCGCCGCCATCCGCGCCGCATACCAAGCGGATCAGGCCAAGGGAAACTCCCGCAACGGCACCAACGACTAGTCCGCTGGGTGGGCAATGTCGGGCATTTCGACTTCTAGGCAGGAGGAGGCCACTCGATCCCGAACAGGCTGAGTATCCAAGAAATTACAGCCATTGCCACGACAAGCAGCAAGAGCCACGGGAGCATCTTTTCGAGATCACGATAGAGCATCGTCACTGATAAGGTCGGAGGTGGTTTTTGGGATTGAAAGCAAGAGGAATAGCCCAGGAAAAACAAAGCCACCGATGAGGAATGCTTTTCCATTGATCCCTGTTTTACTCTCCAGCCAAACAGCGCCGAAGTAAATCCCGGAGCCAATCGCCGCCCACACGACTACGCACCAAGTTCTGATTCCAAAGCGTCTAATTCGTGCGCGGAAGAGCGAATAAATTCCCGCAATAGCCATCGGCAAAAGCATGGAAACAGTCAATGCGGACAAAAACCCGAGAAAGATAAATGCCGATAGCGTGATAAATTTCATCACCGCTTTTTACCAAGTTCTTGATTTCTGGCAACATTTTAACACACTGCACTAGTGCCCTCCGTCCGATACAAAAACGTCTCGATCAACGTCTATCCCCTCGATAGTCGTCCGGGATACTGGCAATTCTACGATGGGTCCGGGAAGCGTATCACCCGGTCCAGTGAGGAGTCCGCGATAAAATCAGCGAAGCGGTCCGCAATAGAAATTTTCAAAGGTGCCATCGACCTAGCAACCCTAAATCCCTACCAGCTCAACGCCGTGCGCCGGATGGTGGAAGCGGATCCGTCCTGCAAGCTCATCGACGAGTTCCTTGTCTGGTATGCCAAACAGCGACCAGTCAAGAACACCGGAGAGGCGATAGACGAGTTCCTAGCGACCAAAGAGCGCAACCGAGGGAAATCCTCTCGCAACGTCGCAAACCTGCGTCAGAATCTATCTCGGCTCCCCCGTGAGGTAGCACTAGGAACGATCACCCCACAGTTTCTCGAAACAATATTGCCGGAATCGCTAGCTCCCAAGACAAGAAAGAACATTCGTGGCTCATGGGTCACGTTTTTTCGATGGGCGAAACGAATGGAATACCTACCGCATGGAGAAGAAAGAACGGTAGCTGAACGTGTCGAGCCTCCTAATGTCTTGCGTAAAATTCCTGCAACCTACTCTCCAGAGGAAATGGCGATCTTGCTCAAAGGGGTTTCTCCAGACTATCTCCCATGGCTCGTGCTCGCCTCATTCGCCGGGATCCGCTCGTCTGAAATCTCCCCGGATAGGAAGGGGGAGAAATCCCCCCTCGACTGGTCAGATTTCCATTGGGATCGATCGCTTATCATCGTCCGCCCGGAAACCGACAAGAACAACCGGCGGAGGGTAACGCCGATCCTTCCCGTGGTCCGAGACTGGCTGGAACCCATCTCCAAGAAATCCGGGAGAGTAGGACCACTTCTCAATCCCGGCGACACCTACGGGAACGGAGACGAGACGGAGACAACGCGGCTTGGTAAACTCATTGGAGGATGGAAACGGAATGCTCCCCGCCACTCATTCATTTCCTACCGCGCCGCCATCGTCGGACTCGCCCAGACATCCATGGAAGCTGGCAACTCTGAGAGCGAAGCGAAGAAGTCCTACAACGACGCGAAGGGAGCAGATCAAGCCAACGAATGGTTCGGCCTGACCCGTAAAGTTGTCATGGAGTTGCCATGAATTAGCATTTCTTTACGTTACGTAGAGAATGAAAAACGCTATAAACCAAGAGAAATGAACGATTCCTACATTCAGACTTGCACTACGCATTCATACCTGCAAGGTTCGAGTCCTGTCCCCGGTACTTATTCCCAGAACACATGATCAACGAACTCAAAATCCGTCTCACCGCCCTCGGCATGGACGAGGAAATGGCAACCAAAGCCATCGAGACCGTTGCAGAATTTGCGAAAGGTAAGCTCCCTACGCAGGCGCACTCCATGCTCGACGACGTTCTGGCCGGGAAAAAACCCGATTTATCCCAAATCGGAGGTCTGCTTGGTGGCCTCAAGGGTCTCTTCGGAGGCCGCTGAATTAGCCGTGCCGGGGACAAGCCCTCCTTTGAATACTCCGGCGCTTTCATCGACATGATTTGCAAGGTCTCGGCTTTCTGACACGTTAGCTTTCTGATGCTAACCCGCACATTGCTCTTCGTCTCCTGTCTCAGCTTCTCATACGGGAAAACGGTTCCCACCCTGCCCGCGGAACTTTCCGACTACACCCTCCCATCCGCCCCGCCCCCGGCCGTTTCATTGGAAAAGGGCGATCGCCTTGCCATCTGCGGGGACTCCATCACGGAGCAAAAACAATACTCGGTCCTCATCGAGACTTACCTCACCGCTTGCTTACCGGAGTTGGAAATCACGTGCCGCCAGTATGGCTGGAGCGGCGAGCGAGCCGATGGGTTCCTGAAACGCATCGACAACGACGTTCTCCGCTTCAATCCCACCGTCGCGACCACCTGCTACGGCATGAACGACTTCCGCTACATCCCTTTCGATGAAAATGTCGCCACCGGATACCGTGCCAATCAAACGGAGATCGCCGAAAAATTCAAAGCCGCCGGTGCCCTCCTTGTCATCGGCTCCTCAGGCATCATCGATTCCGTCCCCCATTGGGTGAAAAACGCCACAGGCACAAAGAAAGACCTGAACCTCTCCCTTTCGAAATTCCGCAACATCGCGCTCGAAGTAGCACAAGAGCAGAAAACCGGATTCGCCGACGTCTTCACCCCCATGCTAATCGCCGATTTGCGTGCGAAGCAGGCCTTCGGCGAGGACTTCCAGGTCACAGGGAAAGACGGAGTTCACCCCGGGTGGGCCGGTCACGCCATCATGGCCTACGCCTTTCTCAAAGGCCTCGGAGTCGATGGTGATCTAGGAGCCATCACATGGGATCAGGCCACCGGAACCGCCGCCGGCGAGGGCGGGCACGAAATCCTCTCAGCAAACGATGGCAACCTCGAAATTCGCAGTTCCCGGTTGGCTTTCGCCCCCGGTCCCGGACCAATCGATAACGATGGCTCCTTGCGCGCCGGAATGGCACTCGTCCCCTTCGATGCCACACTCAACCGCTTCGTCTTCAAAATCACCAACCACTCCTCCAAAACCTACGAAGTCACTTGGGGAGGAGAAACCAAGACCTACACTGCCGAGCAACTGCACAACGGCATCAACCTCTCCGCCGAGTTCCACTCCAATCCCATGGTCGCTCCTTTTCAGGAAATCCAGAAAGCCGTCGACGCCAAACAAACCTTCGAGACTGATCAGATCAAAAAGCAGGTCCACGGCGAGCCAGGTAAAAATGATATGGAAGGCACCTTCGCTAGCACGGAAAAAGCACGCCAAGCATTCGTCGAAAAGCTGGCCGCATCCATCCACCCCCTCGATCACAACCTCACCATCACGCCCAAAAATTAAATTCCAAACCCAACATTTAATCACCCAATTCAGATGATACACCGCTCAATACTCCTTCTCCTTGCAATGGGCGCTTTTGCAAATGCTGCCCCCTCCGCCGGTACCGCCGCCAACGCCCGCGTCTGGCTTCAAGTCCCCGCAGATTCTCCACCGCTCTCCGTCACCACCTCCTCCGGGAAGGTTGGCCAAGGCGATTGGCTCGGAAAGGTTTCCGAAAAGGAGCGCCTCACTGATATCAACTACCCCATCAACACCGATGAGTGGACCGAGGCCACCATCAGCTTCACCCCCGAGGCCGATACTACCGTCACCCTCTCCCTGCTGGGTCCCTGGAACCCAAAGGGTGCGCGGGAAGAGGTCCTCTACGACAACCTCCGCATCACTGGGGCCACCCTCGCCAACCCCGATTTCGAGGAGAGAAAGGGCCCCGCCTTCGCCTCGTGGAGATCCGATGCCATCCCCTTCGGTGCTTGGCCTCTCGCCGAAGAGACCGCCCCTTCTGGGATGAAAATCGCCACCGCTTGGAACAACCGCACTCTCGCTCAAGATTTTCCCGTCAAAGCCGGAGTCCCCGTCACCATCACCATTCTTGCCAAAGCCGCCACCCCTCCCGGTCTTGAGAAGATGCACCCTCTCGGTCAGAACACACCTGCCCACGCCGCCGCGAAAAAAATCAAACGTGGCGTCAATTTCGGCAACCGCTGGGAAGTCGAGCCACCCTTTTCCTGGCAGATCCCCTACTCCATCGAAGACGTGGACTTGGCCGCTGCCCAAGGCTTCGACCACATCCGCATCCCCATCTCATGGCATCACTACCTTTCCCGAAAAGACGGCCTCATCACCATTTCCCCGAAGCTCACCGATGAGATCGATCCCATCATCGACCGTGCCTTGGAGAAAGGTCTGCACGTGATCATCGACTGGCATCACTTCGACCCTCTCACCTCCGATCCCGATGCCTATCAACTCCGCTTCGTCGATGGCTGGAAAGCCATCGCAAAACGCTACGGCGACCGCCCGGACAGCCTTTGGTTCGAGCTGATCAACGAGCCGAAAGACAACCTCACCACCGAACGGCTCAATCTGCTCCAAGCCCACGCCATCGAAGCCATCCGCCGCATCGACCCGGATCGCACCCTTCTCGTCACCACCGGACTATGGGGTTCCATCGACGAGCTTCCCAAGCTCCGCCTTCCCGCCGATGACGACAATCTCATCGTCACCGTCCACAACTACGCCCCCTTCGACTTCACCCACCAGGGAGCAAGCTGGACCGGCATGACAGACCTGAAACACGTCCGCTACCCCGGTCCACCGAAGACCCCGCTCGCAGTGCCAGATTCACTGAAAGGGCGTGGGGACATCGTCAACTTCATCAATGACTACAATACTCTCGAAGGAGACAAAAACCCCTCCTCCCTCGCCGCCATCACCCCTCCCTTCGATGCCGCCGCCAAGTGGTCGAAACAAACTGGTCGCCCCATCCACCTCGGAGAATTCGGAGTCGTCACCAGTGCCGATCCCGAAAACCGCATTCGCTACATCCGCGACATGCGCACCCTTGCAGAAGACCGCGACATCCCCTGGACCCTTTGGGATTGGAAAGCCGGCTTCGCCTACTGGGACGAGAAAAACAATACCCCTCTGCTCCGCGAAGCGATCTTTGGGGAGTGATGAGAATGGGCTTCAACCCGTTCCCACAGCCCGAGCCAAAAGCGCAGCCTCCTACCCCGTCCTCCGCGAAGGGGCTTCAAACCCCTTCTCCATATTCCCAGTGAGCACCTCCCAGAAACGCCTCACCCGCATCCTGCTCGTTTTTACGATCTTGGGGTCGCTCGTGATTAGCGGGATGTGGTGGGACTCGACGAGGAATTTCACATCTTGGACTAGAGACAAAGTGGTTGTTGCCACGCAATTGTCATCAATTGCCGCTGTTAGATTTTATAATCCATCCGTTTATGGAATCTCGAATGGAGTAGTTCGCGGTGTCCCGATTATCTACGATATCGATGAACCCACTCTCTTTCCTCAACCTGACCTGTATATTGAAGGCTATACTTCCGGCTTCATCCAAATAAGAATTCCCTATTATCTCATCTTTCTCTCCTACCTCGCCATCCTCACCTTCGCTTGGCTGTTGCTCATGAACCGCCTAGCCCGCCAGGAAGCAATCAAGGAGAGCCGGTTCTCCGACCGACAGGATTAGAGAAGCCTTTCACCCGCTCCTTCGCAAACGGGTTGAAAACCCATTCTCCATCTCACACGTCCGCCGCCGTCGGGTGCACCCATGGTCCGCGATAAGGACGAGCCAGTTTCTTGTTCGCTTCCGGATCGCCTTTGATCTCCCCTTTCGCGGCATCCCAGTGCAGGGTTCTGCCGGTTTCCAGAGACATGTTCGCCAGGATGCAGGAGGCGCTGGAGATGTGGCCTTGCTCAATATCGGCGACGGGCTTTTCTCCACTTTCGATGCATTTCAGGAAATCAATCATGTGACCTCGGATGGCGGGGGCGACGTGGGTTTCAAGTCTATCCTCGGTCTTGTCTTCGGTGTATTTGTCCAACTCCCTCAATGCTGTCGCGGTGACAGATTTTTCCTTTCCGCCGGATGGGATGAACTCGTAGCCGTTGACGGATGCTTTGAGAGTTCCTTTGTCACCATAAAGGATGGCGGACCACGGATACTCCGGATCGGAAGCTTTCCCCCACGTCCGGTGGTTCCAGACAATGTTCAGATCCGGGTAGGCGAACGTGGCACTCTGCGTATCGGTGATGTTGGATGTGCCGCCCGGGTCCGTGAAAATGCCGCCGGATGAAGAGATATACTCGGGCCAACCGAGGTCGAGCATCCAGCGCGTCATATCGAGCATGTGCACGCACATGTCACCGACGATGCCATTGCTGTATTCCATAAAGGCCCGCCAACCCCGAGGGTGCTGGATCTCGGTATACGGGATCATGGGCGCGGGGCCGGTCCACAGTTCATAGTCCAAGTTGCCGGGTACCGGAATTCAGGAAAAACGCCCTTCTTTCGCATGTGGTAGTAGCAGGAGATATCGACGTGGGCAACTTTACCCAGAAGGCCGGTATCGATAAATTGGCGCTTGGCTTCAATCAGGTGCGGAGTACTCCGGCGCTGAGTCCCCACTTGCGCGGTGCGTTCATACTTCCGCGCCGCGGCGACCATGGCGGCAGATTCAGTGACGTCCACACCCGTCGGCTTCTGGACGTAAACGTGGGCACCCGACTTCACCGCATCGATCATGGGCAGGGCGTGCCAATGGTCGGGGGTGCCGATGATGACCAGATCGAGATCCTTTTCGGCAAGAAGCTTCCGGTAATCCGCATATTGGCGAGGCTGCTTCTTCGAGACCTGGCGGGTGGCAATGAGCTCCGCCGCGTCTTTCATCATGATTGAATCGACATCGCAGATAGAAACCACTTCCACGGGGGATACTTGGATGAGGCGGAGGAGATCGCACTTGCCATACCAGCCTGCACCGATGAGTCCGACTCGCTTCGGAGCGCCCGAAGAGACCTCCTCCGCATATGCGGACTTCCGGGTGAGGATAAATGGCGCGGCGGCGGCGAGAGCGGAGGTGCTGAGGAAATGACGGCGGTTCATGAAGCTACTTCACCGTCTTTTTCCGAGGATGGCAATGATTCTCCAATCCCCCACTCAGAAAGGCCAGATACGAGGGACAATGCTGCACGTAATGATCCAGGCGATGATATTCAACGGGATGCCGGTGCGGATGTAATCGGAGAATTTATAACCTCCGGGGCCATAGACCATCATGTGTGTCTGGTATCCCATCGGAAGCGTGAAGGCACACGATGCGGCGATGGTGATGGCCATGATGAAGGGACGCGAATCAACTCCGATTTCCGCCGCGAGCTGAACGACGATAGGCACGATCATGACAGCGGTGGCGTTGTTTGATAGCACCTCCGTAAGCATGGAGGTGAACATGAACATGAGCCACAGCATGACATAGGGCAGCATTTCCTCGGAAACGAAGCTGCTAGTAATCTCGACAAGATGCTTCGCCAACCATTCCGCCGTCCCGGTCCCTTGCATGGCCATGCCCAGTCCGAGCAATCCATACAGCATGAGCAAGACTTGCCAGTCGATGCTGGCGTAGGCTTCGCGCGGGGTCAAAATTTTCATCCACAACAGGGCCAAGGCACCGACCATCGCCGCGTAGTGAATAGGAATGGAGGGGATGCCGAGACTGGTGCGACTGAGCAAATCGGTGATGGAAACGACGAGGACCACGGAGACAAGCACCGCCCACGAGAAGATGATTGGCCACTTTTTGGCTGGCGGAGAGGGAAGATCCCCGCGCTTTTCCTCAGCAATGTCGGTCAAGACAAAGTCACGCGTACTCTTCAGAGCGGGCAGGTTGTTTACAGCAGTGATCACCAGCAGGGTATCACCTCGATCGAGAGAAATCTCTGCCATGCGGCTGGTTATATTGAGGCCGTTCCGGTGAACGGCGAGTACCACGCAGTTGTAACGCTGCCGGAAATCGGAAGCCGCTAGGGTGCGGGCAACGAGAGAGGATTCGTTCGGAATCACTAGCTCAGAAACGATACCATCGACGGTGGAAAGCTCCTGCGCGCCGATTTCGCTGAAGAGCTGCTCCGCTTTCGCAGCACCACCTTTGCGGCGGTGCAGCGCAACTAAGTAACGGTCGTTTTTCTCCACAGTCACCTCCCCGAGCGGAAGCATCAGGCGAGTGCCTCGGCGGCGGATCTCCAGCACGTGGATACCTGCCTCTTTGCTGCCAAGGGCTGTTTCCAAAATCTTTTGACCGATGAGTGACGAGTTCTCCCCGATCAGTAGGTGGTGGAGGGGCACTGTGCGAAAATCGATCTCAAGACTGCCGGTAATCGAGGAGCGTGAAGGCAGTAGCCGTGGACCGAAAATGGCCATATAGCCGATACCCGCAATAGCCAGCGGCACACCGATGGGTGCCAGGGCGAACATCGACATCGGCTCAAGTCCCAATTCTTTGAGGCTTCCGTTGACAAGCAGGTTCGTGGATGTGCCGATCAATGTGCAGCAACCGCCGAGAATCGAAGAGTAGGAAAGCGGGATGAGCAGCTTCGAGGCTGGAATGTCCTTAGAGCGAGCGAAACCGAGAACGACGGGTAGTAGGATCGCCACGATGGCGGTATTGTTCATGAACGCGCTAAAAAAGGCGGCAACGATCGTGAAGGCGAGAATGGACGAGCGGACCCCTCCGGTGACTCGGCGCTGGAGAACGCGCCCGATCTGATCCACAGCACCAGCTTTTTCAAGTGCCCCACCAATGACAAACAGCGCGGCAATGGTCAGCGGGGCCTCGTTTCTAAAGACCTGAGACATATCCTTCATGTCGACGAGGCCGAGCGCAACAAGAAGACATAGAATACTTAGGGCCAGCACATCTGGTGCGGCCCACTCGCGAATGAACGCTACTAGCGTAAGAACGACGACCAGAAGGGTCAGTATGATTTCAGGACTCATCAGTATGGGGCTTTTTCGCCGCCTGATTGGTCATTCCCTAGCCAAAATGCAAGAGCAAGATGATCGAGAGAACCGGACAGCCCGTTCAATGAGATGTTGGCTCACTTGCGTGTTCCGCAGGATCAGCATGATGTTCGTGAAGACGCTTGGTGCCGTCTTTGCCTTCGAATTCGTGCCGTTCACAAGCGACGAGACCGAATACAACTAGGAGCGAGGCGAGTGCAAAACGTTTCATCCCCCTCTCTTAGCGAATGACCGATGAAAGGCAACTACGTATCCGCTTCCGGGGAAGGTTTTCTCTTCTGATCTTGCGGGTTGCCATCAGGCGTTTCCCTGATGATACTTTGCCTCGTAGAACGCAAAGGAATTCCTGTCCGCCATGTCCGAGTCCTCCGCAAACTCACCCATTGATTCCGACCGTCTGGAGCTAGCACTCCGCGCCTCCAACGAAGGTATTTGGGACTGGCAGACATCGGAGAAGACGATCTACTACTCCCGCCGAATCCTAGAATTCCTAGAATGCACAGCTTCTGGCGCTCCAAATATATTTCTCCCTCCCCATCTTCCGGTCCATCACCTCGAGCGACCTCAATTCATTGATGCCATCGGCCAAGCACTTGAGTCGAACGGCCCGGAAACCTTGGCAGTGGACGCACGAGTTCGCACGGGTGGGGACGACTGGCGTTGGCTCCGAATTCGCGGCACGGTGGTGCGGGACCGCCAGGGAAACGCGGTTCGAATCGCCGGTTCGATGATCGACATTAGCCTCCGCAAATCGGCGGAAGCACAGATTGAAGAGGAGCGGCACTTGCTGCGCAACTTGATTGACCATGTGCCTCTGCAAATCTATTTCAAAGATCTCGAATCCCGCATCCTGATGGCAAACCGGGGGATGGCAGAGTGGCACGGACTTGCATCAAGCGAGGCGCTGATAGGTAAACACGATAAGGATCTGTTCTCCAACACCCATTGGGAGAAGGCGGAGGCGGACGAGAAACGAATCATCGAGACTGGAACGCCGATGAGCGGCCAGCTCGAGACCGAAACTTGGAGGGAAGGCGGCGAAACTTACGTGGTAACATCAAAGTTTCCATGGAGAGACAAGAGCGGTGCCGTCAAGGGCACCTTCGGTGTCTCCAGCGATGTCACTTCACTCGTGCTGGCGCAGCGACAGGCGACTGAGCTGGCCAACCAACTCCAGCAGAAAAACGCATCGTATGAGGAAGAACTCCAACTCGCCCGCGAGATCCAACAGGCACTCTCCACGAACAAATTCGCACCCGTAGAATCACCCGGAGGAAACCGCCTGATTTTCGGATCCCGCTATCTCCCCATCTCAGGACTGGCCGGGGATTTTTATGAAGTGATCCCCTTAAAGGACCACCGATACGGAATTTTCATCTGCGACGTTATGGGCCACGGGATCCGTGCCGCGCTCGTCGTCTCCATGCTCCGTGGCCTCCTTGTCACGCACAACGACAAGAGCCAAGACCCTTCGAAGTTCCTTGGAAAACTCAACACAGGACTCACCTCCATCTTGAAACGCGCAAACGTGACAATGTTCGCCACTGCGTTCTACGGAATTATCGATCTCGAGAATTTGACTCTGAATTATTCCTGCGCTGGACACCCTGGCCCAGTTATCGACAGCGAGGAAGGTAGCTCGCAGATTTGCACGGAACGCTGTGAGCGCGGTCCCGCTCTCGGTCTGATCGCGAACAGCCAGTATGCGAACCTTCAGGTTGATCTAAGCAGCGCCCAAAGAATTTTGCTATTCACAGATGGTGTGCTGGAAGCAGAGAACGAGGAGGGCGAGCAATTCCTCGAAACCCGGCTACTTTCCATCTGTGGAGACGACCACGAAAGCTCCATTGACGATTGGCTCGACAGGATTATCGAGACCGTGCTCGAGTTTTCCGGGGAACATCATTTCGATGACGACGTCTGCATGCTAGGCATCGAAATAGCTAGAAATCGGGAGTAGGAGACTACTCCCCCTCAATCAGAGTATCGAATGAATCTGGAGCAGACTCTTTTCTCGCCTCGGGAGCTTCATCAAGGTCGTCCAAGGCGTCATATAGCGCTTTGAAATTGTCAATGGGCACTGCACTCGTTCCGGAGATTTCTAGCGCAAGCCAGCGGTAACCCTCGCGCTCGGAGCCGAACATTCGGCGGAGCTTGGGATTGGGACTCGAAGCAATCATGGTCTCCGGCAGCCCGATTCGTAGTTCGCCAGAGATTTGCCCAGCTTCACGGTTCCGGAGTTCCCCTTGGACCGCCATCCTACTGCGTTGCACCAGATTGATTTGGGTCACCTCGGAAAACTCACCTCGCCGTTTCAGAACCATAGAGGTTTCAGTAAAAAACGGTGATTGATACCAAATATCATCCATCCCGAAGGCGAGCTGTGAAAGAAATCTAAACTCCTTGAGTTCGATACGGGAATCGAACGAATTTGAAACAGTCACTTCGAGCAATGCAGGATCGCCCGATCCCGGTGTCAGGGTGAGAAAATTTGATTCCGGAGTATCTATGGTGACAGTGCGCCCCATAAACAGATTCCCGAGATCCTTTCCAAGAAGATACGGGAGACTGAAGGCTTCGACTTCTGCCTTGAGTGTTTGTTTGGTATCCGCCTGGCGCGGCTGGACCGTTCCTGAAAAACTGATTGAGCCTTTATCGATCACTCGTTCGTTCGAGTGCCTAGGAACGATAAAACGGAAACTCTGAATATCGATCCCCGAGTTGCGCACGTTCATGTATGCGCGGTCGAGCTCCATTTGGGGCCAACCAGGCACCATCAGAAGGCCTTTATGCAGGCGGATCTCCGCCTGTCCGGCAATTCCGCCTGGGAAGAACGAGGCCTCGGTTTCCTTCAGCATGTTGAGGGGCGAGGGTTCGCTTCCAAAAAAAACGTCAAGCTTTGGTACCGAGTATCGGTTGAACGAGACTGCGGAATCTCCGTCCCCCACTGTCGGGTCGCTGGCTGGCATTTCGGCTACGGGCGCGTCGAGATTTAAGATGCCTCGTTCCGCCACGATTTCTTCTCCTGCGAAACTTTTGGCAAGAAAACTGACCGGATGAATTTTCGCCACGATCGTTGAAAGCTTCAGCTCACGAAGAGGATTTCCCTCAGGCCACGTGAAGATTGCTTGCGAAGCATTGGCTCGCGCCGGATTCATGCGGAATTGCTTCATTTCCAGTTTCGCTCCTGTCGCAGTCCCCAGCTTTTCGACCAAGCCCTCTCGGAAAGGTGTACTGTTCGCATAGAGAATCGCGAGGCCAGCGGCCAGACCAATCAAGACCAGTGCCACCGCGAGGCCAGCGATCTGAATGATCTGGTTGCGCTGGTTCTTCGCCTCCTTCTTGGTCAGACCCGTCTGTTGCGAACGGCGCTTGCGCTTTCTCACCCGCATAGCCTTCGATCCGTCCGAACGGGTCACAAGTTCTCCGGTATCCTCCGTGGCATCGCGTGCCTGGAGCTTTTCCATCATGTCATCGATCGAGTATTTCTCAGGATCGGTCGCGGGATCTGGCATAGTTTCTTGGAAAAAAATGGGTCAGCGGTCCTTGTAGGGACGACCTGTCGGATCGAGGAGCTGGACGTTCACAAGGAATAGGATGGCTGTAGATTTGTGACTGCGGGCGTCCGAAGCGAACAACCGGCCGATCACAGGAATGTCACCAAGAATAGGGGTCCTATCCTCCACATTCTGGACTTCGTCCTTGAGCAAGCCACCGATCACGATGGTTGCGCCATCTGCCACGACGAGATTCGAATTTGCACGGCGAACACTGAAGACCGGCATAAGAATCGCGTTCTCCGTGAGCGTAGTGGTTGTAGGTAATCCCAGGGGGCCTGTTCCTACCGCGTTGATCGGGCTCCCATAATTGACGAAACCGTCGAAATCAGTGATCGAGGGATTGAGTGTGACATCGACGTATTGCTTGTTCGCATCAGCCACCGGGAGCACTTCTAGGACGACGCCGACATCACGCTTTTCAAAGGCCGTCGGAGTCGCGGGAGTAACAGGAAAAGCACCAGAAGGATCTACACCACCGCCGTTGTTATTGTTGCCGTTATTGTTGTTATTATTACCACCCACACTGGTAGGGAGTTCCGGTGGTTCATATTCAGTGGGGTAAATGAACTCGTCCACGACCATGATCGAAGCCGCTTGTCCACTGCGGGTGGTCACGGAAGGCTGGGACATGATATCCACCCCCTTTTTCTGATCGAGGCCGCGCATCAGGACCTGCACGGTGGCGTTGTCGATGAGGCCGTTCACACCGAGGATGCCCGGCGCACGGTTTGACTCCTGGGTTCCTCTGGAGGATCCGCTAGCTATAAGGGAGTCGATGCTATTATCGAAGATGGCCCCGTCTCCACTACGGTTCCCAGCGGTGATAGGATTGAGAGGAGCAGGATTGGTTGGAACCGAAGGAAAAGGGGTAATTGGGGTTCCATTCCCCGTGGTTCCGCCGGTCGCAAATACGTCGTTAGAAAGTTCGAAATTATTCACCAACCAGTCGAAACCAAGTTCCTCGAGCTGGTTTTTTTCCACCTTCAGCATCGTCACCCGAATGGCTACGGAAACTGGCTCGGTGAGAGCGACTGAATCGATAATCTGCTCGATGATATCAAGATTTCCGGCCGTATTTGTCACTCGCAGGATATTGGAAGTACTCGTGAGAGATGCACTGGCTCCTTCAGGAAACGAGACCCCTTGAAGACCGAGCGCTTCTTGGGCACCCATCCGCTCCGCGAGCAAGCCACCATCTCCAAGTTCTTGGTTGAAAATATCATCATTCGACTCTTCGCTGCGACCGGTCGAGAGCGTAAGATTGCTCAAAAAATCAGGCGGGACCCGATAGGTCCTCGTGATTAGTTCAGTCGAACCGAATCCGGCAGGAACGAGCGTCACGGCAAACTCGTCGGTCTTCACGATCGTCCCAGTGATGTCCGCGATGTAACGAAGGATCTGGTCGAGAGGCACGTTGCTGACGTTTAGATCAAAGCTCTTTGTGAGAATCTCCTTGCCGGGAGACTCCCTCACATCGCCGAGGTTTACGGTGATATTGATTCCTTTTTTCCTTGGATCGGATTCGAATTGATCATTCTCCGAGGCACGCAGGCGGACGAGATCGATGGCCTCCAAGATCGTAGCTCCCTCAACGCGGAATTCCGGGATAACGATTCGGCTGAGTTTGTTGGATACGGAAACGAAGTCGCCCTGAGTCCCTAGTTCAGTGAGTTCATCGAACTCCGGGACGATCAAATTCGGAGCCAGGGGAAGTTCCCAACCACCCGTAACCTGACCGAGCATCTCCGCCCGGGTTTGATCGTAAGCGGCATCGGCGTAACTGGATTTCTGGCTAGCCACCTGTTCCATTCCGCGACGTGCGGCTTTGTTGTATGGATCGATCCTGAGCACGTCCTCGTAGTGGCGATTTGCCTCATCGTATTTCCCGAGATCGAAGGCTCCCTGAGCCATGTAAAGGGTGCGACGGACCTCGTCCACATCGGCAGAATATTCCTTCGTGATGGAGGGGTTGGTCCGAATCGGGTCGTCCAGTTGGGCGCGGAACTCGTTCGCAAGCGCATCGTCCTCAGCCACATCTTCGACAAGAATCTTGTCCATTGTCTCCTTTGCGCCGGCGACATCCCCTTTTCGGGAAAGTTTCTTGCCCTGCTCCACGGAGGCCTGTGCCAAGCGCTGGGCGGCAGCCTTGCGAAGCTCCGCGGTAGCTGGAGCATCCGGGAACGAATCCCTCGCACCTGCGTAGGCATCAATGGCCTCCTGATAATTGGCCGCTTGATACGCCTCATCCCCTTTCAGGAGGAGCATTTGCCCCTCCTGCACAGCAGCCTGGCGGCGCTCGATCTCGCGCTGGGCGAGTTCGGAATCCTGCGCGAGTACGGACCCGGCGAGGAAAATCGGAAGCGTGAACGCAAGGGCGCGACACGGGAAGTCGAAGGAAAAGGACGAAAGCATGCAGAGGTTTTGAAGACGTTTAAACCAACAGTCCCCGGAGGGTAAGCGCAAAAATCACGAAATTTCAACTTTCTCGATGATCGGGAAGCGGGACGTATCCCTCACCAGTTGAACTCGAGCTGCTCGGAAACACTTGCCGCTGCACCGCGCCGCAACTTCCGCAGTCGCCTTTTGAAGATAGAACGTAGGGTAAATACCGTGATCGTGAGGACGAAGCGGAGGTCTCGAAGCGAACGCATGCCAAATACTGTTCATAATACCAGTATTTCGTCAATCAGATCTTTCTACGTTTCTAAAATGCTCCGAAGCCGCTGCGACGTCTGCCGCGATCTGCACTTTCAAATCCTCCACTGAGGGGAATTTTTTCTCCCCCCTCAGTCGGGCGCAGAACTCCACATGCAAGACTTTTCCGTAAAGATCTCCAGAAAAGTCGAGGAGATGCACTTCGAGAAGTCTACCGGCACCGCCAACGGTGGGTCGCGTCCCGAGATTGGCGACACCTTCGAGACGACCGTCCACAAGCACCGCCCAGACGCCGTCCGCCGGTGTCTGGAGATCCCCGAGATCAATGTTTGCCGTAGGGAAACCGAGTTGCCGGCCTAGCTTGCGCCCCTCGATCACCGTCCCGGAAACCTCATAGGATCTTCCGAGCATTTTTTCCACCGCATCAAAGTTCCCGTCGCGGATCGCCTGCCGAATGCGGGTGCTGCTGATCCGCTCCCCTTCCCACATGACCGGTGCCACCGCTTGGAGCTTGAAGCCATTCAACTCCCCCATGCGGCGCAGCATTTCCACGTCTCCGGATCTCGCACTGCCAAACCTCCAGTCTTCCCCCACCGAAATGCTGGCGACATTTCCGGCGACGAGTTGTTTCACAAATTCCTCCGCCGAGGTTTTTGCAAAATCAGCGTCGAAACGGATTACAAGCAGCCCGTCCACTCCAAGCAACTTCACAACGCGATCCTTGTCATCCAAGGTGGCGAGAAGGGAAGCGGGAGCTTTTTCCGGAGCAATGACCCGAATGGGATGTGGGGAAAATGTGACCACGAACGCTCGCCCTCCGTCCTTGCGCGCGGCAGCAACCGCTTTCCCGATTACGGCGCGGTGGCCGGCATGAACACCGTCGAAGACTCCCAGCGCGAGATGCAGCGGACCGGGTTCCGCGGCAAGCTGTTCCAGGCTATCGAGTCTGACGGGCATGACGTTCTACGCGCCCCTCATCAGGGAAATTTCCGCGAGGGATATGAGGGCTTTGAGGAGCACCTCGGGGTCGGCTTCCTTGAGCTGGGCGACCGTTACAGATCGATCAAGGGTAAATTTACCAGAGTTGGTGCGTCGAAGAGCGCTGAGGTGAGCACCGCATCCGAGTTTTTCACCGATATCGTTGGCATAGGTGCGGACGTAAAAGCCCTTCGTGCACTCGACACGGAAATCCACTTCAGGGAGCGCAATCCGAGAAATTTCGTATCCACTCACTTTCACGGGGCGTAATTTCCTCTCCACTTCCTGACCCTTACGGGCCAGCTTGTAGAGTGGGACACCTCCCTGTTTGATCGCAGAAACCATAGGGGGGAGCTGCTCGAACTCGCCGGTGTAGGCATCGAACGCGGCCTTGATTTCCTCTTCCGAGTACTCCCCCACTTCCCTTTCCTCCAACACCTCGCCTTGGCGATCCTGCGTGGAAGTGCGCTGGCCAAGCGTGAGGGTGCCCTCATAGACCTTGTCCTCACTCATGAGTAGGTCTTGGATCTTCGTGGCTTTCCCGATCACCAGCATCAGCAGGCCGGTGGCCATGGGATCGAGTGTGCCACAGTGACCAATCTTTTTGGTATCCAGCGCACGCCTACCGATCGCGACCACGTCGTGGGACGTCATATCCGGCGCTTTGTCCACGAGCAGCACTCCACTCGGGCCTTTGTATTCTTCCTGTTTTTTTCTCATTCTTTGTTCCTAAAAATTTCTCGTTCAGGCGCTTGCCGCGAGAGCATTGTCGAGCTCCGCAAGCACCTTCTCTTTCGCCTCTGCCATCGGACCCGCCATGCGAATGCCCGCTGCAAGTGCGTGCCCACCACCACCAAATTTCATGGCAACTTCGCAGACATTCAGTGCTTTGTTTTTCGAGCGCATGGAAACACGGATTTTCCCTGTCTCAAGCTCCTCGAAGAATGCCGCGACCTGCACACCTCTCACACCGCGAATAAGATCGATCAGACCTTCGCTGTCGTCCGGCTGGAGTGCGAGCCGCTCCTGAGTTTCATGGGTGAGTTCCCAATGTGCGAGACGTCCGTTCTCGGAAATCTCCAAGGTATTGAGCAGAGCGCGCATGAGTTCAAGGCGGCGGAAAGGATGGTTATCGTAAGTATCCGCGTTGATTTTCCCAACATCAAGACCCTTGCGAATCAGCTCTGCGCCCATCTCGTAAGTCTTCGCCGTGGTGGAGCCGTATTGGAACGATCCCGTATCCGTGGACACCGCCACATAGATCGCGTCCCGAGTTTCTTCCGGCAACGGAAGGTCGAGAAACGAGATCAGATCGTAGAGGATCTGTCCGGTCGCGGGGCTGGTGGAGTCGATGACATTGAGGTCGCCGTATTCCGGATTGGAAATATGATGATCGATGTTGAGCCAGAATTTCGCTTTGCTCGCGGCGTTCAGACTATTGTCACCAAGCCGAGGTTTGGTGGCGGTATCGAGCGCAATGGCGACATCGATATCGAGCGGTTCCGCTGGAGGCGTCGTGACCTTTTCTGAGCCCTTCATGAACTCCAAGCTCTCTGGCACACCGTCTTCATTAACAAGATAGACCGTTTTCCCCATCGCCATCAGGGAAAATCCGAGAGCGATCACCGAGCCGATCGCATCGCCGTCCGGGCGGACGTGGCTCATGATCAGGAAACTCTGGTGCTGCGCGAGGACCTCGCCGACGGCTTTGTACTTCTCTTGGATACTGGTATTCATGGATATCTGGCCCCTGCTTCCGGGGCGGCGGATTCTCCCCACCCGCACCTCTGAGGCAAGGACAAAGCAAGCTACCACCAAGACTGTTCATGTGTGCGCCTTTTCATACGAAAAGAGACTTGCCCAAAAGCCTTGGCCGGGGCATCTAGCAGCCCTGTGCGCGACCTGCTGACAAACCCCGCCTGGCAAGAGGAAGATCTTGGCGCTCCGTTACCGGATTCGACACACGCATGCTCTGTGTGTCTCCCCACTTGGGACTCCGTCGTAGGATACGAGGAGGGCCGGGAAAAAGTCATGCGCAGGCTCCGGACCGGATACCCACGATTTTTCCGTCATCCCACCGTGGAGCGCCTGTTTGAAAACGCACGCGCGGAAATCGCATCCGAAGGCGAAGAAGTAATGATCCTGCCGACTCGCACCTCCTCACAGCGTGCTCATCGATGGCTGGAGCGGACTTCCGAATCCGCCGTTAGAAGTACTTCCTACCACGGATTTCAGGCACTTGTTTTTCCTGAGAAAACGAAAGGCCTCGCGGATCAATACTGGCGCTTCTCCGGCGAGGGCATCTCTTCCCGCGAAGCACAGGATTTTCTCGATGGAGGATTACGTGAGGGTTCCAAATCCCACCTCGTAGCCCGCGCAGTGGCAAATCTCAACGGAGGAGATCCGGCAAATACGTTCATTTTCGCCAGCGGCATTTCGGCTGGGCTTGCCGCTCTCCGTGCACTCCCCGGCGCCCGCTCGGGGAAAAAGACCCTGCAGATCGAGTTTCCCTACGTAGATACCCTGAAAATCCAGGAACGGTTCGGAAACGGTGTCGTCTATCTAAACGACGCGTCTGGCGAGTCCTTCGACGAGGCCTTGCAACGAATCCGCTCCGGCGAGTTCGCAGGGGTTTTCACTGAGATTCCCTCCAACCCCCTGCTACGGACGGTGAATCTGAAGCGCGTTTCCGAAGCCTGTTCCTTTTCCCGCACCCCACTCGTCGTGGACGACTCCTCCGTCGGCCCCTTGAACGTAGAAGTCCTTCCCCTTGTGGACGTGCTAACCTCTTCGCTCACGAAATGGGTGTCCGGTACGGGCGACGTGTTGGCCGGTGCCGCCACCGTCCGCTCGGATTCACCCCTCGCCGGAGAGCTGATCGAAGCTCTTTCAGAGGACGCCTCCGATTGCGCGCCGCTCTACATTTCTGATGCAGAAGTCCTGCTTTCGAACCTGAAAGGATACTCGAAACGCAATACGGTCATCAACGAAAACGCCTTGGCACTCTCGTCATTTCTCGAAGCGCATCCAGCGGTCGAAATGGTCTGGCATCCTTCGCTGGTCCATACCGCGAACTATGATGCGGTGAAACGCAAAGGCGGCGGCTACGGCGGCCTGCTCTCCTTCACTCTGTCGAACCCGAAGAAGGCAGCCAAAGTCTATGACACACTGAAAGTCTCGAAAGGCCCTTCTTTCGGTACACCGTTCACCCTCGTTTGTCCCTATACCCTGCTCGCCCATTATCATGAGCTCGATTGGACGGAAGACTGCGGGGTGGCCGCCAACCTTCTCCGGGTCTCCGTGGGTATGGAGCCAGTGGAAACGATCATTGCTGCCTTCTCTGAGGCCCTTTCCTAAAAAAGGTCAATCGCCGCGTTTTTTTTCCGACCTACACTTGTCCCCGATTTCGGGACTTCCGGGCCTAGGCACTTTGCGATATCTCTGGAGGATCAACCCCGCTTCGATTGATCAAACCTGTCGCCCATTCGTTATCTCTTCTCATCGGTCTCGCCATTTCGCTCCATGCGGAAGAGGCAGTGCCCAGGAGCTTTGTGGAAACTTACTGCATCGACTGCCATGACGGAGGATCAAAGAAAGGGAGGTTGGACTTAGAAGCCATTTATGGAACACCAGTTGCGAACCATCCTGAAATTTGGGAACAGGTAATACGTCGGATCGACACACGTCAGATGCCACCTGCGGCAGAAGAATTTCGTCCCGATGATGCGACCTACTCCGCCATTTCCTCACAAATCTCAGACGAACTAGACCGCCTCGCCGACGAGAGGCCAAACCCCGGTCATGTCGATGCCCTTCGTCGCATGACTCGCACGGAATACCGCAATGCAATTCGTGATCTGCTCGGAGTCGAGGTGGATGTGACGGAGCTTTTGCCGAAAGACGAGTCCAGCCATGGATTCGACAACATCACCGTCGGCAGCCTCTCCCCTACCCTCCTGAATCGTTACGTCAGCGCGGCGGAAAAGATCAGTCATATCGCCGTCGGAGGAAACGGCGATGCACAGGCGCGTATCATCCGGCTCCCACCGGATCGAACACAAGAAGAACATGTGCACGGCCTACCACTCGGCACACGCGGAGGCCTGAAAATTGACCACACATTCCCCTCGACCGGCGAATACGAAATTGAGGTCAGACTGACCCGTGATCGCGACGAAAAAGTCGAGGGCCTCTCTGCGAAACATCAACTTGAGGTACTCGTGGATGGTGAGACTGAGACAACGTTCACAGTCTCACCCCCAAAGAATGGCAGGGACCACACCAAGGTCGACGCCCATCTAAAAAAACGAATCCGAGTCCACGCAGGAACCCGCCAACTCGGGGTAACCTTTGTCAAAAACTCCTCCTCTCTGCTAGAAACCGCACGTGAACCGTTTCAGGCGCAGTTCAACGTCCACCGACACCCGCGCCAGTCACCGGCCGTGTATCAGGTCTCGATCATCGGGCCGTACTCGATGGAAGCTTCTCAGAGCGAACATCCGCTATTTCAGGGAAAGACAATTGAAGATGCAGAGGAAACCCTGAACCGCATCATGTCGCTCGCTTTCCGCCGCAGTATCAATGAAGACGACCTGAACTCCGCAATGGGATTCTACAAAGAGGGAGCAGAAACAGGCGGATTCCTCGGTGGTATGGAAAGCGCACTGGCCTCTGTTCTCGTCAGTCCCAGCTTCCTTTTCCGCATCGAGAAGACTCCGCACGAGGCCAAGGCAGGAGGGTTACAACGACTTGGAAACTTCGAACTCGCCTCCCGCCTCTCGTTTTTTCTCTGGAGCAGCCTGCCCGATGAAATCCTTCTGAATGCGGCGAACGAGAACGAGCTCTCAAACCCAACCGGAGTCGCCAGACAAGTGAAACGCATGCTGGCAGATCCGAAAGCAGAAGCACTTTCCACGAACTTCGCCAACCAATGGCTGCACCTCCGCAACCTCGATTCCATCTCCCCCGACCTGAGACTATTCCCGGATTTCGATGACAATCTGCGGGAATCTTTCAGGAAAGAGACCGAGCTGTTTTTCCAAGACATCGTCAACGAGGACCGCAGCGTGGTGGATCTTCTGAAAGCGGATTATACCTACCTCAACGAACGCCTCGCGAAACATTACGAAATCCCAGGCGTCAAAGGCAGTCGGTTCCGGAAAGTCGAACTCCCGGTAGGCAGTGCACGCGGCGGACTGCTTCGTCATGGCAGCATTCTCACCGTCACCTCCTACGCGAATCGTACTTCTCCCGTGATCCGAGGAAACTGGGTGCTCGACAATATCCTCGGCACCCCCACCGCACCACCTCCAGCCGATGTGCCTTCTCTCGATGATGTGGTCGTCTCCGCCTCACTGCCCCTACGCCAACGTCTCGCCAAGCACCGCGAAGATAAGTCCTGTGCCTCCTGCCACAACCTGATGGACCCGCCCGGATTCGCCCTCGAGCACTACGATGCAGTCGGCAGGTGGCGAGCGATGGAGGGAGAAAATCCGGTCGATGCCTCAGGTGGTTTGCCAGACGGCCAGCTCTTTTCCGGAGTAGAAGAACTGGAGGAAGGCTTGTTGAAACGACCCGAGATATTCGCTCGGACACTCACGGAAAAGCTGCTAACCTACGCCCTAGGTCGTGGGCTCGAAGCCTACGACGCGCCTGCCGTCCGCAAAATCCTCCACGCTGCCAAACCGGGTGGTTACAAGCTTTCTGACATCATCACCGGGATCTGCGAGAGCGTGCCCTTCACCATGAGAAAAACCCATGTATCTGACTAAAAAATCCCTCCCCCGCCGCACCTTTCTTCGCGGTATGGGCGCCACGATCGCCCTCCCTTTGCTCGACGCAATGGTCCCCGCAGCCACCGCCGCCTCGCTCGCTCCGGTGAAACCAGTCAAACGCCTCGGTTTTGTATTCATGCCGATGGGCAGTGATATCAGCCGATGGACTCCTGAGGGAAATGGCAAACTCGACAAACTCTCCCCCACCCTATCCTCTCTCGAATCCGTCAAAGAGCATGTCTCAGTTCTGACAAATCTCGAACTCGGCCCCGCCTACCCCGGCACCCACGCCACCTCAAACGCCGCCTTCCTCAGCGCGGCACGCGCCAAGCAGACCGAAAGCTCCGACTATTTCCTCGGCACGACTGTCGACCAAATCGCAGCCCGCCACATCGGCAAAACCACCCAGCTTCCCTCCTTGGAAATGTCCATGGACCTGATGCAGACCGTCGGCCAATGCGACAATGGCTACGCCTGCGTGTATCAGAACAATCTTTCTTGGGCATCGCCCACCACTCCGCTCCCCGCCGAGGCGCATCCCCGTCTGATTTTCGAAAGCCTTTTCGGCGAGGGAGGCACTCCCGACCAGCGCCGCGCCGCCCTCCGCAAACGTGCAAGCCTGCTCGATTTCATCAGTTCCGATCTATCCCGCCTGAAGCGCGATCTCGGTGCCGCGGATCGCTCGAAGGTCGCCGACTACCTCGATGCCGTCCGCGAAGTTGAAAGACGCATCCAGCGCGCCGAAGCCGATGCCACGGCGAACCCTCTCCCCGATCTCGACCGCCCCACCGGAGTCCCCGCCGCCTATGCGGATCACGCCCGGCTCATGTTCGAGCTCCAGATTCTCGCCTTCCAGGGAGACATCACCCGCGTCACCACCTTCCAGCTCGCCCGGGAAACCAGCAATCGCACCTATCCTGAAATTGGCGTAAACGATCCTCATCACCCGCTTTCCCATCATGGAAACGATCCCGATAAAATCGCAAGAATCGCCAAGATCAACCAGTTCCACGTCTCCCTCTTCGCCGAGTTTCTTGAGAAAATGAAAGCAACCCCGGATGCCGACGGAAGCCTGCTAGACAACTCCCTTTTCCTCTACGGCAGCGGCATGGGAAACCCGAACGTCCACGATCACTCAAATCTTCCTATCCTCGTCGCCGGTGGCGCGGCGGGCGGGATGAAGGGCGGTCGTCACATCCGCTACGAGCAACCCACACCTCTCGCAAACCTCCACCTCACCCTGCTCGACAAGGCTGGAGTGGATCTGGAGTCATTTGGAGACAGCAACGGGAAACTCGAAGATCTCGGTCGCGCCCTCGACATATGATGCGCCGCGCCATCCCATTCCTACTGCTTTGTGCTACGCTTTCTGAAGCTTCCGAAGCTCTGATCAATGCCGTCCATCGCGATGATCTCGCGAACGCAACATCGCTCATCGACTCCGGAGAAAACGCCACCGAACCGAATCGCTACGGAGTCACCCCTCTTTCCATGGCCTGCCTGAATGGCAACCCCGCCATGGTAAAACTCCTGCTTGAGGCCAAGGCCGATCCCAACGCAGATCTTCAAGGCGAAGAGACTCCCTTGATGACCGCCGCCCGAACCGGCGATCTCGAATGCGTTCGACTGTTGTTAGAGAACGGAGCTGAGATTGATGCAATAGAACGGCGTGGCCAGACCGCCCTCATGTGGGCGGCCTCCGAAGGACATGCGGAAGTGGTGAAACTGCTCATCGAATCCGGTGCTGACTTGAAAATTTCTCTCAATTCCGGTTTCAACGCCCTGCTCTTCGCCATCCGTGCAGGTCACACGCAGACTGTCAGGATATTTCTGGAAGCAGGCGCGGATGTTTCCGGGGCAGCAAAAGTCCGCCGGGCCGATGGCCGTTCCATGCGCGACCATACCTCACCTCTCATGCTCGCCATCCACAACGGCCACTTGGAACTCGCTCTCGAACTCGTGGACCGCGGAGCTGATCCAAATGACATTCGCTCCGGCTTCGCTCCTCTCCACGCCATCAGTTGGGTCAGGAAAACCCCCAGCGGAGACGGACCCGACGGAATTCCCCCACCTACCATTTCAGGAAAAATCACCAGCACGCAATTCGTCTCGGAATTGGTGAAGCGCGGAGCCGATGTCAACATCCGCCAGACCGCAGGCGGTGGTGGTGGACCAAATTTGGACCTCAAAGGAGCAACTCCTTTTCTCTTGGCCGCAGCCACCGATGACCTTCCTTTACTCAAAGCCCTCAAGCAGGTCGGTGCGGATCCCACTCTCACAAATTCAGTCGGAACCACCCCGTTGATGGCTGCTGCCGGAGTCGGAATCGCCGCCCCCGGCGAAGATGCCGGATCGGAGGATGAGGCCGTCGAGACTGTCGAATATCTTCTGAGCCTCGGTGCCAATATCAATGCCGTGGACAAAAAAGGAGAAACCGCCATGCACGGTGCCGCCTACAAGGGAGTCGCAAAAGTGATCCGTTTGCTCGACAGCCATGGAGCAGACATATCCATCTGGAATCAGAAGAACAAACGTGGCTGGACCCCGCTGCTCATTGCCCAAGGATACCGCTTCGGAAATTTCCGACCCATTGCGGAAACCCAAGAAGCATTGATGGAAATCATGAAGGAGCGTGGTGCGGAGTTCCCACCCGCGCCTGAGAGGAAAAAGTGATCTTTCCGTATGGTATACTACCGCGCATCAGGATTTGTGAATTCGATCTGCCCGTCTTCAAGGCCAACGGCCTGCCACATCTCAGCTTGGGGCGAAGTGCAACGAAAGCCCTAGGAATAGAGCGAAAGAATTAGAGAGGGCTGAACGTCCGTTCCATCCGTCGGGACAAATCAACACATGATAGAACGGACTTTCAGCCCTCTTGATTCTTATGAAAAAAAGACCGGGAACCCGTAAGAAAATCCGGCTTTGTGAATCGGTCGTGCTACGGACGGTTCTCCACGTCAGGTGCTTCCGGCTCGCTTATATTCTATTTTTCCGGGAACGTATGACGAATCGGAATCGTTTTTCTCGAAACCGGGTGGATGGATGGAGGGAGGAAGGACATTCCTGTCCCTCATAGGAGGCGGGACATTCTGTCCCGTCTCACTCCACCCGCCGTGGCGGCGATCTTCGGTCGCCGCCCGCAGCGGTTCGAAACACCGAGCGCATATGAGTTGAGGCAACGTTTATTTTTCTAACATCTTGTCACGAAAATTCTCATATATCCGCGTAAACATCCGGAACGCCTCACGTTCTTCCTTCCCGAATGGGAACCGCCTCTCAACTACCCTCGAAATACAGTCGAAAACGGCAGGCTTGTGCTGCGGATCAACGCTTTTTTTAATCCATCTCGTCTTGCACATGTCCCCACTCCGTCCCATCGAATCCCCGCATCAACACCGATCCCGTTGATTTCTCTGACACCTTGTAACGGGAGACCTGCTCTTCCCACCCGCCAACGTCAGTCCCACCTACGACGATGATGGGAACTTGCTTTCCGACGGTATCTGGGCATACTCATGGGATGGCGAGAACCGCCTCGTGAAAATGGAAACCAGCCCCGCCGCCACTCAATCCGGAATCCCGTATTCCAAAGCGGAGTATCTTTACGACGGCGGCTCCCGCCGCATCTCCGCCACCCACACCCGCCCCGGCGAAGCCCCCGTCGCCACCCTCTACCTCTGGAAAGACTGGACCCTTCTCGCAGAATGGAGCGTGGACTTTCAGTCCGCCCCCCCAACCCCAGACACAACCACCACATATTTATGGGGAGCCGACTGGCTCGCCGGAGGCCAATGGCCCGGCCAATCCACAGGCTCAGGAAACGTAGGCAACCTGCTATCCATCACTGACCGACGAGGACTGGTACCCATCACCCTGCTTCCCGCCACCGACGGAAACGGCAATATCATCTCGCTCACCCACGCTGCCACCGGGAAACCAGCCGCCACCTATGACTACGACGTCTTCGGAAACCGTGTGGCGGCCGTCAACTTAGCCGCCACCCAAGCCGCAGACGCCGCGAACCCGCTAGCCGCTGCGGTGGAAAGGAACGAATGGGGATTTTCCACCAAACCCGCCGACTCCGAAACTGGTCTGCTCTATTACGGTTACCGATACTACAACCCCGCAACCGGCCGCTGGCCATCAAGGGATCCCATTGGGGAAGAGGGTGGGGTGAATTTGTATGGTTTTATCGAAAATAATGCCATCACTAGTTTTGATCTTAATGGTCTTAAAAAGATCTACGTAGGATGGTATGGTGCCAATGCTGCCCCCCCACCAATTGGAATCAACGGAGTTAATAAACAAGTTATCGACCCTCTCATGACTACATTAGGCATACCACAAAACGCCAGGTTCAGATCACGGACATTCGCGTCAACTTAGTGCCGCAATCCCTTGAATCACGGTAGATTTTCGTAGTCTGACATCTCGCCGGACATGCCTCGGATCGGGTGGATCCAAGGCTAGGTTTTCAAGGCTTCCGCAGCATGATATGTCATTGGCGATCCAATCCATGATCTTCTCCGGTGAAAGGATTGCCAGGCCGACCTGCCGGGCAAAGATGGCCATGTGCTTCAGTCCCATCAGTGCGACAATCATTGAGGCGCAGACGAGGGCTTCGATATGCCATTTGTTGCTCTTTCTGTTCAGTGCCGCGCCAATATGCAGGCTTTGTTTCCACGCCCGGAACTGGATCTCCACTGCCCAACGCGAGCGGTATAGCCCGGCCAGGGTGGCGACACTGATACGCCCGGCAGGGATGTTGGTGAGCATCAGGTGCCAACCGTCACGGACAAGGGCCGCGCTGCTGGCGGCCTTGCCGAGTTGGCGTGCCTTTTCATGCCGCTCCCGGCGACGTTTCCCGGCGGTTTGCTTGTCGGCACGGACGGCGACGAGTCGGCATTTGTGTCGGACTTCCCCGGCAAACACCTCCATATCGATCCGGTTCCCACGTGCGTTTCCGAGGATCCCTTCCAATGGGATTCCGTCTGTTGACACCAGGTTTAGCGTAAGTGGGACCCGGGTGAACCAAAACGCCCCGATGCTTTCCAGCCAGGCGAATTCGGACAAATCGAAGTAGCCCATATCCCTCAGGAACAGGTCGTTTTTCCGGGCGAGTGCGAGGGTGTCCTTGCCAATCGTCCGGTCCTGTTCGGTGGCGCAGTGGAGGTCGAATTTGACGGGTTGCTGGCTGAGCAGGTCGTAGCACAGATCGCATTTCACCCCGGCAGTGGGGCCGGAAGCGTTTCCGTGCGCGGGGAAGAGTTCGGCGTTGGCTTTCGGGAGGCGCAGGATGGAGGAATCCTCTGCCAGAATCCGATCGAAACCGGAGCGGGAAAACTCGCCGAGAACATCGGCGGAGTGGTTTGTGAGCAGGTCGCTGATGATCTGGATGAGAAATGCTACGGCGAATTTGTTGATTCGTTTGTGGACACCCTGCCTGGATATGGCGGGAGCGGAGCCGTTGAGAGCCATGGCCAGTTGATTGAAGGAAGCCTTGCCCGAGCACACCGATTTCAGGAGGCTGAGAAGAAAATTTTCCGGCCTGAATTTCAGGGAATTTCGGATTACGAATTTGGTCTTTCTTGCAATTTCGTTTAGGCGGGAGATACTGAAAAGCGAGCGGGCGGTGAGTGAAGTATTTAGCACACCGAGCTTGCCGCCTAGCTCACCTAGTCAAGAGAAAAATCAATTTATTTTCGCGTAATCCACTGATTCCCAGGCAGTTACGGCTAAGTTGACGCGAATGAGATCACGGACAATAACGAATGCAACAAAGTATATACTCAAAGAAATAGATCTAAATAGTGATAAAATAATTAGTTACGACGAAACAAAAAGTCTTGACTTACGGTTGTTTGCCTGGAGTTGGGGTGCAGTCAGTTCAATCAAATCAAGCATGTCGATTCTTAAGGCACATGACAAGCTTGATAGTGGTGTGAGATGGCCAAAACTGCATGGATTTGAAATCTGCTCGTATATCAAGATACGTCATCATCTAGTCATGGATCCCGTGATCACGTCGAGGATTGGAGGTGGAAAACTTGAAATCGGAAAACACACTTCTAAATTTACAAATTTCTATCAGCAGCGAAAAGGGAAAGCAATAGTCCGTGATTTTGCAGGCAAGCAAATTGCTTTGGCATCAGGTGGACTAATAGGGAATAGCGTTATAGGAATTAGCATTCCAATAGTAAATGCAAGTAGTTTTTCGCAATTGAGAGTAGATACGGATGCTCGTTACAGCAAGCTTTCCATACCATTTGGGACTGGCACCATAAAGAACGAGGATGGAAATCATACGTTTATGCCATACATATTAGATTCACACGGATCAATAACATGGTAAATAAATATATAATTGGTTTTCTGATTGCGGTCTGCAACGTAATATCTTGCTCTTACATAGGCCCAAGCATTCCGTCATATCATGAGATGCGAGTAGGAACTTGCGTCACATATCGCCTCGTGGATTCCGACGGATCAATTTTTGAGACGGTTGGACTGAGGCTTGACGATGATAGTATTGTGTTGTTCGTTGGAGAAAATTCGTCCTATTCGACAGGGAATGAGTTTAAAAACTTTGTAGGTCAACGAATTATGGTCGAAGGGGAGGTGGATGCAACCAACGGATACATGTTGAGACTAAGAAATAAGTATGTTGGTTTTCCTGGTTGGGAGCGACGAATGAGCGCCTCAAGTGTGACTCGCTTCAGCATCATTAGGGTGGAAAAAGTTAGGCACAGTCAAGCGGCCAACGCGAACGGGGGTGGTGCCCATCGCAAGTTTCCTCATCGCAAGTTTCCCCATCGCAAGTTTCCCGGAAATATGCCGGAATCCCTTTGACTATCTCGTTCCAGCGAGCAGGATGGGGGCATGAAGACTCTGCATTGGATATTTCCCGGAAAAATACCGGATTCTCTTTGACTACTTGGTTCTGGCGAGCAGGATGGGGGCATGAAGACTCTGAAAGGGAAGAAACGCTGGATCGCGCCTTGGGCTGAATCCGAGGACAAACCGTCCATTTACCACTGTGTTTCACGGGTCGTGGACAGACGGTTTGCATTTGGGGACGAGGAACGTGAATATTTCCGGATGTTCATGCGGATGATGGAGAATTTCAGCGGCTGCCGGGTACTTTCTTACTGCGTGATGTCCAACCATTTCCACATTCTCCTAGAGGTCCCACCCATGCCGAAAGGCGGGATTTCAGACAGGGAATTGCTGCGGAGGCTGGGTGTGTTCTATGGGGAGAATTTCGTAAAAACCATTGAGGACGAACTGCATGCGGCGCGGACGGAAGGCGGTGTAGCCGGGGGGAATCCGGAACGTGTTGCGGAAATCCACGGGCGTTTCACCAAGCGGATGCACGATCTGAGCGAGTTCATGAAAACCCTGCTGCAGCGGTTCACACGTTGGTTCAACCGCACCCACAACCGCACAGGAACGCTGTGGGAGGAAAGATTCAAGAGCGTGATCGTGGAGAGCGGGACGGCTGCGCGGACGATGGCTGCTTACATCGACTTAAATCCGGTCCGTGCAGGGATGGCGGAGGATCCGGCGGATTACCGATGGAGCAGCTATGGTGAAGCGGTTGGTGGTGGGAGAAAAGGGAATGGCAAGAAGGCACGGGAAGGGCTTGTGCGGGCGATTACCTCGGACACGGATACGGGATTTGATGCGAGCAAGTGGAAGGAAGCTTCGAGGCGGTACCGGCGGCTTCTCGGGATGGCGCTGGAGCGAAAGACGCTCAATGCAAAGACGGATGTATTCGCGAAAAAGGCGAAATTGAAGAATGATGCGGAAGCGTTGGAGAGTGGAGACAACGAAACGGTGTTGCCGGAGCTTTCGGTGGCGAAAATGCTGCGCTGCCGGGTGAGATATTTCACGGATGGGGCGGTGATCGGGAGTAAGAAGTTCGTCAACGAGGCGTTCGCGGAAGCGCGGGAACGATTTTCGGAGAAACGAAAAGATGGAGCGCGGCCGCTGAAGGGAAATGGCAAGGCGGCGGCGGGCGTGTTGTGGAGTATGCGTGACCTTCGGATCGATGTGACGTAGCCCTCCACTTTCAACTTACGGAGGTTTGAATTCGGTTTCGCATTGAGTTCATCCTCGTTCCCCCGAATGGTACTAGCAGCTTTATTTCGACATGTTATTGCTCATCGAGTACCTCTTGCAGGAGGATGCTTCCCACCGAGAGCGATGAAGACAGGAAAGCTTTCCTTTTCCGGCTTGCGCAGATGTGCGCAGGTCACGATTGACGGGTGTATACGTGGGTGTTGATGGAAACTCTGGAGGCGAACCTAGTCACGGGAGTGCAACTCCTTCTCGGAATCAGTCTGGGCTGAAAAGAGTCGAAAAACTGCTGAAATCTAACTACTTGGAGTTTATGAAGAAACACAGTGCAGAAGTTCCACCCCCGCCTGAGAGGAAAAAGTAAACTACACGAATTCCGCAGCCGCCTTCCCGGCCCGAGTCCCGGTAGCGAACGCACCTTGCAGCAGGTAGCCGCCAGTCGGTGCGTCCCAGTCAATCATCTCCCCGCAGATGAAAACACCGGGCAATTTTTCTAGCATCAAATCTCTGTCCAGCTCGTCCCACCGGACACCGCCCGCGGAAGAAATCGCTTCGTCAATCCGTCGTGGGCCTTTCAGCTCGACTCGGCAGGATTTGGCCTCTGCGGCCAGTTGTTCACAATCGGTAAACGATTTACGCGAAAGAATCGCATACGCCGGATCGCTTAGTTTCCAGGCTTTCCGTGCTCGTTCCAGCAGATGATTCGGACTTACTCCCAACTTATTCACAAGTTGTTCGCACGTGAACGTAGGTTTAAAATCAATATTTAGAGCGGGCGTTTCCATCGCTCTCAAAGACCTTCCAAGCGCATAAATCGCCCCGCCTTCCAGCCCATAGCGAGTCACCATCAACTCACCGAGCACCGAGTCATCTCCCACATTCACCCGAATGTTTTTCAGAGGCATTCCTTGGGTCGCCAGCACCTCCTCCGGCCAATCGCATTCCCAACCACAGTTTGATGAAACTAGCTTGGAACAACTGATTCCAAGCTCCCGGAAAAGCTCCAGCCAACTGCCGTCCGACCCAGTCTTCGGCCACGATCCTCCACCGAGGGCGAAAATGATGACCTTGGCCTGAACCTCACTTCCGTCAGAGAAACGGAGAATGTTTCCGGGAAGCAACCCGCCCCAAAGATGACGAGGTCGAATTTCCACTCCAAGCTCCCTGAGTCGGGCAAGCCACGCACGGAGCACAGGCGCGCCTTTAAGTGACTTCGGATAGACCCGTCCGCTACTTGCTTGGAACGTTTCCTGGCCAAGACCATGACACCATTTCCTAAGATCCTCGGGACCAAAATCTTTCAGCAATTCCTCCCAGTTTCCACCACCGTCACTGGTATATCTTCCGTGGAATTTCAGGAAATCCTCGCCATGTGTCAAATTCAGACCTCCCTTCCCGGCAACGAGAAATTTCCTCCCCACCGAAGGCTTTCCATCGAACACCACGACGCGCTTCCCCGCCTCCGCCGCGACTTCCGCCGCGCGCAATCCTGCCGGACCGCCGCCGACGACTGCGATTTCGACGCATTCCATTCGTTTCGTTCAGACCAATTTGTAACGTGCGAGGTCTTGAGCATCGATGAGTCCGACCGGCTCCCCCGCTTCGTTGACCACAACGATGTCATCGATCCGTTTTTCGCCCACCTTTTTCACTGCTTCCACCGCCAAGGAGCCTTCAGGCAGAGTGATCGGATTCCTTGTCATCAAGTCTGCTACGGGAAGAGATCCAAGATCTGGATTGGACTCATAGCCCCGAGCGAAATCCCCATGGGTGAAAATTCCCGCGAGCTTCCCATCTTCTCCAAGGATCAGACAGGCACCCGCTCGTCCACGGTTCATTTCCGTGACAGCATCGATCACCCTCGCGTCGAGCGGAATGATCGGAAGTTTGTCCTCCCGCCTCATGACATCTCCGACTTTCATGAGCAATAGCCGCCCGAGCGATCCACCGGGGTGGTATTTCGCGAAGTCCTCTTCCGAGAAACCTCTCGACTCCAGAAGAACCATCGCCAGCGCGTCACCCATCACGAGCATGGCCGTGGAGGAGGATGTCGGAGCGAGGTTCATCGGACACGCTTCGCGCGAAACGGATGTATCCAGAACAATGTCCGCCGAGCGAGTGAGGGACGAACCCGGACGACCGGAGAAGGCGATCACTTTCACATCAAAACTCCGGAGGAACGGCAGGAGTTCGAGCAATTCTCGTGTCTCCCCCGAATAGGAAAGCGCAAGAATCACGTCCCCGTCATTCAGCAGCCCGAGATCCCCGTGCAACGCGTTCTGGGAATTGAGCACCACAGAAGTCGCGCCAGTGGAATTCAGCGTCGCCGCAATCTTATGACCCACGTTTCCGGATTTCCCGACTCCGACGATGACGACCTTCCCTTTATTCTCCAGAGCTTCTTGAATCGTCCTTACAGCCGCTCCAAATTTCCCGTCCACTTTCGCCGCCATCGTCCGGAGGCATTCTGCCTCTAGATTGATCACGTTTCTCGCCTTCGCTTCAAAATCCATGTGCGGCAAGTCCAACCCGAACCCACTAGATTTTCAACTCGTAATAACGGACTCCGAAAGACTCGATATGCCCCAAACTGGCGATCCCATGCAGGATCTCAAGAGGGCCGTTGCCGAAGCCATCTTCCATCTGGATACGCTCCGCGCCAACCCGGCCAAGAAATTCCAGTCCACTCTCCGGCACCCGGATTTCCACATCGGTTAGAGTCTTTTCCGGATGAAAATTCGCGAGACAGAGAAATCCTTGGCCAGATTCAGGGTCACTACGCAGGAACGCATATAACCAGTGTCCGGAATAGGTTTCCCCGTCCACACGTCCAAATCTCGGATTCTCTAGGTTCGCGTGATTCAGGCCGTGAAATTCGCCATTCGTGAATGCCGGATTCTTCAGAAGTCCGAGCAGATCCGCATACCATTTCCGCAAATCCAATTGCATCCTGGAAAGTCCCCCACCGTCATAAGTTCCTCCATTCACCCACTTCTGAAATTCTGGGAGCGAAGTGTAGTCGAAGATCGAGCTCCTGCCGTCATCTCCACTGAAACCCTCGGCACCGATCGCCGGCTCGCCGACCTCTTGACCGGAATACAACATGATCGCCGCCCTGCTGATTCCAAACATGACCGCAGCCGCTGGGCGTCCTGCATCCATGCCTACCCCACCCCAATGCTTCGGATTCGCAATCCTCACCTCGTCGTGGTTCTCAAGATAACGTACGCAGTGATGGAATCGATCCCCCGTAAATGTCTCCGCATCGATGTCGTTGGCCCATTTCCCGTCCTCATAGATTCCCTGCAGAATTTTGTAAGTCGGGTGCTCATAGGCACCGTCGAAGCCCGCCTTCCAAAGCTCATCGAGAACATCCTCGTCGGTGAGCTTCGCGGGATCGCTATCATAGGCCTCTGCCATAAAGAACACTTCCGGATTCCTCCGTCGCGCTCTCGCCACGACCCACCGCCAGAATTCCATCGGAACGATGTGTGCCATATCCACGCGAAAGCCGTCCACGCCGAACTCATGCCAGTAACCTAGAATGGAATCCATCGTGCGCCATGTCTTCGGCACCTCGCTAACGTCCGCCTCCGGCCCCGGCAAGTGGCCCGTGCTTCTACCCAGCGTAAAATCGTGGCCGTAGTTTAGCTTCAGCGTCTCATACCAGTCATGGATCGACGGCCGCCACGTGATCGAGTTGTTTCCCGTCACCTTCCCAATCCTTTCCTCCAATGCAAAGTACCCAGTGCAACCCAGCATCCCTTCCGTTGGCAGAATCAGCGGAGGCCCTCCACCCGGATGATCTTCAGTTAGGTAGTAGAAATGATTTTCTCGATCAAAAAATACATCCGTCCGATCGCCCTCTCCGAAAGACAACTCAGGACGCACGTCCGAGCGGTAGCTGCGGGCCACATGATTCGGCACAAAATCGATGATCACTTTGAAGCCCGACGCATGGCACCGATCCACCAACTCGCGGAATTCCTCCAGCCGATTTTCAGGAACGTCCGCATAGTCCGGACACACATCGAAGTAGTCCTTGATCGCATACGGGCTCCCGGCATTTCCTTTCAGAATATCCGGAACATCCGCAGGCCGACCCGGATAATCCGTCCCGCTCGCTTGTTCCAGCACACCGGTCAGCCAGATGTGTGTAAAACCCATTTCCGCGATACCCTTAAGAGCAGCTCCGTTGATATCGGAAAACTTTCCACAACCGTTTTCGGCGATACTCCCGCCCGGTTGACGGGTTTCGATTCGATTACCAAACGTCCTGACGAGCAGTTGGTAAATCACTGGCCGCTTGTTTTCCTTTTCCGTTCTCATCCTACACACACTGCGTGTTCGCCATCGGTTTGCCAGTGAAAATCCCGCAGAGAGACAAGTCTAGTTGCCCAACAAACCCTTGATCACGCCGCCTGCCCCGCGAATCACACCATCCGCCTCACGGATCACTCCATCGGATTTCTCCAGCAATTTCCGGCTCTCCTCGATGGCCCTATCGGGCGCTTCTCCCAAAACGGATTTCGTAAACTTCAAAACCTTGTCGCCCGTCTCGGGGAGGTTCTCAAACATGCGCATACCTGCGGCCTCGATCAAACGTTCCGTGAGATCCTCCTCGGGGTTTTCTAGCGTTCCTGTCACATGCAGATCCGTCCAGAGCAGGCCGTGGCTACCAGGTTTGAAAACAACGGTCTCAGCACCCGGGATATTCGCGAGCGTGCCCGGAACAAGGCCCAACTGGAATCTACCATCGATCGCATTTCCTTTGATCGATAAATTTCCTATGAAGCGAATGAGTCCCTCACTGCCCATGACGAGATCGGTCAGAAGAATCTCGCCCTTCGAGTAGCGCCACTTCGTATGCGCTTCATTGAGCTGAAGAATCCGAAACCTACGCGTATCCGCGTAGGCCGCGAGCGCGTCCAGCATGGGTAGAGCCGTCATGGTTCCATTACGGACCTCCACCTCACCGGACATGACCATGGTTCCGCTCCGGTTATCGATTGTGTAGCTGGATGACGCGTCTCCGGTCAGACGTCGCGCCCAGTTCTCGTTGAGAATTTCCGCGCATTTCACCCCCTCCACATCCCCGGTGAAGGCGTATTGATCGTCCTTGAAATTCCATTCTCCCGATCCCGACACAATTCCATCCGCCCATGCATTCGCGTCGGCCTGGGTGACGAAGGCACTGCCATCCCGATAGGTTCCGCGTATCCTGTCGATCCTCAGCTCCGGCACCCACTCGATCGGCATACGAACTGTGCCACCAATGATATCCGCCTTGTATGCGTTTTTCCCTTTCGCCGGCACGGCATGAACCGACATTCCGTGAACAGTGGCCGTGCCGTGCTCCATTTCCGCTCTCAGCGAAATCTCTCCAATATCCACGGATTCCAGCACCACTTCTTCCGGTACCCAACCGGGCTGTTGCTTCATTACGGCTTTTTTCCTGGTCTCCGGTGCGGGAGGCGGTGGGACATCGGACTTCTCCGTATCCAGCTCTATCTCGACTCTCGCAATGCGAGCTTCTTTCAATTCCCAGACACCTTTTGTTAGCCCTCCGAAACCAATCTCTGTGCTAATCCTGTCGGCTCTCAACGATTTCACAAGTCCCTCTCCTTCAGCCTCGAAGCTGCCGGTCTCCACCGCCAGACCATCCCAGAAAAATGGTGCGAACACGCCGCTCACCTTCGCGCTACGGCTCACCTCCGCTGACATGAATTTCCGGAAACTATCGCTATGCAGATACATACGGATCGCGGCGTAACCAATGCCCACCGCAAGGATCAATACGACACCGAGTCCGATCAAGGCCTTACCAAACCACGGACCCTTGCTTGCACCCCGTTTCCTTCTCGCGCGACGACTCATTTCAGAAAGCCTAGCCACCCCCCTCAGCAACGCAAGAACTTGGCGCATAGGGATTTATTCGACTCCCACACGGTAGAAGCGTTTCGGATCGCCGGAGGCGGGCATGTGAGAGAAAGAAATTTCGCCACCGGTGCCTACTTTCGGATCGCCGAGAGGCGACCATTCATCAGCTTTCAGGGACACGCTGGTCCAGAGCCGGTAGGTCTTACCGGAGACGCTGTTGGTGGTGAGGGTGGTTTCCCCGGCAGCGCTGGCAAAGGAGGTGATCTTGAAAAGGGAGGTGGCGCTTAGGGCGTCCGTACCAGCGGTTTGCTCGGCGGCGTTTGCCTGGCCGTCGCCGTCTTCATCGCCACTGGCAGAGAGGAGTTTCACTCCGGCACTCGACGGGCTGGCCGCACCGGTGATGCCTGCAAGGGTGGTGGCCGCGACGGAAGCGGTGAGCGTATCCCCAATATTTCCTGTGAGCCTGACGGCGTTTGAGGGAGCCGTGACCGTGCCATTGACGAGGTAGCTTTCCACCACATCGTCGTTAGTGAACGCACTGGTAGTCCAGGTAAAGGAAGCGGTGGTGCCGATGACGAAATTCGAAGCGGGCACCGGGGTATCGGGAGCGGGCGGCGGGGTGACATCGAAGAGCCTCAGATACTGTGCCTCATATGGTGCGGTGGCCCATGCTCCGTCACTGGTCGGAACTTTGTTGAGGGAAACGAAAACGCCGTTGGTGGTGAGTTCGGTTCCTGTGTAGCCGCCGCCAGGCCAGACGAAGTCTGAGCGGGATGCAGGATTGAACGCGGCGATATTCCGGCTGTTATAGGTGCGGGTCGGTTTGAGTCCAAGTTGATCTGCCAGCGAGCCAGGAATTACGAATGTATCCGCTGGAGTGGCATCTCGATCCACGTTGGCAAAGGCAAGAACAGTATCCTGCCGGGAAGGAGGGTTGCCCGAGCTCTCGAATTTCGCAATGGCGTGGATCCTGTCATTCCCACCGTTTCCCGAAAGATAGAACTCGTTTGCGGAGCGCAGGGCCGGGGAGTTCCGGCGAGCGAGTCCCATCGCAGCGTAAGCGGGGTAGAGCTGATCGTTGGCAAAACTTGTGTCATCCCAAAGTGGCTGGAGGGAGTTGAACTTCTTGAAGTGGCCAATCTGTTTTCCGAAGTTTGTTTCATAAAAGGTGAAACCGAAGGTCCGGGAGATTCCAAGCTCCTGACCCATGAAGATCATGGGTGACCCCTGGACGGTATTTGTTACGGCGTAGCGGGTGAGCGCAACGAAGGGATCCACGTAATTTTCCTCATCGTGGGAAGTGGAGTTCGCAAGCACCAGCGCAGCCGCATATTGCGAGCGGCGTTGGTCAAAAATATTCCGGTAGTCGCTGGCGGTGGTGGCGTCTTTCAGCGGGAAGACGATATTCTCATTGAGGATGTCGAAGTGTCGGTTGCTGCGGTAGGTGACCGCGCCGCCGTCAAGGGATTCGGTCATCATCACAAAGTTCCATTTCCTCTCGCGAGCAACGTTGGAAATATATTCCCAGGCGCGCGGTGGCAGGCCTTGGCCAAAATCGCAGCGGAGGCCGTCGATGCCGAGCTGACGGTTCGCTTCCGTATGGGTGGTGCCTTCGGGGTAGCCGGTTTTTTCCAGCCAGTGGAGAGCGTATTCCGCGAAGTACCGCCAGACCTGCTTGGTGACGTTTTTTCCGACCCCTCCTTGGGTAATATCAGCATTGGTCCAACTGAAGTCATCGAACGCGAACCAATCTTCCTCGCTGAGGTAGTTATCATTGGACTCGGGGGTATTTGTGCAGACGAGGGCGGCGTAGCGGCCGAAGAAAACATCGTAAGTATCGACAAATTTCCCAAAGTCATTTCGATCCGGAGCGATGGCAATATTGTTGGAGTTCGATGCGCGCTGGCAGTGGTCTCCGGAGAGGGAGAAGAAGCGGGCGTCGTAGTTGCGAATCTCCGTGGTAGGGGTTGTGGGGTCACCGTCGCGTTGGAAAAGTTCGACGCCGATCTGTGCAAGCTCCACATCGTAGGAGGTATGGTTGAAGGGCGCGTCGAGCATAATGCCGACCCCTTTCGCATCAGCGGCTGCGGAGAAATTCTGAAATGAGAGCATCGCGTCCGCGCGGTTCTGGGCGGAGGAGATGTCGGAGGTTCCGTCATAGGCCGCTGACATCCATGGGTTAATTTCGAAGAAATTCTTCACCGCATAGGGGCTGCCCGGATTGTAGGGATTGCTCGTCGCAGGATCGGTTTCCCTCCCAGCGATGCCTGCGGGATGCACGGGCTGAAACCAGAGCCAATTTACGCCAAGATTGGTGAGATAATCGAGGTTGAAGCCTTTCCCGTCCGCTGTGCGAGGAGCGCCCGGAGCATCGTGCAGATCCTCGAAGGTGGAGCGCTCGATGAACTGACCCGCGCCTTCCTTCGCCTCAATGGTGAGGGTGTTGATCTCATAGAGGTTGATGTCTCTCGAATCGGTGGGCGAGACGGTGATCGCGTGGTCGCGGCGGCCCTCGGCGAGATCCGAGTAATAACGCCATGCCGGATCACCCTGGACTTTCCAGCGCGCGGTGAGGCGGTAGGCTCCGGTTTTCATCGCGTTGAGTGTGACGGCATACTGGCCGTCGCCCTGGGCGGTCAGCGCGGTTGCAGTGTAATAATGGATATCGTTTCCGGCGACCACAAGATCCCCCGAGGGCGGCTGGATGCCATCGTGGACTCCATCGTTATCCACGTCGTCGTTGGCGCGGTCGCGGTTGTTCAGGTTGGTAAAAACCTCCGCAGCCGTGATCGTCCCTGCCTCACCGGGATTGAGAACGATGACCAAGGGGACCACATCGCCTGCGATTTCATCAACGAAGAGCTTCGAGGTCGTGTAGTTCGCGCTCGTTCCATTCACCGTCAGCACCGGAACGGCATGGGCGGAGAGGGAGAGAAAGAGCAGGAGTTCAGTTGCGTGACGGAGTAACTTCAAGGCGGTAGAATCGTTTGGGCTGATTGGCTGCGGGAGATGGATCAATCCGGAGAACAGCGGGGTCGGCAGGAAGTCCCCGCGTATCGAGATCGGGAAGCAGAGGGAGCCAGCCCTCCAGTCCGGATGAATGTAGGATGCGGTAATTCCGGTCGCGAATGGCTGGGAATTCGAGCTCCACGGCCCCTCCTGTAAGCCGGGTCATATCGATGGTAGGGAGAAGGGAGACATCGGACACTCGCGGGTTGGTTCCAAATAACCACTCGCGGTAGTTCGTTATTCCGTCCTGATCCGGATCGCCTTCTGGACCGTTGTCTACATCGACCGATCCATTGTCGGAAATACTCAACATATTGTCCTCCTCCCAATCGTCCGGGAGAGTATCCATATCCGCATCCGAAGGTGCCGCACCGAGTTCTAGCAGGAAGGAAAACGAAGCTCCTCCGGAGATCTCAACTTGCTCAGTCAGCGCCTGGTTTCTCATGGCAAGTGTGTTCGGTGTAAACGGAACTCCCGCGCTCGGATCTTTGTCCGTAGCTCCGCCATTTATCGTCGCTCCGGAGAGTCCCGTGCCCGCCGTTAGAATCGCAGCACTGACAATTCGACGCGAGTTGCTGTTCCTCACGGTTTTTTTACCTCCATTGACTTCCGGAGAAAACAGATTGGCCTGCCCATTGATCAGCAGGTCTTCTAGGTCCGGAGAAAATCCGCAACGAACGAACAGATTCGTCGCACCACCCGATAACAAATAATCCGCACGCAAGCCACCGGAAGAAAGTGTGATCGTTTTCGTGATCTTCCCATCGGGAGCTACGAACTGCCAACCGTCCGCCCCGGATGCAGAGGCCGAGTAAACTTCGTTGACGTAGTTGCGATCACCGTTCGATTCATACCAGTCTTTGAAAGCGGAAGTGCGCCTCGCTCCGGTTCCGCCGCTTCCATTGTGGTTCGCCGTCCCTTCCTCCTCCCCTTCCCCATCGCTGTAGGAGAGAAAATTTCCGACCACTTGGCTTACCTTTCCGTCCGCAGCTCTCACCCACCCGCCGGTCATGCGACCACCGATTGCCTCGAACAAGGCGAAGACTTTTCCACTTTTCAGGATATACTCAATCTCACCGTCGAGATCCAAGTCTACGGCTTCTCTAGTAGTCGATACCGGAGGAGCAGCCGCCCAAGCTTCCACGGCCGAATAGATTGCGGAGAAACGCATTTGTGACTGACTGCGCTTCGCCAGCTCGGAAAGTCCGTTTTGATCGGTATCAGGAGACACATAAACACCCGTACTGTACTTCGTTAGGTCGTTGTTTTGCTGATTGTGAAACGCCGTAAGCAACGTCGCGGTATGAGCTGTCGTGCGAGCCAAAAATTTCCCCTGCCCCGTCATCCCGGAGACACTGTCCCAGCTCAAATCTGCGATTTTCCCGTCGTCTGCAGACTGAGTTCCGAAGGATAGCGGCAGATCGACATTCCCCCTGATCTTGAAAACCTTGTCCCTCAAGCCCTCCTCACGGAAAGCCTGGCCGTCATACCAGTTGTCGTAATTCTGTTGAGTTGCGTGATCGATGAAATCATGCGCCGTTTTCGGCAAGGACGGATTCCCTCGGTCAATGAAGGCCCATGGGTCGCCTGCCCCATCCCGATCAATATCGATCTCTCCATTCACGATCTGTTCCGGAGTCACAATGAGGATCCAAGGTCTATTCGCTGCCCATCTGAGATTCCGGTCGTATGCCGCCGCATTGGCGAAAGTATCAAATTCCTCCCACCAGTTCTGAATCACAACCACCTGATCCTGCGTCCCACTGCGGGCCTTGCGATGAATCAGGTTTCTCCAAGGGCCGGGAAATCCTCCATCCAGATTCTGATAGCGGTAACTACTCGCTTGGTCGTTGATCACAAAGCAGTTCACTCCGTGGTAGCGATTGATCCGATAACCGTCATCGGAAAGCGCCGTGTTGCGTCCCTGCCAGAGAAAGAGATGGCGCATCTGATCGATAAAGGTCCATCCGTATCCCATGGCAGAAATTTTCCCGAACACCCTATCGTCAGCCACGCGCTCCGGGTTCCAAAACACCTGCCCGGACGGCAATTCCCCGTAGATCCGATTGAGAGTTTCCTCTGCGAGATTGCGATTGTCCGCGTTGTAATCGTTGGAAAAATAACCAATCATGTGATCACTGAAAGTCGTGCCAAGCAGGGCAATATTCCCCACCTGCATCCGCTCTGCCAAACGCCGATTGAAGGCCGGCCCGTCCCGCCATGGCCGGTTCGCAGCGGGATCGACAGAGGCCCACTGCATCGCCGAGGCGAGGGTCGGAGTAGCATGCAGGGTCAGTGGTTGTCCGAAAGCCTCGTGCGCGTCGATCAGGCGGTGGTAACCCGCACCTGTGGCGTTATTAATCAGACTTTGAGTTTCCGCACCAGGTAGGATCGGTTGATTTCCATGAGTCACAAAAACCATTTTCGCAGTCCTATTTGCATCTGGATAGCGTCCGTTCACATCCGCAGAAATCCAGCTCCCGAGCCGCCCATTCGTCGCGATATTCTGCTGTGCGCTGAAATCGTTATCGCTCAGGTAATCGTCGTAAATCGTATCGCGAATATCATTCCTACCACCCAGATCACCGCCGCCGGGTCCGTTTGGTCCGCCGTTATTCGTACCATCCCTTGTGGTGAAGACTTGGAAATTGAACTTCGAAGAACCGTTCCAGCCAGCATCAAGCAATGCTTGGCGTTCGATCGAGAACTCCACCGCGTCGAGCTCCGCATTGTAGTAGGCACTGATGAAGCCGTTCTCCGAATTCTGATCCCGCACCTCCACCCCATTGGCACCCTGCAGATCTTCGTTGATCGTGGTTGAGTTGGTGGCCGCATTTTTGTCCACGTAGACTCTCCCCGTGTTGGTTTGATAGCACGCGACAACGGCTTCCCATTTCATTTCAGTAAGGATGTCCACCTCGTCAGGAAGAGCCGCCTCGCCAGAGGAAGGATTCCCTGTATCAATGACCACATAGATGTCCATTGACCCCTCCTCGGCCTGAGGCCGGAGATCATACGTATCGAGGCGGAAGTAGAAATTCCCATCGGCACCGCCGTCCCTCGCATAGAAGGCGACAATGTCCCGTGAACTATCGAACCCATCACCGGTGCCATACACATCTCCGCTTCGGGTGTTGTTACCTGCACCATCGTATTCGTCGAAACTCACCAAATCCTCGGCGGTCCAGTCCGTGAAAGCGTTTTCATTCACCGCGCTTCCCCTCACCACCTGCTCGTCCTCTCCGATGATGATGCTGTTCGCGCCAGGTGTCGTTACCGAATCATCCACCAGCGGTTTCGTCCCGTTCTGCAGCTCTTGAAGATTGGTAAACGAATCTCCATCCGGGTCGCCGTTCGCACCCATGGCGGGGTTTCCGGCGGAGCCTGTCCGCAAACTCACGGTTCCGTCGTCCAAGGGATCGAGGCCATTTGTGGTTTCCCAGCCATCGGGCAGCCCGTCGCCATCGGTATCCGCGTTGAGCGGATCGGTCTCAAGCCAGATCACTCGTGGCCAGGCATTGTTAGGATAGTCAGCGAGCAGCTTACCTCGTTTCGGCGCGCGCGATTTCACCCCGGAGAGTCCTCCACCAACTACATAGGCGGCATTTTCCGGCAGGCTCAGATCCAGCACCGTTCTCGTCTCGTTTTCCGCAAGCAGTTCCAGATCGACCCGTCCATTGGCATTCGTATCTTCCGCGCCGTCTGAGGTTCCGTCTGCATCCGTATCGCCAGCGTTTGGATCGGTTTCTAGGAAAACTCCGTTTAGCGGGACCGCGCTGCGATCTACTCGCGAGGTGTTATACACCGTCGGCGGAGATGAGATCACTCCGGTGGCATTCCCACTGCCATCCGTGAGAGCGATATCCACCCGTCCATTGCGATTCCCGTCTTCTGCGCCATCGCGGATTCCGTCGTCGTCCGTATCCGACTTCGCGGGGTTCGTCATGGAGCCACCGATCTGATCTGTCCTAGCCCGATTCAGGTTAAAGCGCGGGTTCCCTCCATTGTCCGTCGTGTTAAAAATGGGAGGATCTACATCCGCAAGGAAGTTAGGAAATCCATCTCCGTCCGTATCAGTGGCGATATCCGTCCCGCCCGAATAAGTCCCGCCGAGCCCCGCCTCAAGGCCGTCGCTCAGTAGATCATCATCCGTGTCCGGTGTCAGCGGATTACTCATTCCAAAAATCCTCCACACATGCACATCGCCGTTCACCCAAGATTCCGGGTTACTCGCAGGCAATTCCTTCCTCGTCAGTTCATCGACATCCGCAATCCCGTCGTCATCGTCATCCGCGTCCATGGAATTTTCCTCCACGATCTGCCGGATCACCACAGTCACGTCGCGCCGCTGTGTCGCGCTCACCGGTCCTCCCACGCTCAACGCAGCATCCGCTTTTAAGCGATAGGTTCCGGCTTGCAGGCCACCCCAAAGGAAGGTCCAGATCTTCTTCGTCCCGATCATTTCCACTCCGGTCAGAGCGAGCATCCCACCACCCGTTTCCGAAACGACGTTGAGTTCCTCGACCCGGTCATCGGTTTCTACTTTCACCAAAATCGAGCGTTGAGCCGGAGTGGGGTTCGGCACAGCCGGAAGAACCACCTCATAAGGTCGCCCATCTGTGCCCACGGCCGGCGGTTCCGTGATTACCAGAAACGGCCTCTCGCTAATTTCCGCTTTCACCACCCGGATCGCCTCGAAGACCGTGCCCCCACGGGTGTGAGTGATCTCTAACACGTGCTCGAAATCAGGTTCCTTGTTGTAAAGATTCGGGATCGAAAATGCTAGGGCGTGATACTCCGATGTTTCGTTTCTCACGATACTGTAAAGCCCCCGATCTTGCGCCACCGCATCCTTCAACGAGCCACTATCAGTACTACCGATTCTCACCAGAAACTCATTGATCAACTGCTCGTCCGAAACCCCGTCACCAAGGTTCTTCGAGAAATACACCTTCATCACGTAGTCCTCTCCCACCGTTTCACCATCGGATTGAGGAAATGCGACGAACATGCGAGTCACCGGACCGGAAGTCCCCACGTTGCGGATGAGTGTCGTGAAATGGCCAACCTCGTCGCTAAGCGACTGATCGATGGACGAGGAGACCTCCTTCAATCTCACCTTGATCACCGCGTTTCCACTCGACGGAATATTTCTGTAATCGAAACGCCACTCCAGCGGGTACTGCGCCGTCGCATTCCCCGGGTTCGCAACCGCCCGCGCCCTTGCCCAAGATGCAGTTAGGTTACCGTCCCACATTCCGTTTTCGTTCAAATCCTCGTAGGGTTCGCCAGCATCCCAGATTCCATCGCGGTCCGCATCGGTAAATGGCTCAAAACCTCCGCCGTTGCCGTTGATCGACCGTGTCACAGAATCGTCGTTGGTCATTTCCGAGTCCACGATCTGATACCAAACTTCGGTCACGCTACGATCCGTCCTCACCACCGCCCCGTAGCTCTGCTGATTCAGCTGATCGTTTTCATTCGGAAAAACCACCTCACCACCCGGTCTCTCTGCGTCGTAATAAAAGGTCTGCTTGTAGGTGTTGTAAATCGGAGCCTTGCCCAAACGACTGAGGAACGGCCGCGCACTCAGAAGATGGAAACCCTCCTCCAGCCCTTTCTCCATATCCCACCCCCACTCGCTGTAGTCCTTCGTAGAATCCTGCTTCCGCGCATAATCGTTGTGAGGAAAGTAGTCCACTTCAGTCGCATCGAAGCCGCTGACCTCAAACAAGGTCGTCATCCCGCGAATCTTTTCCGCGCTGCCTTGGTTGGACGGGAACCATGAAGGAGCGCCTTCTTTGAAAATCCCGATTTTGTATTTCAAGGTATCGCCGACCCCAGGTTTCTGCACATCGGCACTCACCCACCAGTCGTCCGCACCCTCAGTGTGACTGAAATCCATTTCTACGGTATTCGTCGTACCAAGGCCCTGACCTCCCACCCCTTCGGGATTCGTCCCGTCTGCAGTGTAGTAGACAAACATTCTGTAACCCGGCCCGACAGAATTCGGCTTCGCCCAAATCGTGATTGCAGCACCATCTTCCGAATATTGATCCGGAACCACCCCACCCGGCCATCCGCCCGAAATCGTCCCCCCAACCGGTGCTTCCGGGTCGTGAAAAAGGAACGTCGCCACATCTCCATCACCCGTCGGATTCGTCCCCGCACCCGGCACGATCGTAAAACCCATCGTGTCGATCACCTTCGAATATGTTTCCGCCCCGGCGGACCCCAAAGTGCATCTCGTCGTATCCAGTGCCGCGAATTTCTCCGAGAACATGCGCCGCGAGAAATCCGCTTGCTCGTATCCTAGAAAAACGTCATCCGAAACACCCGGCGGAAAATCACGGAAGGCCGGATCCGCATTTCCCGATGGCCGCGTCCCGTTCAGATCGACCCCACCATCCAGTTTCAACAAAATGTTCTCCGCCGATCCGTCCGCCCGCACCTGAAACGTAAGGTCCTCCCCGCTCGTCACACGTGGGATATCGATGGAGTATGAAAAGTCTGTCGGATCATCGTCGGGAAGACCGAGCGGGTTGTAGCCCGGATCCCCATCCGGCCCGTCCTTGCGCACCACACGCACTTTCCCCACGGGATTTCCGTTCTCGCGGATCGTGATCGCCGCGCCTCCCGCACCCGTCCAGTCGCGAGCAGGATCAGGATTTTTCCAAGAAAACACATAGTATCCGCCCGGTGGGACAATCACCCCATTCTGCTGCCCGAGATTCGCAGAAATCTGACCTCGTCCATCACCCGCATCACCCAAAACAATCGAGAATCCGTTCATTGAATTCCCGTTCGCCGCGGCCCCCCGCGCATACTGCCACAGGAAAGCTCCCGGAGGAAAACTCGTCGAAAAATCCTGCCCGACACCGCTCGAATAGTTGTCGTTCACCATCACCAGCGCCGTCGTCCCGTCGCCATCGGTCATCCCTGTATTGCTGCGCTTGTCGATCCGTTCGTAAGCCACCAAGTCCGCGCTACTCCAGGCACCTTTTTGATAACCGCGCGCGAAATTCTGGTGCATTTTCATCAGATTCGGAAGCCGCCCATCTCCGTCCTGCCCGAGGAACTGCGTGTTCGAATGCCTCGGAAATGCTCCCCCGCTCTGGCTCAACGTCTCCGCATGATAATTTCCATCCGTATAGACCAGTGGCAATCCCGCGCGCGTGAAATAGAACGCATGTTGAAGCTCTCTCCTGGCAGCGAAATCACTGTCGTGGCTCTGCGCGTGTGTCACCGCCACCGCCGCCGGAAATCCGCCGGAACCCGCCGCGTCCATCCCCTGCAGTCCCGACGAAGGGTTCCCCAACAGATTGTTGAATTTGCTTCGCAGATCATTGTCCACCAAACGCTGTCCCCTCGAAATATAACCTCCGTATCCCGGTGGCTGTCCCAGATGCTCGCCAAACAGCATCGCATCATCACGCGGCTTTTCCGTATCGAACAAGGTATCCCTGTGATTCGACCAATCGCTGAATCCACGGGAAAGATTGAACTGCTCCTGCGCCTGTCCCGTGTAGCCATAGCTACTGCTGTCAGCACCCGCGCCGTCCGCCCCGAAAAAATCATCCCGAACGTGTTTCACCGCATCGAGCCGCAGACCGTCCGCCCTCGTGCGATCCATCTTCCACCTAGCCGCCCGGAAAAGCAGCTCCTCCACAAACTCACTGTAGTATTCCTTGTTGTCCTCCAGAAACTGCGCACTCAGCCCGTTCCCTGGACCAAACCCCACGTATTTCCCCTGCCCCGCCGAGTGCTTCTGCCCCCCCGAGGTCGGCGCATAGCAGTAATACTCCGGATTCCCCGGATGACGCAGAAATGAGATTTTCCGTATCCGATCCCCCTCGTTCCTGCCGAAATTATTGTTCCACTCCCCCGGCTCCTGCGCGATATCGATCAGATCGGAAAGCCCGAGATGCTGCACCTGCCAGGCATCCCCGTAGCTCCTCGTATTGTCCCATTTTCTGAAAAAGCCTTCTTCCGTGAGCCTCAAGTGAAAATCCTCCGGCACGAACCCCGGATACACATCGATTGGCGTGGACTGATTGAATCCCGGAATATCGAACGCATTGTGGTTCATGATATTGTCGAAGTAGATCCGTATCCCAAACCGATGCGCCGTCCGCATCAAACTCAGTAGCTCCTCTTCCGTCCCATACCTCGTCCGCTTTGATCCGCGCTGGTCCTTCGATCCCAGATCAAATCTGTCCCAAAGATCGTAACCCACCGAAAGCCCACCACTGCCCTTCGTCGGAGGCGGAAGCCAGACCGATCCATAACCCGCCTCCGCCAGTTCCGGCATCTTGCGCTCGATTTCTTTCCACGACGTGTTGAAATACTGGAGCATCGCCTCCCCCGCGGCGATACGGACGAGCAGGAAAAAACAAACGAAAATGCGGAGAGAAATGGGTTTCATCAGACAGGTTTTTCAAGGGAAACGAGACTACCGATCATTCCTCTCTTTCAAGCAACCTTCCACCTTCACGACCTGAAAGCAAGGAAGTTACAAATTATCCAAACCCATGCTTCCCGCCACAAATACGGCCCCCGAAACCTTCGAGAGTTTCATGGAACGTGCCCTACACCACCCTCGCAACGGTTATTACTCGCGCAATATCTCCGCCATCGGCTCTCGTGGAGACTTTACCACTGTCCCCCAACTCTCAGACACACTCGCCAAAAGCATCGCCAAATGGATCCGCCATTCTTCACGAACCCACGGCACCCGGAATCTAATTGAGATCGGCCCCGGCCTCGGCACCCTCGCCTCCCAAGTCCTTCAATACCTCCCACCCCTCCTGCGCTTCCGCTCAAATCTTCACCTTGTCGACTCATCCCCCACACTCCGCGCCCAACAGGAAGCCCTACTTGGAAAAAAAGCGACCTACCACGAAACCATTCATAGCGCCCTCGAAGCCTGTGAAGGTTCCGCTATCATCTGGTCGAACGAACTCGTCGATGCCTTCCCCGTCCGCCTGTTCGAAAAAACTCCCACCGCATGGCAGGAAGTCGCCCTCGATCGCCAAACTTCCCAAGAAATCCTCCTCCCTCCCGGTCCACTACCGCCCTCATCCCTATTCGACATCCCCTTTCCTCTCGGCCAACGAATCGAGGTCCATGATTCCTATCACCGCTGGCTCCGCTCATGGCTCCCCTCATGGAAAAACGGAGCGATGCTCACAATCGACTACGGGGACATAGCGGGAAACATCTACCATCGTCGCCCCTCCGGCACCTTGCGCGCATACCTTCTCCAGAACCGCATCGAGGGGCCCGCAGTCTACGAGAACCCCGGCCGCCAAGACATTACCGCAGACGTAAACTTCACCGATCTCGCACTCTGGAGCGAACCATGGCTCAATTCCTCCCCATCCCAAGCGCTCTCCAATTTCATCCAACCTCATACCAAGCCCCGAGACACCCGCCTGCTCGAAGCAGCCACTTATTTTCGTATACTCGACCAGCATCCCCGTAAGCTCCACATGGAAAATACGGCCTGAATCCCCCCTCGAAAAAACGCACATCATCTTTTCCCGGACGTGCCTGTTGACACACCGTCTCCGGTTGACCAACTTATCCACATCATAGCAGGTGTCGGTCCGTCACCAAACCCATCCATCCACCTTTTAAGTAACTTATTCACTGTGTTCTCAAACGAAGACTACCTAGCAGAACTCCTCCTCGAAGCCGGCGCGATTACCGAGGAAGATATTCAAACAGCCCGTTCCTCACTCTCCGGTAGCGATACCATTGTCGAGAAGCTCATTGCCGACACAAGCCTAACGGAGACCGTCGTTGCCGAGACTCTCGCCTCCAATGCCGGGATCGCTTTCATCGACCTCGCTGGCTTCCACTTCGATCCCTCCGTCATCCTCACCGTTTCCGAGGACATCGCTCGCCGCTACCGCGCCATCCCTGTCTCGGATGACGGCATGTATCTCACCGTCGCCGTCGCCGATCCCCTCGATTTCGAAACGCTCGACAGCCTCCCGCACGTCATCGGACGTGAGTTGAACCTCGCCTGCGCCACCCACAGCGACATCAATCATCACCTCCTCCAGTTCTATAACGTGGACGAGAAGAAGACCGAATCCTCGGAAGAGAGCTTCCAGGTTTCCACCGGCGATTCCGAAGCCGGAGTCGAGGCGAACGACGCCCCGATCATCCGTCTCGTCCAGCAGACACTCACCGAGGCCTTCCGCCTCCGCGCCTCCGACATCCACATCGAGCCGCTCGAGACATCCGTACGTATCCGCTACCGACTGGACGGCAAACTTGTCCATGTCGATACCCACCCGAAAAAACTCCTACCCGCCATCATCGCCCGTCTCAAGGTTATGAGCGGCAGCATGTCGATCGCGGAAAAACGCCTACCTCAAGACGGCCGGATCCAGCTCAAGATGGGCGAAAAGGAAGTCGATCTCCGGGTCTCCTCCGTCCCCTCGAACCACGGCGAATCCATCGTCATGCGTATTCTGGACAAGACAGCCCTCCTGCTCGGTCTCCCCGAGCTTGGTTTCTTCTCTGATGACCAGGCACAGTTTGAGAAACTCCTCGGCCTCCCAGACGGCATCATCCTCGTCACCGGCCCAACCGGTTCGGGAAAAACCACCACGCTCTACGCCTGTCTGAACGTCATCAACAGGCCCGATAAAAAGATCATCACCGTGGAAGACCCGGTCGAGTATGAGCTACCCGGCATCAACCAAGTCATGGTCAAGGCCGACATCGGCATGACATTCGAGAACGCCCTCCGCGCCATGCTCCGCCAAGCCCCCAACATTATCATGATCGGGGAGATCCGGGATGTGGTCACCGCCAACATCGCCATCAACGCCTCGCTAACCGGGCACTTGGTGTTCTCCACGCTCCACACAAACGACGCCCCCTCCGCCGTCGCCCGTCTTGCGGACATCGGAGTCAAACCCTTCCTCATCGCCTCCGCCGTCCGCTCCATCCTCGCCCAGCGACTTGTCCGAAAGCTCTGCCCCGTCTGCAAGACTCCCGCCGAGCTTTCCGAAAAAGAACTCCGGGCTCTCAGTCTTGATGCCTCTCGCGTCACCGAAGCCTCCATTTTTGGCCCCGTTGGTTGCGAAAAATGCCGTGGCAACGGATACCGCGGCCGGATGGGTATTTTCGAGCTTTTCAACATCGACGACGAAGTCCGTTCCATGATCAACGGCAACCTCACCACCAGCCAACTCCGTCGCCGCGCCAGAGAACTCGGTATGCGCACCCTCCGCGAGGATGGCATCCGGAAAGTCCTCTCCGGCCTCACCTCAGGCGAAGAAGTCGTCCACGCCACCATGGGAGACTTCGACTAAAACTTTAAATTTTAAACTCTAAATCTCAAATCCCCGAAAACCTCATACGCCTCCAAAATACCCTTCAATCCACTTTCCCAGCCTCTTCTTTGAGGTTTAAAGTTTAAATTTTAAAGTTTCACAATGGATAACCGCCAACTCCTAGACCTCTTCCAATCCCGCGGCATGATCGATACCGCGCTCGCCGACGAAATCCTCGCCGAGATCGATAACAGCGGCAAGACCGTGCCCGAGCTACTCGCGGATTTCGAGGTCATACAATCCCGCGACGATGTCTGGCCCGTCGTCGCCTCTGAGCTAGGCACCACACTTGTCGACCTCAAGAATTGGACTCCTCCAGACGCCCTCCTTGATCTCGTCCCCGCCGGCACCGCCCGCCTACATGGCGCGTTTCCCGTAAACTTCGACGAGCAAGGCCTCCACCTCGCCCTCGTTGATCCTCTCAACCCGCAAACCGTCGAAGACCTCCGCTTCGCCCTCGGCCGTGAAATCATCGTCGTTGTCGCGCCGGACTACCTCGTCGAGGCGAAGATCAACGAATGTTATGGCGGGGAAGGTCGGGCCATGGACGACATCCTCTCCCAGCTCGATTCCGGCATCGAAGATTTCGATCCAGACAACGCCGAGGCAGAAGCAAACTCCGCACCCATCATCCGCTACGTCGATCTTGTACTTTACCAAGCGATCAAAGAGAAGGCCTCGGACATCCACTTCGAACCATTCGAAAAGGATTTTAAAATCCGCTACCGGGTTGACGGAGCACTCTATGAGATGGCCCCGCCTCCAGTCCACCTCGCCCTACCCATCCTTTCACGGGTGAAAGTCATGGCGAACATGAACATCGCCGAGCGCCGCATCCCCCAAGACGGACGTATCGTCAAGCAGATCGGCGAAAAGCAGGTCGATATGCGGGTCTCAACCCTACCAACCCACCACGGCGAATCCGTCGTGCTCCGGGTTCTCGATCGCTCATCGGTCAACCTCTCCTTGGAGAACCTCGGTCTTCCCGACAGCATTTTTACCTACATCACCGAAACAATCGAAAAGCCCAACGGCATCTTCATCGTCACCGGCCCTACCGGAGCTGGCAAAACCACCACTCTTTACGCCGGCCTGCGTCGCATCAACACCATCGATGCAAAGCTCCTCACCGCCGAAGACCCTGTTGAGTATGACATCGACGGCATCATCCAGATTCCAGTCAACGAAGGAATCGGCCTCGATTTCCCCCGCATTCTCCGCGCCTTCCTCCGTCAGGACCCAGACCGTATCATGATTGGGGAAATGCGAGACAAAGATACCGCAACCATCGCGATTCAAGCAGCTCTGACAGGTCACTTGGTTCTATCCACCCTCCACACCAACGACGCCCCAGGCGCCGTAACTCGTCTTATCGACATGGGATGCGAACCCTTCCTCGTCGCAGCGTCGCTCGAAGGCGTCCTTGGCCAACGCCTTGTTCGGACCATCTGCAAAGAATGCAACACTCCTTACGAACCCTCCGAAGCCATCCTCTCCCAACTCGGAGTTTCTCCCCACGAACTCGGCGACAAACAGTTCTTCACCGGCGCCGGTTGCGAGGTCTGCGGCCAATCAGGATACCGTGGTCGTGCCGGACTCTACGAACTACTGAACATCACCGAGCCCATCCGCGAACTCGTAACCGCTCGAGCCCCCTCCGTGGTCCTGAAACAGAAAGCTATTGAACTAGGCATGAACACCCTCCGCGAGGACGGCCTCCGCAACATCTACCTCGGAAAAACAACCATCGAGGAAGTCTTGAAATACACCTAACTTTCAAATATCCAAGTTTTCAGCGCCCCCCATGTCCAAGCGCTCGGGGTTCGTAGATGGTGTTCAATGTCCGATATTCAAAAATCTCCTTAGACACCAAACTTTCCCATCGCCAAGGCGCATCAAATCCTCTTTTCTTTCAAAAACTTCATCGAATCACAAAAACTCCCATGCCTAACTTCAATTACACCGCACTCGACGCAAAGGGTGAGCAAGCCGACGGTTCCATCGCAGCAGCCTCCGAGGCCGAAGCCGTTCAGAAACTCCGGGGCCAGGGCCTCTATCCCACGCAAATTGCAGAAGAAGGAAAAGGCAAGCCCTCCGCAGGCAAAATAGGCCCGAAAAAAGGTAAGACCAAGGCGAAGGGCAGCTCGCTCAACATGACCATCGGCAAGCCGAAGGCCACCGTGAAACCCAAGGTACTCATGGTATTCACCCGCCAACTCGCCACGCTCATCGATTCTGGACTCCCACTTCTCCGCTCTCTCACCGTACTCGGAAAACAAGAGCCAAATCCCGCCCTAAAATCTACCATCAGCTCTCTCGCGGATTCCGTCCAAGGCGGCTCCACCTTCTCGGAATCTCTCGCGCAGCACCCGAAGATGTTCAACAAGCTCTACGTGAACATGGTCAAAGCCGGCGAACTCGGCGGTGTTCTTGAAGTCGTCCTCAACCGTCTCGCTGAATACCAGGAAAAGGCTCAGAAGCTGAAAAACAAGATCGTCTCGGCCATGGTCTATCCGGCCATCGTCATGTTCATTGCCGTCGCCATCTTGATTTTCCTCATGGTGTTCATCGTGCCGAAGTTCAAAGAAATGTTCGCCGAGACTGATTCCAATCTCCCCTTGATCTCGCAGATCGTCTTCGGCTTCTCCGAGTTCTGTCTCGGCAGGCCCCTCCTCGGAATTCCGAACGTCGTCTGGATCTTCGTCGCAGCCGGCGGCTTGTATGCGATCATAAACGCAATTGGAAAAACCAAGGGCGGACGCCAGTTCATCGACAAGGCAAAACTCCACATGCCCATCTTCGGAGACATCCAGCGCAAGTCCGCCGTCTCCCGCTTCGCGCGGACCCTCGGCACACTTGTCACCTCCGGTGTCCCCATCCTTCAAGCACTGAACATCACCCGCGATACCGCTGGCAACGTGATCATTTCCCAAGCCATCACCAAAGTTCACGAGGCAGTCAAGGAAGGTGAATCCATCGTCACTCCGCTCGCATCCTCCGGGGTTTTCCCGAACATGGTCATCTCCATGGTCGATGTGGGAGAGGAAACCGGTCAGCTTCCGGAAATGCTCCTAAAGGTCGCCGACGTGTATGATGACGAAGTGGACAACGCCGTCACCGCCCTCACTTCCATCCTCGAACCCATCATGATCGTCATCCTCGCCCTCGTCGTCGGTGCCGTCGTCTTCGCGCTCTTCCTACCACTCATCAAAATGATCTCCACGATGAGCGAGCAATAGCCAATCACTGAGCAATCGCGCACTGGGAAAAACCGGATGAAACTCCATGATTCCCGACTAAGTTACACTATAAAACGTTTTCGGAATTCACCGGAGACGAACCGTCGAAACCCATGAAAGCCAATCTCCAAACTCGCCGCACCTCAGGATTCACCCTAATCGAAATGCTCGTCACGATCACGATTGTCGTGATCCTCGCCGGCCTCTCCCTCGGAGGCTTCAAATTCGTTTCTTCGAAGCAGGCGAACGAGCAGGCACGCATCCAGATCAAGCTGCTCGAGCGAGGACTCGAGGAATACAAACTCGATAATGGAACGTTCCCCGCCTCGGGCACAAATGAGCTTTTCAAAGCTCTCTACTTCGATGGCGCAAGCACAACACCTCCAGGAAAAATCTACATTTCCGATCTTGACCCGGTAAATAACAAACAAGGTTGGACTGCAGGCACCGGAGCCTCCACCACAATCGTCGATCCATGGGGTGCCGAATACATCTTCCGCTCACCTGGCACGAAAAACCCGGATTTCGACTTGATTTCCAAGGGACCTGACGGTCAAACCTCTGGTACCTCTGGCGACAGTAAGACTCTGGACGACATCAGTAACTTCTGAGGAACCTCCCCCCTACCAACTGATTCGTTTCTCCCGAGGATCACCCTTGTGATCTCTCCTATTTTTACTATTCCTTTCCGCACACATGTCTGAAGAAAACACTCCGGTCGAATCCGAAACGACCGCCCCCGAGACCGCCACCCCGAAGGTCCGCCGCATCTCGAACAAGCTTCCTCGCAAGGCGGCAAAAAAAGCAGCACCGAAGCCTCCCACCGAAGCGGAAGTGCCGGTTGAAGAATTCACCGAAAGCCTCGTTGAAGCTCCTGAGAACGAGCAACTGCCCGAATCCGATTCCAGCAAAGATCAACCGAAACGCAACCGCCGCAGAGGTGGACGTGGAGGAAAAGGCAAATCCAGCGGCAACAAGGATCAGGATTCGACCTCCGAGAAGGAAGAAACCATCCAGCTTGTCGAGGAAACCGCCGATGCTCCCTCCCAGCCAAAAGACGAGCGTCGCCAAGATCGCCAGCGCTCTGAGCAACCTCGACCGGAGAAAAAACGCCGCCGCATTGATCCAGACAAAGTAGCCAAGAACGCTTGGAAAATCTATCTTGCCGAAGTCAGCGAAGAAGGAGTCGCCCTCATCGGAGACAACGATGCGCGCGAACTCGCCCGCCGCTGCTTCCGCCTCGCGAGTATCTTCCTAGAAGAAGAAGACCGCCGCCAATAGGTATCCCGTGAGGATTTGGAGTGCCGACGGCTCGCCTCCGCTTTGGCGGCTGGAGGAGGGTGCCCTCTGCGGTGCGGAGCGACTGCGAGAGGATAGGAAACAGGAGCATACGTGGAACCCCGTGAGGCAAACTCACTCCTGATCGCGAAGGAGGGTCCACACTTCACAGCTCTCCCCCTCTCCCCCTCTCCCTACTTCCTCACCGGAAAGTACCATTCATCGTGTTGCTCCATATGTTTCTCCATCTGGGGAAACATTTCGATGATCACTTCCCTCTCATGCGGACCTCTCACTGCCATTTGAAGATTCGCCGCTACCATGAAGCCGATCACCAGTCCAGCAATCTTGAACGGGTTCAACGGATCGGCGCTCACCTTGTGATTTCCTAAAAAGTCCCAGATCGGTTTCCCTATCCGGCGCGCCGTGAACCAGCTCATCGCTTGGCAGAGCACGGATAGAATACCCCAGCCAAAGCCGACACCCGTCACCATCACTCGCAGTGATCTCCACACGGAAGCCTTGAGAGCGAGTTCGCTCCCGTCCTCATTCGTCACACGCAGCCCCATCAACCATTTTCCCGGAGTCCTTCCAAAGCGGTGCAGCAACCACGCCTCTAATACGAACCAAGGGATATACATCGGCAGCAAGAGCCATGGATTGCGAATTGCCGAGCCGATATCCCTGCCCGCGAGATACATGCCGATCCACCACAACGCGGAATAGAGCGTAAGATCCATCCACCGTGCCCAGAACCGACGCCCCAAATGACGTGGCTTCACCACCGCAGCCGTCTGGGCCGCGCTCTGTGCCCGCTCCAGATATTCCGGCGGTAATGCTGGCGGCTCTGCAGCCCTTTCATTGAATTCATCTTTGAACAAATCCACCTTCGAGATTTCCGTCCATTCCGCCAGCCCATCATACCAGATGCGCGCATCCGCATCTAGCTCGCCACGCTCGACCTTGCGCCTGATTTCATAGTCGGGAAACGGGCCGGTTTTCACCCCGCTGCGGATTAGCCAGATATCCATGGTTAGAGATTGCGGAGGGATTTTGCAGCATCGCTGCGGGCTGCGAAAAAGGCCGGCACCAGCGCAGCAAGTGAACAAAGCACGAATGCGAGAAAACCGATCACCGCCTGCTCCACCGGATCATTGTGAGCTGGCAGCACGCCGAAACCTGTCAATTGCGCTGAAAATGGATCAAACTGCATCGCCCTGAGCGCCTCCTGAAGAGCTCCGCGGAAATAAATCACCACCCGCCCCAGCCCCACTCCAAGCGCGGCACCTAACACCCCGAGGATCATGCCTTGATAGAGGAAAACCCGCACAATCTGCCCTGGCGCAGCCCCCAGCGCCTTCATCACACCGATCTCACGCCGCTTCTGAATCGTCACTGTGAACATCACCGCCATCATCGAAAACGCGGAAACCAATACAATAAACGAGAGAGCAAAATACATCATCACCCGCTGCTGATTGATCAGTGCGAAAAATGCCTGATACTGGTCACCCCAGGTTTCCAGATACCTGTCAGGTCCGAGCAATTTCTGCCCCTCCACCTTGATTTCCTCAGCTTGGTAAGGATCGTCCAAACGCAGTGCCACTCCCTGCACCTGATCTCCCAGGCCCGCTAGATCCTGAGAAAGAGGCAGCGGCAGGAAAAGCTCCGGAGTCACCGCCATCTGCGAGGCAGCATAAACCCCAACGACAATAGCCTCCTTAGGTAGGACTAGATTTTTCAGGCCTTTCAAGATCTCCCCGTCCATCTTTTCAGCATCCGTTTCGGAAAGTGCATTGAATGCGTCCTCCACTGCCTTTTTCGTCTCTGCATTGAACCGGAACTGCGTCTCCTCGTCTTCCCTCTCGCCTGCCTCCATCGCGCCGAGAAGCGTCTCGACCATCTCTCGCTCCGGCTCCCTGATATCCTCCTCGAAAATGATCCGAAAAGAATCATAGACTTCGCGCAGATCGTCCGCCTGAAGAGTCCAAACACCAGCCTCCTCACTTCGCCATCCTCCCAGCACTTCCTTCGCGCGCGCCCACTGAGTAGGATACGTCTCTCGCACTACCGGATTTTCCGTTGCCTTGTAGGCATCCATTACGCCCTCGAAATTCCGGGTCGAATACAACCGCAAAGTGTCACCCACCCGCAGGGCGAACTGTTCAGCCACTACCGAGGAAATCACCGCCCGGTCATCAAGGCCCAGATCGGCGGAGGACTCCGGGAAATTTTCCAGATCCAGCATCTTCTCCACCCCGCGCACCTGCTCGGGATCGCTCGTATCCACTGCCCGGAAAGTCACCGGCCTCTGCCACGAGCCGACATCCAGAAGCACATTGTCCGCCACGTAAGCCGTGGCAGCAGCAACCCCCTCGATCGCCATCGCCTCTTCCGCAAGAATATGCCAGTCCGCCGCCTCCCCGTCTTCCTCCACGACAGGATTCAGTGCCGCTGATCTCACCAGAATATGCGGAGTGAATCCCAACAGGCGTCCCTTCACCTCCCGCTCCAATCCGGCGTAAACCGCCATCACCACCACAAGGACCAGCACCCCCAACATTACCCCGATCAGAGAAATGAGAGTGAACGAAGAAAGCATCGCCCGACGCGGATTCAGATACCGCCGGGCCAACATGAAGCTGAAGGATCGTTTTTTGATAGGCGGAATTAGCCCTATCCTTGGAACTTGTTCAACTAAAACAGAAGATAGATCTGGTCTCTAAAAATCCCTAACCAGCATCCACTCCGCAATCTCCCTCAACCTCAGCCCTCTCTCGCCAAAGATCTCCAAGGCCGCAAGCGCCTCCGATGTCAGACGTTTCGCCTCCTCCCTAGAAGCCTCCAGACCGATCACCGAGGGATAAGTCGCCTTGTCCACCGCTGTATCTTTCCCTGCCGTTTTTCCTAGTACCTCAGTCGTCTGCGTCACATCGAGAATGTCGTCGATCACTTGGAAAGCTAGTCCCAGCGCGTAGCCGAATTTCGAGAGCGCATCCATTTCCTCCGGGGTCGCGTTCGCGCTCATCCCGCCGAGTCTCACCGAGCACGTCAGCAAGGCGGCAGTCTTTGCCTCGTGAATACTGACCAGATCCTCCAAGCCCAACCTTTTCCCCTCTCCTTCCAGATCCAGCACCTGACCGCCGATCAGCTTCCGGCTTCCTCCCGTCTCCGCCAGCTCCGCAACCATCGCTCCGACCGAATACCGCTCACTGCCCTTCCCCTTTGACAAAACGATGAACGCTTCTGTAAGCAACGCATCCCCGCACAGAACCGCCATGCCCTCGCCATACATCTTGTGACAAGTCGCGCGACCGCGCCGGAGATCATCGTCATCCATGCAGGGCAGATCGTCATGCACCAGAGAGTAGGTATGCATCAACTCCAGAGCGCAGGCCGCCGCGAGCGCATCCTCCCGATTCCCGCCACAAGCCTCCGCCGCCGTCAAACAAAGCACCGGCCGCAGCCGTTTCCCGCCCGCAAAGACACAGTAGCGCATCGCCTCGTGCATCGTGCCGGGTCGCTCCGCCGCTCCCGGCAAAAATCCGTCCATCGCCGCATCCGCCTCGGACGCCGCCTTTTTCAAATACGCACTGAGTTCCATACCCGGAAAAACTCATCCGCCTCCCGCCGCGTGGAAAGACTTTTCCTACCGGAGGCGGACTCACGAAATCCCGAGCCGGTGCGTTGTTGCGATCCGCCCGCGCCACTTTTCGGCGACATCCGCTTTTTCGGCGAATTCCTGCCACTTCGCGACGGCTTCGGTGACTTCCCCGAGAATGGCTTTCGCCCTTCCGTTTTTCATCATCGCGGTCTTGGCGACTGCTTTCAGATCATCCAGAGTGAAGCCGTCCCCTTTCCCGGCGAGGGTCATCTGGTGTTTCGAGGTCCATGCACCATCGGGGTTGTAGCTGTAGGTAACATCGAAGGCGGGAGCGAGCGACCACCTGCCGGCCCTATCCATAAGAAAGGCGATGTTTTTCACATGATCGTCCTGATTGCGGGCGACGACGTTGAAAACCATGCGCCGAAACTGCTCCTCCACGGCGGTGATGCCGAGACCGAGGCGGCGGATGATTTGGAAAGCCTGCTCGTAGCTGTAGGCACCGGCCATATTGAAATCGTAGTGGGCCATGGCACAGAGCGATTGCATGTGCAGCTTGCCTCCGTCCTGCAGGCGGTCGAAGCGCTTCGTCATGAAATGGCGGCGACCGTTTTCCTCCAACAGGCGGCACTCGCTCATGGTGATACCGGCTTCTTTTGCCATCAGGAAGTAGGCATATTCGATGGCTCCGTAGCCCTTGGGATCGTCGAGTTCCTTGTCGCGGTTGCCGCGGACTCCGTCGAATTTCAGGAGCCAGTAGCCGAAGCCCTTTCCCGCCTCCACCTGGCCGGAGCGGACTTCACCGGTCTCTCGGTTCCAGGCGATCACCGCCTTCGCCCGCGCCCCGCCTGCCGAGGTACCGACCCGGAGGATGTCGTTGAGGGCCTTTTCCCGGGAGGCTCCGCCGAAATTCCCTTTCAGGGTGGATCTGTCCGAAAGCACCTCCGAGGCGAGTCGCACGAGGGAATCAATCTCGATCCTGTTGGCCCGGCGGGGTTTCGGGCCGATGACAGGAGTGAATTCGAGCGCACCCATGCCGCGTTTCCCGGTGTAGCAGAGGCGCTCGACCGCATCGAAGGTCTCAGGGACACGCCCTTGCGCTGCGAGCCAAGCATCGATGAGCGCGTTTCCGAATTTGTCCGGCAGCGAATCCGCGAGTAGTCCGGGCAGGCCGTGAAAGGTATTTCGGGGGAGCCCGGGAAATTCATAGACGATTTTTCCTAAAGGCATGGTCAGGGGCGCAACTTCGATGCCACTGCTCAGAAAGTCCGCATCGTACTGAAATCTCGCGACTTCATCTCCCTGATCCAGCGAGATGGCTCCAATGGTGGTGTCCCACAGTTTGACCTCCGCGATCATTTCTCATCACCCCATTTCCATGGTTCCTCACGCAGCGATTCCGACCCAGTCTTGCGAGTCCCGGAGGCGCGTTCGCGTTGTTTTCCTTGGAGTCTCAGCTGGTCCATCGGACGGGGGCCGATCTCCGGAAGAAGCATTTCGAAACGGTCTTTCAGGCCGAGCACCCGGCACACTCCCACGAAGCCCGAGAGCCTGCCCGCCACTTCTCCTCCTTCCATGCGCTGGAGGGTCCTTAGTCCGATGCCCGCCGCGTCCGCAACCTGTTGCTGGGTGAGATCCCGCGACAGGCGGAGTGCTGCCAGCCGATGACCGATCAGGCCCAGCATGCTCTCGTCGGTCATTTCATCGTGAAACCTCATACACGCCAACAATGGCACTTAAACCAACTATTTCAACATAAAACGTCAAATTCGACATCTACCGTATTTTTTCTTTTAATACGTCTATTATGACAGCTTATCGCCAATATCGAACTTTATACGTCCTTTTTGGCGCTTTACAGAATTCTATTCTGCCCTCGCGAGAATCCAGAGAAGATCGGAGATCCGATTGAGAAACACCCGGATGAGGCGGGGGACCTCGCCACCCTTTTCGTGGAGGATAAGCACATCGCGTTCGGCCCGGCGGCTGACGGAACGGGCGTAGTCGAGGTGAGCCTTGGACATCGATCCCTCCGCACCAGGCACCGCCCAATGAGTGAGTTTCGTGCCGGATTTCTCGATCTCGGCCGCTGTTTCCGTGATCCAATCCACATCTGCCTCGGTCAGGGCGGAATAGCCCTTTTCGGCATATTTACCCTGATCCTCGGGCAAGCAGGCGAGTTCGCCCATAAGGCCAAAAAGCAGGTTCTGCACACGGTCGAGAATTTCCGTATGCTTCCCTTCCGAATCGGCAGCACGAGCAAGACCGAGTGCGGAGTTCAGTTCATCGACAGATCCGAGGGCCGTGAAACGGAGGGATGTCTTCGCAATACGCCGCCCGAACATCAGGTCTGTTTCGCCATCGTCGCCGCGTTTCGTGGTAATACTCATTTCGCGAAAGATGAACGTTGAATCTCACCCGGCAACCACGAAGATGGACGGAACAAGGATGAAAGAAACGGAATTGGCGAATCGATTGGAACGCGCGGTGTGCGAGGTGGTGAGAGGGCAGGAGGAAACGGTGCGCCGGGTGCTAGCCTGCATGTTCGCCGGTGGGCATGTGCTACTAGAAGACTATCCTGGCACAGGAAAAACGACGCTGGCGAAGGCTATTTCAAAAGCAATCGGTGGAGCGGAATTCAAGCGGGTGCAGTTCACCCCGGACTTGCTGCCTTCCGATATTCTCGGAGTTTCCGTGCTGGATCCACGCACCCAGGATTTTCGTTTTCATCACGGTCCCATTTTTACGGACATTCTTCTCGCGGATGAAATCAACCGTGCCTCACCACGCACGCAGAGCGCCCTGCTCGAAGCGATGGGAGAACGACAGGTCACCGTGGAGGGCACTCGCTATGATCTGGATGGCCTGTTTTTCGTAATCGCGACACAAAATCCAGTCGAGTTCCGCGGGACCTATCCATTGCCGGAAGCGCAGATGGACCGTTTCGCGATGCAATGCCGACTTGGCTACGTGACTGCGGAGGAAGAGGCAAAAATTCTCGCAGATCAGGAAGACGGCCACCCACTCAGCACGATGAAGGAGGTTTTGAACCGGGAGGAAATTCTCGGGATCTCCGCAGCGGCGCGACACATCCGTTTCAGCGAAGAGCTGCGTCACTACGCGGTAGCCCTAGTGGCGGCCACTCGCGGAATTCCGGAGGTCCAGCTCGCCGCCAGCCCCCGAGCATCGCTGGCGCTGATGAAAATTTCCCAAGTCATGTCGCTCTTCGAAGGTCGCGATTTCGTCACCCCAGAGGCAATCCAATCGGTGGCGGTGGATGTCATCGCGCATCGACTCGTTCTCGCACCGGAGGCGAAATACTCTGGGATGGATGCGCGCGAGTTCGTGGCGGATCTGCTTGAGAAAACACCCGCCCCCGTATAGCCGGTCCCCACGCGATGACTCCCGCCGAACGCCGATTCCACATCCTACATTTCCTCTATCGAAGGGGTGCGGCGGTGCAGCATTGGTTCTCAATGCGCATCCGCCCTGCCGGGGTCGGTGCGATGCTGATTGTCTCGCTCGCGAGTTTCATGAGCATTGGCCAGCCACGGAATTCGGTGTTCCAGATCTTCTGTTTCTCCCTAGCAATGGTATTGGCGGCTCTCTTCTGGGTCGTCTTCCGGCGGTCCTCGCTCAGCGCCTCCTTTCGCCTGCCGCGCCATGCCACGGCAGGCGAGCCCTTGCAATACTCCGTGCTGCTTACCAACAACAGCAAATCTCTCCTCCGGTCGGTGATCCTTTTCCAGTCCCCTCCTGACCCGAGACCAGATTTGCGGGAATTTTCCAGCACGGAGGAACCGGGCGAGAGCGAACGCAATCCCTTCGACCGCACCATGGCCTTCTACCGCTGGCAGTGGTTGAGCAATCGGAAACGATCTTTCGAATCAAATCCTCAGAGCGAACCGTTTTCCCTAAATCCGGGTGTGCATAAGCGCGTCTCCCTTACGGTCACGCCACTTAAGCGCGGCGTGATCGCGATGGAAAATCTCCGCGCGCTGTTGCCTGATCCTCTCGGGTTTTTTCAGAAAAGCCGAACGATCAACGCGGCCCCGGCCCGCCTGATTGTGCTGCCGAAGCGCTACCGCCTGCCCGATCTTCGCATGCCTGGTTCCGCCCATTTCCGCATCGGCGGAGAGGAGACGGGCAATACAGTGGGCAGCTCTGGGGAATTCGTCGGCCTGCGAGACTACCGCCCCGGCGATCCTCTTCGGCTAATCCATTGGAAAAGTTGGGCCCACACCGGGCGCCCCGTCGTCAAGGAATTGGAAGACACCTATTACCCCCGTTACGCACTGATACTTGATACGTTTCCCGGCTCCCCAGACGGACAGGTGTTCGAAGAAATGGTCTCGGTCGCAGCCTCATTCATCGTCGGATTCGATCGCAGTGAGGCACTTCTGGATCTGATGTTCATTGCGGACAAAGCACATACGGTGACGGCGGGTCGAGGGATGGATCGAGTGGACAAACTGCTGGAGGTTTTGGCCGGCGTAAGAATCGAGACGAAGTCAGATTTCGAAATGCTCGCACTCACTGTCGCACGACATCGCGATACCGTCACATCTTGCCTCCTGATTCTGAACGGCTGGGATGAGGGCCGGAAATCTTTCCTCAAATCCATGCTGAATTCCGGAGTGCCGTGCGTCCCACTCGTCGTCGGGAAAGGCGCCGCCCCCGAAGGCCTAAACGGTCACTGGTTGAGAACAGACACTATCGCGTCTGATCTGCTCCGACTGCCCGCCGATCTCCGCGCTCCCGAATAAAAATCCTCCTTTCCCTCGCGGAAACACCGCGTGATATTGATCCACTCGAATTCAAAAATGTCCGGAAACATCCAACCCCCACCGCGCCTCCTGCTGGGAGCGTCCCTACTATTCTGGGGCGCGATGAACGGGAATCCCCTGCTCGGACTTGCGACTGCTTTGCTCATCGAGAGCGCGAACTGGATCCGTTTCCGCTGGGATTTTCGCACATCCGCCTGCGCAATGGCGTGGAAAGTCTGCATGGTGCTTATTCTGATCACCGGCACTCTGATCTGGCTCGACGGTGACCGCTACACCGCGTTCCCCAAGCTGCTCACCTGGTTGCCACTCCTACTCATTCCGCTGCAGTTCGTGCAAAGCTACGGCCTGCGGAATTGGATCCCCCTCAATAGTTTTTCGTTTTTCACAAATCTCCACCGTAAGCGAAACCTGCGGCTAGGCCTCTCTCCAGCGATCATCCGTTTCAACTTTGGGAACGTATATTTCATCGTGCTCATCGTCGCCGCAGGACTCGGCAGATACGCGAACGGATATTCATTTTTCCCCTGCCTGGTCGTGCTCGGAGGATGGCTGACGTTTTCCCGGATGAAGACCCGACCACTGGCACTCGTTTTAATCCTGATTCTCACGGGAGTCATCGGACTAGGAGGCCAGATCGGATTGAGCAAGCTCTACACCTGGGTGACCGATCGAGCGATGGAGGGCGGATATCCAAGAACGGATCCCACTATCAACAAAACAAGCATCGGATCGCTCGGTGAACTCAAGCAGTCCCCGGAAATGCTGTGGCGATTGAAAACAAAGAACGGCAACCGCCCACCGAGGCTTTTACGACTCGCGACCTACAACCGCTACAAGGGTATCAACTGGCGCAACAGTTTCCCTGATCCGATTCCTCAGGATGAGGCGAACTTCCGCGGACTCACCCCCGTTGAGCTCGCAGATGGGGGGACCCAGTTTCTTATGCGGGAAGACATGACACCGGCTGAAATCGGTAAATCCCTACCCTCTTTCAAGTTGCGAGGTGCCTCCTCGTCCGAAGCCCCTCTTCCCCTACCCGGAAACACCTCCAGCCTCAGCGAATTCGAACTCGACGGAATTGAGGTAAACCCAGTCGGAACCGTTCGCGTGTTTCCAAAAAAATCCATCATCGACGGCCAAGTGAGTTGGAACGATTCGGCCGCGCCTGACAGCCCCCCTTTTCCCGAAGAGGATTTGAAGATCGATGAAGTGGAGCGCGAAGGCATCGAAGAGGTCGCCACCTCGTTAGGCCTTTCGCAACTCCCGAATACCGCCGCGAAGGTCGCCAGGATCCGCCAATTTTTCGATGCCGAGTTTATCTATACTCGATACCTCACCATCGGCCGGGCACATGCCTCCCGCCGCCCCACTCCGATCGAAGTTTTCCTCACTACCGGCAAGCGCGGCCACTGCGAGTATTTTGCCACCGCCGCCACCCTTCTTCTCCGTGCCGCAGATGTCCCGGCGCGCTATTGCGTCGGCTACACGGTCTCCGAGCGCGACCTGAAGCGCGACGAATTCGTCATCCGCGGCATCCACGGGCATGCTTGGAGCCGATACTGGGACGACGCCAACGCGACGTGGATCGACTTTGATGCCACCCCACCTGGGTGGCTCGCTCTCGAAACCGCTGGTAGTAGCAGCGACTCACGTTGGCTGGCGGATACCTATCAACGCCTCAAAGAAGACTTTTTCCTATGGAGAAATCGACCCGCCAATCGTATCGCTGCCACCGCTGTCATGTGGTTGATCGGTCTTTCCGTGCTCGCATTTGTAGGGCGCCGGCTGTGGAAATCTAGGCTCGTTGTCGCATCAGAAAATACCACCTATACCCGTGAGCCCGTCGTTCGCACCCCCCTCCATGATCTTGAGAAGAGCGCCCGTCGCCTGTTGGGACCACGTCGTCCAGGTATGACTTACGCCAATTGGCTCGCAGGATTGTCCCGACATGGCATATCGCCCACACTTATCAATGAGGCGATATCCATCCATCAGCAACTCCGCTTCGACCCCGAACCCGCTCCCTCCGAACACGGCCCTAGGCTTCTATCTTTATCCGAAAAGTTTCGTAAGGCGATTAAGCATACGAAGATGATTCATCCCCATGCCTGAGTCGCGCCTTTGGTTCTTGGCACGCTCCGGAAATTTGATCCTTACCAAACACACAATGGAAGCCTCCCTGCAATCTCCTTGGCTTACCCAAGCGAAATCTCTATTTGTTTCGCAATGAAAGCCCTTTCGATTTCCCTATTTCTACTACTTGTCACACCGGCACTACATGCCGAAGACCTGACCCAGGCAGACCGTGAGGCACTTTTGGACCGACTTGAAAAAATCCGCGAGGATGCCGAAGCAAAGGTCGATGCCCGCTTCCGCGCTGCAATCACCGCTTTCCGCAATGCGATGGCCAGCGGCGATGCCGCAGCCGACCTCTATCTCAAATGCGAAGAGATGGTGAACTTCGACGAAATGAAGAAAAAGTCTGGTGATTTCCGTGATTGGAAACGCAAAAACAACGACCGACTGACTGACAAGGATTTTCGCCTCGCGCTTCGGCATCAACTCCGCTGGCTCGTTCTGACTCTGGAAGCCGCTTCGGAGGATCCGGATCGCGACCGGCTCGCCATAGAAGCCTCGAAGGCCCTAGATTCCATCATGGCCGAAGCGGAGGATCTTTCGGCACACCGCGGCATCCTCCAGCAGAGCGTCACGGCAACCGTCTTTGCGCGTGCCTACGACATCAACGGACTGAAAGTCGAGAACTGGCCCCTGTCCCCCGTGCAAATCCAAGCGATCTACGAGCAAGTTCTTCTGCCACCACTGCGTCGCCCGGATCGTCTCGAGACACTCAAAAGTGCATGGTCCAAGCGCATGGTGTATGAAAGCACAGTTGCCGATATATGGAGCGGAAAACCCGACGAGAAAAACAAAACTGGAGAACGTTCTCCGGAGTATGAAAAATTCGTATCTGATACCCTTCCCACTCTCCGTTGGAACTCCGAGGTTGATCTTTTTAAGGCTGGCGACGAACGTGCCGCCGCCCTCCGCATGCTCGCCCACATCGAGGCAAACCTCTCGCATGAGGCTGCGCCAAAATGGGCCGGCGAGTTCACCACTCTTCTCCAAGTTTCCCCGGAAGCTGCTCCTACCGACGAAGAAACAGAGCCCTAGTTGGTCATCACCCGAAGTGATCCCAACCGACTTCGATTCTATCCCCCTCACCCTCGGCAACGAGTTCTCCAATCTTAGTCAGTTCCAGGTCAGGAAACTTCTCTCTCCACTGTATTTCAAACCCACTCCCACTTTTCGCCGCCAAGAGCAGCTCGAAATCTTCTCCGTCTCCAAGTGCCTGCTCTACCGAGCAACCCTCCATCACCGGCACCAACTCGCGTTCGATTCGAAATCCGCAACCACTCGCCCGAGCCAGCCTTGGAAGATCGCTTCCCAGTCCATCGGAAAGATCCATCATAGCGGTCACCCATCCTGTCGATGCAAGCCATCCCCCCTCCTCCACTCTTGGGAGAAAAGAAAGGTGCTTGCCCGCCAGTGATCCACCAAGGCTTCCTGTCACCCACAGTTCATCGCCCGGATTCCCTCCGGATCTCAAGACCACATTCCCTCGCGCGACCATGCCTGTCGCCGCGATGGAGATCACACCCGCCGAACCCTCCGGCACCCGGCAGGTCTCCCCCCCTGCAACAACCGCTCCATATTTCTCAAGGCATACGCCCATACCTCGATAGAAATCTTCGATCCAATCCAACTGCGTTGATTTCGGTAAAGCAATTGTCACGAGAAACCTGTCAGGACGCCCGCCCATTGCCGCGAAATCCGAGATCACTCGCGCGACCGCCTTCCAGCCCACCGCACGCGGATCCGCTCCTGCCTCGTAATGCACACCTTCCACCAGTCCATCAGTTTTCAGAAGCGTGAGAAAATCCCCACCACCATCCATCACAGCGCAATCATCTCCAGGCCCGCTCCCCGGCTCTTCCGCCAATGGAACCAGTCCGATCAGACGCGAGATCAACGCATCTTCACCCGTTTCTCCGAGCGTCTTCATTGCACCACCGTTTGCTCAAGCCCGTAATATTTCTGCCCCAGTTGGATCGCCACGGTTGCCGCATTGAAAAGAAAATGCACGGAAATCGGTGCCCAGATGGATCCGGTCCACTCATACAGCGCCACCAGAACCAGCCCAAAAATAAAAAGCGGGAACAATGCAGCCATGCTCCCGTGAGCGGCGGAAAACACCAGCGCGGAACAAAGCGCCGCCACCCATGGCCCACTGAACTTCTTCGCCACAGGATACAGATATCCCCGGAAGACCACCTCCTCGCACACCGGTGCGAACAAACCTGCTGCCAGTGCCATCATACCGATCAGCACCGGATTCTGCTCGGTCTGAAACAACGTCACCGACTCTTGGACTTTCTCCACCCCCAGTTTGTCCATCAGATCCATATAGCCGATCTGGTAAAGCCCCGCGAACAGCGCCCACATGCACAACACTGTCACCGGTGCGATTGCGATCACCAGCGGCCACTGCCCCCATTTCAGACCGAGCCAAGCAACGGGAGGAACTCTCGTCGCCATAATCGCGGTGACCCCCACCGCCATGAAAACCTGAAAACCCATGGAAAAAACCATCCCGTCCACTGTGAGTTTCATCTCCTCCTCGCTCTCCGTCGCTATGATGTTGGCCATCGAGAAAAGGTAGAAAATCCCGAAAATCCCCGCCACCCCTAGCAGATCTTTGGGAACGTAGGCCCACACCCTTACATTCCCTCTTACCGTTGCTTCCTTCTGATTTGATACTCCCGCTACAAGCGCGAACAGTCCCAGCGAAAATAGAAAGCAGGCATGAGTGGCGAGAGCGGTAACGTTGTCCATCGGAGCAGCCCCAACCTGTCCCCTGCTAGCCAATCCCGCCACCGCAAAATGTTCCGAAAATCAACTCTCCGGTTCTTCGGCAGCACGCAGTTCTCTCACCATTTTCGCTAACTCCCCTCTTCTAACTTTCCCCAACTCACCCACAGGTATCTCTTCCACCTCGATACAACCCCCGAGTTTGTGCAATCCTCCCACGGTCTTCTGGAAATCTGCGAAGCAATCTCCCCTCCTCCCTCTCCGAAAAACGGCAATCAAAGTATGCTCACGCCGCACATCCGGCACCGCGATGATTGCGAAATCCCCTGCTGTCAGTCGCTCCCCCGCAGTCTGAAGAAATTCCCGCTCCACCGCCTCCAGATCTACCAACTCCCCCATTACCTTCACCAATGAATCAGATCGCCCCAAAGGAACCAGATGCCTCCCATCGATTCTCACCCGATCATTCGTGCGAAACCATTCAGCCTCTCTCTCCACAAATTTCTCACCAGCCATGCTTCCGGAAAACAAAGCCTCGCCCTTGATCTCCAACAAACCGTTCTCCGAAGTCCTACCCTGCCAGATCGGCAGGATCTCCATCTCACCTTCGGCAAATGGAGTCTCCAAACACTTCAGACTCTGAGTTGCCACCTGAGAGCTTGCCTCCGTCATCCCATAGCTCGCCAAAACTGGCCAATCAAAATCTCTGGCAGACTGACCAAGACGCGAGTCCAACGCACCACCACCTACCACCACCGCCTTCAATTGCTCCGATCCCTGGAACCCACCCGACACCAGATCATGCACCTGCGTAGGCACTAGAGAAACATGAGAAACACCCTCCCGTCTGACCCATTCTGCGAAACTCCCGGCATTCCACTTCCCCTCATAAACTCGCAACTCGCAGCCACAAATAGCCGCCCGAGCTACTACCCCGAATCCACCCACATGTCGCACCGGAAGCGCCAATCCCCAAACCGATTCCGCCGAAACTCCCAACCAAGCGTTCACCGCCTCCGCCGAAATCCTCAGTGCCCTTTTGGAAAGTAAAATCCGTTTCCCCTTCCCCATCGTTCCCGAAGTCTCAAACAAAACCTCTCCCTCATCCTCCCAAAACTCCTCCGAAAGTATCTCATTGATTTCCATACTCTTCCTTGGAATTTGAGTTTTATAAGTTGAATTTTAAAGCTTCACCCAGGTCAGCCCCGCCAGCGCGTCATCAAATCCCAGCCCCATCCCATCGGGCACCTTGAATTCTGGACCCCACTCACCAAGCGCTTCCGTAAATGCATCTTTCTCGAACAGGTGATGCGTCTGAAGGCCACAGATTCCCACTAAACCTGGGAAAATCACCTCGGTCCGCGCCGCTTCATAGGCAGCAAATGCCTGACCAAACGGATGATCCATATAGCTGGTCACCACCGCACGCTGCCCGTTCATCATCGCCGCCTCACCTAGGAGGAAAGGCTCGTCCACGGCAGGCTTGATCACCGTGATTTGCGCCGCCTTCCGTTGCGGGCCAGACTCCATATCCACCGCCAAACGCACCCGATGTTTTTTCCACAAATTCGCCCACGTTGCTTCGGAAAACGGACAGATATCTTCCACAAAATCCAGCCCCGCCTTCGCCTTTTCCGAAAGTCCGCCTAGGAACTTGTCCGCATCCTCAGGTGATAGGCTTTCGTTAAAATCCAGTCGCCATTTCAGTCCGCCAAAACGTCCCGCCATTTCTTCCAGAAGAGCCGTTTCGCTCGTAAGGTTCCGTCCCGCCTTCATTTTCACAACGGAGAAACCCGCCTCTACAGCGGCTTCCAGCTCCGCTCCATCCCCGCGAACCATCGTCGCGTGACTTCGCGGAACTTCCATCTCCTCGAATAGGGATTCTTCCTGATTTCTCGCAGCTTCATCGAACTCCGCGCACCGCATCGCCCGCCGGACGATCGGCCAGAATCTTCGTTCGCGCAAATCCTCGAGACACCTTCCCAACGGCGGATCTCCCAATTCCGGCCACGGATGCAGACACCCATATCCGTCCCCGATCCGAATCAGCGCCCCCTCGAATTCCCGCCTCGCACTGATGGAGTTCAGGAAACCATTCGCCCTCAATTGATAAGGAGAATACCAGATATCTCTGTCTCCTGGATAATCGAGTGCCATCTTAGTTTCCTACCAGTTCGGATGCAATTCCCATCCACTCCTCTTCCAGACTAACACCCTTACCCGGCATCTCCCGCCCCGCCCGCGAATACCAGTAACCGGCGTTTCCCAGATCACCCTCCTTGCGATGCAACCATGCGTGAATCCACGAGCCAGCCTCTCCTGGGACATCCTGACACAAGTCATGTGCAGCATCCCATTTGCCTGCCCTCGCATACCAGAGAGTCTTCGCCTCCACGGAAATTCCAGCAGGAGGTTTTTCGTCTTCGAGGGCGGAGTGGGATAGTTCGTCGGCTGTCATATCTTCGCCAACAGCGAAACTCATGACCTTCTCCACCGCAAAACATTTCTCCCATCTGTTTCCACTGGCGTGCCCTCTATTTCTGCGCTTTCCTCAGTGTATGAAGAAAAACTTCCTGCCACTCATCCTCTCTTCAGCACTCCTCATCCCCGCACAAGCGGAACTCCCCGGCCTCAACGTAAAGCCTTGGCTTGGTTATTTCGTCGGAATCAAGGACAGGAAATTCCAATTCGGCGTCACCTCCAAAGGCGAGGCCATCCTCTATCCTCTGAAACGTGACGGCTCCTTGCATGCCCTTTTCAATCCGATCGGCGTGCAATATGAGATTTTCGAGAGCATGCCGGACGGAAAGGTCGTCAGGAAACAGATCAAGGAAGACACCCTCACCAGCGAACAGCCAGCCACCGAGGATCCCAAGCAGCCGATGAAACTAACCGGAAAAACAACCGGAGACGCGGCTTTCGAACTAACCATCGCCGCGGAAAGGGGAGGATTTTCGCTTTCAGGAAAAATCACCGATAAAGGCACCCTTACCAATCCGCTCCGCTTCGTCGTCACCGTGAATTTCGATCCACACAAGGACGGCGGCGGCAAAACCGATTCGGCCAACGAGAAATTCGAGAAAGAAATGAAGCGCGAGGAAGTCAGACTTGAACTCGTCGGCGGCAAACGCGAGAAGGTCGAGTTTGCCGAAAAGCTCAACCTGGCCACGAAATTTTCCGAAGGCTTCACCACAGCGGAACTCAGGACCGAAGGCTTCGGCGGGGTCGAGTTCACCGTCGAAGCTATTGGGAAATCAAAGCTGTTCTTCGAGGACAAAGGCGATCAGGAAGTGTGGAAGGGCCAGCACATCAAGTGGATGGTCGATGAGGACGGAGACCCCGCGCAGGCCAAAGTGGTTGTCACCGCGAAATGATCATTCAGTGAGCGTTCGCCAAGCGGCCATCGAACGCTCCAGGTTCTTCCGCTTGTCGCCGGAAACTCCGTAGCATTGGAGCGCAATAGGCCCGTCGAAATCCGCCTTTTTGAGTGCTTTCAAAAGACGCTCCATAGGAAAATCTCCCCTGTCCAGAGGCTTGATCAACGCACCCCAATCCCTCCCGTCCGCATCCGCCCCGGAAATGCTCACCGCACAGAGCTTTTCTCCCGCGTCAGCGATCACTTTTTCCAAATCCGCGACATCCTCCCCCCGGAGAAAGTGGCAGAGATTGAACATCACCCCGAGGTTCGGATCGTTCACCTTCGCAATCAGATCCATCGCCCGTGGCATAGTCGCCACCGCGTAGCCGTGATGCGGATACAGCACCACTTTCAGACCCGTTTCAGCCGCTTCGTTCGAAATCCTACGGACATCCACTATCGTTTCCGGTTTCATGGCTTTGACCGTCAACTCGATCATCTCTACCTTACCCTTCAAGTTGGCCATGAATTCCTTCGATTCTCCCTCAGCCAGATCGGGAGAAGCCGCATCCAGATAGATGCTCAGGACCCGAAGCCCCGCCTTGCCGTAGGTTTCCGCCTGCATGGCAACTCGTTCCGGCTTACCACCTACCTGGCTGACTCCCGAATAACCCTCCGCTTTCAAAAATTCCGCTTCTTCGGAAAACGTATCAAAGCCAAGGCCATTCTCAAACGCGAACAGCTCCAGCTCCGAAAACGCACGATCGCATCCGAAAATGGAAACCATGCCCAGCAAGCATCCTGAAAATCCCGATCTGAAGTAGTGATTCATCACCAGAAGTTGGAGCAATTCCTCCCGACCGTCCATGAATTGGTTGGAGCTCTCGCACGTCGGGCGCGTGTGACTTTGACACACCGCGCGAAGGCAGTGCTCCTAATCTAGATCTTGCGAAGTCCCGGCAATGATCGCGATTTCCTTGTAAATCCGGGCGAATTCCGCGTCATCCAGAACCGCTACGGAATCCGCAACCGACCGAGGATCGTCGGCGGGAATCTCCAGCCACGAACGGCAACCGCCGAAGCGTTTCTCGTAGGTCAAACGCAGCGGCTCGGCGAGTTTCCATGTCCTGATCAACGCGAGATGGATGCTTCCGGTTGCCATCCCCTTTCCCTCCCAATCAAAGCGCTCCCGCAATGTCTCCGCAGTAAAAATATGATGTGGGAAGAGAGCTTCCACGCGATCCCAATCCGTCAACGTCACCGCGAACTCCGCAATACAGCAGTGTGTGATTTCAAAGGGATCACCGACTTGCCATTCGGTCTCCGGGGTAAAATCTCCCTCCCTCACCTGTTGTGATTGAGCATGGAATTTCGTCGGAAACAGATAGAAAGAATCGTGGGCAAACGAAAACCCTTCGCGTCCCTCGTGAATCCCACCTTTTCTCAGTAGGATCGATTGGCGACCACTTGCCAACGCGTCACAGACGACTTGCCATTCCTTGAAAGCTATAGCCATGGGAGAAGAATTTCAGGCGAGATCTTCCGCAGTGACTGATCGTTGCTCTCTGTTTCCGAGCAAGACCGCCTGGCTGACCACCGTTTCTGCAGCTGCATCGAAGCGGAAACTGTGGCAGTTCGGACAGATCGCAGTAGCTTTCCCGACAATGGAGTCACAGCCCTCACAAACTTTATAGTTCGTCGGGTTGGCAGCGATTTTCGCGGCGGTTTCCGCTCGGTTTGGAGTTGGAGTTTGCATCGTTCTGCAAAAAAAGCGGCACCGGATGTCCGGCCCGCTTGATTGATTGGAAATTTCCGAAACCGAATCTCAGGCAATCGCGGCAATCGCCTTAGCGGTCTTGCTCTTAAGATTCGACGCCTTGTTCGGATGAATCAGGTTGCGCTTGGCAGCCTTGTCCACCACGGATGCGAATTCTGAAGCTGCCTTGGAAGCCTCGTCTTTGTCGCCGGACTCGATCGCTGCAAGGGCTTTCTTGCGAGCGGTCTTCATGCGGCTTTTTTCCGCGCGGTTGCGCTCCGTGCGAGTGATGGTCTGGCGGTTGCGCTTGATTGCTGATTTCGTGTTGGCCATGGTAAGTTGGAGATAGACGGTATGATGAAAAGGTGTTCCGTAGCGGAAGGGGCGGGAAGCTAGAGGACTCTGACCGCATCTGTCAAGCTCATCTCCGAGAAAAATCCCTGATCTTTGTTCACCGGGAGGCGGTGTAATTTTTTTGAGTCTTCGGAGTATTAAGAGAACCGCGGATCACCACGACATCGGCTCCAGGACCGACCCTGTTGTAAAGATCCACAACGTCGGAGCAATCCATACGGATGCAACCATAGGAAGCAGGAGTCCCCAGACGATTCACCTCAGGAGTTCCGTGAATATAGATGTAGCGGCGAAATGCATTCCGGTTCGCGGATTCGGTGCCGGTTAGCCAGAGGATCCGGCTTACGATAGGGTCACGTCCAGGAGCATTTGGTTTGATCACCTCTCCGGTCGGGCGGCGACTCTTGAAGACAGCACCGACGGGTTCACCTCCACCAATTTTTTTGGCAACCTTCATCTTACCCAACGGAGTTCGGTTTGAATTCGGAATATCGCCGACTCCGAATTTCGAAGTGGAAACTTTGTATGACTTGACGGGCTTGCCGTCACGGAGAAGAAGCATTTTTTGATCGCGAACGCTTACCACCATTTGGTTTCGATCGTCGACGCGTGAAGATCCGCAACTATTGAGAAACAGCGGCGCAAGGAGGCTGAGAGCGGGGAGAAGCAGGTGGATGATACCTCTTTTCATGTTCTATTTGGAATCGGTCGGATTGGCGGCTGGCGTTTTAGTAGTTCCGGGACGGGAGAACGAAGGCATCATGCGTGCCAACGAGGACATCGATGTATAGAAGAATCCGACGGGGAATGGAAGCAAAAGAATCGCAGACGACCATCTACCTTGCATCGCAGCCTCGATCACCACGAAGAGGAAGAAGCAACCGAAGAGAAACTCCACGAAAGGAGTGAGAGTCTTCATGGCCTTATAGCTACTCTTTTTCCAATCAGAATTATTCTTCTCGATCCCGTATTTCGGAGTCCGGATGAAGGCGGTCTGGTGATTGCAGAGAGCCTCGATCACTGCTTTTGCGTTCGTGATCGACATGCCGATACCCAGTGCTAGCAGGAGCGGAAGGTATGGAATTTCCTTCCACCAAGTCGCAGGGCGAAGAGCCTTCTGGGAGGTGAGGTAGAAGAGGATCACGGAAACCGATGCGAAGAAGAAGATCGGGACGTTGACGATGTAGTAGCTGAGTTTCCCGAAATCCGGTTGTGCATGCTGATTGGGATAAATCAGGAAGCAGAGGCAGATGAGGAGCAGGTAGGCGAAGTTCGAGGTAAGGTGGGCGGTGGCCTCCATTTTCACGAAAAGCGGCACCTTGCTCTTCCAGATCGCCGGAAGAACTTTTTTACACACCTGAATAGAGCCTTTGGTCCAGCGGTGTTGCTGGCTCTTGAAGCCGTCCATATCGACAGGAAGCTCCGCAGGAGTTTCCACATCGTTGAGGAAAATGAAGCGCCATCCTTTCAACTGGGCGCGGTAACTGAGATCCATGTCTTCAGTAAGAGTGTCGTGCTCCCAGCCTCCGGCATCGGCGATGCAAGACTTTCTCCAGATTCCGGCAGTCCCGTTGAAGGTAAAGAAACGACCGGAACGATTCCGAGCTGTTTGCTCAAGCTCAAGGTGGCCGTCTAGGAACATCGCCTGAATGCGAGTAAGAACATTGAACGTGCGGTTCAAATGACCCCAGCGGGTCTGAATCATGCCGATGCGGTCATCGGAGAAATAGTGAATCGTTTTCTTTAGAACGTCCGCATTCGGGACGAAATCCGCATCGAGAATAAACAGGTATTCACCTTTGGCGAAGCGAGTTCCATTTTCCAACGCGCCCGCCTTGTAACCGGTGCGGTCGGTGCGGTGGATGTGCTCCGCATCAAATCCTTGCGCAACTAGGCGCTCAATACCTGCCCGGCAGATATCCACTGTTTCATCAGTCGAATCGTCCAGAAGCTGGATCTGAATCTTGTCCTGCGGGTAGTCGATCTTGGAGACGGAGTCGAGAAGGCGATCGACCACGTGCAGTTCGTTGAAGACCGGAAGTTGAATCGTAACGAGCGGGAGTTCGTCAAAATCTTTCAGCGGCACCGGTTTGTTGCGCGAGTGCTTGAGGTAGAGGAAAATGATGGTCAGACGGTGGGATCCGTAGCCTGCAAGTCCGATCAACACGGTGATGTAGGCAAAGTACCAGATGGGAGAGGTTATATCCATTACGGTTAGGGGTAGGTAGGGTATTTCGAGATTCGCTTGTTGCGGCGGAGCCTCATGGCTTTGCCGGCCTGGTGAGTGTCGAAATCATCTCGGCACTCGTAGGGAGAGGAAACCGGTATTTCCCGGTGGGCGGAAGCCACCAAATTGGAATCATCTTGTCAAGAACCGAAACACCACGCCCCCGACCCGGTGAAAATGAGCAATCATAAATTATCAATCGATGAAAAGCGCTAGTGTTGCGTAAAACTTAAGTTGTCGGATGGAAACTGTCTTCGATTCGGGCTGCTTGGAAAGCCGTCCTTCCAGGCGGCAGCGTCGTGCTGGGATCAAGTCGGCAAGGTGCTTCGCTGCCGCCTGGAAGGACGGCTTTCCACAATGAACCTGTGCCCGTCATCCGAAACTTTACAGGACACTAGTTACTGAGAAACCGGCAATATCCTTGCATTTCAGGGCATTCTTAGGATTCGTAGATTCGCTATCTATCCTACGGATTGGCGAGGCCTGTCATTCTTGGTCGAAACCAATCGGCATGATTCCGAACTCGCGTGCTTCCGAAATGGAAATCAGTTGAGTATCCGGATTGCTTCCTTCCACGAGTTGTTCGGCATGCTCATCAATCGAGTCGCTCCCGGCCTCGATGGCCGCTGTGAAAGTTCTGTAGGAGGCTTTGAACCCCCGCATCAACTGCTTTTCGGGGAGATTCTCAAGTTCTTCTAGCGGCCTGAGATCGTCATTTCCAAGCATCGTCGTTTCAAGTCCTACCAGCTCATCGTCCTCTCCCTTCCCGAGATCGAAGGCAAGAAAGCAATGTCCGGGAACCATGACCAGATAGGCGTTGATTCCTATTTTCCTTAGGATTGAGGCCATAAGGACGGAGCCGTCCACACAGTTCGCTTGGGTCGCATCAATGGTCTGATCAAGAAAGCGGACGCTCTGACTTACCACGAAATTGCTGGGGGTCGTGGTCGAAATGTCGCTGTATTTGATTCCACGGCGCTGCAGGACGTTCCACACGGCGAATACTTGGAGCATCACTTCCTCCGGATCGCCCGACTGATAACCCGAAAACGAGGAAACCAGCCCACTCTTGATGGCATCCTTGAGTATTCCGTCTACCCAAGGATGGTTCTCATTCACATAGGCGGCAAAGAGCCACGAAAAATCATCAAAATCCTCCCCTTCCTCATCCCACAGGATGTAAAACGGGCAATCGTTAATGGATTTAAGGACGCAGGTCTCGTTCTGGGCCTCCAGCGCCACTCCGTTGACGCTTACTTTGAACAATGCGTTCACCGGACGTTGTTGTCGGACTTTCTGGAGAGTGGCAAATGTCCAGATCCCCTTGGGGATTACGTGGACTTCGCCGTCCTCCGTGACGGAAACGGCAGTCCCCTTCCATTTCGAAGGCTTCAAGAATCCATCTACGGAAACCTCCACTTCGATTTTTGCACCTTTTGGAACACCCGTCAGTTCCACGCCGAGCCACCCGTTTTCGTCACCGTAGAGGGGAAGCTCACCCTCCTCCAGGTCCGCATCGCCTTCTATTTTTCTGTCCTCCGCATTCTCTAGCTCCCCGTTCCAATCGACCGTAGCCGTGGAGATGATCGCACTCGGGAACAGGTCTCTTTCAGTAAACGACCACGGAGTGAAGGAGGGCTCACTTACCAAACGCAGGGTGGAAAGGGCAAAGAGTAGCGGGATGGATTTCATGACCTGGATGGGCTGACAAACAAAACACCCCCGGTTTCATACTGGGAAACAAGGGGCGTAATGGCAATCTGCGCGAAACGCTATTTAGATTCCATGGACTGAAGGATTCCGGTGAGAGCTTCGGCATGTTTCTCCGACCCTTCCGGACTTCCGACGAAGAACAACATGAAATAAGTCGTGCCTCCCTTAGGGGAAAAAAGGGCACAATTGATATTGGATTTATCACCCTCCTCATCTGTGCCTTTCGCGTTAAACAGCTTCACCTTCATATTTCCAAGCTCACCCTCTTGAACTTCGTCAACCTTGAGATCCTCGTAGAGTTCGGCAAAAGCATTTTTCGCTTCGGCGATGGCACCGTCCGCCTCATCCGCCTCCAGAGCTACAAGTTCGACAGCTACCAGCCCGTCCTCGGGCGCACCGGAGAGCGATTCACCGTCTTCGGACTCCACCGTCCAACCTTCGGGAAATGTGATGGCGAATGTTGGCTCGTCGGCAGGATATTCGAAAACCTGTTGGGCATTCGCGAAGGAACCGCAGGCGATCAGGGCAATTATTGCTAGTTTTTTCATGGGGAGTTGGGGGTGTCGGCAATTTTTGCTACAAGAGAAAGAACAGATCTCTTCCTAGGGATTCACGACCCATAAATTAAGGCCGGGACTCGCCTTCAATGTCCAGAAACAATTTCCGAAAACCCTTGAACCACCAAACTCCTGAATCCGCCCTACGACCGGCGCACCGTCCCCATTACACAGTTCTGAAAGAATTTCAAACATACGCGCCAGTGCTTCCATTCTCGCCATCCGTTCCGCCTTGTGCTTGCCTGCGGCATGGCCATCGAGACCTACGAAGAATTCTCCCCAACGATCCATCCCTCCGCATTCATTGCCAGCAGCGCGGATGTAATCGGACGTGTGACGATCCACGAAAACGCCAGTGCCTGGTATAACTCCACTCTCCGTGGCGACATCAATGAGATCGTGATCGGCCCACGCTCCAACGTGCAGGACAATGCAGTGATCCACCTATCCGACGACTACGGATGCTACCTCGGTGAACTCGTAACCGTTGGCCATTCCGCTATTCTTCACGCTTGCACCGTCAAGGATGAGGCATTGATTGGCATGGGAGCTATCGTCCTGGACGGAGCGATCATCGGCGAACGATCCATCGTAGGTGCGGGCGCACTTGTCACTGGCGGCATGGAAATCCCACCAGGCTCGCTGGTTCTCGGGTCTCCCGCAAAGGTAGTGAGAACGCTCTCACTCGAAGAACAATCCAAGACGAAGGACTGGGCTCTGAAATACGTCGTCCAGTCCAGAAAGTTTCTCGCACGCTCCCTCTGAGATAGAGTTCGGATTCGACATCTCCCCTTCCACGTCTCAATTTCCCGCCATGCCGTCACCAGTGAGAGTGGAGATCATCGCGTTGATGCCGACCCAGGCAGGGTGTGCCGTATTTCTAGGAGATGGCTCGAAGGTCATTCTGTTCTATATCGATCCCGCCGTCGGCTTATCCATCAACACCGCCATGAGCGGACAGAAGATGCCGCGGCCCATCACTCACGACCTCTACATGCTGACACTCTCCGCCTTTGGTGCTTCCGTGGTGCGCGTGATCATTAACAAATCCGATGGAGAAGTCTTCCACGCCCGTCTGATTCTCGAGGCAACCAACGAAATCATGGAGAAAAAGATCGTTGAGATTGACGCAAGACCCTCGGACTGCCTGGCCATCGCCGCTCGGGCGCAGGCTCCGATCTACGTTGCCGAGCATGTTTGGAAGAGCCTTGAGGATCGGAGTCAATTGCTTCGTCAGATGAAGGGTGGACAGTCCGGACCAGCGGAAGGGTTCGATTTCGGCGATTGAACTTTCAGCAATTCGCAGCTTGCGATGTATCACCGAGGTTTTAACTTCGCCCTACCATGGCAACAACAGCCCTCCCCACCTTGCCCACCTACCTGTCCCCGGAAATCCTCCTCAATCCTGAGAAACGCGAGTTCCCCGAGTTCGATATTGTCCGCCTTCTTCACACGGTTTTCGAGCCGACCATGGGATGCCGCGTGTGCATCCTGATCGATTTCGACGAACCTGCCGATTACATCCGAGATTTCAGTTTCCTGAAAGAAGAGGGCTTTCCCGTCCAGAAAAATGCCCACCAATACTTCTACAACGCGCTGAAAAACCACGCGATGGAGAAGCTGGGTCTGACTGGTGGCGAGATGTTCGCATATCGATGCACCCACGGCTCCAACCTCGACCTGTCCGACGAGGTCTGGGACTCATCCGGGAAACAGCTCTCGCTCGACCGGGACATTTACCCGAACTACAACCTTATCCTCTGTATATCCACTTGGTCCGCCACCGCCCCTCTCACCGCGAAGGCGAAGGAATTTGGGTTCCGCGGAGCCACCCTCCACGGTCTCAACGATGTAATCCTCAACTCCGGCCTCGCCGTTGACTACCGCGAGGTTTCCCGCGATGCGGAAAAGATCCGTCTCGCGCTAACCAACGCCGATAGTATTGAAATCGACTTCCAGCTTGAGGATGGTCGCACTCTCACCGCCACACTCGGACTCGACAAGCAAGACGCCCAGAAATCTCACGGCCTCTGCCTCGGAAAGAAACCGGACATCGCAAACCTGCCAGCCGGCGAGGTGTATTTTGTCCCCACCGATGCGAACGGACAGTTCCCGATGAAATATGAGGACGGCACACTCGGGGTCCTCGATGTAAAAGATCGTTCCATCTATCGCTCCACCCTGATCGAAGGGAACCAAGAAACGATCGACGCGCACAACGCCCGCCTCAAAGACGACCCGATGACCGGCACACTCGGTGAGCTTGGTTTTGGTACTCAGGTGTTGCCGGTTTCCTACGCGGATATTCAGGACGAGAAGGTTCTCGGCACCTGCCACCTCGCCACCGGACGGGACGATCATCTCGGCGGCGATATCCTGCCTGACATGTTCAAAAAACACGAAAATGCCACTCACGATGACATTCTCTTCGCTCCGCACAAGACACCAAATTTCAACCTTAGCCAGGTCCGTATGAACCGTCACGGGAAGCAGGAGATCCTGATCGAGAATTTCCGCCCGTCCCAGTACCTTATGGACGCCCTCGCTGACTGAAACCTCAAATCTTAAACTACAATTCCAAGAACACTGGGCTACCACCCAAATCCCCCCTCTCCAAACTCTTCATTGAGATTTAAAATTTAAAGTTTAGAGTTTGAAAGCATATGCGTGAATCACTGATCGTCATTGGCCTGTTCGTCCTGGCAATGGCTATGCGGTCGTCGCGAGTAAACCTCGGTCGCAAATTCGGAGCAATCGTCTTTCTATTCGCGACGTTCTGTTTTTTCTACTTCATCAGCGGCAACATTTTTGCCGGCATCGCGGGAGCCAGCCTTTGGTTCTTTCTCCCGTGGATTGAGCTACTCACCCATGTCCGGCGCCTGCGTATGCCCCTGAACAACCGCCTTCGCCACAAGGATCTGCCTAATCCATCGTTCTTTCCCAATGCCATCGAAGCCGCAGCTGGGATGGAGGAAGCGGGATTTGAGCATGTTTCAGATTGTGGTTGGCAATGGTCCGGGATGCAGCAGCACTTCCGCCTTTTCTGGCATCCCGAAGAACGTGCCATCGCTTCTGTCTGCTTGTGTGAACAAGACGAAGTCGCCTTCGCTTTCATCTCCGTCACTTCTACCGACGCTAAAGGGAAAACTTGGCGCACCACGAATTTCCCCTTCGCCCCTACTCTCCGGTGCGCTCCCGGGCTGACATGGAACCACGTCCCTTGTGAGAAATCATGCTTTCACCAAATTCTCGCCGATCACCGATCATTTTTGGGGAAAATGAAGATCGATTCAACCGAACTTCTGGTCCCCGATCCCGAGACCCTCGAATCCGGGATAGAGCTGGAGATGCGCAACCAAGTGGAACACAATCTCAACAGCGGCATTATCCGCCTCACCGAGGACGGTCATTTTCAATACTCCAAGCGCGGCCTGCTCTTCCTCTGGGGCCAGTTCGTAAAGGACATGATCCGGCTTTGCTGAGATCTTGGCCGGGTTCCACACAAAGTCCGGGTTGCCGCGCGAATGGGGCGTAGTTTTCCGTCTACCAAGAACGGGGATACTTTAGTCCCTTGGGCTGAACAAGCTCAAGCCACCCGTCATTCAGGTTCAATTCCACTATTCATGACCGCGCGCAGTACGACCACACTTACATACGCCGCAGCTCTCGGAATCCAAATCCACTTTGCAATGGGAGGGGGAGATCAAACATTCCCACCTCTCATCACCTTCCTGTAACGCCCCGGTGTCTGACCGAACTCCCGCCTGAACGCCTCGGTCATCCTGATCGCATTGTTGAATCCGCAGACTTCGGCAATCGCCTCAAGACTCCGCCCCGTCTCACGCAGCAACTCCCGCGCCCGCTCCAGTCGCACCCGGCGTATCTCCAGAGCGGGCGACCTGCCAAGCAAATCGCCGAACCGCCGCTCCAGCATCCGCCGACTTGTCCCACTCGCTGCCACCACCTCCGGCACCATGATCCCTGCCGTTGCCCGCTCCCGGATGAAACGCAGCGCCGCCGCAACCGCCTCGTCCTCGATCGCGATCACCTCCGTTGATTGTCTCTCCTCCACCCCCGCTGGCTCCACCCGCTGATCCGCTCCCGCCCCCTTTCCCGCAAGCATCGCGTCCAACCGAGCCGCTGCCAGAAACCCCACCTCCTCCGGGCGGATGGCTATGCTCGATAGCGACGGATGATTCAGACAGCAGAACATCGGATCGGAATCCACCCCCAGGATCGCCATCTCCTCCGGCACTGAAATTCCCAGCTCCGCACAAAGTCGCAGCGCGTCGGCCGCCTGGATGTCATTGTGGCAAAACAGCGCCAGCGGTCGCGGCAGCCCCATCAGCCAGTTCCGCGTATTCTCCCCGACACCTTCCCATTCCACTACCGCCCTCAGCCTCGACGGTCTATCCAACCACCGCGCCGTGACCGAATGGCCGCGCCCAGCCAGCACCTCCGCGAACCCCTCTTGCCGCTGCCGCGCGTTCTCACGTTCCCCTTGTCCCAAGAATGCGAAATTCCGGAAACCCCGGTTCAGGAAATACTCCGCCGCCACCCTTCCGATCCCCACATCATCGAATCCCGTCTGCGGAAACCGGTTTTCCTTCCGCACGTTCGACACGTTCACGACCGGCATTCCTTTCCAGTCCGTCAGCTCGTCCGCTAGATCCGGATGCGCCACCTGTGCCACCACACCTACGGGATCCAGTTTGCGGAAATCCTTCATCTGCCCCGGCTTCGGATGGCGGAAATGGATGGTCCACCCCCTGCTCGGCAGCGCATAACGGCTCACCCCGCGCAAGATCCCACGGCCAATCTCGTAATCATTCCACACCAGGACCAGCAGGTTCCTCCGTTTCCCCAATGATTCCGAATGCCGCATTTCCGTAGAATAAATACGCAAAACAGAATGGACGTCCAGTTCAATCACTGCAACGCTTTTACCTGATTCCTAGCTAACCCCGCATTCTAACGCGCATACAAGACACTATGAAAACCTCTACAATCACAGCCACCCTCCTTGGCCTCATCGCCCTCCCCGCATCCGCCGCCTTCGTACTTGTCGATAACTTTGAATCCACCTCCGGCGACGGGGCAAACCTCGACGGCCAGAATAACTGGACAGCCGGAAATTCCTTTGACTCCGTAACTCTCTCTGGAAACAAGGTTGTGCGCTCCTCGATCCGTAGCGGTGGTAGCGAAGACGTGGCCTACCGTTCCTTCGCCAACACCATCGGCAATTCCGGTTCCACCTCCACCGGCACCCTCTTCCTGCGCGCCCGTTTCGACTCTGCCGCCAGCACTCCCACCGATACCATCTTCGCACTCGTGAACGAGGCCGCCCCGGGAGCCAGCACAAGCGACTACGAGACATACGGAATCATCAAGGATAGCAACGATGCCAATGTGAACGGGGCCATCAACATCCGCAACGGGGACGGCAGCATCAGTCCATCCAGCATGGATGTGCTCACGATCTCTCCAAACACCTGGTATGCGATCTGGCTGGTCGCGGACAACGCCGCCAACACCGTCGATGTCTATGCCAAGGTCGATGACGGAACGGGTTTCACCGGCTCCCCACTTGCGACCGGCCTCGCGTTCCGTGACACCGACGCCGCCGCCCTTTCCACCTTCGTCCTGAGGAACAACCCGAACAACAACCTCAAGGCATCCTACTTTGATGACATCTACATCGACAACGATGGCCTGAACCTCAGCTACGCGGTGCCGGAGCCTTCCACTGCCCTACTCGGCGTAATTGGAACTCTCGCCCTGCTGCGCCGCCGCCGCGCCTAGAATCCACGGCGTCCAAAACCATTTCCACACAACGGGTCGGGCCTTCGAGTTGCGGCCCGTTTGCTTCTCTACGTCCCCACTTCGCATTATGAAAACCCTCCTCGCGCTCCTCGCGCTCCTCGCCTTTGCCCTTCCCGCCACGGCAGATTTCACCCGGACCAACATCTACACCAGAGGAACCCACGGATACACCGCTTTCCGCATCCCGGCCATCATCACCGCAGCCAACGGCAACATTCTCGCATTCGCCGAAGCCCGCGTCGCCGGTTTCAGCGATACCGGCGATATCGATATCGTCCTGCGCCGCAGCTCGGACGGGGGAACCACCTGGACCCCGCTGCAGGTCGTCGGCAGCCTGGGCGACCACACCTACGGAAACCCCGCTCCGGTGGTTGATGATCAGGGAACCGTCCACCTCGTCACCAACTCCAACGACCCCGACGACAGCAAGGCACCCATCGTCGCGGGCACCAGCGACGACATCCGCCGCGTCTGGTACCAGAAATCCGCTGACCACGGCGTCACCTGGACTCCTCCGGTGGAAATCACGGAACAGGCCAGCAAGCCCGAAGAGGAGTGGCGTTGGTATGCCACTGGTCCCGGCCACGGCATCCGCCTCGAACGCGGCCCCCACGCCGGTCGCCTCATCATCGCCTGCGACCACTCGGATCATACCTTCGATCCCGACAACACCGAGCAGCGCAACTTCAACGCCTCCCACATCCTCTACTCCGACGACCGCGGCGCGACCTGGCAGGTCGGCGGTGAAATCCACTCCGATCCTCCGAACATCCGCCCCTGGGAATCAACTGCCGTCGAACTCACCGACGGTCGGGTTTACCTCAATGCCCGCAACGAAGGCGTCACCGTCCAGCCCCGCGCCCAAGTATACAGCGCGGACGGCGGGGAAACTCTCGGTACTCCCACCCTCGCCCCTGAGCTCATCGAGCCGGAGCCAAACGCCTGCCACGGCTGCGTCCTCCGCCACTCCGCCACCGACAAGGGCGACCCCATCAACCGCATCCTTTTCTCCAATCCCGCCTCGGAAATCGCCCGCGTCCGCCTCACCGTCCGCAGCAGTTTTGACGAGGCGGAAACATGGAACGCCGGCCGCCTGATCCACGCCGGTCCCTCCGCCTACTCGGACATGGTGAAACTTCCGGACGGCGACATCGGCCTTCTTTACGAGTCCGGAGAGAACGGTCCCTACGAGCGCATCGACTTCGCCCGGTTCTCCACCGCTTGGCTCGACTCCGCCCCTGAAACCGGCGCCTACGAGGACTTCGAATCCTACTCCGCCGACCAAGCCCTCGCGGGCGGCAGCGGAGGCCAGGGCTTCAGTTCCTCACCTGGCTGGTCCGCCCCCTCCGACGGCACCATCGACGTCGTTGAGGAAACAGAGAATCGCTTCGCCCGCATCACCCCCACCAGCGGCTCGACGGTTTCGTTCCGCGATCTGGAGGTTCCCTTCGGAAAAAACGGCACCACGACCTATCTCGGCGTCACCCTTCAAAACCTCAACAGCGGCACCCGCTTCTTCGGCATCAACCTTCAGAACGGCACCTCCAACAAGCTCCTCATCGGCGGCTTCGGCGAACTCTTCTACTCTATCGGCATATCCAACACCCGTGCCACTACCACCAAATCTTCCACAACCCTCTCCCGCCTCGTCCTCCGCTACGATGCCGTGGCTGGAAACGACACCCTCCGCCTCTACGTCGATCCCGGCGATACCGAGCCCACCCAATCGGACGCCACCCTCACCAACCTCGATCTCGGCCTGATTGATCGCCTCCAGCTCGGCTCCGGTTTCCAAAACGCCACCCAATCCACCGCCACCGCCCGCATCGACAACCTCCGCGTCTCCACGGATTTCAAGGAAGCCGCCAGCCTCGCTGTCGCTCCGCTCGCCATCTCGGATTTCCGCGCCATCGCCGCCGGAGCCTACCGTCTCCAGTGGCATTCGGTCACGAACAGCCGCTACCACGTCCAAATCAGCCCCACCCTCGCGGGCTGGTCGGATCTTTCCCCGGAAATTCTCGCCGAAGGCCCTTTGACCGCTTGGACAGTCCCCGCCGATGACCGCGCCTTCTTTCGCGTCCGCACCCTCGACTGATCGGACATGCGCTATCTTGCAGCGGTATGATCGTTCTGGAATGTCAACGACCAGCGACGCTAAGAATTTTTCGATCCCGATATAGCTACCGATTTCCGGTTTCTCGGAACAATTCCGTATTTGGGAGCGAAAAAGAGCGAGATAAAAAATAGCAGTGCCTGAGCGAGAACAATGCATCCACCTGTCGATGCACCTGCGTGGAAACTGACAAGAATACCGACCGCAGTGGAGAACACGGCGGAACACACGGCGACTAGCAGCATTCTATCGAAACGGTCCGTCCACATGTGGGCGACGCATCCCGGTGCGATGAGCATGGCGACAACCAGAATAATCCCCACCGCCTGGAGTGATGCGACGATGGCCAGCGAAAGCAAACCGAGCAACAGATAGTTCAGCACCCTGTCAGGCAATGCCATCACCCGCGCCTGCCCCGGATCAAAGCAAATGAGCAACAGGTCTTTCCTCAAGATCAGCGTGGTAGCGAGAACAAACAGGGAGATCCCGACCGCTTGCCACACATTCGTCCGCGTGATGCCTAGAATATTGCCGACGAGGATGTGATCGAGATGCATATCTGAACTGGTTTTACTGAAAAGCACGATCCCGACCGCGAAAAATCCGGTGAAGACTACTCCCATCGCCGTGTCCTCCTTGATACGACTGTTGCGGGTGATGAATCCACTCGTCGAGGCACATAACAACCCCGCCACAAACGCCCCAAAGGCAATGGGCAACCCGATGATATAAGCCAGCACGATCCCGGGAAGAACCGCGTGCGATACCGCATCCCCCATCAGCGACCAGCCTTTAAGAATCAGGTAGCAGGAAAGCACTGCGCACATCGCGCCGACGAGGCTCCCCACGAGAAGCGCGTCACGCATAAAGGCGTATTGGAAAGGTTCGAGAAAAACACTCATCCTAAGTTACCGGGTTGTTTCGCCCTCACACGGAGCCGGGCAGGGATGAATCCATGTTTCGGAGAGGCAAGGAAAACGATGACAAAAACAATCGCTTGGAGGCTGACGATGCATCCTCCCGTCGCCCCGTTGATGTAGTAACTCGCGTATGCGCCAAGCAGCGAGGTGAAGGCTCCGAGTCCGGCGGAAATCCACATCATTTTTCCGAAACGATCCGTCAGTAGATAGGCGGTGGCGCCGGGAGTGACGAGCATGGCGATGACAAGAATCGCTCCCACCGCCTGCAACGCTGCCACCGACATAGCAGCTAAGAGCGCCAGCAGCAGAACGTGCAGAAATCTCGCTTTCAAACCTAGCGTGCGCGCCTGATTGGGATCAAAACAGAACAACATCAGGTCTTTCCATTTCAATGCCAGTATCACGAGCGTGACACCACTGATGGCGACGACCTGCACAATATCGGATGTAGCGATGCCGAGGATGTTCCCATACAGGATCACTTTTAGATCCACTCCTGCCGGGAAAAGGGAGATCAGCACGAGGCCGATGGCAAAAAATGTCGTGAAGACCACGCCGATGGTCGCGTCCTCGCGGATCCTGCTCTGACTGCGGATGAAAGCCATCGTCCATGTAGCCAGAAGCCCGGCGATGAACGCGCCGACCGCGAAAGGCAGACCGAGAATGTAGGCGACCGCCACTCCGGGAACGACCGCATGGGAAAGTGCGTCTCCCATCAACGACCAGCCTTTCAGCGTGACGAATGCCGACAAGAATCCGCAGACACCTCCGATCATCACGCTGACCCAGATCGCCTGGCGCATGTATTCGTATTGAAATGGCACCGCGAGATGCTGAAGAAGCTCAATCATTCTCGTCAGAACGTTGTTTCAGAAGTTCACCGTGACGGTCGCGATCCTTGTATTCCAAGTGCCCGTCCTTCCCGAAAACCAGCGGCCTCTCATCATCCGAAAGCACCCGCACAGTGCGCCCGTCGTGCTCCTGGATCGTGGATTTATCGAACTGGAATTCCCGCAACACCCCGCCAAATGCTTCGATAAGATTTTTCTGGGTAAAGACCTGGTCAGTAGGCCCGTAGGCGAGCACGGTGCGATTGATCAGGACCACCTGGTCACAGAACTCCGGGACACTTCCGAGGTTGTGTGTGGAGACGAAAATGATCGCGCCAGCGTCCCGCAGCTCGCCGAGCAACTTGATGATCTCCTCCTCGGTTTTCACATCGACTCCGGTGAAAGGCTCATCAAGCAGAATCACTCGTCCTCCTTGTGCCAACGCCCGTGCGAGAAACACCCGCTTTTTCTGCCCCCCGCTGAGCTCGCCGATCTGCCTGTCTCGGAACTCCCACATCGACACGCGTTTCAGACTCTCCTCCACCTTCTGTTTGTCGATGGCACGGGGGATGCGGAGGAAATTCATCTCGCCGTAGCGCCCCATCATGACCACATCCCGGACACTCACGGGAAACTGCCAGTCCACCTCCTCCGCCTGCGGAACATAGGCGACGAGGTGTTGCTTGAGCACTTGCCTCACCGGCAAACCGTTGATCTGAACCGTGCCAGAACTCGGATTCACGAAGCCCATGATACTTTTAAAAAGCGTGGATTTTCCGCTGCCGTTCACTCCCACCAGGGCGCAGATCGTGCCGCTATTGAGCCGGAAAGTCGCGTCTCGCAACGCCTGATGCCCATTGGAATAGATCACGGAAACATTGTTCACCTCCAGAGTCGGAGAAATTTCCTCGTTTTCGTGTTCTACGATTTTCATTGGTTCTGAAATCCTTTCAGGATGGTATCCGCGTTTTTTTCCAGAAGCTTCAGATAGGTGGGAGCCGGACCGTCTGAAGCGGTAAGAGAATCTACGTAAAGCACCCCGCCGTATCGAGCCCCAGTTTCTTTAACGACCTGTTTCGCCGGCTTGTCGCTGACTGTGCTTTCGGAAAACACCACAGGAATATCGTTCTCGCGGACTCCGTCGATCACCTTCCTCACCTGCTGAGGAGTGCCCTGAGCGTCCGCGTTGATCGGCCAAAGGTAGAGCTGGCGCAGGCCGTAGTTCTCGCAAAGATATGAGAAAGCTCCCTCACTGCTGACCAGCCACCGCTGATTCTCTGGGATACCGGCTAACTTCTCGCGTACCGGTTCGTCGAGCGCTTTGATCTTCGCCGCATAGGCCGCCGCGTTAGTATTGAAACTCGCCTCGTTGGCGGGATCGATTTTCACCAGAGCCTTGCGGATATTTTCAACGTAGATCACTGCATTCGAGGGAGACATCCAAGCATGGGGGTTCGGCTTTCCAGTGTAGGGCCCTTCGGAGATACCGATGGGGTCAATCCCTTCAGTGAGCACCGCACTCGGGACATCGCGCACATTGGAGAAAAATTTCTCAAACCAGAGTTCCAGATTCATTCCATTCCAGAGCACTAGGTCGGCTCCTTGCGCTTTCACGATATCCTTCGGCGTAGGATCGTAGCCGTGGATCTCCGCTCCGGGCCGGGTGATCGACTCCACGATCACCGCGTCCCCCGCAATCTCCCGCGTCATATCCGCAATGATGGTGAAACTGGTTACCACCTTCTTCTTTCCACTCGTCTCAGATTCGCCTTTTTCAGAGCAGGAAAGGGAAGTGATTGAAGCCAGCAGAACTCCGACCCCGGCAAGGCCACTACACGTGAATTTTGTGAAATCTCTGCGAAGCATCTTACAATTTGTAGTTTTCATACGTTTTTATTTGTTTCAACTTAAAATATTAGGCAAGGCTAATTTTATGGTCAAAATTTTGCACTGACTCCCACGAAGGGGCTGAAGTCTTCGGAATCACCGCTGAGTCCCACGCGCACTCCGCCATCGAACTGCAGCGTTTCCGTCACTCGATAAGTGAGTCCCGAGTTGAAATAGTATTCCGAAGTCGTATCGGCTCCCTCACCGAGGATCGCCACGATTTCGAAGAATACGCCGACCTTTTCCGTCAGTGCATGCGCTGCAGTGGCTGAAGCAAGAAACGAGAAATGATGCCCACCTCCCACCTCATCCGCCACGATATCAGCCTCCGCCTGAACTCCGTATCCCCAACCACCCGCTCCCTCAAAGCCGAACGGAATGATGATCCCGCCCTCAATCTCGTCGCTACTGATTCCCTCCGCTCCAGTGGGAATCTGGATGAAGGGCATGATCGCAAGGGCCGTGTCTCCCTCATCATTTCCCCAGAGATTTCGTTTTATACGGATCTGAATGTCTCCGAATCCATCTTCTCCTCCGCCCACGCGCTCGTAAACTGGAAGCACGAACTGCACGTCCGTCGAGGCATCCACGCCGTATTTTGCATTAAGTTCACCGAGATTGAATGATTTCTCTCCGCCGTCGCGAGTCAGCGCGCCGATCTCCAATTCAAATTGGTAGTGCCCCGCATCTACCGTGTACGGACTTTCGGTAGCATCCGGTCTATCCGTGCTCAACTCCCGGAGCTCATCCGTCTGGGCCAGTATTTGAGAGAATCCTGCCACAGTAATGACGACTACATTTGGTATAATCTGCTTCATGCGACCTGTAGTAGTCTCGACTAATAAACTTAGTCGAGCCTAATTTTGGTCGATCAAGTGGGAATTTCCAACTTCAACGACCTTGCGAAGCAGCTTTGGCGAACTAATCTAGACCCCGTGCCCGATCCATCATTTCCCATTTCCCCGCCACGCTCATGGGTGGAAGTAGATCTTGAGGCGATCAATCGAAACTTAGCATACGCCCGCAAAACGTCGGGTTGCGCAATCATGGCCGTTGTCAAGGCAGGAGCCTACGGTCACGGACTGGAGGAGATCGCGAAATCTATGGAAGCAGCGGGAGTTGAGTTCCTCGGTGTCGCGAACATCGGAGAGGCCCGACGCATCCGTAAGGCTGGGGTCGAGTCCAGGATTTACCTACTAGGCGCTACGTGGAACGAGGAGCGTGAGGAAATCGTCGCCCGGGGAATCACACCCTGCGTTTCTAACCTTGAGGAAGCCCGTGACTTCGACCGAATCGCAGCGGAACGTGGAGTCTGTCTGCCAGTACACATCGCTGTGGATACTGGTATGGGACGGGGGGGATTTCTCCCAGAGGATCTCGTCGCACAAATGGCAGAACTCAGGGACCTAAGTTCCATCGAACTTGAAGGAATCGCCTCCCACCTCTCCTCTGCGGATGAAGACGAGGAATTTACGAATCGGCAGATCGATGCCTTCGAAGAGGTGATGACCTCACTAGGCGGAGCGGAGGCTTTCAAATGGCGGCATCTATCAAATAGTGCCGGGCTTATGGGATACCCGAAAGGCAGCTGCAATCTCGCACGACCAGGTCTCATGCTCTATGGAATTTCTCCGATTCCCACTTACCAGGAAGAGCTAAAGAACGTGATGACATTGAAGTCACGGATCACCATCACACGCACTGTCCCAAGCGGCCACGGTATCTCCTATGGCCACACGCATATCACCACTGCACCCACGCGAATCGCCACAATCGGAATCGGATACGGAGATGGTTACCCTCGCCATGTCTCCGGAAAAGGGGCGGAAGTTTGGGTCAGAGGAAAACGCTTCCCTTTGCTCGGTCGCGTCACGATGGATCAGATGATCATTGCGCTCGGAGACGACACCGGAGTTTGCCCCGGAGATGAAGTCGAACTGTTCGGCCCCCATGTTCCAGTCAATGAAATCGCCGCTTTGGCGGACACGATTGCATGGGAAATTTTCACCGGCATCACTCCACGCGTCCAGAGGATCTACCAATGAAGAAGGGGCGGAATTTCTTCCGCCCCTTGATCAATGAAAAGAGTGACAGATCGTTTCTGTCACTCGGGTGATGTCGGGGATCAACCCCAGTCGTCGTTGTTGCGGCCACCACGGCGGTCGCCGCCGTATCCACCACCGCCGCCGCCACGGCGGTCTCCGCCGCCACGACGATCTCCGCCGTAACCGCCGCCACCGCCGCCGCCTTTGTAACCACCACCGCCACCACCGCCTCCGCGACGCTCACCGCCGCCTCCGCCGTAGCCGCCACCACCACCGCCGCCACCTCTGTAGCCGCCCGGACGTTGTTCCTTAGGTTCCGAAGCGTTCACGCGAAGCGCACGGCCTTGGTAGTCTTGGCCATCGAGAGCTTCAATCGAGGCATTCAGTTGGCTCTGATCACCGAGAGTTACGAATGCGAAGCCCTTTGAGCGGCCCGTTTCGCGATCGGTGATGATTTTGACCCGGTCAACGGGGCCGTATGCGGCGAAGAGATCAGTAACGTCTTCTTCGGTAGCGGAGTAGGGCAGATTGCCCACATAAATATCCATTTTCTTTGTTTCAATAATCACGCCATTACAATCAACACTTCCCGAGACCATGGCGTAAGGGACCAGACGAAGCGCGCCAAACCGCATTTATACGAAATCGACGGCAGCGAAGTTTACAAATCGGAAAATTTTGGCAAGTCCAGATTTCAAAGGATTCCCATAAAAAAACGTCACACTTTCCTGAAAAGATCTTCAACAAATTTCCCAACGTCAGAGAAAACGCACATTTCCGGGACAAGTGTTTGATTCAGGGCAGCGATCAAACAAGGCACTTGTTCGCGCGTATGGTCGGTGCCAGTTGCGAAGGGGTCGTTTCCATGATCCGCCGTGATGATCAGCACATCATCTGGCCCAAGCTTGCCGAGAAATCCTCCGAGCCATTTATCAAATTGGTTCAGACATTCCGCGTATCCTTCCGGATCCCGGCGGTGGCCGTAGAGCGAATCGAAGTCCACGAGATTGGTGAAAACAAATTGGTCTTCCGAATTCTCATCTTCCCAGATGCGGTCCATCCTTTCCATTCCCGCCGCGTTGTCCGCTGTTGGATGGGAATCCGAAATTCCTTCATCGGCGAATATATCAGAAATTTTTCCAACCGCCGTCACACGCACGCCCGAAAGCTTGAGCCGTGTTAGGACGGTTTCCGGAGGCTTCAGTGAGTAATCATGGCGGTTACTCGTACGTTGAAAGGATTCCGAATCTGAACCTAGAAACGGTCTCGCAATCACCCTTCCAATGCGGATATTTCTGTCATCGAGAAGCTGTCGGACATTCCGGCATAGATCATACAAACGATCCAATCCAAAGATCTCTTCGTGCGCTGCGATCTGAAGCACACTATCCGCACTAGTATAGAGGATTGGCTTGCCTGTTTCAAGATGCTGCTTGCCAAGCTGCATGAGGATCTCCGTTCCGGAAGCTCTGATGTTTCCAAGAAAACTGATCCCCGCCATCTTCTCCAGTGCAGCCACCAAATCTTCGGGAAACGTTTCGAATGTTTGGAAGCCTTCGATCGTAGTCGCACCCATCAGCTCCCAGTGACCAGTCGTGGTATCCTTCCCCTGAGATTGCTCGGTGAGTCGATAAGCCCCTCTAGAACACTCAGAAAGTTTGCTATCACCTCGTCCCAAAATACCGCCAAGTCCTAGCGAAAACAGATTCGGGATCCGCAGAGCTTCACAACGCTCAACTAAATGCCCGAGGGTATCACAGTCAGAATCCCCATAGGTAGCGGCATCCGGCGCGTTTCCACAACCGACCGAGTCCAGAACGATCAACCATACCCTCTTTCCCATGGGCTAGAATCTGAATCGAAATTGGTGCGAGGAAAAGAAAAAGGGCGGGAGTTTCCTCCCGCCCTTTCAGAATTTATTTCTCTCTAATCTTTACTGACCGAGGTCATCAAGCGGAGGGAGGAGATCTCCCAATTCTCCGCCACCGGCACCACCGGTGGTGACAGGAACTGAACCACCGGAATCGGAGCCGCGGAGCGGACGACCAGTCGCATCGATGATCTGCGCGGTAACGAAGATGATCAGGTTACTCTTGATTCTGTTCTCACCAATGGTCTGGAACAGACGTCCGATGATCGGGATATCTCCGAGAATAGGCACCTTGTCTTCCACGTTCTGGACGTCTTCACGCATCAGACCACCGACAGCCACGGTGTAACCATCATAGATCGTGAGCGAGGTATTGACGCTGCGCTTCGAGAAGACAGGCATCTCAATGCGGTTCTCGGTGATCACGGCGTTCACGGGATTGCCCATGATGTCCGTGGATGGCGATTGAATTGGGGATCCGTAGTTGATGAAGCCCTCGAACTCGACGATTTCCGGAAGGAAACGTAGGTCGATCACAAAGTCGTTCTCACCGATGGTCGGTTCGATCTCAAGCGTAACACCGGTGTTCTTTGTTTCGAACGCGGTTGGAGTCGCAGGAGTGACCGGGAAGGAACCACCACCGCCGGTACCGGTCAAGAGACCTGTGATCGGGTTGATCACACCTCCGTTGTTGTTGTTTCCGGAGCCGACGCTGGTCGGAAGTTCTGGGGGTTCGTATTCGGTTGGGTAGATAAATTCGCGGATGACCTCAATGGTCGCTTTCTGTCCGGACCGGGCGGTCACGGAGGGAGCCGTCATAAGATCAACTCCCTTTTTCTGCGAAAGCCCACGCATGATCACTTCCACCTGGCCGTTCGAGAACAGTCCGGTGAGTCCGAGAATACCCGGAGCCACGCTCGCTGACTGAGCGGTGCGGTTCGGGTTATTGAGGATCGCGTCGATATTGTTGCGGTTGATCGCAGTATCTCCACTACGATTTCCCGCGGTAACGATATTGCTGACTTGTTCCGGTCCGGCTGGAATTCCAGGAATAGGGAATCCATTGACCGGGCTGATGAAATCAGAACCTGTCCGAGGAACACCATTACCAATCGTGCCGCCCGTGCCGAATACGTCGCCACCGAGGCCGAATGGAGTAACGATCCAGTCGAAACCAAGCTCATCGTTGTTCTCCTGAGAGATTTCGACGAACTTGGTGGTGATTTTCACCTGCTTCGGTTGAGTGTTGATGAACGTTTCAATGAGCTGCTCGATTTTGTCCAACTCGGAAGGAGTATTGGTGATCAGGAGCGTTCCTGAGCTACCGAGCGTCGCGGAGCTGCCTTCCGAGAAAACGATTCCCGCTTTCTTGAGAAGTTCGATGATGGGAGGACGTGCGACTAGTTGGCTACCGCCGCTACCACCGGTATCTGCGAAGGGATCGGAATCCGCAGCAGCGGCGCCATCGCCACCGGAGTTGAGCATGCTGGCAAAGTCAGGTGGAACCCGGAACGTGCGGGTGAAGAGATCCTCTCCACTCTCGGTCTGTGGAACGAGCGTGACAGCGAAGTCGTCCACTTTGTAGCGGAGCTTCGTGGCATCGCCGATATACTTGAGTGCGACGGCGAGAGGAACATTGCGAAGACGGAGTTCGTTGATCCGAAGTGCACCAGGGTCGCCACCTCCAAGGAGGTCACCACCACCGGCGGCATCATCGAGACCTCCTGTGTCGCCACCACCTGGAGTGGTACGTGGACGGCGGATCACGAAGTTCACCCCCTTCTTGTCAGGGTCGAGTTCGAGGTTATCAAGTTCCGCAGAGCGGAGGCGAAGGAAATCGATTGCCTCTTCCACCGTAGTATCCTCGAAATCGATGCGAGGGATGATGATACGGCGGAGTTTTTCGGTGATGTATGCCACACCATCAGTATCGGTGCTGTTTCGTCCTACTTCGCTTGCGAACGTAGGGACTGCGGCAGGCACTGAAAGTTCCCATGCCTGGTCCACCTGCATCAGAAGCTCTGCACGAGTCTGGTCATAAGCAGCCCGGTAGTAGTCGCTCTTCGTAGAAGCAATTCGTTCCATCCCACGGCGGGCAGCCTTGTTGTATGGGTCGATGCGGAGAACATCCTCATAGTCGTTCTTGGCGGCATCGTATTTCCCGAGATCGTAGTTGCCTTGCGCCATGTAAAGCGTCCGGCGGACTTCATCTACGTTCTTGGTGTATTCGTAAGTGAGAGCGGGGTTTGTGCGGATGGGATCATCAAGGTAGCCGAGCTCGGTCTTGGCGATCGCATTGTCTGGATCGACACCGGGTGCGAGCACTCCATCAAGAAGTGCACGAGCTTCGTCATATTTTCCGACCTTGCGGAACTGCTGGGCGAGAGCAACCGAAGCATCACTGAGGTGATCGGTGTAGCTACGACGACGGTCGGCTAGCGCGGGAGCTTCGGGAAGAGTGCTGAGAGCTTGGCTATACTTATCCACAGCCTGCTGGAAATCCCCTTTCGCGTATGCCTCACGGCCTTCGAGAAGGAGGCGATCAGCTTCTGCGACAGCTTCCTGGCGACGGATGATTTCGCGTTGAGCGAGACCGCTCATTCCGGAGTAGCCGCCTTCGCCAGCTTGGGCGACAGAAACGGTTAAGGGCATGGTAGCGGCAACAGCCATCAGGCTGACTGCGGTACGACTGGAGAGATACATTGGCGTTTTTTGCATAAGGAACGTTGAGGTTGTGGGCGTTATGTGGTCGTTTGGAAAGCGCATTTTTCAGAAAAATCAAATCATTAAGGTCTCAGGGAGCCACCGGACCGGTGGCTCCTTTCCGGATTTCATAGGATTTTTTGGAACCGTCGGCACTAGTCACCTCTACTGAGATGCGCTCCGGACTTACGGATTTGAGCAAGAAGTTCTTCTCCTCACCTCCAGGAGGAAGAGAGAAGGAAGTGTTCTCCTCCACCTTGAACTCTTGTCCAGCAAGACCAAGAGCCTCAAGGATAAGCACAGCGGTGCGGTCAAATTTTGCGTACTGGTTGGCGTTTGCCGGGCGGAAATTGGCGGGAATCTCGTATAGCATCCCTTTCTTATTCGCTTTCTGTTCCTCAACGGTGACAAAAGTCACATCAATCTCCGTGTTCATGCGTTCGTTCATTTCCTTCCGAGTTTCCGCGCTCACGTATTTGAATCGATGTTTGATTGGATCCTCTGCGAAAAATAGCTCGCCTTCAGGTACCGGGTTAGCAGCTCCGGTATTTGCCTCTCGCCCGAGTGAATCGCCGTATTTAAAAGTATAACCACCGTCAGCTCCTGCGTACCCGGGTCGCAGGACCCATTTCACTGCTTCGTCGCCAGCGAATGTGAGTTTCGTGATGAGCGGTGGATAAGAACGTTTGTCGTTCGGATCCGTCTCGCCCTCAAACTCGGCAAGGTTCGAGAAGCCATCCTCATCCGCATCGCGCTTTGGAGAATCTCCGAAACCGGGGTCGATGCGGTTTTCAATCCACCATTGATTGGGGATGGGCGGGTGGACTGCGGCAACACCCTTACCGTTCAAATCCACAGGGTTATTGAGGTCGTTTTTATTGACGAAAAGAGGAACACCGGTGAACAGATCCACGGAGCGACCTTTGTCATCCCCCTGTTCCCATTGGCGGTCGAGTTGAAAGGAAGACTTGGCGGTGGAAACGGCATCTGCACGCTTCACCGAGGCATCACTGGGTCCGGTACCTATCGGAACCGAGCTAAACTCATCTTCAACTGAGCCGAGCTTCTGCCAGCCGACAAATGTAAGGCCGAGTGCGACAACGACCGCTCCTCCTAAGGCTGCTTTCTCGTAATTTTCTGAAATCCAGGACATGATGGTAATTGGGTTTGAATCAAGGCTTCGGAAGCTCGGCCGAAGGAGTGAAGAGCGATAGGTCGAAACGAACGAAGACGATCACCTCCTCACTACCGAGCACTTGAGCGAGAATGCGACCTGGGTCGGCCGCCATTTCTTCTTCGATCGATGGGACTTCTTCTTCCACAACCGCCTCTTCCTCAGCGGCTGGCTCGTCATCCGCACCAGGGAGCACGAAAGCACCTCCGAAGGGATCCGCGATCTCGGCAGCGGCAGCTTGTTTTCTGGCAGTATCTTCGAACTTGGCATCGGAGACTTGCGGCGGAGTGTCGCGTTCATTCTGAATCGCGACGCAACGGACGATGTAATAATAGGGCTCGGTATCCCCCAACCCGCTCAGGAACTTTCGTGCGGCGGCCTCCGGACCTTGGAACGTGAACTCAATTCCAAAGTTCCGGGCAATTTCCCCACTGGCAGGCTCATATTTGCCACCAGTTTCCTCGGGGATGCCTTCACGAAAGACACTCAGCAGCGAGGTAGGCCTGGCCTCCGCAAGATCGAGAAGCGCATGTTTGATGCCGTTGAGCTGGTAGTCGAGGATGGCTGTTGCTCCGCCGTTGGCCAATTGATCACGATAGCTCTCGAAACCCATGAAAAATCCGTCCGGGATTTCTGTTTCTCCACTCTCGAAGGCCTTCGTGACCTCATCCGTGGCAGCCACAAGACGCACAGTAAATTCCTGTGGTGTGATCGGCTCGAGCTTCTCAGGGCGATACGGATCGAACAGACCGCTCAACTCGGCGATCCCTTCCCGATAGTCGTTGAGCGCCTTGGTCTTCGCGTCGCGATTCTGAGCTTTCGGGTAGAGCGGAATACTTTCCGACTTGGTGACTGCTCCGAAGGCACCTTCAAAGTTCGACTTCGCCTCATCGAATTTCTCGGCTCCTTTGGAACCAAAAACATAGAGGATTCCGCAAAGAACGGCGGTGATACCGGCAAGGGCCGCGACAAAAGGGTTTGATTTGATCCAATTCATAAAATTTCTCCGGGATATAGATTCCTAAGGGTCATCATTTCACGGCTACTGGGACGGCAAGCGGCAGGGTAAGCTCGAACGGGAATCCAAGATCTCCCTCTTCGCCGACCGCACTGATTTTGAGTATCTGCTCGTCACTAAGTTTGACTTCGGCACCCGAACTATCCTTCGCAGTGAAACGGAAGGTCCTAGAGTCCGCTCTGAGCTTAGAAAGAAGATCAGAAACAATGCCTTGGCTTTTCGGATTCTCTCTCCAAAACCCTTTCACGAGGATCGCATTGGCAGTCGGTCCCGGAGGTGCTGCCACTGCCTGTTGATTTCTGTTTCCACGGCGTAGCGGCAGCTCTTGGGTAGCCATTGGAGGTTTTGCGATCAAGCTACCCGAAGACTTTCCACCGGAGAAGCCAGAATCAACCACCGGGATTCCGTTTTCTTTGTCATCCTTATCTGGGATAGGGTTGTATGCGTAGAGCGGAGTCATTTCGGTCATCCAGACGGACTCACTTGCGAAGGCACCTCGAAGTTCGCCGAAGAGATCGAACCAGAATGCGTGTGCGGCCTCGATACCAGTGTATTCGTTGGCAACAGCGGCAAGCTCAGCCTCCGTTTTCAGGAGGCCACGAATTTGGCCCTCCACCGGAGCGAGTTCCTGTTGAACTTCGGCCATTGTGCGCTCGCTATCGGCACCTTTGGAGGCAGCGAGGTTATTGAACATTGCCCAAGCAGCGAAGCCCACGACAAGAATGGCAGCGGCGGCGATGAGAAACGGTTTTCTACGGTCGGAAGCTCGGCTTTCCTCGACGGCTTCTGGTACGAGATCGATGTTGATCGTGGATTTCCCGATACCACGGAGACCTAGACCAACGAGTTCACCCATCATGTGCGCTTCACGTTGAAGCAACTCGGTATCCACACCTTTGGAAATGGCGACCTCGGAGAGTGGATTGAAGAACTCAACTGGAATGCCAAGTTTCTCCGTAAAAAATTCAAGAGTGTAAGGCAGGTTCGCGCCACCACCTGCGAGGAGAACCTTTTTCGGTGCGCTGCCACCATGCTGGCTGCGGTAGTAGTTGGTCGTGCGAGCGATTTCCGCAGGGAGACGAGTAAGAGCGTTTCGAATGACCATCGCAAGCGCGGCAAGCGACTCGTCCATGGTCTCTGTATGTCCTCCGCCCAAAGCGACGAGACCATTGGTGATCTTTTGATGCTCGGCATCCGGGAAGGAAATGTTGTATTCCTTGGAAATGGCCGAGCTGACCGAAGCCCCTCCGATCGCAACGCTGCGAGTGAAGAACCGTTTCCCCTCCACATAGAGCAGGTTGCTGGTTTTCGCGCCGACATCGATGATCAGCGTGGCTTCCTCAGGCGTTCCGTAGGCCGCGCGGAAGGAATTATAGAGAGCCATGGGGGCGACATCCACCTCAACGGTGGAAAGCCCAGCACCTGTCACCGTCTCATTGATCTCATTAAGGGCATCCCCCTTGATCGCAACGATGACGACTTCCTTCTCATCCCCGCCTTCGATCATTTCGTAGTCCCATACAACCTCATTGATTGGGAAGGGAACGTGCTGCTGGGCCTCGAAAGTGACGAGTTGCTCAATGTTGTCGTCCTGCAACGGAGGAAGTTTCACAAATCGAGTGAAAACTGCCTGACCGGAAATGGCGTAGCGTACCTTGGCCTTAGGGATTCTAAGTTTCTCTACAAGGTCTTCGAGTGCAACTTTGATCTGAGCCTCCCGCGACGCCTCAAAAGCAGGGTCCGCGATGATCGTGTCGGTGGCGTAGCCTTTTAGGATCAGGGTTCCGTTTTTCGATGTTTCGAAAACGGCCATGCCGATGCGTTGAGATCCGATGTTAAGGGCGACGGTAGTCTGGGTATCAGCCATGGTGGATTTGCGGACAGTGAATCTTGGGAAATTTTATGTGAAGTAAGAATCGACGCAGGGGACGATTAGCGAGTTTCAGTAAGGATCTCAGCGTAGCGATCCCACCAGAGGTGAGCGAAGGGAGTTTCGCTCTTGTTCAAAAGAGGCACCGTGTCGCTACGAGATATCTTGTCGGAGGCCACATTCCACCATCCTGCTTTGGCCCCGTCCGACTCCTGAGCGACTTTCTCACCGTTGACGAGAATTTCATAGCCAATGTATTTGACTGCTTTTTTGCCACCGCGGTCGGAGCCAGTCAGACGAGTTACGGATGCAGGAGAAAGATAGATAGATGAGAAGATTTCCTCGTTGAGAGGCACGTTCACGTGGGTCACATCCTTGGTGAGCAACAGGTAAGCTCCCCGCTTGTCGGGATGCTCGACGGCGACGTACCATTTCACCAAGAGACGCTCTGCCGTTTTCGATGGAGGCTCGGGTGCCATTTGAACTTTGAACGAAGCTTCCACTTCTAGCCAGTCCTTGGGCTTAAATCCCTTGTCGCTACCTCCAGTATCAAACTGGGGCGATTGGAGATCATCGAATTCCGGTTTTTGCGCCTCGACCTTGTAGGCTTGGGCACTTGCCTCGGAAAGAGAGAACACGCCAATGAGGGCGCAGGCAATGGCTGTGAGTGGCTTTAGTGGTTTTGTTCGCATGCGGTTCGGGTTTCACGTGAAACTAAGAAATGGATGTCCGGGTTGGCCAGATAAAAGGATGAAAGATCGTAACTTTTTCGCCGTTGAGTTTCCGTTTTCTCCTTGCTCTGCGAGTAGCGGTTGACGCATGGCGCGCGCGAACCCATCACTAAGCGCATGTCTGTGCCGACTTTTGCCTTTCCAAGTCCAAGACCCCTAGTAGTTGGGAGCTTCGGGGACGCGACCTCGCTGGCCTCTGCAACCCCGGCCAGTCTTGGCGATTTCTGTGACATTGCAGAAATCCGACTCGACCTGCATCACGAGGAAGTGGAAGAGCGGGGGCGTGATCTTTGGAGCCATCTTCTACCCTTCCCACTCCTTTTCACTGCACGCCGCGCCTCAGAAGGATCCCCCCACGATCTCGATGCGGACCAGCGCATCCAACTACTGACCGCCGCTCTGGACGACGCGGCCATGATCGACATCGAGGTCGCAAGCATTCCCGAAATGGAAGAAATCATCGCAGAGGCCGGGAAACGAAAAATTCCGTGGATCGCATCTTTCCATGACTTCGAGAAACTTCCAGACAGAAGCGACCTAGAAGAAGCGGCACAAAAGGCGGCCGGAGCAGGAGCAGCAGCCTTCAAGGTAGCTGCTATGCTGAAGACGATGGACGACTTGACTTCGCTCGCTCATTTCCAAATCGGCGGGGCCGCGATTCCACTTTCGACGATGGGGATGGGTGTTCTGGCACCGGTCTCCAGACTCCTGTGCGCCCAATCGGGCAGTGTCCTGAACTACGGATACATCGGAGGAAAAGCCACTGCTCCAGGCCAATGGTCTGCCCGCCGTCTGCGCGAAGCCATCCTTACACTTTCACCCGTTTCCTAAAACCTGACATGCGCGACGTTTACACTCTTGAAAATCTAGCTGAAGCAGCATCACTAGAGAAGCCCGCCCGACTGGCGGTGCTCGGTGATCCAGTCTCACATTCGGCATCCCCCCGACTTCATCAACCCGCGCTCAATGCAGAGGGGATCGCTGCCAGCTACATCCGTCTCGAAGTCCCGCCGGGTGCGATTGACGAAGCCTTCGCCGCCATGAAGGACCTTGGATTCTTTGGTTGCAACGTGACCGTGCCACACAAATTTGAGGCCATGGCCCATTGCGACACGGTCGCCGCTGAAGCGCGCATACTTGGGGCCGTAAATACAGTAATTTTTCGCGACGGAAAATCGCACGGTGAGAATACCGACGGGCCGGGAATCTCTGCCGCAATTTTGGATGAGTTCGAGTGCGCCCTCGGGAATCTGAACGTGATCCTGTTCGGCGCGGGTGGCGGAGCTGGCCAAGCGATCGCGATGCAATGCGCGTTGGAGAAAGTAAAATCACTTACACTTGTGAATCGCAGCATCGGAAAAATCGAAGCAATCGCAAAGAGAGTATCGGAAATTTCCCCGGAAACAATTGTCCGACCGATCACATTTATGGACACCGATCTTGTCGGATTGTGCCACGAGGCAGAACTTCTGATCCAGACAACTTCACTAGGGCTAAAACTAGGCGATCCGGCGGTGATTCCAGATGAGTGCTTCCTTCCGAAACACTCGGTTTACGACACGATCTACAAGCCTGCCGAAACTCCTTTCCTACGATCCGCGAAGAAGATGGGATGCCGGACTGCAAACGGAACCAGCCTGCTCATCCACCAAGGCGAGATCGCCTTTCGACACTGGTTTCCCGGAACGAATCCGCTGCCGCTAATGCGAGCCGCGATGGAATAAACTACTTAGGGATTTCCGAACAGGTCATCCTTCAATCGGTTGAGGTCGAATCCCGTCTCATCGCTATCCAACCAATGGCAGGCGGCTACCTGTTCGATGCGGAACTTGGTAAATCCGGGGATTCCTCGTCGCGCGATTCTGGCTCGAAATCGAATCTTATTTGGATCACTACCTTCCGGCAGACTTCGATGAAACGGCAGTTTTCCCTTTTCTACGATTTCGAATGCAGCACGAAGTAGGAGACCTTCCTCGCTACGGCGGTCCACCCAGATTTCGACAGGTTCTTCGGGGAACTCCGGGACTTTTCCGAAACTCGGCGCGCAGATCTGCAGCGCAATCGCTTCCTCGTCCGATGTGTCGCCTACGTCGCTCGCTGGGGCAATTCTCGCAAGCAGGCGGAATTCAGCTTCGGGTTCCCCCTCCCTAGCGACGAACCCATCCCAAGCCACCTCCGAATAGCGGACAAAGTGTTTCCAATCGATTTTCCACAGCCCCTTTTCCTCCCGAAAAATCACTTCGAATTCAATTCCTCCTGGAGCCTTCCAGACAGTTTCCAACATCCATTCTGAGCCCGGATTGAAAAGTCTTTCGCTAGTCCGTTCGAGACCTGCGGGGTCGATTTGCGGAAGCTCATTGCCACCGTGAGGACCACTCATCAGAGGGCCGTTGATCTGGGCGTTCCAGATGTATTCAGCACGCTTCTCGGGCGGAGCAGTCAGAAATCCAGCGAGAGCGGCCTCACAAGCAGGAAGCGCTGAGGCGAGTAGAGCCTCGCGTCTCGCGTTGAACTCCCGAAGCTTTTCTATCCTCGCATTCTGCTCGGCCAACTCCTTATGCTCGCGCTCCTTTTTAAAGTGGTTGCGGATTGCCAAAGAAACAGCCATCAGAACCATCCAACCTGCGAGAATCGCAAGTATTTTCCCATTCTTCCGTTTCCTGCGGATACGTTTTTTCACTTCCTGATCGCCGCCCACTGCCAGCTCCGCCACAACCGGGCTATACCCTTCCCCAGGATCGATTCCGGTGGTCGGAAGCTGTTCGCAAAGTGAGCAGACGCGGTCCGGATCGGGTCCGAAATCGGATTGGAAAAGCGAGCCGCCGTGCGCGCAGTGATACCAGGCTGTGTTGGATTCTTCGCTCATTGCTCCTTTTTATCCAGCCAAGTAAGGCCGCGCAAATCCTCGATCATCCACTGGGCGGGCAGTCCCTCCTCTGGGCCAGGTGCCAATGAAACGACGACTTGTATCTCCGTCTGAATCTCGCCGGTAATCTGGCTTTGGAGGAACAGCGCAGAAACCTCCTCCGCAAGCGCAGTACCCTTTTCGATATATCCCCAGAGATTCACCTCACCGCCTGGCGACATTAGCCTGAATGACAAGTATTTCTCTTCAGGAAGAGCGAAGGTAAAAAATTCAGCACGAGAGATCAGAGCCCGGATTTCGGAGGCATCACCACCTCCCTGCTTGAGCTCGGAAAATTCTACAGAACTGTAACCGGTGGTCGCTTTCCAATCCAATTTCAGTTCGCCATCCTCACTTTGGAAATAAGCGGTATAGGGAACGTAGCCGGAATTAGTGCCATCCAACCTGCCATAGCGAGTCCCTTCACGATCGGCTACCGTCCATTGACTGTCATCGCCCGGCCGCCAATCTTTCGAAACACTGTCGATAGGCTTCCACCCCTTGCGGATGAGTGGCATCATTCTTTCCGCATCGAAGATCAAGGGAGCGAGATCTTCCGGTGATTTTGCCTTTGCATAAGCGGCGTATAGATCCCTTGCGGTTTCTTGGCCGTTCGTGAGCATTTCCAGCATGCTATCTTCATCCGTCGAGCTCTCCTCCTTTGGATTCTCCGCTGGAGCGAGTTGACTGAACATGGACTGATTTCTCTCCCTACCCCGTTCGCTAGGCTGACTGGCGACGACTGCTAGGATCACCAGAGCGATCACGCCGATCCCTGTCAGCGCCATCCATCTCGCAGAACCACGCCCCTTTTCCTCGCCCCAATCTCCGCGTTCACCGCGAACGAATCTTCTCCTCCTGCGGGCGACCTCCTCATTGTTCTCTTTGGGAATTGAAACGGCAACTGGGGTCGCCAACTTTACAGGGCGATTCAGCGGCTGATGAGCAGTTGGATCGCCACCGATCTGATTGACCCGGAAACGCTTACCCTCGGGTGCGGGCGGAAGGACGAGTTTTTCCGCGGTTGTTGTGTTCTCTGGACCTTCGGCTTCCGCCTCAGGGATCGTCTCCAACTCCGGCGTCTTTTTCGCGAGACGGGGTTCTGCCGTCTTCTTGCCCTTGGTTCTCAGAGACTTCCCGGCCATTTTTTTTGCTGGAGTTTTCTTCGCCGCAGCTTTTCGCGTGGCACGCTTCTTCGGTTTCACCTTATCTGCGTCCGACTCCTGATCCGTCGATTCCACATCGGGTTCGACCGGCTTGGATTTCGGTTCGTGGAGCTTCACCGCCGGCTCGCGCGCCGGGCGTTTAGGCGGCAGACCGGGTTCCTTTCGCTTAGGGATTAGGTTTGTAGTTGGAGAGTCCAGATCATCCCATTCATCCCCGCTCGTTACCTTGGGGGCGTGGTTGTTTGGATCTTCAAATTCCGGACTCATGATGAATAGCGAATGGACGGGTAATACGTGAAATCAAAAGCCAGAGGCTAAGGTAGCCACAAGCCTCTGCCCCGCACGCTCAAAGGCATCCGGAAGCGCATTCTGCCGGGCCGTCTGCAGATTGGAACTCACGTAGAAACTACTATGCCCTTCGCTCACGCCACTTGCTAGGATCTTTGTGCGGTCCCGTGCATCCAAGAGAACCCACTCGATTAGAACCGTGTTCGTTAACTCTTCAGGCAGAGATGAATCGATGCGGGAGCTCCGGAGCGTAGCGTAATCAATCGCGGAGATTTTCCCTTCTAACACCGCATCCGCAGAACCACTGTCAGCAATACGGTATGTGCCATCAGCAACGAAAGCGGCTGCAACGGCGGAGGTGGCAAGAGCTTCTGCGCGGGGAAATAGGGTACCGTTTGCGAACATAGGCACGGAAACAGATTTTACGGCCGCCAGTGAAGGTGGCTTCGATCCTCCGAGCTGGTACCCGGCGCAGGAAACAAGCACCAGAGAGGCCAGATAACAGAGAAGGGTTTTCATAGAGTTGGGGGAAATCGGGGTGCTACTCGCCGAGTTCCTTGAGTCGCGCTTTCGCTTGTTCATGAGCGTCTCCGTATGAACTACGCTTCACAACATCGCGATAATAGACTTTAGCAGATTCCATTTGGCCAGACCGGTGATAGAACTCAGCGATCTCCAGTGATCGATCGAGGTCCCGACCTTGTAGACTTTTGGAAAGTCGTCTCGCTTCCGCGTTCTTCGCGTGGCCGGGATACTGGATTAGGTAATCTTTGAAGGCTTCCTGAGCCAGATCCAACGTCGCCCGGTTCTGGTTGCCACGATCCGCCTGTTCCATACGGACGACACCCACACGGAAGAGTGCATCTGCCGAGTAACGACTCTCCGGCTGGTCGAGAACCAACTTCTTGTATGCTTCGATCGACTCCTTGTATTTCCTCTTGCCCTCGTAGAGTTCGCCCATGGTGAACTGCGCTCTAGCTGAGGTTTCTGAGCGCGGCGCATTATCCCTCACTTGACCGAGCATTTCTGCGACGCGCTTCGTATCCAGACTGGTCTTAAGGCCCGCGAAAGAGTTTTTCACTTCCCCATCGGCGGCTGCCTGCGCCATCCGCGCCTGCCGGTCCAGCGCCTTGCTGTAGAGCCCGCTGCCTTGGTAACGAGTCAGAAATTTCTGATATGCATCAAAAGATGCCAGAATTTTCCCCTGCTGTTCTAGGAGTTCCGCCTCGCGGAAACGGGCCTGAGGAGCGGAGGGAGCAAAGGGGTACTTATCCGCCATCTTTTCATACTGCTTGATCGCCGAAGACTGCTTCCCGCGATCATCGAGTGCCTTGGCTTTAGCGTAGAGAGCCTCTCCTTGGCTAACGGACGCGGTTGCGGTTCCGGCAAGGGGGATAACATCGTCGTTGCTACAGGAGGGGAACAGCATCGCACCAGCAAGCAGCGTGGTGACGCAAAGAAAACACTTCGTCATGGCGCGAACATAGGAGCTTTGGCCGGGGGTGAAAGCGGAAAGTACCACACGGTGGGAACTAAGCTTTCCCCAACTCGCCAGCCCGAGCGTAAGATGCGGATACTGCACCGATGAAGGCGGAGCGAACCGCCCTTTCCTCAAGAACCGCTAAACCCGCGATCGTAGTGCCACCAGGCGAGGTAACCTTATCCCGGAGCATGGCGGGGTGCTCCCCAGTTTCGATCACCATCTGCGCTGCCCCTGAAACAGTTTGCGCGGCGAGCCGGATCGCATCCGCACGCGGAAGGCCGACTTTCACGCCTCCGTCCGCAAGAGCCTCGATCATGAGATAGACATAAGCCGGGCCACTGCCAGACAGTCCGGCGACCGCATCAATTAGCTTCTCCGGCACCTCGATGGCCAGCCCGACAGCTTCGAAAAGTCCGCGGACAATCTCGCGATCGCCATCTTTGCAGCGCATGCCGAGACAGAAGCCTGCAGCTCCTTTCCCAACTAGAGAGGGAGTGTTCGGCATCGTTCGAACCACTCGGACGGAAGCGGGAACGAGTTTTTCTAAAGTCTCTAGAGTCACTCCGGCGGCTACAGAAACGAGGAGCGCACCACCCCGGCGTTTGAAGCCCGCCTCTCCGAGTGTTTTCGCAATATCCTGAGGTTTCGTAGCCAATAGAACCACCTCAGATTCGCGAACCACTTCGCTCACATCTTCGGTGACCCGTGCTCCTGTCGCCTTCGCAAAAGCGTCCCGAGATGCCTTCGTTCTAGCAGCCCCGATCACGTTCTCCGCTTTTACAATTCCTACGGAAATGGCACCAGCTACCAGCGCCGTTCCCATTTTTCCACAACCAATCACTCCTAACTTCATGCGCCGACCCTATGCCCAGATCCGGCCGCGATGCGAGCGTCATTTTCCTTGGGAAACGCATGGACCTGTATCACTCTCCTGCCATGCCGAAATTGCTCGCCTACCTGATTTTCCTGTCCGGATCCCTCTGCTGCCTCGCGCAAGAGAAGGAGCCTCCCGCCATCGCGGAAACGGAACTTCCCACCATCGAAGATTGCATCCCCACCTCGGTAAGTGCGTTGGCACCGCCCGCGGTCTTCCCTTTCCACAAAGGTCTCGTAACCGCCGTCAGTGCGTCCACGAAAAAAGCCCAAATCCACACCGTGCAAGGACTCAACAACCTCCACGGAGGCTGGGAATTCGAGGCGATGCGCCATTTCGCCATCGCCTTGCAGGAGGATCCCCGCTGCTTGATGGCTCACTGGGGAATGGTCATGGCCATGCTTGCTCCCTCGCCGGAAACCGATGCGAACCGTGCTGCGACCATCGAGCGATTGCTCCAACTCGTCACCGACGGCGAAGGTACCGAGCTTGAGCGTGGCTTCGCATACGGCCTTGTGAAATACATCGAAGAGGGTCCGGATGGAGCCACACAGGCTTTCCGGAAAGTCGCGGATAAATATCCGGGCGAAATCCAGGCAGAAATTTTCGCCTCACTTTTCGGACGGGGCGGCTATGACGAGCTTGGAACGATCACACCGGATCAGGAAGCAGCAGAGGCACGCCTGATGAAACTCATGGAACGAGATCCAGGCAGTGCCCTTCCCCTTCACGCCCTGCTCCTAATCCGTGCCGAGGCACCGGACCTGCAACCCTCTCTCGATCTCGCACGGAAACTCTGTCAGATGGTCCCGGACTACCCTCCTTACTTTCACCTTCTCGGCCACTATGAGTGGCGCTGCGGCGAGCATACAAAAGCAGCGACCGCATTCGGACGCGCCGCCTCTCTCTACTCCACGTGGATGAAGCAGAACGGAGTCCCACCCGCGGACTGTGAGGGCTGGGTCCGAGCCGAGTCCTACCGTGTCGTAGCTCTCGCCTCAAAAGGAGACTTTGACAACGCGCTCGCCTCGGCGGAAAAAATCGCCAACACCACTGTCGATCCAAAACGCCCGAGCGCCTCAGGCACACGCCAACTGCTCTGGGACGCACAAACCCTGCCTGCCCGTGTCCTAATGCGTCGCGACCTACCCGGCGACCCTGACATCGCTCTTGCATCCCTACCCACCGCGGAAGAAATGAAACCATTTCTCGATAAGTCTCTCTTCTACTGGTGGACCGACGGCCTGCGTATCGCGCTCGAAGCACGCCGCCTGATGATCGAAGGTGAAACCGCTACCGCCCAAGAAACCATCGCGGCTCTCAGCTACCACGGTCAGGCAATGTCAAAAAGACAGAGTGTATCATCGCTGATTGGGGAGCGCTCCGAGTGGGCGCGCTCCTTCCATGCACTTGAAGTTCTCGCCGCCGAGCTTCGAGGTCGTTCCGCACTCACCGGGCCAGCACAAGGTCGCGGCTCCGCGTTCAACTGGTTCCGCGCCGCAGCCGACCGGCAGAAACCAACTACCATGTTGGAGACTCCACCTCTTCTCACTCCCATGGCTACTTTGCTGGGAGATTACTACCTCTCGATTAACGAACCTACCAAAGCAATCGAGGCTTTCGAAGAGGCGCTCGCCGCATTTCCGAATGACGAAGTGACACTCGAGCGGATGAAAAAAGCGAAAGAGCTTTTGAAATGAAAAATCACTCGGCACCAAGGACTTCCTTCACCCGAACTGCGATCGCATCCGCGAGATACTCCTCACCTTCTTCCCTCAAGAAATCGCAGTAGTTCGAAGCCACGGCATCAAGGTCATCTCCGTAGTCCGTTCCAAGAGCTTCGAAGCCGGCCAGAGCCTTCTCAAAATGCCTGCGTGCCCACGCGCGATCTCCCGTCTTCAGAAGTGCGAGAGCCAAATTATTGTGGGACTGGGCTGTGTCTGGATGGAATTCCCCGAACAGCTCTCGCCTCGTTTCCAGCGCCATCATGTGCATCTCTCGGGCCTGATCCAGATAGCCTGCCGCCAGATAAACTGCACCAAGGTTATTCGATACAGAAGCTGTCTCCGGGTGCTTCGATCCCACTTCCGCGTGCATAATTTCCAAGGACTTTAAGAAAAAATCCTCTGCGGAATCGAGATCTCCGCCGGCCTTCGCAGTGAAGCCCAAATTATTTGTCATCGCTGCGATATCGAGCATCAGCGGCGGCTCGTGCTTTTCAAAATACTTCACAGCCATCTTCCAAGAGTCGATCACCCGCTCGTGCCTGCCCTGCCCATCGTATGCCGCTCCGAGCAACGCATAGAGCCTGCCGAGTTGTGCGATCCGGTCCGGCCTGTTGTCCAGTTGGTCAATCGCCTGCTTTGCATCTTCTGCGGATTCCTGATGGTTCCCCAACTCTAGGTAAAGACCCGCACGAGTCTCCAGCGAGTCCGCGAACGCATCAATCGTATCCAGATCCGTACTGAGCGCCTGCTGGCATTTTTCGACCGTCGCAGAAGCCGCGTGCAGTGCCTCTGAGAGATTGCCTTGCTCTCGGAGGGCATCGACGCGTTCTCTCATGATCTGGATAATATTGGCGGTGGGTGTGTCCATTTTTGATTTCCGGGTGGGGGGGTGGCCTTCAGACTAAATCAACCCTTGGCTGTTTGACGAGCGGAAATCAGCATCCGTTTCCAAGCCGACCGAGCAATTGTTTCCGATTCGATGGCAAAGCTCCAATATGGTCTCGCAACGCCATTTCCGCGCCGCCCCGCCACCCGGAAATCCCAAGAATTTCCGCAAGGCTCTTTTCAAAAAACTTCAAGGCCCTGAGGCTCGGTTCCTCTGCATCGAGATGGTCCAACGCGCGCTCCAATAGATCGTGAAGAGGCCTGTCCGAATGTTCAGGCTCCACCGCAGATTCTACAAGTTGGCAAAAATACCCCGCCATCAAGGTCGATGAATATTGCCTCCGCAGTCCCTGTCGCCAGTTTTCAATCATCACTTCTTTCAGAATGTGCAGTTCCCCTTTTCGCGGTGGCACCGAGGTGATTTCTCCAGAGAAAAACAGATCCAACTTCCCAGAAAATGGGCTCTTCGGCCTCAATGCCCCCTTCGCCACGGTCTTCACCAGCCCTTCCTCCTCGGTGAACCAATGCACGATCAGACTGGTGTCTGTCAGGCGCGTAGTGCGGATCAGGATGGCTCTGCTTGTGAACACTGTTGGTGAAGGATTGTGAAATTCAGCTTGATACGGTCGTTTCGCTGCCTTAGCCAATGTCCAGCAACCATGGCCCAGCAATCAAACAAAATTATCAAACGCCGCCGTCGCGCGGATTATCTGAAGCGCAAAAAGGAACAAGCCAAGCTCGGCGGAATCCTCCCGAAGGCAAACGTCAAGAAGGCCTCTGCCGTAAAGGAAGAAAAGCCTGAGGACGAAAAGCCCGTAACCAAAAAGGCCCCCGCTAAAAAAGCCGCAAAAAAGGCCGCTGCTAAAAAGGCACCTGCCAAAAAAGCCGCAAAAAAAGCGACTAAAAAGGCCAAATCCGACGAGGAGGAGTGATCCCCTCGGGACAAACCATCTAATTTTAAACAAGCCGGACTTCCCAATCAGGAAGCCCGGCTTTTTCATTCCACCACGCAATTTCCACTTCCCTCCCCCGCCCTCTCCACTAGTCTCCCGCCCGCACAGAGCCTCTTCCTTGAGGTTTAAAGTTTCAAATTTAAAGTTTTTATGAAAATCGTCGTCGCATACTCCGGTGGTCTTGACACCTCCGTCCTCCTTCTCTGGCTCAAAGAAAAATACAACGCAGAGATCATCGCCTACTGTTCCGATTGCGGCCAGGGCGACGAACTCGACGGCCTCGAAGCCAAAGCCCTCTCCACCGGTGCATCCAAGTGCTACATCGACGACCAGAAAGAAGAATTCGCCCGCGACTACATCTTCCCCATGTTCCAGGCAAATGCCGTTTACGAAGGCCGCTACCTGCTCGGCACCTCCATCGCGCGCCCCTGCATCACCAAGGGCATGATCGATGTCGCCCTGAAAGAAGGTGCCGACGCCATCGCCCACGGTGCTACCGGAAAAGGCAACGACCAAGTCCGCTTCGAGCTCTCAGCAGCCGCCCTCGCCCCCGGTATCAAATGTATCGCCCCATGGCGCGACGCCGAGTTCCGCAAGCAATTCCCCGGCCGCAAGGAAATGATCGAATACGCCGAGGCTCACAACATCCCGATCAAAGCCTCCATGAAAAAGCCCTATTCCATGGACCGCAACCTCCTCCACATCTCCTTCGAAGCCGGTGCCCTCGAAGACACCTGGTACGATGCCACCGGCGAGGCCGATCGCGACATGTACGTCCTCTCCGTTTCCCCCGAGGAAGCTCCTGACAAACCGCAAATGCTCCAATGCCTCTTTGAGAAAGGCAACATCATCGGACTCCAGACCGAAGGTCTCGCCGAAACCATCTCCAAGCTCGGCGACTTTGAAGTCCTCGGTGAAAAGGACGGCTACACCCTCCTCACCCCCTACGGCATCATGCGCGTCCTCAACGCCCTCGGCGGTGCCCACGGCATCGGCCGCATCGACATCGTCGAGAACCGCTTCGTCGGCATGAAATCCCGCGGCATCTATGAAACCCCCGGCGGTTTCATCTTACTCGCCGCCCACCGCGATCTCGAGACCCTCGTCATGGACCGCGAACTCCAGATGACCCGCGACACCCTCATCCCGAAATACGCACAGCTCGTTTACAACGGCTTTTGGTTTGCCCCCGAGCGCGAAGCCATCCAAGCCCTCGTCACCGAGTCCCAAAAGAAAGTCTCCGGCGAAGTCCGCCTGAAACTCTACAAGGGCAACGTCATGCAAGCCGGTCGCCGCAGCCCACACTCCATGTACGACGAACACGTCGCCACTATGGAAGGCGGGCAAGAGGAAGCCTACAACCAAGACGACGCCACCGGCTTCATCGCCCTCAACGCCCTCCGCCTCAAGGCCAACGCCAAGCAGAAGTAACAAGGAGTCGCGGATGGCATCCGCGAGTGAAATGCGTTTCGAGGGGCGGATCACATCCGCCCCTCCTTGTTTTAGAATCATGGGGCTCTACTTTCTGCCTACCGTGAAAACAACAAAACGGGCACTCATTTTCGTTGCCGCTCTCATCGTTCTATCGTGCTGCTACTTCGCGGCGTGGTTGTTTTTCTGGAGGTATCCGACTGTTTACGAAGCGACCCATTATATGACTGGGCAAATGCCGGGAAAACAATTCGTCATCACCACAGATCAAAGCGATGTCGGGCTTTTTGGCGTGGATATCGAGGACAAAGAGAGTATTTACATCGAGACCATTCCTCAATGGATCTTCCCGTGGGAAAAATATGATTGGTCTCCCACCGATCACTGATCACTCGGCACTAGCCACTTCGGGATCATGACATTCATCGAAAAAGCCCTTCGTCCCCTCTCGCGCAGCCACCCGGCGATCCACGAGTTCCTCTGGTTCGGCCTGAAACAAGCTTGGGCCTGCATTTTCGGGGCGCTCCTTCTACTGGGCATTCTCGGCACAAGTCTCTGGTATCCGGACATCCCCCTTGCCCGCTACGACTTCCTCGTCATCTACGCCATCGCGATCCAGTTCTCGCTGCTTCTTCTGAAACTCGAATCTTGGCGCGAGATTGGGGTGATATTCCTGTTCCACCTCATGGCAACCGCGATGGAACTTTTCAAAACTTCCACCGAGATCGGTTCCTGGTCGTATCCCGAGGACTCGTTTCTTCGCATCGGCAACGTCCCGCTTTTCACCGGATTCATGTATTCCGCCGTCGGCTCCTACATGGCGCGTGCGTGGCGTGGCTTCCATTTCAGCTTCACCGGATTCCCGCAGCTATGGACCGCCGGATTGATCGCGATCCTCGCCTACGCAAATTTTTTCACCCACCATTACCTCCCGGATATTCGCTGGCCGCTGATACTCGCAGGAGCCGTCGCTTTCCGAAAAACATGGATCCACTTCCGTCCGAAAAATTTCGATCTCCGCATGCCCTTATTGCTGGGTTTCTGCTTGGTCGCGTTTTTCATCTTCCTCGCAGAAAACCTCGGCACCCTCGCCCGCGCATGGCAGTATCCGGGCCAGGAAAACGGCTGGAAACCCGTTCATTTCTCAAAATTCACCGCCTGGTATCTGCTCATGCAGCTCTCCTTCACTCTCATCTATTCACTCCGTATTCTGGAGGCAAAGCTCGGCATCCAAGGACCTGAAAAGATTATACCTGGGAAGGCCGTTTGAAAACGAGTCCGGCAGTATCTCTAGACCACCCGCACCTCGTCCGCTTGAAGCAGCGCGGTGGTCGTGCCATCGGTTTCCACGAGCAACTCGCCGCCTGCGCCGATTCCCTTCATCAGGCCTTCCTTACGAATTCCGCCGGAGAGGTAGGTGATCCGTTTTCCCGTCAGGGCACAGCGCTCTCGCACGCCGGATAGGATTTCATTAAAGCCAGTTCCGATACGAGGCGCCAACCGCGAGAGCTTCGTAATCACTTCCAATATCACTTCGCTCCGGGCCACCTCGCCTCCACGTATCATGCACAGGGAAGTTGCGTCCAAGCTGGGAGGAAACGCAGTGGAATTCACGTTAATCCCGATTCCCACGATCACAAAATTCGCCCCCGCTTCTACCAAGATTCCCGCGATTTTGTTATCCGAAACCTTGATGTCATTCGGCCACTTGATTTCCGCTGCCGGCACGTATTTTTCCAAAGCCTCCGCGACAGCGAGCCCCGTCGCCAGCGAAAGCCGATGCCAGAGCGCCTTCGATTCCACCGGCCGCAGCAGCACGGAGAACGCAAGATTCTCCCCTTTCGGCGACAGCCATTCCGCCCCCCGCCGTCCCCGCCCCGCCGTCTGCTCGTCCGCAACCAAGACCAGCCCTGCCCCCATGCCCTGCAGGGCGAGTTCCCGCAGTTCGTCGTTGGTCGAAGAAACTTTCTCCCTCCAGAGAATTCGATACGGATCGGGCAAGGCGACTGCGATCTGGCCTAAATCATCCATGGGTTTTCAGTTGGAAAGTATGCGACAAGGAATGCCCGGAAATTTTCTCTGAAGCTGTTGTTTCAGCTCATTTGCATATCTGGACCTTCGGATCTCGATCACATCCACATGGTTGCCATCGTAGTAAACCACAATTGTCGCCCGTCCTTTCCCTTTACTCCATTCAAAGACATCGCCTCCACCCATCCCGGAGCCCCCCCTATTCTTGTTGAATAACCTTTCGAAAACACCACGGGTCGGACCGATCGCAACACTCCTTTGCACCTCCACAACCCACCCTGAACCTAAGCTTCCGGTTCGAAGGGTTTCACTCACTTCATCCCGCGTATAGGCCTTTGCGGGGAAAATCAGAACCCAACTGACCCCGCCGAGAAACACAAGTCCCGCCAGAATGACCCATATCTTCTTCATTCGCTCATTCCATCCCCACAAAATCCAACCCGATATCCAAGCTCGGTGCCGAATGTGTCAGCGCACCGACGGAAATGAAATCCACTCCCGTTTCCGCGATCTCTTTGACCGTATCCAGATTCACCCCGCCGCTGGCCTCCAGGCGCATCCGGTGCCTCTCGCCGCGCATCTCCACGGCTTGCACCAGCTCCTCGTTGCTCATGTTGTCCAGAAGGATGTAGTCCACCCCATCGAGTTCTAGAAAATCCGCAACCTGCTCCAACCGGTCCGCTTCCAGCTCTACCTCGACGTGAGGCTTGTCGGTCTTCACTTTCCGGATCGCTTCCTGAAGCGCCTCCAGTCCGCCCTCCGCCGCGAGGTGGTTGTCCTTCACCATCGCACGATCGAACAAGCCCATCCGGTGATTCGTGCCACCGCCATCGAGCACCGCTTGTTTTTCAAGCTTCCGGTAGCCCGGAGTCGTCTTCCTTGTATCGAGAATTTTCGCCCGCGTGTGCTTCACCAGATCCACATATCTTGCCGTCATCGAGGCAACCCCCGAAAGCCGCTGCAGGAAATTTAACGCCGTCCGCTCTGCGGTAAGAATCGAGCGTGCCTTGCCCTCGATTTTCATCAGCATCGCCCCTGCTCCCACACGACTCCCATCCTCCACCATCACCTGCACATCCAGATTCGGGTCCACTTCAATGAAGACCTGCTCCGCCAGTCGCACCCCGGAAACCACCCCGTCATTCCGCACCTTCACGAAGGCCCGAGCCATCCTGTCCTCCGGTATGAAATACCCCGACGTGACATCGCCCTCTCCGATATCCTCCTCCAACGCCATCATCACCAGTTCGTGCGACATAGGAGGAGTATCCAGTAGTTCCTTGAGATTTGAAATTTGAAATTTGAATTTTAAACGCCCATCACCGTCACCGCGATCCGTCGTGAGTGCGGCGCCCTGCGGTGCTCGAACACAAAAATCCCCTGCCACGTCCCCAGTGTCATGCGACCATCATGAACCGGGATGACCTCGCTGGACCGGGTGAGCGCCATTCGGATGTGGCTCGGCATATCGTCGGGGCCTTCGTGAGTGTGGATGAAATCAGAATCATCCTCCGGCACCAAGCGGTCGAACCAGCGTTCCAGATCGCGCCGCGCACTGGGGTCCGCGTTTTCCATGAGAATCAGGCTTGCGCTCGTATGGCAGAGAAAAACGGTCACTTGCCCGTTGTTCACTCCGGATTTCCGGACAATTTCCTCCACCTCGGAAGAAATTTCGTAAGTCCCCTTGCCACGCGTCCTCACCGTGAATTCATCCGCACACACTGTCATGGACCGAGAAGAACCCATCTCCGCTCCCTCGAAAAGAATCTATTTCGCCGCGCTCTCCTCCGTCGCCGCATTCACGTATTCCACGGTGATCGGATCCACCCGGAAAACCCTGAGAAAACGCCCATCCTCGGTGGAAACGACCTCCCCACTCGCCGGTGCCGTATTCTTTTTCGCCATCGCCGCGATTCTTGAAAGCGCAATATCCTCGAATTTGTCTGCCGCCTCGCGATCGGTGAAAGCGACCTTCCAGCGCACCGCCGAGGAAGCCGCGCCATCTGCGAAAAGCACGTATCCGTCGCTTGCCAACTCCCGCGCGAGTTCCTCCGCCAGCCCCACATCCCCCGTTTCAGAAATCCAGAGCCGAAGCCCAAGATATCCGGCACTTTCCTTCAGATAAATCTCATCGGTGACTTCGGAAAACTCCGGCATGTCGCCACGTTCGGCCTCACCGGGAAGGACCACGCGATACGTGCTTGTTGGTGGGTTTCTGAAAAGCTCGTGAAACGGCTCCACCCCTTTTACATAAGCGGTGTCCGCAAGGTTTTTCCCCTCGACGGCAGGAAAAATTGTCAGCCCCTGGATGAATTCCGAAAGCACCAGCAAAAGCCTCGCGGCAGCACTGTTGTCATTCATCGGCAGGAAACCGATCCCACGCGCATTCGCCGCGTAGAAACGTGCCTCGGCACCAGATGCGGCACCGGCGTGAAGAGCCTCCCTGGCCCTCGCTTCATCGTCACCCGGATAGGCCGGAGCATCCGGAAAATGCTGATTCAGAAGCTGCCTTACCAACAGCCGCAACATCGCAGCCTGATCGGGGATATTCTTGATCTCAAACGTATCTGTCACCCATGCCTCTCCCGTCTGCTCATCAAACCATCCCCTCGCCCCTACCGACTTTACTGCCACTAGCTGATCCAGAAGATCATCCTCCGGCCTCAGCCACCCAATGCGCCGGTAGGCCTCCTCCCGATCATCCATTCCCTGCGGCCCAAGCCGACTCTCCATCGCCGCCTCGATCCTGTATCCCAGCTCTTCCGCTGCGATTCGGTGAAACATCGGACTCGAAATAAATTTGAGCCCATAGTCCTTCTCCACCTGCGCGATCATTTCCGGTGGCACAGCAACCTCGCCGCCTCCCTGTGCGAGCGATCTGAGCGACTCGTTCTCCTTCGTCAACATCGCCAATTCTTCCTCCGCCATCCTCAGTCTTTCGTCCGCATCAACTCCGGACGGTGACATCTTTCCAGGCCCGGAATGCCCTAGCATCCAACCTCCCACACCAATCGCCACCCCCACAAGGAGCGGCAGCAATTGCCTTGCCGCAATCATCTTCGATCGTCTGGAATGTTACGTTCCTAGGGCGCGTCGAATGGATTCACGTCCAGCGCGGAGGGACCTCCATACACCTCCTCCGCCGTAGCGCCGGGAGTGAGAGTAATCGAGAGGGGGGCGCTCCGGTTTCCCAAAGCATCATACGTATAGATGAATCTCCGCACCGGCATTTCCTGGCCTGTATTCGGATCCGTACGCTTCACGCGTGAATCGAACATCTGCTCTTCTACCAGCAGCCCATCGCTCTTCCGGTATCCGTAGCGAGACTTGAACATTTCGTTCTTCTGGCCATCGTAAATCTTACAGTTCATCGGGTTCCCGTTCCCGTCCATCCGGTAAATGGTGACAAGAAACAGGGCTCCGTTTCCGGTAAACGTCTTCTTCGTCAAAGTCTTGTTGTCCGGGCTGCGCGTGAACACTGTGCGCGAGCCGTCGTCATGGCGCATCACCCGTACGTTCGGACCATCAACCGCATCGAATCCAGCCTCCTCAGCCACTCCGAGCAACGGCATCAACATCGTGACCAAGAGGATTTTCAAAGTTTTCATTTCGGGGAACATGACGGATGGCACGGGTTCCCGCAAGTCGCGAATTCTCCGGTCAAATATTCGGGGCTTTTCCGGAATCAGGTCTCCAATGCAAAGTTCAAAGGCAGGAATCCCATATCGCGGATCGCAGAACCGGTGTTGTGAAACGTCACCCCTTCATAGTGATGGCCGGTGAACGGCAGGTGCGTGTGACCCAGTCCACTTGGAATCTGGAAAGATTCAACTGCCCGCCAAGCAGAAGTCACGCAAGTTACGGATCAATCTGCGCGGGGATCTCGGAGCGTTCTCCTTGCATCTGGATTCGATTGAACGAGCTTCAGCAAGAATGAAAATCCTTCTTGCCCTATTCATCACCTCGCTCTGCTCCTGCGCGATTGAGAAGCCCGAGTATGAATTGCTCGCCAAGGAAGGAGCATTCGAATTGAGAAAGTATCCAGAAATCAAGATCGTGTCTGCTCCTATGGAAGACATGGAAGGGCGCGATCAATCCTTTCGAAAGCTCTTCCGGTACATCAGTGGAGACAATGCAGGCAAACAGAAGATCGCGATGACCTCCCCGGTGTTCATGGATATGGGAGAAGATGTCACCTCGAAGAAATCTGCCGGAAGGATGAGCTTCATGGTCCCCGCCAAGGTCACTGAGAAGGGCGCACCCGCTCCCGACGAAGAGTCACTTGAGATTTCCGAAATCGGAGAGGGAACCTTCGCCGTCATCCGTTTTAAAGGTTGGAACAAGGCTCCTCAGCGCGACGCAGCAAGCATAGCCCTTGAGAAGGTCGTTCAAGACCGGAAGTTGAAGCCCATCGGAAACTTCTTTTTCGCATTCTACGATCCACCATGGACTCCCGAGATGTTTCGCACCAATGAAGTCTGGCAGAGAGTGGAGCCAACTGAGAATTGACCGTCTCAACCGGCTACACTCCTAGTACTCGCTTCACCTCTTCCGCCATTTCATCTGCTTTTTCCCCATCCATCCATAGGGCAATCCTCTCCGCGTTTTCCCCCACCATCAGCTCAACTCGCTTCCTGCTGTTTCCGTTCGAGGAGCCGCTGACACTCGTGCGGATTCCCGATACCTTGTTTCTCGGGAACGATCGATCTTTAAGAATCATGCCGTTGCGGTAGGTGCGGATGGAGACCTCGGCTCCATTGCCTTCGATCTTTCGCTCCTGCCCACGCTTCATGAACGCGCGCACCAGTCCGAGGATCCCAATGCATGCGAATACCGAAGACATCCCGGTCCAGATGATCTGGAAAAAACGATCGTCATTGATCACGTAGAGCCCTAGGACAACGAAGCCCGCAGAGATTGCCGTGAAAATCAGCATACCGGGAACCTGTTTCCCCGTGTCATCTGGGATCGGCACAGAGAACACATCCTTTCTTCCTCCCAAGGCCGCGTATTTTACCTCCTTGCCATTCACGGTGGTCACATCATCGAAAACCGCACCTCGGATCTCCGCCACCAACCAGGATTTTTCGTCATCCGTGAGCACCGATCCGAATCTCAGCTTCCCTTCCCTCCCCTTGATCTCAATCCCGTAAACCGGAACGTAGTTTTTCTGGTAAAACTCCTTCCGAGCGACCGCATCAATGTCATCTTTTCTGAGGGATTTCTCGCGGACGCGACCAAACAACTCCTTCCGCAAGGTCACCGTATCGGGAGCAATCGTCAGGCGGTGTTTCATATATTTCTCACGAAATGCGGCGTAGAGCATTCCCAGACCGATCGCCCAGAAGAGTCCGAAAAACGGAATCATCACCCACTCCGGCATGTCTCCCTCGATTTCCGTCCCAGAGAGGAACGCGAGCAGAAATCCTCCGCTGACAATCGCGGTGATCGCCAGCCAGAAGACGGAGAAGAGCAGGAAAAACCCGAATCTCCCACTCGCAGGAACATAGAAAACGACTGCCCCAGAGCTATCCGTTTGCCTGCGTATACCCTTGCCGGGGAGCGACCCTTTCCATGATGTGGAATCGCACCGCGATTCGAATGAATCCTGCGTTTTTTTGATCACACAGAATTCCTGCATATTTGAGAACCTGAAATCAACACCCCAAATGAAGTGAGATCAGGTCGATTTCACTTTGGCATTTTTTCACTCAAGGTCTAGTTTCCGTCCGTGAAACCATTTTTCTCTCTCGCATTTGCCTCAACCATCTTGCTCTCGTCCTGCGGACTCGATCAGACGATCGCGCCAATGAAACCAACCGAATTCCTCACCTCCACGGGCACGGATACGTCGGAACGCATTAGCCGCCTGCCCTTTGAGCACTCATGGCGTGACCCATCGGTAGACATCACGAAATACAAAAACATCGTCGTCCGGCCGGTGACTTTGAAATACCTACACACTGAAAACTGGGAACGCAGCAAGTCCGCCGAAATCCCAACCGAGCAGGCATTCGAGAAGCGTGCCGCAGAACTCGCGCGGTATTTCACCAAGCAACTCAATATCGCCTTTTCCGATCCGATCTGCATCTACTACAAAACCTCGAACACCTCGAAGGCGGATACCATTATCCTTGAGGTAGCCCTCACCGAAGCGCATTTCCCAAATCCCGAGTTGGCTCCAATCGTGGACGTTCCAGTATGCGCCTTCGAGGCCCGTGTGCGGGATGCACGGACAGGGAAAATCATCGTCACCGCCGCCGACCGCCGAGGTCCAGATCTCCATCTTTCCGAGCATGGATCCCACATCACAGATAACGATGAAATCTGCGCAATCTGGGCACGTCAGCTCATGGAATCCTCTAACAAGGAGATTTTCTCATCCGTCCGCCGTGATCTGATCACCGTGGACGAGGAAGCGGACCCTCATCACTGAAATGCGAATCGGCAGACATCCGGGGGGGAGTGTCTGCCGACGCGTTTTTTATCCTTGGGGGGAAATGTGCAATTTGTGGGGGGAAGTCGGCGTCTACGAGGTGGGGGGAAGCCTCGCTCGCGCCGACTCCTTCATCATATCCAAAATCGGCCATCGCGCACTTACGGGATCGCGTATTTTTTGAATTTATTTTCACGTTTTCTATTTCAGCACCAGCCATTCACCCTCGGTATTCTTGTTTGCGAACCGCAAGGGCTTTCCTCCTACCATCGGGTTTGGCACCCGCATGCGCAGGCTTTTTGGCGATCTCCTGAGGTCCAGTGTCCACTCGACCGACTCTCCGGGAAGGACTTGTGAAATCCTCCAGTTTGTCGGGGTGGACGTTTGCATATTGATGCTGATCTCAATCGGCCAATCATGATAAAATGGAGCAACACCCCGATTCTCAATTGTGAGCTTCAGATCCGTCCCGTTCACCTCCACATCGGAAACAAACAACTCGTAACCCATCTTTCTGATTTCCGCGATCGCACGTGCGACGCGATCTTCATCTGACATCGCTTTTTTCGAAAACATGCCGGAATCCATTAGCCAAGAGACATGTGTCTGCTCCACGCACTTCTGAAAATCCTGAGCGCGCCTGAATGGTAATTCGGTGAATTCCTTATTCCATAAGGCAGGCGCAATCTCCCCTCCGATCGGCTGAGTTTTCCACTTCTCCCCAGCACCGGCCTCTTTCATCAAATGCATGAAAAACCAGTCGTCCTGCTTACGGTCCGTTTGCAGAGTGGCCAGACCGAAGGAATCATCGTGGTAACCGAATGCCTTGCCGACATTCGGCGCGTATTCCTCGTTCCCTTCCCCAGCCGGATATCGAAGCAGGACTTTTGTTCGCGAGAAAGAGTTCCCGAAGGCATCTAGCACCTCTTCCTGCACCGCCTTCGACGCCCAGAGATCACTCCGCGGATAATTGTGCCACTCCCCCCAATGCCCGAGGATCCCCGCCGTGATGAAGCCGATCCGAGGGTCCCCGTCATAACGTTTCCCCATCGCCGCGATGAAATCCACGATGGCCTTACGCAGTTTGTGATTCTCGTAGTCGGGGGTTCCCATCTTTCCCGCATCCTTCTCCTCCGAATGCCACTCAGTCACCTTCACCCCTTCATCTTTCAAAAATTCAGGCACTTCATCCCCTTTTCCTGGGTACTCTAGATAGACACGGAAGACGAGTTGATTCCCCCTTTCAGAAACTTCCTCGAGTGCATTCTCCAATTGCGACCAATCGAACTTGTCCCACCCCTTCATCAAATCCCGCATCGCGAAATAAGTAAATTCCATCGAATGCGGGAATGCCCCCTCCCCTCCCTCTCCTACATATGGCACAAGCCCACGCAGTGGATTATCTGGCGGGGCTGGCGTGTATTCGAGAGGTTTTGAGAATCCACTCAAAGGCAGACACAGCATAAACAATCCAGTGAGTAATTTCATCACCTGCCATTGTGGTCCAAAAAAAGAGGAGGGCAAGCCACCTGTACAAAACGAGTCGGCAGACAATCGGGGGGCGATGTCTGCCGACGCTTTTTGTTTTCCTTGGGGGGAAACTTCCTTGGGGGGAGGTTATGTGTTTGGGGGGGAATGTCGCCGCGTTCGTTCCGGGGGGAGAGTTTCTCGCGACGACTCCTTCAGACTATCCAAAAACGGCCAGAGCGCACTTACGCGATCACGTAGTTTTTCGAAAATAGATCATTTTTCTGCGGCTGTTCACCTCCGAAGGACCCACAACAAGCACTCACCTCATGAACGCAATCCTCGCAAAGTGCCTCGTCACCCAGAATTCCCAACGCAGGCCTACCGCAGCGGTCACAATCCTGCTCGCTCATCAGGGTGCAAATTCGATTTCCTCCTGCCCCTCGCCGCTACCTCCACGTCCCAACTTGTCTCCAATGTCCTTGCTGGTCACGTAGAGCATCAGGGAAATCAGGGCCAAAGCACAAGCAGTCTGAATCACCTCCAGCACCTTCGTTTGCACTGGCTTTCCGGCCACTTTTTCGAGGATTGCCAGAGTGATGTGTCCACCATCGAGCACTGGGAAAGGCAGCATATTCAGCACCGCAAGGTTCACGTTAAAAAGCACCATGAAGCCTAGGATACGCCGCCATCCATCATCCGTTTGCAGAAGCGAATACAGCATCTGACCGATTCCTACCGGGCCGCTCAGATGGTCCACACCGATGCTCGATTGCGGATCTGCCACACTCGTGATCGTCACCCACATCATGTGAAGGCTGTCATATACTTGGCGGAAAGGATTCGGATGCACAATCCGCACGTCCACGTCCCCCGTCTGATTCCATAACACGCCGATCTTCGGAGAAACTCCCTTTGGCTTCACGGGAGCTTCCGGAGTAAGTTCCACCTCCACAGTTTCTCCGGAAGGTTTTTCCACCGTCAGGCTCACCGTTTTGTAGTCTTTCTGCTCCATGTATTGGGCCAGTTGGATGTCACTGAAAAGCTTCTTCCCATCCACGGCCACGATGACATCTCCAGCCCCTAAGCCCGCCTTATCCGCCGGGCTATTTTTGTAAACTTCTCCCACCAGCGCCTTTCCTGCAGGAGCCAGTCCCACTTGACGCAATCCGCTGCGCTGGAACCATCGGCTATCCGGCGTATCGAATCCGCTCGTGAGTTTCAACGGCTCCTCCACACCCGGCCTTTTCACTGTGAAAACGATCTCATTTCCACTGCTCAAAACGATCCGCTCCGTGATGCTTTCCAAGGACCCAGCGAAACCGTTCACAATTTCCCCGTTGATCGCGAGAATCTCGTCTCCTGGCTGAATCCCGGCCTTCTCACCCGGGCTGTCCTCAAGCACGTATCCCACAGTCGTGCTCGGCACAAAATCCTTCGGTTTCCCCACGCCCCAGACCACAACTGCCGCCGCGAGAGCTAGCAATATCGAGAACAACGGACCAGCAAAAGCTACGATGATCTTGTCCAGCGGAGTGATGGTTGGCAGCGGCTTGCGATCCTTGTCGCCACCTTCGATCGCCTCCATCGGCGCCATTTGCGGAAGCGCCACAAAGCCGCCTGCCGGAATCCAGCCAAGCCCGTATTGCACTCCTCCGATGGTTTTTTTCCAGATCGGTTTTCCAAACCAGATCTGGAAACGGTCAATCTGAAGCCCTCTCCATTTTCCCGCTAGGAAATGCCCCAGCTCGTGAACAAAAATAATGATGTTAAACAACATCACAACGACGAAAACGAGAAGCAGGATCTGGAGAGCGGTATGGAGCATGGGTTAGCGGTGTTTCAAGCGAACGCCGGAGAAACTACGTGTCTCGCGGAATCCCGCAAGCCTTTCCAGATATCCCATTCTCTGAAACTATTCTTGAAGTCCCATTGCTGAGATCCGAACTTCCTCTGGTGATCTCCGGCGAAACCGAACTCTCTTCCATCCCGGATATATCCAAAAAGGAAGCGCAGGCTCTCGCCACCGCCGGATTCGTCAATGTCGCCGATCTTCTGGCCCATTTTCCGAAGCGCTACGAGGACCGTCGGCAATTCGACCGCTTTCCGAACCAGCCCACCGCAAAACCCGTCTGCCTCACCGGCGGAGTGATCGACGCGGGGACAAAGGGCTTCGGGAAAACCCGCTTCTACGAGGCGGTCGTGATGGATGGCGACGGCGGCGTCTTCGGATCAGGGAAAATCACCTGTCGATGGTTCAACATGCCATTCATGTCCAAAGTCGTGGCCGCCGGGCACCAGGTAATCGCCTACGGGAAAGTGAAAGAACAGGCAGGTAGGCTCATCATCGATCACCCGGAACTCGAGGTCCTTCGCGAAGAGGAGGACGACACGGAAACCATCCACCTGAACAGAATCGTCCCGATCTACAAAAACGTTTCCGCCATCAACCAACGGAGGCTCAGGGAAATCATCCACGCCGTGGCGGCGGATTGCATCCGCCATGCCAATGAGAACCCCCTCCCCTTCCCATATCCAGTAAGCACCGGCGACCGCACCGCAGACCTCCACGAAACCCACTTCCCCACCTCTCAAGAAACTTGCAAAGCCGCTCGCCGCCGCTTCGCGCTCGAGTCCTTTTTCACCATCCAACTCAACGTCGTCTGGAGGCGGTCCCGCCACATGTCCCACCAAGGCAGGATTCTCGGAAAGAGAACCACTCTGCTTACCAAATTCTACCATTCCCTCCCCTTTGACCTCACCGGGGCACAGAAACGCTCGATCAAAGAAATCATCGCGGACATGCGCCAACCCCGCCCGATGAATCGCCTGCTCCAAGGCGATGTCGGATCCGGGAAAACCTTTGTCGCCATGGCCTCTATGCTTCTGGCCATCGACTCGGGAGCCGATGCCGCGCTCATGGCCCCCACCCAGATCCTTGCCGAGCAGCACTATCTTACTTTTCGAAAATGGCTAGCCCCCCTGGGAATCAACATCGTCCTCCGCACCGCCAACCACAAAAGAGAAACAAAACCCCAGACTTCCACTGATCACTGCTCACTGATCACTCGGCACTCGAGCGAAGCGAAAATTGTCATCGGCACCCACGCTCTGCTTTACGACCCTGATCTCTTCAGCGACCTCGGCTTGGTTGTGATCGACGAACAACACAAGTTCGGCGTCGTCCAGCGCGCTGCCCTCATCCGCCAAGGCACCCTGCCCGACGTGTTGGTCATGACCGCCACACCCATCCCCCGCACTCTCACGATGACGATCTACGGAGATCTCGACGTCTCCCTACTGGATGAGAAACCCGCCGGGCGTGGTAAAATCGTCACCGCCCTCCGCAACAAGCCCAAGCAGAAAGACATCACGGATTTCGTGAAAGGGCAGCTCGCGGAAGGTCGGCAGGCATACCTTATCTATCCACTTGTCGAAGAAAGCGATTCCGTAAAGGCCGAATCCGCCACCGAAGCTTTCCAAAAATGGCAAAAACGTCTCGGCGCTGAAAATGTTGGACTCATCCACGGCAAGCTCCGCCCCGAGGAAAAGGACTCTGTCATGGAGGATTTCCGTAGTGGAAAGCTGAAAGCCCTCGTCGCTACCACCGTCATCGAAGTCGGCGTGGATGTACCGAACGCGAACCTCATGATCCTGCACCACGCGGAGCGGTTCGGGCTCGCTCAGCTCCATCAGCTTCGCGGACGCATCGGGCGCGGCGAGCACAAGTCTTACTGCGTCCTGCTTACCGATTCCAAACTCCCCGAAGCGATTGAAAAACTTTCCGTGATGGAAAAAACTTCCGATGGCTTTGAAATCGCCGAGGCCGATCTCGCCCTGCGCGGCCCAGGGGACGTATTAGGCACCGCCCAATCCGGTCTCACCGATCTCCGCTTCGCCGACTTCATCACTGATACCGAGCTCATTCGTGAAGCTAGATCCTTGGCCGACAAAGTTTTTCAAGAAGACCCAACACTCTCAAGTAAACACAGCAACCTCCACCCCCTCATCACCGAGAATCAAACACTGCCGGAAGCGCATTGAGCCTCGGCAAACTCGATCCCAATCAGAAATTGCCCGTTCGATCCTGTCTTGATCGTCCCAGCAAACTCCTCGACCCTTTGGCGAGGAGTTTTTGGTTCCGGATCACTTCCTGACAATCTTGTAAACCGGCCCGCTCAGGTCGGTGATATAGAGTTCTCCGTCACCGCCCTCGCCAAATGATGAGATCAGGCTAATGCGACCTCCCTCTGGCTGGAGTGAATCCGTGTGGTCTTTAAATCCAGTGGCCTTGGAACCTTTCAGCTCAAACGACCAAATTCGCGGATTTTGGTAATCCGCGAAAACGTAACGACCGGAAAGCTCTGGAATATCATTGCCACGATAAACGAAACCGCCGGTGACTGAGAGTCCCTGATTCGAGCCGCTTCCATGTTCATACACATACACTGGTTCAACGTGATCCTTTGGCTCCTTGCCTCCCACCTTGCCGTTGGGGTTTTTGATGAGCCCTTCGCGCAATCTCCAGCCAAAGTTCTTCCCTCCCGTCTTCCCCTTCTCCACGAAATCGATTTCTTCCCATTTACCTTGGCCGACATCGCCGATCCAAAAATCACCGGTTTCACGGTCGAACGAGGACCTCCAAGGATTACGCAACCCAATCGCGTGAATCTCCGGCAAAGCATCGGGCACATCTGCAAATCCATTGTCTTTTGGAGATTTGTATCCCTTTGCTCCCGACACATCCAGACGGAGAACTTTCCCGAGGAGTTTCGTGACATCCTGTGCACGCGCTTTCGGATCGTTCGCCGAGCCACCGTCACCCGTCGCAATCCAGAGCATACCATCCGGACCGAAATCGAGCCAACCTCCATTGTGATTCCCAAAATCCTGCTCGTAACGCAGAATCACTTCACCAGATTCAGGATCCGTCGTCATACCATCTTTCGCCACAAATCGAACCACATTGCTATGGCTGTCTTTCGATGTGTAGTTGATGTAATATCTTCCCGTCTTTTCAAAGTCCGGTGCGAAAGCAAGACCAAGCATTCCTTCCTCATTGTCTTTCCGATCCACCTTGTCATTGAGTTTCAGGAAGGGTTCGTCGGATTTCTCTCCAGTCTTGAGATCGATGATCCACACACTACCGGCTTGCTCCATGATCCAGAGCTTATCCGTCACACCATCAGGCGCACCCGCCCACACGGGACGCTCCAGCCCCTTATAAACGAGTTCGGTTCCGATTCCGCCCAAGGCTGCGATCGGAAGGGAAATTGCGAGGAGTGAAGTAAGGAAGGCTGCTTTCATGATCGCGCATCGTAATCCGTAAAAAGTACTTGGCAAGGGATCGCTGCGATCAAAAAAAAATTCAAAACTCTGAAAATAGAAAAAAATATCGAGGCATTCCAAAAGCCACATCGTTATCTTAGCCCCCTCCCACCAAGGGATTAGCAACATCTTCGATACAGCACTGCCGCAGCTTTTTTGGCTTTGCAAAGGGAAAGCTTGCCAAACTAGGGTTAAATATGCATTTTCACGTTATGCAAACTCGCACTCTATCGTTGAGATCGTTCCCCGCCCTTGCTCTGTCTGTTTTCGTAGCTACGACCGCTGTTTCAACGGCCCAATCGAGCAGCAAGCAAGCCCCCGGCAAAGTCGTGGCTGCCAATGTGATTCAGAAGGTTGAGGCGGTTAGTCCGAAAAGTCAGACACCTCGCGCACTCAAGACGAAAGACGTGATCGGTGAGAACAGCACCGTTAGTGCTGCAGAAGCTTCAACGGCGACGCTCGTTTTCTCAAATGGCGCTACCTTCAACGTACTCGAAAATTCATCCCTCGTGATTTCTGAGTTCCTTCAAGATCCCTTTTCAGCACCCTTCGCGATGCCCACCGCGACCGAAGAGCCCACCACTTCTACAACAAAACTGAACCTCACTCGTGGCGAGGTCGTTTGCAAGGTGAAGAAACTTAATACTGATGGAGGTTCATCCCTGATAATTAACACCCCCGTCGGTGCCGCTGGTGTCCGGGGAACTACCTTATCTTTCTCCTACCTTCCCAACCAAGATGGTGATCGGGGAACTCTAACCCTGAGCGTCACCGAAGGAACGGTTACTCTGACTGACAAAGACGGCAACGAAACCGTCGTCACCGCAGGGCAGGAGGTTGTCATTTCATTCCGATCCACAACGGATCCGGCGACAGGAATCACCACGGTCACTGAACTGATTAGCACTACGGTGGGCGCCATTCCGCCAGGTCGCCAAAACGCAATCAATCAAGTCGTAACTACTGGAGAAAACGCCGCCAACTTCGTCATTTTCGAATCCCCTCAGCTTAATCTACTCAATACCCTCCAAGTTCTCAGCGCACCTTTGGCTCCCGTGGACCCCGTCCCTGCTGAACTTGTGACCGATCCGAATCCGTAGTCCGATGCTGAAGATTGAAATCCGCTCGTAAAATCTTTCCTTGGTTTCGATATCTACTGTTCCTAGTCATTCCGTCCTTGTGGTGCCTCCTCGGGCATGTCGGAAGTCTGGATTTTTTAGAAAATCGCCTCGTAGACCTGCGGTACCGACTGCGGGGCGAAATGAGTTCAAATCTCAAAATCGCCTATGTCGATATCGACAATGATGCGATTCAAGCCTACCGCTGGCCATGGAATCACAGCCGTTACGCGCAACTGCTTGATGCGCTCTTCGTCGAGGGGCAAGTAAAGGCTGTGGGGTTCGATGTCCTGTTTTCAGAGAACTCACGAGCCGATTTCGGAATCGAGGAGCAGAACGAAGGCCGAATGTTGTTCGGCAAGGCGATCCATCAGCACCAGAACGTCGTCCTGGCGGCGGCCTACGTGCCCGGAGCGGGCTTATTGCAGAAAGAGCGGCAGTTTCCGTGGGTTTTTGATGGCGCTGTCGATCCGGCGAAAAACGATACCCCTGAGCTTCCCCCCTATCCAATTTTAGGCCCCAGCTGGGGAACACCTGGATTGATTGACACCTACATGGGCGTCCCACGCTACGCTCCCATCTTTGCTGACACCGCAGTCGCTTCTTTCTATCCCTTATCGCTAAAATTGGCGCTGATCCATTGGGGACTCACCGAAGAAGCACTGGTGCGTTTCCCCGACCGGATGGAAGTCCGTAATCCGGAGGACAACAGCCTCGTTACGGCCATCCCGCTCCGTCGCGAGCAGTTGGTCGAGGTCAACTGGTTTTCCCATTGGATCTCACCGGAGAATCCGCGCTGCAGCGTCGCCGACATCGGCCAAAATCTTTCACTACTTGAGGATGAGGATCCTCTTAAGCAAGCGATCGGGCGAAAATTTTTCGATCAGTTCAAGGATGCCATCATCCTAGTAGGCCCGGTTGATCCGCTGCTCCAAGATTTGGCGAAAACTCCCTTCGATGATGCACCCGTCCCACAGGTTGGATTTCACGGAAATCTACTCAAGACTTTCGTCTCGGGAATCTACATCCGACATCTACCGGTGTGGGCCAATCATAGTCTCACCTTCCTACTTACAATCTTTGTCCTGGCTTTCGCACTTGTGAGGCGCTCAGACGAAATCCGTTACAAGATTTTCGCAGGCCTGCTCGTCATACTCTATATTGGGGTAGCGTGTTGGTTCTTCATTTCGCACCACGTGGAGATCCCGATGACAGCTCCCATCGGTTCGACCGTGATGACTTGCGGCATCGCTCTCGGATGGCAATTAATGGATGAGCAACGGGCGAAAAGAAAGATCCAAGGCATGTTCGGCACCTATGTATCTCCTGAGCTAGTCGAGCAGATGGTCAAAACCGGAGAAAGCCCCCAACTTGGCGGCGTTGAACGGGAGATCACGGCTTATTTCAGCGATATCCAAGGCTTCTCCGCTTTTTCCGAGATACTTCCGCCAGATAAACTCGTCGAGCTGATGAACGAATATCTCACGGCCTGCACCGATACCATCTTCGAACAAAGCGGAGCGCTGGACAAATATATCGGAGATGCTGTGGTCGCCATGTTTGGTGGCCTCGGTTACTTGGAAGACCATGCTTACCGTGCTTGTGTGACTTCACAACTCGTCCAGATCCGCTTGGGCGAACTCCGAGACAAATGGCGTTCCGAGGGAGACAAATGGCCAAAAATCGTCGGAGAAATGCGCTCGCGGATCGGTCTGAACAGCGGCATGGCGATCATTGGGAACATGGGCAGCCCCACACGCTTCAACTTCACCATGATGGGTGACAATGTGAACCTCGCGGCGCGCATGGAATCCGGAGGCAAGTCCTACGGTGTCCTCACCATGGTCACAGAGGCCACCCATCTAGATTGCGTGAAACACGGTGGAGATCACGTGGTGTTCCGTAACCTCGACAAGATCGTGGTGAAAGGCAGGAGTGAGCCAGTTGCCATCTACGAAGTGGTCGGACTGAAGGAGCATGTCGATGACCGCACCTTGGAATGTATCGCCACCTACGCGCAAGGCCTTGCACGTTATCAGGCCATGGATTGGGACGAGGCACGGAGATTCTTTCGTCAGAGCGCCGAACTGGAGCAGAATCAACCCGGTTTAGTGCCCGGGGCGGACACGAATCCCTCCCTCGTCATGATCTCCCGCTGCCAACAACTCGAGACACACCCGCCCGAATCGGACTGGGACGGTGTCTATGTGATGAAAAATAAATGATTTTCGTGACCTCGTTGCACGGTTGAAACAGTCTTTCGCCATGCAAGACGATACCCTCGCGAAAATCACATCCCTTGGCCTCAAACTTCCCGAAGTCCCGGAACCTGTCGCCGCCTACGTCAACTACGTTCGCAGCGGAAATCTTTTGTTCCTCTCCGGTGGACTTCCCATCGATGGCGATACAAAGATCCTAGGAAAAGTCCCTTCCGTATGCCCTGTGGAACAAGCCATCGCAGCTTCCCGCATCATCATCCTGAATCGTCTCGCCGTAATCAAAGAAGCCGTTGGATCACTCGACAATGTAGTGCAAATCGTCGCTCTGAACGGCTTCGTGAACTCCGATCCGGATTTCTATGGCCACCCACAGGTGATCAACGGAGCTTCGGAGCTTCTTGTAGAGATTTTTGGGGAACGCGGGAAACACTCCCGCACCGCCCTCGGAGCAGCCGCCCTCCCCTTAAATGTCTCGGTGGAAATCAACCTCGTCGTCGAGATCGCCTAAATTACCTAATTGACTTTGTTCCCAAGAACACTGTTCATTAACGCATGGCCAATTCTCTTACCTCACGACAGGCAGAAATCCTCGAGTATTTGAAAATGTGCAGCCGGACCACCGGCCTCATTCCTTCCACTCGAGAAATTCAACATTACTTCGGATTCGCCAGCCAAACGGCAGCGATGAGCCACCTCCGCGCGCTTGAGAAAAAGGGAGTCATTCAGCGCCTCGCCGGAAAGGCCCGCGCCGTCATCTTCCCTGAGGAATTGGATCGCGAAGAGATCAAAGACATCCCCGTTTACGGCCAGATTCCCGCCGGTTTTGCCGAGGGTGTAACGCCGGAACAGGAAAGTTGTCTCTCCATCGATATCCAATCGCTCGGCGTCTCCCGGAAAGCAGAAACATTCGCCCTGCGTGTGCGAGGTGAATCCATGATCGATGCCCATATCTGTGACGGCGATACCGTGGTCCTAGAGAAACGCGAACCAAGGAATAACGACATCGTCGCCGCCCTTATCGATGGGGAAACCACCTTGAAGCGCTATATCGCCAACAAAGGTAAGCCTTACCTTCAGGCCGAAAACTCAGCATTTCCCGATCTGATCCCCGCAGATGAACTGGTGATCCAGGGCGTGCTGGTAGCCCTGCTGCGCAAAGCGGCGTAACCATTGGAGGGGCGAATTCCTTTCGCCCTTTTCCAGCCAATGCGATGGGCGAAAGCAATTCGCCCATCCTCATGAAAAACGGCCGCAGGAATCACCCGCGGCCGTTTGTGAATCTTGAATTACCAGAAAAACCTAGTAGGTCTTCAGCCACTCGACGATGTCAGCGACATCCTGCGCGCTGAGACCGAGTTGGTCGGCACTGAGCATGAGCGAGCGGTCCATCTGCTTGCGGGAGTTGATCATTTCTTTGGGAACTTCCTGGGTGACTCCGCCGGTCGAGCGGATGGTGATGTTTTTCCCTTCGGATAGGATCAGTCCGTCGATCCATTTGCCGTCTTTCAGCTCCACCGCATGGCCATCGAATCCGTGCGAGATATCGAACGAAGGATCGACGATGGAGCGAGCCACGATCTCCGGTGGCTGGCGTTGTCCGAAGCCTTTAAGCGCCGGGCCGTATTCCGCACCCTGGCCATCGACCTGGTGGCACATGACACAGCGGCCTGCGAGTTGTTTGCCTTTCGCGGCATCGCCTTTCAATTTCATCACGTCCTCGGTGGTGAATTTCATTTCGGTCGGCTTCGCGGGAACGGTGATTTCCACCAGTTCTACCTTTTTCCCGATGATTCCCTTCTCAACAAGGACAGGCTGGAGGCCCATGCCGGACCATTCGCCGTCGTTCCGATTGCGGAGCCACCAGTTGGCCTGTTCGCGCACTGGCGAGCCTTCTGCAGCCAATTCAATCAGTGCATCGGCAGCTGGGCGAGCGTTGATGAATGCGAGAGAATCAACGGCCAGCTTGCGGCCTTCCTCGGAGACATTTTTATCGGCAGCACGTGCGGCGAGTTCTGAAATCGCAGCCTCCGGCATCATACGCCAGGTCAAACGTGCGAAGGTATCGGACCATGCACCCGGCGCACCAGGCTTCATTTCCTCTTTCAGTGCTTTCCAAAGTTCTTCGGTATGGTGACCAGCACCGAGTCCTAGCGACTCCAAATACGAACGGTCCTTGCCGTCATAGCCTTTTGCTACTTCAACGAGAACGTCCTTCGCCTCGTCCCAACCGCGGTAGCGCATTTCCATCGCTGCTTCCGCGCGGATGGCGGACGAGCTATCTCCAGCAAGTTTCTTCGCGTATGGCAACGCGTCTGTGTCAGCACGACGCACGGCGCGGAAAGCAGTGAGGCGGCTTTTCGCATCCTCGCTCGCTACCAGTTCGTCCAGCTTCGCCATTCCCTTTTCTCCAAGATAAGGCAGTAGCCAGATTGCGCGGGCGGAAACAAACGGGTTGCTGTCTTCGAGAACTTTCACAACTGCGTCATAGCTTGCAGCACCGTCGATCTTCAATTTGTCAAAACCGGACCAACGAACGTTGTTCGCCGGGGATTTCAGAGCGGCAATCGCGCCCTCTGTTGTGGAAAGATCGATTTTCGGAACCACCGATTTGAAGCCTTTCGGAGCGATTCGGTAAATGATCCCGGAAGCAGCATCGTCCTGAGTGTCGTGACCGCCCACGCGGGAGTCGGTCCAGTCGGCGATGTAGATCGCTCCGTCAACTCCCACCATCACATCGGACGGGCGGAATTGGTAGATATCTTCGTCGGCTTTGGTCGGATCAAACTTCTTCTTGGTACCGCCCACAAAGTCGGAGCCGTCGAAGACTTTCTCAGGATTGGTGGTGGCGAAGTCGTGGCGGTCGAGTTTGAAGCCCGCGCCATCCATTTCCGGTTGGTAGGAAAAGACGACGTTGCGCCCAGGCTCGCAGGAAAGGAGCGTGCCGATGAAATCCTCACCCATCGCACCGTTCTCATAGAAGGCGATACCGGTCGGTGAACCACCACCATAAACATCACCAGAAGGCATGGTGCCCGGATCTTCCTGGCGCCACTCGGCAGTCGGCGTGTCCTGACCGGGACGGCGGTCAGCCTGCCATGTCCGTTTTCCATCGCGGGAGAAAAAGCCGGCATTGCCATGCTCGATCATGTGGGTCACCCGGCAGGCCGGAGGATCGTCGTTGTCGTTCTGGAACACGAAACCATAGGAGTTCGTGATCTGCTCGTAGGAATTGCGGAAGCCACCACCGATTACCTCGGCACCGGTACCATCCGGATTGATACGGAATGCAGCGCCAGAATTGTAAGAGAAACCGTCGTCGGAAACCTGTCCTGCGATTGCCCGCACATCGGCTACATATTTCGAGTAGCGCTCATCCACATACGCGCCGCCGAGCTTGAAGGTCTTGCCATCCTTATCGGTGAACATCCCGCCGGTATTGCCCTGGTTGAACACCCATTTCCCGTCCGGGCTTCCGGTCACAGAGTGAAGGGAGTGGTCGTGGTTCCTGCCGTTGAAGCCGGTAAGGAAAATTTCCTTTGTATCCCCGTCCGCTTCGGAGAACTTCCCGTCGCGATTCTTGTCGGTGAGTTTGAGAAGGTTTGGCGGTTGAGAAACCATCACCACATTGTCGAAGACCGCGATCCCCAGCGGGGCAATCAGTTCCTTGTCCTGCCAAAAAACGGTGCTCTTGTCCGCTTTCCCGTCCCCATCGGTATCCTCGATGAAAACGATCTGATCCCCTTCGGGGCGGCGACCGTCCTTCTTGCGGTAGTTCACGCCTTCTGTGACCCATATTCTACCGAGGTGATCCACATCCACATTGGTCGGGTTGTGGAGCAGGGGCGATGTCGCCCACGGCACGATTTCAAAGCCTTCCGGCAAAACGAACGAATTTAGCGGCATGTGCGGCGGCTCCTCAGAGGGAGTCCATCCGAATGCTGCTGACGACATGATCAGGGACAGTGTTCCTAGGGTCTTCATAATTTGGTAACGAGTGAAACTCTAGGACGGAGGCTAGCCGCCCAACCTTTCATGTCAACCGCCCGACCCTAGTCCTATCGTATTACCCGCGTCCTGCTGATCCACCATTCCGCGAACAGGAGGTTCGGCACAAAACCCAGCCAAGCCACCAATCGATACACATCCATGGGTGCCGGCTCGAAAGCCATCACGATCAGATATTTCCAAGCCCGTAGCGTGATGGCGGAAAGGGTCAGCGAGTAGCTGCGAATCATCCACTCGCGGTGGCGTTTCCAATCACGCCCGGCAATTTTCCGCCAACCCATCGCCGTGGTGGCAAGCCAAAGGACGGCGAGTGTGACGAAGGCGATCCGAGAAGTAATCCCACCGTTCGCATAGAAAGCCATGACCAAGCTCGCCGGCCCGGTGACGAAACAAACGGTGAAGATATACAACTTCCCCATCGCCCGGTGGATACCGGGGCGTTTCCTCAAAATCCATGGGGCAAACTGCGTAAAACCCGCCAATAGCGGAAGCATGCTGGTGAAGACATGAATCCAGAACGCACACTCCCAATGCTTGATTCCCAAATACTGCTGCTTGATTCGGAGAAACGCCACATCGCTACGCACCGGCCAATATTCCAAGGTGATGCCCAGCATCAACCAACTGAAAAACGCCAGGGCACCCATCGCCACAAGCCACGCAAGCGACCTGAAACTCAATGTTTTTCCTTTGCCACTCCCCATGATTCGCTTGCAAAGGAATCCGGTTTCGCATTGATTTTAGCCAGTTCAAAACATCTGGAATCATGAAAACTTTCATCACGCTCTGTGTATTGTTGCTTGTCCTCGGCCTCCCCTCCGTTCGCGCCGAGGAGACGGATACCGACGTCTCAGTCCCCAATGGAGCAACCGCTGAGATGAAGGGAACTTTCGTCGGCGATTTCGGCGGGAAGAAAATCACCATCTGCATCGACCGCATCATCGGGGATACTGTCACCGGCTACAGCATCGTCGGTGGCAACGAGCGCGGGTTCAGCGGCTCGTTCAAACGCACCAAGAATGGCTATGAAGTCATCGCCCGCGAACCCGGCGATCACCCGGCTGACGGCCTTTTCAAAATGGTCTACTCCAGGGAGACCAAAGACCTCGCCGGTGTCTGGATTCCGAATGATACGAAAAAAATCGCCGAGCGGGTTTTCGTCCTCCCGGCCCGCACCTACAAATTCGATCCCAAAGCAGGCGAATACCCGCAATCCTCCTCCCGCCTCCTCACCGAAAAGGACGTCGAAAACATCCGGCCCGCCGACCTCCGTATCATGCGGAACGAGATTTACGCCCGCCACGGCTACACCTTTCAGATGCCCGACATGCGCAAGCACTTTGACGATCAGGGCTGGTACATGGCCGTCAGTCAGGATATCACCGACAGGCTCACGGAAACGGAAAAGAAAAACGCGGAACTGATCAAGCGCTACGAAAACTACGGCGAGGAGTATTACGACGGTTTCGGCAGATAGGAAATCATTCTACAGATGCGCCTTCGAAGAACCCCGCATCTTCGGATCGAACCGCTTTCGCACCACGCGTGCGATTGCACTGCCCCTCACCGTTGCTTGTCGAGCCAAGGGGTTTCCGGGACGGATTCTGGATGTTCTTCCGCCCACTCAGGGATCGGAAACCAGCGGATCGGAGAGTAGCGCGGGTAGGTTTCGAAAATATCTCCGTTTCCAATGACACGGGGGTCGTTGGTTTCCTTAAGGTAGTTATCGAGCTGGGCACTTAGCTTCGCGACGGTTTCCATCTGCCCTGCATCGGCGGCGAGATCGTTGATGCATCCAGGATCAGCTTTGATGTCGAAGAGCTGCTCGGCAGGTCGCTTATCGATGGCGAGATGGAAGAACTTGGAAATCTCAGGATCGTCTCGATTTTCGATGAGAAAACTAAGCGAAGGACAGCCGTCGATGTCGTGGTAACCGCCGTGTTCCGGACCGGGTTCTGAACCTGGCCTACCGGAGAGTTTCTGCCCCGGACCGGCCGGCCAGCGCTCGGGTTTTAGATTTCGGACGAGTAGAAATTGATCAGTGCGAATACTGCGCTGAGGGTAAGATAGAGTGTTGAACCTTGACGAGGAGTGCCGCTCGCGACCGGAGAAAACTGCGCTACGCCGGAAGGGTTTATCCACGTTGCCCGTCAGCAATCCAAGAAAGCTTCGGCCAGTCAGGGGATATTTCTCTGGAGCCTGAATCCCGGTCGCATCGTGGATCGTAGCTGTGATATCAATGAATCCGAGTAGCCCGTCGTAGCTCATTCCGCCGGAGTGTTTTCCCTTCCAAGAAACCGCCAACGGCATGTGGGTGCCGTATTCATTGCAGTTCGCCTTCGCGTAGGGAAAAGGCATGCCGTTGTCGCTGGTGACGAGGATGATCGTGTTGTCATATTCGCCGGTAGCTTCGAGCAACTCCAGCATCTTGCCGCAGTCCCGATCGAAACGCTCGACTTCATAAGCATAGTCCAGCAAGTCGTCGCGGATTTGTTCTCTGTCGGGCAAGAACGGTGGAACCTCCGCTTGGGCAAGTGTTTTGCCTGACTCACGACCGCTGCCCTTTTTATATCCACGGTGCGGATCGCTTGAACCGAACCAAAATGCGAACGGCGCGCCTTTCGGGCGCGCTTCAAGAAACGCCTTGAAACCACCCGCGTATCCACCCTTTCCATCTTGATAGGATTTCCCCGCAGGAGGCAGGGAGCGACCGCCCTCCTTCCAGTTACCCGGTCCCCATGCCTTTCCGGTGGAACCCGTGTGATACCCAGCCTCTGCCAGAAGATCCATGAAAGTGACATACTCCTTCCCGAACGAGGACGCATGGGTTCCGGCGTGTTCGATCTGCCAAATTTCACGCCCAGTTAGGAGGGCGGCACGAGAGGGACTACAACCGGGCGCGGCGCAGAAGGCATTGTTGAACAAAATCCCTTCTTTGGCGATACGATCAAAATTCGGTGTCGAAACCATCTTCGACCCGTAAGCCGAGGTATGTGGAAACGACTGGTCGTCGCTGATCATGATCAGAATGTTCGGAGGCGCATTGGCAGCCAGGACAGCTTCTGGCAAAATACAAATGAGTGTGTATAGGAGGCTGAAAAGTCGGTTCATGTTGAATGGGAGTTTGCTGATGACAGTCGTCCTGTGGAGATCACGAAGCTTTCGGCGAATCGAAACTAACTGTTCAGAGATGCGCTTGCTCGCGACTTTCACATATCCGATCATGTCGCATATTCCTCTCGAATTCCCCAGCACTCAAGTTCAGAGTCCGCCCATGAGCAGTTTTGAGAAAACTATAGAGGAGGTTCTCGCCTCACCGCAGAATCAAGGCGAAATGGCCGACGCCGATTCCGTTGGCACCGTCGGGTCACCGGATTGCGGAGACATGATGCGGATGTGGCTTAAGTTCACCGAGAAAGACGGCAAGCGCGTGATTGACCGCGCCTCGTTCCAAGCATTCGGCTGCCAAACTGCGATCGCCGTCGCCTCGATCGCTACCGAGCTTTTGAAAGGCAAGACCGCCGAGGAAGCAAAATCTCTTTCTGCCCAAGACCTCGCTGGAGATCTTGGAACCCTGCCACCAATGAAAATCCATTGCGGCCAGCTCGTCGAAGGAGCCTTGCGAAACGCACTTGACCCAACGGACGAACCCTCCCCTGCCCCGAAACCGACTTTGCTTGGCCAAATCAATTCCCCGAAACCCACTAGCATTCGCATCGTCCCTATCGATTGAATCGTGAGTCCAATATCCGCGATTCGTTTCTCATCCATCGACATTCGCCAAATTTTCTTAAAGAAATCCGATAGACGCGCCCCACAGCCCCCGTTTCCAACTCCTTAAACAAATTTTTTCGTGCTAGAACTCAAAGACGTCTGCTTCACCATCAGGAAAGACGGCGAGGATGTAAACCTCGTCGATCACGTCTCCATCAAAGTCCCCAAAGGTCATTTCATGGCCATTGTAGGTCCATCAGGCTGTGGCAAAACAACTCTCCTCAAGACCATCGCCGGCCTGAATCCAGAATCCGACGGCGCCCTGTTCTGGGAAGGCCGCAATCTTTCCGAAGATGGGGATTTCGAACCTTCTGAAATCGGCTACGTCCCCCAGTTCTCCATCGCTTACGATCCTCTAACCGTCGATGAATCCGTCGAGGCAGCCACCCGTCTGCGGGTAAAAACTCGGGACACCGCGGAGTTGGACCACCGCATCGACCGCGTGCTTGAGGAAACCGGACTCGGTCCCATCAGCGACCGCCCGGTCAAAGTCCTTTCCGGTGGGCAGAAGCGCCGCCTCGGACTCGCCATGGAACTCGTCTCGGATCCAAAATTACTCCTCTGCGACGAAGTCACCTCAGGACTCGATCCCCGCTCCGAACGCGAGATCGTGCGCCTGCTTCACGATCTTTCCCGCAAGGACGGTCGCATCGTGCTGTCCGTCACCCACTCGCTCGCCCACCTTGAGCTCTATGACTCAATCCTCGTCCTGCACGAAGGCCGAGTTGCTTTCCACGGACCTCCAGAACGGCTCACCCATTACTTTTCAGTGAAAGACACGGAGGAAGTATATCCGCGCCTCGCGACCCAAGCGTCCGATCGCTGGCAGGCCTCGTGGTCGAAGCACAGCGAATCCTATTACGGAATGCTGGAGAAAAACCGCGAACGCCTGATCGCTTCAGGGGACCTCCACTTGGCACCGGTCATTACCAAATCTCCGGATGCTGAGGAAGACGACGAAGAGGAGGAAGCAGCACTCGCCGAAACTCGACTTCCTGGATTCTTCTCCCAGTTTGCCACCCTGCTGTCCCGAAGGTGGCGAATTTTCTTCCGAGACCGAGGCCAGGTATTTTTGCAACTCGCGATCCTACTCTGCTTTCCGGTCCTAGTAACCCTTTTCAGTGAAAAAGCATCTGGAAATATCAAACGCTACTCCGACGTCCGGCAAGATAGCGTCGCAGCCGAGATCCAGGAAGTCCAGGCCGTCCGCGCCGACCAAGCGAAAGTCGGCTCTGCAATCTCAGGCATCATCATGTTCCAAGTGGTTCTGCTCGCCCTCATGGGGTCGAACAACTCCGCCCGAGAAATCGCTGGTGAACGCCCGATCTACGAGAAGGAGAAATTCGGGGGCTTACGGCCCATGGCATACCTATCTTCAAAGATCGCCTTCCTCTCCTGCCTTGTCATCGCCCAATCCCTTTGGATGGCCTTTTTCGTCAATATCTTCGGTGCATTCCGGGGCGACTTTATTGAGCACGCCATTTTCCTCCTACTCATCAATGCGTCTATGACTTCGGTCTGTCTCGCCATTTCCGCGCTTATGAGAACGGCCGAGCAAGCCTCTCTGCTTTCCATCTACCTCGTCGGTTTCCAGCTACCCCTCTCCGGAGCGGTTCTAGCCCTTCCTGAAAACATCGAAACATTCACCCGTCCTTTCATCTCGGCTTACTGGGCGTGGTCTGGTTCCGTAGAGGCACTGCAAAGCCAGGTCCACGGAGCTGTAAAATCCGTCATCGACACCTCACTCTCGGATCAAAACGCCTGCCTGTTCACACTAGGCATCCATATCGCTATCGCCCTCGGACTCGCGTGGATCGGGGCCCGCCGCCCCCAATGGGAATAACCTTCCAAATCCGGATTCCCGAGCTATCTTCTTTCCTAACGTTTCAGCATTTCAGTTTTTCAGCATTTTCCCAAAACCATGGCCCGCCGCGCAAGTTCCAGTACCAACCCCATCCTCCTCATCGGTATCGCTGTAGCGGTCATCGTCGTGATCGCAGGAGGAAAAATCCTGATGTCGAAAAAGTCTGCCTCATTTTCCGATGTCCCACCGCTCGCCGTCCAGGACCTCTTGGACAACGGCAATAGCCTGCGCGGGAACGAATACATGGTGGAGGGCAAGATCGACGAAAAACTCCGGTGGACCCCCGGCGACGGCCAGATCATCAGCATCAGGGTGAAATCTGATTCGGGAGAGGAAATCATCCCTGTCCTAATTCCCGACAAATTCAACAAACTCAACATGGAACGCGAACAACGTTACGCCTTCAAAGTCGAGTTTGAACAAGGAGGCATCCCTGTAGCAACCGCTGTGAACCGTTTGTAGCTTCGCTAACGTTATAACCTCTAGCAAATAGCATTTAGCCAATTTCCTCAATGAAACCCACTCTCTTCCTTATCCTTTTAGCTGCCGCTGCTAACGCTCAAGTTTACACACCACCTACCGGCGGCGGCGCGACCCCTGCTCCTTCGACTCCCACCGACAGCGCTCCGCCACCAAAACAGGGAGGTGGCGGCTCACCTCTCGGCCAGGAAATTCCGATGCTCGATCCCTCAGCCGAGACCATCACTGTTGGCGGAGTAGCGATCCCACTTGGCGACAACCGACTGCTCAAGGCGCGGTTCGAAAAGTATCTCAACCAACCCCCTGAGACCGACGCGGAGGCCGAGGAGTATCGCAAAACCCTCGACGAAATTCTCTCCACCATTTCTCCATTCGCCTCTGGCGGTCCCGATCTTAAAAGCGCCTTTAAGCTCCTCCCGCGCGCCTCCTCCTATCCAGGAGATGCCAATCTCTGTATGTCCCTTGCCGAGTCCATCTACATGGCCCTGCTCTCCAAGAAGGACGTCACATCCCTCTCCGCGCTCAACAAATCCATCGAACAGGAGAAACAGGAAATCATCCGGCGCGCAGACTGGGCCGCCCGTACTGACCGCGATGGCACTCTCGGAGACAGCCGCGCCGTGGGTGACGGCACCGGTGGCGGTTCCCTCCGCAACAACAATGGCAATCAAGGGAACAACCAGAACGGCAATAACAACAACCAAGGGAACAACGGGAATAATAATAACAACAACAACAACCCCAATCGCGGTGGAGGCGGTAGCAATACAGCGAACGGTCCTGCCATGGGTCCGGGGTCTGGAATCAACTCTCTGAAGTATGAGGAAACTCTCCGCCGCATTAACGAGATCGAAATCCTCAAGAAGCAGAACATCATCCGAACTGAGGCACAGACGATCCGCACCAAAGCCCAGTATCAAGTCACCATGGTCCAGTGGTTCGTCCAGCGCCGCTACGAGCATGTGCTCATGGCCGCGCGTTTCTACAACCAGATCTGGAAAGACGGAGACGCCACCCTGCGTGTCGATGAGAACTCAGATGTTTCCAAACTCTTTTCCGAATCTCTCGGTATTTCCCCCACTGTCGCATCCCTTGATTCACTTTCGAACGAAGCCATCCGCGAGGTTGGGAAATACATCGAAGCATTCGATCTCCTGCTCTCCCGAGACGAGCTCCACTCTGCTTCCCAGCGCCTGATGGAAGCCTACGCTCTCGGGGAATACCTCGCACCCGTCGCCACGCTCCCGCTCGATAAAAAGCGCCGCGTCGCCGAATATGTCCGAGACCTCCACGAACTCTACGGCACGCTTCAGGCCCGCGACTACGTCCGCGGAAAGGAACTTGCCGATAGCCTCAAATCGAAGGCCAAGGATTTCCCATCCTCCAAGGTCGATTCCGCGATCGCCGCCTACACCCTCGCCTCCGATCTCGCCATCGAGGAAGCAAAGACGCATCTCCTCGGTCGCGATGCGGACAAGGCTGCTGAAAAAATCAAGGTCGCCACCGAAATCTGGCCGACCAACCCGAAACTCGAGGAGTTCCGCACATTGGTCAATAATTCCGGCGGCATCGCCACCGCTCGCAACGACTTCGATCGTCTTCTTTCCGAAGGCAACTACCGTGAGATCGCAAAACGACAGTACGAGCTTGCTCCTGCCATCCAAGGCGACGCCACAAAAGAGGACGCATTTAAGCAGATCATGGAGAATCTCCAGAAGATCGAAGCCGCACTTGGCAAGGCTGGAGAGTTCTCCCGCCTCGGCCAGAACTACGGTGCTTGGGAACAACTCGCCGAAATTCGCGAGCAATTTCCCGACGATCCAAAACTCGGTCGCGAGCTAGAACTTCTCGCTCCGAAAGTTGCAGACTTCACACTCGCGCTCGACAAGGCTCGCCAGTTCGAAAATCGCACTCCGAAACAAACTGGCTCCGCCCTGAGCTGGTATCTCAAAGCCCGCTCGATTCACCCTCAATCCGTTCAAGCTGAAAAAGGAATCGGTCGCCTACTCGATGAAATTCTGCCCGAGCAGTAAATGGACTCAGAAACACCCCCCTCCTTGCCACCGCCGATTCCCTCGAACACGGCAGACCCAAAGGCTAGGAAGATCGCGTTATTGCTCAGCCTTCTGCTGATCCTGACCTACGGCGCACTCTACCGGTGGATCTTCGCGGAGCCATGGATGAGCGATTCGGGCGGGGTTGTCTCAATGTCATTCATCTTCTCCGTTCCTTTCGCATGCGGAGTTCTCTCCGTCGCCATCGGTCGGATCTGCGGCAGCGACGATTGCAGGATCCACGCCTTACTTTCCCCGTGCATCATCCTCGCCTTCGGATTGATGCTCTGCGTCGTGACTCAAATCGAAGCCATGATCTGCGTAATCATGGCCTCCCCCATACTGTTCTGCGCAGCGGTTCTCGGCGGCCTTCTCGCGCACGTTCTCCTCCCCCGCTGCCGTCCCATCCCGCGCCTATATCTCACGCTTGCCGTATTTCTGCCGATGATCACGGCGATGTTCGAAGGTTCGTTGCATTGGCCAACCGAAACGAAAACCATCACCAACAGCATTCACATCGCCGCTACGCCCGAGGAAATTTGGCCAGAAATCGCAAGCGTCGATGCCATCGATCCAACCACAATCCCCGACAAATGGATCTACCGGATCGGTTTCCCAAAACCCATCGCCGCCACTCTCGATTACCACCGAATCGGTGGCGTGCGCGTTGCGACTTTCGAACGCGGAGTCTCCTTCTTCGAAGAAATTACGGAATGGGAAAAGCCCGATTCACTTTCGTTCTCCATCCACGCAGACCCCGAGTTCATCCCTAGAACCGCCTTCGATCAGCACATCATTGTCGGTGGAAGATTCTACGATGTGCTGGATGGGACCTATCGAATAGAAGATCTTCCCGACGGGACTTCCATGCTGCACCTCTCCAGTAGGCACCGTCTCAGCACACGCTTCAATGCCTACGCTGGCTGGTGGAGTGTGAAAATTATGGATCAAATTCAAGGATCCATCCTAGAAGTAATCCAATCCAGAGCGGAGGGACGCGGCCAGTAGGCCTTCAGTTGCCCAGCCTCTCAACGAACTCATCGAGAAGCGCTTTGAGTCTCGATTCACTCGCGATTTTTTTGGGCTCGTCGAATCCGATCCAGATAGCTGTCGATCCGCTTGGTCCCAGGCGCAGGGTCCATGCATCACGTTCCGAGGCAGTCGCGCCAGTGAAACATCGAGTCCCAGCTCGATTCTGTAGCACGCCAATGGCTTCCTCGGCCGCGGCTTCGCCCAAGGCAGGTTCCCGCCGTACCTTAGCAGTGTAGATCGTGTTTCCTTCAGCGTCTTCAATCCGGCGGATGAAATACGGCTTGGGACGCTTGCCTGAGTTTCCAAGCGTCGCGAGTCCTACGGACATCTCCATGGGAGTCGCCGCCACGGCACCGCGGAATAGGTCTTCCGTCTTGAGAAATGGTCCGGAAATTCCGCATCGTTTCGCGAGTCGTTCGACTTCCGCAGGGCCGATCTGCCGGCCGGTCTGAACCGGTTTCCCCGGCAATACCAACTTGCCTCGCTCCGCCGCTGCTGCCGCTACAAATGGCTCGAAGGCAGAGCCTAGATCGCGCTTTGAGTAGGTGCGATTCCACGCGGAATCACGAAAATCTCGCCCACCGATGAGGGCGAGAACCGCACCGCTTGTGGTTTCTGTGGTCACGGCGGCGTATTGTAAGTAGTCCGCATCGGTCCCCGCTACATGCTCCGCTTGCACAGGATGAGCCCAGCCCTTTTCTTGCTCCAAATCAACCACGGCACGTCTCAACTCCGTCTCCAACCTTTCCTGCCAACTGGAATCCAGCGTGGTGATTACTTTGAGACCGCTGAGGCGAATATCCTCCTTCTCCATGATGCGCTCCAACTCACTCCGGACCTGCCGAAGGGCATAGGAACGCTGGCTCGCGCTGTCGCGTTCTCCTGTTGCCAGCCGAATCTCCAACTCACCCACCGCCTTCGCTCGCTCTTTCGTAAGGAACTCGGCATCAACCATGCGCGCGAGTGTTTGGTTCCTCTGCTCCTCCGCCGCCTCAATATTTCTCAAAGGAGAATAAATATGAGGTCCGCGGATGATCCCGACCAACATTGCGCACTCGCCGGGGTGGAGCTGGGACACATGTTTCCCGAAATAGATCCGCGCCGCCTGCTCGATCCCATACGCACCCGAGCCGTAGTAGATTCGGTTTAAATAGTTCGTGAGGATTTCATCCTTCGAGTATCTGGCTTCGATCCGCATGGTCAGGGCGATCTCAACCGCCTTCCGATGTAAGGATTTCGCCCGCATATCGTAGGTATTTCGCGCCAGCTGCATCGTCAGGGTAGATGCTCCCTGGGTAAAATCGCCATCCTTGATATTCCGCACCATGGCTCGCGCAAGACCTCGAAAATCCACGCCTCCGTGTTCAAAGAACCGTGCATCCTCCCTCGCAGCGAGTGCTTCTACGAGAAATTCCGGGATCTCTTCACGCTCCACGATCTTTCGACCTGCACCGCCGGGGATCTCCAGCTCCTTCCCGTTCCTGTCGTAGAATTCAGTCTCACGCGGCAGTCGCACGACTTCATCCAGATCGAACTTGGAAGCAACGAGGAAATAGAAAAACGCGATTCCAAGAACGATGATCACTCCCGCGATCCCGAGCTGAAACGCGAGAACCGCCGGGGCGTGCAGCCATGATGGTAGGCACCGTTTCCACAACGGTGTTTTCTGAATCGGCCGCCAAGTTGACATCGCTTACATTACCCTCCACGCGGAAGGGATCATACAACGTTACCGATCACCAACTCGAAATTCGAATTCGCGCGGATCGCTTATTTCGCTGGGTATCGAAAGTGACCGAGGATTTGGTAATCAAACAGGGCGTTCTCCCATTTCACACCACCGCCGGCTGGATGATGGACTACCCATGGAGCACCATCTTCGCCCACAGGTCCGGGAACCACGATACCGATATGAGTTTCCGCGTTTGGCAGTGCCCAGACAACGATATCTCCGGGAGCGTATTTCGAAAGGTCGCGGCCGGTCTCGAGTGAGGCTCCTTCTCGACTGAAAAAGCGCTGAAGATTTGGAACCCGACGCTGATCGATGTTCGTATCAGGTCCGGTCGCGGCCCAGAGCTGAGGATAGAGCCGGAAGTGATCCGTCATGTCCTCATGCAGCTTCTCTTGAAGGTCGATACCTGTCTGGCGGTAGCAACGGATGACCAGATCAGCAGCAACTCCTTTTCTCATAGGGACGTCACCGCCCGGATAGTCGATTTTAAAATAGGCCGGATCATAAGTGACATCCGTGTTCGAGTATTGCAGGGCCTCTGCGGCAAGTAAGTCGCCTGGTGTTCCCGATCGCTCCAGTTCGCCAACGATCAAGTCCGTCTGTGCGTCCGAAGGTGCGTTCTGGGACGCGAGTGCCTGATTCACCAGAGGCTTCACGAAATAGAACACCGCCGCCAACGCAATGGCGACAATCACCCACCCTCCAACGAAGGCCGGCTTTTTCGGTTTCTGCGGACGGGGTCCGACGTATTCGATTGCGTTGTAATATCCTGAGCGTGAGCGTGCCATTGATTTTGAAAGTCGGATGTGGTTAACAGGGCACGAGCCGGAGTGCGATGAAAATATCCACATCGTGCAATTTTTTCATACGCTCGTTTACCTACTGACTTTTCAGGGAAATCCATGCTGAATCGAAGCATGCAACTTTTCACCACTCCAACTCCCCTCGTATGGGGCGAGTTGGATCTCCCACTCATGGGAGTATCGAACGATTGGGTTGGAAATTCTCTCAATCCCCCGGTCGGATTCACCGTTGCGACCGATCCAGCGAAACTTTGGTTTCTAGCCACACGCGGCACACCCGCAAAGAGTTTCCCCGGCACTTCCTCCCACGGATTCCATGAAAAACTGTGGCAAGCGGACACAGCGGAACTTTTCATCGGAGACCCAACTTCCGGACGGTATCTGGAGATCAACCTAGCGCCAAACGCGGCCTGGTGGGCCTGCCTCTTTGCTGCACCAAGGGTTGCCTGTGGAATCCAGCCGGACTTCACTTTGATGGCCAAGACTTATCTAGACGACCAAGGCGATGCTGGCTGGCTTGCTGCGATCTCTTTCCCCCTCACGCTTCTCCGCGATACCCTAAACTTCGGTCCCGGTAGCACCGGAAACGCGACGTTTATCCTGAATTCGCCAGACCAGACGTTTCACTCGGCCACTAAGCTCCCAGGGACGAATCCCGATTTCCACCAGCCGGCGAAATTTCCTCTCTTTATTCCCGTTCCGCTCACGGATTCATCCCCTGATAAACTCTTGGAGCACTGAGTTTTTCAGCTAGCTTCCCACCTAGGAATGAAACGGTTCGAGATCGAAGACATCGTCACCCAGGACAAGCACGGAATCGTGTACCGCGCGCATGATTCCTCGCTGGACAGAACCGTGGCTCTCCGCCGTTTTTTTCCGTTTGGTCAAAATGGTGGCGGGCTAGAAAAGGAAGAGACTCAGGCATTTGAAATCGCGGCCCTGCGCCTGGCCGAGGTGAAGCACGAATCTCTCCGATCCGTAATCCACGGAGGTGTCGATCCCATCGACGATATCCCCTATCTCGTGACGGAATGGGTGGACGGTCTATCTCTCAGACAACTCCTTGCCGAGGAGTCTCTCGATCCCGCCCTGGTGATCGATATCATGAGACTCGCCCTTGAGGTCTCCATCGTACTTTCCCATGTGCTTGGCGAGGAGGCGGTATGGGTCGAAACTGAGATCGAGGCCATCGTGGTCGGATCGGATGAAAGCGGTCGTGGATTCACCTTTTGGATCTCCCCTTTTAAATGGCTGGGTAACCATTCCGATGCTCGCAAACTCTCTTCCCTAGTCAGCTTGGGCGAGGAATTAGCTGGTTGGAAAAAGAAAATCGTCAACGATCAGGCTGGTCATGGTCTTGGAGGATGGTTCAAGTGGCTGAAAAAGAACCCGGACACCAGCCTGCGAGAGGCAATGGAGGTCCTTGCCGCATCCACCGGGAATGAACCGCCTGCCCCTGAGGAACAGATCGTCGAGCGGGCGATCGCATCGCCCCGGATGAAGTTGAAGCAGCGGACCTCGAAGTTCCCGATGACGTTCGCCATGATTGTCATTCTTATGTTTGCATGCGGGATTTTGTTCTACCTCCACAGGACAGCCCAAGCCCCCACCGTGGCTTCAGATTTCACCGAACAGGAAATCTCTCCCTTGATCGTGGAAAAAGAGACGCGCTCGCCGAGCGTTTCAGTAGAAACAGCTCCTCCTACTGTTTCCCCGATCCCTGCACCGGAAGAGCCGAAAAATGAACCGGAGCCTCCCGCAACCCTCAAAGAGTCAGTTCCCATGAACGCGACCGATAGGTTCAACGCGATGGTGGAGCGCATAGGGAAAGAAACCGCCGAGCGTGACGAGAAGGCCGAGCAAGCTGCCGAAGGCATCAAGGAGCGCGGCGACGTCTATTTACCGGAGGACCACCCGATTTTTGACGGATTGAAAAATGGGCAGCCGGTAAAACTCCGTGGCACGCTCAGATCTACCACTTTCTCCGGTTCCAAAGAAACACTTTACCTGCATTTCTCCAAGGAAGCTTCCGACAACACCATCAAAGGTGCCATTAGCAAGAGAGACTTCACCGGGAAATACGGCCAGAAAATTTTCGCTACGATGATTGGCAAGGAAATCACCTTGGATGGAGAAAAATACAAGGAACCAAGTGACCGTCGACTAGTGAAAATCGTTTCTCTTGAGCAGATCAAGACTGCGGAGTGAACCAATCACTAAGCGCAATTTCTCATCCGCGAGCGCAGCAGCCTGACATCCGCCTCGCGCTCTACATACTTCCATTCCTCGCTCTCGCGTATTGCGGCGACCAATTCGTCAACCAAAGCTGTATCGGCACGCGCGTATTCGAACCACATGAGAAAATCGAATGGTTCCCCGAGTTCCCGACTATGGTGGAAGCGCCTCGCTTCGATCCTCTTGGGGATTTCCACTGATTTACTATCACAGCCGCATCCGCAGATCGAACGCCGCTCATCCTCGGTAAGATCCCACCAGTCCAGAGTCCACTTCACTGGCATGAACGCCGCGCAGCAGATTTCGTCCCTGCCGAAATGTGTCCAAGGTGTCATCAATTCCTGATTATGGAGCTGCGGAGTATTCCGACTGCTTGAAACCCCACGCAGTAGCCACCGGAAGTCCACCGGGACCTTCATTACATACTCATTTCGGACATCAAGAAATGGAGCTTCTTCAAGGGCCGCACCGACGATCCGATCCATGGAAACGACTTCCCATGAGCCACGATCACCGGCAATAAAACTGTACGAGGGGGAGTTCATAGCCAACCCACGTTGCAAGCAGCCACCATGCCAATCAGTTCCTCACCAATTTGGAGACTGCTGTCTCACCGCCTCATACAAGACGATCGCCACTGCCGTCGAGAGGTTCAAGCTACGAGTCCCTCCCGGACTCATGGGAATCCGCAACGCATTGTCCCCCGCCCCGACGACCATTTCCTCGGGGAGTCCTTTCGTCTCTCTGCCGAAAACGAGGCAATCTCCCTCTTGAAACTTTGCATCCCACGGAGAGCACTTCGCCTTCGTGGAAAGGTACCAGAAATTCCTGCCCTCCATTGAGTTTCGTAACTCTTCGAAATTCTCCCAAACGTGCAAATCCACATCCTGCCAGTAGTCTAGCCCCGTACGCTTCACATACTTATCCTCCAGCGAAAACCCCAGTGGCTTCACCAGATGAAGAGAAGACCCCGTCGCCAACGCTAGCCGTCCCGCCGCACCCGCATTGTGCGGAATCTCAGGCTCCAGAAGGACGATATTGAACATCCGCAGAAACTACTCGGAGTAAACCAACCTGTCCATCTTCACAAACTGCGTCTTCCTTGGAGTTTAAAATTTAGAATTTAAGGTTTCCATTTGGTCGGGCTAGCGGGATTCGAACCCACGGCCTCTACACCCCCAGTGTAGCGCGCTACCAGACTGCGCCATAGCCCGTTTGCCAACGGACGGGTAAAAAAGCAGCCGATTCGCGGGTTGGCAAGCACGTAAAATCGTGGGATGTAATTCCCCGTGAAACGAATCAAAACAGCTATCGTCGGAGCCAGCGGATATACCGGGATGGAACTCCTCCGCATCCTGCTCACCCACCCAGCGGTCGATCTTGTCGCAGCCACCTCCCGCGCGGAAGAGGGACGACGCATCGACGAAGTTTTTCCGAGATTCTCAAAAGCTGACCAAGCGGCCCTCAAATTCAGTCAACCTGATCCAGATCTCATCGCCTCTACTGGCGCAGAGGTTGCGTTTCTCGCCCTCCCCCACGGAGTCGCCGCGGAAATCGCCCGTGCCATGCTAGACCGTGGCATCAAGGTCATCGACCTCAGTGCGGACTTCCGCCTCTCCTCACCTGCCGTGTATGAGGAATTTTACGGAAGCCCCCACCCCGCTCCCGACCTGCTGAAGCACGCTGTCTACGGACTCCCAGAAATCCGTTCGGAGGAAATTGCGGGCGCAAAGCTCATCGCCTCCCCCGGATGCTACCCGACCTCCATCATCCTTCCCCTGCTACCGCTACTTAGAGAAAATCTCATCGATTCCACCACCATCGTAGCAAACTCAATGAGTGGAGTCTCCGGAGCAGGGCGTAAGGCAGATCTCTCCCTCCTGTTTTGCGAGTGCAACGAATCTGTTCGCGCCTACGGAGTCCCGAAGCACCGTCACCTATCAGAAATTGAACAAGAGCTCACTCTCGCCGCCGGGGCTCCTGTCACCATCTCATTTATCCCTCATCTCATTCCGGTAAATTCGGGGATCGTCACCACCACGACCGCGAAGCTCACCGAAGGGGCAACTCCTCAAAAAATCTCCTCCGCCCTCGAAAGTGCCTACGCCGATGCAGCCTTTGTCCGTCTCCTCGGCCAAGGCAAACCAGCTGATACCAAACAGGTCACTCGCACCAATTTCATCGATATTGGCTTCGAGATCGATCCCCGCACCAACCGTGTCATCCTCATGTCTGCCGAGGACAATCTTGGAAAAGGAGCTGGTGGACAAGCAGTGCAGTCCTTCAACATCATCCACGGTCTTGATCAACGAACCGGCCTTGGAAACTGGTAGGGAATTTTTATTCGAAAATGAGCTTGCTCATTCCCAGACACCTCCCTAGCGTCCCGCCCTCCAAGGACAGATGTCAGAGTGGTCGAATGAGCACGCTTGGAAAGCGTGTGTGGCGGCAACGTCACCGAGGGTTCGAATCCCTCTCTGTCCGCCATTCAACTTTCAATGAATTGGAAGCTTTCTCTACCAATTGAGCGTAGAATACCATTCCCGCTAGAGAGGGATGAGAATCCCTGCGAAGCTTCGGGTTTGACTGCCCATCAAGCGCTAGCAAGAAAATCACTCCTACCGCGAAGCGCACCTCGCAGAGACGGAGCGCAATGAAATGAAGCGTAGTCAATCCCTCTCTGTCCGCCATCACCCCAGCCCGGTATTCCCGGGTTGGGGTGATGGCGTTTCAGGGGGGAGGCAATCCCTTTGCAAAGCAACGGGTTTGACTGCCCATCAAGCGCTAGCGAGAAGATCACCCCTTCCGCGAAGCGCACCCCGCAGAGACGGAGCGCAATGAAATGAAGCGTAGTCAATCCCTCTCTGTCCGCCATTCAATCCTCGTTGAGTGAATCACTTTCCTCTTCTTTCAACGCGAGAACCATTCCTGCCAGAGAGGGATGAATGCCAACCTACCCGATCATTCCGGAGGAGGAATGATCCAAACTGCATGACCCGAGAGGAACGAGGATAAAACCCCTGCGAAGCAACGGGTATGACTGCCCATCGAGCACCTGCGAGAAGATCACTCCTACCGCGAAGCGCACCCCGCAGAGACGGAGCGCAATGGAATGAAGCGTGGTCAATCCCTCTCTGTCCGCCATTCAACCCTCGTTGAGTGGATCGCTTTTCGCCTCATTCAACGCGAGAAAACCATTCCTAACGTGAAGCATACTCCGCACAATCGCAGCACAGCGGAGTCAATCCCTCTAGCCGCGAATACCACCAAATGAACCCGCTCCTCAAACTTCCCCTCGCACTATTTATTGCGGGCATCTCATCGAACACACTCTCAATCGCAGCGGAAAACACCCGCTGGCAGATCCCTTTGGGAGGGAACGCATACCTCACAAAATCCCCGGACGGCGGTTCCGACAAAGTGAGTCCCGAGGGGATTTCCCGCTGGGAAAATGGCGATAGCGTTTTCTCCATCTTCTTCCGAGTGGATCGCCCGGCAACTCTCGAACTTTCCCTCCGAATGAAAGTGCCTGAAGGAATTTCCGTCATCCTCTCGGCAACCGAAGGGAAACGGTTCGAGATCTCGGCAGACTCAGATGATTTCAAAGAATACGAACTAGGCAAACTCACAGTAAACAAACACGGATATGTCCGTGTGGATTTGAAAGGATCGAGCAAAGAAGGCCCCAGCTTCGCGAATGTATCGGATCTGCTCGTGGATTCCCAAAGCGACGGCCTCGTTCTAAACTACGTAAAAGACAACGAAGACAATCGCTTCTACTGGGGGCGCCGTGGCGCATCCGTCCACCTCCAGTATCAGATGCCGAAAGGGATCGATTGCGAGTATTTCTACAATGAAGTCACAGTCCCTGAAGGCGGCGATCCCATAGGCACCTACGCCATGGCGAATGGATTCGGCGAGGGTTACTTCGGGATGCAGGTGAACGGCCCGGAACAACGGCGCATCCTGTTTTCCGTTTGGAGCCCCTTCCGCACGGATGATCCCAAGAGCATTCCGGAGGACCAGCGGATCAAACTTCTGGCCAAGGGGAAAGACGTTCACACCGGTGAGTTTGGAAACGAAGGTTCGGGAGGACAAAGCTATCTCGTGTTCCCTTGGAAAACAGGCAGCACTTACCGATTTCTCAACCGCGCCCGTCCAGATGGGAATGGAAATACGATTTATACCGCCTGGTTTCACGCTCCGGAAGAAACGGAATGGAAACTCATCGCAAGTTTCAGCCGCCCAAAAACCGACAAGCATCTCACTCGCTTCCATTCCTTCTTGGAAAATTTCCGGGACACGCATGGATACCTCAGACGCAGAGCGAAATTCCAAAACCAGTGGTTGCGGGATACCAACGGCAACTGGCATCCAATTCCGGCAGCCAAACTGACCGGCGACACTTCTGCCCAGAGGGAAGACCGGTTGGATTTTGCCGGAGGAACAGATCAGGGAGCATTCTTTCTCAAAAACGGCGGATTCTTCGCGGTGCCAGTCAAGCTAGGCACTAGCTTCGACCGCCCTGCCGGTTCAGATAACCCTCCCGATATCAAATTCGAAACGCTGGATTCCATCGACTAGAGGAAAGTCTCACTCCCGTTTTCACAGGAGCCATTGCAAGATCCTCTTTGCAAAATACGTAGTTGGAAAACTTCCGTTTCTACACGACGTTTCCGCATCCGAATGAAGATCCTACTGCGTGCCGCCATTCCCGTCCTGATTCTCGCAGGCGGATTTTTCGCGTGGAAATGGCTCTCCATTCCGATCGAAGTGCCGAAGCCCGCCCACCATGGACCACAGCGCCTGAAAACGGAGAAAACCGTTCTTCATCCATCCTCCTATCCCGTCTTCCTCGATTCACAGGGAAATGTCCGTGCGCAGCAATCCACCACCATCACTCCTCTCGTCGCAGGGACCGTGATGGAAATCAATCCCGCCTTCGAGGACGGAGCCTTTTTCAAGGAGGGGGACATCCTCCTCCAGCTTGATCCCGCTGATCTAAAAACCTCCGTCTTTGCCTCGAAGTCCCGCCTCGCTCGCGCCGAAGCCGCCCTCATCCAAGAACAGGCCCGCGCCAAACAAGCGAAACTCAACTGGGAGGACATCGGATACAAAGAGGCCCCTTCCCCACTCGTGCTCCGCGTCCCCCAGCTCCGCGAAGCCGAAGCCAATGTAAGCGCCGCGCTCGCCGATCTCGAACAGGCAGAACGGAATCTCGACCGCGCCAGCGTCCGTGCCCCCTTCGATGGCCGAGTGAACGAACGACTCGTGGGCCTCGGCCAAGCCGTCTCTGCAACCACCCCGCTCGGTGAAATTTTCGGTACCGACACCGCCGAGATCCGCCTCCCTCTCGCTCCGGCTCAGCTTCCTTTCGTGAAACTCCCCGACGATGAAAATCAGACTCCTGTCGATGTCATTCTTACCGACGCACTTGCCGACCCAAACGGTCCCGCTTCGCATCAATGGAAAGCGAAGATCGTTCGTACCGAGGGCACGCTCGATCCCACTTCACGCGAACTTTTCGCGATTGCCCGCATCGACGATCCTTTCAGTCTCGCTTCCGATCTTCCCCAGCTCCGTATCGGCCAACCACTCCGCGCTTCCATCGCGGGAGTGACCCTCAATGACGTATTCGTGATTCCCCGCACCGCCATGCGCGGCCTCAACCGAATCTTCCTCATCGACCGGGACGATCCGAAAATCCTGAAAAAAGACATCGTCCCCATCTGGTCGAACACCGAAGTCATCCTCGTCCGCAATGATCTTCAGGCCGGTGACTGGCTCGCCACCTCCCGCCTCCCCTACGCTCCGAACCTAGCACCCGTCGAGATCGTCACCCCACCCCCCGCCGAAGAAGCCGTAGGCCCCACCGGAGAAAAACTCCCCACGGATTCGTAAAAGACTCTTCATTGAGGTTTAAAAATTTAAAGTTTTTTCGGTGCTCCCCATCCACGAAATCGCGGCTGAAATCCAAGCCGCCGCGAAAGACAATCACCGCATCCTCCTCACCGCTCCCACCGGCTCAGGGAAATCCACGGAAGTCCCCGGCCTGATTGCCGACCTCCCGGAAATCGAAGGCCGCGTGATCGTCATCGAACCACGCCGCATGGCCGCCCGTCTGCTCGCCGGATTCGTCGCCAATAACCGCCAATCCCAACTAGGCCAGGAAGTCGGATACGCCATTCGTTTCGATACGAAATACTCAGGCAAAACACGCATTCTCTATCTCACCGACGGAGTCTTCCAGCGCATGCTTCTGGAGAACCCGACCCTACCGGGCGTTTCCGCCGTGATTTTCGATGAGTTCCACGAGCGCCGACTAGCCGTCGATATCGCACTGGCCCGCTGTCTGGATCTAACGGAAAACGCCCGCCCGGATCTGCGCCTCATCGTCATGTCCGCCACGCTGGAAACGGACAACCTCGCCACCTACATGGCTCCGGTGAAAAAACTGGAAGCCGGTGGCCGGACCTTTCCCGTGGAGATCCTGCATCGCCCACATCGTCCCCCGCAAAATCATCGCGGTGCCGGTCCCCCTCGGGTGATCCCCATCTGGGAGCAAGCCAACCAACTTACCCGCGATGCCCTCGCTCTGCCTGATCCCGGAAACATCCTCATCTTCCTGCCGGGCACCCACGAGATCCGCCGCACCATCGAGTTGTTACAAAACCTGGCAGCAGCGAATTCCTACAACATCTTCCCGCTCTACTCCGCACTCCCTCCCGCCGATCAGGAACGCGCCATTCGCCCTTCAGAGACGCCGAAGATCATTGTCTCCACAAACGTCGCCGAAACCTCGCTCACCATCCCCGGCATTCGCACGGTCATCGATTCTGGCCTAGCACGCGCCTCCGCCTTCGATCCCCGTCGCGGCATCAATACCCTTCTAATCAAGAAAATCTCTCGCGCCGCTGCCGAGCAACGCGCCGGCCGAGCAGGCCGCACCGCCCCTGGCCGTTGCCTCCGCCTTTGGTCCACCACAGATCACTCGCGCCGCGATGAATTCGATCCACCCGAGGTTCATCGCATCGACCTCTCAGAAGCCATTCTTCACCTGAAATTCTCCGGCTACGAGGCGCAAACCTTCCGCTGGCTCGATTCACCGACTGAAACATCTCTTCAGAAAGCCGAGTCCCTGCTCCACGATCTCCACGCCATCGCCACAAATGGAGAGCTAACGGAAATCGGCCGGGAAATGGCGACCCTTCCCCTGGAACCTCGATTTGCCAGACTCCTGCTCGCCGGCATCCACCACGATTGCTTCGCGGAAACAGCCTTCATTGCCGCCACCGTGCAAGGCGAGGGCGTCTTCGCGAAAGGCAAGGCCTCAGACGCCCGCAAAGACTTCATCTTTACCAACGATCCCTCTGATTTCGCCGGCGAATTTCGCGCCTTCGATTCCGCCGAAGCCATGGGATTCGACCCCCGCCGCCTAGCACCACTCGGCATCCACGCGAGAGGTTCGAGGGATACCGCCCAAATCTACAAGCGCCTCCTCTCTCTACGTGGGGGCGATCTTCGGTCGCCCCCCGACTTCATTGGCAAGCACAAGCAAGTCGCAAAATCCATCCTCTCCGCCTTCTCCGACCAACTCGCCATCCGCCTCAGCCAAGGCAACTTAGCGTGCCGACTGGTGGGCAACCGCCGTGGAAAACTCGACGATCAATCCTGTGCCCGCCAAGCCGCCACCTTCGTCGCCTGCGAGATCACCGAAGTCGAGGCACGGGAAACCATCACCCACCTCCGACTAGCCACCGCCATCGAACTTCCGTGGATCGAAGAACTTTTCCCCGACGAAATCATCTTTATCGACGGGGCAAACTACGATGAGTCCCGTAGAAGAGTCACCTGCCTGAAACAGAAGAAATTCCGCGATCTCGTCCTCGAGAGCAAAGAGACCGATCAAAACGTGCCCCTGGATGCCGCCGCCGAAATCCTCGCCGCAAAAGTTCTCGCTGGAGAACTCGTTTTAAAAAACTGGGATTCTCAGGTCGAGCAATTCACCCACCGCCTCGCCTGCATCTCAAAGTGGATGCCGGAACTGGAACTTCCCACTTGGACGCACGAAGACCGCATCGCTGCCGTTTCTCAGATCTGCCACGGCTCCGTCAGCTACAAGGAAATCAAGGAAGCCCCCGTATGGCCGGTAATCAACGACTGGCTCTCCTCCCACCAGCGTCATCTGCTCGATACCCACTGCCCTGAGCGCATCCGCTTGGCGACCGGTCACTCCGCGAAAATCACCTACCACCCGGAGAACGACCCTTTATTTTCCGCGAAGCTCGCCCAGCTCAAGGACACAAAATCCACCCCCACCATCGCCTCCGGTCGCATCCCACTCCTCGTCCACATCCTGGCCCCGAACAACCGCCCCTGGCAGATGACAAAAGACATCCCGAACTTTTGGCAGAACGGATACCCGCAGATGAAAAAGGAACTCGCCGGACGCTACCCGAGGCATCCCTGGCCGTAGCTGCCGCGTCTCGCGGCAGGCCGTGGTCACCTCGTCCCGAGGTGACCTCTCACCCCCGCCACCCGTCCTCAGCCGGAACAAAAATCCCCTCCCGCGCGACTTGCCTGCCGTCCATGGGAAAATCCCCTTTCCCCTCCAGCGTCGTCCGCGCGATCCAGAAACAGGCCCAAGCTCGTTTCCTGCGTATCTCCTTCCCTTCCCCTCGCATCCGCGTGGCAAGGTGCTGGAAATGGCGCACCGGATTCCCGAGAAACCCACAGCTTCCGTCAGCCGCCTTCTCCAACATCCATTGCAGTGCCGAGTAGGGCATCGGCCATTTCTCCAAGACTCGCTCGTCTCCCCACAGCTCCGCCGAAAATGCCTTATTCAGTTGAAGGATCGCCTGCGCCGGTTTCCTCTCCATCCAATATCCCTGAGCAAAACAGAGCGAATCAAAATAGAATTCCGCACCCCGCCCCGGCCCATGCCGACGCGGCTTCCCGTTTCTATCCACCGGTAGATATGGGCAGGGATTCATAGAGGGATTTTGCCAATGCTTCTCCCACCTCCGCAATCGAAGAATTTCAACCCCCAAGCCACAGGCCTCCCCGCCCCACTAGGAAAGTCCTTGCGCCTGCGGGGGGAAACGGAAATCCTCCCGCCGTTATGAGCAATCGCCTCGAAGGAAAAGTTCTCGTCGCCCAAGGCGGCGGCCCCACCCCAGTTATCAACCAAAGCGTCGTCGGCGTCGCCTTGGAAGCCCGCAAGTTTTCGCAAGTCACCTCGATTTACGGAGCCGTGCACGGCGTTTCCGGGATCATCAATGAAAACTTCGTCGATCTCACCCGTGAGACGACCCACAACCTAGAGCAGGTGGCTGGCACACCATCTTCCGGCCTGCTTTCCACCCGCGACAAGCCGGACGAAGAATACTGCGCCCGCATGTTCGAGGTGATGAAGGCCCACGACATCCGCTACTTCTTCTACGTCGGAGGAAACGATTCCTCGGATACCGTCCGCATCGTCAACGAGCAAGCAGAAGCCGAAGGCTATGAATTGCGCGCTGTCCACATCCCCAAGACCATCGACAACGACCTTGAGGAAAACGACCACTGTCCAGGCTTCGGCTCCGCGGCACGCTTCGTCGCCCAAGCGTTCATGGGCGTGAACCTCGACAACCGCGCTCTCCAAGGCGTGTATATCGGCTGCGTCATGGGTCGCCACGCCGGCTTCCTCACCGCGTCCTCCGCTCTCGCACAGAAATACGTCGATGACGGCCCGCACCTTGTGTACGTGCCCGAGCGTCATTTCACCACCGAGCAACTGCTCGCCGACGTGGATCGCGTGTATTCCAAGCACGGCCTCTGCACCATCGCCGTCTCCGAAGGGATTTCCGATCCCGATGGCACCCCAATGATCGTGAAACTTCTCGGAAAAGAGGAGCGCGACTCTCACGGAAACGTTCAACTCTCCGGCACCGGCGCCCTCGGCGATCTGCTTGCTGACACCATCCGCGACGGACTCAAGATCAAACGCGTGCGCTCCGATACCTTCGGCTACCTTCAGCGCTCGTTCATGGGCATTCAGTCAGATCGCGATGCCCGTGAGGCTCGTGAAGTCGGCGAGAAAGCCGTGCAATTCGCGATGTGGGACAACGTTGATGGCTCCGTCGCCATCAAGCGCCCCGTGCTTAACTACTCGGTGGACTACGAACTGGTGGACATCAAAAAGGTCGCAGGTAAAACCCGTCACATGCCAGACAACTTCATCAACGAAGCAGGCAACGGAGTCACCCAAGACTTCCACAACTACTGCCGCCCGCTTCTGGGTTCCAGCCTACCCGAGCCGCACCGTCTCCGCGCCCCGAAGGTCCCGAAGATCCTGCACCCTTGATCACTTGCCGGAGTCGCGCTTTTCGGGGCGCGACTTCGTCACGGCCTTCCAGTCACTATGGACGCGTAGGGTCGATTTCCCTTGGAACTGGCCAACCAGTTTACCCTTCTCACGAGTATCGTAGGAAACGATCATATCTAAGTCGGCGCGGAGAACGACGGGATAGAGTAGGGAAAACCAGATCCGTCCCTTGTCGATCGTCTCCTCGCCACTCGTCGCCCTGCCTTCATCATCCGTTCCTGGTTTCAGCTCGGTCCTTCCGGTCACCTCAAATACGGCACAAGGATGACCGTGGACTCCTTCCACGGCCTTGAATTCCATGTCCAGGTGCCCCTTGGCCGCGTTGACGAAAAACAAATTGAGGCTCGGACCCGAGAGCCTGACTTTGGCCCCAATCGGGAATCGTTTTGTCCCGAACCATCGTGATTTCGGTACCAATCCATTCTCAACGAGTAAATTCCCTACTTCATCCTCGAGTCCCCGCCCCCAGGCCATGGTCTTGAATTCTTTAGTCGGGATCGCCTTCCAGGCCTTTCCATCGTAGTTAAATTGCACCGCTTTTCCCTCTAGGGGATCGACGACTCGATCACGTGCCTCGGGCGGTTCCGTTCCGTTTTTTTCCGCTTCTGCGATCGCCTTGAGCCTATCAAGACGCTCCCAATCCGGCAACTTCCGCTCGTTGACCTCTTTCACTTTGGTGAAACGCACGGCTTTTCCAGCCATCTCGTATTCCATCACTTTATCACTGCGTGAGCTGAGTTCCATTTGAGAGCTCTCCGCCCCCACTCGCTTGGCGATTCTGACCTTCTTGAACTTCGTCACCTCCGTCACGTTGACCTTAAGATGTGGAGGAAATGGGATATCGGAGCGGAACAGATAGCCCTCCTCATTCTTCGAGATCAGCTTCGCAAGCGCTGGATCAATCGCCGTATCGAGGACCTCTTCCTCCTCCATGAAATTCACCAGCGAGCTATCACCCTCGCCCGCTTTCTTTTCTGCCCTCTCGATAAATCCCAGCTTCACAGCCGCCGCCTTGCCTGCATCATAGATCAGGACCATGCAGCCGAGCACTGCGAGATGGAACAGAACCGAAAGGATCTGCTTGGTCGATTTGTTCAGGTTTCCTGCCATTTCGGATGAAACAATAGTCAACCCTCCCGTAGTTAGACATCTTTTTTTTCCCAGATCGCCGGTGCCTGAAAGAGGTGTTTCTACAGCGGACCGGGAACACGATTGAACCCAACCACTCCTAGCGCTTGAAGTTCCAACGCAAAAAAGCCTTCCACGGGCATCCTGGGAAGGCTTTTCCAAATCGTTTGAATCTCTCGATCGACAGACCGAGGACATTCCCAAATCCCCTAGCGCCGTTTCCTGCGAAGCAATGGCAGGCAGCCTAGAAGAACGAGAAGACCTGAAGTTGGCTCAGGAACTACGGTGTAGCCAAGGTCGCGCATACCCTCTGTGGTGAGGCTGCTGATAAACAAAGGAGAATTCAACCATCCGGTCATCAATTCATCTCTGAAGTCTTGCCCAGTGATATTGCTCACAATTCCGGTTGGGCCAGCACCACCATCGACCTCGTTCCAATGTCCGTTCGCAGTGCCCGCTCCTCCTCCGAGTTCGACCGGAACAAACGACCCGGTTTGGTCGAATTCGGAATTGTAAGCAGCCAATCCGAACGCTCCAGTATATTGGCCTGAGGCATTGGTATACAGCTCCTGCCTGCCGGCAAATCCAACGCTGGAGCTACTCCAAAGCGTGCCAATTCCCAAAACATGGCCCATTTCGTGGAGGATGACACCACTTAAACTGCCTGCCATTTCGAGGGCACCGGTGTCCGCAGTATCGAACGTCATATCTCCCGTTGATGTATAGAGATAAGTCGATGTTACGTCACTATTGGCAGCGTTCAATTTCGCGGTACTTGGACCGGCAGATCCAAGAATTCCACCAGCTCCGTCGATAGGCGCCAAGTTGACATCGATCGTTAGGTTCGTGTTGTCGATGTCATCAATCTGATATCCTGTAATAATGCTTTCCCAAGTCGCCTCGGCCGCTTCAAACGCGGCCTGCTCTGAAGCCGTCGGCGTGTTGTTGTAATTGAGGATGATATCGAAGCCTAGCGTAGCAGCGTTCGAATTGGTCGTGGCACCGAACAAGGCAAGTAGCAAAGATGAGGCTTTCCGGGAACTGGCAGATGGGAACTTGGGTTTCATGATATTTGTAATACGAAAGAGAAATTAGGGAAATCTTAAATACCGTCAATCTCAAAACCTATTTTCCGAAAATTGTGCGGAGTGGGATGCACACTTGCGCCACTGGATCCATACACGAAAAAGCCTCCCGCAGATCAAACCGGGGAGGCTTTCTGAAATTGGAACTTCTCCGGCAAAGCCAATTTATTGCCCCTGAGGCATTGGCATCGGGAATCCACCACCTGCTGGAGCTGGGGGGGCGTCCTGGATCTCCACGAGTTCGAGATCGAAGATCAGGGTGGTGTTTGGGGCGATCTCGGCGCTGCGGCGTTCCTCGCCGTAGGCAAGTTCGCTGGGAATGAAGAGCTTCCACTTGGCTCCGACGGGCATGGTGGTGATTGCTTCCTTAAAACCGGGGATCACTTGCAGGGTCATCGGGACGGGCTGACCTTCTGGTGAGGCGTCGAACTCGGTGCCGTCGATAAGCGTGCCCTTGTAGTTCACCATGAATTGCTTCTCAGGTTCACCTTCTTTTGGAGCGACGTATTTCGAATCACCACCTTTTTCGAGCACTTCATACTGGAGGCCGCTGTCGAGCGTGGTCACGCCTTCACGCTTGGCATTCTCCGCGAGGAAATCCTTGCCTGCCTGCAGGTTGGCAGCGGCCTGCTCAAGCTCACGCTTCTGGAGAATTTCTCCGAGAGATGTCATGGCTGCCTGCAGGCGCTCTTCATCGACCTCAGGCATATCGCCCTTCACAGCGGCGGTGAAACCTTTCACGAAAGTGTCCATCTCGATGTCATCAAGCTTCACGCCGTAGCGGCCGAATTCTTGGGCGAATCCGCCACCGGTCCGGAAGCCGAGCGCGTAGGAGGCATCATTTTTCATTTCCGCAGGGCTGGCGGAGGGTTTGGCGGGCTCTGCAGCGGGAGCTTCTTTTTTCTCGTCTTGGGCGAAAACGAGGCCGGTCGCGGCAAGAGCAACAAGGCTCACGCGTGCGGCACTGGAATATAGGGTGTTAATCATGATTTGTGGATTGAGCGCGAACTCTAAAAGCGGGATTCCGGCCTGTCCAGACCGGGTTTTCCGGATTTTTCGCGGATTTCAGCTCCCTTCTCACATGAAAATTCGTCCCAACGCAGGAATCGAGATATCCGCGTGTTCGTGTAGGATCAAACGCAGTTGTTCAATCAATCGCCTGGCCGTGAGCGAGTCTCGACAGATCGCGCGGATCACCTTGGCTCCACCTTCAAGATCACCGTGCCCGAGATACGCGTCATCAGTGGAGAGGGCAGAGATTTCCTCCTCCGGCCAGTTTCGGACCATTTCCCCCGCCACATACACTGAAACAAACTGGCCCTCTGGGAACATGGCGGTAATCCCCTCTGGTGGTCCTGCCAAAGTGTATTTTTCACGCGCTACGAGCCTCCTATTTACTCGAAGATCAACCTCCCAACGCAGGCTCTCGAATTCGAAAACCTCGCCTCTCGCCACCCGACCCGGTGAGATCCAATCGAAATACAGCAAACCTGCCCCTTCCTCCAAATCAATGCGGGTTCTTTGGATGTAGGACGCCCCGGAATGCGGAATGAATGCCTCAGGGATCCATTCCAGAAATCCTCCTGTTGCCACTTGAAACGCTTGATCGCAAATCGCCGCATTTCCCGAGCGCGTGCGGAAAACTCGGGACGAGCTAGGCGTGCTTAGGACCAATCGTGATCCACTGTCCACCTGGGCGTTCAGTTCCAAACGATCTCCATCGAAGAACCCGGCAGTGGGGTTCACGATCGTAACGATCAGCGCGCCGGCATCGTGATGGGCTTTCCCGAGATGCACAGGGGGACGAAAATCCTGCTCGGAGAGAAACGGCGTGCCATCCGCGCGAGTGGAGCAGCGGATCCGCAAATGCCCGTTCACCGAGCTGCCCGTGACCGCGTTCATCAGAGAAAAAGGTAATCGTGCTTCAACCATGCGAGCAGCTCGTCCTTGCCCTTTGAGGATTTCAGATCCGCGAAAATCACCGGCCTGTCGCCACGCTGCGTTTTGGAATCGCGGGCCATTACGTCGAGATCCGCACCAACATATGGTGCGAGGTCGATCTTGTTCACCAGTAGTAGGTCGCTGGTCCGGATAGCAGGGCCACCCTTCCGCGGAATCTTATCACCCTCCGCGACATCGATCACATAGATATAGGCATCGACGAGCTCTGGAGAAAAGGTCGCGGAGAGGTTGTCTCCTCCACTTTCGATAAGGATGAGCTCGAGATCCGGGTGGCGATCTTCCAGATCGACGACCGCCGCCATATTCATGCTGGTGTCATCGCGGATCGCGGTATGCGGACAGCCACCGGTCTCGACTCCGATGACACGGTCGGCAGGCAGGACGTTTTCTCTAAGGAGAAATTCTGCATCCTCGCGGGTGTAAATATCGTTGGTAATGACAGCGAGCGAGATCTCGTCTTTCAACCATTGGCTGAGGCGCAGCACGCACATGGTTTTGCCGGAGCCGACGGGACCGCCGACACCCAACCGGAAGGGCCGCTTCTTTTTCGTTTCAGGAGATGAATAGTCGTTCATTGGAAAAGGCATGTCTGAGTGAGGCAATCTCTAGCAAAGGGTTAAAATGACCATCCGGATCGCATGCCAGCACGGCATCGATTTCTGGCTCCAACCGGTCGAGCGTTTCTCGGAGAATTCGCTGACAGGAAGTCTGCCCGATGCGCATCAACTTCATCGAGGCCGATGTGGCTGCCACCGCCGATTGATAGGCGAAAGCACATGCGGCATCTCCTACCTCCATCTCTCGGGTCTCAAGCGCGGCGACGATCAGATGATGACTCCTCGGGCAGGCTTTGCGATGGGCGAGGAAAAAATCGTTTCCATCCAATTCACAGAGGAGCGCGAGCCTCTGCGAACCCACCCGCCGACCAGCGTCCCTCAGCTCTGCCGGAATTCGCCAAGCGTCTAGCTCCGCGTCCATTTCAAGAAGTGCCGACAAATCCTCGCGAGTCGCAGCCGCATGCGCTTTTGCAAAAAACGGCAGCTCAAATTTCAGTAGATTCGGCACCACTTGCATCTCTAGAAATCTCGCGAGACTGGAAGCATCCTTCACAATCCCGGCGTTGATCATTTCCTCGAGTCCGAAGGAATGTGCGTAGCCGCCAGAGGGATATCCGGTGTCGTTGGATTGGAGGAGCCAGAGGAGCAAAACTATAAATTTTAAACTTTAAACCTCAAGTAAGAGGAAGAAGAGGCACGAGAGTTTTCATTGAGATTCAAAATTTAGAGTTTCAATGGACTACTGCCTTCATGGGAGTGAAGAGGACTTTGGGTTCGGTGAAAGCCCAAGCCTCGCGGTCTAGGAGTTGCTTCATTGCCTCGTCGTGGAGAACCCGGAGGGATTCGGACATGACTTGAGCGGGGAGGTGGAGATTTCCGACTTTCCAGCCGATGAGAGAGGCTTGGGCAGGGTCAGCAAACGGGATTTCGTAAACAGTTTCGGGAAGCTGGCGGACGATGTAGTCGGTGCCATTTTCTTGGAGGATCACGCAGCCATCCACCAAGCGGGACTCGAGGTCGAATCCGAATTCCGTCCCATCCGGAGCCGTGCCACGCCATCTGCGTTTTAGAAACTTTCTACGTTCCACCGCGAGCTCGATCTGGTTCTCGGGCGATTTGGAAGAGACCGGGGCGAGCATCCGTTCGATCAGATGCATTAGAAGAGGAAGTAACGTTGCGCCATGGGCAGGACAGAGAGCGGCTCGCAACGGAGTTCCCGACCATCGGCCACAACAGTGTAAGTTTCCGGATCTACTGTAATTTTCGGGAGCGCATCGTTGTAGGCAAGATCGCGTTTAGTGACTTTTCGGCAGCCCTTTACGGCACTCAGTTTCTTTTCGAGCCTAAGGTGATCTAGCGCACCAGACTCTAGCGAAATGGCGCTGACAAAGGTAAGCGAAGTGGATGCGATCGACCGGCCAAAGGCTCCGAATTGCGGGCGATAGATCGAGGGTTGGGGGGTGGGGATCGAAGCATTTGGATCTCCCATATTCGCCCATGCGATGAAGCCACCCTTTAGCACTGTTTCAGGTTTCACTCCGAAAAACGCGGGTTTCCAAATCACTATATCCGCGAGCTTTCCAAGGTCCAAACTACCTACTTCGTGGGAAATTCCGTGAGTCACGGCCGGGCAAATCGTGTATTTCGAGACGTAACGCAGGGCGCGGAAATTGTCCGACGCTGGATGAGATTCATTCTCTAGGGGTCCGAACTGGACTTTCATCTTGTGAGCGGTCTGCCAGGTGCGGGTGATGACCTCCCCTACTCGGCCCATTGCTTGGCTGTCACTGGACATCATCGAAATAGCACCCATGTCGTGCAGCATATCCTCGGCAGCGATCGTTTCCGGTCGGATCCGGCTTTCGGCGAAGGCGACATCCTCGGGGATTCTTGAGTCGAGGTGGTGGCAGACCATGAGCATATCCAAATGCTCGGCGATGGTGTTGGTCGTGAAAGGTCGTGTCGGGTTCGTGGACGACGGTAGAACATTCGCCTCCCCGCAGACCCGTATTATGTCTGGTGCATGACCACCGCCTGCGCCCTCGGAGTGATAGGTATGGATCGTGCGACCCTTGAAGGCATCCAGCGTACTTTCGAGAAACCCAGCTTCATTGAGAGTATCGGTGTGGATGGCGACTTGGATATCGAGTTCGTCCGCAACAGTGAGACAGCTATCTATGGCGGCAGGTGTGGTGCCCCAGTCTTCATGGAGTTTCAGGCCCATCGCTCCGGCCATCACCTGCTCTCGAAGTGGTTCGTGGCTGGAGCAATTTCCTTTCCCGAGAAATCCGAGGTTCATGGGAAACGCCTCAGCGGCCTCCAACATCCGGTGGATGTTCCATTTTCCGGGAGTGCAGGTCGTTGCGTAGGTCCCATGGGCAGGACCCGTGCCTCCACCGAGCATCGTGGTCACTCCGCTGGCGATGGCGTGCTCAATTTGCTGCGGGCAGATGAAATGAATATGAGAATCAATGCCTCCCGCAGTGACGATGCATCCTTCTGCGGCGATGACTTCCGTAGCTGCGCCGATGGTCATGGTAATTCCGTCCTGAAGCAGAGGGTTTCCGGCATGACCGATGCCGACAATGCGACCGGATTTGATTCCGATATCCGCTTTGATAATCCCGTGGGCGCTATCGAGAATGAGCGCATTCGTGATAACAAGGTCGAGAGATTCCGCGTCGAGCGCGAGGGGCGATTGCGCCATGCCATCCCGAATGACCTTGCCTCCTCCAAACTTCACTTCGTTTCCGTAGCCTCCGTTCTCCGCAATGAGATCTCGTTCTACTTCGATGAAAAGCTCTGTATCCGCTAGGCGCACCTTGTCGCCGACGGTGGGTCCAAAGGTCCCGGCGTAGTTTTTTCGAGTCTGTCTCATGAAAGTTTCCCGTTCACTTTTCCATTAAACCCATAGATCTCGCGACTCCCTGCGAAGGCGACAAGCGGCACTTCACGGGTATCTCCTGGCTCAAAGCGAACTGCCGTTCCTGCCGGAATGTTCAGGCGAAAACCCAGGGCGGCATTGCGATCAAAATCAAGTTCCTCATTTACTTCCGCGAAATGGAAATGACTCCCAACCTGAACCGGCCGATCGCCCTTGTTTGAAACTACTAGATCTATGGTATCGAGTCCCGCATTCAGATCGATATCCGGCGCGCCTTCGAGGGTGATGATTTCTCCGGGTATCATCGGATTGGTTCGTGGACAGTTACGAGTTTCGTACCATCGGGGAAAGTCGCCTCCACCTGCACGTCGTGGATCATTTCAGGAACACCCTCCATCACATCCTCTCGCTTGAGCAAAGTGGTGCCGTAGCTCATTAACTCTGCCACGGTCTTCCCGTCGCGTGCACCTTCGAGAATTTCATAGGTAATGAACGCCACGGACTCAGGGTGATTGAGCTTCAGTCCGCGGTCTCTTCTTCTACGAGCAAGATCGGCGGCGACAACGATGAGCAGCTTTTCCTGCTCTCTTGGGCTTAGGTGCATTTGAGGCTGGGGAAATCAGTGGTGGATTGTCACGTCTCGCCAGATACCTCCGTCCCTTTGAAATAGGGCGAAGCCAAGGCAACCTCCGATGATGGATAGAGCTATGATTCCTCCGATGTCATAGCCACGACGGTTATCGGCAGACTCAGATGCGACCATGGTCACCTGATCAAACTCATCCACCTCGTCAGGATGGTAGTGACCTGGAGGTCCGGGATGAGCTAGAGCGATGGATCCGGCTCCGAGACAGAGAGTCGCAAAGGCCGCGCAGATACTGTTTCTGAAAAATCTTTTCATGGCGTTGGGTGGGTCTCCTGCGAAAATTCCAAGCAAGTGCCATGCCACAAAAACAAAACCTCCGGAACCCTTGTGAGAACCGGAGGCTTGAGGGGGCAATGAGAACTTATTTGTAGGTTCCCTTCAGGAAAGGCTCGCCAACGACGTCCTTGTATTCCTTGAGGATCTTGAACTGTCCATTGGCTTTCGTCTCGCCGATGAATACGTTCTTGGTAAGGTGGTGGTTCTCTTGGGACTTCACTGTGCCACCAGGCCCATCGAACTCGATGCCCTTTTTAAGCTCAGCCATCACTTTCTCCGGCTCGAAGCTACCAGCCTTCTCAACAGCTGCTTTCCAGAGATAAACACCGACATACGAAAGAACCATCGGGGAACAGGTCACACGATCTTCTTTCACGATTCCGGGAACCTCGGACTTTTCAAGCCAGGTCATGAAGTCCTCAACGAACTTCTCGTTCGCTTCGGACTTGATGGACTGGAAGTAAGTCCAGCATCCGAGCTGGCCGACAAGCTGACTAGCAGGAAGGCCGCGGAACTCGTCCTCGGAGACCGAGAAGCTGACGACCGGGCATGTTTCGGCATCCAGACCGGCAGCGGCGTATTCCTTGAAGAAAGGAACGTTGGTATCGCCGTTGAGAGTGCTGATCACGCAGGCATCTCCTGAAGCAGCGAACTGCTTGATTTCGGAGATGATTTGCTGGTAATCGGTATGACCGAACGGGGTGTATTTCCCAGCCGACATGACTTTGCCGTCAGCGTCCTTGGTGAAGCCACCACCGATGTTCTCAATCGGAACTCCTTTGCTGAGGAGATACTCGAGCAGCACAAGGTTTGTAGTCTGCGGATACACGTAGTCGGTGCCAAGCAGGTAGAACTTTTTCTTACCTTCCTCAAGCATGTAGTCCACCGCAGGTGTGGCCTGCTGGTTCACAGCTTCCGCCGTGTAGAAGATGTTCGGCGACATTTCCTCACCCTCGTACTGGACGGGGTAGAAGAGCAGGCCGTTCTTTTCTTCAAAGACGGGAAGCACGGATTTGCGGCTGACAGATGTCCAGCAACCGAAGGTTACAGCCACCTTGTCCTGATCGAGAAGCTGCTTGGCTTTCTCAGCGAAGAGAGGCCAGTTCGAAGCACCATCGACGACGACAGGCTCAATCATCTTGCCCATCACACCACCACTGGCATTTATTTCATCGAACGTGAAAAGCAGGACGTCGCGGAGCGAGGTCTCACTGATAGCCATCGTGCCACTCAGTGAGTGGAGCACTCCGACTTTAACAGTTTCCTCTGCTTGAGCGAGTGGAAGAACTGCGGCAGAGGCTGCTGCCGCGATTGATAGAAACTTTTTCATAATTGATACTATTTTTTTATATTGCAGAAATAGCGGGAGGATTCGGAACGAGCACACGATTCCAAATCCCCCCGCTAGCAACCGTTACAACAACGAGATTTTGTTAAGATTAGAATGAGAGACCGAGACCGATGTTCGTAGTGAAGAAGTTATTATTTCCGTTATGCACCACATCATCGCTGGTGAAGAATACGTCAACTCCAGCATGAAGATCCCACTCGCCGTATGCATCTCCGATATATGGAGAGAGAGGCAGAGAGGCATTCACACCAGAGATCCGTAACCGAATCCGGCATCAAGATTGGTCCCGTTATTCTTATCCCCGTGGAAATCTTCAGGAAACGAACAGGCCAACGTTGCAGGGAACGTGATTGTTGCAGGTCCGGCCTCAATGCTATGGGAAATTCCGAAGACGAGAACCGTTCCGTCGTCACCGGGACCACCGTCGATCCAGCCGCCGCACCTTCTTCAAGGCGGTTGTGGATCGTGAGGGTAGGCGAAAGGAAGCCATCGTAACCGATTCGCTACATCAAGAATTTGCTCGGTAGAATCCCCCATAGAACCACGTTTGGTAAGTAACACCGATGGTGAACTTTTCATAGGTATATGCTAGGCCAACCCATGTGTCGATTTCCTGGATCTTACCACCAAGGGGATTGCCTCCCTTGTTGTTAGCCTCACCCCAGAAACCGAGTAGTTCCTGTCAGATCGTATGGAAGCGCGAAGGCGAGTTCAGCGGAAGGATAGAAACCTTCAGTTCGAAAAGGGTGCCGTCCTGCCAGACATCGAGTCCGTAGGAGATGAAGTGATCGTTGGCATCGAGGGAGAGAGTTCCCGGAGACCACATCGTCAACGGGAACTTCGATCGGGGGGGCAGGAGCCATCATTTCGGTCCCGGCCATGGCGGAGCCGCTCGTGAGAGCGACGGTTGCAGCAGCAGTCACCGAAGAAGTTGCGATAATTCTTATTTTTCATGTTTCAGCTTTGTGTTGTTGAGTCTGTGTTGTTTCGATTTGACTCGTAGACATCAAAGCGTTTGGCATGCCATCAACCTGTGTTCACTGATTCGCACATGAATTCGTACCTACCAATCACTCTAGCGTGATGAGCGAACTTCATGGGACGAAGGACACGAAAAATCGGAATCGATAAACTCACTATTCCTTGAATTCTTGGCACGAGTTCTTCCCGAACCGACTCACATTCCCCTTACGATCGTGGACTCCTCAGACAGTGAGGAATTCCTTCACAATGTCATCGGATAGTTCATCCATCGTGCCAGTGGCACAGACTGAGCCACGCTCCAGAATTGCGAAGTCATCTCCGAGTTCACGACAGAAATCAAGGTATTGCTCGACCAGTAGAATCGCCATTTTCCCTTCTTCTCGGAGCATCTTGATCGCGTCTCCAATTTGGTCGATGATGTTCGGTTGGATCCCTTCTGTCGGTTCATCTAGGATGAGAAGACTAGGCTTGGTGAGAAGTGCCCGACTGATGGCGAGTTGTTGCTGCTGACCCCCAGAAAGCATCCCGCCTTTTCGATGAAGGAAGTCACGGATGATCGGAAATAGTGTGAAGACACGGTCAATCTCTTCTTTGTCCTTTTTCTCACCTCTCGCGTTCAGACCGATGAACAGATTCTCCTCCACAGTGAGGTGGGGAAAAATATCTCTACCCTGAGGAACAAACCCAAGTCCCATACGGGCTCGCATCGCCGTGGGCATGCGCTGAAACGAGGTGTCACCCAATGCCATGCTCCCCTGGTCGAGGGGCAGCAATCCCATCATCGCCTTGAGGGTTGTGCTCTTCCCTACACCGTTTCTCCCCATCAAACAGAAGACCGTTTTTGGACGAATTTCGAAGCTAACGCTACGAAGGATCGCACTTCCGCCGATGGAAACGTGGACATCGTTGAGAACGAGTTTCTCGGATGCGGGGGAGGCGGCTACGGCGGTCATGATTGGTCGATGTGCAAATGGGTTCAGGCGGCTTTGGATTTCCTACCAAGATAAACTTCCTTCACTCGTTCATCGGACTGGACCTTCTCAACGGGGCCTTCTGCGAGAACATGACCCTGATGAAGGACAGTGACAGTGCGGCCCTGGGAAATTTGGCGAACGAACTCCATATCATGCTCGATCACGACGATCGTGTGTTTCCCCGCCAACGAAAGCAATAGTTCCCCAGTGCGGTAAGTCTCTTCATCCGTCATACCGGCAGCTGGTTCGTCCACAAGTAGAAGCCTCGCTTCCTGCGCGAGGAGCATCCCGATCTCTAGCCACTGCTTTTGGCCATGCGCTAGCTCGCCCGCCTTTCTATATCTGTGTGGCGCGAGCTTGATCGTTTCGAGAATCTCCCCAAGACGGTCATACTGATCTTGGGAAACTTTCCCGAACAGGCTGTGCCAAATGCTGCGCGGGCCAGCCATTGAAAGGATGAGATTTTCAAACACTGTATGATCTCCATACACCGTCGGAGTTTGAAATTTCCTGCCGATCCCAAGCCTGTAGATCTCATACTCATTCATCTTCAGGAGATCGTGCTTGGTATCCCATTCGAGAGTCCCGGTATCTGGCTGAGTCCGTCCCGTGATGATGTCCAAAAACGTAGTTTTCCCCGCTCCGTTTGGGCCAATCACCGTTCGCAGTTCACCCTCGTCTAGATAGAAATTTAGATCGTTGATCGCCTTGAATCCGTCGAAGGATTTATTCAGGCCCTCCGCGGCCAAGAGAAATGGTTTTTGTTTCATGGCTCCAGGGGGGGTGATTCAGGCTCGATTGCTTCAGGCTTTATTGGACGAAGCTTGTTCCGTAGCTTTGTAATCAAACATTTGATCTGACCGGGAATCCCAACGATCCCCTTCGGCATAAACATCACCACGAGAACAAATGAACCACCGAGGATGAGAATCCAGAGATCTGGGTAAGCGCGGGTGGCCCAGCTTTTGAGAGCATTCACACTAACCGCTCCCACAACCGGCCCGACAAGTGTTCCCCTCCCACCGAGTGCGACCCATACGACCGCTTCGAGGGATTTCTCGGTAGTCATTTCGCTGGGATTGATGATGCCGACCTGTGGGACATAGAGCGCTCCTGCTGCCGCGGCGATCATCGCGCACAAAACAAAGACGAATAGTTTGAATCCGGCGGTGGAGTAGCCAGAAAAAAGGACACGGTTTTCGGAGTCCCGGATAGCGCGCTGAATCAATCCGAAACGAGAATTCGTGAGCCATTTGCAGCCCCAGATCACCAGCACGAGCAGTATGGCAGTAAGCATGTAGAGCACACGTTGCGTTGCAGGATCGCGGAGATTCGCGCCTAGAACTGTGCGAAAATCGGTGAATCCGTTGTTTCCTCCCATGATGATATCATTTCGGAAAAACAGTAGCGACGCCCCGTAGGTAAGTGCCTGGGTGAGGATGGAAAAATAGACACCTTTGATCCGGGACCGGAACGCTAGATATCCAAAAACGAATGCCAATAGACCCGGAACGAGAAACACCATGGCAAGGGCGAACGGAAAGGAGTAGAACGGCTCCCAGAAGGACGGAAGCTTGGTGTGTCCGAGAAACACCATGAAATCGGGCAGATCACTATTGTAAGCCCCGAGCTTCCCGATCATCAGCATCAGATGCATGCCCATCATGTAGCCACCGAGAGTGAAGAATAAGGCCTGACCAAGGCAAAGCAAACCAGTATATCCCCAGAGCAGGTCAATGGAGATCGCCATGATTCCATAGCACAGATATTTCCCCCAAAGGTTTAGCGTAAAGTCCTCGATGTGCCCGAGCATATTGAGCGCCGGCATAACGATGACGAGGAACACCGCCATCACAATAAGAAGCGGGAGCTGGATCTTTGAGGTGACGGGTGCTTTGGTCATCAGTCGAGACTACGAGATTTCGTGACGAACATCCCCTGAGGGCGCCACTGGAGGAAAAGGATGATACCTGCGAGAACTAGGATTTTTCCAATCACGGGGTTTCCAAGATATTGCTGGAGCGTCTGGTCCGCCATACCGATCCCAAGGGCGCTGACTACCGTTCCAAGAATATTTCCTACTCCCCCAACTACTACCGTCATGAAGGCATCGACGATGTAACTCTGACCGAGCGAAGGGCCGACGTTGGTGATTTGAGAAAGGAATGCTCCGGCCAGTCCAGCGAGACCACAGCCAAACGCAAAGGTCATCATGTTCACTCGCTCGGTGCGGACACCCATGCATGCCGCCATGTTGCGGTTCTGCATCACGCTACGGATAAGAAGACCTAGTGAAGTTTTATTCAGCACCAGCCAGGTTGCGGCGATGATGATTACCGCAAAGCCGATAACGAACAGACGGTTCCAACCGAAAGCGACATCGTTCACGGTCCAGTTTCCTGAAAGCCATGTGGGGCTGGAGACTTGCACATTGTTCGGACCAAAGATGAGGCGGAACGTTTGCTGCATGACAAGCGAGACACCCCAGGTCGCTAACAGCGATTCGAGAGGCCTCCGGTACAGAAACTGGATTACTGTTCGCTCAAGTAAAATACCAACAAGAGCAGCGATAAGGAAGCTGAGCGGGAGCGCGGCAACAAACCATAACTCCATCGCGTTTCCAGAAAGATTCATTCCGGGAATAGTGAACGAGTGGCCGAAAAACGGGAGGGAGACGCCGCTCGCGAAGATGTTCTGTACAATGTAGGAAGTATAGGCACCAACCGCAATGAACTCGCCGTGAGCCATATTGATAATACCCATCAGCCCGAAGGTGATCGCCAAACCAATGGCCACAACCAAAAGCACCGACCCAGAAGATACACCCCGGAAAAGAGTTCCTGCCGCGTTGATTCGTGAGATGTGACTTTCGATTCGGGACACTCCGAGCTGCGCCGCTTTCTCCAACTCCTTGTCGCCCTCTTCACCAGCCTCGCGGGCAATGGTTTTCAACAAGTCAAAAGCTGCGAGCGACCCTCGTTTCCCAAGCAGATCTGCCGCTTCGATCCGCTCTTGCCTATCTTCTGATCTCAAATTGATGATCGCTATGGACTCGTCGAGAGCTCGCAACGCCTTCTTGTTCGTTTCAGTTTTCTGAAGCTCAAGAAGCCCTGGAAGCTTATCCTGCCTTTGCCCGATTGCAGAATCCTGAATCGCCCGGATGCGAAGATCTATGTCTGGATTCGCCAATGCTGCAAGATCCGTCACCTCCTTCATCGCCCTGCGGAGCTTCGAACTCGTATCCGCCATCTCCACATCGAACTTGCCTACCTCCACCACATTTCCCTCGTCATCGAGAACAGGAGAATCATCCGTGAGCCGCCGTATTTCGAGTTTGCGCGTGCCCTCCCTCTTCTCACCCATCAGTACAGGAAGAAAAGATCCGTCCGGTAATTCGTAGAGAAAAACCACACCCTCTTTCCATTTATCAAGCCACTCAACGACCTCGGGACTAGGAGTCTTCTTCAGTGCAAGCACCGCTTCCACGCGAGCATCGGTATCTTGGATAGCGATCGCCGCAGACACCTTTTCACGAACCGAATCCTCTTGAGCCTGAAGCACGCCGACCAAAAGCAGAAGGCTCGCAAAGGTGCGGAGAACGAACGTGTGCGGAGAAAGGAGGGAGCAACACATGAGGTAGCCGGAACAAAGCAGCGCCCGTGCCAGCACGTTGCCTTCACCTTCTATCATTTAGGGAATCCACTATCCTACACCAAGTCACCCAATTCGTAGAACCAACAACTCGTCCGCATATGCAGGCACCCCGGCTACGGCAAAGAAAGATTCCAAGGACTCCTTCGTACGAAATCTCACCAGCGACTCGGAGGAGTGGACCGCAAAATGAAGAACCCGTCCATGTCACATGTTCCCGTGACATGGCCTGAGAGTGATTCTGTGTATGATGGTGTGAGTTCCCTCTAGTTAGGCCGAACAGTCCAGTCCCTGAAAAAAATAGAATTATGAAAAACACAATCCATCTACTCTCGATGTATTCCGCCACGGTAATTGTCGCATCCTCCTCCGCGAATGCGGCAATCATCGCATCCTATGTCAACGGGACATCCAGTGGTGGCGCTGCCGGCAACAATGGAACAACCTCCGCCATCGCCACAGCAAATGCGCTCACTGCTGACACACTCAGTGGCATCGTCACCAGCACTACGTCCAATGGCGGAGGTCTTGCTACGAATAACGCCACACTCCCGGGAGCTCCGGCCAATAACTGGCTCTACGCCTCTTCTCAGGCCACTGACCCCATAGGAACTCCCTCTTCTACCAAAAACTACTACGCATTTACTATCACTTTCAACCAGAACGATACATTGGGAACTTTGAGTTTCAATTCCATCAACGGCTCTTCTAACAACCGTAACGGCGGATTGAACACAGCGTTCACACTGTTTGCCAACGTAAATGGAGCGGGCTTTACTCAGGTCGGAACCACGCAGAATTCCACCCCGTGGACGGGCAGCGGCGGCGCAAATCCGAACACCGTTTCGTTAGGCGTCCAGAAAGCAATCAGCTTCGACCTCGCTACGATCGGTTCTAGGGTTGCTACCGACACCGTCGCGTTCCGATTGAATTTGCAGGACGACAGCAACACGTTCGCGGAAAAAAACACTTTCATCAAGGATCTGCAAGTAACTACCGTCCCCGAGCCAAGCTCCGCCTTACTTCTCGGAGCCGCTGCGCTTTGCGTCGGACTTCGCCGCCGCCGATAAAAATTCTGACGCACTTCCCGCGTTCATTTCCATCACACCTCTCCGGGGATTCCGGAGGGGTGTTTTATTAAAAAATCGTTTTTTCCGTATGCCTATGTCAGTCGCAACCGTCTGCCTCTTTTCTCTCGCGTGGTTTCGCCTTCTCCACGCAGCCGAATACCCCTTTCGCACTCCTCCAGATATCGAGGCAAATCTGCAAATCAACACCACCCGGACACGCCCGGTAGACCCAATGATGCTCGGGCTAAATTGCAGTTGGCCGGAAGGACAGTACGGGAAGAATGGCTACAACAACCCCGACGCGCAGAAACTAATCCGCGCGTTCCAACCTGTCGCCCTGCGGTTTCCTCACGGTGTCTGGGCGAACTTTTATGACTGGAAAAACGACGGACGTCGCATCACGGATACGTACAAAACCGCTTACGACAGCGCGGTGAAAGAACACGGGGATTTGAAATACGGGTTCGACTCCTTAAATACGCTTCACACTGAAATTGGCTTCGATGTGCTCTTCACTTGGAACGTGAATTACGATAGCCCGGAGAAAGGAGCACGCCGTCTTCTCGACCTCAGGGAAAAGGGTTTCAAGGCGGATCACATCGAACTCGGCAACGAGATTTTCTGGAAAACCCAGCGCAGCGAGGCAGTGAGCACGGAGGCGAAATACCTTGCTGTCTCCAAAGCCCACGCTACTGCGCTGAAAGCAATCGATCCTTCGATCAAAGTCTCCGTACCAGTCCATTGGCGCGATGCCATGAACAACCCGTGGAACCTAGCCCTTAAAAACGAATCCTATTTTGACGCGATCAGCGTTCACAAATACATCCAAGGGACCGGAGGTGAAAACGAATCTGCTGCAGCACTCTCCGCCCGCCAAGAAATCCTGGCGATGGCTGCCGAGATGAATGAAATTTTCCCGGGAAAGCCGATCTGGCTCTCCGAGTGGGGGGTCCGTTGTGAGGACCAGACCATCTCCACACTTGGTGTGATAGATACGTGGCTGGCAATTCTGGAGCACCCGGAATCGTTTTCGATCGCGGATTTTTTCCAGATGAACGCGGAGCATCCCTTGATCCACTATGACAGGAAAGCATCCACTCATACCCGCACCGGAATTGGCGCTGCCTACGAAATCCTACGCTCGGTTTTTGACGGAGCTGAAATTCTTGATAGCAGGATTGATTCTACAAAGATCGGTGACGACCTGAACGGAGTCAGCGCCATGGCCACTTTGAAAGACGGCGAGATCGCGGTACTCGCCATTAACCTAACCGACCGGGAGGCGTCATTGAAAATCGAATCACAAGGCGGAGACGAACCAACCAATACGGTCCACGAGGTATCCTTCCCAAAACCCGATCAATTCTTCCAGATGGATCAGGAACCCTTGGAGAAAATCGAAGATTCCGGTTCAGGAATTACCCTTCCTCCATTGTCCATCAACCGCATTCGTTTTCCGCATCCTTGAAGCACTCCCATGAAGACCCTCCGCTTGGTATTAGCCTCCCTCCCGCTGCTCCTCTCCCCCGCGTATGCCTACCGGATCATGCTCAGCCCCGGCGCCGCGAGCAACACCTCGGAATCGACCGATAAATCCCTCTGGTCTTACTCGGCTACCAAGGTGGAAGGGGCGAAGTACGGCGGCACCTGGGGCAACAACGTTTATACTCCGAAGGCAGACCGCCAGAAGATCGTCGCCAACTACACCTCCACCCTAAGCATGGCGGAAGAGGTCTACTACAATTGGGACCAGGTAGAGTATGATTCGAATGGAAATCCCTTACCTCCGGAATTCATTACATCCAACACCCTCCCCGGAAATTTTGGAGCGACGGTCGAGGTCGGGGGCACCGTGCACTATATGAATTTTTACAACGCCAACGGAGTTTCCTACAACACCCCCGCGGAACTGGAGGCTGCACGCGATGTCTTCGTCGCGAACGGCATACCTGGCAACAGCATCAATTTCGGAACGATCATCCGCAACGTTGGCAACGGCTACAAAACCTTCCTCCAGCCCTATGGCCATTTCCTTTTCGAAATTCGGTCAGACACCCTGATCGAAAGCTCCAACCTCCAGAATGCCGTCATCGAATCCACCATCTGGGGCATCGACAACGGCAAGGAAGTCTTTCTGCAGATCCTGCCGAACAACGGCACCCGCGACTACGAGCGCGACATGCGTGCCATCATGCAGATCCTATACACTCGTCTAGGAGCAGCCCGCTTCCAAAGTCCAAACCTTTGGATCAGCCTCGCCAGTTATGATGGATCCGAATACAATACCCGCTTCGCGCCGGAGACGCTGAACGGCGGGAACCACCACAACACCCTCACCGGCGTTGCCAAAACTTTGCTCGAAAATAGGGCCGCATTTCACAGTGGAAACTTCTCCTATCCTGTCTCCGAATATACCATCCAAGCCGAGTCTGCCTCCTCCCAAGCCAACTTCGCCCCTTGGGAAACCGTCACCCAATCCGGTGCCACCTTCATCGCTTGGCCGGGCAGCCTGACCAACAGCAGTAACCCCAATCCCACCGATGGCATCGCCCGCTACGACTTCAATATTTCCCAGGCCGGAATAGTCGCCCTCGATGCCCGCGTGCATCTCGCCGATGCCGACTCAGATTCCTTCTGGTACCGCTTCGACGACGGCCAATGGGAGTTGGAAATAGGCAACAGTGGCGGTGGGCTAAAATGGATCGGCCTCGGACGTTCCTACCTTGCCGCCGGAAAACACACCCTCGAAATCGCGCGACGGCGTGGGAACACCAAAATCGACAAATTTACCCTCTCCTCCGCCACCGTGACTACAACGGCCCCCCTTCCCACGCCACTTGTCTCTGCTTCCGCCGGCTCGAATCAAGTTGTCTATGACTACGATGCAAACGGGTCCGAAACGGTAACCCTCGATGCCTCGGCCTCCACCACTCTCACCGGCACCATCAACAGCTATACCTGGAAAAAAGGCGAGACCCAGATCGCCACCGGAGTTCTGCCTTCCGTCAATCTTGCAGTAGGAGCCCACGCCCTCACCCTTACCGTCACGAACAACAGTGCCCAGACTGCGACGGCCAACGTGACCGTCGTCTTAAAAACCAATGACTCGCTGGTAGTCGTGGAAAACAGCACCCAGAGCGTACTCGATACCGGGGCGTTCGGAGAAACCCATTACGTCTCCAATTTTCGGATCGGAGACGGACCCAATCGCAAACTCGTGGTCACCGTCGGCTCCGGAAACGTCGGCACAGTCACGGTAAGATATCGCAATATTCCCCTCAAGCTGGCCTAAGCGCAGAACAATTCCAGCACCCACGCCTCCATCTGGTATCTCGACAATCCCCCGGTCGGAGTCGGTGACATAGTCCAGACCGGCGGCGGCAGCCGTGGAGGCAGCCTCGGTGTTCTCAGCCTGCAAAACGCCGCTCCCGGCTTCGCGTTTTCCACCGGCGCGGATGTCCGCAACATCACCTACACAACTCCACTTCCGAAAATGCTCCTCGTCGGAGCCTACTCGGACAACCTAGAAAACGCCGGCCCCTCCTCCCCGCTTTCCAACGACTTTGTCACTTCGGGCGGATGGGGCGGTTCCGCGCTGGCAGGTTGGCAGCAAGTCACTTCCACCGGCACCCGTACCGACAAATACCGTGTATCCTCCAACCCTGTGGCCATTTCCACTGTCGGCTTCATCGCCGCCGCAACCAAGGTAATCGAATCCGAAAGCGCCGTCGGCCAAACCAACCTCCCACCCTTCGTCCAGAAAACCGATACTGACGGCACCAACTTCATGGTTGTGCCCAACGGGACGGGAGATGTGAACTCCACGAGCGTAACCAATCTCAACGGAATCGCCGCTTACAATTTCAATCTATCAGCAGACTCCGATGTCACCATCGATGCACGAGTGCTCTTCGCCAACTTTAGCGAAGACTCGTTCTGGCACCGTATGGACGGTGGCCCATGGACTAAACAACAGGGTTCCCCCAGCGCAGGCTGGCAGTGGCTCTCCTTCACAAACTATCCCTCACTTGCTTCCGGCGATCACACATTTGAAATCGTGCGCAGTGAGGACGGTGCAAAGATTGACCAATTCCGGTTCACCCCGTCCGCAGGCAGCGTCGCCTTCATTACCCCACCACCAGTTTATCCTACCTTCGGAAACGGCGGCACCCCCGGAACAGGTAACCCATGGCCCATCAGCGACACGGTGCCCACTCGCATTGAGGCGGAAAATTACGACCATGGGAACGACGGCCAGACCTATCATGACACCACTACAGGAAATATCGCAGGGGCCTTCCGAAGCGACGGCGTCGATATCGAAACCACCACCGACACCGGCGGCGGCTTCAACGTCGGCAATGTCGTCAACGGCGAATGGCTGCAATACACCGTGAATGTCGCCAAGGCCACCTCCTACAGAGTAAACCTACGCGTCGCCCGTCAGACCGCTGGCACCGCGAAAATTCGCGTGACTTTCGATGGCGTGGACAAGACCAGCGAACTGACTGTCCCAAACACCACCACATGGCAGAATTTCGTAAATCTCCCCGTCACTGTAAAACTCGATGCCGGGCGACAGGTCATGCGCGTGGAGTTCCTCAGCAACAGCCAGAACCTCAATTACGTCGAATTCGTCCCCTTGCTCATTTCCAACCCCTGGCAGCAAACCGCGATCGGAAGCCCCAGGATCGAGGGCGATGCGATTTTTGACAACGGCACCTTCACCCTCTCCAGCGCCTGTAGAGACATCCACGGCCAGAGCGACAGTTTCCACTATGTCTACCAGGCTGTGACAGGAAACTGCGAGATCATCGCCCGCGTCGCCTCCATGGACAATACCAACGCTGGAGCCAAAGCAGGAGTTATGATACGCGATACCCTGAATGCGGACTCTAGGCATTTCTCCACCTTCGTTACCCCAAGCCAGGGTATTCTTTTTTCCCGACGTCTTAACACAGGCGGCTTCTCCACCACTGATGCAGCTACTAGCCTAACCACTCCCTGCTGGGTGAAAATCAAACGGGTAGGATCGCTATTTACCAGCTCGTACTCCCAGGACGGAGTCACTTGGATAGGACTCGGCACACAGGGTTTCTCCCTTAGTTCCATCCTCTATATCGGCCTCGCCGTCACAAGCAAGAACGAGACCACCATCTGCAGCGCCACCTTTGACAACGTCTCCATCCCCACCCCCGTAGCCCGCGCTGGTGAGGATTTTGCCGTCACCGACACGGATGCCAGCGGCAGCGAAATCGTCACCCTTGATGGCTCCGCATCCACCGCCGGCACCGGCTCTATCAACTCCTACAGTTGGAAACAAGGGAGCACCCAGATCGCCACCGGCATCAATCCCCAGGTGAATCTCGCGCTTGGGCCCCACACCCTTACACTGACGATCACTACTAGCACCGGAGCCAGCACCTCTACCTCAGTTACCATAACCGTAGTAGAATCAAATCCACTGACCCTCGTAGCCATCAACGCCGGGGGACCCTCCCACAACAGTGCCGACGGCATCTCTTACCGCGCCGATATGGGTTTCACCGGAGGCAGCACCTTCACCACCACTGCCGATATCTCCAACACGTCCGATCCCGAGATCTACCGGACCGAGCGTTGGGGAAACTTCACTTGGTCACACGATATCCCCAACGGCAGCTACACCCTCGTCCTAAAATTCGCGGAAATTGCAAACAGCGTCAACTCCCCCGGCCAGCGTATTTTCGACGTCTCCGTTGAAGGCAGGAAGCGCATTACCAACCTCGATATCCTCGCATCCGCTATCGAGAAAGACACCGCCTACGACCTGGAGCTGCCGGTTACCGTCACCGATGGATCCCTTGATCTCACATTCTCACCCACCGCCAACAACGCCAAGATCAGCGCCATAGTCATCCGCACTGTTCCCTACCCCGACGCCAATTCCAACGGCATCCCCGACACATGGGAATCGGAATTTTTCGGCATTCCCGTCAGCGCAACCTCTGACAACGATCACGACGGAAGCTCCAACCTCAGTGAATACATCGCCGGCACCTCCCCCATTGATCCACATTCCCTTTTCAGCATCGGCAGCGTTGTGAGAACCCAGCCTGCGGGTTTCACCCTCCGTTGGGATAGCGTTGCAGGACGTAGCTACCGAGTGATGAGGTCAACTTCCCTTTCCAACAACTGGACAACCATATCAGACCTGCTTCCGGGCACAGGCGGTGAACTCTCATTCACGGATACTTCCTCGTCCGCACCGAAGAACTTCTACAGAATGCAGATCAGCATTTCTACACCCTGAGGCATTGCTTGGAGATTTTGCAAATCATCGTCCGAACCGAGGGACTGGAGATCGCACGAAAGATCATTTCCCCTCCGGATCAACCTTCGGCTTGCCCCTAGATTTCATCTCCATGTAAAGGGCCGCAGCTTGGCTGCGCGAGTTCACATGCAGCTTCTCATAGATCCGGCGCAGATACGTATCCACCGTATGGCAGCTAATCCCGAGTTTATCTGAAATCTCCTTTCGCAGAAATCCTTTGGAAAGCAGGTTCAGCACCTCCTCTTCACGTGATGAAAGCTCCGCGAGATCTTCGTTCTCGGGAGCCGCTGGCTCTTGCGAACGGAAGCACCGCACCACCTTCCGGGCGATGCCGCTACTCATCGGAGATCCCCCTTCAAATACCTCAACCAGCGCTCTTAGCAGCTCCTCCTGCGGGCTTTGTTTCAGCATATAGCCGGTAGCCCCGGCTGCTAGCGCGTTGAATATACGCGTGGTATCCTCGAACACCGTAACCATGACAAACTGCATCTCTGGGCATCGCTGCTTGAGCTGACGCACGCACTCCACCCCGTCGGCACCAGGTAGATTGATGTCCATCAGAACCACATCCGGGGTCTCTCCAGGAATGCGCTCGATCGCCGCAAGGCCATTGGCATGTTTTCCGACCACTTCGAAGTTGTCAGATTCATCAAGCCAACTGGCGAAGAGTTCCCTCATCTCCGTATCATCCTCTACCACCGATACCTTGATTCCGTTCTTCCTACCGTTCATTTCGTTATTTTTTGAAAGCTTTTCCGGGGAATTTTGAACACAACGGTCGTTCCACGATCGTCAGCGTGCAAAATCTCGCATGTCCCCCCAATCACTCGCAACCGATCGGTCATACTGGTCAGTCCGTAGCCGGGGCCGTGGTGATATTCTTCGGAGTTTTCGGATGTCTCAAGTCCCTTCCCGTTGTCTTTCACAGATAGGACAAGCCCGCATTCCTCCACCGCAAGCGACACACTTACCTCGGTAGCTCCCGAGTGTTTCGCCACGTTATTGAGCGCTTCCTTGAACGCGAGGAGGAGGCCGTGCCGGAGCTGGGTAGAAAGCGGGAGCTGTGGTAAAAGTGCTGAAATATCCAGCCAGCACCTGATCCCGGCCGCATGGAGGAACTCCTGAGCGTAACTCCCAAGATAATCGGCCAGCCCCTCAAGAGTATCCTGCTCCGGATTCACCGCCCATACCACTTCGCTCATTTCCCGGATGAGATTTCTGGAAGTGAAGTGAATCTGTTGCAAAACACTGTTTCCACCCGCACCGGTTTCTACCCCTTGCCTCCTGGGTTGGCTGAGAAGCATGATGCGGGTAAGATTTGATCCCAAATCATCATGGATGTCTCTAGCGATCCGGGCACGCTCATTTTCGATCTCTCGTTTCGTAGCCAGCACTGTCAGCTCGCGGCGGTATTTGCGACGCTGAAACATGAAAACCAGCCCGCCCACCAGCAACAAAATCCCAGCACCGGATCCAGCACGGAACCACCATGTTTCCCAGAAAAATGGGGCCACTTCGATTAGCAGCAGTTTTCCCGTCTCGTTCCACACTCCGGCGCCGGATGACGCGATGACTTGGAACTCAAACCTACCTGCCGGAAGACGGGGATAAACTGCGGCCTCATCCATTTCCGCATCAACCCACCCTGGATCGAATCCCTTTAACCGGTGACGAAAACGCACGTTTTCGGGCGAGGAGAAACTCAGTGCAGAAAAGCGAATTTTCAGTTTCCGATAGTCAGGCGGCAAATGCAGGACCCCTCCCTCGATACTGAGGTCCAATACTTTTCCCTCGCCCATCCGACTCAATGCCGCACGATTTCCGTAGAGAGCCACCGGATCGTCATCCATCGTGACCCGCTCGATCAGAACCTCCGGAGGTTTCCGACTGCCCACGGCTTTGCCTGTCTGTGCGACGAGCAATCCACCTCGCATCGAGAACAGAACCTCTCTCTCACTGGTAATCCAAGAGGAGGGAAACGCGCCACGCTCCGGGTGCAGCGCCGGCAGACCTTCGCTCGTCCCGAACACACGCGAACGCACGACGTTTTCCTCGCCCTCCATCACAGAGTCCACCTGATCCTCATCGAGCTGGAACAATCCGTGATTGCCCGCCACCCAGAGTTTCCCCTCCTGATCCCTCCGCATCTGGGAAAGGTAATCGTCCGCCAAACCAACAGAGGTCGTGATCCGGCTGAAACGCCCATCCTTAATCCGCCCGAGTCCATCACCAGCATAGCCGATCCATAGACCTCCGTCAGCTGCCGCCTCTATGCAGCGAATCATCTGCGGAGCGTCCTCTGGCACCGCCGGATCCAGGATCAATCCTTCGTCTTCCAAATGCCAAATCCCACCGGATTCCGTACCTACCCACACCGTCCCGTCCACACCAACTGCCATACAGACAACCGCATCACCGGCTTGCTTAGATACTTCGAGAAATCGCTTCTCATCGTATCTAACCAGCTTGTCTTCGGTAGCTACCCACGCGCATTTAGACGATTCAAACAACTTTTCCACCGATGGTCGCCAAGATTTTTCAAGAACCCATCTTCCTTGGAGTTTCAGATTTAGAGTTTAAAGTCCGCGCCACATGCCAGCCCTTTCCCCGGAAACACTCTCCGATCCTTCATCCTCCGACGAAATCCTCGATGCCTTTCTTACCTGGCTAGAAGCAACCGGCACCACTCCCTACGATCACCAAGAGGAGGCGATCCTTGAACTCTTCGCCGGCAACAACGTCATCCTCAATACCCCCACCGGCTCCGGGAAATCCCTGGTTGCCCTGGCGCTCCAGTTCCGAGCCATCTGCCAAAAAAGGCGCTCCTATTACACGGTCCCGATCAAAGCCCTCGCCAACGAAAAATTCCTCTCCCTCTGCCACACCTTCGGCCCGGAAAACGTCGGGATGATCACCGGTGACGCCACGGTGAATCCGAACGCTCCGGTCATCTGCTGCACCGCGGAAATCCTAGCGAACCTCGCCCTGCGCGAGGGTGCCGCCTCGCCTGCCGACGATGTCATCATGGACGAGTTCCATTACTACTCAGATCACGAGCGCGGCGTTTCCTGGCAACTCCCCCTGCTCACCCTCCCGAACGCCCGCTTCCTTCTCATGTCCGCCACCATCGGGGATACGGATTTCTTCCGGGAGGAAATCACCAGACTCACCGGAACTACTACCATCCTAGTAAAAAGTGAGGATCGCCCCGTCCCCTTGGAGTGGGACTACTCCACCACCGCCTTGGAGGAAAAAATTGAGGAACTCGTCGAAGCCAATCGCGCCCCTATCTACCTGGTTCACTTTTCTCAACTCGCCTGCGCCAAGACAGCCCAGGATCTTATGTCGCGAAGTTTCTGCTCGAAGGAGGAAAAACAGCAGATCGCAGACCTCCTCATCGATGCGGATTTCCGCTCCCCCTACGGAAAGGAAATCAAAAAACTCCTCCGCCACGGCCTCGGCATCCACCACGCTGGACTGCTCCCGAAATACCGCACTCTCGTCGAAAAACTCGCGCAAAAAGGACTCCTCAAAGTCATCTGCGGAACGGATACTCTCGGAGTCGGAGTCAACGTTCCCATCCGCACCGTCGTCTTCACCCAGCTCTTCAAATACGGCGGCCAGTCCACCAAAACGCTCGCCGTCCGCGATTTCAAACAGATCGCCGGGCGTGCCGGACGCCGCGGCTTCGACGACATCGGCTACGTCGTCGCCCAAGCACCGCCCCACGTCATCGACAACATCAAGGCCGAGGCAAAAGCTGCCGCGAAGGGTGGAAAATCCAAAGCGGTAAAAAAGAAACCTCCAGAGCGAGGTTTCGTGAACTGGGATGAAAATACCTTCCGCAAGCTCATCGACTCTCCCTCGGAAAAGCTCTCCTCCAGCTTCCTCATCCGCCACGGCATGCTGCTCAATGTGCTCTCCCGCACCGAAGAGGACGGTTGCGAAGCCCTCCGGAAAATCATCCGCGAATCCCACGAAACCGAGCCAAAAAAGGCTGCGCTGCGCAAACGCGCCTTCGAGCTTTTCCGCGGCCTCGTCGAGGGAAACATCCTCACCATCATCCCGAAAGATCAGCGCATCGGCCCCGCCAAGATCAAACTCAACATCGACCTACAGGAAGATTTCACCCTCAACCAAGCACTCGCCACCTACCTCATCGAGGCCATCCCCCAGCTCAACCGCGAGGACCCCGCTTACCCGCTCAACGTCATTTCCCTCGCTGAGGCCATTGTCGAGGATCCCTCCCAGATCATCCGCAAGCAGGTAGATAAAGCAAAGGATAAGCTCGTCGCCCAGATGAAAGCGGATGGCGTGGAATACGACGCCCGCATGGACGCCCTCGAGCAGGTCGAGCACCCGAAGCCCGGCAAGGAATTCATCTACGCCACCTACAACGAGTTCGTCCTGAAAAATCCCTGGGCCAAGGAAGCTGGAGTGCGGCCAAAATCCATCGCCCGCGAGATGTTCGAGGATTACTCATCGTTCGAGGACTACATCAAGACTTACGGACTGGAAAAATCCGAAGCCATCCTTCTCCGCCACCTCTCGGAAGTTTACAAAATCCTCGCCCAGACCGTTCCTCCCTCCGCCAAAACCGAGGAATTGGAGGAAGCCGAGAATTTCTTCGGAGAAATGCTGCGCGCTACGGACTCCTCCATCATCGACGAGTGGGAAAAACTACGAAATCCGGATTTCACCCCCGAGGAAAAACCCGCCGCCGAGAAGAAGGCGGTGCCTTTCACGCGAAACAAGACCGCTCTCATCAGAGCCACCCGCACCACCGTCCTGAATTTCATCAAACGGCTCTCCCAGAATGACCCCATCTTAGCCCTCCAAGAAATCCCCTCGGAAACGCTCACGCCTGCCGATCTCACCGTCTTCCTCAACGCCCACTACGATACCCACGGCCTGATCCGCCTCGATCCCGAAGCCCGCAACCAGAAGCACACACACATCGAGGAAATCCCCGAGAAGAAGATCTGGCGTATCCACCAGACCCTCATCGATCAAGAAGAGCTCAACGACCACACCGCCAGCTTCGAACTGAATCTCGCACAGTCCGATGAGATTCATGCTCCCGCCCTCCGCCTTCTGTCCATCGCCCCTACGGAAAACGGCATTTAGCCGCAGACCTACCTACAGCTTGGCAAGCCTCCGTTTTTACGAAACATTGCCGCCGGACCATGAAGTCGTTCTTGTTCATAACCGCGCTAGCCTGTCTCCAGAGCATCACCTTCGCTGACATCACTGGCGAACGGGTGTGGACGGGTAAAAACGGCAATACCTTCCTGGGCACGTATGCAAACATCGAACCGGATGGAAAAATCCTGTTCCTGCTTTCACGCGGCAAGGTCGTCCGCGTGGCTCCTGAAAATCTTGCGGAATCGGACTTGGAGCTGATTGAAACCCATCGGCTCCCGCCCGCTGAAAATGCCCCCACATCCGGCGACCTCTCGAAATTTCTTCCGGACCCAAATCTCTCCCGCGCCAACATCCCTGTCATCAATCAGTCTGATTACGGAAACAAAGCCAGCGACTGTGTTCCCAGTTCCTTTTCCACTTTCCTGCTCTGGTGGGATCAGAACAACTACATCCCCATCGACAAGCGCGGAGATTTCCCAAAAAAGGCACAGTATATTCACACCCGCACCAGCCGCTACTTCTCCACGCACAACAACAAAGGCACATCCCACGACGATATGCATGAGGGAATTGGTAAATACTTTTCCAAAGATCTCGAAGACATCGCCGCTTATCGTATCGCCACCGTGTACGATTGCGATGCCGAGACCCTCGCACGTTTTACCCAAGGTTCGCTCGCTACCATGCTCTCGCTCTCGGTCTATCATGACGGGGATTACAAAGCCGGCCACATGGTCGCACTTGCCGATGCCAATCCCGATGGAAATATCGTGATCCACACTTGGGGAAAAGCCATGAAGTGCAAACTGGTTCTGGTGGGGGAGCAGCGCTTTCCTCATTGGGACGCCAACGGTTCCGCCTCCGCCGAGGCCAGCCATTACCGCCTCGTTTTCACCAGTCCCGATGCTCTTCCACAATGGATGATCGATCAGAAAGTCACCTTTGAAATTGTCCCTCAGAGCCGGGATTGCCTCTTCATCGCCGCCCCATATCGCTTCGCGAAGGATGGAGAAAAAGCACCTCCTCCGGAGGATCCGAGAATTGCCAAGGTGGGGGAAAACGCAGCGAAAACGGCACGATGAGCAGGCAACAAATCGCCATCATCGGAGGAGGTGCCGCCGGCTTCTTCTCGGCGATCACAGCCGCAGAGGCAGATCCGTCCGCAGCGGTCACCATTTACGAAAAGGGAAACGATTTCCTCACCAAAGTCAGAATCTCCGGCGGCGGACGTTGCAATGTCACCCACGCTTGTTTTGACGCCGGGCTTCTCTCAAAGAACTATCCACGCGGTTCCCGCGAGCTGCGTGGAGCCTTTCACCGCTGGCAACCTCAGGACACCGTCGCATGGTTCTCAGCACGCGGGGTGGAGCTAAAAACCGAGGCAGACGGACGAATGTTTCCAGTCACCGATAGCTCACAAACCATCATCGACTGTTTTCTAAAATCTGCCCGAGATGCAGGAATCACCCTGAAAACCGGGACAGGTGTAGCGGTAACAAGTCGACATCCTGACCAAGGCTTTGCTCTTACACTCTCCAACGGCGAATCAATCCAAGCCGACAAAGTCTGCATCACTTCCGGCTCGCTCAAAGCATCCCCCCTCACCCGCGCGATCGAAGCACTCGGTCACACCGTCGAGCCACTCGCCCCCTCCCTTTTCGCCTTTAACGTAACCGACCCGCGCTTGGATGATCTCGCCGGCCTTGCGGTCCGGATGGCAACGATCAAAACGATCCCGAAAAGCCCTGCACAGACCGGCCCCTTGCTCATCACCCACCGCGGCCTCAGCGGCCCGGCCATCCTCCGCCTCTCCGCCTGGGAAGCACGGAGTTTTCAGGAGAGCGGCTATCATTTGGAAATTTCGGTAAACTGGATGGGAAATGTATCCGAAAACGAACTCCGCCAACGCTTTGCGGAATTTCGCAGCGATTCTGGAAAGACCCTCGTAAAAAACCGCTCTCCCGAAGAAATCCCTCGTCGTCTCTGGGAGCGCATGCTGGAGACAACAGCCATCTCCGCCACAACTCAATGGTCTCAACTCCCGAAAGATAGGGAGAACGCCCTCCTCCGTGAGATCACCGATGCGCGATTCCAAGTCCTCGGCAAGACCACCAACAAAGACGAGTTCGTCACCTGCGGCGGGGTCCGTCTCCGGGAAATCGACTTCCGCACCATGGAGAGCAAGACCGTCCCCGGTCTCCACTTTGCCGGCGAATGCCTCGACATCGACGGCATCACAGGTGGCTTCAATTTTCAAGCAGCCTGGACCACCGGTAGAATCGCGGGGCTTGCGATGGCGGGGCAATAACAACCTGTCCCCGAAAAAGGGGACTTCCGGTAGCCCTCGCAATATCTGTAGATTGTCCTACGATTCATCGTTCATGCTCCGTCCCTTTCTCCTCTCTCTACCGCTGCTCACGGCTGTGGCAGGAACAGGTCGAGCGGCGGCACCGACTATCGACATCTTCGTCGACAATATCCCGGCCACCCCGTCCTCCGACCGGATCAAAACCCGCCCCGAGGTGTCCGCCGTCCGGTTCGAAGTTTCGTCAGGGACCGAGCGGAGCCGATTCAAACTTGAGGGACTTGACGATAGCTGGCTCCCCAACCCCGGTGAAATGAGCTTCACCGTCCGGTTCCTAAATTCCAACGGCGATCAGATCTCTCAGAAAATCTTCCCCGTCCGCTCTGCCAGCTCAGGGTGGAAGAACGATTGGACAGACTCCCCGTTCACCCAGCGCAAAGAGAAAGTTTCCGTTCCAGATGGAGCGGAGAAATTCTCGATCATCATCTCGTCCTCCGGACCTCCCACCGCCATCGGAATCTATGCGATCTCAGCCCTAGAGATCCGCTCGCTCCCGACGGATGAGACCGAAGGCAGATTGTTTGTTAGAAATTCGCAGAAAGTGCTGAAGGGCCCCGATCCCCTCTGGAACAAGTCAGGAACTCACCCTTCCATGGCCACTGCAATCGGCATCAACGACCCGGGTTCCACCCCCGTGCTAATCATCCGCGATGACGACATTGCTGCGCACGCGGATTGGGAAACACTCCGAAATAGCCTTCCACCCGTACGCCCCGGTGAAATTCTAGAACTCAGTTGGAGCGAGGCATACAGCATCGGCACAGGCGCCTCCAGCTCTGAAGTCTATCGGCGCATCCCCGCCGGGAACTACCGCCTCGTCGCGGAGACCCTTGATCTCGGGGGAACCCCTACCGGAGAAGTTTCCGAAATCTTCATCCATGTCCCCCGCAACGGCGGTCGCTTCTACTGGAACCAAGTAGAAAATGCAGTCTCCGCGGGATCAATGATGATTAAGACAGCGATGTTCGACGAAGTGGATGAAGGTACGGCCATGTTCAAAACCATTGCCAAAAAGTCAGATTCCCCAGATGGATTTCTCACTCTTGATGCCGATGGTGAACAGCTTTCAAACGACTGGTATCTCAGACTTTCGGGTGAGGCATCGAAGCTACTGCGCAAAGAAATCCCCATCACCGGCAAGCTTCCGATCAACCCGTGATTTCCAATACACCGACTCAGAAGACCCGGATCTTCTTCCCCCGCTATTGAAACTCTGACACCCCCGGTGTCCCATCATTGACCATCACTCTCCTTGGGCGCAGATTGGGACCGACCCAATGAAAAACCTGATTCTATTGATCGCCATGCTGCCCGTTCTGGCATGGTCTGGGTGGCATCCTCATGATAGGACCACTTGGTGGCTGGAGGTCGCACCGGTATTCATCGGTTTCATCGCGCTTTTCATCGCACAGGTGAAGGGTTGGAAATTTTCGAATCTCGCACTGATTCTTCTCGGCCTGCACATGGTCGTCCTGATGGTCGGCGGAAGATATACCTACGCGCTCGTGCCAATCGGAGACTGGGCGAAGGATACGTTTGGGTTTTCAAGAAACCATTTCGACCGCCTCGGCCATCTGATGCAGGGTCTGGCTCCCGCCATTCTTTGCCGCGAAGTTTTTATCCGGAACAAAGTCATCCAGAAGCGCGGTTGGCTCGGATTTCTAGTTGTATGTTTCTGCATGGCAGTAAGCGCGGTTTACGAACTGATCGAATGGGCGGCTGCTCTCTTGTCCGCCGAGGCAGCGGAGGCTTTTCTCGGCACGCAAGGCGATGTCTGGGACACTCAAACCGACATGTTTTGCGCCCTCATCGGTGCCACCTTCGCGGTGATCCTGCTCCGAGTCCCTCACGATCAATCGATGGCAAAATTGCGAATGCCTTCCGCTTAAATTTCGTGGAGAGTGCGACGTGTTTCATTTCAACGCTTCGGCCGTCTTTGCAGGAACGCTCTCATGCCGGAACACGATCCGATCCAGCTTGAACAGTTGCGAACGCCCGGAGACAACAAGTTCGTAGGTCTCCCCTGCCTTGAAATCGTAAACGGCAACTCGTTTGTTGTTGTGCCCACCGGGATCCAACCGATTCCCAGAAGCCCACGCAAAACTCTTGTCATCACCTCCGAAAAACTTCGTGTCGTCTTTGAGCATTTTCAGCGGAGCATCCTTGCCGTGCTTGTCGCCTGGTTCCGGCCCAGCTTCGAAATCCCCTTTCACCCGCACGTAGCAATCATTTGCCACATCCTTGCGCATCTCGTTTTTGATTTTCACAGATTCACGTGCGCAACGGAGATGAAGGAAGTAAAACCCACCTTTTTGGATTGTGAACTCATACTTCAGCGGCGAGGTGGCCTTACCCGACAAAGGACCATTTCCCGTGAACTCTAGATAGCCCTTACCCCCGAAGCCCGCGATTTCATCTCTTTGCTTCCATTTACCAAGCCGCGACGAAGTAATCTCCGCTTCGATGACGACTACCCCGTCTTTTTCTTCAATGGTCTCCCTTCCATTTGATAGAAGCGAAAGGGCGAAAAGAAAGGCGACGGCAGTGGATCGTATGGTCATGGGATGGGTTTCGCTACCCACTCTAAGAAATCAGCCCGCAGTGGAAAGAGTGTTTTCCAGCGGCAAAATATTCGGATTCACATCCTGCCAGCTCCTGCCAGAGTCACGGCCCTCACCATGTGGCTAGCAAGGATACTCAAGTGGCTTGCCGTGCTGGCAGCGATCGCGGGCGCAATTGGCTCTGCGGCAGCGCTGTTCCTATGGAGTCTGGACAGAGCGACCCGGCTGCGTTTTGAACATCCGTGGCTGATCTATCTTCTGCCGCTCGCGGGGCTGGCGATGGGTTGGTATTACAGAAAGCTCGGGAAGCATGTGAGCTCTGGAAACCACGTGATCCTTGGCCATGTCCGGCAGGAGCGCGATCCCATTCCCTTTCTGCTCGCCCCCAGCATCCTGATCGCAACGGTTGGAACGCACCTTTTCGGAGGATCAGCCGGGCGAGAAGGAACCGCCGTGCAAATGGGTGCGGCAATCGCCTCGGGCCTAGGGAAATGCGTGGCGAAGACAAAGGCGGCGGCACATCTCCTGGTTTTCTGCGGGATCGCCGCAGGTTTCGGGGCCGTGTTCGGCACGCCGTTTGCCGGTGCTGTGTTCGCGCTAGAGTTCACTGGCCATCGGCTGCTTTCACGAAAGCTTTTCCCATGTCTGATCACCGCTCTGGCGGCGGACCAGATCTGCCTTGCCTGGGGCATCACCCATACCCCGTATCCGGAAATCGAATTCACTCGCTCAGCGACAACTTGGTTTCCGATCTTCGTGAAACTATTCCTTTTCGCGGCGATCATCGCTCTCGCCAGCCGCTTCTTCATCCAAGCTTCCCATTTCACAGTGAAAAAACTGCGGGAGTATTTCCCCCATGAGGCGGTCCGGGCCGGTGTAGGTGGCTGCATCGTCGTGGTGCTTTTCCTGCTGGCCGGGACAGGCGATTATCTCGGACTCGGGGTGCTGGCGGAGAACGAAAACTCGCTCACCCTACCCCGTTTCTTCTCGCCGGATCTCCACGCACCGGCGACGGCGTGGCTGTGGAAACTCGTGTTCACCGTCGTCACTTTGAGCGCTGGCTTCAAAGGCGGCGAGGTGACTCCTCTGTTTTTCATCGGAGCCGCGCTGGGGAACTCGCTCGCGTGGCTTGTGAACGCACCCGTGGATCTGTTCGCGGGGGTCGGCATGATCGCGTTTTTCGCATCAGCGACAAAAACTCCCTGGGCCTCGCTCATCATGGGCATCGAGCTGCTCGGATGGCATGTGTATGCGCCTCTGGCCGTCTGCACCCTGCTTGCCTACAAGTTCAGCGGCACGAAATCGGTGTATCCCGATGTGAAAGATCTTTGAGAAGATCCGTCAGAATATCACACACATCATACATATCGCACCAAGCGTTTCCCGTGTGCGCTTGATGGTGCGCCGGATTCTTGCTTTTACCGTGCCCAAGGGTTCGCCAAGTTTGCTGGCGATTTCCGATTGGGACATCCCTTCGTAATAGCTCATCAGCATCACCTCGCGTTGCTTCGGAGAAAGTCCGTTCAGCGCACGCCGGACTTGATCGGCCCGATCCGACGCACAGGCAGCCTCGTCGGGCGTTCCGGGTCCGTCCGGATCGGAAATTTCCAAACGGCTGCGTTCCATCGCCGCGGCAATGCGTTTGCGTTTCCTGATGGCATCGATCGCCCTGTTGCGGGTGATCGTGAACAGCCAGGTGGAGACCTTTCCGTTCTTGGCGATGTATGCGCCTGGGCTTTTCCAAACGGACAAAAACGATTCCTGAACCACGTCCTGAGCCTCCGAATCGTCCTTGGTCACCCCGGTGGCGATTCCGAGCAGCGCACCTGAGAAACGGTAGTAGAGTTCCGCGAAGGATTCGTGTGAACCAAGGGCAATGCGCTCCAGCAGTTCCTCGGGAGTAGTGGCATCTGCATCTGGGGGTACGCTCATGAGGAAAGCAAGTTCAGCGAGGAAACGGCACTGTAAAGGAACTATTTTTACCTGTTAGATGCGGGCGGATCAAATCACTGTTTGTCTGTCACAGCCTCCTTCGGGACATCCACCCCTGATCTTTCCGCTGGTTTGCTGGCAAGGGAATCTAGTGCTTCGAGCGCAGTATCGGCATCGATAGGATCGAAATTCGGGTTGAGGGAAATCGCTTGTTCCAGAAATTTTTCAGCTTTGATCCTGTCGCCGAGCTTCAGATGGATCATGCCGCAGTGAAAAAAAAGTTCTGGATCCTGAGTATTCCACTTCATCGCCCTCTCCATCATGAGGCGGGCTTTTCGGAAATCACCGGTTTTATAGAGGCACCATGCCAGCGCATCTGCGACACGAATATTCTTGTAGGTTTCGTATGCCTTCTGCGCCTCCTTGAGGCCTTCCGCAGCATCAATATCGTTGTCAGCGAGAAACAGTGCGAATTCCGCGCTCGCTTGGCCGTTCTGATGATAATGACCGTGCGGGAGGACTCCCCCCTCCTGTTTGTTCGGATCCGGGCGGTGGTATGCTATGACGTTTTTGATCGCTTCTTCGCGTTTGGGACTTTCCGTGACCGCATAGAGATCGACGAGAGCGGAGAGCGCCTGGTGGGTGGGGCTTGCGGCAACGGATTTCTCGTATGCTGCGATGGCACCTTGAAAATCCTCCTGAGCGGCAAGAAGCATGCCCTGCATTGAGAGCGCACGCGGATTGTCAGGAGTGATAACCAACGCTTTTTTTACCTCTATCTCCGCAGGTAGGATTGCACCTGTCTTAAAATCCATGATGGCGACCTCCAAGCGGCACCACGCCTCGTTTTCCGGGTAGGGACCACCAAGGGAAACCGCCTTCCGCATCAATATCTGTGCCCTCGCGGAATCTCCCGTCTCCCAAAGCAGATGGGCGGCACGGCTGTAAGTGGAAAGGTCCAGGCGCAGATCGAGTGCTTGCTGGTAGTGATCGAAAGCTTCATCGTAGTCCCCGAGTTCGAGCTTGTAATCCCCGAGCAGCGCATGTGCATCAACAAGGTTCTTATCCCATGCCAAGGCTTTCTCCGCCCATCCTCTGCCTTGCTCGAAGAGGTGTTCAGAGTTTTTCACCCAAGCCATCCCAAGCATGGCATCGGTCGAGTTCGCATCCATCGAAAGGGCCTTCGTATATGCCTCAGCGGGTTTGGAAAAATCGTGGGAGACATTTTCCCGTGCATTCTGCATAAGCACGTCTCCCAGGGCTACCCAATTTTTAGCATTCGCATCCTTTCTCTCGGCAATTTTCAGAAGTTCTGCGGGATCCAGTGTCCGCGCCGCTGCTTGGCTGTATCCGTTTTGCATACTGCCGCATAGCCAGAGCAGCGCGACCATTTGTTTGATTTTTTTCATGATTGTCTTTTACAAATGACAGGCGGAGGCGTAAACCTCCGCCTGTTTTTTACGATTCAGATCTATACCCGTTGATATATAATTCTACGAGAATGATTACCTTTGCTCCACCGTGGTTCCGGCGTGCGGGGTGGCTAGATACGGGAACACCCGGTTGTAGCGCTGATCGTTTTTCGGGACGTTATCTCCAAGAACCGTGACTGTCTCGTAAGTCGGTCCGCTGGCAATAGCTGTCAGTGCTACATCCACGACATCGTCACCGATACGGCGGCCGTTCGGCCATCCCGATGAAATGACTCTACCAGAGCCGTTTGTAGTCGTATCTGATCCGACGAAGCCGACGCGACTGAACTTCTTCATCCCCGGAACTCTGACGGGAGGAGTGGTGGTGTCCACACGGAGCACGTCGGGGATAAACACCAGGCGAAGATCTCCGCGGCCAGTGGTTGCAAATTCCGTACCAAACACTGCGTTGAGTAAGACGGGAAGTTCCGGGCTACCGGCATATTTTCTGAAATCCGCATCATCCATAGGAAAGGTTCCGTTATACTTATCCTTGTCCTTAAGGGGAACAAGCACTTCATTGAACAACGGGTTGCCAAGACGGTTCACCTGAATCCATTTTCCATATGAGAATGGCCCGCTCAGAGGGTTGCGAAGTGTAATTCTTTTGCGGCTCACGGAGGCATAGACACCCACGCCGCGGTTAGTCGCAGCACCACCGTTTTCAATTCCATTGGCAAGATCGGCAAAGGGGGCTGTGTGGTTACGTGGATTGAGCTCGCTCAGAGGAATCTGGATCGAATACGTAAGAACATTGAAGCCCTTGAATCCATCAACTCCACCGCCAGCTTGTCCTAATCCATTTGAGCTATCACCAGAGATGATACGACCATCCAGCAAGTCAAAGATTCCAGGCGTGTCCGCATAGAAACCGTCTTCACGTGGGCCTGCGAAAACCACTTCGCCACCATTGCCCGCGTCATAAACCGCTTGCCGGGTGTATTTGTCCAATGCATCGAAGGTCCGCGCACCAGAAATCGGATTTCCATCCGCATCGTTGTATTCTGGTGTGGTTCTGGCACCCACGTTCGGTGGAGGAACTCTGCGTCCCTCGGTGATGCGTATTCCGTTTTTAGTCACATTGTAGAATTGACTGTAGTTCTGGCGAGCGTCTCCAGTTTTCCCAATAGGCCCGATTTCAGTCCCGCGTCCGTAGGAAAGGATCGTATCCGGTTTTTTTAATCCGCGACCTCCGTCTGGATTTACGTCCGAGAATCGGAAATCGTAGCGGAGAGTTTCTGCTCCTGTCGTTGGATGGGTGATGTGGATGCTATACAGGGCATCATTTGAGAACTTCTCATAGATCACACCATCGCCTGGTTCTGAGAACGGGCGAACGCTCACCAGCACATTGAGAACAGGGACAACGTTTCCAGGAGTTGAGTCGTAACGATTCCCCACGAACGCATAAACATCAGTGAGGTTGACTTGAGGATCCAACTTGATCAGCGGAGCATCGCTGTGACTTGAGGCCGATAGCGGAAGCGTTCCTAAAAACGCGACGCCCAACGCGGCCATCGTGGACTTGGTTAACTGGGCGGTCCCAGGACGGTGTTCTAATTTCATAGTTTTGGTTTGTTCAGGTAGGAATCTTGGCACGAACACGTGTCAATCGTTATAGATACGCTTGCCAACATGGCAGCGGACGCATTTTTTCCGGCGAATTGAAAAAATCGTATAAAACGCGCACTTGTTGAAACATCTCCTTGTCGAGAATGAGTTCCGGGATTATCCGCAGATAGAATGATCACAAAAACAAAACTGATGGCATTCGGCTGTTCGATCCTCCTGATTCTGGCCGTGCTTTCCATCATGATGCGAAAGGGCCATGAACCAGTAGAAACACCACAGGAGAAATTGTCGTCGGGTCCAGCCCGGATTTCGCCTAGAAAAGCAACCGCTGAGGGCACGCGCGCGCCAGCTTCCGATTCGCCCCGCAGCATCGCATCGGAACCCGGCGGAAAACCAATCGTCACCATGGGACCTGCGGACTGGACCGCAGCGTTCCAATCGTCGTTTCAAGGAGTCAACGCGGACTACAAGGCTGAGATTGTGCTTCTCGCTGGCGAGCTGCAGGATGAAATCGCCGAAGGGCTTGACCCGGCGAGTGAGGACGCGAAAGCCTACGTTGAGGTGATCGAAACCTTGCTCTCGGAGGAACCGGAAGAAGATCCTTAATCTTTCCAACCCTCGTGGATACAAATCCCACGCCAGCGAATTACTTACAACTCACAGTAGAGCCTCTCGGCCCCGTCATTTTCCAAAGACGGGGACATAGGGTGACACTCGCGATGAAAAGTCCGGTGGCGAGTCCGCACCAGACGCCCACCGCACCAAATCCGAATTTCATGGAGAGCAGCACCGCCACTGGCAAACCGACGACCCAATAGGCAAAAAATCCCATCATCGCAGGAATACGGGCATCGTGAAGGGAGCGCAGCATGGATACGGAGCACACTTGCAGGCTATCGAAAATCTGGAAAACACCGACTACAACCAAGATCTGCGCGGCGAGGGCGATCACGGGAGCCTCGCTGATAAAAAGGGAGGACACCCATGTCCCGGCAAGCAGGAAGAACAGAGCTCCAATGGCAGCCCAGCCCGCTCCAAGCCACCACCCCGAAATCACGATCTCCCTCAGCCTTTGCGTTTGACCCGCACCAGCAGCGGACCCAAGTCGCACGCCCAACGCCATAGAAAGTCCAAGCGGAACCATGAATGCCGTGGCCGCGCACATGAGCGCAACCTGATGGGCGGCCATCGCGGTCTCACCGAATCGCCCCATCATCAGACCGGCAAGTGAGAATGCGGAAACCTCACAGACCATCTGCAGACTCGCGGGAAAACCGATCCCTAGGAATTTTCTGATCTCTGAAATCACCGGCGGCTTAAACCAATGGAAAGGGACCCACTCGCGCATTCCTTTTCCACGGTAGAGCCAAACAAACATCGCCACCAGAATCGCAGTCCGCGAAATAAATGTGGCCCAAGCAGCCCCCTCCAGTCCGAGGGCCGGGCAGCCAAATTTTCCGAAAATCATGATCCAGTTCAGGAATACATTGAGCACCACTCCCCACAGAAAGATCCAGAAAGGCGGCCATGGGCGATCGAGGGCGTCTGCGTGATTCTTCAGGGCCATCGACATCAGACCCGGCACCATGGAGGCCATGATGATGCGAAAGTATGCCCCGGTTTTTTCAACCACTTCCTGTGGCTGACCAAATACGCCGAGATTTAAAGTCAGCAGAGACATCAGCAGGAAAAGCAAAATCCCGAGCACCGTGGCGACATACATGCCGTGGCGACAACTCGCCCGCCCGGCGGCGTGATCGTCCCGTCCATGTGCTCCAGCGGTGAAGACAGAGACTGAGGTCAGAATTCCGATCCCGAAAACAAAGGGGACGTAGAATAGCGAGTTCGCGAAGGTCAGCACGGCCATTTCCGTGACTCCGAGACGACCGATCATCATCGTGTCCGCCACCCCCAGTAGCATTTGACTCACTTGGCCGATGACAAGTGGGAACGCCAGTTTCAAAGTTCGTCGGGCTTCGCTCGGGAGTGACATGCGCAGCGGACTAAGCATGCATCCCAGGCTGCTGTCAGTAGCGAACCGTCACAATGTTTCAACCGAACACCGGAACCGGAATTTTTCAGAAATACGGGAACTATTCTTTGCACATACGTAATATTCCGGCATGATCTCGCCGATGCGTTTCGCCGCCCAATCATTGGTTGCTTTCCTATTCCTCCCACTGCTCACCCAGTGTGGATCGAAATCCGCACCCGCGACCAACGCGGTGACCGGTCCCTTTGACAAAAGCGGGAACTACGTTGAGGAATGGGCGGACAGCCCGGAGAAATGGTATCGTCCTTCGGCACCGAGCAAGAAGGAGAAGAAGCCTAAGACCGCGATCGCCAAGAAGGAATCCACTCCTGCCGCCCAGCCTAGTCCGACCCCGACTCCAGTCGCGGAGGCTCCGAAGCCGAAACCAAAGCCTGTGGTCGTGAAGCCCAAGCCGAAACCAAAACCGGTCGTTGTAAGACACACGGTGAGAAAGGGCGACACGCTCTCCGGCCTTTCTCGAAAATACGGAACTTCGATCGCCAAGATCAAGAGTGCCAACAACATTTCCGGCACAATCATCCGCCTCGGCCAGACGCTGACGATTCCAAAATAACATCCTCTTCCTTGAGGTTTGAATTTTGAATTTTAAATTCCCCAAGGACTTCCTCTTCGGCACCGCAAACGCGGATCATCAGGTGGAGGCTTACGATCCTTCCCGAGAAGATGTCTGGGACGTCTGGGAACGATGCCAAGGTCTCACCAGTAGGGAGCGTGCGACAGATTTCTGGAACAGATACGAGGAGGATATCGCGTCCGCCGCGGCACTCGGCTGCAAGCTGTTCCGCTTCTCCATCGCTTGGGCCCGAGTCGAGCCGGAGTGCGGTCGCTTCGATGACGACGCGATCGCCCACTACCGAGCTGTAGCCGATTGCGTGCGGGATCATGGCATGAAAGTCATGGTCACGCTCCACCACTTCGTCTGGCCAGTGTGGTTGGAAAAAGATTTCGGCGGTATGATTGGCAAGGAATTTCCCGACCTCTTCGCCCGATATGCCGCGAAGATCGCCGGAGAGCTCGGGGAAACCGTCGACTGGTGGATCACCTTCAACGAGCCATCCCAGCTTACCTTCGGGTATATCAAACCATGGTGGCAGAACCGCTACTACATGCCACCCGGACTGCCTCGCGGTTCACTTGTCGATGCCGAAGCCGAGGCTGTGGGCAAACTCGTGCCGAACCTTTTCCTCGCACACGCACGTGCCCGAGCGGAGATTCGCGCTCTCCATCCGGACTCAGGAGTCGGGGTGAATCCTCTCGTCACCGGCTTCCCGATCTGGCTGCAGATGATTATGGATTGGGGAGCTTGCCACCGAGGCCTAGCTGAGGCGCTTTTCAAGTTCACTACGAAAGGAGCCCTCGTCAGCGAGCGCGCCGATGTCGATCTAGTCATTGGCGGCATCAGCATGGGAGATCAGACACGCTTCGAGACCAGCGATCCGTATCTCCGGACCGGAAAAGCGATCCTCGTTCCAGCAGCCTACGAAGGAGGTGACGTGGCATCCCTTTCAGGAAGGAAAATTGGCGTGATCGGAATCGGAAATCAGCCAAGGGGTTGGAAAAGGGATCTCCCTCCCAACACCCGCAAGCAGATCTTCCGAAACTACGACGATGCCCGCCGCGCCTTGGATGGCGGTCAGATCGATGCGATCTACGGGGACGCGTTCTTCCTACTCCCACACGAACTAGAAAACCGCGCGCGCTTCCGATTCCTCAAAACTGCCCTGAGCGACGAACACTACGTCGTATTAGCTCCCCACGGGCATTCCATGCTGCTGGAGCATGTGGATCGTGCGGTCCGCCGTTTCCGCGAAGATCTTGCAGGCTACTGCGATGTCTCGTGGCTCTCGGAACCTCGCGAGTTCGTATCTCAGGCACCAACGCCTATCTCCTTGCACGAGGTGTTTTCCGGAGCCGATACCCTGCCCGAGCGACTCTCCACTAGGCGCGGTTTAAGACGGGTCAAACGGCGAGGAAAAATTCGAATCGGGATCCGCACGGACGCTCCCGGCCTTTCCAAAAACTGTCCGAAAGAGGGCCTAGAGCTCACGCTTGCGAGGCGTATCGCTGAAGAGGTTTTCGGGGACGAATCCAAGTTCGAAATCGTCCCGGTGGATCCCGGCGAGCGCTTTGAAGTCCTAGAATCGAAAACCAGCTGGCTAAACTGGGCCTGGCGCTTTTGGGGCACCACCAGCCTCATCGCGAACGCGAACTGGTGGTATCTAGGCATTTCGGGGAAGCTCGCCCCGGAACTATGCCCGCCGGAGGCGATTGGCGCACAAGACTTCGTCGGACTCGACTACTACTGGGGCCTCCCGACACTCCGGTTGCATCGATTCCGTCTGTTGGAGGATGCCGCACACGGCCGCTTTCTTCGCGCTCCCGTCTGGCCCCGCGGACTCTATCACGCTCTACGCCGGTTCAGCAGATGGTTTCCCGGACAGGAATTATTTATCGTGGAAAACGGATGCACTCCCTCCGCAGGCAAAACCACACGTGCGGAATACATGCGAGATCACTTGGCCCAGGTCGCAAAAGCCATCCGCAAAGGTGTTCCCGTCCGCGCCTACAACTGGTGGTCGGTCACCTCGAATCGAGAGTGGGGCCACCCCTTCGACCCCAACACAGACTTCGGCCTGCAGTTCGTCGATCTCGACAACGACCCCGCCCTCGTCCGCCATCCCACTCCGGAGGCAGAGCTCTATAAGGAAATCATCAAGCGGGAAACAGAAGGTCAGCTTTAGTTCGGATACTTTTGCTAACCGTCGAACCATTCGCCGATCACGCCCTTCTGATGAAACAGCCAACTGCATCCGCCCCGTTACATATTCTATATCGTGACGAATGGATCGTCGCGGTCGACAAGCCGGCAGGCCAAATGGTCATTCCTTCAGAAAATCCTCAAGCGGATGACGAGATCACGATGAAAATTTTACGGGATCAGATCGGGATTCGAGTCCACCCTATCCACCGTCTAGATCGTCCGACCTCGGGCGTTCTCCTATTTTCCACCGACCTAGATGCGGCGCGAATTCTACACGCCGCCTTCGCAAACCACGAAGTGAGGAAGCGCTACTGGGCAGTCGTCTCGGGTCGACCCAACTGGGAGAAACGGACCTGTCGCGAGCCTCTTGCCAACGACAACACCTCCGAAGCAAAATCCGCTGAAACAACATTCAGGGTCATCGACCATCTCGCACATGATCTTTCTCTACTCGAGGCAAAACCAAAGAGCGGACGCTTTCACCAGATCCGACGCCATCTCGCCCACCTCGGGCATCCGATCGTAGGGGACTACCGATACGCTGGTATTGGACGTAGTGATCAAATCGGAACCCTCCTGGGCACCGGCACCCGCATGCTTCTACAGTCAGTTTCGATTGAACTCCGACATCCCATAAGCGAGGAAGAACTCCTTATTGAAGCCCCCATTGATCCATTGATCCAATGTCTCAGGCTGTGACTGCGTCAGTTCACTATTTGATCCGATCATTATTTTCCAACCATGCGAAAAAAGTATCAGCGGCGGCCATCGAGTTCATCACCGGATGACCTCCCGCTCTGCGAATGAGCTCCGCGTCATTTTCTTCAAAAACCCTCGCAACCACCGGCACACCGCGCACATGGCGCAGTACCGTGAGCGAGTCCCCCACCCTGCGCATGGAGGCGATAACGAGTTTCGCGTTTCTTGCTCCTGCCTTTTCTAAAACGTCCACTTCCGCACCATCTCCGCGCAGAAACGGCACCCCCTTTTTCGCGAGCGCCGCGCAGACGACAGCATCGTCATCTACCACGAGGACTTTCTCACCTTGAGTTAGCAATGGCTTCAGTGTCCACATACCCGCCGACCCAAAACCAAGGATCAGTATGTGTCCCTCCGGCGCGTCGTTGACTCTTCCCTTTTTCCTCAATGGATGGAAAGGAAGCAGAAACTCTGCAACCGCTTCCCGCCCAAGAATCGGCGTCATCACCATGGTGAGAACGGTGGTGAGCGCAAGGATGGAAAACGTCTCCGGACTTACGTGCCCGAGGCCGACGCCACTCAGCCCTAACAGAAGTGAATACTCGCTGGTCTGTGCGAGCAGAAGTCCAGCTTCGATCCCGGCGCGCGCGTTCAATCCACGCCACTCCGCAACGAGTGCGACGAGCGGTGGAGTGACGACAATCACCACCACCGAGTAGAGCGCCGCCTGCGCCCACAGGCCCGGCTCCGGAATTCCGAGAATGGCACCAAGCGCCACGAAAAACATGGCTTGGAAAAAATCGACCAGCGAAGAGAGTTGCCCGCGCACCAACCCGTTGAGTGGAAACGCAGAGAACACGAATCCACCTGCAAAGGCACCGGCGATCAGCGGTAGATCCAGCCACGAGGCCACCCCCGCGAAGGCGAGTAGCACTGCCACCAGCCAGAGCAGGAGATTTTCCTCATCCGGTTTGAAACGGAACACGAGACTTGGGATCACGAACCTCTGTGCGATCCACGCGATGCCACCCATGACCAGCACTTCAAAAAGAGCTTTCCCCACATCCCAACCGCCACCGTCCACTCGTGAGAGAAGCACAATGAGAATCACCAGTGCGACATCTTGCAGCAACAATACCCCGGTCACCACCCGCCCGTATGGCTCGAACATCGCTTGGCGGTTTTTTAAGTGGCGGAGTACCACCAAAGTCGAACTAGCCGCCAGTCCACCACCCATATAAACGGCCTCCAAGTTCCCCATGCCCAACCACTTTGCGCAGAAGAAACCGACGCCCGCCGCCAGCGCGAACTGCACCCCAGAGACCCAGAGAACGGCTTTTCCAAAACGCTTGAATCGACGTGGGTTCAATTCCACCCCCGAGGCGAATACCAAGAACACCAAGCCGAGTTCGAGCATGTCCGCAGCTCCATCTCCACCGATCTCAATTTCCTTCGGTGAAAGGCCCGCCAAGCTCAGACTCATGCCTGCTCCGATTAGAATCGGTATCGATGGCAGGCGGAAATACTTTGCAAGCCCGTAGGCCAAAGCTGCGGTCGCGAGTAGAAGAGCGAAAGCATTCACTTCAGCACCTCCATTTCCTTAAGCATCGCAATCTGTGCCTTTACCCCATCGACCTTCGAGACCATCAAATAATCCGTTTCCAAATCCAGAAGGTTGTCCACCACCGAGAGATCCACCACGTGGATCGCGCAAGGCACATCGACACTCTTCGCACGATAGGCGAGAAGATCGTTGGTCTCCTCAATCTGGAGAGCGGAAACGATCAGCTTCGCGCGGCGGAATCCAGCCTCCTCAAGCACAGATAGATAACCCACGCTGCCAAGCAGGCATTGACCCGGCAAGCCTTCGAGTTTCATTGGGTCCGTATCGACCGCGAGCACAAGCTCACCTTTTCCATGGAGACGCTTCACCAACTCCCGGCCCAGTGTGTTCATCCCGACCACGATCACATGGTGGTCCAAATGCTCGCCTGCGTGCACGATCCTGTCGGTGACCTCCGGCTTGCCATCGAGAAACTTCCATTTCAAAAGTCCCGTCTTCAAGACGGCCGCGTAGAAACTATGGCTGTATAGAATCATATATGAGGAAATGGCGATCGTCACCACGCCCACGAGCGCGGAAATCAATAAGATCTCGCCGCCAATCAGTCCTTTGCTCATCGCTAAACCGGCGAGGATGAACGAAAACTCGCTGGTCTGCGCCATCGTCGCACCTGTGAGAAACGCAGTCTTCCGACCGTAGCCAAGCTTTCCAAGAATGAGGAGAAAGATCAGCAGCTTCCCAACCAAAACGAAGGTGGAAAGTACCCCAACGCTACCAATGTGGTCGAGCGCACCACCCGGATCGATCCGTATCCCAAGAGTCACGAAAAACACGGCGACGAAAAAATTCATCAGCGGATTCACGCGTCGGCGCAGGTCTTCGTTGTAGGGAAGCTGGGCGAGGCTCATTCCCGCCAGAAATGCTCCCACTTCCAAAGAGAGGTGAAACGCGTGGGCGCCGAAAACCATCAGGAAACACCAAGACAGCGCCCAGATAAGAAGCACCTCAGGAGAGCGTGCCGCCCATTTGAATGGCAGCGGAAGCAGATATTTCGAGGCCACCAGTGCGACCACCAGCAGCACAGCCATCCCTCCAAAAGCTTTGAGCAGCCCCATTCCAACAGCGCCCGCGTCCAATGCTTCACCACCCCCAGCCATGCCCGCCAGGAATGTCAGCACCATAATAACCACAAGATCCTGCACCAGTAGCACACCCACCGCGATCCGACCGTATAGACTTTCAAGCTCACCCTTTTCCTCAAGTAGCTTCACCACCACGACGGTGGAACTAAACGTCACTGCCAGCGCGAGAAACACACCCTCCGCGAGGCCAAAACCAAGCATCCTACTCAGCAGAAATCCGAGTCCCGCTGTCAGAACCACTTGGGAAAAGCCAGCAATCAGGGCAACTTTCCCAACATCCCGCACCTTGGTCACACTCAACTCGAGGCCCACAAGAAAGAGGAGCAGCGCGATCCCCGTTTCTGAAATCAGGCCAAGCCCTTCGGTCATTTCCACCCATCCAAGAAGAGGCCCGATCAAGATTCCACAGAGCAAATACACCACGATGGCCGGCATCCGCACCGCCCGCCCCATCGCGACCATCACCGCCGCACTGACCGCAATAATTCCCAAACTTTGTAAAAACCCGACGTCCCCCATGCGCTTGCTCTATCTCTATGAAATCCACCCCACCAGCGTCGAGGAAAGATACCCCCACAAGTTGAAAGAATCCGGAAAATGATGTCGTTTCCGATGAATGTTCATCCGTTGGTTCGCCACCCCTTTCCTTTCGATCTCCGCCGCCTTTGCTGAGCCGGTGAAAATTATCACAGACGAGCCGGTGCCCATGCCCCACCTGATCCACACCGTGAACGTTCTGCTACTTATGGAAACGGCGTTCCAAGGGATCGGCTACAACACACCGATCATCGAACAGGGCATGCGCGATCTTTCTCTCACAGGATTGCGCTTCCCCGGCGGGACCGTTGCGAACAATTACCTCTGGCAGGAGGACGGATTTTCCGAGCCAAACAACGATCTCACTGGATGGGCCGGAGAGCAGATCCGAGTCTTTAACAAGCTGGAGAAAAAATATGGACTCGAAGACTACATCCGCCTCTGCAAACGCGTTTCCGCCACACCGATCTGGGTATTGAATATCTATGAGGAAACCCCGGAAAGCACCATCGCGCTTATCAAACATTTGCGATCACAAGGCCTCGGTCCAGATATTATCGAGATGGGCAACGAGCCGTATTGGGACGGTCGGAGCCGAGGCAACGTCCATCAATACCTCCAATTTTGCCGACCCCTCGCCGCCGCCATTAAAAAGGAATTCCCCGAAATCCGCATCGGTGGCTGCCTGGGTCCCATTCACGATGGTGGAGCCTTTCAGGCAAAATGGAACGAAGCCGTCGCAAAGGAACCATGGTGCGAAGCCATCGTCTATCATGAGTATTTCGGAGGACAGGGATTCGCTTTGGAGAAAGGCGAGAAAGTCCCTATGGAAGCCATGCTCAGGCCGGAGGCAATGGTGGCAGAACCGGTGAAAGTCATCGCTGGTCTCGCTCCTGGGAAACCCATCTGGTTCACCGAGTGGAACATGGGACAGGAAGCACTCAAACAGTGGAAAAACACAGGAGCGGAACTCCACTTCATCGCCGCTGTTTTCCAATCTCTGCTCGATCACAGCGATACCATCGAGATTGCATGCTTCCATCAGCTCTACGACGGCATGTTCGGCACCTTCTACGTAGATAAGGAAACAGGTGAAACCGTCCACAAGCCCACATACCATCTCTTGAAAATGATTGGAGCGGCCACTTCCGGCGCGGAGACCATGACAGCTCTCGATTTCGAAGGCACAGACGATTCCATCTACGGTTTCAACACGAAAGGCCCCGAAGGAGTGAGGTCATTCCTAGTCAACCGCAGTGACAAACCTGTGGAACTGACTTTGCCCGGAACAGCGGACGCCACACGCGCCCTCTTCCTCATCGAGTCTCCTCCGGAGCGCCAATTTTCACTCAACGAAGAAATCATCAAACGCAGCGATTTCAGTGGTCCCGAGCTTGTCTTGCCACCGTATTCCATCGCTCTCGTCGCCGCCGACTCCACCATGGCCACCCCGGATCCAGAAGTAGCGAACCTCTTCGCGCGCCGCCCCGATCTCCAGCTCTGGTATCCGCCCTACGCTTCCCAGCAGCCGAGCTTCGATGACAAGGGAATCTACACGGTCGATACCTCGACGTTCAAAGACAAGGAAACCGCCATCCTCAAAATGAATCTCGAAAGCCTCCACTTGGATCAAGGCATGGAATACACCGTCTCTCTCGATATCAGTTCCGAACCGGCGGCGGACATCGTGATCAGTTATCCCGGTGAAAAGGACTTCCTCCTTACCACACCCACCTCCCAACGCCAGAACCTGACCTTCAAAATTGATTCCACGACTCCCAATTTCGACTTCGTTTTCCTGAAACCAAATATCTCCGCGGGAGTGAAATATTCCTTTCAAAATTTCTCTATTGTCCAAGAACCCAAATGAAAATCCCCTTGCTTCTTCTAATATCTCTCGTCCCCGCCCTTTCTGCGCAGCCATTCCAGCCCAAACCGATTCAGGATGGTGGCGAGGTCATTCCTCTCTACCCGCCCGACTCTCCGTTTCTAAACCAAAAGCGCCTCAACGAACCTGAGATCTACAATTCCACCTTCGAGAAAAAGCCGGAAAAAATCGTCAACGTCCTCAACATCCACAACCCGTCCATCGAAGTCCACCTAGCCCCGGACAATGAGAAGAACACCGGAACTTTCATCATCCTCGCCCCCGGTGGTGGCCACAAAATTCTTTGGGTGAACCCCGAAGGCGGTGCATGGGTTCCTCACTTCGCGGAGATGGGAATCTCCACCGCCATCCTTCGCAATCGACTCCGAGTTGATGGCTACGAACCAACCACCGATGCCACCTTCGATGCACAGCAGGCGATCCGCATTGTCCGCTCCCGCGCTGCCGAATGGAAAGTCGACCCGAACAAGATCGGCATCATCGGTTTCTCCGCCGGTGCCGAACTAGCAACACCCGCCGCTCTATTCTTCGAACAGTTCGAAAAACGAAACAGCTCACCCAAGGATCCGTTGGCAAAAGTTTCCGCGCGTCCCGATTTCATCGGAGCGATTTATCCCGGTCCCACACCGTTCTCACGTGACCCCGGTATACGGATTCCCAACAATGTCCCCCCAGCTTTCCTCACTTGCTCCGGCTCCACGGACAAAATCCACGCAATCTGGGCCGCTGACTATTTCAATCCCATGCTACTGGCCGGAGTCCCCAACGTAGAAATGCACATCTACGCACGCGGAGGCCACGGCGGTCAGAAACGCGGCACCAACGAAATCCCCTACGCCTCCTGGCCCGATCGCCTCGACGAATGGCTCGCGGACCTCGGATTTCTAGGAAAACCCGGTGAAGAAACCCGCGCAGCAAAGGACGTGGAAGCGTTCGCCAAGAAAAGGTAGCTGCCCCGTCTCGGGGCAGGCCGTGGTCGCTGCGTCCCGCAGCGACCCATCTTTCCCCCCTTTGGAGTTTAAATTTGAAAATTTAGAGTTTAGCGTCCGCCCCATGCCCCGCCCCGACGCCCGCGCCAACGATCAACTCCGCCCCATTTCCTTCCACCCGAACGTCGCCCCGAACGCGACAGGTTCCGTCCTTGTCTGCTTTGGAGATACCCGCGTCATCTGCTCCGCCACACTTGAGGAGGGCGTTCCCGGCTGGATGCGCTACCAGAAAGTCTCCGGAGGCTGGCTCACAGCGGAGTATTCCATGCTCCCCTACTCCACCCACGACCGGAAATCCCGCGACATTTCCCGTGGGAAACTCGACGGTCGCTCCTCGGAAATTCAACGCCTGATCGGTCGCTCACTGCGAGCAGTGGTCGATCTTCAGAAAATCGGCCAACGCACTCTCTGGATCGATTGCGATGTCCTCCAGGCGGATGGAGGCACCCGGACAGCCTCGGTCACCGGTGCCTGCGTCGCCACCGCGATCGCCTTCAACCGTATGATGGCTGAGGGAAAACTCAAAGATTTCCCCCTGAAAAAGCTCGTCGCCGCCGTGTCTGCTGGTGTCTTCGAGGACACCCCCGTGCTCGATCTGAACTACCCTGAGGACAAGGCTGCCACCGTCGATTTCAATATCGTGATGACCGAGACCCTCGAATACGTGGAAGTCCAAGGTTCGGGCGAGGAAGCCGTCTTCTCAAGAACCCAAATGAACGACATGCTCGGACTCGCAGAAAAGGGCATTTCGGAAATTTTCTCCCTGCAGAAAATGGCAATCATCAATGCGGACAAAGCCGAGCCAGTCGATTTCAGCTCGCTGGTTGCGTCCTTCGGCGGAAAATCCAATTAGGAGCATCGACGTTCCGAAAAAATAGCTGCGATACGGACCACCTTCTCACCGTAGAATCACCCAATGAAACACTTCTCACTTTTCCTCACTGCGGCCCTCACCGCCCATGCGGAGAATCTCCCGAATCCTCAGCTGCTCCCGACCACAAAGGCAATTCACGAAAAGATCGCTGCGAGTCCAGATCCGGCCGTGGAGGCGATGAAGGCCTACACGGAGGTGCTACCACTCGTCGAGGAAGCGAAAATTGATTTACTTCCCATCCCCGGTGGAACTTTCGAAATTGGCTCGCCGGATAGCGAGGCGAACCACCAGCCCGACGAATCTCCACAGAAATCTGTCACCATCGACCCATTCTGGATGGCTAAGGTGGAAACCACTTGGGATCTATACGTCCCATTCATGGCCAACGGAAAAGCGCGCAACAAGGATGGCTCGCTCAACCGTGACTCCAATCTAACCACCTCCGAGGCCCCCGAAGTGAAAGAGGGAGAGACGCTCATTGATACGATCACTCAGCCCACCCCACCCTATGTTCCCATGCACTTTTCCATGGGAGATGGCTACTCGGGCGAGTTCCCAGCGGTCGGCATCACCTATCACTCCGCGAACAAATTCTGCGAATGGCTCTCCGCGCAAACCGGCCATTTTTACCGTCTTCCCACGGAAGCGGAATGGGAATACGCCTGCCGCGCGGGCACAACCACGGCATACTCCTTCGGGGATGATCCGGCCCAGCTTCCGGAATACGCGTGGTTTGCGGAAAATTCGGAATTCCAATATCAAAAAGTCGGCACCAAAAAGCCAAACCCATGGGGCCTGCATGACATGCACGGAAACGTGGCGGAACTAACCCTCGATCAATATCTCCCTGACGCCTACGCCAAGCTGAAAGACGGCGCGACAAGCCCGTGGAACCCGCCCGTCACCCGCTATCCCACCGTCATCCGCGGTGGCCACTGGGATGCCGATGCTGACCTCCTTCGCTCCGCGGCCCGTGCCAAGACCGACCCGAACCTAAAAATCCAAGATCCACAGATCCCGAAATCCATCTGGTATTTCACCGACGCTCCTTGGCTCGGCTTTCGCATCATCCGCCCGCTGAAAACACCGACTGTCGAAGAAATGCACCGCGCTTGGAACCAAGGACCGGGAGATTCAGAGTAGCTGCCGCGTCTCGCGGCAGGCCGTGAAAGTGGCGTCTCGCCGCCCCTGCCCGATCGCGAAGCACAAGAATCCCATGAACCGCCGCCAAACCATCAGGCTGCTATGCGGAGCAACGATGTTACCAACGACAACAAGAGCAGAGGCACTCGTAACTGAGCGCCCGCTCATGGGCACCCTCTTCAATATCAAAACCTATACAGAGGACGAGAGCCTCGCGGAAAAGGCCACAAAAGAAGCTTTCGCCGTCGCAGACAAAATCAATTCTGTCGCCTCCGACTACCTCGCCGACTCCGAGTTACTCTCGTTTTCCAAGCTTCCCCACGGCAAGCCCCACTTCGTCTCCGAAACTCTATTTCCACTTCTACTACAGGCTCAGTATTTCGCCGCAGAAACCGCAGGAAACTTCGACCCTACCCTCGGCCCCCTCACCAGACTCTGGCGCGAGTCCCGCAGGAGAAAATCTTTACCCGATGAAAGTGCGTTGGCCGCAGCCCTCGCCTCCTCCGGCTATAAGAAACTCTTTCTCGATGAAAGAGCCCGCACCCTCACCTTCACCGCCCCCGGCATGCGACTCGATCTCGGCGGAATCGCCAAAGGCCAAGCAGCAGACGCAATGCTCACAGTCTTTAAAAATCATGGACTGACTCGCACCTCGATCACTTGTGGAGGGGATGTCCGTGTCGGTGACCCTCCCCCTGATAAAAATCATTGGACCATTGGTGTAAAATCATCCGGCAAACCCAAGCAACCTCTGAATCTCGTGAACGCAGCCGTTTCCACTTCAGGTGACTTGCACCAGTTCATCGAGATCGGAGGGCAGCGCTACTCGCACGTCATCGATCCTCGCACCGGTCTCGGTCTCACCGAACCACGCACCGCGACGATCATCGCTTCTACTGCCGCCGAGTCCGACGCACGCGCCACCGCAGCCTGCGTGAATCCTAGTTGATTAAGCCTGCTTTTTCGATAAACAAACCGCACCAATGAGCGAATCCGATCTCCTCCGTCTGCTTGAAAACAAACACGCCTCGAATCATAGGATCAACGCTGCCAAATGGGTCGAATCGACGCCGGTCCAGTCGTTTGTCATTGGCGTGATACTCCTCAACGCACTCATCCTCGGACTGGAAACAAGCAAGGCTGCCATGGATTCTTTCGGCAGCATTCTGCTGGTGATCGACAAGATCTGCCTCGCGGTGTTCATCGTGGAGCTTGCCGTAAAAATGAACTGCTACCGTTCCCACTTCTGGCGTAGCGGATGGAATGTGTTTGATTTCCTCGTCGTCGGCATCGCGCTCGTCCCAGGTGCGGGTGTTTGGGCCGTGCTCCGTTCCCTCCGGGTGCTGCGTGTCTTGAGATTGCTGACGGCAATTCCCAGTTTAAAAAAGGTGGTCGCTGCCTTCATCCACTCGATTCCGGGCCTCTCGGGCGTCATGGCAGTGATGGCCATTTTCTTTTATACCACGGGAGTCCTCGCCACCCGCCTTTTTGGTGAGACACATCCAGACTGGTTCGGATCTCTAGGAGCAAGCCTCTACACCCTTTTCCAAGTCATGACCTTGGAAAGCTGGTCCATGGGCATCGTTCGCCCGGTGATGGAGACACATCCTTGGGCCTTCGCGTTTTTCGTGCCTTTCATCATCATCGCGACCTTCACGATATTAAACTTATTCATCGGTATCATCGTCTCCACGATGCAGGAGCTATCGCTCACCCCGGAGATCACCGCGAACTCCGATCCCGAACTGCTCTCCCTTCTGGAAAGAATCGATACCGACCTGAGATCATTGAGATCCCAGATCGAGAAAAAGCAGAATCCATAACAAAATCAGACCACCTTCGTCACTCCGGGGATGGGAGCTGGATAGAGTCCGTCCGGACCAGGTTTCGGCCCAGGATCGGCATCCCATGCGAGAACTTTTGGCATCGTATCCAACTCTGAATTGAGAGCCTGATCCCAGGTAATTTCCTCGCCGGAGTAGGTGGCCATGCGCCCCATGATGGCCGTCAGAGTGGATTCCGCGGTGTAGAACGCATCGTTCTTTGGCTTGTCCTCGCGGATGTGCTGGACGAGAACATCATGCTCCGTTTGGTAGGGATTGTTGTTCTCTCCCCGGAAGCGCCAGATCACTTTTCCAGAACGATCTTTGATCAAACCGGGAGTCGCCGTGCCTTTCGATCCGATCATAGTTTCCGAAACTTTGGACCACGTCCCGTCCCAGTGCTTGCACTGACTGTTCATGATCGTGCCATCTGCGTAGGTGTATTCGACGTAATGATGGTCGTAAATTTCACCCCAGTCTTTTCCGACTCGTTTCGTGCGCCCGCCCATGCCGACCGCTTTCACCGGGTGAGCACCCATAAACCAGTTACTCACGTCGAGATTGTGGATGTGCTGTTCGTTGATGTGGTCGCCGCAGATCCAGTTAAAATAATACCAGTTCCGCATCTGATACTCCATTTCCGTCATTCCTTCTGTGCGGGGGCGGGTCCAAACGCCGCCGCCCGACCAATAGACCTGAGTATTGACGATGTCGCCGATCATCCCTTCTTTGATTTTCTCGAGGGTTTCGAGGTAGCTGTTCTGATAGTGGCGTTGGAGGCCGCAGACCACCTTGAGGTTTTTCGCATCCGCCGCTTTGGCAGCTTCGATCACCTTGCGGATTCCCGGCCCGTCCACTGCGACTGGCTTCTCTAAAAATACGTGTTTCCCCTTTTCCACCGCGTATTCGAAGTGCGCTGGACGGAATCCTGGAGGAGTGCAAAGAAGGACGATATCCGCCTCATCAATCGCTTTCTGATAGGCATCAAAGCCGTGAAATCTTTTCTCCGCCGGCACCTCAACCCTGTCGCCGATCTGCTTTTTCAACGTCTCGTAGGCACCGTTAACATTATCCTCAAAGGCATCCGCCATCGCGACGAGCTTTGTGCCTGGGACGCTGAGAGACTGTGCCGCCGCACCTGTACCACGGCCTCCGCAGCCAACTAGAGCTACCTTCAAGATTTTCTCGTCTCCGCCCTGCGCCTTAGCGATTGATGGAAATGCAGCGGCGGCGACAGCTAGACCTCCCGTCTTCAGGAAGGTTCGGCGACCGGATGTTTCGGTAATTTGATCTGACATTCGGAAGATACGCTCGCTGCAGACACCCCCTTTCGCTGATCTTGGCGAAAAATCGTTCAAAGTTCGGTTCCGCACCGTCTCCTAATCGGGGAGAGCGTCCGCTAATTGCACCAATCACCCTCCCACGACCTTAGTTTCGGTTTCTTCCGCCATCTTTTCCATCATCAATCGTAGCTGGGAGACTTTCTCCGGCATATCAGATGCGCGATTGATCCGCTCGGAGGGATCGCTGATCAAATCGAAGAGTTCGGGTTCCCCGCTTGCGAGTCGTAGCTTCCACTTTCCAGAGCGAACCGCCTCAATACGGTCCCGGAGAATGTAGAAATATTCGTTCCGAGGAGATTCCTTGGCCTTACCAATCATGAAATCCGTGACATCATACCCATCAAGCTTGTGATCCGGAAGCTCTGCTCCGCCTACTGAAAGCATCGTCCGGTATACATCAGGCATCCCGATCAGACCGGGATCGACTCGACCTGGTTTCACTTTTCCCGGCCAGCGAATGATCGCGGGAACACGCGGACCTCCCTCGTAGGTCTCAGCTTTCGCACCACGGAGTGGCCCTGCCGAACCCGAATGCCATTCCTTGATCCCCGCCTGAAGCATTCTCGGTGGCTTGTTCGTCCATGGACCATTGTCTGAGACAAACATGATCAACGTGTTGTCCGCGATTCCCTTTTTATCCAAGGCATCCATCACCTGCCCGACACTCCAGTCGAGCTCTTCGATCACATCGCCATACAGACCACCGGCGGATTTGCCTTTCCGCTCATCGGAAACGGCAAGCGGGAGATGGGGCATGGCATAGGATAGATAGAGGAAAAAGGGCTTTGCTGGATCACTCTTTTTAATCAGGCCGACAGCCTCCTCGGTATAGCGAGTCGTAATCGGATCCTGGTCAAAGGGATGCTCGACCATTTCTTCCCCACGGTAGAGGCCGAGTGGTTCGTCAGTCTGCACCCATGGCTTCATGTAGTCGTTTGAGTAGGGCAGGCCGAACCAAGTATCAAAGCCCTGATTCACGGGAAGGAAACGCTTTTCCTTGTAGCCCAAATGCCACTTTCCGACCATATGAGTGCTGTAACCCGCCTGTTTCAAACCTTCTGCTAGAGTCAGTTCGGAATCCGGAAGTCCTCCGGTTCCGTCCGATCCCGTTCCGCCATTAAACTTCACGCGAGGCATGTAGCGACCGGTCATAAGTTGCGTCCGCGAAGGCACACACCAAGAACCCGTCACAAACGAAGTAAGCCTCACCCCCTCCCCCGCGAGGCGGTCAAGATTTGGAGTCTTGATCAATGGATGGCCGTAGCAACCCGCATCACCGAAGCCCATATCATCAGCGAGAAGAATCACAATATTCGGCTTCTCCGCAGCTTGAGAAAATCCGCAGAGAAACAATGAAAGACAAAGCACAAAGTGAAATTTCATAGGAGGACCCTACATGGACGGCTGGGTCGGAAAAGGTTTGAATCCGGGATGGAAGCCAGTTTCCTGCAAAGTAGAACTCTACCATTCCCATCCAAAATCCTTTGCGCCTTCGCGACTTTGCGGTTCAACTCCTCTTGTTGAAACCCACATCTCTCAAACTCGAATTCGATACCCCGCAGTTCCTTCAAGGACTCTTCGCCAACGACAGGCGCAATCTTTCCTATCTTGAGGATGAGTTGGAGCTGAAAACCGTTACTCGCGATGGATGGATCGCTTTTACCGGCTCAGAGCAGGCGACCTTGTTGGCTGAAAAGGTTTTCCAAGATCTGGAATCAACCCAAAGAAATGGGCTGCACATCACGGACCGGGATTTCCGACTGGCTGTAGATATCGCAAAAAAATCTGGGGAAATCCCCCTCAACTCTCTCTCCACGGTGAAGTTGGTGGGTTCACGAGGAAGGAAGCCAGTTTCCCCACGTACTCCGAATCAGCTCGCCTACGTGAAGACCATTCAGGACAACGCCGTCACGTTCGGCTTGGGTCCGGCAGGAACGGGAAAAACGTATCTCGCCATGGCGGTAGGACTGCACCTACTCAAGCAACACAAAATCCATCGCATCATCCTTACCCGCCCAGCGGTCGAAGCGGGAGAAGCGCTCGGTTTCTTACCCGGCGACCTGAAGGAAAAGATCGCTCCCTACCTGCGACCTCTCTATGACGCAATCAATGACATGCTCATGCCAGAGGAAGCGGAGCGCTATCTGGAAGAAGGTGTGATCGAGATCGCCCCCCTCGCTTTCATGCGGGGGCGCACGCTTTCCCGCTCATTTGTCATCCTAGACGAGGCGCAGAATACGACCCGCGAGCAGATGTTCATGACACTCACTCGACTTGGAGAGGAATCGAAAATTGTCGTCACAGGAGACTCATCACAGGTCGATCTGAAACCAGGCATCCGCTCCGGACTTCACGAAGCGGAGCACGCTTTAACAAATATCAGCGGGATTTCCTTCGTTCGTTTCGCTGCGGCGGACATCGTGCGCCACCCCATCGTAGAGCACATCGTGAACGCTTACGAAAAATTCAGAGAATAGTGGATCTCAAACCATGGAGTCCCGCAACTCGATCACCAGTGCAGCATCATCGACCTGCTCCAACCTCTGGAAGCAATCGATAAGATTATTGAGCATGCGGACGAGGATGGTTCCGAGATCCGCCGAACTTTTGAGAGCGGTAATTTGCTCGCGGTTCAGATCGTTTCCAGGATCCGTCAATGCTGCCTGAGAGTGCACCCGCCCACGGTCGAAACAATCAATGACGAGGGGGAAACCATCTTCGTAGATGCGGCAGAGAAAATGCCCGGGGAACGAGATCCCCTCGATTTCAAAATCCATTCTGCGACCGACGAGCATGAAGATCGCGCCTAGTCCAATAGGATTGGAAAGACCTTGATCAAGGCACCATGCGAGATCCGAATTACGAGGATCGTAGTATCTTTTTGAGTTTGCCTTCAGGCGCCTTTCTTCGAATAGCCAGATACGTAAATCATTGGCTGATTCACACCCTTCTTCCCGAGCCTCGTCGGACAAAAGATCGAGCGCGTCGGATAGAGGCTGACGCAGTGAGACTCCATCATGGAGGAAATCGGAAAGCAGGCGGAGTTGGCTTTCGAAAAGATCCCAGTCATCCCCCATCGCCGCGGGACCAGAACCGGGAGCCTGCCAGTCCTCGCGCAAAGCACTCCGACGCGCGGGGCGCAGGATTTCCGCAAGGATCGTTTTTTCAGAATCGCCAAGGCCTGGGGCAGCTTCGGGCAGGAGTTCACTGAGATCTCCACCGAACTCCACTAGCCGCCCGGAAACGCCGGCGCGCACCTCAGGTGTTTCGTCATCAAGAAGGCGCAGGAGCGCGGAGAGTTCGGTCGGATCAGGCAAAGGGGCGTTCACTGGAAAATTGGGACGGGGCATTGAGAGGAGTCCGTTATTCGAACGACCGTCCCGCGGAAACCCGCGAATCCGTAGGAGACAAAAATGGTGCGCGATACTGGGTTCGAACCAGTGACCCCCTCCGTGTCAGGGAGGTGCTCTACCACTGAGCTAACCGCGCGTTCCGTGGGTCGTCCTCGGGCGGCGAAGCTAGAGTCAAAGGCGCAGGTTAGGCAATCACTTTTCGCCAGATTTTCGTAAAATTTCGATTTTCTTCGCTCCGATTGCGGCTTGAGTTCCCACTGATCCCTGTCCAGCCTCTGCGTCTCGCGATGAAAATATTCACTCTTTTCCTACTCTTCAGTTCACTTCTGTCCGCCCAGATCCCAAAAGTATTCGAGGGCTTGTTCGAAGACGAGGTTCCAGTGCGAGGTGCCATCGGTGCCGTTATTCCGCCGCCGGAGATCGAGAAGTATATTTCCAAGGTGGAAGCTGCGGCCAAGAAGAACCCGGAGTGGTTCAAGGAATTCAGCGAAACTTCCAAACCGGGACTGCCCCTGCCTTTTCACGAAAATCTCGGACTGAACCAAGAAGAGTATGACGAATACATCGCGCTCTGGAATAAGCGTGAGTTCAAAACCAAGGAAGAGGTAGTGCTCGTACTACGGAAGACCTTCGGAAACACTTGGTCACTTACCGCCTCTGGAGAGGCCGGTGCCATTTCCACCTTGCGCTACGATCAGGAAAAGGACGTGTTCCGCTCCCCCAACGGAGAGCTGGTAAGAATCGATGACATCAACGCCGATGCGGCAAGCATCCTTGGCGAATGGACAGGGATGGAGTGGCGCTTCGAGGAAGAGACCGGCCTTGGGAAAACCAAGGAAAACTTCGCCATGGGGAAACTCGGCAAGACCGGATTCGGACTGGTCATTTACCGGGCTCAAGAAATTTCCACAGAGGGAAGCCGCCTGCTCGACAAGAGCATCGTCATCCGTTTCGCACTCGGGAAGGCCGGACATATGAAAACGCCTACCGGCCTTGAGCGCTGACCGATGAAGCGAGGAAAGCGGATACGGCGCTTGGTGATCTTCACTTCGCTTTCCGGACTCCTTCTTGTGTTGTTGGCCTTCGCAGCCAGCAACCTCTACCTAATGAGTCGTCCGGGAAGGACCCGGATCGAAAATAAAATCAGTTCTAGACTCCACTTGGAAACGACGATCCAAGGGGCCAGTTGGTCACCTTGGAACGGCGTTACCATCTACGGCCTCCATACTCGCCAGCCTGAGCAACTGCGGGAAGCTATCCATGCGCCTTTCCTTCTCGTAAGGTCGATCCGTGTGATTCCCGACTGGAAACGGCTTCTACGTCGCAGCATGATCATTCGTGAAATCATTGTGCTCGATCCCGAACTGACCGTGCCACTGGAACTGGCCACGTTGATCCCGCAGAAAGAAACAGTCCCACCCGCCATTGCTGCGAACTTGCCGACGGAGAAATCGACTCAACAACCAACCGGGCCTACCACCGCTCAGCCACTCCAACCCACTACACCGGCTCTACCGAATCCTCCCGCCACCGCCGTGCCTTCAGCAGCGCCACCTGATCTAGGACCAACCGCCTGGCTGCGTCTCGATAACGCAAAAATCACCATTGCCACCGGTTTCACCCTCACAAATCTTATCAACCTGAAGCATGTTTCGGGAAAGATTCCGCTTGGTGGAAATGCAGCTGATTCCACGGTCCGGATTGGACAATGCGAAGCCCTTGGTATTCCGTTAGTGAAACAACTCGAGATCCCCTTTCGATGGTCTTCCCCATTACTCATTTTCGATGCGGGACGAGCTAGTGAAGGGCAGATCGCTTGGAGCGCAAAGGTTGCGGTGGCCCTGACCGGAGGAATTCCCTTTCAAATCGACACGATTGTCCCGCCACAGGACGAAAAATCGCTGACTCTGCCGATGGGATTCACGGCCACCATAGGGAAATTGGCGATGCAATCGCGTCTACAAGGATTGATATTGGCGCCCGCCACATGGAACGGTCAGGGGCTGGCACAAGTCGAAGACGTCACGGCAAACGCCGATGGCCAAACCACCGCTTTCCGGAATGGGCAGGCACTTCTCGTATTTCAGAACGGACTCTTGCAATGCCCGGATGCCCGACTAGTGGGAGAAACTCTCAGTTTCATGGGGAATGCAGCTGTACTCAGCGACGGCCGCGCCTCCGCCAATCTCCGTATCGTCGCAGCTCCAGATACCCTTGTGGCCCTCTCCCGCCACACAGAACCAGACCACCGCGCACCCTCGCTCACCCCCCTAAGCACCCCACAGCGGGCGGCTCTGGACCTTGGCTTTTTTGGTGCTCCTGGAAAATATTTCTACCGCTCGAACCCATCCGCACCGCCTGTCCCTCTGCAATAGATCTTCCCGTTCCCTATTCAATCAAAGCCAATCGCCGAAATGAAAAATGTGGTGAAGTCTGATCTGATTTGTTTCGGAGAATCGCCTTGAAGTTCCCCTTTGCTTTGGAGACCTTAAAAACCACATGAACGATCCAAAAACCTCCACACCGTCATCGGCAGTAGACCACATCCGCCAAGAAGATGTTACGCGCGTCTGCGCCGAAGAAGAAGTCTGCGATATTCCACTCGCTTGCACGGAAGACGCCTGCTTTGTGCCAGGCAGCGAACTCGATCATCACATGCCACATCCATCCTCTGAGGAATAACCGGAGGCGCTGAAAGCTACACCCTTAGTCTAGCTGGATCTTGAGGCGCGGAGGTCGCTTCATCTTGATCGTTTCCTCGAAGTTATCGAGATCGAGACTGTCCAATACGTTTGTGCTGCGGCGCATCAGCCCTCCTTGGTTGCTACTCGCCGCGTAGCTCGGCAATTCGGTGTGATAGGGATCCTCTCCGATCAACACTGGATCCACCGGACGGATCGGGCTCGCATCCAGCGCGGGAAGATTTCCCAATGCGAATCCAGGATTCAAGTCTCCACCCGATCCTCCGGAATGCAGGGTGCAGAACGCGACGCTGTCAGTTCCGTTGCGGAACCATTCGGAGTATTCGGTACTCACGGACTTTACTGTCCCTGTTTTTACATCTTCCACGAGTTCTTGGCAGAACTGGGTTGCTCGCTGTCCGGAAACTGAACAGATTTTCATTTCCACAAGACTATCCGGGCGCTTGATTTCGCCGCCGCCGAAAGAGGGAGCCGCCGCATTCATCGCAGCAGCCCAAACAGGCATTGAAAGATCTCTACTGAAAGCACCTGGGTAGATGGGATCGCTGCTACCACTAAGAAATCCAGTCCATACCCCACAGGTCACTCGCGCATTGTAACCGAGGAACCATGTATCGGCGAAGTCATGGGTGGTGCCGCCTTTTCCGGCACCGCGAAATGGCTTTTCGATCAAATTTTCCCTCAGGCCCCTTGCACTTCCATCCGTGATCCCCCCCGCCATCATGTCGTGGAGTTGCCAAGAAACGGCGCTATCGAGGAGTCGTCCTGCAGGATTGGACGTTTTTTTCCTTCGGAAAACCACTTTCCCCTGCTGATTCTCGATCCGATCCACATAGGAAAATTTCTGCGGTCCTTTCTTGCCGGCAAGCGGGAAAGTAGCGGTGGCCGAGACAGCCTCTTTCAGAGAGACAGGCTCCCATCCTACACAAATACGGGGCAGTGGCTCCGATTCCTCCATCGGGAATCCGAACGCGACTCCCGCGTTAATGATGCGCTGCAAGCCGATCTCCCCTCCCAGTCTCACTGTGGCGGCGATCTTCGAATCCTCGAAGGCTCTCCGTAAGGTCATGTTGCCCTCGTAGCTAGGGGAATGGACCTCCATCCCCCACTCTCCGAGAATACCTTCCCGCCCACCGACCATCACCGCTCGATTGTCCATCGGCTCGTCCTCCACCGTTGAAGCAGGAGTGTGTTTGTCCGCAAGTCCAGCTGCGTAGAGGAAAGGGAAAAATGCGGTTCCGAGCGGACGACGGCCCATTTCAATAAAGTCGAATGGCACCTCCGCATAGTCTCTGCCACCTACGTGCGCCAGCACCTCACCAGTGAGATTATCCACCATAAAGACTGCGCCTTGCAGGTATTCGGGCTTCATGGTGTTGTCACCCTTCTTATACTCCCCGTATTTCTGATGGGTGTAGCCGGAGTGGTTCTCTGCCTGGTCAAGGGAGAGCGCAAGGGCTCTCTCTGCCGCGTTCTGGACTTCCGATGAAATGGTCGTGTGAATCGTGAAACCTCCAGAGGCGAGCGCGTCCTCGCCGAGAGATTTTGCAACCGCATCTGCGATCCGCTCGTAAAGGTGAGAGGTGCCACGTTGCAGCGGCTTCGGGTTTACCTTAAGTTTGGTCGCCTGCGCTTCGGCCGATTCCTTCCGGGAAATCATGCCCTCTTCCACCATGCGAGAGAGCACCATATTCCGGGAAATCTTGCTCTGCTTTGGATTGTTAAGAGGAGAGTTGTTCGTGGGGTTCTTGATCAGGCCCACAATGGTCGCGCACTCGGTGAGAGTGAGGTCCTTGGGTTCCTTTCCAAAATACCCGAGCGAGGCAGAGCGCAGCCCGTAGAAGCCGCTGCCGAAATAGATGCGGTTCAGATAAAAGCCGAGAATCTCTTGTTTTGAATACCGTTTCTCAATCCGTCGAGCCAAGAAGGCCTCGACCATTTTTCGCTGCACCCCGCCTTCGCCTTGCGCCATCGCATCCTCTTTCAGTGGATACGCGTTGCGTGCAAGCTGCTGAGTGATCGTGCTCGCTCCCTGGGTCGTCGTTCCTGCCTCGTAGTTGAGCTTGAGCGCACGAATCACGCCGATGTAGTCGATACCGTCGTGCGTCAGGAAACGCGAATCTTCCCCCGCACGAAGCGCATCGATGAATAGCTCCGGAACATCCTCAACCGGCATGATGCTTCGGTTTTGAACAAAAATCCGCCCGATTTCTTTGCCGTTACGGTCTAGGATCAAACTAGGGATTTCTAGGCGATTGATCACCTCGAGGTCGTATTTCACAGCACGATCCCGATACTCTCGGGTGTATTGCTCAGCAAAAAGGAAGGCAAAGACTCCCGCAATGAGCACTAGCATCACGCAGACTCCCCAAAAGGTTTTGCGCTTGTAGAAACGGCGCTTGCCGTTCTTTCTCCGGGTGTTTTTCAGCTTATTCGCCATGCCTAATGACCGTTCGCAACCTCCGCATCGAAGCCGCTCGCGGATAGAGGATTACCCGAACGAAAGCACTCCGGCAACCCCTTCCTTTCCATCCTTGCTCGAAAAGCTGATTGGGCGGATCGCGGAGCATGGCCCGCTCCCCTTTTCCAAATACATGGAAATCGCGCTCTACCACCCGAAGCTTGGGTATTACGCGAAAACAGACCGCCAGGTTGGGAAAATAGGCGACTTTTATACAAGCGTCAGTGTCGGCCCTCTCTTCGGGGAACTGCTCGCCCACCGCTTTCTAAGACATTGGGAGGAGATTGGTAAACCCGCGCGATGGAGAATCATGGAAGTCGGCGCTCACGACGGCAAACTGGCGGCAGATATTCTTCAGACTCTGAAAGGCATTTCTGAGCATGCCTGGAAATGCTTGGAATACGCCATTCCAGAACCACTCCCCCTCCTCCGAAAGGCTCAGGAGAATCGCTTGTCCGACCTCGCCTCCAACCTCCGTATCGAGGCAGAACCGGAATCCTTTGCCAACGAAACGCTACCTGGGATCATTTTTGGCAACGAGATCCTCGATGCCCTGCCCTTCCATCTCATTCGGATCGAGCAGGGAAAATGGGTGACTCTCTCCGTGACATCAGACGGGGCAGACGGCCTCGCACTTCTCCCGGTCGCAATCCCACCGGACAGTAACTTGAGTCAGGCCACTACAGCGTTGGGGCCGGACTTTCCCGAAGGATACCAAACCGAAGTCCGCACCGGAGTCGGCCCGTTTCTCGATTCAGTCCGCAGCGGATTTACAGATCCCCTGTTTCTATTCTTGGACTACGGGTTCGCAGCCCCGGAATACTACGACATCTCCCGCACCACCGGCACACTTCGCACTTTTTCTCGCCACCGTGCTGCAGAGGATCCTCTCGACCGGCCGGGTTCCCTCGACATCACCGCCCACGTCGATTTCACATCCCTCGCCCATGAGGCAGGGAAACTTGGACTCTCCCCCACGTCGTTTTCCTCGCAAAGCAGCTACCTCACCCATTTGGCAAAACCCCTGATTCTCGGTGGCCACTTGAATGACCCAAAAAGAATCGCCCAGTTCCAGACTCTCACCCACCCCGCCCATCTCGGTGGAAAATTTCACGCCATCGAGTTCCGTGAAAACTCCGAAATACCGGATCTCGTGAAACACCGCCTGGCGCTGGATTGAAAGCGCTCCCGGAGCTTACTTCAACAGAGCGAGAATCGGCTGCGGATAGATTCCGATAATCAAGGTAAGCACGGTCAAGGTGATGACCGCTACTTTTGAAATCAGTGGCAGGCGAATCACAGCTTCATCATTTGGCTCGATCCACCACATCGCGCGGATCGTTTTGAAATAGTAGTAAAACCCCGCGGCGGCTGCGATGATCGCGATCACTAGACCAGCCCAAAGCCCGGCCTTTGCAGCGAGCACGAAGACAAAGAATTTCCCCCAGAAGCCCGCCGTGAGCGGAATCCCTGCAAGGGCGGCAAGTAAAACGGTCATCGCCATAGCGAGAGCTGGATTCGATTTCCCGAGGCCGTTAAAGTCGGAAATCGCCTCGCCATCACGCTGGATGCGGATCTGCGCGAGAATGAAAAAGACACCCATGGTCATCAGCAGGTATGTCGCAAGATAGAAGGAAACGGTCTCCGCAGAATCCACGGTGAATGTCGTCGGCGCGTTCCAAGCAGCAAGCGCAAGGATAAGAAATCCTGCGTGCGCAATGGACGAGTATGCGAGCAAACGTTTGAAATTCGACTGAGCGATGGCCGCGAAGTTTCCGTAGAGCAAGGTCGCGCACGCGAGGATGAGCAGGATCACAAGCACTTGGGCACGGACCGGCGAAGCCTCGTCAAGAAACGGCGTGAGGAAACGGATGAGCAGGATGAATCCCGCCGCTTTCGAAGCAACGGAGAGAAACGCGGTCGTCGGAGTCGGAGCACCCTGATAGACATCAGGGATCCACATTTGCATCGGCACGGCTCCGACTTTGAAACCCAAGGCGATCAACACGAGAGCGATGCCGAAAAGCAACGGGACGGTATTTTCCATCCCCGCGATCCGGGCCGGAATTAGATCCAAACTCATCGTTCCAGTGGTTCCGTAGATCCATGCGATCCCGTAAACGAGAAATCCGGTGCTTAGGGCCCCGAGGATAAGATATTTCACTCCGGCTTCGAGGGAGCCGACGTTGCGACGCATGAAGGCGACAAGAATATAGAAGGTGATGGTGACCAACTCCAGAGCGACAAACGCACCGGCCAGGTCCTTCGCTGACGCCATCCACATCATCCCCGCGCAGGCAAAGATCGGCAGGGAATAGAACTCACCAGTGCCAGCCTCCGAACTTGGATCCTCGGTGAAACGACTGAGCACCGAACGGTAGTCCACCGCCATCAGCACCACCAGAATCGTCGCGACCAGAGAAAATCCTTTGAAGAACAACGCGAGCGAATCAAAACGATAGAAGTTCCAAAGGGGCCAGGTCGTCCAAGCACCTTCGGAGCCGTCTTCAGGTCCCTTTGCGAAAAAGGAAAAAACCAAAATCACGGTAAGACCGATCACGGCCGCGTATCCGGCCCAAGATTTTTGTTTCGAAGGAACGAAGGCCTCCGCCAGTAAAATGGCGAATCCTAGGGTCACGGTGAGAGCTTCCAAATAGTAGGCGGGCATAAAATTCAAATTTCAAATCTCAACCTTCAAGGAAGAACATTGAGCAAGAGGTTCGGGTAGCAGCCGACGGCTAGCAGGGCGACGATGAGGATGACCGCCGGGATGTGGTCGGCGAGAGTCAGGTCGCTCGCCCTTTCGGTCGAGGCGACGGGTGGACCTTGGAAAATATTCCGGTAGGCGCGAAGCATATAGACAGCGGAAATCACTACCCCCCAGATCGCAAGGATACAGGCGATCTGGACGGGGCCGAGGCTTTCGGCAGGATTGTAATCACGGAAGGCTGAGAGAAATACCAGAACCTCGCCGGAGAAATTCGCCAGGCCTGGAAGGCCGATGGATGCCATCGCTGCGATTCCGAAAAGGAACGCCATACTTGGGGCCGATTTCGCGAGGCCACCCATGTCTGCAAGATCAAGCGAACCAGTGCTGCGCTCGATCCGATCTGCGAGGCCGAAGAGAAGCGCGATCGAAATCCCGTGTGCGAACATCAGGATTACCGCCGCAGGCAGTGCCAGATCGTTGCCTGGGACCGCGATGAGAGCGGCGATGGCTAGAAAAATATAGCCCATGTGCATCACCGAGGAGCTACCGAGAAGCGTATCGAGTCGCTTCTGTGAAATCGTCACCAGCCCGACCCACAGAATATTTCCGAGAAGCAGCACAAGCAGAGGAACCAGCCACATTTGCAGACCTTCCGGAACGAGCGGAACAGCGATGCGGAGCATCCCGTAGAGACCGAATTTCTTCAAGACCCCTGCGTGCAGCATGGCGGTCGGTGCCGGTGCGCTGGCGTAAGCGGGTGCGGCCCAAGAATGAAACGGGAAGAGCGAAACCAATGTTCCGAAGCCGATCAACAACAGCGCTGCGATTCCTTTTTGCGCGGTGGGATCAATGTCTGGCTTATTGGCCAACATATCTGGGATATGGAACGTCCCGGTGAGTGAGGCCAACCAAGCGAGACCCGCCAGCAGCACCAACGAACCAAGGCCGAGATAGATCGTAATTTTCCAAGCAACTCCCCTCCTGTCGCCGCGGCCCAGCATTCCAATCATCAGGAACGTCGGGATCAGCGCCAACTCGTGGAATGCGTAGAAGAAAAACAGATCAGTCGAAGCAAAGGCACCGATCGCACCTGCGGCGATCAATAGCGAAGAGCCGTAGTAAAGCTTCTCATTCCCTTCCGGAGCCTTGCCGGAAAGCACTGCCGCTAGAGCAACAATCACGGACAGCAGGACCATCACCAGACTCATGCCATCGTAGTAGGCGAAACTCAGGTTCAGCGCCGGCTTTTCGAGAACCGGAAGCGAGAGGCTCCAGACATCGGACTTCCAGCAAAACATGGAGCCGACCCCTAGAACGAAATTCACGGCGCAGGCGGCGATCGCCGTGAGGCGTGCCGGAGCGCCTAAAAGAATGGCGAGAAAGGCCAGAATTGGCAGAACAACGAGGAGGACGAGCATAGGAAAAATGGTCTATATTGCGGAAATCCACTCCCGCACGGCGAATACAGCGGACTCACCCCCACCCGAAAAGGGCAAAATCGCATCGGGTAAGGAATTCTTGCCTGTAGGGGCGATCTTCGGTCGCCCATTCCCTTCATCTCCAGACAGTGATCGACTGAGCATCTTGTCTCCCAAGCATCGAACCGCTCATCACAACAACACCGCTTTTGGTAACAATGATAGGACCATTGTAGTTGTGGGAAACTCCTACACCTTGCGCCAATTCGCCGCCGATCTCGGTTCCTCCAACTAGACGGACGACCCTCCATTTTCGGACCTCAGGTTCGGCGCTCATATCGGCAAGGAAAGCTGCGGAGGGAATCGAATCGCCCTTCACGTAGAGAAGCATCAGCGCACGTTCCTTATCCCTGCCGATAATTGAATAATCTGGGTTTCCACTTCCGGGAGGTCTCGTCCTCGTGACCAGAATACGCTCCCCGGATTCCCAATCGGACTTAGGCCTCCAGATTCCCAGATGATGGTCCTTCCGCCATTTCAGCCAATTGATTTTGGATTTCGAGTATGGCATAATTTTCCAATGGATTTCACTGCCGTCCAGAGCGGTGAATTGGAGCTGCTTCACCCCAGACTCCCATCGGGCCTTTGCCTCGCCAGACAGGGCCGTTGACTCTCCCGCAGGTTTGCCAGTGTGAGAATTGATCACTGAAAAAAATACCCTCATATCGGAGACTTCGCCGATGGTTCCTACTGCCCGTTCGGTCCTAACCAAAATATCAGCTCCTTCACACCTGATCGTAGAGCCGTGCCGATAACCTAGATCGGACATCCGGACACCCTCCGATGGCTCTGACCAATCCCAAACGACAGCCCCGTCTCTCACGGACAACTTGGAAACCGTCTCGAGATTCCCATCTCTTACTGCGAAATAATCCCACCCAACGATCAGATCCCCCGACGAATCGAAACCGATCGAAGAGGGCCGCTTCCCTCCTCGAAGGTTCCCTGATTCCTTCTCATCACGTCTCCAAAGCTCGTCGCCCGTCGCGAGGTTTAAGCAGACAATATAGCTATCATAATCGCGACTCCCGTAGTTCCCCTTCTGTATTCCGGCCACCAGAACCGCTCGCTCGCTACTTTCGTGGATTGCAAGACAGTGAACGTATTCGTTCTCGGGTAATTGTTGTTCCCATGCGACGTCAGGTGCCCTCGTGCCGCGAAAAATAAGATAGATGACAATACCTGCCCCGATGAGCAGAAAAGCTTTTGAGACTACACGACGGTTCATTGGTATTTTCTCAAATTTCAGTGTTGTTGCTGATCGCGTGCGTGGAACTGAAGCTACAAACGATTCAGACCTGACAATTCCTACAGTGTAGATCCATTTCTCTTAGCTCCTGATAGTGATGCCTCGCAGCGCATTTTTATTTCCGAAACCGCCCAGGTGGCGTGTTCGGAAATCAAAGGATCGGCATCGGTCTCGGCGATTTGTAGGGCCGGAAGATCGTCAGATGTCCCGGTGTTCCCGAGAGCTACACAAACGTTTCTCAGGAAGCGCTCACGTTTGATGCGCTTGATGGGTGATTTCGCGAAAACCGAGCGGAAATTTTCAACATCAAGGGAGAGGAAATCCCGAAGTTTCATCGAAAAAATGGACTCTCGTGCTTGGAAGGAAATTTCCCGTGATTCTTTTGCAAAACGATTCCACGGACAGGCGTCCAGACAGTCATCGCAGCCATAAATCCTGTCACCGATGGCGCGGCGGAATTCTTCAGGGATGGACCCTTTGTTCTCGATCGTCAGGTAAGAAATACAACGCCGGGCATCCATGGTATGCGGTGCCGTGATCGCCTGAGTGGGGCACGCGGTGATGCATCGGGTGCACTTCCCGCAATGGTCGCCGAAGGGCGGGTCCGCTGGCAAGTCGAGTGTAGTGAGCAACTCGGCGAGGAAGAACCAGGTCCCGAGACCCCGATGGATCTGGACGGTGGATTTCCCGCTCCAACCTAGGCCAGCATCGGTGGCAAAATCTCTTTCGAGCACTGGCCCGGTATCGACATAATAGCGCTGGGTCCCGCCGATGGTCTTTAATTTCGCATCGAACTCCGCGAGGCGTTTCTCTACTAGATCGTGGTAATCGTTGTTCCACGAGTATCGTGCAATCCTGTAGTCTTTCGGATGATCTTCGGGAAACGGATCACTGCCTGTGTAGTAGTTAATCGCTAGGCAGATTACTGACTTACAACCTGGCAGGACCTCGCGTGGATCGGCCCGGCGGGTAGGGTTGCGCTCCAACCATTTCATCTCGCCATGCTTCCCCTGCTCGATCCAGCGATCGTATTCATCCGCATGGGTCGCCCGCTTCGCAGTGGCGACGCGGCAATCGTCGAACCCTAGCTCTAAAGCCCATGCGCGAATTTGCTCTAATCTCTCACTCATGCTGGATGAGTGAAGAAATATCTCGCGCTCTCCAATATGCCTGCGGCGATCTCCTCGGAATCGAGATCCTTCGTATCAACCTTGAGATGGGCGGTCTCCCGGTACCACGGTTCGCGCTCGTTCAGCAGATTCTTGACGCGTTGGGCAGCGTCTGTGGTGTTGAGAAGCGGGCGGTCGCGGTTGCGAGAGGTGCGCTCGAGAATCGTTTTCTCCGGGGCATCCAGCCAGACAACGTAGCCAAGTTTTCGCAAGAGATGGCGATTGTCCGGGCGGATCACAATCCCTCCACCTGTGGAAACGATATGGCGTATGTCCGTTTGTTTTGCGATCTCAACGAGCTGCAAGGTCTCGAAATCCCGAAAGGCCTGCTCGCCTTCTTCCTTGAAGATTTCGGTGATTTTTTTCCCCATCGTGCGCTCAATCAACTCGTCCATGTCTGTAAGGGAATAGCCGAGGCGCTGGTGCAGCGCGCGCCCGACGGTTGACTTCCCACTACCCATGAAGCCGATGAGAACGATGTTCTTCGGTGTGACTTCCGGTTTATTCATGGCGGAATCCTACATGGCGAGCAACGGGATGAGAAACCGGAAATTCATCTTCCTGTCCGCGCTTGTCTTGTCGGCTCGCCGCTTTCACTTACCTTTGCCTCATGCCGGACTTGCTCAACCCTCAATTCGATCCCGGTACGTGGTGGGGGATCGGCCTCTTAGTGGCCTTCTACATTTTCGGATTTCTCCACATTCTCCACGCGCTGATGCATACGCGCACCTCACAGGGAACGATCGCTTGGGTCGTATCCCTCATGTCACTGCCTTTCTTCGCGATCCCGCTATACTGGCTACTGGGCCGCAGCCGATTCTCTGGATACGTCCGGGCACGGCGGAGCAATGACGAGGAGCTTCGCAGGATCGCAGAGGATATGTTCTCGAACCTGCGCCACTACGGGGTCGATCTCCCGGAGGAGGACGTCTTTGAGAAAGGGGCCGCAGAACTCGGGGGTCTACCTTTTACCAAGGGCAACAAACTCGATCTGCTCATCGACGGAAAGGAAACTTTCGAACACCTCTTTTCCTCGATCGAACGAGCGCAGAACTACATCTGCGTAAACTTTTTCATCGTAAAAAACGACAAAGTCGGTGGAAAATTTCAAAAAGCCCTCATCGAAAAGGCAAGATCCGGAATCAGAGTCTATTTCCTCTTCGATGAAATCGGCTCCCACAAACTGTCCTCCACCTTCCTCGGAGAAATGCGCGACGCGGGTATCGAGTGCGAGCCTTTTGGCTCCGGACGCCACTGGTGGTCCCGGCTCCAGGTAAATTTCCGTAATCACAGGAAGATTGTGGTGATCGATGGGAACGAGGCATTTCTCGGCGGGCTGAATGTCGGCGACGAATATCTAGGTCGGAATACCCACTTCGGTGATTGGCGCGATACGCATCTTCACCTGCGCGGACCGGCCGTACAGGCCATCCAACTTGTCTTTCTGGAGGATTGGTTCTGGGCGCGCGGCGAGATCGCAGTTTTGAACTGGGAAACTACCGCGATGGAAGCGAACCAGATCGCCGGGATCATCCCGACCGGTCCAGCGGATCCGGGCGATTCTTGGAAGCTACTCGTTGCCGAGGCTGCAAATACATCGCGGGAACAGCTCTGGATCGCGAGTCCCTACTTCGTCCCCGACGACGGCGTGATGACAGCCCTGCAACTCGCGGCACTCCGGGGCGTGGATGTCCGGATTATGCTACCAAACCGAGCAGACCATATTCTGGTTTGGCTCTCTGCTTTTGCCTATTATGAGCAGTCGATTCCTTATGGAGTGAAACTGTTCCGATACCGTCGTGGCTTTCTCCATCAGAAAGTCATGCTCATCGATTCACGGATGGCAGCGGTCGGGACTGCGAATCTGGACAATCGATCCTTCCGCCTGAACTTCGAAATCACCGCTTTTGTCCCTGACAAGAAGTTCGTTGCGGAGGTAGCCACGATGCTAGTGGAGGATTTCAGCCAGTGTGATCTAGTGAAACTCGAAGAGTTTACGAAAAAGCCGTTCTTGTTCCGTGCGGCGTGCCGAGCAGCGCGATTGGCCGCTCCCGTGCAATAAATGCCGATGCGATGCTTCGCGAGCAGAGAGAAATCAGTTGGAAGCAAATTTCGCGAGATCAGGGCGCTGGCGATTGATGTTGGCCAGCATCTGGGCGCAATGGGAATATTTGGTGCGACCCTTGAGGATCTCCGCACTGCGTGTAAATGAACCCCATTGGACGACAGAAATCTCCACATTGCGTCTGCCCCATTGGTTCATGTAGTCCTTGCAGGGCTTGTAGATATCGATGGTACCGGTGCCAGTTAGGGCGGAGCCGTAGTCGTCCACGACGAAGAGTTGGGACATGCCTTTGATACGAAACACCGTGCCAACAGGATAAAAGGACCAGTCAGCGGCCGCGCTGCGAACTTTGTCCGAATACCTCAGGTTTGTACCCGTGGCATTCTTGGAGCCATATTCGATGTGATCGTCTTCTGAACAGGTGTAAGCAGTCGTCCGGACAACGCGGTTGCGCTCGCCGTAAGTATAGATCGGCATGGAGTGCTTGTCTTTCGGCTTGGAAGCAGCGGCGGAAAGCAGCGCAGAGGAGGGAGATGAAACGGTAACTTTCTCAACCGAGGAGGAGAAGGATCGCCCTGATTTGATTTCGTTAGCGGAAAGCACGTTCAGACTTGGGCCGCAGCTGGTGAGGAAAGGAATTCCGGCGGTGATGACTACGAAAAGAAGGCTGGCGATTCTCATAAGCAAAGTGTGTGATAGATAGGTTTTTTTCTAGGACGAAGGATATATATCTCGGTTTTCCGCAAAATGCACGGAAGCTACGAAGAACGACTGCAAAATGCCCATCCAACGAAAAGACGACCACCTGTAATTCACAGAAAACCGTATGACAACCTAAAAGATCAAAAAACTGTTTGGTTTCCGTATCCAAGAAACCGCGTTGACGCACCTGAAATTCCGCATCAAGCTCCCGCCGCACACATTCGCAACCCCATTCCAATCATGACCTTTATTAGACGATTCCTCAGCGTAGCCCTCGCCGCCACGCTCATTTCCACGGCCACCGCGCAGGACGCAAAAATCAAAATTGCTACCGTGGATATGCAGGAGCTTTTCAAGCAGTATTACCGCACCAACGAAGCACAGAAGCAAATCAACGTGGAACGTGCCCGCATTCAGAAGGACAACAACGAGCGCCTGGCCCGCATCCGCGAGCTGGAAACCAACCTCAGCAACCTCAAAAAACAAATCGAGGATCCTTCCATCAACGATTCCAAGAAGCAGGCACTGTTCAAGGATTGGCAGATGCAACAACAAGAGGGCATTGCTCTCGACCGCGAACGCCGCGAATTCCTGCAACGCCGCAACCAAGCTCTCAACGAAAAGATGGTCCAGCGCATGAAGGGCATTCTCGAAGAGATCCGCAAGCTCGTTGAGGAGCAGGCCAAGACCGACGACTACGATTACGTCTTCGACAAGTCCGGACTCAGCACCTCCCAAGTTCCCTTCCTTCTCTACACCAAGGACGCAACTGATATCACCGCAGGTCTCCTCAAGGACCTCAACAAAGATGCACCAGCCGAATCCGCTCCTGCGGAGGACGAAGCACCTGTTGAGGAAACCGCTCCTGCTGCTCCAGAGGAGTAACATCCACACCCTTCCCTGCTTTGGCAATCAGCCTGAGTCTTTCGGAACTCGCCGGCCGCACCGATGGTAAAATCATCTGCGGCGAGGCGGGTTCTCTGTTTACCGGCATGGCGGCACTTGATGCCGCTGGCCCAGAGGACATTAGTTTTCTCGGGAACGAGAAGTATATCCACGACTTCCACGCCACCAAAGCCGGCGCGGTCATCGTTCCCACAGGACACGTTTTTAAAACAGACGGTCCGGCCCTCATCTCCGTTCCTAACCCGACACTCGCCTTTTCCGAAGTTATTGCGCACTTCGCCGCTGCTTTGGAAAAATTCTCCCCCGGCATCCACCCTGATGCTTCGATTAGCCCTAAGGCTGCCATCGATCCCTCAAAGGTCTGCGTCCACAGTGGAGCTGTGGTTATGGAAAATTCCGACATCGGAGAGGGTACGGAAATTTCTCCCAACGCTGTCATCTACCGGAACGTCAAAATTGGAAAAGACTGCCGCATCGGGGCTAACGTATCGATCCGAGAGGGCTGCGTCCTAGGAGACCGCGTCATCATCCATCCCGGTGCTGTCATCGGCGCAGACGGATATGGCTATCAGTTTATCGACGGACGGCATCACAAGATCCCCCAAGTCGGTATCGTAGAAATTGGCGATGATGTAGAGATCGGTGCCAACACCACCATCGACCGCGCCCGTTTCGGAAAGACCATCATCGGAGAGGGTTCCAAGCTCGATAACCTCGTCCAGATCGGTCACAACTGTGTCGTCGGAAAACACTGTCTCATCGTTTCCCAATCCGGAATCGCAGGAAGCACGAAGATCGGCGACTACGTCACCATTGCTGCCCAGACAGGCATCACCGGTCACATCACCATAGGCGACAAGGCCACCATTACTGCCCGCTCTGGAGTCACCACAAGTCTCGCCGGCGGAATCATCTATTCCGGAAAACCCGCCACCCCCATGCGAGAGAACATGAAAATCCAAGCTCACGTCCGCCGCCTCCCCAAACTCCTTGAACGCGTCAAGGCTCTGGAGAAACAAGTCAACGGATAGGAGAAATTGTCTCACTTCCGCGAAGGTTAGAATCTAGAATCCACGAAAATGTTCGATTTCACTTGGTTCGCACAACCTGATGCCTGGGCCGCGCTACTCACCCTGACACTGCTGGAGATCGTTTTAGGCATCGACAACATCGTCTTCATTTCCATCCTCGTAGATCGCCTGCCAGAGGAGCAACGCAAGCGCGGACGCTTTATTGGTCTCGCTCTAGCGATGATCACCCGTCTCTGCCTGCTTGCCACCATCTCGTGGATGATGAGCCTCACCAGCACCCTGTTTTCCATCCCCGTTCATCCGATTTTTTGGAAAATGGTTCCCTACGCCGCCGAGCACGCCGGACTCCTGAGTATTAGCGGAAAGGGCCTGATTCTCCTTGTGGGCGGATTTTTCCTTATATGGAAAGCGACCAAAGAAATTCATCACAAACTGGAGGGAGACGAAGAGTCCCACACCTCCGTGAAGGCCGCCACCTTCGGGGCCATCATGCTTCAGATCGCCATCATCGATATTGTCTTCTCTTTGGATTCCGTGATCACCGCAGCGGGTATGGCAGATCACCTTTCCGTGATGGCCCTCGCCGTCGTCATCTCCATTGGCGTGATGATGGTGGCCGCCGGTACCATTGGGGACTTCGTTTCCAAGCATCCCTCTGTCAAGATGCTCGCCCTTTCCTTTCTGATTCTCATCGGCACCGCTCTGATCGCCGAGGGTCTTCACTTTGAAATTCCCAAAGGCTACATCTACTTCGCCATGGCTTTCTCACTTGGGGTAGAACTCCTCAATCTCAAGATCCGCTCAAAATCCAAGACCCCAGCCCATCCTCTCGCGGAAAACATCGACGTCTCGGAGTAGCACCTTAGCACGGGGATCAAGGGAGCACTTTCCAGATCGGCACATCTTGTTTTAGCCGATCAATTCCTTCTCCCAACATCCGCAGAGCTTCGGCACGGTGGGAACTTGAAACGCGTAGATAAAGAGACGCCTCACCCACTGGCACCCAGCCGAGGCGGTGAACCATCACCACAGACTCGCAGCTATGAGTCTCGATGAGTTCTTGGAAATGGCGTTCCATTACCCTCTCGGCCATCGGTTCGTATGCCTCGTAGAACAGTCCTTGAAGTAACTCTTCGCCCTCCTTCTCACGAACAACCCCCCAAAACTCGACAACCGCTCCGATCTCCCGAGACTCCAATTCGGCCTCTGGTTTGGCGATCTTCTCGTGCGTAAAATCGATGCGTATTTTCATATCCCAACTTCCCGTGTCACCCACCAGATACCGGCGGAATCAAAGCGATCTCACTCCCCTTGCCGATGGAAGCATCCCAGTCCGAAAACTCACAATCCACCGCCACCCGCAACCCCGCCAGTGAGATACCCGGAGCGACCCTTTCTAAAATTCCCTTCAGCGTCTCAACATCATCTGCCTCCACGAAATGTTCAGAAAAACCGAAATCATTTCGTGCCTGTGCGAAAGCTAGAATCGACCGTTTCATCTACGCACCAACCTCTCTTCTGGAATTTCACGGGCCTCCAAGAATTCGGAGATACTGTCCACGGTCGTCTCCGCAATGGCCCCTAGAGCTTCCTTCGTCAAAAACGCTTGATGGGATGTCACGAGGACATTTGGAAAAGTAAGCAAACGAGAGAGCACATCATCCTGCAGCGGACTGCCCGAGTGATCCTCGAAAAACACCCCTTCTTCCTCTTCGTAAACATCGAGAGCCACCCCACCGAGTTGACCTGACTTCAGTGCGGAGATCACTGCCGCGCTGTCCACCAACTTTCCGCGGCTGGTATTGAGTAAATAGGCGCCCTTCTTCATCTTCCTGATCGCAGCTTCATCAAGCAGATGAAACGTTTCTTTTGTTAAAGGCATATGCAGACTGACCACATCAGAGCTTCCAAGCAATTCATCAGCTCCGACATATTTGATCCCATTTTCCTTCGCCCATTCATTCTGAGGAAACGGATCGAAGGCCAACACCTCGCAACCAAATCCTCGAAAAATTCCCGCCGTGATCCTCCCGATCTTCCCCGTCCCCATGATGCCCACACATTTCCCATGAAGATCGAATCCCACCAAACCTCCCAGAGAGAAATTCAGTTCCCTCACCCGGTTGTATGCTCGGTGGACTTTTCGGTTGAGCGTCAAAAGAAGCGCAACCGTGTGCTCCGCCACCGCATAGGGCGAATAAGCGGGAACCCGCACCACCGCCATCCCGAGATCCGCGGCCGCATCCAGATCCACGTTGTTGAATCCAGCGCACCGCAACGCGATTAGCTTCACACCGCGTTCCGAAATCGCCTCAAGGCACTCCCGGTCCAGCTTGTCGTTCACGAACACACATACCGCCTTGCACCCCTCGGCGGATGCTGCACTCGCGGTCGATAAACGGAAGTCCAAGTATCGCAAACTGAAGCCACGTCCTTCCATCGCAACCGAGAAAAAGTCCCGATCATAAGATTTGGTATCGTAAAATGCCACCATCGGCTTGTCTTGCGCGCTCATGTTCGGAGCCTATCACGATGAAGTGGAACCTCCTACCGTGAATTGCTTCACTCTGACGATTCACGTGGCGAGATTCAGCCCCTCATGCCACCCTCCCGCAGTGATCCCACTCGACCTAGCTCGCGAAATCATTTCCGAAAGAATTTCCTCTCTCCCCTCAGAACGGATTGAAGTGAATTTGGCGCTCGGACGTGTCCTAGCGAGGCCTGCCATCGCCGATGTTGAATATCCATCAGCAGATCTCTCCATGATGGATGGCTTCGTGATCCGCACTGATGCAATCCCCGGTCCTTTCCTCCTGACTGGTGCGATTGCCGCAGGGGATGTTCCCGACAGATCCCTTAATCCCGGCGAAGCGATGAGCATTTCCACCGGAGCCAATCTCCCGGATAACGGTGGACGAGTGGTCATGCGGGAAGATTGCCGCCTTGAGGGAGACACCGTGGTCATCCCCTCATTCTCCGAATCTCTTTTCGTTCGCCCTCGCGCGTCCGAGGCCAGCCGAGGCGACGAAGTCCTCCCCGCAGGTACCCGGATCGGAGCCACGGAAATGGCGATCCTCGCCCAGATCGGAGAAACCTCCCCAGAAGTCAGAACCATCCCCAAAGTCCTGCACCTCGCTACTGGCAGCGAACTCGTGGCTCCTTCTGAAATCCCCGGACCCAGCCGAATCCGCGATACGAATTCGTCCCTGTTGCGTGGCCTGCTGGCCCCTTTCGGCATCCGCCCAATTTCCCACCGGGTCCCCGATGACCCAGCCAAACTATCAAAACACATCGCCACCCCCTGCGACCTTCTTCTCATCTCAGGGGGTGCCAGCGTGGGCGATCACGATCACGGGGCCGCTGTTCTTAAGGAAAACGGATTCACCATCCACTTCGACAAGGTCAACCTACGCCCCGGCAAACCCCTCACCTTCGCAACTCGGGGCCAGCAAGCCGCCTTTGTGATCCCTGGAAATCCTGTTTCCCACTTCGTCTGTTTTCACACAGCCATCCGACTCGCCATCGAGATCCTTTCCGGAATCCAACCGACATGGGAGTTTCTCGATCTTGAAATTTCCGATACCTCCCTGCTCCGCCCGAATCCACGCGAGACCTTCTGGCCCGCCGAAGTTCGAGTAGAAAACGGAAACCTCGTCGCCACCCCAAAGCAGTGGTCCACCTCGGGAGATACCTTTTCCCTGACCTCCACGAACGCCCTCATTCGCGTGAACAACAGCCCGCCTTTCACCTTGTTGCTCGACCTCCCCTCCTCCTAAATCCCCAGCACGAAATGAGCAATTTTTCCCACTTGGATTCCCAAGGAACCGCCCGCATGGTCGATGTCGGAGCAAAGCCCGTGCAACGCCGCACCGCCACCGCCGCCGGCTTCATCTCCTGCACCGCCGACACCCTCACCGCACTGCGCGACAAGAGCATACCCAAAGGCGATGTCCTCACCGTCGCCCGCATCGCCGCCATCCAGGCTGCGAAAATCACCGACAAGCTCATCCCTCTCTGTCACAGCCTGCCACTCGACAAAGTCGATGTGGATTTCGAGATCACTGAGCAAGGCATTGCGATCCGAGCTACTGCCTCCACCTCCGCAAAAACCGGAGTGGAAATGGAAGCCCTCACCGCCGTCTCCATCGCCGCCCTCACCATCTACGACATGTGCAAGGCCGTTGACAAATCCATGGTCATCGGGGGAATCGAACTCGTCGAAAAAACAAAATCATGAAAGTCGCCCGCCTCACACTCAGCGACCGCGCGAGCACCGGTACCTACGAGGATCTCAGCGGACCTGAAATCGAGCGAGTCCTCTCGGAAGCTGGCTTTCCTGTCACTGAATGGATCCGCCACGTCATGCCCGACGACCTCGTAGAAATCGAAAATCTGCTTCGCACCATTTGCAACAAGGAGTCCCCGGAACTCATCCTCACCACCGGCGGCACCGGCCCCTCCGCCCGTGACAACACCCCGGAAGCCACACGTGCAGTTCTCGACCGCGAGCTTCCCGGCTTCGGCGAAGCCATGCGTATGCGGAGTTTCGAGAAAGTCCCCACCGCCATCCTCTCCCGCGCCACCGCCGGAACTCGCAACCGCACCCTCATCGTCAACCTACCGGGAAATCCCAAAGCCATCGCCGAGTGCCTGCCCATGCTCGTCCCCGCCATGCTGGAGGCCATCCGCCATCTTCGGGAGTAAAATCATGCGTAGCTGCTTCGTCGCGGTATAGGCCGTAAAATCTGAGATTGATTGGAAACCTGTTTAGCTGGCCTGTCAGAACTCCACCCGGAGGCCGACTCCTGCTCCGTTGCTTGATAGGCTGTCGGAAAACTCGCCCTGATACTGGACGTAGCCGCTCAATGACTCGGTGAACTGCGCTTGGAAGCCTGCCGCGACTCTTGCCACGACATCATCCTGCGGGATGGACGAATCGAAGCCGCCGATACCAGCTGGACCATTCGCGAAGCGCGACTTCTGCTCCCATTCGTCCACGGTCGAGAAACTCACTCCGCCTGAGACATAGCTGCGCAAAGTCATGCCGTTAGGTAGGTCGCTGCGGATACCGGCCTCAAAACCTGGCGTTACCACCAGTGCCGTCTGGCTCTCGTCATCCACTTGCAGGCGCAAGTTGCTTCCACCATTTTCCGTGTATTCCTCGGCGCGGACGTGGATCACTCCCGCGGTGAGCATCGGCCGCACGTAGCCGCGCTCATTGTGGTAGGTGTAGCCCACTTGGCCGAGCAGGCCGAACCCGGTGTGATCCGGCGAGCCTTTCAGTTCGGCCACGTTCCCGGGAACGGAGATGCGCCGGGTCACGTCGTTCGAACTGGAACTCCCGGTGAGAGCTACGGCAAAGCTCCAGTCGCCCGGCTCGTATTTCGCCGTCAGCGCGCCAAGCACCGCATCTCCGTCTCCCGAGACCGTGCCATCGTTTGCCTTCAAGTCATCGGAACGGTAGCCGATGGTCCCGCCTAGGAAAAAGCCCGGGGAATACTCCCACTGTCCGCCCACCAGGGTGCTGTAGCTGTCGAGATCGTAGCCGTCTCCTTCGAAGGAACCGCCGGAGGTTTTCGCCCACATCGATTGAACCTCGACCGGGCGCGCGGAATCACCTCGAAGGACCTTTTCACCGAGTGCCGCTTCGCCAAGGGCCTGCTGCGCCCAAAGCTCACGGGTGGCGAAGCCGAGGCTGGCTCCCGGAGTGAACTGCTCCAGCGCGTCTTCGTAGGACCGGGAATCGGCGGCGAGTTGCTCGAGGTCTGCGAACAGATTGACCAGGCCCTCGTTTCCCTCTGCCTGGAACGCCCTTTCCAGATAATTTCCGATGGAAACAGCATTGCCAGAAAGGCTGAAATCCGCTGGTGAAAAATCCGCAGCGGCCCGCACGAGCAAACGGTTCCCGCTCCGGCGAAGCGCGTAACGGAACAGTCTCGAGGAGCTGGAATCGACCTCAAGATCATTGTTGAAGTCACCGTTCACGACACGCAGGACTTCGATTTCACGGTTCCCGTTCACGTTGGTCCCCGCGACCTGAATCGTGCCGGAAAGATCCGCATCCCCTTCGACGACAAGACGCCCGCGTTCCTCGGATGCGAAATCGGTTTCCGCCAGAATCGTCCCGGATGCCCTCTGGACCAATGTCCCTTCCAGGCGGGTCAGTTCACGGAGTCTCAGGATGCCTCTGTTCGTCACATCCGCTTGCACCAGGGGACCGGCGATGAACTCACCGGTATTAAGCAAGGATGCGCTCGCGGCACCTGAGCGGGAGACTACGTCGGATCCAGACGGTTTCAGATTAAACACACCGGTCCCGGATCTTGAAAAGTTGTTCGCAAGGATGGTGCCGTTCAATGTTCCGTTGTTAACGATATTTAGAGTGGTTTCGGTCGGACCCAGTCTCTGGATCGCAGCCGTTCGGCCCTCGATAACTCCTCCGGAATCGATCTGAATCAGACCGTTTGCCGAATCAATCACGACGCCGACGTCCTGGGAAACCACAGTTCCCCCTACCCTTACAAAGGCTTGGCTTGGAGCAGTCGGGCCCGGTGGGGTCGGTGCGTCCTGCTGTGCGAAAATCCCGTATGATCCGGCTCCGGTCACGGAAATCCTCCCGTCCACCTCCACGGAGACATCTCCCGCAACTGCAGACCCGTCCTTATTCGCCCGTCCGGCGATTCCCCTGAGGATCCCTCCGCCACCACCAATGCTCTGGGCAAGGATTCCGTGCGCACTGTCACCGCTGGTCGTAATGATTCCTTGCGAGTTGAGCCGAACAAAAACCCTACCGCCGTTGCCCACACCGAAACCACTCGTGGGATTGGAAATCCGAAAAGGGAACTCGGATTCATATCCGGCGATCCCGCCTCCTCCACCGATGCCTTGGGCCACGACCGCATGGGACGCATAGCCGGTCGTGCTGATCTTGCTGGCCCCGAGGCTAAGGTCGATCGTCCCGCCCCGGTTGGTGGGTCCATCTCCGGATTGGGTGGTCACGAATGAAACGGATGTCGGATCCACGATCGCTCCAAGTCCACCGCCGCCGCCGATAGCCTGGGCGAGCAAGCCGTAGGAATGATCTCCGCTCGTTTGCAAGTCCAGGACCGAGCCGTCAACCAGCTTCACGTCACTACCAAATCCCGCCGAACCGTTTCCTCCGCCGACTGTTAGAGTGATCTTGCTATCGAACGCATTCACGCTGCTGGTTCCCGCTCCGCCGATTCCTCCGCCACCGCCGATGGACTGCATGAGAACGGCATGCCCGCCGAGACCCGATGTGCTGATCGTCGCGCTGCCGGTGAGTGAAACCTCGCTGCTGTTGCCGACAGGCCTCGCATTCGAGCTGGCCTGGCCCACGCTGATGCTGCCGAAAGCCGAGTCGGAATTGTCCGCCACGATCCCACCGCCGCCGCCTATGCTCTGCAAGACGAGACCGAAAGCGGAGAACCCGGTATCCGCCCCACTCTGCTCGGTCACAAACCCGCTCCTGATCGTCGTGTTGTTCAAGGTCGCCGTGGCAGTAGACCCATTCGATCCAGTAGCGGATCCAGAGCTCGCACCCTCGCGACTCCCACCTAGAGACAGGTCGATCTCGGTCTCCGCACCCTGACCCGTAGCCGCTGCGGATCCTGCCTTTCCTCCGCCACCACCGATGGATTGCACCACGACACCATGGGACCAATCCCCGGTGGTTTGCACGGTTGACCCACCGACGTCTTCGAAAGTCGCCAGTCCACCTCTGCCCGACGCTCCGGAGTTCAAGGAGCCAATGGAGATGTCAGCCGAGTATTCCGCCGTGACCGGCACCCGGAAATCCCTACCGAAGAGCTTTTTTGCGCGCCGGAAAATCGATCCGTCGGGAGTCCAGGGCACATCGGGGGAAGCGAACGCTCCCGCCGCTCCCGCCACACCGCCACCTCCGCCGATGGATTGGACCAGCACCCCCGTGGAGTCGTTTCCGAAGGTGATCACATCGCCACCTAGCGTGACTAGAGCGTTGCCGCCATCACCACCACCGCCACCGGTAGCGCCGAGAGTGGCGTCAAGACTTCCTTTGACAGAAATCTTGCTGACAGGGGTATTTTCAAGGAACTCGCCTTTCACCGGAAACGCGACCCCCAAACTCAGGGTTCCCCCTTGCGAGGTACCTCCCCCTCCGCCGATGGATTGCACCAGCAGACCGTTCGAGCCGTCACCATAGGTCGTCACTCCGCTGCCGGATTTCAAATCGATCGCCGCCGAACCTCCGACACCCCCCGCACCTCCGCTCGATCCCAGGCCGATACTGGCGCGCACCGAGGTGGACGCACCGTAGTTTTCGGTCGTACCGCTGCCCAAGCCGGCATTGCCTCCACCGCCACCGATGGATTGGGCCGTTACTCCGTTGGAGAAATCCCCGAGTGTCAGGACAGACGTGTTTGCTCCCGCTTCGTCTCCCACGTTCACCAGCACCTTTCCTCCTTTTCCGCCTGAGCCGCCGGTTCCTCCCAAAGTCACATCAAGGTTGAGCGATACCGTCGGGGTACTTGTCGGCGAAAAGCCGTAACCGAGGGTCGCGGAGAAGGCCGAGGAGTCACCTCCGTTTCCACCGCCGCCACCGATGCCTTGGGCCAGGACGCCGTGCGAGCCCTGCCCTTCGGTCATGATACGGGTGCCTTTCGTCAGATCGAGAAACACGCCGTTTCCACTGGTCGCGCCGCCACCATCGCCACCGCCGCCACCTTTGCCACCAGCGGAGTAGGTGCCCGCTGCCGCTACCGCCACATCTGTTCCGGGAATCGTGACTGCGAGAGCGAGAGCCTCGGCGAAGGCAGAGCCGCCGTTGCCGCCTCCACCCCCGACCGATTGCGCGAGAATCCCGATCGCGTCGGTCGGCAGCGTATTCGCGGTCGTGAGTTTCGAAAGATCATATTGCCCGGTACGGATCGAGCCGCCTTCCGTGGTGAGGGTGATATCCCCTCCGTTGCCACCATTTCCACCGCTGCCACCGAGAGCGGTCGCAGCACTGAGGCCGGGAGCAACCGAGAGCGAGTAGGCTGAGCCGCCGTTTCCGCCTCCACCACCGATGGACTGGAGGACCAGTCCCGAGGATCTCGAACCGGTCGCGAGAGTCAGGGTTTCACCGGGATTGGCTTGGTCCGGAACGACAGCGACTCCGCCGCCGGTAGAGATGCTTCCACTGCTCAGCAGATTGATAGTTCCTCCGTTGCCGCCAGCTCCTGCCGTTCCTCCGAGAGATACCGCGAATCCGGGACTATTGGACACGGCATCGCCGCCATTGCCGCCGCCACCTCCGACGGTTTGCCCGAGGTAACCGATCGCCTGGGTGCCGGTCGTCGTGATTCGGGATTCAAACAGCTCCGAGGTGATCGAACCTCCCGCGCCACCGCCTGTTCCGCCACCACCGATCGTGACAAGCCCTGTGGCCGAACCACCGTCGCCACCTCCCCCACCGATCGTTTGAAGGATCGCTCCATGTGATCCGGCTCCGGCAGTTGTGATTGTGCCGTTGTGATCGAACTCCACATCTCCCCCATTGGTCGCAAACGCACCATCACCGCCGAGTGACGGAACTACGAAAGACTGAGAGCTTCCCCCAGCACCGCCCGAGCCGGAGACCGATTGAGCGAGAACGCCATATGAGTTGTCCCCCAGGGTGCTGATCGATCCAAAGTTGAAGACCTGAACCAAGCCGACCGATCCGCTGGTTCCCGCTTGGTCAATGTCCGTATTCAAAACCGAGAGTCCGTCCCCGGAACCACCTCCTCCTCCTGAAAATCCCTGGGCAAGGATTCCGTAGGAATCGACTCCCGAAGTGCTGAGAGAACCAGAATTTTCCACGACAACTAGGCCGGTATTGCCTCCGATTCCTCCGCCGCCGCTGCTTCCGCTGATCGTTGCGTTCGCCGTCCCGCCGACTCCTCCGTTGCCACTCAGACTTGAAGCAAGGATCGCACTCGACCGGGCACCGCCAGTCGTAACTTCCACATCAGGATCGGTGCCTACCGCCACGATTCCGCCGTTGCCTCCGTTTCCTCCTGTCCCACCGTCCCCAGTCGAATCATCGAAAATTTCCCCACCCGCGCCACCGTTCCCTCCGGATGAAACCGCAGAAATTCCGATACTGTCGTCCCCGGCGGTAACAACCCTTGAGCGATCGGTCAAAACGACCGAGATATTACCACCGGCAGCACCGGATCCGCCGTCACCGGGTCCGTCACCAGTCGCATCGAAAATGGTGCTAAGTTGTCCACCGTTTCCGCCATCACCGCCTTCGGATCCTGCGAGGATACCCACGGAGTTCGCTCCGGAAGTTCTCACAGCATTGTTTCCAGTCAGGGAAATATCTACCCGACCGGCTTCACCACCATTGCCTCCGTCGCCAGCCGTCCCACCTTGCCGTTGGTCACTCGTGGGCGTGGTGCCACCATCGCCGGAGATTGTTGTAGCGCTGATTCCTGTCGAACCCCTTCCATCCGTCGTGATTTCCGCACCGGAATCGGCCATGGTCACGCGAACCGAACCCGCGTTCCCCCCGTTGTTGGAAAAACTCTTCTCGTTGTTCGTGCCACCTCCGCCCTGACCGCCGAGTGCTCTCGCGTTGATTCCAAGAAGTCCGTCTCCGCGGACCCTGATACTACCCGGGACATCGATCATGATCGCTCCCGCATTTCCACCCCGTCCGGCGAGGCTGATGTTGTTCGAGTCGCCGTTGGCGGCTTTCCCGCCGTTGCCTCCGAACGTGAACGCGCCAATACCGGCGGAATCCGCTGCCAATGTCCGACCGCGGGCATCGATTTCGATATCATCCGATCTGACACTGACGGTGCCTGTGTTGCCCCCGTTGCCACCGTTTTCGTTCTGTTTGAGCGAGTCCGCTCCGTTTCCGCCAGAGGATTGCGCAAGGATACCGTAGAGGCTTGTGACTTGCGAAGGATCGGCCGCGCCAAGCGTCAGATCGATCCTACCCCCAGACATGTCCACCGAAACGTTCTCGGAATTGCCTCCGCTAGCACCCGAGCTTCCGGATCCGGCGGCGCCTCCCCGGGAAAATCCGAGGATCCCCCGGAACTGTGTTCCGCCGGTGACCTCTCCTCCATTGATCCTGATGGCACCCGAATTCGTGAGATTGATTCCTCCGGCGTTGCCCCCGTTGCCACCACGGCCTTCGTTGTTCGCAGCACTGCCACCCTGGCCACCGTAGCTTTCACCCCGGAAGAGCGCTACACCCGTATCGAAATTGCCCCTGGCCTCGATATTTCCCGTATTCGACCCGGTCACATTGCCGCTGTTCCCTCCGGAGCCGGCGTTGTGATTGTTGTTCGAGCTTGTGTAATTTCCACCGTTACCACCTAGCGACTGGTAAAACACCCCTTGTGCCTGCCCCGAACCGAATGAATTGAGAATGATCTGACCCGTGTTCGCGACATTGGAAATTCCTCCGACCGACACACCGTTACCGGCGTCTTGACTCGATTGATTGGCCCCCGACTGCCCGATATCGAAAATCCGGAAGCCGAACTGGGAGCCGCTCGTGGAGACATCCATCGTATTCGTAAACGGCTGGGTGATCTGGCTCACCGAGAGGTCGATCACTGTCGTGGCAGCGTAGGTCACGGGTGACAGAGCAATGGGGACGACGATTCCAAGGGCGAGGGACCCGGGTAGATAGAAAGATATCTTCATAACTTATAGCGTTTGTATTGTGTGGCCACTAATCACATGGGCGTTAATTTTCAAGATCTTTTGATAATGACTTGTTGTTTGCACCGTTCTGCATCCGGAAAAAAGTTAGAGCGGAATTCCAAATTTCTCAGAACTCCACCCTGAGACCGACACCTGCTCCGTTGCTCGAAAGGCTGTCGGAAAACTCGCCCTGGTACTGGACGTAGCCGCTCAGCGTATCGGTGAACTGCATCTGGAAACCCGCAGCGACCCTTGCTACGACATCATCCTGCGGGATGGACGAGTCGAACCCGCCAATACCAACAGGACCCTCCGCGAAGCGCGACTTCTGTTCCCATTCATCCACCGTGGAGAAACTCACACCGCCGGAGACATAGCTGCGCAGTGTCATGCCGTTGGGCAGATCGCTGCGGATACCGGCCTCTACACCCGGTGTCACCACCAGTGCCGTCTGACTCTCTTCATCTACCTGAAGGCGCAAGTTGCTGTTGCCGCGCTCCGTGTAGCTATCTGCCCGGACATGAATCAATCCTGCGGTGAGCATTGGCCGCACGTAGCCGCGTTCGTCGTGGTAGGTATAGCCCACCTGTCCGAGCAGACCGAATCCAGTTTGATCGGGCGAGCCTTCCAGTTCAGCTACGTTTCCTGGAACGGAAATGCGCCTTGTCACGTCGTTCGAGCTGGAGCTCCCGGTTAGAGCTACGGCAAAGCTCCAGTCGCCCGGCTCGTATTTCGCCGTCAGCGCGCCAAGCACCGCATCTCCGTCTCCCGAGACCGTGCCATCGTTTGCCTTCAAGTCATCGGAACGGTAGCCGATGGTCCCGCCTAGGAAAAAGCCCGGGGAATACTCCCACTGTCCGCCCACCAGGGTGCTGTAGCTGTCGAGATCGTAGCCGTCTCCTTCGAAGGAACCGCCGGAGGTTTTCGCCCACATCGACTGCACCTCGACAGGGCGCGCGGAATCACCTCGAAGGACTTTTTCACCGAGTGCAGCTTCGCCCAGAGCCTGCTGCGCCCACAGCTCACGGGTGGCGAAGCCGAGGCTGGCTCCCGGAGTGAACTGCTCCAGCGCGTCTTCGTAGGACCGGGAATTGGCGGCAAGTTGCTCGAGGTCTGCGAACAGATCGACCAAGCCCTCGTTTCCCTCTGCCTGGAACGCCCTTTCCAGATAATTTCCGATGGAAACAGCATTGCCAGAAAGGCTGAAATCCGCTGGTGAAAAATCCGCCGCCGCCCGCACCAGCAGCCGGTTCCCGCTCCGACGAAGCGCGTAGCTGAACAGTCTCGATGAGCTGGAATCGACCTCAAGATCATTGTTGAAGTCACCGTTGACGACACGCAGCACTTCGACTTCACGGTTCCCGTTCACGTTGGTCCCCGCGACCTGAATCGTGCCGGAAAGATCCGCATCTCCATCGACGACCAAGCGCCCGCGCTCATCGGATGCGAAATCGGTCTCCGCTAGAATCGTCCCTGATGACCTTTGCACCAGTGACCCCTCCAGTCGGGTTAGCTCACGGAGCCTCAGAATACCTCTGTTCGTCACATCCGCCTGCACCAAGGGACCGGCAATAAACTCACCGGTATTAATGAGAGATATGCTCGCTGCTCCTGGGCGAAGGACGAAAGCCGCCCCGGAGGGCTTCGCGTTTTGGACACCGGACGTCGCGGTGCTGTCTCCGAGTATGGACCCGTCCAAGGTTCCGTTGTTGGTAACCTCTACAAAACCAAGGACAGGTCCAAGTCTTTGAACGGCGACCGGCCCCTCGATTTTCCCTCCGGCATCAACCTGGATCGATCCGTTGGAAGCTTCAATCGCGATGGCGGTATCTGCGGAAGTAACGGTTCCTCCCACCCTGATCAGTGGAGGGGTGCCCTTGAATGTCGGTGCGACCTGCTGCGCGAAAATTCCGTAGGACCCCTGACCGGTTACCGTAATATTTCCATCAACCTGAACCGAGAGATCCCCGGTCAGTCCAGAGCCCTGCTGGTTGCTACGCCCGGCGGAGCCATTCAAGATTCCGCCACCTCCGCCTATCGTTTGGGCAAGAATTCCGTGCGCCCGGTCACCGCTGGTCGTGATGCTTCCCTGTTGATTCAGAGCAATATTCAGGTTTCCGGCATCGCCGACGCCGGTTCCTGATGTAGGATTCGAGACATTAAAAACGCCCTCTGAAGAATACCCGGCGATTCCGCCGCCGCCTCCGATAGATTGAGCTACAACTCCATGGGAATTGAGACCACTTGTAACGATGGTGCTACTCGCGAGGCTGAGAGTGACATTGCCACCCCGATTGCTGCTCGTGCTTCCCAACTGGGGGCCGCGGAAGAATGCGGCCTCTGGATCGACGACGGCTCCAAGTCCACCGCCGCCACCGATGCTCTGGGCGAGGAGGCCGTAAGAATGGTCGCCGCTTGTCTCCAACCTTAGGGACGAACCGTTGGCGAGCGTCACGTCTCCGCCAATTCCAACCGAACTCACGTTTCCACCAACCTCCAGACTGACCGAGCTGTCGAATGCGTTTTCACTGGACGTTCCCGCCCCTCCGATTCCTCCGCCAGCGCCGATGGACTGCATGATCACGCCGTGCCCCCCCACCCCGAACGTATCGATGGAAGCGTTTCCGGTGATCATGACCTGTTGTCCGTTGCCGGTCACTTTGCCGGAAGTATCCGTGAACATATTCGCCGAGTTTCCTACCGAAATTCTGCCTGTGGCCGAATCGGAATTGTCCGCAACGATCCCGCCACCTCCGCCAATGCTTTGGAGGACCAGACCGTACGAGGAATAACCCGAAGCCAGCCCCGTCCGAATCCGGGTGCCGTTCAGAAATGCCTGGGCAAGGCCGCCGGTCGCTCCCGAGGAATCTGATGATTTCGCCCCCGATCCGAAACCGCCGAGGCGCAGATCGATCTGATTCCCCACACCTTGACCGGTGGCGACCGCGCTACCCGCTTTGCCTCCGCCACCACCTATGGATTGCACGAGGACACCATGGGACCAATCCCGATGGGTATCCGCGAACGATCCTCCCTGATCGTCAAAGGTCGCTTGGCCTCCGTTGCCAGATGCTCCGGACGACTGCGATCCCAAGGTGAGGTTCGCGGAATAATTCCTATCGGTCGTTTCTGGTTCCTCCCCATCGCCGGGATCGAACAACTTAATCACCCTGCTCCCATCGGGGATGGCCGGGACGTCCGGTGATGCGAACGAACCGGCCGCGCCCGCGATACCTCCGCCTCCGCCGATCGATTGGACCACGATACCACTTGAGTCGTTCCCGTAAGTAACTACCCCTTCTCCCCCATCAGCGAGAAGTGCGGTCGCGACATCACCATCACCTCCTCCGCCACCTCTGGCTCCGAGAGTCACGTCAAGATTCGCATTGTAGTTGGTGCTGTCCGGATTTTCGGCCATGCCTTCCTCATCGACTGAAAACGATGTTCCCAAGCTCAGTGTCCCGCCCTGAGAAGTGCCACCTCCGCCACCGATCGATTGGAGCAGAAGCCCGTTCGAACCATCCCCGTAGGTCGTGACCTCACTTCCGAGGTTCAGATCGATCCTGACAGAGTTGCCTTTCCCACCGGCGCCGCCTGAGGAGCCCAGTCCGATACTCGCGCTCAGAGAGGTCGATCCGCCGTAATTCTGAGTGGTTCCGCCACCGATCCCCGCGTTGCCGCCTCCTCCACCGATCGACTGGGCAGTCACGCCATTGGAAAAGTCTCCAACCGTAGTGATTGAAGCACTTCCTTCATTGGTGTCTCCCAAATTGACACGAACGTTGCCGCCGGTTCCAGCGATACCACCGCGACCACCAAGTGTCACATCGACATTGACGGCTACCGAGGGGCTATCGCTATTCGCATATCCGAGACTCGCGGCAAATGCCGATGAATCACCTCCGTTGCCTCCACCGCCGCCGATTCCTTGTGCCAAGACACCGTGAGATCCTTGACCCTCAGTCATGATGGCGGTGCCCTTTGTCAGATCGACAAGAACCCCTCCCACACTAGCGCCACCTCCCCCGTTGCCACCGGCCCCGCCAGTTCCCCCAGCGGAAAAGGCGAGTGCAGCTCCTACAGAGGTATCGGTGCCCGGCACTTGAACACCAATCGCGAGAGCCTCAGCAAAAGAGGAACCACCGTTTCCGCCGCCGCCACCGATCGATTGAGCAAGGATGCCGATCGCATCAGTCGGGAGTGTATTTGAAGTCGTCAGTTTCGAGAGATCGTATTGCCCGGTTCGGATCGACCCGCCCTCTATCGTCACGGTCACATCACCACCGTTGCCACCTTGCCCTCCGCTTCCACCTAGCGCAGTCGCCGAGCTGAGACCTGCTCCAACGGAAAGCGAATGGGCTGAGCCACCATTGCCGCCGCCGCCGCCAATCGATTGGAGGACGATACCCACGGATCTGGAACCCGTCGCGAGCGTAGTCGTTCCACCAGAATTGTTCTGATCGGAGACTTTGGTGACTCCCCCTCCTGTGGCGATGTTCGCGCTGCTCGTGAAACCAATATTACCTCCGTTGCCACCCTCACCGGCTGTCCCCCCCAGCGAAACCGCTGCTCCTGGGCCAGATGCCACGGCATTGCCGCCGTTTCCTCCGCCGCCGCCGATCGATTGGCCAATATATCCGATCGCCTGAGTGCCCGTCGTGGTGATTCTGGATCCGAAAAGGTCCGAAGTAACCGCCCCCCCAGCACCACCTCCGCTGCCACTCCCCCCGATCGAAATCAGACCAGCAGCAGAACCACCGTCCCCACCGCCTCCGCCTATCGATTGAACGATCGCTCCATGAGAGCCCTCGCCGGCGGTTGTGAGATTTCCGTTGTGATCAAAATCAACCGCACCCCCGTTGGTTGCGAACACTCCATCCCCCCCTAGCGATACAAAACCAAGCTGCGAATCTCCGCCTGCTCCGCCCGAGCCAGAAACCGATTGAGCCAAAACTCCATAGGAATTGTCCCCGAGTGTGGAAATGTTTCCGAAATTCGCAACTTGAACGAACCCTACTGTGCCGCTCGTCCCCGGTTGATTGATATTCGTATCGAAAACGGAAGAGCCGCCGCCAGAACCACCGCCACCGCCAGCGAAGCCTTGTGCAAGAATTCCGTAGGAGTCGTCGCCCGCAGTGCTGATCGAACCGGAGTTTATCACTTCAATGGTTCCGGTATCTCCACTCCGCCCTCCAGATCCACTCCCGCCGCTTATAGTTACATCCTCGAACCCTCCCATTCCGCCGTTTCCACTCAGACTCCGGGCGATGATGCCGCTTGATGAATTCCCGAAGGTATCAATGCGGGCTCCACTGTCTTCAAGTCGCACGTCAACGTTCCCCCCGTTGCCTCCATTTCCTCCTTCACCGCCGTTCCCCGAAAAAATCTCCTTGATCTCACCTCCGGCTCCGCCGTTTCCACCCGAGGAAACCGCCAATATACCCGCACTTCCCGCCCCCCCAGTCCGGATCTGAGACCCGTCATTGAGCCGGATGACAACAGCCCCTCCGGCTGTTCCCACACCTCCATTCCCACTTCCGCCCCCTCCCGCATCTGCCAAAGTGGACAGCTCACCACCAGCCCCGCCATCTCCTCCCTGAGAACTGGCATTGAGTCCTGTAGAGTCCGCACCGCCCGTAAAAAGAATCGTCCCAGCCTCAAGCCCGACACTTACCGCACCAGCCATTCCTCCATTTCCGCCATCACCAGCAGTGCCGCCGATATCTTGCCGACTTGCAGGTGTGGACCCACCTTCACCCGCGATGGAGGCCGCCCGGATTCCAATTGAACCAACGCCATCCGTCGTGACTTGCCCGCCGCCACTTTTCAGGGTGATATCCACCCTCCCCGCATTGCCACCTTCATTGGAGAAACTCTTTTCATTGTCTGTGCCACCGCCTCCTTGACCGCCGCGCGCTTCCGCATTGATTCCGAGAAGTCCATCGCCTTGCAGAGTGATCTGGCTGCTAGAATTGATGCTTATCGCGCCCGCATTTCCTCCCCTCCCAGCAAGACTGATCGAATTGGAATCACCGTTCGCCGCAAATCCACCGTTTCCACCGGTGGTGAACGCACCGATCCCTGCGGAATTGGGTGCCAATGTCCGCCCGCGGGCATCGATTGCGATCTCATCGACCAATGCCTCCACACCTACGGATCCTGTATTCCCTCCGTTTCCACCATCCTCGTCTTTTTTCAGAGAGTCTGCTCCATTCCCTCCCACCGACTCCGCCAGAATCCCGTAGATACTTGTGACTTGCGGTTCATTGGTGGAGCCTAGATCCAATTCGATTCGGGACGAATTTTGAGTCAGCACCCTAACATCTCCCGACAAACCACCTGACGCACCCGAGCTTCCCGAGCCTGCGTTCCCTCCGTTGGAAATTCCTAGCAAACCGCGAAACTGAATACCTCCGGTTATATTATCCCCGGATCCGGTGCGCAGGATCCCCGAATTTGTCAAAACGACCTCCGTCCCGTTTCCTCCGTTGCCACCACGTCCTTCGTTGTTTGCAGCGGAACCGCCATTTCCTCCGTAGCTTTCACCACGAAAAAGTGAGAAGCCCGTCGCGAAATCTCCATTTGCCTCCACGACACCGGAGTTGCTTCCTGTCACGCTACCCCCAACACCCCCGGAACCTGCATTGTTATCGTCGTTCTCCGCTGTGTAGTTGCCGCCGTTGCCTCCGTTGGATTGATAGAAAACGCCTTGTGCCTGCCCTCCTCCGAAGGAATTGAGCTGCACCACACCATTGTTGGAAACGCTGAAAATCCCTTGTCCGGAGCCACCGTTCCCCGCATCTCCACTTGATCGGTTAGCCCCGGCAAACCCAAGATCGGACACCCTGAAACCGAACTGCGAGCCGTTCGTGGTGACATCGGTCGAATTTGTAAATGGTTGGGTAATCGAGCCAACTGAAAGGTCAATCACTGTAGTGGCTCCGTTAATACCCGTCGGGAAAACGGTAGGGAGGAAGAGACCGAGTACCAATGTTTTGGAAGGGAAGCAAATCGAGTTCATATGACGTTTTTTCCCCAGTTAATACAGGACTAGCAGATTTTTTGTATAGTCCTCGCATTCTTACGATCGTCAAAAGCTTTGTTTCACTATTGGCATCTTTTTAATCCGCTACGTTCACTTTCCAAACTGCAAATCTTCCAACGGTCTTGCCAACCAAGACGGTGAGCGAGGCGATTCACATCGCCACAACGAAGAACCGCCTGACCTCGGTCCAAGATGCGCGCATCACCAGCCGATCCACCGCAAAAGTTTTCGTTTCAGAGTCTGATTTCAAAGCTTTCCCCACAGCCATCATCCTCACAGCATCCCATCCATGCACATCGCTCTTCAGGGCCTCACGAAATCCTTCGGCCGCATCATGGCACTGGATGAATTTTCCCTCCATATCCCACCCGGCTCCATCATCGCCTTGGTGGGGGAAAACGGAGCGGGAAAATCTACCTTACTCCGCATCCTCGCCGGGATTTCCGTCCCCGATCACGGCATGGTTCTCTACGACTCCGGGATCTTCGACCGGGAAAATATGGAACTCCGAAAGCGCCTGCATTTCACCCCCGACATGCCTTTGCTTTTCCAAGATCAGTCAGTCGCCCGCAACATCGCCACCTTCGCTGCACTGCACGGAAAATCACTCGATGGCAGGGAAAAGGAATTTGAGACCTGGCTGGAAGGAAGCGGATGCGCCCCCTTGATGAAACGGGAGGCCGGCAAGCTCTCACGTGGCCAACTGTGGAAAGCCGGCCTCGCATGCGTCGCCGCCATCATGCCTGAACTCTGGCTGGCCGACGAGCCTTTCGCATCCGGCATGGACGAGATCGGCATGGGAGCCTACCGCAGGCTCACCCGCCAACTGGCCGGACAAGGCTCCACCGTCATCTACACCACCCAAATGATCGCCATGGCAGCGGATTTCTCCGATCACGTCTGCGTCCTCCGGGATGGGAAACCAGTGCTGTTTGCAGAGAGCAAACGTCTAAGAGAATATCTCGCTACGGATCCAGAGGGTTCCGAAAAAATCCTCAGAGGTATCCTTCCGCAGCTATGAGACTGCACGATCCCAAGACCGAGAAGGAGGTCCTACGCATCGCAAAAAGGGCAGCTGGTGAGCGGGGCCTTGAACCCCAGGATTGCGGCTGGTGGACGGGGCTCTTCTCAAAAATTCTACTTGGATTTTTCGTTATCCTCATGACCTACGGATTCCTTCGAGGTCTGGCGGGTTCTCCGGAATCCAAACCCATTTCCCTGATGGTCTGCGCTGTCGCGATGATGTTCCTCGTGCGCACTGGGTCAATGTTCCTCGCCGCCACCGCACAGCGAAGCGGCCTCTTCACTGCCATGGCCAACGCTCCCATCATGGGAAGTCAGGCGCTCGCATACATCCGGTATCGCTTCTTTAGAAAATCCCTTTTCTCAGCCTGTAGTATCTCAGCCCTGATCGCTTTCGGCTTGCTCGGTCACGAAGAAATTCCACGAGCAATCACAACCGCTGTTTTGCTGCTCGCTGTGACGTATTCGACGGTCATTCTCTGCGAGAACCGATGGATATCCCGATTCCGCTTGGTGAAAATCTGGCACCTCGCCGGTTGGTTGGTAGTCGCGTATCTGATCGCCATCTATTTCAATGGAATGAGCCGCCCTTTTCTCACGGGCCCCTATGAGGTGCGGATGCTCTGGGTATTTCCTCCCGTATGGGTGCTGCCGGGGTTCCGAGAACATGGCGGACTCCTTGTTGCCGCGATCTGGATTTTCTGGGGTGCTTGGAATTGGATCCGCTGGCCCTCCACCGCATACCCCGAATTCGACAAGCCCTACGATTTCGTCAGCGCTTTTGGAAACTTCTCCCGTGAAGAAAAGCCGCTCTCCGGCCCAACCGAACCCCTCTCTTCGCAAATGGAAGAGCGTAAGGATACTTCTGAAGAAAAGGGCTGGGTGAACCGACTCGTATCCAGAAGCATATCGCCCGCCGACAAACCAATCGCCGTGGCGCTCCTCGATCCTGGGAAGCGCTGGACTCTTTTCACCAACCTCGCACTTCTCCTCTCGCCACTTTGGTTACTGGCGTTTTGGCTGGGACGCGATTTCATCCCTCCCGGAGACCCAGGCGAGACTTTTCGAACAGTAATATGGATCATTCCAGCGACTGGCATGATTCTCACAATTTTCCCCCATAGCAACGGGATCCAGCGAGCCACTGATCCAATTCCACTCGGCAACAGTCACGTCCCCTTCTTCTGCACACTGCCCGTCTCTATCCGCAGCCTGCTCCGTATTTCCCAGAGAATGACCATGGTTCGCTGTATCATTTTTTGTCTTATCGCTACTCCGTTTTTCTGTCTGCTCGCGATTCTTGATGGGACTCCGGAGCTGGCTTACGGGTTACTCGGGGCCATCCCCGCATTTGCGGTTGTCTGGTATTTCTCCCGTCCGATTCTGATCTGGCATCGCATTCAGGCAGCCATGAAACGCAGACGCGGGGCCTTTTTTCTCCACTACGCCTCGGCGGGTGTCGAAGTGATTCTATTCTTTCTATGGGCCATCGCCAGCATCTGCGGTGTCGGAGCTGCCTACGCCTGGGCTACCGAGACCTCGTCGTTTCTACTGCTTCCCGCCTCACTCATCGGCATCACCCTCAGCGCAGTCTTTTCAAGAATCATCCTCGAAATCGCGATCAACGAAATGCGCCACCGGCGCTACGACTGGATCGCGAAACCAAAGTAGCCGGCGGACGTCATCGTAGAGATTCGTTATCTTCGGGCACGACCACTCCACCGTGTTTGAACAGACCAGGTAATTCCGGAGAGATCTCTTCCTTTTCTAACAATCGAATCGCCGCCTCAAGCTGTGGGTCTCTGTCCATCACCTCATCCTCCGGGCCAAGATCTACGAGCACATCCGGCACCGCCCCGTTCAGCTCCAGATCCTTCCCCGTCTCCACATCATACCAGCCACGGAAAGGAATCTGTAGCTCACCCACCTCCGGGATTTTTACGGAAACAGCGGAAATCACCCCACCGTTCGTAGGCATTCCCACAAGCGGACCCCGGTCGAGCTGCTTGAAGGCATGACAGAAAATCTCCGCATTGGAGAAAGTATTCTCGTTGCAAAGCACCACCATCGGTCCGTCCCAAGCCGGTGCCGCACGACGATCCGCTGGATACCCACGCGGCCCTCCGCGCGGAACGGTGAAGGTATGCACCGGCTGACAAAACATGGCCAGCAACTCGTCCGCCACCCGCCCGCCCGCATTGTCACGCAAGTCCAGAACCATCCCCTTCGATCCCAACGATGCCCGGTAAACCTCAACCCCCAGATCCCTCAGGTCCTCGCTCTTCATCCTCCGGAAAGGTAGATAGGTAAAACCCTTCTCCTCCGTTTTCTCAACCGCCGTCCTTCTCTTCTCCTCACGATCCAATCGCCTCGCTTCCTCATAAGAAATCGGAATCAACTCCAGCGTCCTCCGCGTTCCATCCGCATCCTCGAGCACCAACGGCAAGGGACGCCCTTCCGCTCCATTGAAAATTTCCCACAGGGGCGAGGAAGCATCCACATCCCTTCCCGCGATCCTTCGGACGATCTCTCCTGCAACAGGCGGAGATTGCACCTTTGAAACCGGAGATCCCTCCAAAACCGAATCAATCACCAACGGGCCAGACCCATTGTTTGCGAATTCGAGACCCGGAAATGCGGTCAATTTCTTCTCGCCCTCCATCTCCTTGCCGAGCCCCCAAGGCCTAGCCCGGAAGGTCAGATGAGAAGCGTTCAGCTCCCCCAGCAATTGCGCGACAACTCGATCAAACTGCCGTGAATCCCGAGCAACCGCCGCCGCATCCTCGTATTTCTCCAGAACCGCCTCCCAGTCTGTGGCATTCATCCCCGGATCATAGAAACGCTCCGCAAGCGTGCGCCAGATCCGGCGAAACCCGAGCCGAAGGCGTTTCTCTCTGTCCTGCCTCACGGAAAAGGAAAAACCAAATGCCTTCCTACCATCCTTCCCGATCAATGTCGGCACCCGATCAATCCGCCACAACCCTTTCGCAACTGAAACCGGGATCCCCCGGAAATCCGCCACTTCCTCAACATCCCCACTATCGATATCCACCTCGTAAATCGCCTCGTCCCTCGTATCACGACTTTGGAAAAGCACTCCTTCGGAATCCGATGCCCACGCCACACGGATCGGCTCACCCACATCCGTCTCCAACTCCCGGACCTCAGCCGAATCGAACCCACCACGCACATCCGCCATCCAGAATTTCGCAATCCCATCCTCACCCCGTCTCGCCACAAAGACAATTTTACTCCCATCCGGCGACCATTTGGGTGAACCCTCGAACGCCGGATGCCGGGTGAAATTGATTGGCTCTCCCTCACCATCCGCCGCAACCACGAAGATATCCCGGTTTGATTGCTTGTCCTTCGCGGCCACCACCAGCCATTTCCCATCCGGTGACCAATCGTAAGTCGGAGTGTCCCAACCGGCCATGGCCCGCACCGGTTCACCCCCTGCAACCGACAAGGTCATCAGATCGCCCGTCGCCTCAATCCATGACAAACGCGAACCATCCGGACTCAGCCTCAGGCTTTTTTTCGACTTCACGCTACTGTGGATTTCCACCAGTTCCAAAATTTCCTTCCCAGACCATTTCGCCTGCCAGATTCCCGCCGTCCTGCCATCATCTTTCAGAAAAAACACATGCGATCCATCCTTGGAAAAAACCGGATCACGCTCATCCGCATCATCCGTTTCCGTGCATCTCTCTTCCTTCCCTTCGTGACTCACCGTCCACAGATCCCCGGCTGCGGAGAAGAGAATCCGCTTCCCATCCGGAGCCAACGCCACCGAAGAAGTCCCCGTCACCTTCTCCTTCCGCACCGATCGATTTGGCAGTTTCTCCTTTGTAATAAATTCCACCTTCACCGGCGGCTCTCCCTTCAGCGGACCGAACCGATACAGATCTCCCGTCACCCTGAAAACCATCGTCCCACCGTCGGCAGAAAGAGTCGGCAGGATCACTCCGTCCCCCTCGAAATTCGTCAACCGCACATCCTCACCCGTCCCGAGATCCCGCCTCCACACATTGAAAGCCCCACTTCTACCAGAAACATAATAAAACGAATTCTCCCCAGGCACCCACATCGGGGACCGCGTCTCGAAGCCATCGTTCACGATCTCTTTGAACGTCTCTTTCTGTGCATCGAATAGGTGAATCGTTCCCGCTCTAGATCCACGATACCCTTTCCGATACAACTGCTCCCCACCTCTGCAGAAAAGCACCCGGTTCCCATCAGGCGACAGCGAGACCGAGTGCGCCGTGGCATCGAACAACGGTAACTCCCGTGCATCTTCCTTCAGATTCACCCGCAGCAACCGGGTGGGCCGATATCCCGATTCCGCACGTTCCCCCCTCGCGATCGCAAAATCACCATCCCACGAAACCGCCTCCAACACATTTCCTTCCGTATGATGACTGTGCTGACGTAAGTCTCCACCCTCCAGATCCGATGACCAAATTTGCGTGGAACCCGTCCGCTCCGAGGAAAACACCAATCGTTTCCCATCCGGGGTGAACTGCGGGTACGCCTCCTTCGCCGGACTCTCAATCACTCGCGTAGCCTCCCCTCCCTCAACTGGCCCCATCCAGAGATCACCCAGCCACTCAAAGGCCAGCGTCCGCCCGTCCGGCGAAAGGCCCGGCCACGCCAGCCCTTTGATCTCAGCCGCAGCCAATGACCCGGCAGAAAGAAACACCAACCAAACAAGAAACCGCATTCCCCGAGGCAAGCCGCCATCCGCCCCCGAAGCAAGCGACAACTCATCACCGAAAGGAGCCCCCCTGAACTCGCTGAGTCAGGGACGGACCGCGAGTCTTCAGCTCGCCCCAGAGAATCCAGTGAAAATGGGAAGACATGGGCACTGGGGTGGACTAAAGACCCGCGCTCCGTTCTTGTCCCACTACCGTACCTGAAAGAGCTACTGCGCAAAAATTTCACCAAATAAAATCAAACCCCGCTCTTGCGGCCACTAGCGATCCCTTTAGATTTCCCTCTCACCCTGACAAACAGTTTCCCGATCTCCCGATGAAAAACCTGATTCCCTGCCTCTTCGCCGCGCTCACCCTCTCGTCCCACGCAAATCCATCCGATCTTGAGATCACGAAATTCGCTGGAAGTGACATCACCCCCTCCCCCGCCTGCCTAGCTGCCGCTGCCACCGGTGAAGTATTCGTTGGCGTGGATCTCTTGGGCTCGCTTGGAAAAGGCCCCGGCATGGGCCGCATCGTCCGCCTCGTGGACACCGACAACGATGGCAAGGCAGACTCGCATACGGTCTTTGCGGAAATCGACAACCCGCGCGGCCTCATCTCCATGGGCGACAAGCTCTACGTCCTCCACACCATCATTCCAAAAGACACCAAGATCCTCACCGGCATGAATCTGTCGGTGCTCGAGGACAAGGATCACGACGGAGTCGCCGATGGCCCTCCGAAAACGCTCATCAAGGATATCTCAGTCGCCCTGCACAATCAAAACCGCGGTGCCGACCACACCACCAACGGCATTCGCATGGGCATCGACGGTTGGATCTACATTGCCGTCGGCGATTTCGGTTTCGTCAACGCAGTCGGCACAGATGGAACCGTGCTCACCATGCTCGGAGGCGGTGTCGTGCGCGTGCGCCCGGACGGCACTGAAATGGAAGTCTACACCCACGGCCTCCGCAACATCTACGACGTCGCCATCGACCCGTTCATGAACATGTTCACCCGGGGAAACACCAATGACGGTGGAGGCTGGAACATCCGCTTCATCGACCAGATCCAGTCCGGAGAATACGGCTACCCCGTTCTCTTCAAAAACTTCACCACCGAAATCATCCCCGCCCTCGAAGACCTTGGCGGCGGTTCCGGCACCGGTGCCCTCTTCATGGATGAGCCGACATGGCCGGAGAAATATAATATGCAACCAATGATGGCGGACTGGGGTCGGAACCAGATCTTCATCCACCGCCTCACACCTGACGGACCATCGTTCACGCAGAAATCTGAGGATTTCATCGGCCTGTCCCAGCCCAGCGACCTCGACGTGGACGGCTCCGGCCGCCTCTACATCGCCGCTTGGGAAGGCGCCGGCTACAAAGGAAATCCAGAGCGCGGATTCATCGAGCGCGCAGTCCCCAAGGACTGGACCTACAAGCCGTTTCCCGATCCTACCAAGCTTCAACCCGATGCCCTCGTAAAAGGTCTCGCCTCAGACAGCGCCACCGCCCGCCTCGCCACCCAGCAGGAAATCCTCACCCGTGCGGACAAGTCATTGGCCGACTCCATCCTCTCCATCGCCAACAACGAAGAGACTGCGCTGCCCTCCCGCGTCGCCGCCATCTTCACCTACAAGCAACTTCTCGGGTCCGCCGCAAACCCAGCACTCCTCGAACTGGCCAAAGATGACTCGGTGAAAGAGTTCGCCCTCCGCGCCCTCACCGACCGACTCAGCCAACTTGACGGCCTTTCCATCGAACCATTCACCCAAGCACTCACTGGCAAAAGCCCCCGCGTGCAAGCCGTCGCCGCAGTCTCCCTGGGCCGCCTCGGGAAAAAGGAAGCAGCGGACGCCCTACTCGCCGTCGCGAATCCGCCAGCCACCGACAAAGAACCCATCCGCGCGCCCAAGCCGCCCATCTTCTCGAGCGAGAGAATCTCCGGAGACAAGAGCGTCGATATCGATATCGACCTCACCGGCATCAACAATCTCTACCTCGTCGTCGAGGACGGAGGCGATGGCGATGGCGGCGATCACGCCGGATGGTTTGATCCCATCCTAACCGATTGGGATGGGAAAAAAATCCCTCTTACCCAGATGAAATGGAAATCCGCCACCCAAGGATGGGGCAAAACCGGGGTTGGTATCTCGCCGACTGGAAAGCCTCTGAAACGTGTCGATGGCAAGCCTTTCACCCAAGCCATCGGCACCCACGCGAAGTCCGTCATCCACTACGTCATCCCCGGAAGGATGAAGCATCTGTCCGTGACCGCCGCCATGGCCACCACGAAAAACCCGCAGTCCTCCGTGTCTTTCAAAATCCTCTCCGAGCCACCACTCGAAGGAAAACCCGACGAAGGCCCGCACGCCACGCCGAACCCCGCCATCATCGTCCCCCACCTCGCCGTGCAATCGCTCGTCCGTCTCAAAGCAATCGATGCCTGCCTTGCCGCCGTCGGAAGCAGCCAAACCGATGGCGCCCTGTGGGCCTTGCGCCTCATGCACGACCCCGCAGTGGTCGATGGATTGCTCGAAAAATATGCCGCAGCCTCCGATTCGGATCTGAAAAACAAGATCCTAGCCACCCTTGCCCGCCTCTACACCATGGAAGCCCCCTACGACGGCTCCTGGTGGTGGACCACCCAGCCCGATACCCGCGGCCCCTACTACAAGCCAGTCACTTGGGAAAAATCCACTGCCATCGAAAAACTCTTCCGCGACACCTGGGACGCAGGAGATGAGAACCAGAAGCAGTTTCTCACCCACAACGCCAACAAAAACCGCATGAACCTCGAAGGCATCGGTGAGGTGGAGAAAACCAAGGAATCGAAGGTAAAAACCATCGGCCAGATCTCCATCGAGAACATCATGCTCGACCTCGACAAGATGAAGGGCAACCCGAATAAAGGCATGGAGATCATGAAAACCCAAGCCTGCATCGCCTGCCACAGCATCAAGGAGGCCGATCAAAAACGCGGCCCAGATCTCAACCGCATCGGTGCCAGCCTCGACCGCGAAGCCATCGCCGAAGCCATTCTCAAACCCGACGCCGGCATCGCCGAATCATGGGTCGATGTCACCACCAACGACGGCACAACCATCCAAGGAACCCTCGTCAAAAAATCCGACACCGAGCTTGTGATCCGCGACATCGCCGGAGTCTCCAAGACCCTCAAAACCTCCGAGGTGAAGGAAGTCAAAAAATCCGCCTCCACCCTGATGGGCCCCCACCTCATGGACACCCTCACCATGGAGCAGTTCGCCGATGTCATCGCCTACTTGCACTCCCTGAAATAGCAGACCAGGATCCGTGAAAATTTGGAGTGCGGACTGGCTTGCCTCCGCTTTCGATAGTGAGGCTTGCCTCACGGGGTCAACCCGGTGCGCTCCGTTCCTGTCTTGTCGCTCCGCACCACAGAGGGCAAGCCCTCCAGCCCCAAAGCGGAGGCAAGCCGTCCGCACTCCAAACTGGTAGAATCGGAAGAATACAAGCGCTCGTCTGAAAGCGTAGAGATTCACAAATTCTGATGCACGGCAGTATATCCGCGCATTTGCGCGAAATCCCTCAAAAATGGTGCTCGCGACAGGACTCGAACCTGAACGGGGTTGCCCCCACTAGAACCTGAATCTTATGAATGGTGATCTTGCATGACTTCTCCTGACTCCTTATGAACAGATAAAACCCCTACCATCAAAGGAACTAAGAAGATTTCAACTTGCAGAAAGGATCATGAAAATTCACCGTGTGTCAGAAAAAGTGGCCGAAAACTGGCCGAACCTTCCACCGTCACGCATGAAACAAAAGGCTCAGAAATCGAAACCTCCGGCTTCCAAAACCACCGCCTCCTACTGGCAGCAGAAAATATTCAGGGAAAAGAAATTCGATCACTCGGGTGAGTCGGCGGCGGAGTCCAGCAGCGGCACAGAACAGAGAAAGTCACCCACCTGGGTTTCAGCGCACTTTTACGTCCGCATGCAGGTCGGCGAAGTAAGAAGGAAGGTTAGCCTCAAAGCGACTGTCGCCGAGGAAGCTGGCAGGGAGGCCGCCGCGCTTTACCGGGAAATTCTGAGCAACGGGTGGCCCGCTAAGAAGACGAAGGCAGGAAAATCCACGTCCGCCAAACCCGTGGAAAAACGGAATACGATTGGAGGTTGGATCGAAGCTGCCACAGCCAAGGCCTCAGTGCGCGAGGATACGGCAAAAAAATATGCTGAGTCCCTTAGAACTATCGTCGGCGACATTATCGGACTATCCCGCGCCCGAAAACCTGAGCAACGCCGCAAGATTGATGAGTTTCCAGTCGAAGGGCTCACTCGGGAAGTGCTTCATGGCTGGATCGAAAAACGGGTGAATGCCGTCGGCAAGGATGTGGTGAAAGCAAAGCGGGCGAGGAATACCGTTCGTGCCTTGATCGCCAATGCGAAAGCCCTCTTCACTCCCCCACTCCAGGAGGCGATGGAAATCAAGGAGGACGAACTCGTGTTGCCGTTCAGCGGATTGAAGCTCCCGTCAAAATCAACGACTCGCTACACCAGCAAGTTCGATGCCCACTTGCTGTTGGAAAAAGCAGCTGCGGATCTCGGGGGAGCAGAAGCTGGCAACGATGATCCGGAGAGATTTGAAATGTGGAAAATTCTCTATCTCGCGATTGTAGCCGGTCTCCGCTACCGGGAGATCGACAATCTCCGCAAGCAGGACGTATCGCCGTCTTCACGCCGGATATCCATCCGGGCTCATGGTGAGTATGAGCCGAAGACCCACGCATCGGAGGCGGACGTGACAGTCAGCGAAAACGCGGCCAAGGTTCTTGAGGCGATGATGAACAACACCAAAGGCGAGTGGTTTGTCACCGAAGCCCGGAGCAAGAGGAGCCCTGCCTACCGCACCGGAGCGCACCATGATGCCCTTTTAGCCTGGCTGCGCAATTATGAGGAGCGAGACATCAAACCGTTAGCCGACGTTCACAAGCCGTTGCACGAACTACGCAAGGAGGCCGGAACCCTGGTCAACAGCCAGCACGGCCTTAACGAGGCGAAGAACTTTCTTCGCCACAGCTCGATCACTACCACGGCTGCCTACTATCTTGGTAGCAAAGGAGACATCACTACGGGGCTCAGTTGATGGAACCCGGAGTGGATTTGGATTCGCGCTCAGCTGTGCCGCATTTGACGCGATTTGCGGCCATGATGAGATCTTGCCAAGAGCACGACGGTGTCACTAGCCTCCCTAAGTGAGCATGGCGGATGATTTGGATGAAGTCCTTTACAAGGAACTTCTCGGCTATGAATCGGCCGCCGCAAATGCGGCTCTCCGCTTCGAGGATCAGACGTCCGAAGACGTTCGGAGGAAATTGTATCGGGCCGATGGACGGCTTCGTTATTGGGTCTTTGTGTACATCGTAGCGATCGACTTATTCAGTCCGGATCCGTCCGATTTTGGGAGAGAATCCTGCCAGGCTGAAATTCTCCGACGCTGTGAGGATTGTGGACAACCCCAGCTGCTCGGACTCTTTCCAAAGGCAAGGGACAGCGCTTGGCGGGCAATCGTTTTGATGGCCGAGAGCGAACTCACCGGTGAAGCCAAACCGGGCGAAGTTCCGCTTGAAATAAAGGATAGCGAGATCGAAGTGGGACTCCTTGCTCTCGGTCTTCATATTGATGGTTCTTGGGATAATGCCATGGATCGACTGAACGATTCTATCCGATCCGGTCGGAAGTACCTCCTGGAGCGGCTAACGAAGCGGATGAGCAAGCAGTCTAAAAAACATCACTTTCTCAAGTGTGCGATTCTAAGCCTATGGGTTCATCCCGACTTCCCGTTGTGGCTCATGTCTGTCGAGCCAGCACGGATGGTTGCCGGAAAGCTCGGAGAGTGTTGGGGCGTTGGTGGCTCAGTCGAACGGAAAGCCTACGAACGAGCGAAGACGCTACTTGCCAAAAACGATTATTTGGTCACTAGCAAACCGGCCGTAATTCAGAGTGTCAGATTTCAGAGCGAGAGCGCTGTGCCGATCGTCGAGTCCTTTGAGTTCGCTCCAAGATTTTCGCTTTGCATCCCCAAGCTGAAGCAAAAGCGGCTCTATGGAAATCGGCTGGCGGAGTAACCGCCTTGTCAACCCACATCGTGGATTCCTGTGTGGGTAGTAGGGAACTCCCATGCATCGTAGTTTGCCGGCATGAAAGCCAAGGACGCGACAAGTAACCTCTCCTCCCAGACATATCTCAGCAGGCACCAACTCGCTCTGCGCTGGGGATGCAGTCTGTCGACCGTCCGGCGCATGGAAAAATCCGGTGAGCTAGTCCCCACGAGGCTTGGTCCCCGGACCCATCGTTTTTCTATGGCTCAGATCGAAGCCATCGAAAAATCGAAAACCGATGATTCCTAACACATGTGCACTGAATCCATAGCCGATCTGATCCACCCCCAAGATTCTCAACCACAAACTCGAAGTATCAACCCGACAACTCACCATGAAACCAAACAACAAAACCAGCGGCACGGCCGCACCCCAAGACACCAACATTGCCGACACTAAGCGGCAATCCGCAGCCTCGGCTCGTCCCGTGGACGAGACTTACCCAGGCGGTTTGAAGCCTGAAGCGGTCTTCCCGAAAACAAATGAATCCCTGCCGCCCCCGGATATTTACTCGAGGGCGTGCAACCACTGCACGGACTTCGCCCATCACGAGCGGGCTTCTTGAAACACCATCACAACGATGAACCACGCCGCCCGGGCACCTCCTGCCCGTCCATCATTACAGCCGTAAGTTCGCCGCCTCAAATTGAGGAGAAAAAGATATATATTACACCGAGCAGATGACTTCCCAATCAATAACACAAACTTAATTCGATATTATGACCAAAAAAACTGAAAACCAGGGGTGCGACAGCACCAAAACCCCCGTCAGGGGTGAGCTAAAACCCAACCGGAAAGGAGGCCAGCATGATCAGTAATTTTGATCAGGCGGGCGGAGCATCCATGGGCGATGCGTCTGCAAAGGACCCCATTGAGGCTCTTTTCCTCTACTCGCAATACGAGACCCTCCAACAGGCTAGCGAGTTGCTGGGAATGGAGGCGAACCCCTGCCACTCGCCCGCACAGCTGAAGGCTGAATTGGCGTCCTCCTCGAAGCCCTTGAAGCGAAAGCAGATAGACATGCAGCGGCATCTGGCGGTGCAGGACCTCCTCCTGAAGGCCGAGTTTATCAAGCCCGTGGAATTCGCGATCGCAAGCGCCATGATCGGTGTTGATCACTTTCTGCACAGTGCTGCTCCCGAAGTCCTCAACAAGGCACTTTCTCACGCACACGCCTCTGCGGCCCGTCCTCACCTCAATGCCGCGTGGGACTGGCTTACCGTCGAGGTTCTCCTCCGCTACCACGCACGCAAAGCCTACCAGCTTTTCAACCAGGACCGCATGCGGTTCGAGGTGATGCTGGAGATCGGCAACCGGTGTGCAGCGGCATGTTGGGGTATGCTCGAAATTCCCTGCCACACGCACAAGCAAGCCGAGACTGTCAGAGCTGCACAGGCTCGGAGCGGCCTCTATCGGTCGTTCGGCCCTGCGGCTCTCGAACTTCTCGATAAACGCTTGCCGGTCGTTGATGAGTTTCTCCAGTCCGAGGCCAAGGAATACTCGGCACTCTGGAACAAGCTGAAGGGAGGCGCCGCAGATGAGTAGGAACCCAGATATCGTGGAGGCTAGCGACTACTTGAGCAAAAACTCCGGCACGATGGAGCAGACCGAGTTTCACCAGCCAGGCAGCGGTAGTCAAAAGCCCCGAGCGGGGCTCTCGGTGAACAAGTTCCTCAAGATCCAGTATCAGGAGTGGGTCCGGAAGATCCAATCCTACGACTGGACGGCCGGACGGACCAAGCACTGGCAGGTCCAATCCGCATTTGGAACGGCGGCGGCCCTCGGAATCAATCCGCAGGAAGCTCAAGAATACGTCGTCGGAATGATCGAGGATCACGGTGGTGAGGTAGTTTCTCGCGACATCGAGCGTATCCGCAACCGGGCATACGAATGTGACGATAGCATCGACTGCCATGCAATCCCAACGCCGCGTCCACTGTTCGATCGTGAGTTCGCCGAACGGGTGGCCGACCTGGTTTCGGTCGATGACCCCGTCGGATTCGTAAGGTCCCGCTCTCCGATCCCATGCGAATCGCTGACCAGCGTGGAGGTGCTGGAGCACCTCTATCCCGAAGCAGAGAAGATCCTGCTCTTTGATGTCTACAAGAGCCACGGGCAGTGCCTATACCAGATTGGCACTGGTAGCGGGGAACCTGTTCCCGAGGGTGGTCCTGATGGTGCCTGGTTCCTCATCCAGCCGGTCGACGGCGAATATCACCCCAACCCCCGCGAGGGTGGCAAGCGCAGCCGCCGCAGTGAGGAATCCGTCACGACGTTCCGCTACATGCTTTTGGAATCAGACGATGTGGAGGAGGAGCAATGGCTCCGTATCGTCCTCCAGTTTCCTCTCCGCATCGCAGCGATCTACCGTAGTGGCGGAAAATCCGTCCATGTCCTGGTCAAAGTCAATGCCTCCAGCAAGGATCACTACGACCGGATAAAGGCGGGCATGATGTCACTACTCGTCACATTGGGGGCAGATCGCCAGGCGTTGTCAGCTGTGCGGCTCTCCCGCCTGCCGCAGGCGTGGCGGGGTGACAAGCGTCAGGAACTCCTCTACCTGAACCCGGATCCTTTGCGGGGACGGTTGGTGGATCTGTCGACCCGGACTGAAACCTTTACCCCTGAAGACGATGAGTGAGGACGTGCAGGCCATCAATGAGATGGCAATCCAATTGGGTCGCTCCGACTTGATCTGGGCACCTGAACAAAACGAGGTCGCTGTGCCAGCCGCGACTGGGGGAGCGACATACACTTCGCCACCTGATCCTCTTAGTGGCTACCCGAACATTATTTCACTGGCGGATTGGATCGAGCCTGAACCGATGCCTGAGGAACTGGTTGTGGGTGTCCTCCGCCGCAGCATGAAAATGATGCTGGGCGGCGGATCCAAATCTTACAAAACCTGGGTCTTGATGGATCTCGCAATCGCCGTTGCAGCGGGAGGAAATTGGCTTGGCTTCCCATGCCGCAGGGGGCGAGTCCTTTATATGAACTTCGAGCTGCTCCCTGCCATCTGCCAGGATAGGCTACGGAAGATCACACGCCGCCGAGCACTCCAATTCGAGGATCTGCCGAACCTCGATGTATGTAACCTTCGCGGTAGCGCCACGTCGGCGACGGAGTTTATCGAGGCAATTACCCAGCGGCTCTCACTGGAAAATTATAGCCTGATCATAATCGACCCGATTTACAAACTGCTGGGCAACATGGTTGAAAATTCCGCTGGGGATGTGGCGGCTGTTTTGAATGCCATCGAACGGCTTGCGGTTCGCTGCAATGCAGCAGTGGCTTTCGGACATCACTTCTCCAAGGGGAACCAGGCGGGTAAAGAATCTATCGATCGTGTTAGTGGATCCGGAGTTTGGGCTCGTGATCCGGATTCGCTTATCATGCTTACTCGTCATCAGGAGGATAACTCCTATACGGTAGATCTGACGCTCAGGAACCACCGCCAGGTTGATCCGTTCGTTGTGCAATGGGACTGCCCTGTAATGTCCCGGCGAAATGATCTCAATGCTGCCAAGCTCCGTCGCCCTGGCCGAGGGGTGCAGTATCCGGTTGAACGTATTCTTGAGATTCTCCGTGGTCACGGACGAGTGATGCGTAACGGACAATGGTTCAATGCTTGCAATCAGGATGTCCAGTTGTCCGGAATCTCCCGCTCAGCATTCAACACAAAACTCCAGGAGTTACTTCAAAGCAACAGGATTGCTCGACGCGATGGTGGCTACCTTCCGGTGCTTTCTCTTCTGATGGAATCTGCGGATGAAGAATCCTCTCCAGCAACTCCAGAAAATACAAATTGAATTTCCTGCACCACTACTACTACTACTCCACCATCTTTAGAGGTGGAGTAGTAGTAGTAGTAGTAGTAGTAGTAGTAGTGGGTTGGACGACGCGGGAAGACTCCAATCCCTCAAAGGCAGAGAGACACAAAACTCCACCCCCGGAATGAGACCCTCCGCCCGCCCTCAACGTTTGAAATTGAAAGACAGGATGATCAGACCAGCCCTACCGGTTCTGTCTTAGGGCACGAATACCGCCCAGTGCCATTAACAAACGACACACCTCATACGAAAGTAAAACAATCTGAGACTGGCCGATGGCCACACATGCATCACAGGGGATCACCTTATATCAATAATGGTCACGGGGTCTCTGCTCGCGGTTCGCGCCGCAGGCAGACCGCCAGGATCCAAGTCACCACCTCCGGCCTTACGGGGGATATTTGCGCATTACCATTCCGTCGGCCAGTCTCTCGCTTCCCCCCCGGCAAGATGAACTCCACATCCCTCAACAGAACCATCCTCGATATCCTCGCCGACGATCATGCCAAGCTCACCGCCAAACGCCGGTCAGCACATCGGATCGACCGGCTCTTCACCGGTATGAGCACCGAGCTTGGGGACTCCCCGCTCTCAGCCTTCTTTCCGTCCCGTTCTGAGCTTCATTTGTTCCGGCCCAGATCCCGAAAATCGATACCTCCGCAAGAAGCACGGAAGATGGCACTCATCCATTGTTGCAAAACACGGCTTTCGCAGCCTTCGCCCCGCCCGGAGTGGACCGATCGCCTGGATACCCTGATGGGCAACATTTGTTACCGCATCATCGAGTCGGATTCCTTCTCATACACCGACATCCAGGTGCGAGGCATCCCGAAAGAGGGAAACATTTTCCGGCCTGTGGTGAACTTTTGTTTCGAGGAAGGAATCATCGAGCGTAGCTTTTCCCGATTCGCCAGCAAGATGATGGATCCTGGCCTGCTGCCGTGCTCGGTGGCCTACCGCCAGATGCATGATGGGCAGCATCCGATTGCAGCTCTCCATCAGTTCCGGGAGCGGCATCTATCCGGGGAACTATGGTGTGCAGAAACTGATATCCGTAACTTCTACGACACCCTAGACCATACCGTCGCTCGAACTGCTTTCCTCCACCACCTTGACCGTATTCCCACCTATTTCCAGGAACGGGCACTCTTCCTCCTTGATGCCCTTCTCGGCGCATACTCCTACCCAGAGCAGGCGCTAGCCATAGGACTCCCGGCATTACGGGCTCGTCACCCGAAGGCCACCTTCCCCTGGCCTGTGGACGCACTCAGGGGGCTTCACGGAACCGATCCGCACCAATTGCGAATCGGAATACCCCAGGGAGCGGCGCTATCCGGCCTTCTCGCAAATCTCGTCCTCGATGCAGCTGACCGGGCTGTGATGGAAGTTGCCCGGGGACGGGAATCTGAACTCTTCTACCGCCGCTATTGTGATGACATGATCTTGGTTTCCCCCGACCGGGGGCTCTGCGTGGCGGCTTTTGACGCTTATCGGCAAACCCTCCGCGATCTGAGAATCCCAGTGCATCCCGCCGTTTCTACGGACGACTTCGGCCGGGAGTTTGCCCACAGGAAATCCAAGGCGGTATATCCTTGGGGAGCGGACCCCAATCGGCACGCTTCCAGAATTGGCTTCATAGGCTATCAAATCCGACATGACGGGCAGGTGCGAATCCGTCCGTCCACGGTGAAAAAGCACATGAGAAAAATGGAGCGTGAACTCCAAGGTCTCCAGCACCTGACCAGGCTCGGACATATCCCCCGCGCTTCCACCCGCCGTATCGCCCTGTCCTACGCCCGAAGGATCATCGCCATGTCCACCGGAATTTCAAATACCGATGGGAACGAATCTCCCAGTTGGTGCAACTCCTTCGCCGCACTCCGAGACCTGCCATTTGATCGTCGCCAGATAGAAGAGCTTGATAGGTTTCGCAACGCTCTGATTGGGAAGGTTGTAGGAGGCGTTCTTCACCTTCCCGAGTCCTCGCCTCAGCGCACCCGGACACCTAGTGGGGGGCGATGTGCTTTTCCTAGTGCCATGCGCGAGATCCGGGGATATCCAAATAGCTACATGAGATTCTTTGAATCTCCTAGCCAACCCGTTGGAGAACGGACGCTCCGGTAGGACTGATCCGGATTGAACGACCTTCGAATACCCCCTGCGAGGAACGTGAACGGGAAAACCAAGCTACCCCAGTGTTGGGTGACCACCGACTAGGAAGCATAAGGCTGAACACCAGATTCACTCTCTTCTTTACTGCTATCCTGGATATACCAAATGGTATTTGGGAAATCCCAATTGATTTTAACTACGGAATCTTGAGATTTTCCCTGTACACGGCAACGAAACTTGGGGACAATCCCGCATGAATATAAAGTCAGTTTGCAGAAACCATGACGATGCGGTCAGGTTGCGTGACCGCTTTCGGAAACTTCGCGGCAGGATCCCGGAAGGGGAGGACGCCCGCAAATACCTTAGCAAGAAGGATCGGAAGGATTGTGATCGCATGATGAACCAGTATCTGGGGGGAGGATTCGGCAGTTTGCCACCTCTCAGCGCCTATGCTGACTTCCGCAAGCGCCTGGAGGCTGACGCCCGTTGCACCTCCAAATCAAAGTGTTAAAAGCCATCGCTGAGACACTTGTTTCAAAAATCTGATATCCTATGTCCCGCCGCCTCCGAAGGGAATTCCAGGAACTTGAATCCCAGCTGGAACCTAACGTCGTGGAAAGAGCTTGGAGAGCCCTCATCGACAAAGCTCTCTACGACAAGGGCGACGGTCCGAAGCCCATCGTAGAGCAGCTTCGTCTAAGGGAAAAAATTCGCACCCGCCATGCAAGAAGGGACAGATACAACCAGATCAGATATGCCCGACGCTACACAGCCCTAAGCCGTCTTATCGGCCCGCGACACATCATGGCGGTTGTGGCTATCCACGCAGGGATCGTCGAGTGCAGCGAGGGACCGTTCCCCCGGGATCTCATCCTCGGAGCCATGGCTGTTGATCGACGGCTAACACGCAAATTCCTCGAAGAGCTGGAGACGATCCATGAAACCATAGAGCCAGCACTTCCGCCCTGGGAGATCGATCATCGCCGGATCGACGGGGAGAAGAGGGCACAACCAATAGTGCGGGAAGAGCGGCGGGACTTTGAGGAAAGCCTGAAACCAACCCCGCTGCCAACCACGTCGCCTGCCAAAATACAGTTCGGGTTCACCGTCCCCTTCCCTCTTTACGAACATTCCAATGCCCCGGATATCAACACCACACCAGCCGCTAGAGCGGCCTCCTGATCCTGACCTATTCTCCTTGATGCGGCTTTGCGGGGTCCGGGACTTCAACGGCTCTCTTGGGGCTGCCCATCGGTGCCCTCTCTGCAAAGGCCGTCCCCGTGATCCCGCCTCCGGTCAAAATGCCAGGGCTCGGATCGAGACGCTCAAGATCCACCTCAACGTCCGCAACGAGGTCATTGTGAGATGTCACAACTGCGGGCTGACAGGAACCGCTATGGAGCTTCTCCGAGCGCATACTAAGGACACGTGGGAAGTGATCGCCGGGAATTTGCAGGAAGCCCGTGTGTTCGGCACCGATCCGGTTCCGGAGGATTGGATCGAGCGTGCAAAGCAGTGGGAAAAATTCTCAATCATGTTCGAGAAATCCAAGGCCTGGTACCGGCGTATGGCGCGAAACGGCCAGATCGAGGAATTCGCGTTCGGGGAAGTCGGGATGAGCTCCGCCGCCGAACTGGAACGGAACCTTCCCGGCGTCAAGTTGGTCAACCGTTGGGGCAAGGGGGCCATGCTCACCGTGCACCTGCATCGTTCCTTGCTCGGCCTTGCATCCCATGTCCTGATCCGTAAGAAAAAGACGAACCGTCCCGTGGCGTCGTTCGTGTTTCACCCTCCAGAACCCCTTCACCTGATGGTGCCCGACTGGTCGCTCTACCGCGACTGGAGTGAGGAACTCACCGTCTTCACGGATCTCAGCATGGCTGGGAGCCTGCACGAAGTCCACACCAAGCACCCATCCGGGATCGCGCCGCCCCTGGCATGGATCGCCGATTGCCGGGGACCTTTGATCGACGAGATTCCCTGCAGGACAGTCCGTTACCTTCCGGGAGAACATGAAGGTGCTGAATTCGCACTCGCCTTCGCCCAGCCCGGCGTGGAGGTGCTGGTGGGGACGGAAGATGCCGTGGCAAGGACGGCAGACGACATCATCAGCCGAACCCAAGGGAGATCCAATACGATCGCGTACCTCCACACCGTTCTTCAGAAACCATGGATCACCCCTCATGTGGCAAACCGCCTGTCGGAAGCCGTTGCTACGCGGATGGGCCGGTCAGCTACAACCATTATTGCCCGCAGCGGTGCCACCGATCGGGTGCTTCCCTGCACTATCCGGGGCACAACTTACCTCTGCCGAAACGGCATCTATGTGAAGAGGCAGGGCAAGGAGGATTGGAAACCTTGCTCGAACTTCAGCCTACGCATTGAAGAAAGCATTCTGAAGAAAGACCGGGAAGTCGCCCACCGGCTGCTACTCCAGATGAACGGCAAAACGGCGAACTTCACCGTTTTGAGCCGGGAGTTGCAAAACGGTCGGCTTCTGCTGGAACAAGCCACGGCCGCCGCGATCGAACACGGCTTCTCCGATCTCCCACGGGTAATGGAACCCGGTGATATCAAGTGCCTGCCCCACATCGTGCAAGCCACCCAGCTCAAGCCGGCCCTGTGCACCGCGCAACCCCCGTTCCTCGGCTTCGACCGGGGGCGGTTCCATGGTCCCAACTTCACAGCCACCTCACGCGGGGTGCAATTCCGTCCATATCATTCGGCCGCCGATGCCCGCTGGATCCTTCCCGAGACTCCATGGGAACCCCAGAATGATCATCTTACGTGCCGAGCCAACGAGCTGGCGGCATGGCTCAAGTCGTTGGAACCTGTCGATCGCCACATGGCATCGGTCATCATCCATGCCGCACTGGCCTGGCTCCAGAGGGGAAGCCGCAGCTTGCCGTCATATCTGATCCTTCCTTCCGAATTACACCTTAAGTTGCTCGGCGAAATCACCGGCCTTGTCCCCATCGAAGTGGGGCGCGGACCAAAGGTTCAGCTCGGCGTTCCGCGCCTAATGCGATCCAGCTATTGGAGACCGGACCAGTTTGAGAAGCACGGCAGGATTGTGGCCGCCATCGAGGATCTTCACCGCAGGACGAACCCGTTGATACCGATCGTCCTGCACAATTGGACGGGTAACTCCGTGCCCTCACCGCCCTCCGGAATCCTTGCCCTTCTCACCCACTGTGTCCTTGGAACCACCGAAACCCTGTCCGCTGTGATCCGGCTCCTATCGTTGGTGGAGTGCACAGAACTCCGGCGCGGCATCCAACCCGGGCTTTACGCGGCGGCAGAACACTACGCGGATGCCGGACGCTACCTCGACACCTTCCTTTCCGCCGCCCGCATGCTCCCCGATCTGGAGAATTATATGATTCGGCGGAGAAAGAGAACTTACCTCAAAAGGACTGTGGTGAACCGGCTTAACGAGGAGTGCAGTTTCGGTTTCAGGGAAACCCGTCTAATAGACGAGCTCAGGCAGCGCTACCCCCTCCCCCAGCCTGTTCGATACGGCAGTAATCAAATCCCGGCGTTTCGCATTCCTCCGGAAGTGATCGCCCCGAAAGCCTGATACTTTCACTCGCGGAACTCCCCCGCGAACAGAGGATTCTCTTATGGATTTTCCCGCAGCCGGCACGCCTCCGCATACTCGGCGGCAATGTCGAAGCCCATGTCCACGGTCGGGTCGATGATCTTGAACCCGACGTGTTCGAGGCATAGCAGATGAAGACCCGAGTAGTCCCCGGGCAGATGGCGTAGCCTGTGTTTAATGGATGGGTCCGTGACAGACAGGCCGTTGGCACCGAGCATGGCGATTTCGAGGGTGATACGCTGCACCTCCTCCTTGGGCATCGCATCGAACATGCGGAGGGCGTCGCCGCAGTAGGTCAGGACATCCGACCTGAGTTCGCCGCCGCCCTCTTTGCGGAAGTTGGCCTGTGTGATGCGGTTGCGGGCGGCCTCGGCTTTCTCAGCGAGGTTGCCGCCGGGGTCGAGGACGATGACGCGTTGGAAGGCGATCTCCGCCTCCGCCGTTACCCCTGACTGCTCCATGTTCATGGCGAGGTTCAGCCACGCCTGCGGGTCGGACGGCAGCAGCACGACAGCGGCCTTAAGATGTTCGCGGGCTTTGTCGAGCTGCCCGGTCTGGGAAAGAGCGGCTCCAAGATTCTTGCGGGCAAACCCATCATGCGGGTTCCGGGACACGGCCTCGCTGAACGACTTGATTGAGGCATCCCACTGCTTGCTGCGTCCCTGCGCGACTCCCAGCGCCACCCAGGCACCGGGATAGCCGGGTTCGGTGGTAACGAGCCGTTGCAGCAGCTCCAGCGCCTCAGCTGCCTCCCCAGCGTCACCGAGGCTCATGCCGAGGTTGAAGAGTGCAGCCGCGTCGTCGGGGTCGCGTTGCAGGGCGAGGCGCAAGGTGGCGACACCTTTCTCCGTGTTACCCTTTTTTAGGAGATTCGCCCCCTGCTCAGCCAGGGACTCAGGCTTCCCTGACTCCTTCCAGCGGATGATCACCCGGTCATTTGTTACAGCCACTTCCGCAGCCCCGCCATGACCGACGAACTGCTCCGTCAGGTGCTCGCGGATCGCCTGGAGATAGGCGTCGCCCTCAAGCCCGCGCTGGTCTTCGGGCAGTTGGCTGCGGTCGAAGTCTGCGAGGGGAAACTGGATGTCGTGGGGAATGTCCGGCATCAGTCCGTCGTGTAGGGTTTGAAGTGGAAGGATCCTTCCAGCCCGACGATGGGAGCCCAGCGCTCGATCATGATCCGGTCGCTCGCCGGGTCGTCGGGAAGCTCGTCGATGATGGACCTCAACTCGTCAGCCTTGCCCCGGTAGCCCATGGCGACGAACGGGATGGCAAACCTCGGCTCGTGCAGCCTCTCGCCCCAGAGCGTGGCGAACAGCGCGTTCATCGAGGTATTGGCGTCCACCAGCGGCTTGGGAAACTTCTGGCGGGTCTCAGGTGCCAGCGCTCGCTCGTTTTCTGCAAGCTGCGAGCGGATCTCGGCTTCCTGCTGTTCACGCAGGCCGGGCAGGTTGTTCCAGATCCAGTCATCCGCCCTGCACCCGATGGAGTAGCTGCGGAGCTGGGTGATGATCGTGGTAATCATCATGCGGGCGAAAGGCTCCTCGAAATCCGCAAGTCCCATGGCCTTGATACCCAGGTCCCGCTCGACGTCGGAGGACACGATGTCCCAGCGCTCGGCCGGCGGACACGTGAACGTGCGGATCAGAAATTGCAACTGGCTCGCCACCAGATAATCGAGCGACGGCGATCCGGGCCGGAAACGTATGATGTGACCAGGTGCCCCGCCTCGTGCCGGCGTCACGGTGGCCCTGTTCCTCAAGTCGGCCTCTTCCATCACATGCACCGGGCGGTTCGATAGCCGCTCGACTTGCTGGATCATTTTTTGGACGTCTGGAGAGAAAGGCATGAGGAAGAGGAAGCGGATGGAAAGTTGCGGGCGGTTGAAAACGACCGCCGGACCAACCTGACAGTGGGCACGTTCGCAGGCAAGCGTTGGAGGTCGGATTCTCTGGCCAAACTTTCGCCCCGTTGGTTAGCTCTCCCGCGTGAAGCGAAACAACCGACAACCCGATCCAGAACGTCTTGAGGCGCTGGCGAAGCAGGCCAAGGACTACGCCCTCCACATGATGCGCACCACCGGCTCCGTCCCCCCGACGGTGATCGCAGATACTGCGGAAGGATACGTCTTCTGCATGCCCTCGGCACTGGCGGACGAGGCGGCCAAGGACCGCTTCGCCGAGGTCGCGAAGCTCTTCGCCGTCGCCTACCGGGCACAGGCCCTGGTGATGATCGTGGAGGCATGGGTGCGGCTGCCCGACTCACGGGGACACCTCGACCCGAACATCCGGCCTTCGGAAGCAGCAGACAGGAAGGAAGTGGTCGCACTCATGCTGGAGGACGGTTCTGTCTCCGCCACCCGGCTGATCCCGATCCTCCGGGATGACAAAGAAACATTCACGGATCTGGGGCCGGACACCCCGCTTGAGACCGGCGAGGCCGAGGGACGTTTTTCAAAACTGATGCCCCGCCACAAGCCCAGCGCCGAAGATTGTGCAAAGGCGCAGCGCACCCTGTTTTCCCTCGGCATGAACGTGGAGAACCGGGGTTTTGATCCCACCATGAACTGACCATGATCGACGACGACGACGACGCCATCATGGTCATCTTCGGCAAGGAGCAAGTCCGCCACTGCAAGACCGCACACTTCCTCAAACGCTTCGGCCTTGACGCACTGCCGGAAGGCGCGGAACTCGCGGCGATGATGGGCAAGTTCCAGTTCCTCGTCGAAGGCTTCGACGACAACCCGCTTGAGATCTACTCGATCCCGGAGGTGCGGAAGTTCTACCAGCACCTCCACCGCGTCTGGCCCTACTGGTTCTACTTCTGCGACCTCCACACAGAGACCCTGACCATGATGACCATGTGCATTCTTCCCAACATCAGCGGGTTCACGCGCATCGGCCAACCCAAGGCCGCCGCCCAATACGACCCGATGGATCTGATCCAGTTCGTCCAGAAAAACTTCTTACCTTTAAACCAGATGATGCAGCGAGCCGGGATGAGCGAGATGGACATCTACAACCGAACACGGGACATCTTCCAACACTTCAACCTGCCATACGACGCGCCGCCGCCGGAGTAGAAGTGTGACGTAATACTCGATGGATCAGATTCCCCATATCAATATTCGAAATTTCATTACCAGAGTCGAAACTGGCGAAGTGCATCTATACAGGCTACTACTTCGTCCTGCGTTGTCAGATGAGATAGGGAAATCCTCAGAGCATTACTGGCAGTCGAATAGTCGATGCCCATGCTGGTGACAACATGAGATGGGCGATCGCTCCCGTTGGAGCATGCAGCACCCGTAGACGCGATGATTCCGGAGGTGAGCAGATGATGCACGAGCATTTCGCCCTCTGTTTCGGGGAAAACCAAAAGCGATGTGTTGGCCAAGCGAGGACTACCACACCCAAGGACTAGAGTCCTGGGAAAGGCCTCCGCCAACTCACTCTCCAAACGGTTGCGCATATTCTCAACGCAGTCAGTTCGATTCTTGATCTGTTGGTTCGACTCCAGCAGTTTGATCGCTTTTGCGAGTCCTGCTGCAAGAGCTGGATTTTCTGTTCCTGCCCGCCTGCCGTCCTGTTGCGCCCCCCCATGAATCCAGCGTTCAAGATTTGTCCCACGGCGGATGAAAAGGGCTCCAATACCCTTGGGGCCATGGAATTTGTGGGCTGAAAGTGATAGCAGGTCGACTTCGGTGAGAGTTTGAAGATCTACCGGAATCTTACCAATAGCTTGAGTGGCATCGGTATGAAAGAGGCACCGGGCGTTTACATTTTTAACAATCTGTGACGCTTCGAGAACTGGCTGGATCACACCACTTTCGTTGTTGGCGAGCATGATCGACACGAGCGACGTATCCGGACGCATCATCCGGTGCAGGGTGTTCAAATCCAGCACTCCATTGGAATCCACGGGTATATGACCGACAACGATCCTAGCGTCTCGCTTAGAAAGCTCCTCCGCCGTTTCGATAATCGACGGGTGCTCGATTGCTGAGATCAAAATGTGACAACTTCCTGTCGCTCGCAAACGTTCTGATACGATGGATTGTAAAACCCAGTTGTTCGCTTCGGTCGCCCCAGAGGTTAGCGTGAATTCATCTGGAGAGGTATTTAGTAAATAGGCCAAGCTTTCGACTGCCAAGTTCAGAGTTTTCCGTATTCCGTTAAGATCTGCCGCTAGCGAAGTCGGATTGAAGTAGCCTCCGTCAAAATACGGCAACATCGCCTCCAGAACTTCTGGGAGAACTTTCGTGGTCGCATTGTTGTCGAGATAGATCACTGAGAAGAGGCTGGTGTAGGCGAATGATTATCCGGGGGTGGAGGATTCGTCTCCTGAAGCTTTAGATGGCGACTTAGAAAGATGATGTTCGATGATTGCTTTCACGAGTGATGGCAACGAGGCAGCAGGATCGATGTAGGGCACCTGAGCGAAAATGGCATCTGGATAATCCGACACCTTCGCGAGCATGTGGCCTTTTCCAAGAAGCCTCTCGGCACCCTTCTGCCCGAGGGCGATCTCGGAAGTTCCAGGCCCTGCCACTTTCAGGATGAGACGATTGAGTAGCTGGTCGCGGAGTTGCATTGGGAATACATCCTTGTCGGGTCGTTGGGCAGCGAAAATGAGGAAAATACCTGCGGCCCGTGCCTTGACTCCAAGGCGGTTCACTAGGCTCGGAATTGCCGCTTTATAATCGTCAGTCTGCATCCAGTCGGCAAATTCGTCGTGAATGATCCACCAGGTCGGCATGTTCTGACCGGTGATCTTCCTGTAAGTGCGGATGTCAGGGATTCCCACACCCATTTCCTTCCCTGCCTTCTGCATTAACTTGAGACGGTTCTCCATCTCGTTGACTGCGGATTCGAGGCATGCGATGGCTTCCTCCTGGGTGCAGATTATGTCACCGGAGCCTGCTTGAAGGTGTGGTAGCTGTGAAAATACGGTGTAATCCACGCCGTGCTTTGGATCGATGATGAAGAGGTTTGTCCGCTCCGGCGGCTGCGATGCCGCGATGCTCAGGATGATATTCTGCATCAGCACCGACTTTCCGCTTCCAGTTGACCCGGCGATTAGCGTGTGGGGCTGCACAAACGGGTCAAGAAGCAACGGTTTACCATCCTCCTCGCGGATCCCAACGAGGAGTTTTTCCGCAGCTGCGTCGCTCTGGCAGTGCTGCAGGAACTGTTGAAGGACTGGCTCGGTGTGGAGCAACTCTCGTTTTGGCCTGGCGACCGTGAGGCGGAGTCTGCCTGGCTCGGCATTCACCGCAATGATGTGAATACCAGTGGTGGTATAGATCTCGTTGGCCTTAGCTTCGACCGTAACAGTAGTAAGGTTGCTATGGCCTGTGATCCGAATGATTCCTGCGTTCGGAGTCAAGACGGGCTGGAACTCATCCTGTTGCTGGAATGGTAGCTGGCGTTCGATAAACGCCTTACGTAAGTCCGAGGTGGTAGTTTTGAGCCACTCCATCCCCTCTTCATTTGATGTATTGAGGGTTGCAGCTCTGAGAGCAAGGTGAGAATCGAGGCAACTGTTCCCTTTTGCTGCGGCGGTTATTTCCGGCTCGTTACTGGTGGTTGGGGACTTCTCAGGTTTGTCAGTTGGCGCATTCTTTGTCGGCTGGTCACCTTTTCCATCAGTTGTGACTGGCGTTGCGGGAGATGCAGGTTCCTCGGCTTTTTCGTTAGTAGGTGACGGTTTTTTAACTACCGGGACAGTAATGGTAGAGGCGGGTAGTTCGGCATCTTCGAAAGCCATGGGATCACGTAATTGGCGCAAAGTCGGTAGCAAATTTTGTTCTCTGACCACCAAATCGGCTGTGCCATATAGTTCAATTAGACACCTGACAGCGGAGGGATCGAACACCTCTTGGGTGCCGTGCCGTGTTTTGGCAACCTTCATGGTCTTGGGCAGCAGGGCCCCCTCGGAAGAGTGGATGAAGACGTGAGAGTAACCACGGATGCGGATGCCACATTTACGTTCGCGGATCATATTGGCCCAAGCTGCCGGATCGCTTGAAGCGGAACCTCCTGTGAAACTGATTCGTGAAAGGAAGAGGCTGGCGAGTCGCGAAAGCCAAATTTCCTGATCCATCGGAGCCTCCTCAGCAAGGAGCGCCTCTTCGATCTGCGCCAAGGTGTGTCTTAGTTGGACTGCCGAATCCTTTGCTTTCTTGTCGGCTCCCTCGGCAATAACGAATTTGGCTTCGGTTACGATGACATCAAGGACGGGGGCTTCCTTGTCCGAATCATCCCAACTCAATACCAGAAGATCAGCAATGTGGGTATCCTCGCGTTTGCCGAGCCACTGGGCGTAATCGTCGAGAAAGCACCATGCTGTGGGTTGTTCACCGATCTCGGAGGCGACGATGAACTTACTGAGAACCATCCCGATGAGTTCTCCAGTGTTCTTGCTGCGCCTTGCTGATTTAAGGAAAAGTCCGCCGGAGATCGTGTTTGCATCGTCGATAAACGATTTTGAGATCCTCGCAAGATCTTCAGGCGTCTGGTCGTTGATGAGTATTTTCTGGAGACGTCCCTTGAGGGTGTTACGAAGCAGGGTATCCTTTGATCGTGACGAAACCACAAGGTTTCTGGATTCATTTGATGATTGGATGTATCGGATCACCTTTACGTCTTTGTCTTCCAGCAGTTTCCGTTCGAGAATACGATCCTGATTGATTACCCATGTGCCAAGCTTGTGGGTCTCGTCAAAGACTTTGGTAATTTCGTCGTTTTGGAAATCTAGCTGAGAGACCGGCATCAGGCAGGCTCCGACCTTCCATGCTTCGCCACAGTCTTCATCCTCGTAGTAAGCTAGCGCGTTGAGATGCGCCCATCCAGTGAGCGTCATGGCCGGACATGAAATATGCTGCCAAGTCCGAGTCGCGAGATGTTCGACCGGCACGCGGCGGTTCCACCGGTGCGGGAAGAGATTTTCGGGCGATTTAATCACACGCGGGAATCGCTTCCACTTCACACCATCGGCGGAGTTCACGATATTGGTGATTAGATCCTTGCAAAAAACCAGATCTACGGGTTCTCCACGGGTGTTCATGTCTAGTGCGTCAGATGCCACAATGTTGACACGGATTCGTGAGAGCAGGTCGCCGGTCATTTCCATCGGACCGTCGCTAGACGACCCTATTCCGGTGGTCATCAATTGTTGATACACGTCGCGGAGGATCCCGCGGTTGCGGTGCATCAGATAAATCTGACAAGTTACTTCGTGATCAGGATTCTCGCGATTGTGTTTTTCAACCTTGGCAACGATTTCGGTGGGAAGAGCGTGGGATGCACAGTCATACAGTGCTAAGGTCAGATTGTCGCGCTCATGAGGTTGAAGGCGCAGATATTCCAATATCTGCTGGAATACGATTTCAGCGGTTTGTTGGGTTGAGCCTGAGGCAGTCTGAGTTGGGGATTTGTCTGAGCCTACCGGGACATGAAGCGAATAGCCTTCCATTGCCTGATCGGCAGAGCGGATCAGTATTTGGTTGTTCTTTTGTATCGACGAGATTTCGGGGTAGGGAACCGCGTTGTTGAGTGCCGCCCATTCTTTGAAGAAAAGATCCCCGTGTTCATCAGAGAAAACTGGGCGCTTTTTGTCACACAGGTTGCTGAGTACAGACACAAACTGAGCAGCTCTGGCCGCCATCGCCTCTATCCTTAGAGGATGCCACGGGCAGATGATCGAAAGCGCCGGGCGAAGTCCACTGGGTGCAATTTCCGCATTCCCGATTCGCAGAACAATACTGAGGAGCTCCTTTTTGAAAGTCTCCGGTTTGAAGTCAGCGAGATCATCAAGCAACTCGCGATAGAGTGTGGACAATTCGGCTACGCCGTCCTGGATGAGTAGATCGGAAGCGAGTTTCGGAATGAGTCCTTCGTAATTTACCCGGAAAGTTTGGAACTTTAGGTCGATAGAGATGAGGCGATCAGCGGGCACACCTTCGGTGTTGGCACGCTTCAAGCAGAGTTCCCACGCAAGCTTTAGATTGTTACCCTGCTCTTTTGCTCTGCTTTTGGCAGGGACGAAGCTTCCTTTTCCCCCGGCTCCGAACTGCTCGCCCATACCCATCGTGTCAGCCAAAGAAAACGGCGGGGGGCTTCCCTTAGGGCCGACGCGTTCGTAAAATCCCAGGTTACGGATTAGCGCGGTTTTGGGTGTTTCGGATAGGAATCGGCACAATCTCTGGAAATCATCTGTCTGCTTTGCGAGAATTGATTTTGAATCGAAGATCCAAGTGATGGGTCGTTTGACTCTCGGCTCGCCAGTAACACCTGACTCCACAATCAGATTGAACTCAACGGTGTTGGCTTTGACCGCACTTGATGGCTTCGGTTTGTTGTTGGTGAGGTAATTCTGAACCGACTCTTCACCGTAGCGGGAGACGAGAGATTGGCTGAATCGGACGAGGCCGCCGGTCAACAATTCGAGACCTGAGTATGCTTGGGAAAAATGATGACAGGCAGCCGGATTGAATTTCTTTAGGCTGTTGTGTTTTCCTGACTTACCGCCTTGCCTGACTCCTTCCAGCACAACTCGATACCCGGTATCGGATTCGGGCAGGTTGATAGCTCTGAATGATTCTACGATACCTGCCAACAGGTTGGAACAAATCACCTTGCTCCCATAGATAAGTTTCTGCCAGTCGCTATATACAGACGGATCATCGGTCAAAGACTCGGCGTGATTGGCAAAGAATTTCTCTGCTTCCTGATGAGCCGGAGTTCCCTTTCCTTTGACTTTCGTGAGCAGACTGAGAATTTGTTCGTCATCGTCATCGAGGCTGACACCTACGCCCAATAGTGCGATCCGTGTCCTATCTGCGAGCGATTCCGAAACTTTTTGGGAAGGAGACTCGAAGCATGTTCGGGCGATGTCCCAGTCGAACTCGTAGAGTAACCGCTTTGTTTCTAACCCTTCACCATGACCAGATTCAAGGTAGTTCTTGAATGCCTCGGCAAGCTCATCTCCGCCTGGGGCGATTCCACCCAAAGTCTCGAGCTTCTTTCTCAGTTGTGCCGCATCGAGCGGTAGATTGTTCTTTCCGCACTTTTGGAGATAGACCCGGGTCGCTTCGTGTTTGCGTATGGATGCCGCCCAGAGACGACTCTGTCCGATCTTGTCCTGGCGGATGCCTGAGAAGCAGCCCTTGAATAGCGGAAGGCCGAGAAGTGGGAGAGCTAGACCCGCAGCATCTGGAACACTGCCCAGCGTGCTGCTTTTGTTCGCAACTGCGACGAGGTATTCAACTGAGCCTTGAAGGTTTGCAATTCCCGCTTCTTGGAGACCGACGGCGAGTGCGCGCAAGGCTTTGCGTGTTGGCTCAACGAGTCCGTTGGGGGTTTCTGCTTCAATCGTTGCTATCCAATGTGTTTTGATTACCTCCGGGCGGCAGATGGATTCCGAATCGGTTCGTGACGTATGCCTGAAGGAAGCTTCGTCTTCCTTTGTGATTTCCCCAACGATAACGATTTTTCCGTGATCATCGTCGTTACGGCTAGCTACTGGGCCTTCGTCGGTCAGGTAGTTCTCTGGAAGCTTGAAGGGGCGGAAGGTTGAGGCGGGGAGGCGGACGAGGCATCGGCTCTCCATGACCGGATCGGCCTGCAAGGCCATCGCGATCCCGACGAGAACGTCATTGTCAAAGTCTGGGAAAGCATGCACACCGCCCGCGAAGGAGCTGTCCGACGGATTGATGGTGTCCTTGAAAGCTTCGTAGGCAATCTTACCAACAAGCAGACTGAAGGGGTTTGGCTCAGGATGCATTGTTTTGGAAAATTGGGTTGATGATGTAGGTGAACGAGTCGCTCATGCGGCGAGCGAGACCCATAGCGGCAAGCTGATTGATGAGGCGTTCGCCATTTTTCTTGAATTCGTTCTTTTGGAAGAGTCCATCCCTAACGGCGGAGCGAGCTTCTTCCTCGCCGATGACTAAACCGTATTTAGCATGAAGCTTTGCAAGGAAATCGGTTTCCTTCATCGGCACTGTGACGGTTACATAAACCATATTGCGGAGAAACTCGTCGCTTGCACAATAGCGATAGCGGTTGGTTTTTTTTCGTGACCGGAGTCCTGCACCGTCGGACATCGAGCGAAATCCTTCGTTGGCTTTCTTCCTGAAGTCGTCTTTGACCGCTGCGTGAATCTTCTCCCGGGTTTCTCTGATTGAGGGTCCTTGGGCGGGCAGCTTTCTGAGAATAAAAGTTTTCGAGAGCTTTTCGTGGAACTCCTGAATTGTCGAGACCTCTAGGTGATCCTGTTCCGTGAGAACTTTCTGGACTTCCTTGTCGTTAGCTTCCTCGGAAAGCAGGTGAGATTCGAGTGCTTGAAGAAGCAGTGCCTCGTTTTTCGCTAGTGACTCGACGGATGCCTTTCGCACCTGACTCGTTCGCGGTGCCAGGATTTCGCATACGATTGTCGGAGGATTTTCCAAGCTTTGGATCCGAGCCGCTACGTAGAGTTGGTAAAGCATTACATGGAATGCGAGCAGGGGGGCCAAAAGGTTGAATGTATCCGCTGGCGGGAGTTTCAATTGGAAGAGCGCGTGAACGTCTTCAGCGAGTTTGTCGTAGGATTCTTCCCATTCGTAAGGGAGGTAGGTGCCGCCTTTCATCTCCGGGGTGAGATCGGGCTCGAAATCTTTCATCAGGCTGCAAAGCAACCGGTTTTTCTCGGTTTCAGTATCGAATGCGGAAGATAGCCAAGCGTGAATTTCCTCCCGGAATACTTTGGCTCTCGTGAGCATGAGGTAAACAAGCTCGCCGGTTCTGGTGAAGTCCACCCGTGTCCGTAGGAAGCTGGTGTTCCGTTCGTCATAGAGTGCCGCTGGGCCGATCGGAGCGATTCGCTTTCTGTTCCATTGGGTCGAGCCGATACTCTGCACGGTTATCCGGCTGAGCAATTTGACGTGCTCGACGAAATCCTTAAAATCGCCGAACCTTTCCCGGAGAAAGTTGAAGTCGTTCAGGGAGCCATCGGTGGCGGATTCCATGGAAATCAGCCAAGCGTCCCACGCCTGGTTGGAGTTTTGGAATTCCTGGCTAATCTCCTCAAGCTGGGCGTTTTTAAAGAGGATAGTGCGGAGCTGCTTGCAAAGGTAGGGCGTGTATGTGTCTGCTGAGGAATCGAGTAATTTCCCCTGTCGCTTCATGCCTTCCGCCATCGAAAGAAACTCCAGTAGCAGGAGTTGAGGGTGTTGTTTTTCGATGCGGTGCCCCCAGATTTTCTCGGAGACCCAGGAATTACTCTTCGGATCCGGAGAGTATGGTAGCCTTTCTAAGGATGGGTGCTGGGACATGCCGTAGTTTGAGTTGAAGGTTTGGTCAGACATTTGCAGCCGTGATGGTTTTGGTCGCGAACCGAACAGTGATTGCGCTATGTTTGATGTCTCCCGACTCATCCACATTCGCTTTGAAAAGCGTTGTCGGTCGATCAGCCTGGATGTTGCGCAGGCAGTTCTGTTTCTGGATGGAGAAATCCTCTGTCGATTCCTTTGAAAACGATGTGGGCATCGCTCCCTCGGCGACACGCATTAGGAACTCGAACCGCTGGAGTGTGAGCGGCAATGTGAAAATAGAAGGCTGATTGGGAGCGTTGATGGAGAGAAGCGGAAGCCTTGAAATAGGATCAAGGTCGATACGGATGGAATCCCCATTCATCCCGTCAATTTCTATGGTGCGGACCAGCAGGTCGCTCACGGGCGCGGTCGTAATATCGAGGCCGGTGCAAAGATAGAGAGTGCTGGATTTTTCGTTGAGGAGAAACCCTGTCCAGATTCGATTGAGCCCCGCTACAATTTTGCGAACTAGTCCAGAATCAGGTGCCTGATAATTGCGGACGGGATCAAGAAGACTTGTGAGGTAGGTTCCTGCGTGGTGAAATGAAGTACATTTCCAGAGGTCAAGCTTGTCAAATGCCTCGGTGGTGCCAGTCAGAAAGAGACGGCGACGTTCACCTGCAAGCGCCCGGCGGAGTTTCAATGACTCTACATCATCTACATCGTCGCGGACATACTGGTCGATCTGAGCACTGAGGTTCGGGTTACGTTGGGATAGGGGATCCGGAGCGACGAATTGGTCATAGAGGGATTTTACAGTCTCGTCTTCCTGGTCGAAGCTGCCGAAGATGAGGAGATCATCGAGTTCATTAGTGGTTTCACCTCCTATCTGGAGGAGCGAAAGGAACTCGTAGCATTTACGGGAGCGGCGCATCGAGTTCGTTAGCTGATCTCCGAAGAAGTTAAGGGCAAGCGGGGCATTTCGCGGATATTTGACTACGAGCGCGTCGCTCCCTGCTCCAGGTTTCAATACCCCTTGGTTTGCATCCGGGTGTCCCAGCAGTGTGTTAACGATCAGACAAAGGATGTCGCGAATTGACAGGTGGAATCCGCACGCATCTGAGAGCTTTGCGATGGTAACGATTCGCTCGCGCACATGGGGCGAATTCATCAAAGTGTGGTTGCGGACGAGCGGAGAGTCCGGACTCAGCATTCCAGCACCCGTGCCGAATCCAGCGAGCTTCCACTCTGGACGATCAAGAACCGCCCCAAGGCACTTTTTCATGATCTCTTCCGAGCTGATGAGGCTTAGATTGATCAACCGGAGTCTGGCAGGTTCCGGCGCGTCGGTGGAAACAGTCTGGCTTCCGGCGTGGAGCGTGTTAATCAGGTCCCGGAGGTTGGCCAAATCACTAGACACCGCTTCCGGGAGATCGTGTTGAAATACTTGGTGAAGGGCACCGTCGTTTGCAGCAATCACGAATATCTCTTCAAGCTTTCCTGCAACGGAGGCAGCGAGTCTTTCTAGAATCGCTGTTCGCTCTTCGGGGGTATTTCCACCTTTTCGCCAGGCGGATACGTCGTAAATGAAAGTGAATGTTCGCTCTGCGCCTTCGAGTGTGGCGTTGAATGTTTCAATCTTTCCAGAAGCTACCGGAGAGTTTGGAGCCACAACTGCTTTTCCGTCATACATTAGGCTCGTTTTTCCGTCACCTGCCGTTCCCAATAGCAGGATGTTTTTCGGGTTAGTTCGCGAAACAAGTGCGCTGGTAACATGTTTTCGCGCTGGATGGTCGAATTGGATTCGAGTGATTCCAGTCGATTTCTCAAGCTTCCCTACTTTCTCGGTAGTCTGCCCGCGGTTCTCGATAACGGGCGCGTATCCGTAGAGCAATTGAATCCAGTTTGTAATCGAGGGTTCTGACATGGTATAGCGAAGTTAGAGGTGACAAATCAAACACCCTGTCGAGGGGGCTTCGTTGGTTTCCAGACCGGCGAGGGTTGTGACTAGAGGAAGGTTTTTTCGACTCTGAGTCGCTCGTGCCTGCTGTAGTTCCCATTTTTCCATGATTTCGGCCATGCGTTCAGGCTGCTCCAGTTCTGCGAGTGATTCGTTCTGGCACCAATAGAAGACATTCCCATTTACACGGTTAGGTTTTTCATAGGCCTTTGCTTCCTCATAGAGTTCAGGGTATTTCTGCCTGAGTCGAACCCATTCAATTTTTTGCTGATAAAAGCAAAAGAAGCATCCGCTACGAGTCCTCCCCCATTCGGTGTAAGGTGGCATTCCGATGCCTGAGTCCTGCAGAATGCGCTGAACTCCTTCATAGTCGATGCCGTCATCGCGGAAGGGAAAGACAGCCCGGATATTCGGTTTGTGGCTGATGTATCCGACACGAGCCTCATCGGCACGGATGCCGACATAGTTGATGCATGGGTCTTCGCCGATATAGTCCTCGAAAGGTTTGAGCTTCATCATCCGTGTGCACCACCGGCGGTGATTCGATGGGAGCATGCCGCCATACTGGCGGAGCAGGTCATCGAAGGTCGTTCCGTATGTCGTCCTGACAACCTTTTGGCCTAGGTAGTCCTCCAATCGATCGAGATATTCGTAGGTGTCCGGCAGCTCCTTGTAGGTATCGTGAAAGATGTATTCCATCCCCTCGACCTTTCCACGCATGTGGATAGCGAGGGCGGCTGAGTCCTTTCCGCCAGAGAGACTCAAGATGTGCCGGACTGGTTTCTCGGCTGTAGGGATGGGTGTAGACATGATTACGTTTTATTTTCGAGATGTGCCCAGAGGGCTTTGGCTGTTGCTCCGAGACCGGCCCGACCGTTCTTGCTGATAATCTCTGCGATTTCTTTTTCGATGTTTTTGACTGTCACGTCTTCGTCGACACTCCAGTGGAGTAGTTCACCGTGCTCGTTGCCATCAGGCCGAGTGAGCATCAGGCGAACAACTCTCTCCGGATCGCCATCGATTCCCTTGCGAGTGATGTCAGCTTGGGCGGCTTCGGCGCGAAGCATTCTTTTGGCGAGTTGGTGCAAACGTTGGTCGAATACGTCTTCGTCGGCATCGGTCCATCGCGCCGCTGATTTTTTGGCCAAATGGTTCGCCATGGATTCGAGCCATTTCCGATAGTCGAGTTCCTCATCGCCAAGTCGCAGGACGAATGATCGCAGGTCGGTTTCGGCGAGGCTCTTGGCAATGGCTCCGGCTCGTCCAATGAGTTCGCTACGGAAGTCGGAAACATCGCTTGTGGTATCGAATGCGTCGGTGATGCATGCGGCGAGCCTTGCCAGCAGGGCATCATAACTCCCTTGGATCTCTCCCACCAGTGCTGCAATTTTCAACCCCAGCTTTTTCCCTTGGTTCGGAGCGATTCCCGCAGCGGCTGGAATATCATCGAAGATAAGCGCGGCTGGATCGCGGGCGCTGAGAAGCGCCTGGCGGAAGGCCTTAGCCTCGGTGCTTAGTTTTTTTGTATTCCGGCAGTATTCTGGAACCGAAGAAATGAACTGCATCAAGGGTTGGACGACGTCCAACACCTGGGGCTCAGTCCGAACGGATAGATCGAAGACCCCAGCGATGGCGTCGAACACTTCGAGTCTGACGCCCTCGATGGCGCAGCGTTGCAGTTCGAAATGCTCGGGTTCTTTAACGAGTCTCTGCATACCGTCTCCATCGAGTCCATGTATGAAGGTCGAGTCTTCGTAAATTGCGGTTTGGCGTGATCGCGCTGCGAGGTAGAGCGATAGTATCAACGGGATCAGGCCGTCCCGTGCCCCCACCGGCGCCGCCCTTAGGGCATCGAGGATTACAGGGGCAGCCACCCGCTTGCCGTCGTTTGCTTCAAGGATCGTCTCGATCGTCTTGAATGCCGGACCGAGGCGACATTTATCGTCCTTACCCTTTGGGAAGACGAACTTCCATCTGCCATCATTCTCTGGATCCGGAACGTGGAGGTTGCCAGCTTTCAGGATCGATAGGTAGATCGCCATCTCCGGAGGATTCTTCGAGTCGTCCATACCGAGGAACTCGGCGGATGGGTTTTTGGAAATAGCCTCGATCAGGCAAGTCCTGGCCCGAGATCCTGCGGAACTGGTGACGCGACGATTGATCAGCTCGTTTGTGACTTTCGGACAGCGATCGTAAATCTCAGCCGAGATCTGGGAGAGCTTGCTGGTGAGGCCGTCCGGCTCAAGGCCGTCTGGCTTGCCGGATCGGAACCAGGAGACAAGGTTAGGGTTTGTATTCCACCCGAGTAAGCGGTCGATCTGCTCGTTGAGTTTCGCCCGGGCATTGCGGAGTTGCCCACGGAGCTCATGCCGTGCGTATTTGTCCGGACCGAGTTCTTTGACGGTTTTCTGGACGTGCTCCCATGCCTGGAGGTCACGGGCGACACCAAGCAGTTCAAGCGGTGGGCGAACGAGGCCAATCAATGTGGAAGGTCCAGGGTGTTCTTTCGCGTCAGTCATCCTCCCAAGAGATTCCTTGTGCTCGCGTTCGTTTGCGGGCAGGAAAATCGCGACGTGGCCGTCGGCATCACCCATCATAGCGGTGCCCCCGGATTTCAGAAAATCTTCGTAATCGGCCGCCGGATGGAACTGCAACTCGAAGTGCCGGAGGTTTCCGGTCTCGATATAGTGGCGACGAGCTACCACTTGTCGTGGTTCGAGAAGCGAGCAGATCATTACCATCGGCTTCGTTGGCTCACCGAGTTGGTTCCGGGCTGTCTCAAAAGCCTCATCCAGGTGGACGCTGGTGTGTGGCCACAGGGCATAGCCACGAACGGCGCCCCGCTCGAAGATCAGGTGCTTACCCTTGAGCTTCGCAATCAACCTCTCAATCGTGTTTTGTGCCGCCCGGTCGTTGTTTCCCAGCGCTTCCATCAACAGCTCGTGGGTAGCAAGCATCGAGTCGTCCTCGATCAGATTGAGAATGCCTATCGCTTTGAGGATGTTCGCCTCTGCTGCGTCCTCCCCTTGTCTTACCACTGATTCAATAATTCTCCAATGGGTCGCCCGGCCATTGGTCATGGTGTGAGCGATGTTCGCACGGACGTAATTATAGAGGTCGGCTAGTGAGAACGGGCGGGCCATACCAATTTCCAATCTGGCAACATCCTGCAAAGCGGAAGGCTCGTGACCTGCGAGGAACCCGAACAGGGATCGTTCATTCTGACCGAAGCGCCGAAGGATATTCACCAGCGGTGGAAGCACCGTTGGATGAAGCGGGAAGATCGATGGAGCGAGCGCAACGAGGCTATCGGTTGGTGCGCTGCCATAATAGCCAGCGTTCACAGCCCATCGCATAGCTTCGCGCTGCCGGGAGAGCAAAACCTTAGGCACGGATGCAGTGTCGAGACCAAGAGCGGCTCCGCAGAGCTGAACCGTCTGCTCAAAGGGATGGTGATAGTGGATTTCCTCGAACCTTCCGGCGACTTTGTCCCATTCCTTCCGAGAATTCGTGTCGAGGTCGGCAGTGTAGGAGCTGATACCCATGTGCAAAATGGCAAGGACAACCAACGGGGCGTCCTTGCTGCGGGCGGCCAGCTCCGCGAGGCGCTGCAGTACGTAGACATCGGCACTCGCCGGATTCATCATCGCCTGTTCCAGGTTTTTCCCAAGCTCATCGAGCACAAGGAAGATCCCAGGTGATTTCTTCAGCGCGGCTTTGACCAACTCAATCAAGGCGGAGTCATCCTGGGGCACCGATTCTTTCTTCATCCCGGGAACCTGGGAAATGATCGCCTTGCCAATAGTCTTGTGAAGCGGCTCGCGCTCACCTGTCACGATGACTGGTTGCATCCGCGTTGCACCTGGTAGGCGCAACGCGGCAGGAAGCTCACGGGCTCTGCCAGATACGGCCTTTGCGAGCGCAAGAGCAAAGCCGGACTTCCCGGATCCATAGTCGCCGGTGAGGCGCCATGCCCGCTGTGTGCTACCCGCATCAAAGGCGGCTCCAATTCGTCCGAAGGACTGAACTACGAAATCGGTAGCAATGTAGCCGGCGGTCGATTTTGGATCGTCGAGATCCAATTCAATTTGGACCGATCGACGGAACCGGGGATCGAAACGCATGTGATCCGACAGGCTGCCACCACCACGTCTCGGCTGAGCCTTCTGATTCTTCGTTTTCTTGGGAATAGTTTTCACGCGTGATAGATGGCTTTGAGAGTGGTTGTTGGGCGCGGCTTGGAAAGGCGACTCACCGTTCTCTGCTGGCGCGATTCCGAAGTTTGGAACTCCTTTGAAAATGAATTGCTGAGGTTGGTCAGCATTTCATGGACGAAAGTCTCGGGAAGACGGAAGCATCGACCCGGGGAGTTGTCTTCGGTCGTGATCTGCCGAACCGTGAGAGTTTGATCGTCCGGGTGCTTCGCCGCCCACCATTCGTGCAGACAATGACGGAACGTCTTTTCGGAAATTGTGGGCTTGGCAGCATTGTTCACCTGATAAACCGTTTCCCGCTTACCGTTGAGCATCTTTCGGTCGCCACTTTCCTTGATAAGGCCGAGGGTCGTGAGCGGCGAATCGAGGGCGTCTTCTGGCGTGCTGCGTGCGCCCTTAGCCGTGCCCGCCACGTAGGTTTTCACGAAGATCTCAAAATGCTGGTGCAGGGTCGCATACGACAGCTCCTTGCCGGTTGAGCGTGACAGAGGCCCCGAGGTGTAGCGTTCGATGGTAGTGGAGGGAGCGAGTTCATCGTCCGTCAGTTTGTTGGCGAAGTAGAACCATGCGTAGGGCTGCCGGATCCGGCCTTCTTCCCTCCATCCTTGGCAAAGGTTCCAGTGAAGCAGCCAAAGCGTCTGGGTGTTCTCTAAGAATGGGTCATTTCCGCGCTCCCTAGAGAGCGTTTGTTCAGCAAAATTCGTGAGCTGGAGACCCATCGCTGTCTTCTCGGCGAGACCGGTAACCACAACCCAGTAAGCCAACGACTGGATCATATTCTTTCCTAGACCCAGATTTGTCATCCCCACGCGGGGATCCTTGAATGGGTCAATCCCGGCTTCGAGTGCTGCGACGGCTTTTGGTAGCCAACTGATGCGCAACGGAAAACTCTCGTGGCCAGTATAAGAAAAATCGATCATTTGCGTGCTCATCGTTTAAAGATCAAAGCTTCGCCGGGCAAGCGCCGAAGCGGATTGAGACGGAGAACTCTGAATTTTTTGGAGCCGTCCCTCGGGGATTATGGGATTCAACGTGGTATGGTTTGTCGTTGCTGAGCGGAACGTCGGGGAAACGGAACGAGTGGGGGTTGAGCGTTCAGGGCGGAAGCGCGGGCTTTTCCGCGGGCGAGTGGCGATGTCGATCATGGAGAAAAAGGCGGCGATGGTGGGTGGCGGAATTTCAGCTACTCAGGATTCCAACTTTTCAGCACTTACAGAGTGGGGTGGGACAAATGCGGGGTAAGGCTTTTGGGGATTTGAATGAATCCTAATCCGTTTCGTCGCACTCCCCATGAAGGCGCTCCTCTTCCCTGCCCTGTTCGCGTTCACCCTGGCCGCCGCTTCCCCCGCCCAGACCAGCCGGGAGGTGGTTCGCGACTCCTCTGTAAGAATCATCCAGACCATTGATCACCAGAAACACGCGGGCGGAACAGAGCGAGCGGTCATCCGGGATGCGTCGTGCAGGATCATCGGCACCGCCACGACGAGCACCAGCGGCGGCAACACGGCGCGAACTCAATACCGCGATGCTAGCGGACGTTCGACCGGCTCGGCGGTGACCCAAAGGTCGTCCGGCGGATCTTCCCACACCACTTACCGGGACGCGTCCGCTCGCGTCACTGCTAGTTCTCAGACCAGCAATTTTTCCGGGGCAGGCAGCAGCACACAGTATCGCGATGCATCAGGACGGCTGACCGGCAACCAGACGACCAACGGAAGCCCCTCGGGATCATTCAACGGCACCCAACGCGATGCCTCGGGTCGCGTGGTTAGCAGTAGCTCAGGCAGCGGGAAGTGCCAGAGTCCGGTGCGTGTGCCAGTGCCTCCATTTGGCGTGAAGAAGTGAACGCCCCCACCACATGGACGGGGCCGCTCGAATTGCCGCACATGATTGGTGCGGCCTCCGGAGACCCGACGGAATGCCGCGCCTCCGGAAGCTTCATTGGTTGGTCAGGCGGCTTTGACTTCGAGGGTTTCCGTAAGGTGGCCGAGGATGGCCTCAAGCACCGGGCGAACCTGCTCCAAGGCCTGCTCTGGCTTGGCAGACACGCAGCTACGGTTGATGCTCGATGCGATGGTCGCGATCATCTGTTGGCGGCGTGCTGCCACTTTAGGATCACCGGAGAGTTTTTTCTCTGAAGCCACATCGGCAAGAAGGCGGTCCAAGCCATCCCTGCTGATTAGCCCTTCCGCCCAGCCGACCTTGCGAAGCGGCAGCTTTTTGCCATCGATGAGTTCAAGGGAATCCTCCGAATCGGAGCCCTCGTCCTCATGCGCCGGGTCGCCTTTCTCACCGGCATCCGGCAACTCCTCCGCCTCCGCCCCAGCCTTCGCTTCTTTTAATAGATCGTTAGCTCCGACGATGCCCAGTTTCGGAAATATTTCCGATTTCTCCAGTTCATCGCGGCGGGTGTGGAAGCGCATGTACATGCTCGCCTTTTTGGTCGAACATCCGATGCGGTCTTTCACGTAGTCCTCCCACGATCGGTGGCCCTTGGCCTTCTTCAGTGCTTCCTTGAGGCGGCAGAGGATCTCGCCAGCCACCAGGGCTTTTTCCAGGCTGCAGCTATGCTCGGCATCGAGTTTCTTCTGTATCTCCGCGATCTTCGATAATGAGGCATCGATCGAACCGATCAGCTTGCGGGCTTTATCCTCGTCGTCTTCGTGGCCGGTAATAGCTGACACGCTTCCGGCGTGCTCGCCTTTGGCTGTCGACGGTTTCTTGCCGGACTTCTCTTTCACGTCTGTTTCGACGGCGCTTTCGCCGTTCTTTATGTCTTTGATTATCTTCATGGTTTAGTTGTTCTGGAAACCACCACACGCACCGCAGACGGAAGACATCGGTCTCAAATATGGGAACGAGCAAAATCCGACACGCGGAAATCGAGGGAAATTTCCGTGTTAATCGGTTCATTGAGCTGGCTCCGAAGGATTACCTTCGGGCTGCGGCTCATATGTCTCCCCTTTATTAGCAAGCTCCGAACCGGGAACTTTCTTGAGGACGCTCTGTTCCCGTTGCCGGGATAATCTTGTGACCGCGCTGGGTCACATTAACTGAACGAAACACCGGCGCAGATTTTTTCAACTTTTTTTGACGTTGGTCAGCGTCGCCCCTCGATCAGGGATTGCAGTTCGCACTTCAGTTGCTCCGGCGTGGGCATCAGCGACGCCTGATCGGTGCCCAGCACCTTGGAAATCACGGCCAGCTCGTAGTCGAACACCGAGCGGATCTGGGACTCGATTTTCGCGACGGTAACGCGGTCGACCGAGTGCAGGCCTGCGAGTTGGAGCTTCGCAGCGAGTTCTTCCTGAGTCAGGCTGGCTGCCATTCTCAAGTCTCGCACTTGCGGACCACTACAATTCCGAAATCGTTGTTCCATTTGAGTTCCCGAAGGGGAACTTGACAGTGACATCAATTTTCGTCGTATTGGTTCCCCTTGGGGAACTCAAATTGACCCACCCCTTCATCAGACCCAGAACTTAACTCGTCATGGAAATCGAATGTCCTCACTGCACTCAAAACATCGATCTAGGCGAAGACCCTCCTCCCCGCTTCTCTTGCCCGACCTGTGATGGCCACATCGAACTTGAGATGAAGGACGATTCAGTTGAGTCGCCTGCGTCCACAGCCACGGGACAAGGTATCAAGCTGCCCGTGCTTTTAGGTGCGATCATGGGAGCGGTAGTTCTCAGTCTACTCGTGGGATGGATGATTTGGGGAGGCGACGGCAGAACAACAGAGCCATCTCCAGGCGAACTCATCACAGGATCCCCGCGCGAACCGCATACTGAAGCAGAAAAAATGACTCCCCGGGAGAAAGCGGTATCCAAGGCACTCACGCACTACTGGTCAGCCGCAAGCGTAGAAGAGAAGCTGAGCGTGGTCAGAAAGCAGTCTGACACTGAGAAGCGAATGCGGGAACACTACAAACATGAAATCCTCAAACCCACAGGTATTAGACTTCTAGGTATTCACGAGCACATGAAAAATTTTGGTTCAGCGCCGACCAAGTCAAATTTCGACATTGGAGAAAGTGCGCCCGAGGGATTTGTTTTTGCAGAATATCGCACAGGCACTGAGACGGAATTATCCCGTGGGATGGGTGGAAACAGATGTGATCTTGTCGAGGTCACCAGGGATTCCGGTAACAACATCGTCTCAGCAGAAATTGATTGGGAATCTCAGGTTGGGTGGAATCCAGCGACATCCAAAGCCCTACAGGCTCAAAAGAAAACCGAACCCAGCATCGTAAGGTGCAAGGCGTCGATTGATGGCTTTAATCTGTCCACTAGCGACAACGAAGAACAGATGGGATGGGTATCTCTTCAGCTTGATCTTCCTGACGACTCGTCAGACCTAATTTACGCGGCTATCAGCCCGTCATTCGAAGCGAAGGCTGAGATTTTACAGAAGCTAAACGACGGGGAAGAACACCATTTAATACTTCAGATTTCTCATCGGGGACAAGGTGCAGAGGACTTCCAATTCATTGTGACTGATTACATCAACGACTCATGGCTTATCGTAGATGAAGATAAGCACTTTTCCGAATTGAGGGCTCAAAAATTCCCAATCAATATCAGCGATGTGAGAGATTCGGTGTCAGCTGGCACCAACCAGCCGTTCACCGAAACCGCCAACTCCGTCACATTCGTGTATCAAAAATCAAGGGGTCTCCGTGACCGACGAATGTTTGTTGCTACGCGTAGGAAAACAGGAGTTGAATTTGAATTTTACATCCTTGGTGGGTTTGACCGGACTGGTGATTGGGCTGTTATAAACGTTATGACGGAGGCATTGAATTCCTCTGTTTTCACCAGGGATGAATCCACGGGGCTGGTGGAGCTGCTAGGTAGGTTAGGCGATGTAGAGCAGCCGGTGACTAAAAAGAAAAAGGACTTTGCGAAAAATGTGGGGAGATTTCATGTCGAAGCCATGATTGAGGTCTATGACCCCCACGCTGATCGGGTAAAATTCGTATTCAGTCCGCAACGTTGACTATTTTCTCGGTTCTCCAGTTAAAAAACAGGATCAAAAAAGCCATAATACATTGAACGGAGCTAGTTATCCGCCAACCCAACAAATCATTTTTTCAGCCCGCCAGGTCTCCAATCAGGCGGGCTTTTTCGTGCCGTTGATTTCGGCGTCACCATTTTCCTAACCAGCCTACTACACCTCCCGTCACACTAACCCGCCCCAACCAGCCTGATATTTAAACCACCACTACTACCAACCCCACTACCTCCAACGAAACCACCCGCCCTAACTTCACTGCCAAAACACAACGACCAATCCGCACGAAGGGCGGCTCCACACCGGGGCCGCCCTTCGTGCGTTTCCATCAAAACAACAACCAACCAAATACGAACAACCACATGTCACACTTCACCACCATAAAGACCCAGATCCGGGATCTCGAAGCCTTGCGCGACGCGTCCGTCGAACTCGGCCTCCAGCTCCTGGCAGACACGCAATGCCGTGGCTACGCCGGCATCACCCGTCCCGCACCGCATGTTATCAAGCTGAAAGGCCCATACGACATCGCGGTCGAGCCGGACAAGGAGAATCCCGGCAGCTACGGCCTGACCACCGACTGGTGGGATGGACACGTCGCCAAGGAAGTCGGCACCGGCTACGGCCGCCTGCTGCAATCCTACGGGATCCACAAGACCGTGCGAGAAGCCGCCACACGCGGAATCCGCCACACCCGCAGGATCGAGGCCGATGGCACCGTCCTGCTCACCCTGGAAGGAGGTTCGCTATGAGCCGCAAGATCCTTGTCCGCGTTTCCCCACTTGGGGAAATCAGCGTGGAAGCAGAGGGCTTCCAAGGGAAAGGCTGCGAGGCCGCCACCAAAGCAATCGAGGACGCACTAGGGAAACCCCGGGAGCGCACCCGCAAGCCGCAGTTCTGGCGACCCCAGTTCCTACGCAACCAACAACAGCTAGGAGGTGAGGGATGAAATCCACCCTCCGCTTCAACCCCGGCGGTCACATCGACTGCCTCTACACCGAAGCGATCAATCTCCGTGCGCTCGGGCGACTCCATGTCGTCCGTGCCACGGACATCCGTTTCTGTGAAAAGACCCAACTCTGGAAAGTCCGCTGCGCCTCATCCGGCCAGCTCCTCCACTGCCATCCCTCCCGCGAGGCATGCCTCGTCTGGGAACATGAAAACCTCGGTCCTCCGAATCCGGAACCACCGAGACCAACCGGCACACTGCCAAACCTCAGACCGGTGACAGGCCGTCCTTGAGAACCAACCACAATCCAAACTTATGAATCTCACAACCTACCTACGAGCCGGATACCCCGGCCTCGCCATCATCAGCTCAGAGGAAGCCCGTGCCGAAGCAGACATCGCTTCCGCATGCACTTCCCTGAAACGCAAACTCCTCGCCTGGTCTTCTACGGAAGGTCTGGTAGATGTCAAAGAAGGGCGCGTCACACCGTGCCCCGACCCACTCGATGCCTTCCAGCTTCTGGACGGCGTCTTCGCCTCGGACAAACCACGCCACGTCGTGCTGCTCCGGGATCTCCAGCTCCATCTCGACCAGAGCGATCCCATGCTCGTGCGCCGTATCAAGGATGCACTCCGCATCGCCAAGACAAACGGCCACGCCATCGTTATGCTCGGCTGCCGCTTGAAACTGCCGGCCGAACTCGAACATGAAATCACCCACGTCGATTTTGATCTACCCGATCCTGCCGGGCTGCACACCGTGCTCGATGGCATCATCAAATCGGCGAAGTTGAAAAACGTCCATGAAGTGATGCGGGAAGCCGCCGTGCAGGCTGCCCTCGGGCTTACCACAACGGAGGCAGAAAATGCGTTCGCCCTATCGGTCGTAGAGACCAACGGGATCGACCACCGCATCATCTCCCGCGAAAAGGCGAACACCATGAAACGCAACGGCCTCGTCGAGGTCGTGGAAGCCACCACCTCACTGGAGGACATCGGCGGCCTCGGCCTTCTCAAGGAATGGCTGCAACGCCGCTCCGGGGCATTCAGCGAATCCGCCAAAGCCTACGGGCTGCCCGCACCGAAAGGCCTGCTCATCGTAGGCATCCCCGGCACCGGCAAATCGCTCACCGCCAAAGCCACCGCCGGAGCGTTCGGCCTGCCGCTGCTACGTCTCGACATGGGACGTGTGTTCGGCGGCATCGTCGGCCAGTCGGAAGCCAACCTCCGTTCCGTCATCCAGACCGCCGAGGCCATCGCCCCGTGCGTCCTTTGGATCGATGAAATCGAGAAAGGCTTCTCCGGCAGTTCGTCGAGCAGCAGCACCGACGGCGGAACCTCCTCCCGCGTCTTCGGCTCGTTCGTGAGCTGGATGCAAGAGAAGGAAAAACCCGTGTTCGTCGTGGCGACAGCAAATGATGTTTCCAAGCTCCCGCCCGAATTCCTCCGTAAGGGAAGGTTCGATGAAATGTTCTTCGTCGATCTGCCCGATGCTCTGGAGCGTGCACAGATCTGGGACATCGTGATTGCCAGGCACAAACGCAGACCGGTGGATTTCGATAGCGTCGTCCTAGCCCGTGCCTGTGAGCAGTTCACTGGGGCGGAGATCGAAGCGGTGTTCATCGACGCCATGCACGAGGCATACGCCGAAGGCGAGGAACCCAAAGCCAAGCACATCCTAGAAGCCATGGCTGGAACCATCCCCCTGGCACAGCTCATGGACGGCAAGATCGCCACGCTCCGCCACTGGGCGAAAGGACGGGCCAGAGAAGCCGCCACCCGGAGCAACACCACCCGTTCCCGCCCAAGCAGGCGGATGTCGGAGATGAACTGAACATCCCCAAACAGCAGCCCGCCCCGCACGACACGAACAGCGCGACGCAGGCACCGACAAGGCCGCCATGGAACTCCTCTAAAAGGACTCCGTGGCGGCCATTTCGTTTTCCCCCTCTCACCACGAGAACCAAACCAACAACCAACCCCATACCAAAAAATGAACAGCAGCATTACCAGCACCTCCCTCCATTTCCGCGAGGGCAACTCAGACAAGGAATACCACGTAGCCGTCGAACCGGAAGGCGAAGGCTACATCGTCACCTATGCCTATGGGCGGAGGGGCTCAACCCTCACCACCGGCAGAAAGACCCAGCACATCGTCACGCTCGCCGAGGCGAACAAAATCCACGACCAGCTGGTTCGCCAGAAGACAGCGAAAGGCTACCGCCCCGCCGGGGAGTCACGCCAACCCGCACGCACCAGCACCGCCGACGGCCAGGACAGCGGCATCCGCTGCCAGCTCCTCAACCCGGTTGAGGAATCCGAACTCGACCGGCTCCTCGGTAGCGATGCCATCTGCCTCCAGGAGAAGTTCGACGGACGCCGCCTCATGGTCAGGAAACGCGGGGACGAGATCACCGGCATCAACCGCCGGGGACTCCTCATCCCCATCCCGAAACCCATCCGCCAAGCTTTCGAGGAACTTCCCGTGGATGTCCTCATAGACGGGGAATCAGTGGGGGACACCCTCCACGCCTTCGACCTACTGGAGGTCAAAGGCCACGACATCAGAAAGAACGCCTACCTGTCCCGATTCGCCGGACTGCTCACCCTCCTCGATCCCGAACACAAGCACGTCCGCCCCGTGAACACCCACATGGAAGCAGGGGAGAAAAGGGCTGTGTTCGAGACCTTCCGCCGCACCGGCAGCGAGGGGGTCGTCTTCAAAGAAATCGATGCTCCCTTCAGTCCCGGTCGTCCCAACTCAGGAGGCAGCCAACTGAAGTTCAAGTTCGTCGAGAGCGCGTCCTTCATCGTCACCGGGCACAACGCCAAGCGCAGCGTCACCCTCGGCCTGCTCTCAGAAGACGGTGGAGGTATCGTTCCCGCAGGTAAGGTCACCATCCCACCCGAACCATCGGATCCCGGCAGCCGGACAAGTCTGTGAGGTTCGCTACCTCTACGCGTTCCGGGAAAGCGGCAGCATCTACCAGCCCGTCTATCTCGGTGAGCGGGAGGATATCCCGTCGGCCGACTGCATTGTGAACCAGCTCAAATATAAACCTGAGCAGGCATGCATTGCCGCCTAACCCATTCACCCGTTCCGGTATCATTCGGAGCGGGTGTTTCCTTTTCCTGGAAAAACACAACCCCAACAACCAGCCCCAAACATTATGGCCATCAAACTGATAGCAAATTACAGCAAACGCCTCGGCCTTCCCGGCTACTCGTCCCACCAGTTCAGCGTCTCCGTCGAGACCGAGCTGATGACCACCGACGATCTAGCAGGGGAGTCCGAGCGCCTTTACCAGCGTCTCCAGTCCTCCGTGGACGAACAGATGCTTCACACGGGATTCGTCCCGCCCGGCACCTACGGCATGGATCCAACTGAGGATTCCTCCGACCAACGTAGTGCCGATTCCACACCATCCAACGTCACCACGGTTGCCAATTGGCAACGCGGCCCGGCGTGGAAATGCTCCGACAAGCAGAAGGATCTGATCCTGAAACTTGTCGAAGAACACCAGCTCGACAAGGCCGACGTCGAAGCTCTCGCCAACGAGCGCTTCAGCAAGGGCGTCCGCCTCCTCAACAAGGTGGAAGCATCCGGCCTTATCGACGAGCTGCTCGACACGCACGGCTCCGGCCAGCGCCAGGGCAACCGCCGCAACGGCTCGGCCTACCGCCGCTCCAACGGGAGGGACGCCGCATGATCGCGACAGTCCCCCAGAAGGAAGCGCCGTTCACCACCGGGCTGACACCCTGGGCACAAACGCTGCCCGGACACATCAGCCCGTCGGCGGCGAAAACCTACCTCGGCTGCTCGCTCAAGTTCTACTTCGAGCGAGTGGCCTGCATCCGCAAAGCGACGCCCGTCGCCCTCCACCTCGGCAAGGCGGTGCATGCCGCCCTGCAATCGTTCCACCTCGCCCGCTGGCGGGGTGGTGATGATTCACCGGAGACCGTTGCCGCCGCGTATGAGAAGTCGTTCATCGATCTCGAACGTGACGAAGGCCCGGTCAACTACAAGGACGCGGATGCACGGGAGAAAGCCCGAACAGACGGACTACGTGTGGTCGCCGCTTACCTCGACTCCCCGGAGGCGATGAAGGAAAAGCCGCGTGCCGTCGAGGTGTTGCTTAAAGAGGAAATCCCCGGCCTTTCGGTTCCATTGACCGGGGCGATGGATCTCGTCGAGAGTGATTTCACGGCGGTCGATTTCAAGTCCGCCGCAGCAAAACCCGATACCAAGAACGCTGCATTCGACCATGAGATCCAGCTCGTCAGCTACCAACTGCTGATGGAGGCCGCCACCGGAGAAACCCCTCCGTCGCTCGACCTGGTGTTCCTGGTGAAAACCAAAACACCTCAGGTCATCCGGGTGAAATCCAAACCCGCCGATGAGCACCGCAAACGCCGGGTAGTGGCATTATTGGAAACCGCCGTTCAGGGGATTTCAGAAGACCGCTTCCACCCGCAACCGGGCATGTCCTGCTCGTGGTGCCAGTTCCGCAACGAGTGTGCCCAATGGCTTCCCGGCATGGACTGGCATAAACAGAAAGTCGCGTAGTCTGCCTCCAAGCAACAACACAGCGCCCGTCTTGGTCTCACCGACCGGGGCGGGCGTTTCCATTTTCCCAACAAACACACAACCCCAACCAAAATAGAAATATGAATCCAACACCACACACCAACCAAACCCTCCTCGAAGGCATCTGCCGCCGGGGAGTCCTCGCATCAACCTCCGTCCGTTACTGGCGGGGTTGCAAGCGTCTCAACGCCGAAGACCTCGGACTTGATCCCGCACACGTTTCAGACCGGCTCATCCAGCTCGGTCACAAACGGCTTATCCCGCGTGACGCGCTCTCGGCCTTCGCCCTGATCGAGTCACGGACAAATGCGGCCGTAGAATGTTCAAGCTTCCCATTCCTTGGAGGCATCGGACGCTTCGTGCCCAACCCCCGTCTCGGTGATCTCACTGACAAGCTCGACAAACTCCGCGAAGAATTTCGTGAGGCAACGCTCGACTTCGTCGCCGGATACACGCCATTGCGTGACAAGGCCATGGAAGAGTGGCGTGAAGCTGCACAACATCTCAACGGCAGCGCCGAACGTCTGATCTCAACCATTGAGCAGTCGTTCCCACCCGCCGGTGAGATCGCCAAGCGCTTCGCCTTCGAGACACGCCTGTTCCAGATCGCCGCACCCGACCACATCCGCCTGGAGGTGGCCGACGGCATGGAACGGCTCGAAGTCGCCGACGACCGCCGCCGCATTGCGGAGGAGGCATCACGCCGCCTACAGTCCGATCTCGACGGATTCATCCGTGAGAGCGTCGCCTCGATGCGTGAGGAAACCGCCCGGCTTGCCGGTGAGGTCTTGGCCACCATCGACGGATCGGAGAACGGAGTCCACCAGCGCACGCTGAACAGGCTCACCACGTTCATCGACAGCTTCCGTTCGTTGAACTTCGCCGGCGACCAGCAGCTTGAGCAAACGCTCGAACGCTTCCGCCGCGACCTGCTCACACGCAGCGCGGAGGATTACCGAAATGACAGTTCCGCGATGGGCAGCCTCACCGAAGGACTCGCCCGCCTCCGCGAAAACGCCGTCCAACTCGCCCGCACGGATGCCCGTGAAGTCATCTCCCGTTTCGGGCAGATGGGATCACGCCGGCTTTCTGCCGTTGGCTGATACCCGAAGTAAAACACCATTCCACATCACGGCCGTCCGAAGCCATGCCCTCCAAGGGCTCGTCGGCGGCTTCGTGGGCATCCCTTGAAACAAACATAAGAAAGAAACCAACCATCATGAAAATCATAACCTGTGCCGTCATCCTCCTATTGGTGGCGCTCACCACCAGCTGTGAGAAGTCGCCTGTATCGCAGCGAAAAACTCCACCCGAACCGGATCCCGTGACGATCCTCGAAGGGCAGGTAGCCACAGAGCGTGAGCTCAGAACAGAGGCGGAAGGCCGGGTCGAGAAGGAAGCAACTTCCAGGGATCTCTGGCAGTTGGCAGCACTCGGCCTCGCCGTAGTCGCCGTAGTCGCCTTCATCGGGGGCACCGCAATCGGAACAAGAGGACGAAACCATGCAAGCTCCAGATCCTAACCTCGACCAAGGAGCCGATCCGGTGCCCACCGATCAACCGGCCTCCCTCAGTCAACCCAACCGCCCGATTTTTCACATGACCCGTCGGGTGTGGCATCCGGCACCTGTTTCGAAACCGAAAACCACGCCGGACTTGGAACGTTTGAGCTGGCCGGAACGTAGTGCTGAAGTCCTGTGTCATGCGCTCCTCAGCCTGGAACACTGGCTCAGTCGGGGCGGATGGCTGCGGGAATGGATCCGCCTAAACCTCTGGATCGCCGTCGTTCTGATCGTGATGGCACTATTGGTCGTCCCACCCGTCACCGCCCTCCTTGAGGGCGTGAGGGATTGGACAGGCCTCGTGAGTGCCACCGTCGGCAACATCAACATCGCCGTGGGAAAACTTCCACCCATCGTCCTGGCTCTCGCCACCGCGTTCCTCGTGGTGAAACTCATCCAGCGGCACCGGCTTACCCGCCGTCCCCAACGCCGTCCCGACTACAACCCATACGAGTGAATCGAAAACAAAGGACCTGCCCCGGCTTCGGTCGGGGTGGGTTTCTTTTTTAGCTATTATCATTTTCTTTTTCATCGGAATGCAAGTCCGTCAGAGCGCCGCACCACCCCCTTCCAATATCTCATGCGTCGCGCACGCTCCGTGAAATCCCGATTAATCTTACAAATTCATACTAAAACACCCTTAGGTTCATCTCCGCGCACGACGTCGGAAAAGCTCTACTGTGGATATAAAGCCATCGAAACAACTCAGCTTGTAGGAATCTCTTCAGAAGCTGAACGTTCCTTCGTCCACCCATTGATGAGCCTGTAGGAGAGAGCGAGAAGCGTCGGACCAACAAATAGACCGATGAGTCCGAACGCCATTGTTCCTCCGATGAGGCCGAAGAGGATGAGTGCGAAGGGCATACGGCTTTCGTTTCCGATGAGTAGAGGTCGCACCACATTGTCCAGACTACTGATTACTGCCACTCCATAGATGACCATGAACACCCCCCAGCCGGTATCTCCTTTTATGAATAGCCATGCGGCCACCCCGCCCCATACGAGTGGCGGACCGATGGGAATCACCGCGACAAAGAAGGTGATTACTCCCAAAAGTATTGCTCCTGGGGAACCGACGATGAGGAAACCTATTCCGGCCGCAATTCCTTGCACGAGAGCCGTGCCGATCACTCCATTGACAACTCCTTTGACGGTCAATCCCGCAAGATCCAACAGTTCAAGCCCCTTCCCTCCTCCGATCTTTTCCGCCGCGACCTTGAGTCTTTCCGCTATTCTAGGCGCATCCTTCAGCAGGAAGAATACAAGGACTAGGGCTATGGATATCTGAGAAAGTCCTCCTCCGATGATCCCTGCCAGCCACATTGCTGCATTGCTCACCGACCTGAGGGATTTATCGAGAAGTTGGCCAAGGTTGCCGTGATCCCCGCCAACTACATCCATTGGACTCTTCTCTTCCTCAGCTTTCTTCTCGTTGCTTACGGTGTTTTCCTCTCTGCCCTTCTCGGAATCAGATTCGGACTCGGTCCCCTCCCCTTCTGAAGCTCCAGCCCATGCCCAATCCTGACGGCTATCGACGAAATCTTTCCAGTATTCACCGAGATCGCCTCCAATTATCGGAACCCCCGTCATCCAACCCGGCGGTGTATCGGGGGCGTTGACGATCTGTTGCTGCCCCTCTTTAATGAGGGCTTTTCCGTCATCCATCATGCTTATCCCTAGTAGCCCTAGCGGAACCACCATCAGCAGGATCATGAGAAATGTCAGCGAAAGCGCGGCCCAGGTCTCGCGTCCTCCCATCCATCGGGTGAAGATTTTCTGAAGCGGACTCAGGGTAAAGGCAATGATGATCGCCCAGATCATTGCGGCGCCGAACGGGCGTATAACGCAAAAGCACAGGATCGCTAAGCCGACCAGCAGAGCAACCCTCAACCATTTTGCTGTTCCGTGCTCTTTTCGCTCAGCCATTTCAAAACAGGTAGGCCAGCCGCTAATGAATGCAAGCCTTCCGAGAATGTGGCGCTGAAGTCCCGATATTATAACCTCAGTTTTCATGCATGATTGGCTACCTTCGGATCAGAGTGCATCACCGCGTGCCGAATGCATTTCGCAATATTCCAATGCCTACTCTGCAATATTCAGACGCACTCATCAGAAGGCTCTAACCCGTTCTGGCTTATGAAAACAGGAGGTTTTCGCTGCGGCACTGCGTTTGCTAAAGTTCATAAGATCGCAATTTGATCCGCGATCCCAATCAACCAAACGAAAACCATGGAAACAGCTAACACACCAGATAGAAATGAAGATCCAATCACCGGCGAACCCGGGTCACATCCCGTAGGAGTCGGCGTCGGCACGGCGGGAGGAGCGGCGGCAGGAGCCGCCGTCGGCGCTGTGGGAGGCCCGGTCGGTGCCGCCGTTGGTGCGGTTGTCGGCGGAGTTGCCGGGGCATACGCTGGAAAAGGCGTCGCCGAGAACATCGACCCCACCGTGGAGGAAGCCTACTGGCGGGAGAATCATCCCAACCAGGAATGGGCGAATGATCCAGACAATACTTATGCCGATTACGAACCCGCCTACCGCTATGGATACACCCAGGCGGCGGCTCGCGGCTCCAAGTGGGACGAGAACGAATCCGACCTTGAGAAGGATTGGGATGAGTTCAAAGGCAAGTCCCGGCTCAAGTGGGAGAAGGCCAAGAATGCGACACGTGCCGGATGGCACCGGGTCGAATCCAGGCTTCCCGGTGATGCCGATGGCGACGGAATCTAACAACTAGCAAAGAGGGCGGGCACCGAATGGTTCCCGTCCTCTTTGAACCTTTAAAAATATGGCCCGCGCAATCTGGAAAGGATCTATCGCATTCGGATTGGTGAACATCCCGGTGGCACTCACCAGCGCTGAAAGTCGGCCGGATGTGCAGTTGCACATGGTTGATAGTTCGAACCACGCCCGGATCCGCTACGAGCGCGTGAATGCGGACACAGGTGAAGAAGTCCCTTGGGATCGAATGGTCAAGGGCTACGAACATGAAGATGGAAAGTTCATCCTTCTCTCTTCCGATGAGTTGGAGGCAGTACAGCCGGAGTTGACCAAGACCATCGAAATCAGCGAGTTCGTCGAACTGTCTGAGATCGATCCCATCCTTTTTGACAAACCCTACTATCTAGAACCTGAGAAACGCGGACAGAAGGCTTACGCACTTCTGCGGGAGGCTCTCCGGAAATCCGGAAAGGCTGGAATCTCTCGGGTGGTGATCCGCACACGCGAATACCTCAGCGCGATGTTTGTCCGTGATGACGTGCTGGTTCTGATGCTTCTACGCTTTCCGCAGGAGGTGAAGAAGATCTCATCGCTCGAACTGCCGTCCTCCGATGACAAAAAATGGCATCCGGTCAAAAAGGAAATGGATCTGGCTTTGCGACTGATCGGCGACATGACGGAGGGCTGGAATCCTGGGGAAATTCATGACGAATACCGGGAATCGCTGATGGCTTTCATCGAAAAGAAAATATCCAAAGGTGATTCTGTCTCGGATGTCAAAGATCCCGATGAAGATGATGATGAGGAAGATGGCGGAAACGTAGTCGATCTCGCCGCCTACCTCGAAAAAAGCGTGAAGAAGGCCGGTGAGAAAAAGCCCGCAGCGAAGAAATCGGCAAAGAAGGCCACAAAGAAAACCGCGAAAAAAACCGCCAAGAAAGATGCCGCGAAAAAGTCAGCCAAAGCAAAGTCCAAGCGCTCGGCTTAGCAAATATCATAGCAAACGGAATTTTGGTAAAACTCCCGAGCCCGGCGGTGCTTCAGCTTCAACGTCTGGAAATTCCTACGTCATCCAGGAACACCATGCAAGCTCCCACCATTTCGATTTCCGTCTGGAAATGGATGGAGTCCTGGTGAGTTTGGGCAGTTCCGAAGACCATACCGGAGGAGACGTCTGAAAAGCGGCTTGCAGTTCACGTCGAGGATCATCCGCTGGATTATGGCAGCTTTGAGGGAGAGATTCCCAAAGGCAACTATGGCGCGGGTAAGGTCGCGATCTGGGACGCGGGCAAGTGGCAGCCTATCGGGACAACTTGGAAAAAAGGATTTGGGAAAGGGAAACTGAAATTCCGGCTCCGGGGGAAACGTCTGGATGGGACATACCTGCTCGCACGGATGGGTGAGGAGCCGAATTGGCTGCTCAGGAGGCTCGAAGATGACTCAACTGAAACGCTCCCAACTGAGAAGGAGCTTGAGACTGCTGCTTTTGTAGAGCCCCAGCTTGCCCGTGTCGTTTCCTCAGTGCCTACCGGCAAGGAATGGTGCCACGAAATCAAGTTCGACGGCTATCGGCTGATCGCGGTGAAACGTGGAGACAAGGTGAAACTTTTCACGAGAAACGGTCATAATTGGACGGACAGGTTTGGAGACCTGGCGAAGCATGTTTCACAAATTTCACCTGATGGTTTCGTTCTTGATGGCGAGGCGGTTGTGTTCGGTGAGAGCGGCGGAACAACCTTCGGAGGACTTCAGGAAGCGCTGAAATCCGATACTGGAAAAATCGTGTTCGTCGCATTTGATATGCTGAATTTCGCTGGAGAGAACATCCGCGATTTGCCACTTCATCAGCGTGTCGCACGCTTGGAGACTTTCATTCCCGAAGACGGCGAGCGCATCCGACGTTCCAAATTGTGGCCGGGAAATGCCGGCAAGCAGCTTTTCAAACAGGCATGTGAAAATGGTCTCGAAGGTATCGTAAGCAAGAAGCTCAACGCCCGTTACGTTCCAGGCAGTCGAAGGGACTGGGTGAAATCGAAATGCCGCGCCAGACAGGAATTCGTGATCTGCGGCTACACACCGCCGAAAGGGACGCGCCTTCCGGATCGGAGGCTCGTGCTCGGCTCGCACGAGAACGGAAAACTTGTTGCCCGCGGAAAGGTCGGGACGGGGTTTACGGATCAGAAAATAGCGGAACTACTGAAACGCTTCAAACCGTTGGTAGTTTCGAAAGCTTTGTTCGGCACCAAGGAGAAGGATGTCACCTGGATGCGACCCGAACTCGTAGCCGAGATCGAGTTTTTTGAAATCACCCGCGATGGTTCGATCAGACAAGGTAGTTTTCTGGGAATCCGCGAAGACAAGGCCGCCAGTGCGTCCGCTTGGAAACTGTTTCATCGAACCACAGCTCCGAGGTTTCCGGGATCACCATCAGCCATCCTGACAGGGTAGTGTTCCCGGACATGGGGATTTCAAAAATGGAAGTGGCGCGATACTACGAGCGGGTCGGCGAGCTGATGATGCCCTATGTTGCGAATCGACCGCTTGCGATCCTTCGCGCTCCTGAGGGAGTGGGCGGAGATCTTTTCTTCCAGAAAAACTTCCCAAATCATCTTCCGAAAAACGTGGAGCAGCAGCAGATTCCGGATGGTGCGACGGTATTCTCTGTTTCAAATGCGGAGGGGCTGGTCTCAGCTAGCTGGTTGGAGCCGTCAAAGAGGCGTTCCATCCTGGGGCAGCACTCTGGACAAACCCGACATCGCGGAATTCCTGACATGGGATCTCGATCCGGATTCCGCGGTGACTTGAACAAACCCTGGGAGCCGCTTTTCTCCTACGTGACTATCTGCGCAAGCTTGGCCTCGATCCCATGGTGAAAACGTCGGGCGGAAAAGGTCTGCACCTGATGCTACGGATTCGACGCGTTCACGATTGGGAAGTGATGAGAAAAAATTTGCGAAGGACGTGTCAAGGCATGTGGCTGCCATGAACCCTGGCCGCTTCGTCATCGTTTCCACCAAAGCAAAGAGGAAGGGTAAAATTTTCATCGACTGGATGAGGAACGGCAAAGGTTCCACTTGCATCGCTCCGTGGTGTGTCCGAGCCCGCACCGGGGCAAAAGTCTCCATGCCTGTGGAATGGAGCAATCTCCCTGACGTGCCTCCCCAAGGTTTTTCAATGCACGAGCCTGTGGTGACTCCAGGAGTGGAAGAATCCGAAAGCCCAGTCGATCAACTCGAAGATGATTGCAGACGCGGCTAAGGAAAATGCCTAGGATAAATCGCAATCGCCTATTTGCTTTTTGCAAGGTGGTGGAGGGAGTCGGAGAAGAGAATCCGCTGAAAATACGACAACTGGCCGGTGGCACCTTTCATGCCGATAAAGTTTCAACTCGGTAAACCCCGACACTAAAACAATGTCAAAACTAGGCCTAAAGAAACTCCTCGAACACGATGTCAAAGACCTTTACAGCGCGGAGACGCAGCTTGTGAAAGCTCTTCCAAAAATGGCGAAGGCGGCAAACTCCCCGGAGTTGAAGGAAGCCTTCGAGTCCACCTTGAAGAAACCAAGGATCATGTTGAAAGGCTCAAACAGGCTGCTGAACTACTCGGCTGCAAACCTGGTGGCCAGACCTGCAAAGCGATGAAAGGACTGATCGAAGAAGGCGACGAAACCATCGAAGAAGAAGGCGACGAAACCATTCTTGATCTCGCGCTGATCTCGCCGCACCAAAAGGTGGAGCATTACGAAATTTCCGGCTATGGATCTGCTCGAAAACTGGCGGAAACCCTCCCAAACTGACCGATGTCGTCAAACTTCTCGACAAAACGATCGAACAGGAAGGCGCTGCGGACAAAAAGCTCACAAGCATCGCAAAGACTTTGCTCAAAACAGCGCCCAAACCTGAAAATTAGGCCGCAGATACCTGCGGAAAAAATGCAATATTCGTCGTCCTCGATCACCTTTTTACCGGCTGTACAGTTTAGGAGATGGCAAGAGGGGCAACGAGACTCTTTACCAGCGAATGAAATTTTAAAGCCGCTCTATGAAATCTCGAATTAAATACGACATGCGGGGGTGTAGGGTTCTCGTCACCGGAGCAGGATCTGGAATCGGCAGAAGCACCGCAATCGCTTTGGGACGCGCTAGCGCAAAGGTCGCCCTACTCAGTAGATCGGCCGACGAGTTATTGAAGGTGGCGGCGGAGATGGGCAGCAGGGACAGAATCATCTTATCCTCACTGCGGACGTTTCCAAAGTCGATGAGATGGAAGCCGCCTTCAGCCAGATTGATGAGTTCTGGTCAGGTCTCGACCATGTTGTTGCTAACGCGGGTATCAACGGCGTGTGGGCACCATTGGACAAATGAAGGTATCCGAATGGGAAAAGACCGTGGACATAAACCTCAAGGGCACATTCCTCACGGTCAAACTGGCGCTGCCATATCTTAAAGCTTCGAAAGGCGCGGTGGTGATCGTTTCCTCGGTGAACGGCAACCGTATGTTCAGCAACTCGGGAGCCACCGCTTATGCCTGCACCAAGGCCGCACAGGTGGCAGCTTTCGCGGATGACCGCTCTGGAATTTGCCGAACACGGGATACGGGTAAACACTGTCTGCCCCGGAGCGATACGGACACAATCAGATGATTCACCAAGGAGCTGGCCAAGGCAAATACGGAGGATCTCTGCGCCTTTCCTGTGGATTTTCCGGAAGGTCAGGTGCCATCAACAACGGCGAATCCGGATCTCCGGAACAAGTTGCGGATGCGATCCTCTACCTGCTGTCCGATGGAGCCAGCCATGTCACCGGGACGGAGATCTACGTGGATGGTGCCCAGTCACTTTTTCAAGGCTGCGTATGGCAAACGACCTCGAAACGTATTGAATGGCATTCTGTCAAGGAGCGGCTGTGGGCTTGCTGCTGGCAACCCGTCTTGCAGAGTCCGCGATCGACGGAGCAGAAAGGCTTTTCTTCACCGACCTGAAAGAACGGATTTCGGCAGACCAAAAACAGTTAACCGCTATCATCGAACTCGCAAGAAGTTCTCTGTGAAACTGGCCAGGCGTGTGGCCGGCAGAGTGCTTGGAAAGGTCGGAATTTGGAGAAATGAAATCAAATCCCGATCTCACGCAGAGCTGGGTCGTTTCGAAATGATCGAGACGCTGACAATAGGTATCCAGGGAAAATCCTTGCTGTGGCAGGCACTTTTGGAAATTGCTCCAGCTTACCCGGAATGGAGTGGGATCGATTTTGCAACTTTGTTCTGAGGGGAGCTAGAATCCAACTCACCGGAATGGAGCTCGTCTCGCTCCCGGTGAGGAGCACCAGCATCTTGTCGCGAAGATTTGAGGACACGGATTCTAACCATTGATGATCTTCCCCTCCGTTCGGATGGAGGACTTGGCCGGTCATCGTCGCGGGATTCATCACTTGCCAGGAAGACGTAGCAGGATGCGCATTCCCACGGTTGCCCCGCACGCCCCAAGGGTGTGTCTGATCCAAATTCCGCAACCTCATTCGCTGGAAAGGTCGCGGGGATGAGTGGCGTCCAGATCGGTCCGGGAGCCACTCCGTTCACCCGGATCTTTTCTTTAGCCAGATTCCCGGACAGCGAACGTGTAAAGGAAACGATGGCCCCTTTGGTTGCGGAGTAGTCGAGCAGATGAGGACTGCCCCTGTAAGCCGTTACAGAGGTCGTGGTGATGATGGAGGGAGCGCTGGACTTTTTCAAATGGGGCAGTGCTGCCGCCGTCAGATAGAACATGGGGAAAACATTTGTGGCGAAAGTCCTCTTGAGTTGCTCCTCGGAAATGTCCTCCACCGAATCCTGTGGATGCTGTTCGGCGGCATTGCTGACAAGAATGTCGAGCTTTCCGAATTTCTTCACCGTCTTCGATACCGCTTTCTCACATGCGGCTTTCGCGGAAAGATCGCATTTGATCAGCAGGCACTCACGGCCATATCCGGAAACCAGATCCGCAGTGCGCTCCGCATCCTCCGTTTCCTCAAGAAAAGCGATGGCTACATCGGCACCTTCCCGTGCGTCGGCGACTGCGACCGCCCGGCCTATGCCTGAATCCCCACCGGTAATCAGTGCGACCTTTCCTTCAACCGCCCACTACCTTGGAGATCGGGATTCTCGTCCTCGGGTTGTGGCTTCATCTTCGACTCCCTCCCTGGCTGACGATCCTGATGCTGGGCGGGGCGTTGTTTCTTGCTGGCTTTTTTCTTGGAGCTGTTTGGCATTGTCGTGGCTTGTTGTCGTTCGGGAATTCTTAGCTGAATCCATTCCATCTAAATGGGCGACTGGGTTACAGCGTCTCAGCCGGCGCCAGCATTCGCTCTTTTGCATTTTGCATTTCCTCTTGGGCAAATCGCTCGGTGAAGCAGCTGGAGAGGAAGTAACCACCTCGAGTCGGCTTCCAGAAGCGTTCGCGCTGGTATGGGAATTGCGATAGCTCCCGGGAACTGCCCACATGACCGAACAACCTTTTGAAAAACGACGTGCCGGATTACTGGCACCGGTATTCGCTATGCGCCATGCGGACGATCTTGGGACGGGAGACACGAGGGCAGTGAAGGAGGCGGTGGATTTTTGCGCGGAGACCGGCTTCAAGTTGCTTCAACTGCTTCCCATTCACGAAACTTTTGGAAATAACACCAGTGCCTCTGCGACAAATGAACAATCCATTTCCAGAGCGCTCGCACCTGCATTCATCTATATAGATCCCGAGATCATACCGGGTCTATCGGCGGAGGATATGGATCTTGCGGCACCGCCCGCGTGGAGGGAGGAACCAGGGCTGGAATCGTAAGACACGGAGCGGTGCATCCTCTGAAGATCCAGATCCTGCTGAGGGCGTGGAAACAGCTTTGTGAGCAGGGTGGATTTCAGGATAAAGATTTCGCGCTTTTCCGTGGGGAGGAGAAATCCTGGCTGGACCACTACACCATGTTCCGGCTTTTGATCCGGGAATATGAAGGCAACACGGAATGACACAGTCGCGGTACCGAGCACCGTAGCTATGAAGGTGCGGCGGAGCGTTGGCTAGCCAAACACCCGGATCGCAAGGATTTGGAAGAAGACCGGGCAGGCTACGCATTCATCCAATGGATCGCGGATAGGCAGTGGCTGGATGTGTGGGAGTATGCAGATGATCGGGGTGTTTTCCTGATGGGCGAAATTTCATTCGGCGTAGGTCGGGGTAGCTGTGATGTCTGGGCGAACCCGACACTTTCGACATGGAATGGAACATGGGAACTCGACCGCTCGCCCATTTCGATACGAACAAAGATGCCGCCGCCTGGGGGCAGAACTGGGGACTCCCGGCATACCGTTGGGAAAGCCACCGCACCGAGGGCTTTGCATGGCTACGCGGACGGGTCGCACGTCGAGGAAGAACCTCTCCACCTATGCCGACTGGACCACCTCCGTGGCTATTTCCGCATCTATTCCTTCCCATGGCCCGGCGGCCCACGTCACTCAAAATGCCGAACCTTACTCCAGAGGAAGCCGCCATGAAAACTGGCGGCAAGCTGCCGCGCTTCACTCCCGGCCCGGATGAAGATCCATTCTGGGCAGATGAAACGAACAACAGGGACGAGAACTGATTACCATCATCCGCAGGGAGCCGGCCCGATGGAGCTTGTTGCCGAGATCATGGGAGACATGCCTGCCTACGCACATATCGAGCAGGCGCTCCGAGGAGCTTGCCCATGGCGAACCTAGCTTCCACAACTGGAAATGGCGACAGGTCTAGAACCCCGGAAACATGCGCTGCGAGAACTCGCGCTCGCCACCTATGCGAACCATGACAACGCGTCACTGGTTTCCAACTACCGCCACCTCCTCCAACAATCCCAGAACTGATCCAGGGGGGAAGGAAGCGGCCCAGCTCAAATGGCTTCTTGGCTTCGCAGGATGGGAAGCACCACTTCCGGACACACTCAATGACGAGCTTCTGACAGCCCTCCAGAAAGCACTCTTCGCTTCAAAAAGCCGATTGGCGGTTCTAATGTCAAGACGATCTGTAGGACTTCCCCTTCGTTTCAATCTCCCGGGAAGTTACGGTATCGAAACCTGGTGCAATCAACTGGCTCTGTCCTTCCCGATTTACTGAAGCATCCACAGTTCGGTACACACGTAGAAAAGGTCTCGGAAATGATTTCCGGGTCGGGACGGTGAGGTCAAATCAGGAACCAGATCGAAGCGATGAGTGCGAGTCCGCCGAGACTCACGGAAACGGCCATGATGCGGAACGTCCTGCGCGATGTGAGGTTGACATGATTCCCACTTCGCTCGCTTAAAAGTCGGACTGCCCTTCGTTCCGCCAACCATATCACCATGATTCCAAGAAGGATGAAGAGTGTGGCCACTCCCTTGGGAATCCACACCGGTTCAGCTCTCTCCTGAAAAGCGCCTGGAATCCAAGTCCGAGACCGATGGCGGCGAACGAAGCCTTCGCCCATCCTGCAAATGTCCGCTCGTTCGCCAGGAGAGTGCGGTCTTCCGCAAAGGAGGTTCTCTCCTCCGCCATTTCGCTGCGCTGCTCGGATTTCTCCGTCCTTTCTTCGGCGAGTTCTTCCGACCGCAACTTTGACTCATCTTCGTCGCTCATGGGTCATTTTCTCACGGATTCCAACAACCCCTTTTCCAATTCGTCGCCATGCAGTACGGAGATGTCGCCGGTGGTTTCCAGCACTACGGCTCTCACATCCGAAAACTTGAGGACATTCGCTTCCGGAGTTTCGCCCGCAGATCATTCTCGGTCACTCGGGCTTTCCTCATGTTCGTAATGTTCACCCCGTCCTCCATCAGAAGTATCGGTTCATTCTCAAAGAAGTGCATCCAACCTACCGAGCGAACCCGCAGTGCCGCAATCAGTGCCTGCAAGGCCAGCAACGCCGCTACCGATCCGGTTGCCTGGATGAACTCACTCCACTTCGCCGCCCCAGCCGCGCCCGCGAGCAACGAGCCCGTGGCCACAGTCGTGATAAAATCGAATGCGGTCATTTTCGAAAACGACCTCAATCCGATCACCCGGACGACCATCGCAATCCAGATCAGGGAAACGGGGCCGAGGATCATCACACGGAGAAAAATATCGAGATGTGGAAGGGTAGTGAACATGGGGTGAGGAAGCGGGAAATGGCCGGATGGTTGCGAATTGCAAACCACCCTACAGGTGGAGCGGGCGGAATGCGATGACAGACGGCTTTTACTCCTTGGATTTTGGTAAATCCTTGCGCTTCGTAGATGCCATCTCATCCAGTTCCTGCTCGCTCATGGAGTCCGCCATCTCTTTGGATGCTCCTTTGAGTTCGGATTTTTTCGTTTCACCGCGCTTCGCAGCAGAGCAGCCAGCGGCCCAGCCATCTGCCTCTCTTTTTGGATTTTGCTTTCATGGGAGTTCGATTCGGTTGTCTCTCCAGTTCTTAGCTGACCACGTGCCAGCACCGCTTCGCCATGATCTCTGCGAAAGCAGGCTCCCGAAACCCCATCAATGGAGCACAATCCGTCCCGTCAGTTCTCCAATAGGCCTTGGAAGAGCCGCAGGTGGATCCATCCTCTTCACAGTTTCCATCCTGATGACGATGGAGATGTGGTGGCTCGGGTTCTACATGGATCCCTTGCGCCTCGCCCTGATGCTTCTGGTTTCGGTGCCCATCCTATCAGGGCTGGCCTACCATTCTGGATTTCAAAAACGGATATCCATACAGGGAGCAGTTGTCGATGCGATGGTCGCGCTTGCAGTCGGGGCAGTAATGGCCGCCACCATCCTGCTGGCGCTCGCTATCATTAATGACGGGACTTCTTTGCAGGAAGCTGTTGGCAAGATCACCATACCAGCCGTCCCAGAGGCGCTGGGGCGGTATTGGCATCCAGCCAGATGGGCAATGACAAGGCGGATGAGACCGATGATGGTGATGGTGACGAGAAAATTGAAAGGGAGCGCGGCTTCTGGGTTGAGCTCCTCCTGATGGCAGGCGCACTTTTCTTCGCTTTCAACATGGCTCCCACGGAGGAAATGGTGGTGATCGCCCACCGGATGCCCGCCTGGCAGACGATCATTCTGGTCATTGCTTCCATCGCGATCATGCATGCCTTTGTTTACTCTGTCGATTTCCGTGGCCAGCACAGACGCCCAGAAGGACATTCATGGTGGGCGATGTTCAGTCGCTTCACGATTTGCGCAAGACTCTCATCTCATCGCGCTGGGTGTGAGTTTCTACTGACCTTGGAGCTTTGGCCGCAACGACGGGGACGACCCATTCATGATCCTCACCCAGGTGGTTGTCCTGGGATTTCCGGCAGCGATTGGAGCCGCCGCAGCCCGTTTGATTATTTGAATGCCAATAACATTTTTTTGAAGACATGAGTAAATCCGAGGAAACCGAAAGAAAGAGCGACGCCATCCCCACGCCCGAGTGGGTGGTAGCGGGAATCGGACTAGCGTTGGTTTGCGTGGCTTTGGATCTTGCTGTTTGTACAAGGCGTTCTTTTTGGACAATGGAGTCCCTAGTCTGAGCTTCAGCGTGGACAGGATCGTAGACCAGGACGGCGGGTCGCTGGTGCTCGCAAAGGTTTTCAACAGAGGCGG
>CAWCXB010000030.1:0-124177 GCA_963799385.1 uncultured Verrucomicrobiae bacterium
TCCGGTGAAGTTCCAATTTTCAACGGGGAACACCAGGGGAATCCCCACGGGATGGACCCTTTATCGGGGAGGTATAGATGCGCGAGTATGCGGCGCTGCCCACTGAAGAGTTGGGCGAACGAGGTTGCTGTAGGTGAATGCTAGACTCGCTGATTATTCCGGGGAGGTAGGTCCCAAACCGCATTGAATCAAGAGAAGCGAGGATAATCCCCATGCGAAATCGAATGCACCTTCCCAATGTTGAAAGGAGACTACGTCACATCCATCCGAAGGTCACGCATACTCCACAACACGCCCGCCGCCGCCTTGCCATTTCCCTTCAGCGGACGGGCTCCATCTTTTCGTTTCTCCGAAAATCGCTCCCGCGCGTCCGCGAACGCCTCGTTCACGAACTCCTTGCTCCCGATCACCGCCCCATCCGTGAAATACCTCACCCGGCAGCGCAGCATTTTCGCCACTGAAAGCTCCGGGAGCACCGTTTCGTTGTCTCCGCTTTCCAACGCTTCCGCATCATTCTTCAATTTCGCCTTTTTCGTGGTTATATCCGTCTTCGCATTGAGCGTCTTTCGCTCCAGCGCCATCCCGAGAAGCCGTCGGTACCGCCTCGAAGCTTCCTTCCACTTGCTTGCATCGAACCCTGTATCCGTGTCTGATGTGATTGCCCGCACAAGACCTTCCCGTGCCTTCTTGCCATTCCCTTTTCTCCCACCTCCAACCGCTTCACCATAGCTGCTCCATCGGTAATCCGCCGGATCCTCCGCCATCCCTGCACGGACCGGATTTAAGTCGATGTAAGCAGCCATCGTCCGCGCAGCCGTCCCGCTCTCCACGATCACGCTCTTGAATCTTTCCTCCCACAGCGTTCCTGTGCGGTTGTGGGTGCGGTTGAACCACCGCGTGAACCGCTGGAGTAGGGTTTTCATAAAGTCGCTCAGATCGTGCATCCGCTTTGTGAAACGCCCGTGGATTTCCGCAACACGTTCCGGATTCCCCCCGGCTACACCGCCTTCCGTCCGCGCCGCATGCAGTTCGTCCTCAATGGTTTTTACGAAATTCTCCCCATAGAACACACCCAGCCTCCGCAGCAATTCCCTGTCTGAAATCCCGCCTTTCGGCATGGGCGGGACCTCCAGGAGGATGTGGAAATGGTTGGACATCACGCAGTAAGAAAGCACCCGGCAGCCGCTGAAATTCTCCATCATCCGCATGAACATCCGGAAATATTCACGTTCTTCGTCCCCGAACGCAAACCGCCTATCCACCACCCGCGAAACACAGTGGTAAATGGACGGCTTTTCCTCGGATTCAGCCCAAGGCGCGATCCAGCGTTTCTTCCCTTTCAGAGTCTTCATGCCCCCATCCTGCTCGCTGGAACCAAGTAGTCAAAGAGAATCCGGCATATTTCCGGGAAACTTGCGATGTTTCCTCGGATTCAGCCCAAGGCGCGATCCAGCGTTTCTTCCCTTTCAGAGTCTTCATGCCCCCATCCTGCTCGCTGGAACGAGATAGTCAAAGGGATTCCGGCATATTTCCGGGAAACTTGCGATGGGAAACTTACAATGGGAAACTTACAATGGGAAACTTACAATGGGAAACTTACAATGTGCGATGCATCATTTTCCCTGGGAATCTCCATTTACCATTTACGGTAGTTTATTGTTTTTCACGTCCTTAATAGACACTCTATGGTGGGGGTAGAATCGAAGGCTGAAGTGGATCGCTTGTATCATCATCAAGTTCGAACGTATCAGTAATTCCATATAATTCTATTTTTAGATTTTCCGAATCTATTCTATATAATAGTCCAGTTTGATCACATATCAGCTGAAGGAGGGTATCTACGCTAACTTCTTTTAATACTATAGTAATGTTTGGATTGTACATCCCTTGAGATGATGTCTCTATGGTGAACTCTGCATCTTCGAAATCGAATGAATCATTCATAAAATTTTCGATTTTTTCGAGAGCGCTATTCAAGTCTAGTTCTTCGGCTGTGAATTTATCAAATTTCAATCGAGGCATAAGATGCTCCAGTAAACCATCCGGATTTTTTTTCTCTACAGTTTCACTGCCTAGATTCGATTCCATCGGCCTTTTGTCGTTATGTCTTTGCTCGCATGAACCGATCATCATCGGAATCATGATAATATATTTATAAAGATTTAATGATGTTATCGTCATTGTCGTTTGTAATATTTTCATAGATCTTCCCATTTCTTTGATCCCCCGCTTCCTTTTCGGATGCTATGAGATTTTCCATTATCTTCGATTGCTGATATTCCGATTTTACCTTTGAAATCAGGCCAGAATTGTTCGTCTGCGGGCGAAAGGCCTAAGTGCTTTCCCACAGATGACCATGTGACTTTTCTGGTGGTGCTTCCATTAAAAACGTCGATTCTATCAACCAGATGGGAATGGACGAAATGCAACGGGATGCTTCCATTTGGGATATTTTCAATCATCGTATCGATAGCAGATTGTTCGACCCGGCCTGAAAGCCGGCCCTCTGTATCCGTCATGGCCTTAAAAGTGGGAAGCAGTCCATCTGATATTGAGTATCCAAATGTTGCATCTTCCTTACAATACATAATTGCATACGATTCGCGCCCCATGACAAATGCCCAATCAATGTAATAAGAGTTGTTCATTTTTTTTGCCTCAATCCTGTAAATTCCAAAGTTACCGCTCTCACTCCTTGCAAATTTTCCGATTGTGAAAAGGTATCCATGACCCTTACGGCTACTAATTAATAATTCGCTGAATGATTCGGGAAATTTAGATAAGTTATTTTGATCTAGCTTTGTGTAATCTTTCAAATCTTTCCATCCCATATTTAAAGAATTCTTACCCGATTCTCTTACGGCGGCATGTACGGCACTATATGCATCTTCAAATTTCCATTCTCCGTTTTCGATAAAACCTAAAAGGTCATAATATTGTAATCCTCCATTCCCTAAATAGGCGTATAAATTTTCTCCTCCTTCCTCCTCGATGGGATCCCTGGGTGGCCAGCGGCCGGTTTGGGGGTCGTAGGTACCTGTACCCGTAGTAGAGCAGGCCAGTGATGGGGTCGGCGGGTTTGGTGGAAAATCCCCATTCATTCCTCTCCACCGCAACCGCAAGAGGGTTTGCGGGATCTGCGGCTTGGGCAGCTAGGTTGGTGCGGACGACTTGGTTGCCGAAGGCGTCGTAGTCATAGGTGGCGGCTGGTTTCCCGGTGGCGGCGTGGGTGAGGGAGATGATGTTGCCGTTTCCGTCGGTGGCGGGGAGCAGGGTGATGGGAACCGGGCCTTTGTGGTCGGTGATGGCTAGCAGGTTGCCTACGTTTCCTGAGCCGGTGGATTGGCCGGGCCAGTTGCCTCCGGCTAGCCAGTCGGCTCCCCACAAATAGGTGGTGGTTGTGGCTGGGGTTGGGGGGGCGGACTGAAGATCCGCGGTCCATTCGGCTAGTAGGGTCCAGTCTTTCCAGAGGTAGAGGGTGGTGACGGGGGCTTCGCCGGGGCGGGTGTGGGTGGCGGAGATACGGCGGGAGCTTCCGTCGTAAAGATACTCCACCTTGGAATACGGGATTCCGGATTGGGTGGCGGCGGGGCTGGTTTCCATTTTCACGAGGCGGTTCTCGCCATCCCATGAGTATGCCCAAATGCCGTCGGAAAGCAAGTTGCCATCGTCGTCGTAGGTGGGACTGACGTTGGCGGGTGGGAAGAGCAGGTCTCCGGCGGTGGTTGTGGTGAGGTCGGTGCCGTTGGGGCCTGCTCCGAGTTTGGTGGCCTCTACGGTGGTGGGGAGTAGGACGGGGCCAGTGGCAGTGTTGGCGGTGAGCCCCTTTGAAAACCAGTCAGCTTGGCGGGTGGTGGCGGCGGAGTTGACGGTGATGGTGGCGGCGGGGTCGGCCTGGCCGGTTAGGACGATGGTGTTGGGGTTGGTGATCTGGGTGTATTGGTTGAGCTGGTTGGGGGTGTAGGTTTTGGATTGGCTTGGCGGATGCAATTTGACGGAGAGATTCGAATTTTCCAGTCCGTCCATGTCCGCTTCGCTCCCATTGCCGCCACTGCTGAGGCGGTTGCCGATTTCATCGAAGCTGTAGGTGCTGGCGAGGCCGGTAAGGGTGGTTCCGGCGGAGTTTTTCCGGGTGGCTGAGGTGACCTGACCTTTGGAATCGTAACCGTAGGTCCAGTGATCGCCCCCGGGGAGGTTGGCACGGGTGATCCTGCCGGTGGTGTCCCGGGTCTGGTAAGTGCGTCCGGTGGTGGCTTGTCCTGGAGCGGTGGTGAGGATGGAATCGAGCCAGCCGCCGGGGCCACGGGTGAAGGTGGTGGTGGTGGTGGTGGCGGGTCTGCTGACCTCCATTTCCTGAGAAATAGTAAGGTTGATGCCGGAGAATTGATAGAGGCCATCCTGATCGATTTCCGATCTCCAGATCGCTGTAAAAACTGCGAGATACCGAGAGTGCCGTTTCTGATCCAAACTCCGCGATTTATGGTCCCGGACAGATCCCAGAAATTCCTAACAAGATGGATCGCAGACATGAAGCCCGTGGGGAAGCGACGGCTGCGCTCCGAGGACAGAATTCGCAATTTCACGAAGATTACGTGATCTCGTAATATCTAAAATATCCGGAGGCCTTAAATTCATTTCACTTTCAACCCCTACTAAAATGAAACTGAATTCGAAAAACAACTCCCTCCACAATCACAAATCAGGAATGACACTTCTTGAGCTTACCGTGGTTATTTTGGTTCTTCTGTCGCTCATCAGCATCCTCTTTATCGGAGCAAGGGCGTGGAAATCAGGCTCTGACCGGGCGGGCTGCATTATCAACCTCCGGAACGCCCAACAGGCGGTTCGCTCCTATCAAAACATGAATGGCTACCCGGAAGGAAAGACGATCAACATGTTCACCGATATTTTCGGCGCCGGTGGATACGGGGTAGAAACCAAGTGCCCTGCCGGTGGCGATTACGATCACACCGGAGCGATTCCACCGGCGGGAACCCTCGCGATGGTATGTTCGCTCTCTGGAACCGACGGCCATGTCCCGACCGGTACAGACGGCTGGTAAGCTTCTGGAACTTCCAAAGAACTAACGACGATGTCGACGAAAGGAGAAGGATGAAGCGAGTGGCCGGCTATACCAAGAGGATTGGCTTGGCGGATTCAATACCCATGGGGCACACCGTCCGCTGACACGGGGAGGAACTCCGGGAGGGTGCCGGGGATGCCGGCTAGGCGGGGGTTGCCGTCCCATTGTTCGTCATTTCCGACGATGCGGTAGCCTATGCGTGCTAGGGCGTCTTTCGGATCGCGGACTTCAGGTCGGTTGGTGGTAAGTCGGTCTCCCTCACGTTCTGGGAAAAAGGACCATGCAAACATGAATCGCGAGTCGACGGCGCCTTCCTTGGCTCCGTAGGTGCGAGTTTCTCCGAATCGCAGATCGGCAATCCAGACGCCTTCCGCGTGGGGGCGGGCGATCCACCAACCGTTTGAGAACCAGTCGAGGGTCTTGATTTCTCGTTCGCTGGCATACGGGACGACGACTTCGGTGCGGCGAGGATAGACCGTCCAGCGCACGGGAGCTGAAGGGGCGTCGAAGACGGAGCGATATCCGACCCAAAGAGCGTCGCCATTGTCCATCACGGAGCGCCATAGAAGGCTATTGAGAGCGGTCGGTGCCTCCATGCGGCGGAGCGGGGTGATGCCGCGGCGGGCCAGATCCCGATCGAATCCAGCGGAAACGAAGAACTTCATCGCGATGGTGAAAAGAACGTAGCCGCTGCTTAGGCCCAAGCCCCAAACGAGGATACGAGTGCGTTTCTGTTGCTGTTTTTTCGTCCGGTAGAAGGCGAGCCAGATCAGGGAAACGACAAGCGGCAGGGTGTAGAGTGGATCGATGATGAACAGATGGTTGAAGGCGATTCTACTTTCGGAAAAGGGCCAGAGGACCGAGGTGCCATAGACGGTGAAACAATCGATCAGGACGTGTGTGGACCAGACGAGGAAGACGAATGATCCGGCCCGTGCGGGAGAGATTTTCTCGATCTTCCAGAACTTCGACAGTGGCTTTGCGAGCAGAAAGCTAGCAAGGACCATGATGAGTAGGGAGTGAGAGGGGCCGCGGTGGAATTCCAGCCTCTGTGCTGTGTCCAGAAATGGTGAGGCGATGACATCAAGATCCGGGAGTGTGCCGAAAAGCAGACCCCAACATAAAGCCCGGTTGCCGAGCTTGCGACCGAGGACTACTTCGCCGACTGCGGCACCGAGGGTGGCTTGAGTTAAAGAGTCCAAATGCTTTTAAAATTCAAATTTCAAAATCCAACTTTCAAGGAAGGCGTCTGAGGATTGATGTCATTGCTCCTCTTCCTCCTCTGGTTCCGGAGTGAGGGAGGCGCCAAATTCCTTCCAAAGCAGGCGAGTGATGTGTGAGTCGAGGGAGAGAAGAGGGTCTTCGGATGCTTCGGGAGCAGGATTGTAGGAGGTGGACTTTGCTAGGCCGCCACGGACGAGGTTAAAAGCCGTTTTGAGGAGGTCCTTTCCAAGTGAATCTGGATCGTCTGTGGTGAAAGAGAGTACATCGGTGGAGGGCGCGCCTTCGCCGGTGCCTGTGATCCAGACTGCGACGGGGGTGGGGGCGTCCGTGGTCTGGATCGAGCGACCGATGTTGAGATCGTAGGTAAACTCCAGGAGGCCGGATGAAGCGTTGTGCAGGTCCTTCATGACGCGGTCGAGAATTTCAGGGAGAATCTCGGCGAATTTCTCACCGGTGCCGATGTGGACGACGAGCGGAATCATTGCGGATTCGTCGGTGTTCCAGTTTGCAAGGGTCGGACGAAGTCGTTGGATCTCGATGATCGCGGTTTGGATTTGCTCAGGATTTCCCTGAGAAAGGTCGAGAACTCGTTCGTAAGCGAGTAGGGATCGTTGGAAGGCTCCAGCTTGTTCGAGAGCTTTCGCCAGAGCGATGAGCTTGTCGGCACCGTCGGGTGCACGGTTTGAATACGTATCGAGAACGGGTGGAGTGGTTGTGTCACCGAGATCGACTGGCTCCGCGATGGGTTCTGGATCGGGGATGGGGTCCGCAGCGTCGGGATTTGGCACTTTCACGGAAATCGCGTCATTTTGAATGATGGAGACGGGTAGGGAGGCGAGGGCTTCGTTACGAATGGCCTGGAGTTGCGCCTCGGAGGGAGGTGTCAGGAAGTCCATGTCCCGGGTGCTCGTCCACCAGAATAGGGCGATGGTGAGTAGGCAAGCCGGGATGGCGATGAATAGTGGGATTCGCATGGTGTTCCGAGACCGAATGTATGCGGCGGGCCGTGGAAGGAAACAAAGAAAAACCCCACGGTCGTGGGACCGGTGGGGTTTCTCCTAAAGATGGTTTCCCGAGCGTTTAGCTGGCGCTCTTGACGAGAAGGGCGCGTTTTCCAACCCGCTGGCGGAGATAGTGGAGTTTTGCGCGGCGGACTTTGCCACGGTTGGTGACTTCGATCTTGGCGATACGGGGTGTGTGGAGGGGGAATACACGCTCGACACCTTCTCCGTAGGAAATTTTCCGGACAGTGAATGCGGAGTTGATGCCGCTGCCACCCTTGGCGATCACGAGACCGGCAAAGATCTGGATACGCTCCTTGCCGCCTTCGACCACCCGGCAATGCACCTTGACGGTGTCTCCGACGTTGAATTCAGCAACGTCTTCCTTGAGTTGCTCCTGCTCGATTTTTTTGATGATGTCCATGGTGGTGGTTGCGGAAAAATGTGTGCCCTTGTGTGAATGAGAACCGTCTCAAACGCGCGGGGCGAGATGGCTAGTGGATGAGTTCCGGTTTTGCAAGGCTGAAGTTGGGAAATAATTGCCGAAATCCGGAAATTTCACGATTCCGTAGTCTCTGGTGGGTTTCATTTCCCGTAAACGGCCCCTGGATCGAACGAGCGTTCGGTCTGGAGAAATTTTAGGGCGGCGGGGGAACCCGGCACGACTTTTCGGTAGAAACAGGAATCACGCCCGGTGTGGCATGCTCCGGCACCGATTTGCTCGACGACGAGAACGATCGCGTCCTGATCGCAGTCGGTGCGAATCTCCACGATTTTTTGAGTGTGGCCTGAGGTCTTTCCTTTGTGCCAGATTTCGGAGCGTGAGCGTGACCAATAGACGGCTTCACCGACTTCCAGCGTGAGTCTCAGAGACTCGGCGTTCATATAGGCGAGCATGAGCGGTTCACGGGTGGTGGCATCGATTGCCATGGCCGGGATGAGGCCGTCGCAATCGAACTTCGGGGCGAAGTCGGTTGATTCTTCGATCTGTGCTTTGTCTTTTCGCTCGGAAAACGTTTCAGATGACATGGGCGGGACGGTAGGGGACTTTCGCGATTTGTCGAAAGTCAAAACGTCGGGCCGGCAGAAGGTACCTGATTTGCCGGAAGCATTTTCCCGAAAACCAATGAACCTCTTCCGGAGGCAGTGTATTGGGAAAGTCGCTTGGAGGGCAAAATGTCCGGTGTGGATTCGGAGTAACCAGCGCGTTTAAAAAACTCGGCGGCGCGGGTGGTGAGGGCAAAGACACGGGGGATGTGGCGCTCTCTGGCGATTTCCTCCGCGTGGGCGACCAGTTCGTAGCCGTAGCCGCGACCTTCGTGTGCCTGCTTTACATAAAGGCACGCTACTTCGGCGCAATCCGCGTCTTTGTATTCGTGTAGGGCGACGCATCCGACAACGTTGTCATCGATGGTCATCACGCGGTAGTCAGAGATTTTTCCGTGGATGTCTTCGTAGTTGCGCGGGACGAGTTTCGTGCGTCTAACGACACGACCGATCATTCCTAACAGCTCTGGGATGTCGTCTTCGCGAAGCTCGCGAATAACTCGGTAGCTGTCCGCATGGACCATGGTTCCGACTCCTTCGTTTGAGAAGAGTTCGTCCACTAGGACGCCCTGCTGACGGCCGTTGAGCACGTGGACCCGAGGGACGCCGCGGCGGCATGCCTCTGCGGCGGCGAGCAGGAGTTCGCGCCCTTCTACTTCTTCATTTTCCAAGACGGATGGCACGTCTGCAGCACGGATGGCGTGGGCCGGTTGTCCGTTTACCAGGATGGATTCTTCGAGCAAGGCGATGACCTTCGAAACTCCGATGCGGTTGGCAAATGCCACGACTTCTGGATCGAGCGGGCCGATTCCAGAGGCATCGATGATCGCGGACTGGCCTCGCTGAAGAATATCGGAAACTTCTTTTGCTGCGCGTTCGTCGGAGATCGGGAGAGTGACACGGGCTGCCATGATTTCGCACTCTAGGGTCCAGTCGTAGAGATCCTTGAGATCACCTCCGAGGACACCAAGCACGAGCTTCACACCGAGATCCTCAAGAACAGCCAGATCCAGTAGGGTTTCGGCGACCGCTGGTTCGGGGAGTAGCCCAGCCTCGATGAGGACACAGAAAATTTTCCCCCTGAACTGGGGGATGTATTGCAGGACAGCTCTTAAGTCACTTTTCTCGACCACCGGACGATCCTAAATTTCAAATTTCAAAACTCAAACTTCAATCGCTCAGAAGAGCAAAAGAGAAACGGACCATCCGACGGGTCGCGGGAGGTCCGTTTGGGGAAGAGAAATTTAGCGAACCTTATTTGACGACTTGCATCGCTGAGAGTCGTTCGACCGAATCACGCTCGGATACGGTTAGTTGTAACATTCCATTCGCGGAGTCTGCGGTGACGACGGTGCGAGTGTCATCGTGGGACGTGGCGCGCCAGTTCGTAAAATCTTCAGCGCTGGCTCCGCTGTCTCTGAATTGAGAGGAGAACTGGGTGATGAAGCCCGTCTTGAACCTGACCCGGTCCTCTTCGTTTTTCATAGCGACATATTGCTTGCCGACAGGAACTCCGAGAGATGTGAAAGTTTCCCAATCAATCTTTTCAGCTACATCAGAGTCTCCTCTGACTAAGGATTCGAATACAGATTTGGCGAAGCTGACATCGTTCGCTGGACTAGTCTTCTTGCAACTGGTCGATAGGAAGATGCAGGTGGCCGTAATGACGGCGATGACGATTTTCACGTGATATAGGGTGGAAGTTCTGTTCCTGTGGGTGCTTGGTCGTCAAGATCCCGATGGTCGACCGGTTCTTTGCGGCAGATCCTACAATCGGATTTGCAAAGGTAGTAAATGCCGAAACCAACAGCACCGAGTAGGACAAGACCGCCGAGGATGCCTGCGGAAGATTGTCCGGGATTCTCGCGGATGTGTCGCATCTGATTCACTGCGAACGCTCCGCCCGCATTCAGTCGATTGCGCCCGTAGTTAGCCAAGTTTCCTGCGCTCTCTGGAATTGTATGTCTTCCTGTATGGGAGAACAATGTTGAAACGTCATCTTTGAGGCGTGATATATCTTTGCTGACGCGGGTAAGGAGGTCTTTGGATCGTTGGTCTTGTAGAATTGTGTTTGGCATAATTTCTGAGGTTGGTAATTCAGTTCAAACCCTTGTAGGGCGAAGCTCAAGGAGTTTTGCCTTTGACTGCTCTGGCGATCGCAGAAACGACCAATAGAACTAGAAATACGACGAACAATATTTGCGCGATTCCGGAAGCGGCACCGGCGAGTCCGCCGAAGCCAAGGATGCCTGCGACGATCGCGAGGACGAGGAAAATGAGGGCCCAGCTTAACATGATTTTGGTCTTTCGTTGAGGTTAGTAATGTTTTGACCCTTAACGGACAGGATTGTCACGCTGCGGGCTATTCATTCCATTGCAGGAGAAGTGCCAGTGGGGAAATGCCCGGAATCTGGGGGAGAAATACTGATTTAATAACAAGGTGCGGTTGCAATTCGCGGCAAACCCGATGGTATGGATGCAATATGCACGGTCAGTTGGCACGAAATGCGGAAGAGTTCAGAGGATAAGACTGTTGGGTAGGGGTGGCAGGAGCGTATCCTTTGCAAGTGAGATCAAACATCGTTTTTCTATGGCTCGGGCTGACAGCGGCGGTTGCTGCAGGGCTCGGGCAGAGGGATTTTTGGGATCTACCACCGATTTCGTATTCCGATACGATGGCAACTGATGGTTTGGCAAAACTGGCAGGTAGGTTGGCCAGGGGGGAGGAGAAGATGGAGGGGCTGAATGGGATTGAGCGGCTAGACTTTGTGCTGAAAACACTGGATGTCCCAGTAGAGTCCCAAGTTCTGGTGTTTTCAAAAACAAGTCTTCAGAATGGCCTGATCCATCCGAAGAATCCGCGGAGTCTCTATTTTTCCGAAGACGCTTATGTCGGCTATGTGCCCGGTGGGGATATTGAGGCGATCGTTCAGGATCCGGTGCTAGGGCCAGTGTATTACCTGATCGGGAGTCACCACGAGAAGGGCATGGAGATCGAAAGGGACACAAGCAACTGTCTATCCTGCCATGGGACAGGGCGGACTGAGGGCGTGCCGGGCATGCTGATACGCTCCGTGTATCCGGATGAAGATGGGCATCCGCTACTTCAGCTAGGGACGACCGATGTGGACCAGACGACGCCGCTTGAGGAGCGTTGGGGTGGCTGGTATGTGACCGGTCGGAGCAGCTTGCCACATCTCGGAAACCGGGTGTTTTCCGAGGACGGAGATCGTGAGCCGCAAGAAGTTTTTTTGGAAGATATTGGTGGTGTGATTGATGCTGGGAAATACCCGGTGGCCACAAGCGATATTGTAGCGCTCATGGTTTTGGAGCATCAATGCAATGCGCACGCGCTGATCAATGCTGCTTCGCTCAACTATCGCCGAGCTTATCATTTTATGAAGACCGTGAATCCGGATGGTGATCCGGAAGCTGGTTCGGCCGGACGAGTGGCGGATAGTTGGGCGAAGAAGATCACTGATTGTTTTTTCTTCAAGGACGAGGCGGATCTCGGAGATGGAGTGGAGGGGAGTGTGGCGTTTCAGAAGGCGTTTCTGGCGAGGTATCCGAAAACGGAGGACGGAGATTCACTCGCGGAGCTCCGGCTTTATGGGAGGCTCTTTAAGAACCGTTGTTCCTATATGGTGTACTCGGACGCGTTCGCGGGGCTTCCGGAGGCTGTGAAGAAAAAAGTTTTGGCGAGAATGAAGCGGGTGCTCGCTGGTGATGATCCCGAAGTGGACTGGATTTCCGGCTCGGAGAGGAAGCGCATTTCTATCATCCTAGAGGAGACGCTAGATGGCTGGCAGTGAAATCGCTTTGATCGCCGGGCATCCGGGACCTAGTCTCCAACTATGCGTGCGGTAAGTGTAGAGAAAATGAGAGCCATCGAGAAAACCGCGATGGATGCAGGAGTGACGGAACCTGAGCTGATGGAGCGGGCGGGTCGAGCGCTAGGGCTAGCAATCGGTCGCCAGTTTCATGACAATGACGCGGCGGTTGCCTACATCGGAAAGGGGCACAATGCGGGCGATGCGCTGATCGCGCTACGGGTGCTGAAAGAAGAGTTCGGCTGGAAGATCGCAGTCCGGGCCGCATTTCCGATGGAAGAATGGGCTGAACTGACGCGGGCGCAATGGGGGGCGCTGGATTTGGATCGTGTGTTAGAAGGGTCACCGGGGAATGGTTTCTCTGGTCGACCACTGCTTATTGACGGTCTGTTAGGGATTGGTGCAAAAGGCCCTTTAAGGAAACCACTGGATGACCTTACGGAGGAGATGGAGTCCATGCGAAAAGATTTTGGAGCTACGGTGATTGCAGTAGATGTGCCGTCAGGTGTCGATCCGGATTCCGGAGAGATCCAACAAGGCGCGATCGTTGCGGATCGGACTTTCATGATCGCAGCTTCGAAATCAGGTCTTCTGTGCAGTCACGCCGTCGACGCGGTGGGAGGACTTTGTCTTGTAGAGGTGGAAGGTCTTTCCGGAGGAGGGGAGGGACCGGAACTCATTTGTCCTCAGACTTCCGAATATGGAAAGAAACCTCGCCCCTTCGATTTCCACAAAGGCCTGGCTGGACGGGTGGCGATCGTGGCAGGATCATCTGCATTTACCGGAGCGGCCCTGATTTCGGCCGCGGGTGCGATTCGTGCCGGGGGTGGTCTGGTGACATTGTATGTCCGCGCTGACGCGTGTGCGTCGATCCGTGCACGGCTGCCTCTTGAGGTGATGCTGAAGCCCTGCGATGATCCCGCAGACCTTCTAGGAGCGCGATGCGACGCGTTGGTGATCGGCCCCGGACTCGGTGAAATGGACGAGTGCTTTTCAGCCGGGCTACGGAAGCTCATCAACGAGAGCGATGTGCCGACGGTAATCGATGCAGATGGACTAAACTTCATGACTCAGGAGAGGATCGCACCTCGGTCCGGACATATCCTGACACCACATCCAGGAGAATTCTCGCGCCTTGCTCCCGAGTTGGACGGGCTATCCCGTGAGGAATCAGTTGGAGAATTTATAGCTGAGAACGAAGGAGTCCTTCTTCTGAAGGGTGCACGCACTCTGATTGCAAAGAGGAGAGAAATCACAAGGGTGAACTCCACTGGCACTCCTGCGATGTCGAACGGCGGACAAGGAGATTTGTTGTCCGGTGTGATAGCAGCGCTGCTGGCAGGTGGGATGGATGCAATGGACGCCGCATCGCTTGGAGCGTGGTTGTGCGGGAGGGCTGCGGAGATTTCCGAGAGGGAAAACGGAAGCCCGTCCACTGCCACGGATTGCGCGAGGTATCTCGGACTGGCGCTGTGCGACTGGCGTGGTCGCACAAGATAGGGCTGATTCCCTGATTGAGACTTTTTACGATCAGTTCATCATAAAGGAAGATGTGCACTGCTTATGAATTGGGAAAGCGAGGAGGGAGTTTTCCTGCCAGAGTGGGAGCGAAGGCGGTGCGGGAGCTTCTCTCGATTGAGAAAACCAAGCTGCTTCGCCCAACTCTTAAAGCACTTGTCGTCTTGCCTGATGGAAGCTTGGAAAGCATGCGTTGGGGCTTCGCTCGGAAGTTTTCCCATGCCGTAGTGAATTCCCGTGAGGATAAATTGGACGGTGGGATGTGGCGCGATGCGGTGGAGAATAGGCGCTGTCTGATCCCTGTAGCGGCCTACTATGAATGGAGTGGTCCGCGCGGTGAAAAACGCACCCATCGTTTCACCGCTGCGGATAAAGGTTGGCTGTGGATCGCGGGAATTTGGGAAGAGAATGTGGAGCTAGGCCGATGCTTCAGTATGATTACCACGGAGCCGAGAGGGGTGGTGAGGGGAGTTCACGATAGGATGCCGGCTGTTCTTTCCGTGAGTGAGACGGATGTTTTTCTTAACGGCGCAATGCGGACATTTCGTCCGCAAGAGGATTTGCTCTTGGTCGCGGATTCAGTCAATCCACTCACTGGAAAGCGACCGGGTCCGGTGCAAGGCGATCTCTTTACACCTTCGCATCCAACCATTTTCCCTGGAAATGAAGGCGGCTGAAAACGATTGCCTGCGTGACCAGATCGAGACCGAGCACGATCCAGACTCCGGTCAGAGAAATCCAATTGAGCTGGGAAAGAACCCATAGCACGCCGATGCGATAGAAGAGCATGCTGCTGAAGGCCCAGCGCATGACCAGTTTCGTGGCTCCTGCTCCACGCATTGAAGTTTTCAGGATGATACAGGTCGCGAAAAATGGCTGTGTCATCGCGCAAACGATCAGTAAGGGGGCCGCGAGATCCGCGTGCAACTCGCTCCCCGGGGCCATGATATCGATCAACCAAACCCGCCCGAAAACGAAGCATAGACCCATAAAAACCATCAGGCCGACGGTGAGTTTCCACGAGAAACGCACGGCCTGAATTGCCATTTCCTTGGAACCGGCGCCCAGATATTGTCCGGTAAGTGCGGCGGCCGCAGCCGCGATGGCGAAGCCTGGCAGAAAGCTCATCGACTCAAGTCGGATCGCGATAAAATGCGCTCCAAGCGCACCCTCATCGTTCAATCCCGAAATTACCCTGAGACCATAGGAATGGATCGTCCACATGCCGGCGATCTCGATTGCCTGGGGCACGCCCACCCGCCAGATCCGCAGCATCGTCTCTCCGTGTGGACGCAGGCCCTCCATCGTCCAGCGTAGGCCCTCGCTTTTTTTCACCGTCAGAATCACACAGACGGTGAAAAGCCCTGCGATCCAACCGATCACCGTGCCGAGTGCGATACCTTCGACACCGCGCCCACCCCATGGCTCCGGTCCAAAAACGAAGGCCACGCTCATCCCCATGTTCACTAAATTGACGACGACCATCGCGAAAAACGGAGTCCGCGTGTCTCCGGAGCCTCGCAGAGCAGCGTTGACCGCGAACATCGCTCCCGCCACTGGTCCGGACCACGCGAGCATGCGGATATAACTTTCCGAATGGACCGCGGCGGCGGGGGACAGACCCATCCAGCCGATCAAGTAACCCGCGCCAAGCTGAAGGACGATGAACGCGGCGATTCCTGCAATCGCTCCGAGCCAAAGTCCTTGGCCTAGGCCGCGACTGGCGAGTGAGGTATCGCGCGCGCCAGTTGCGCGGGACACCAATGCCATGACCCCGGTGGCAACAGCTCCTTGGAAAATATAAATGAACCAGCCAACATATCCGCCGAGGCCCATCGCGTCTAGAATGGCCACTCGTTCCTCGCCCTCCGCCATGCGCCCGGCGATGAGGATATCGGTCATCCCCACGAAAAATGCGAGGATCTGTTCGAGCAGCGGCCAGATGGCCAGCGTGAGGACTTGGCGTGTGAGAGACAGCTGCCCAAGCTTGCCGCCGAGGCGTATCTCCTCGGCACGCCCTTCGGCTTCGACTGACATTCCGGGCTTGGCCATAGACTTAGGGCCGTCCGCCCGGGGCGTGCTTCACTTGTCGTTCTCGGCCAGCCATTTCTTGCGGGCCTCGAGATTTTCCTTCATCGCAATCAGCTTGTCGCGCTCTTGGACTACTTCCGTATATTTCTGCATGACGGACCAAAAGTCTCGGGAGATGCTTTCACGTTCGTCGCGGAACATAGCTTTCATATCCCAAGCTTGGTGCTTGCCCACTTCTTTCTCATTTCTGTCTCCGGAGTCTCCTTCGTAGCCATCAAAGATGTTCTCGTTGGTCGGGACTTCAGAAGGACCCTTACCAAGGCTTGTAAGTTCCTGCTTCCGAGAGGCTAGCAGGGCGGTCAGGCGCTCCAGTTCCTGCTCTTGGATGATGCGTTCGGCATCCGAGATCTTACGGTTTTTCAGTGTATCATTGATATCGGCGATGCGCGATTCGAGTGAATCCACGGATTTCTTGAGGGCTTCACGGATTTCGTCCTGTTCGACTTTTGTCGCGACTCCTTGACGACGGTTCTGCTTCCATTCATCGGAAATTCTCTTGTTTTCAAAATACCAGCCATCGAGATATTCTGGTCCTTCGGAAATGTATTTCTGCACTTCTTCAGACTGAGGCATGGAGTTTGCGAGTTTGAGAATCTGCGCAACACGCTTTTCCGTCCGTTCGTCAAACTTATCGAGATCGCCTTTGAGGGCGGTCAGTGCAGGTGATTCCGCGTCTTTGCCGGTCCGGAGTTTCTCAAAAATGGTGCGTCGTTTCTCTTGATACACCCCGATGGATTTCTTCAACCCGCCGATTACTTCGGCTTTGAGTTGATTCACATTTGTGGTGGAACCCGGCGAGTCCACCATGCCGGAAAGCTTGTTCACAACATCGTCGATGCGCTTCTCGGTGCGTGTATCCAGTGTCCGGATATCGGCGACAAGCTCGGAGAGGCGAGTCTCACGGTTTTCGACGTGACCGGTGAGATCTACGACGGACTGCCGCCTGGCGTCCATGTCAATGGGTGGGGCTGTCTCGGCGATAAGAATGGGAGAGCTAAGCAGTGTGAAGAGTAGAAGGGCTTTCATCTGCCGGAAGTTAGGCAGGGTTGGGACCTTCTTCAATTCCTGTTTCAGGAAATTGGCTGGGTCAGGCCCCAGGGCGATCGATCTAGGGAAAAACCGGAATCTATAAGCCCGGAGGGCTGTACCGAACTTAGCCCCGTATGCAGCGCAGCGAAATGCGGGGTGAAAACAATTCAGGAAACGGCGGCGAGCGGAAATCCCCGCTACCCACGCGCGTCCGTCGAAGCCGGAAACCTGCCACGCCGTTGGCGGCTGTGGCAGAGCGGAAAGGGTGGTGGAAATCTCACCTTGCCGACCAATCCCTTGTGCCGTTTGTCCGGGGGGTTCACTTCACTCCGCACCCCGGCTACGTTCCTGCCGTCCCTGCCCGGACTGAAGAGGCGGAGACGATCCAACCGCTCCCTAGCTTGATCGCCCTGGGTCAGGCCCGCCGCATATAGTCGGGCACTTGGTCGCGTTGACTTGCAGGAGGAAGCGCTGCGCTCGCGAAGGAGATCACGGCTCCGATGCCTGCTGCGTGATTGCCGCCAAGGCGAGGCTCCACCTCGAACTCCGGGAAAATGAACCTTGCTCGCGAGCGCCACCACATCATCGCAACATAGAGAAATAGTGTTCCACCTAATGCGGAAACAGCTCCGCCGATAGCCATTCCTGCCCAATCTGGGAGCTTTGTCGGAACGGCAACCTCTTCCTTCTTTCGATGGAAAGCACGTGCGGTGGAATCCATGGGAATGGCTTCTGCCGTTTCGTCAGCAGTGCCTTCAGCCATGCGTTCCATCCAATACACACGGATCGACATTTGCACGAGGAAGGCCTGAAGCTGCTCGAAGGAGTCTGTCTTAACAAACGCCTGAATGATGGAGCTCTCAAGCGCTCGTCGCTGCTCGGCGGCTGATACAGCATCGGTCAGGATCGGGCTTAAGTAGAGCTCGGAGCGTTGTGGAGCTCCGAGGTAGTAGTATAAGACCAAGGCTGGCTTTCCTACTGAATATAGCCGCTCGACCACTTCCTCTTCCCGGACGTCACCCGGGATTTCCTGATCCCCACCGAAGACGTAGATGAACATGTCGATGGAGGAATCACCCGAGTGGTATTGGAGAAATGACTCGAGGTCGCGCGCCTGTTTGCTGCCTAACAGGCTTTGCGGATCGATGATGAACTGTCCTGGGCGATTTGCGAAATACTCTCCGAGGTGCTCTTCTTTGACAAGGTTTCCATCCTCTTCGGTTGGGCTGATTTCGTCCGCTCCCGGCTTTTCCACCGCAAGTGGAGAGGTTTCGTTGCCTTCTTCGGATTCTTCGCCAAGAGGATCGAAGGAAAGCAGAGAGCTACCTGCCACCCAGCCGTCCTCAGTCATCCGAGCCCGTTGGTCTTCGTCCCAAGCGGGCAGAGGCGGTTCCGTGACCGCCGCCGCATTCGTGATCAGCAGAAAGGCGGGGAGAAGGGCCTTTTTCACTTCGCTACCTCCTCGGGTTCAGGAGTTTCCGCTACCGGGCGTTTTCCGCTTCGGATTCGTTTAACCAGATCTTCCACCGCCATCGGTGGGCTGACTTTTCGCTCGTATTTCTCCGGATCCCTCCGTGCTTGGCGGCAACGTTTTTTGAGTAGTTTTCCGAGATGGGCGACGGTCCTGAGTAAGCCGTCGGCATAGCGCCCTTCGAGCCAGTATGCGTGGGCGCGGGAGAGGCATTCAAAGGTGTCCCGCTCTTCCAAGAAAGGATCCAGCATGTATCCGAAGGTCATTCCGGCGGACTTGGTGTCCGGGTCGATCACAATGAGAATGCCCGCTTCGTTCTGTTTCTCCAAAGGCACGTCCTCGAAAAGGCCACGGTTGAGCAGCCAGAAACCGAATTGCCGCAGGTTTCCATTTTCCCCGAGGCTTCCTGTATAGACCGCTACGAAAATCTGAGGAAAGGAAGTGCTGATGCGCTCCAAGGCGTCCTCGATCTTTTCCCTTTCCTTTCTCCGGAAAAGTCCCGCGGCATCGGTGAGGCTTCGCAGCTTTACCTCTCCGTCTCCAAAGAGATGGTCCGCGTCAGCGATGGCGAATCCACAGTGCGGACAGGCCGTGGCCGCCCGATGAATTCGCTGCACGCATCGTGGACATTTCATTTGCTTGGGAAATTACTACTGAATTCCCAGTATTTCGTCAAAGTAAAATAGATTGCGCTTCAATCTCCCGTTCTTGCGTTTCCCTTGGAGAGACCTATTCTCATCGCCATGGCTCGCCTTTCTGTTACGAAAACTCCCAAGTGCTATGTTGGAGGCGGGTTCATCCGCTCCGAAAGCAATCTGACCTACGCCGTCCAAGATGCGTCCGGAGCATTCTTCGCAAATATCCCTTCCTGCACCCGAAAGGATGTCCGCAATGCTGTCGAAGCTGCGGCAAAAGCCACGGGAGGTTGGGCCACCCGCTCCGCTTACAACCGTGGGCAAATTCTCTACCGCATGGCGGAGATGGTGGAGGCCCGATCCGAGGAACTCCTAGAAGCTCATTTTCCGAAAAGCGCGGAGGAGAAAAAGCAGGCTAAGGCGGAGATCACAGCTACGATTGACCGCATCGTTCATTACGCCGGTTGGACGGATAAATTCGAGTCGCTGCTAGGTAGTGTAAATCCGGTCGCGACTCCTCATTTCAATTTCTCCGTCACCGAGCCGATGGGAGTGATCGCGATCGCTGCTCCGGAAAATGCGCCGTTGCTGGCCCTTCTCTCCATGATCCTTCCTGCGATCACGAGCGGAAACTCCGTTGTGGCGCTTGCTTCGGAGAGCGCACCTTACCCGGCGATTTTGTTAGGAGAAATGCTCGCCACGAGTGATCTGCCGGGTGGAGTGATCAATCTACTCACCGGAAAACGCTCCGACATCCTCCCGACCTTTGCTAGCCATGCTCATATCCGTGCAGTTTCCGCGACGGCGGATCTGGAGGAGAGAAAACTTCTCCAGACTGGTGCTGCTGATTCACTGAAGAGAACCAAACTCATCCCTTCGGAAGAGTCTTACGACTGGTTCGCGGAATCCGCTCAAGGTCTCTACCACATCCGGGACTTCGTGGAATTGAAGACCACGTGGCACCCGGTTGGGTGAGTAAGGATCGGCGGGGGTTTTAGTAGAATTCCGCATAGGGAAATACAGAATCGTATTTCATTGAGGCAGGATGCCTCAATGAACGGCCTGGGGCTGGAATCCTCAGCTACGTGAGGCCAATCAACCCCGGCTCTTCGCATCCTCCTCAATCCACTGCCACAGGCTGGTGAGGTTCTTTGCTACTGCGTGCTTCGTTTCCGCAAGATCGTTTCCGGCTTTCGAATTACCATATAGGTAGTATTTGATCTTCGGCTCGGTGCCTGAGGGGCGGACTGCGAAGGAGCGCCCGTCTGCCAGATCGAAAAACAGCATCTTCTCTTTCGGCAGCAGGTCACCCTCCTGGTCGTAAATGTCCTGGGCGGAGAAATCACGGAAACGGGTGACTTCCGATCCATCGATCTCTTTCGGAGGGTTGTTCGCGTAGGAGTTCGCGAGTGTCTGGATTTTTGCCGCACCATCCGCTCCTTCCATGGTCAGTGACTTCCCGACTTCGAGGTAATATCCGAACTCGGTGTAAAGCTCATCAAGTAGTTCCGGGAGAGTTTTTCCAACGGATTTTGCGTAGGCGGCGACTTCGGCAAACATCAGGGCGGCGCCGTTGGCATCCTTGTCGCGCACCGCATCCGACCCGAGATAGCCGTAGCTTTCCTCTCCACCGAAGACGAAGAAGCGGGAATATTCCAAGCGCAGTTTCCGGGTTTCTTCCTGTGTCAGCGAGCGGTAGTCGCCGCGCTTGTCGGCGGGGATCGCGTCCTCGTATTTGCGAAGTTTTGAGGCGATGTATTTGAAGCCGGTGAGAGTATCCACCACAGACACGCCGAAGGAATTCGAGATGGCGCTCTGGAGTTCCGTGGTCACGAAAGTTTTCACGAGGACCGCTCGGCTGCGGTTGGAATTGGTGAGCCAGCCGAGATCGAACATCGTTTTGAGGCGATACCATGCCATCAGTGACCCAATCTGGTTGCCGGTAAGTAGGACCATTTCGCCCTTCGCATCGCGGACCGCGACGCCCATTCGGTCGGCATCAGGATCTGTTCCGATGACGACTTCGGCACCGGTGTTTTCCGCCAGCTTGATTGCCATGGAGAGGGCGGGGGCGTTCTCCGGATTCGGGGAGTCCACGGTGGGGAAGCGACCATCCTGGATATCCTGTTCCGGCACGGTCAGAACCTCGAAACCGAGGCCGCGTAGCATCGGCACGTTGATATGTCCTCCGGTTCCGTGGAGGTTGGTGAAAACGACTTTTACCGGAGCTTTTTCGAGAAGATCCGGTTGGAGTAATAGCGTTTTGAGAAGCTCCACGTATTCCGTGTCGAATTCTTCGCCGAGTGTTTTGACCGTTCCGCGTTCGGCTTCAGGCACGGGATCGAAGCGCTCGCTTTCGATGGCATTCACCTCCTTGATAATAGCGGTGGCGTGAGGCTCCACGATCTGGGCACCGTCGTTGAAATACGCTTTGAAGCCGCAGTCGTGAGCGGGGTTGTGGCTGGCGGTGATGACGACCCCGGAGTCCGCGCGAAGCTGGCGCACGGCGAAGGAAAGCTGTGGAGTCGAGCGCGCTCCATCGAAGACGTAGGCATCACAGCCAAGGTCTGAGCAAACGCTGGCGCAGAAGTCGGCGAAGTTTTTCGAAAAGTGCCGAGTGTCGTGCGCGAAGACAAAGGTCGGCTTTTTTCCATCCTCGACCACGGTTTTCACGTAGGCAATTAGGCCACGGACGGCGCGGGAGAGATTGTAGTAGTTCATGGTCGCCGTGCCGACGCATGGAAATTCGGGACGCTCGTTGGGTCCACCCTCGCCTTGCTCCGCGATGGTGACGGTGCGTCCGATGGTGCGGCCGCGCAGACCTCCGGTGCCGAAAGCGAGGGTTTTGAAAAACCGATCGTTGAGTTCATCGAAGCGATCGGCGGCGGCAAGCTCGGAGACGGATTTCATCGGTAGGTCGCTGGCGGCTCCGGCCAGCAGACTTTCGATATTCAGTTTCGCGGAAGGGAGGAGTTTTCCAGCGGTGAGAGCGGCGGCGAGTTGTTCGGGGAGATCGTTCATGTGTGGTTTTTCGAGATGCTTTTCGGGGAAAGCAGACCGTATTTCGGGCTGAGAAGGTAGGCTAAAATGAAGAGCAGGCCCAAAAGAATCACGATTGCCGGGCCCGGTTGGATGCCGAGAGGTCCGGAAAGTATCACCGCGAGCACGGATCCGAGTCCGCCGATGAGTCCGCCGCCCCAGAACAAGGCCGATGTTTTATCCGTGAGAAGGGAAACGGTTGCCGCCGGAGTAACCAGTAGCCCCACGGAAAGCACGCAGCCGACCGCCTGCAATGACGAGACCAGAGCCAGCACGATCATTCCGAAGACGAGATACTGCATCGCCCGGACGGGGACACCCTGCGCTGCCGCCACGTTCGGCTCGAAGAGTGTTAGAAGAAGGGGACGCATCAGCAGATTTGTCACCAGCAGGATCACCGAGCCGATGGAGAATGCGATCCACAGATCTGCGTTGCCTACCGCCATGATGTCGCCGAAAAGCCAGTGCTCCAGCTCCGTGCGAGTTTCGAGCTTCGGTAGGATCGCTACCCCCGCCGCGAAGGCCGCCGTGTAAAGAACCGCCAGAGAGGTCCCCTCTGCCACTCGTTTCCCTCGAGCCACCGCCACCGATCCTAAACCAACGATTAGAGCTGCGAACATCGCCCCGAGAAACGCGTTCCATTGGGAGAGGAACCCGGTGATCAGGATCCCAAGCGCGATGCCTGGCAGCATTGTGTGAGAAAGCGCAGATACGGAAAGTGCGTTGCGCCGTAGCACCACGAAGCCGCTGAAAAACCCGTTGGTAAATCCAATGAACGCCGCTGCCGCGAGCGTGCGTTGGTAAAAGGGGCTGCTGAGAAGTTCTTGGAGCATCGGGGATGGGTCGGGTGAGTCATCGCCGCCCTCGCCCGGCGATAGTACCACAGCCGCCCATGGGCGCGAGTGGATTTTCTGGTGATGTCGAATTCTGTTTTTTCCAGCTAAGAGGATCTGTATGATGCCAACGCACGATGAAGAGTCCGTTAGCCAAAGGTCTGGAACTGTTTGCCAAAATTGCGGCGATAGGAATCGTTGGGATACTCATTGGGGCAGCGATCGAGTTCGTTCTAACCGTGATCGCGATAGCCATCGGAATCGTCGTGGGGATCACTCACGATTGGTTCACCGGATTCGTATGGGGGGTGATGTCGTTTTTTATCGGGCAATTGGTAGTCATCGTGCTGATTGAGGCGCTCGATCTACTACCCGAGAGACCCAAGAAGGACCCCTCGGACGATGGCCAATTTTGATCGGTGAGCAGCGATGCTCAGATCACCCCGTTCGCGCAGTTGCATTCACCTTCGCCGGAGAGGGCGTTGATGAGGTTGGTGAGAGATTTCATGGCCTGGCGGGGGACGGATTCGTAGGTGCGGGACCCGACGTGCGGCGTGACGATGACTTTCTCGTGCTTTAGAAGTGGGTGGTCGGCGGCTGGTGGTTCCTCGTCGAGCACATCGGTGGCGTAGCCGGCGAGTTTTCCTGAATCCAAGGCGGCGATGACATCATCTTGGCTGATGAGTTCGCCACGCCCGGTATTGATGAGCCAAGAGTTGTCCGGCATGAGATTGAGCCGGGCGGAGTTCACGCAGTGATGGCTGTCTGGGGTCAGCTTCGTGTGTGGGGAAATGATTTCGGACGCTTCGAAAAGGCCGTTCAGGTCATGGTGGCGGGTGATGCGATATTGCTCCGCGATGTCCTCTGGCCAGTAATTTCCGAAGCCATGCACTTCCATGCCGAAGGCGTGGGCGCGCTTGGCGACTTCCTGCCCGATGCGGCCAAGACCGATGAGACCAATGCGTTTCCCCAACACCTCGTAACCGGTAAGGCGGGTCCACTTTCCTTGTTTGGTAGCATTCACGGAGGGGACGAGATTCTTGGTGATGGCCAGTAGCAGGAGCATGGTGTGCTCGGCGACGGTGTCGTGATTGACTCCCGGTGTGAAAAGCACGGGGATCTTCATTTCCTTGGTGGCAGGAAGGTCGATCTTGTCGAGGCCGATGCCATATTTGGAAATCACTTTGAGGTTCGGCGCACATTTTTCCAAGACCTCGCGGGTGATCGCATCGTCGCCGCAGAGGAAAGCATCGAACTGCTGTTCCGCGAGTTCGAGCATGCGGGACTCGGAGAGCGGCCCGCGCTCGCGGGTGATTTCCCAGCCTTGGGATTCCATGAGTTTGTGGTGAGGGCCGGGGGTGTCTTGGTAGGAGCAGGTGGTGAGGAGGATTTTCATAAAATTCAAACTTCAACTCTCAACCTTCAAGGAAGAGGGATTTAGGATGAACAAGGATCGTTAAACGTCCAACATCGAACGTCGGAAGGAGGGAAATTTTTTTGAGCAGGAGAACCTTGAGATGGCTTGCTGCGCGTGATTTTCAGATGGAGGAAAACCTTGTATCGATATGTTTGTTTACTGCGACTGCTTTCTGTGAATACCCTGATGCAAATGAAACTGATACTTTGCTGCTTCTTTCTTTGCGTTCTCAGTGTTTTTGGAGACGGTTTGCCTCTGAGTGAGGATGGCAGTAAGGTGACCGTTGAGCATAGATTCATTGAACTCGATTCCTCCCAAAGGGAAGAAATCGTTTCACTAGGAACGATCACCCTATCGACAGGCCAATGGGCTGCGGCTAGGGAAGTGAGCCAAGATTGCCCGAAAAGAATAACCAATATTTTCCCCAAGGATTGGCGGGACTGCACGTGTGGAAGTGAGGGGGAGGTGTATGCGATCCAATGGACGGGAGAACGGGCGGCCCTCGTTTTTAGCCATCTGCTGGGCGATCCTGCGAGGTATTACCGGTACTGTCTTGAAGAGAATGGTGGTACCGACCTCTCAGTGGACGAGAGAGGACAGTTTTACCATCATGGTGTGCTGATCCCCTTCAAAGTTTTGTTGGCCGCTTCAGCAGTCCCGGCAAAACCCAATCCGAGGGTAATTCCGGCAACCACTAACGTGCAAATCGATATCCCAATGGGGCTGACTCAAGACTCCGTAAGTCTCAAGAGCAGGCTGGCGGTCTTGCGTGCGAAACTGGAAGAAAACGGATGGGACATCTCTTTCTACTGATCTCTTGGCACCGGTCACTTCTTCGCGTTCTAATTGCCGCGTGATCGGGAATTTGTTGGAAATGGCGCTGGGGAAGCGGGCGGGTATGCTGGATGGGCAGACAGATGCCGTGCGCCTTGTCGATGGGGCGGGGGACGGGGTGCCGGGTTTTGCGCTGGAGGATTATGCGGGGAAATGGATGGCGATGACCCCGGGCGGGGAGATCCGGGGGGATGTGAAGGATTGGCTGAAAGCGAGCGGGAGGAGTGTGTATTGGAAACGGCTGGACCAGCATCAGAAGGAGTCGCCGATGCATCTCTACGGGGCGGCGGTGGAGCCGACGTTTTTGATCAAAGAGAACGGCTTGGACTTCGAGGTCTCGTTCGAGAGTGGTTACTCGCAGGGGATTTTCCTAGATCAGCGGCTGAATCGTGCGGAGGTGATGAAGCGCATGGCGGGTGGGGGGAAACTACTGAATCTATTCTCCTACACCGGCGGCTTTTCAGTGGCGGGGGCGAAGGGTGGAGCTGAGACAACGACTCTTGATCTCTCGGCACCGTATCTGGAGTGGGCGAAGCGGAACTTCCGGCACAATGGGATGGACGATTCCGAGCATCATTTCTGCAAAGGAGATGCGTTCCACTGGTTGAAGCGCTTCGCGAAGCAGGGGCGGAAGTTCGATGGGATCGTGATTGATCCCCCGACCTTTTCCCGCGACGAAAAGGGCAAGGTCTTCCGGGTGGAGAAGGATTTTGGCGAGTTGGCTGAACTGGCTGCAGGGGTGCTGGCGAAGGGCGGGTGGATGCTGTGCTGCACGAATTTCCGGGGGATTTCTGAAGCCGATTTCATGGGTATGATCGGAATGCCGGGGATGGAGGCAGTGGAGATGCCGGAGGATTTCCCGGAGGAGGGGTATCTGAAGAGTGTTTGGGCGGGAGGATGATGAAAACTCCGCTAGCGTGGCTCCTTGTTTGCTGCGAGCATCACTCCAATGAATCCTGAAGAATCCGCTGGTCCCGAGGGACGATCGCAACCAAAGCGACTGCATTGGCCGACAACGCCGACGGGGATGAGTGCCGTGGGGTTCTCGCAGGTAGGGCTGTTCGTGATTGTGCTCTGCTATGTGCTGCATGAGATGAAACCGGTGATGATGCCCTTCGTCCTAGCGATCCTTGTATCGCTAATCGTGCATCCGGTGTATCTGGGGTTCCGGAAGTTGAAGCTGCCCAGGCTGCTTTCCTCGGCACTCACGGTTTGTGGGCTGATGGCAGGATTGGTGTTCGGGGCCTATCAGGCGATCATTCCCGGGGCGGAGTGGCTGAGAAATGTGAACGAGGAGGAGGTGCTTGGCAGGGTGCAGGAAGTTTTCCGGCCGATGAAAGAAGTGCAGGCGGAGATCAAGCAGATGGCCGACCGAGTGGAGAAAGCGGCCAATGAGCCCGCCCCTGCGGAGGAAGTAGAGAAGCCGGCCCCGAGAAAGCCGGGCGAGGGCACAAAAGAAAAGCTCAACGAGGTGCTGGAGGATGTGTCCACTCCTGATCCGAAGGTCGCCGAGGCGAAGCCTCTGGTCCGGAAGGATGATGCGAAAAATGAACCCGAACCCGTGGCCAAGGGACCTGTGATGGTCGAGATCCGCGAGGATCCGATGACGATCCTCTATGAGGAGATGCGCGACTTCGGGCTGGGGCTGGTGGCGTTTTTGCTGATGGTGCTTTTCATTCTCGCATACGGGCACCGCATCGTTGCCCAGCTTTATCGGGACGCGACCCTTGAAGCGATCCTAGGAAGGATGGGGAGCGAGGTTTCTCGCTACATGTTCACCATCACAATCATCAATGCCTGCCTCGGGATCTGCATTGCCGCAGCGATGTGGGGGCTGGGGATGCCGCGCCCGGTGCTCTGGGGCGTGATGGCGATGATCCTTAATTTCATCCCCTACGTCGGTGCGCTGATGGGGACTTTCGTAGTGTTTCTGGCAGCTGCGGTGAACTTCGAGGCACCTGGGATGGCGATCGCTGTGCCTGCTGCCTATTTCACGCTGACGGCGATCGAGGGAAATCTTGTGACTCCAACGGTGCTTGGAGGAAGATTTCGCATCAATCCGCTGGTGGTCTTTGTATGGATCTTTGCCTGGGCTGGCTTCTGGGGCATCGCCGGGATGCTGATCGCTATGCCTGCGCTGGTGATTTTCAAAATCGTCTGTGAGAACACAGAGAAAATGGTGGGATTCCGCCGTGTGCTCGGGGCTTGATCTCGATGGGCGGCAGGGACGGTCAAGGTTGGGATCGGTGTGTGGGTTGCTGGGGGTAAATGAGTTGTCCTGGCCTTATGCCTCGATTCAGGGGATCGTTCCGAATTCCTTAAATAGTGATATGCCGGGCGATTATTTTACGAAATATTAGTTTCCTTCTGCCGTCTTGGATTTTCATTCGTCGAATTTTTCCAGAGAATTCAACGACCTCACCGCCATCTTAGACCCCGATTGACAATATGAACTCAATTCGACACTCTCCATGAGGAAAAATCGGCTCGCATATCGGCGGTCGGTGCTCCAAACACGACTGTTCGCTAGAAACTGCCACGTCTTGAAAAATGAAACAAATCAATAGATTGTACTGGGTCGAGATGGTCACTCCAAATACCAAAGAAGTAGCTACCTTTTACTCGGAGGTGATCGGTCTCAGGTTAGATGAAGTTCCCGATGAAGATAATAATATTTCATATGAAGTGAGAGATGATAAAGGGGAGGATGTAATGGGTATTTGTTCGGCAGAAACATTTCCTGATACTCCATCAGGCTGGCTTCCGCATATTGAAGTTTCCAACTTGGAGGTGTCAGCTAGAAAGGTTCAGTCAAACGGAGGAGAAATCATCAGTAATAATGGAGGGTATTGCTTAGTGAGAGATCCTGCTGGTCATCGTATGATGCTAACCCAAACCAATAAGTAGGAAGGCGATCTTATGAGGCGGAGAATTCGGGGCTGGTATCGCGCTACGGATTAGTCGGAGAGGGTGTGGGAAGGCGGGTTGACAGGAAAGGGGATTGTCCAGAGTATGCCTTTCCTATGGGAGGGGACAGGACATTCAGCGCAATGGGATTCGCGTTCGCGATGTTTACGGGTGTTCTCCGCGGCGAGGATGAAATTGCGTTCAACCGCGATATCCGGCCGGTGCTGGCGAATTACTGCGTGGAATGCCATGGCCCGGACGAGGAGGCGAGGGAGGCGGATCTGCGGCTGGACATTCCCTCGGAGAATCTCGCCGAACTGGTGAAACAGTACGACGGCCATCCGAGCGAATTCATCGTGCGTATCACCGAGACGGATCCCGACGAAGTGATGCCTCCGCCGAAGATGCCGAAGCAGCCGAAGCCGGATGAGATCGCGTTGCTCAGGAAGTGGGCGCAGGCCGGGGCGCCGTTTACGGAGCATTGGGCGTTCGTGGCTCCGGAGAGGAAGGCGTTGCCGGATGTGGAAGGGGACGGGTGGTCGCGGAACGGGATGATCGATCGCTTCGTCCATGCGAAGCTGAAGGAAATGGGGATGGAGCCGCAGGAAGATGCGGAGCCGACGGTATTGGCGCGGAGGTTGGCGTTGGCGCTCACGGGCTTGCCCGCTTCGCCCGGGGATTCCGCGAAGTTTGTGGAAAAATTCGCGGCCGACGGGGATGCGGCGGTGGACTGGTGGGTGGACGAGCTTCTGGCGAGGGACTCGTATGGGGAGCATTTCGCTTGGCCATGGATGGATGCGGCGAGATATGCCGATACGAACGGTTTCCAGCGGGACGATACCAGGGTGATGTGGCCATGGCGCGAATGGCTTGTGGAAAGCCTGAACAAGAACATCCCTTTCGACCGGCTTTCAAAACAGATGCTGGCAGGGGATATCGAACTGAAGGAAGCGGGGACGGAGTGGAAATCCGGGGGGTGGATTTCCGACAAGGAAAAGACCGATCTGTTGGTTTCGACAGGCTTCCTCAGAAACCACAGGTATGATGCCGGGAGCGGGACGATCCCGGCGGAAGCGATTTTTCATAACGCGGTGGATCGCATTGAGACGGTGGGAACCGTGTGGATGGGAATGACGATGCAGTGCGCGCGGTGCCACACGCACAAGTTCGACCCTATCGAGCAGAAGGAATATTACGGCATGTTGTCGTTTTTCGATAACGTGCCGGAATATGGCGCGGCTCTGAAAGATGCTTCGCATCCGTATATCCATGTGCCGCGCGGGGGCGACCGGGAGCGGATAAAGGCATTGAGGGATGAATCCGAGCAAAGCCTGGTGGAGCTCCGGGAAGAAATTTCGGCTGCGGGAGATGCGCGGAAAGCCTGGGAAAAACAGGTGGCGTCGGGTTCCGGCGATGGCGGGAGGGTGTTGCGCGGATTGCGTAACCGGTATGTGGAGGACGGGATGGAACTGGATGGCAGCACCACCCGGACCGAGACAAACGATCCGATCCTGATGTGCGACGGCAACAAACGTTGGTCGATTTCCTTCTGGTTCCGCGCGGATGGCGACGGGGACGGGGCATTCTTTTCAAGCGTGCACGACCCTAAGGGCGAGAGGCCGGGAATCCAGGCGGATTGGATCGACGGGACGCTCCGGATCCGCAACGTAACGAGCTGGCTGGAGGGCTACATCGAATTCCGGAGCAAGGAGAAGCTGGAAAAGGGCAAATGGCACCACGTCAGCTTCCGCTGCAACGGACTGACCCAGGCACTGGCTTATTCTGCGACGATCAATGGATCGGAGGAAGGGATGGAATGCACCCATCCGGTGACCGCCGACCACGAGATCGAGAAGAAGGCGCCGCTTGTGATCGGCGGAAGCCCGCTCTTGCCGGGGGTGAAGGGCGGGATCAGGGATCTGAGGTTTTACGACAGGAGACTCGATGATGTGGAGGTGGCCTCTCTTGCGGAGGAGAAGGACGACGGGCGAGCTGGCGGCTCTTCCCATCGGGAAACGGACGGAAACGGACTCCCGGATCCTGGAGGCGGCCTTTTTGGAGAGCGACGCACTTCCGGAGAGCCTCGCCAATGCCCGGAATCAGATGATCGAGTCCCGGCTGGCCTATCAGAAAGCGATCGACGCAACGCCCGACCACGATGGTGATGGAGGAAGCGGACATGGGGGCCACGAGATTGCATCTGGGCGGTGCCTACGATCGGCTGGGGGATGTGGTCGCGACGGGAACCCCGGGCATTTTTCCGGCCATCGGGGTGGATAATCCGGAACAGGTCGGACTTTGTGGATTGGCTTTTCAGGCCGGAGCACCCTCTCACGGCACGGGTTGCGGTGAACCGGCTCTGGCAGGTGATATGGGGACGTGGTTTCGTGGATTCGCCCGAGAATTTCGGAACCCAATGTCCGGAACCGGTTTATGCGGATCTGCTGGATTGGCTCGCTACGGAATATGTGGCGCAGGGTTGGGATACGAAGGCAGCTGGTTCGGCTGATTGCGACGAGCCGGACCTTCCGCCAGAGCTCTGCGGCTCCCGAGGGCATGTGGAAAAGCGATCCCCAGAACAGACTGCTGGCAAGGGGGCCGAGATACCGTCTCACCGTGCAGGGTGTGAGGGATCAGGCCCTGGCTGTTTCCGGAAGGCTGGATCCGGAGGTCGGAGGTCCCCCGGTGCTGGTGGACGAACCGACCGGAACCAACAGGAAGCCACTGAAGCTGCCATACGAGAAATCGGACAGCCGGAGAACCATCTACGCATTTTGGAAAAGGAATTCGCCTCCGCCGGTGCTGGCCGCCTTCGATGTGGCGGACCGGAACCAGTGCGATATCCGCGCCTACCGGACGAACACTCCCCTCCAGGCGCTGGTGACGCTGAACGCGCCCGGCTTCGCGGAATCGGCCAAGGCCTTTGGCCAGAGGGCGCGGGAAGCCGGCGAAACGGACGTGGATAGGTTGGGCTGGGCGTGGCTGGCTTGCACGGGTCGTGAGGCAGGCACGCAAGGAGCTGGACCTGCTGGAAAAGTCGCTTGAAGATTATCGCAAGCTTTCGAATCAAGATGAAACCCTAGCCTGGATGATGATGGGAAATCTCCTTCTGAATCTGGACGCGACCCTGACATTGGAATGATGATCCCCGATAGCTTCAGTTTCCCGACAATTTCCAGGCGCAAGCTTTTCGCCGGCGCGGGCAGCCTTTGCGCCACCGCCGCCCTGCAGAAGCTTTTCGGAGCGGGCGTTCCGGCTGCCGCCCAGGCGAACCCGGCTGGGATGCCCGGCTTTCCCGGGTACGCTCCCAAGGCGAAGAGGGTGATTTACCTGTTCCAGGCGGGCGGGCCTTCGCAGGTCGATCTTTTCGACTACAAGCCGCTGCTGGCGAAATGGGACGGGAAGGATTTGCCGAAATCGGTGATGGGCGATGCGAAATTCACGGGGATGGTGAGCGGGCAATCGAGCTTTCCCGTGGTGGCTCCGCGATGGGATTTCAAGCAACACGGCAACGCGGGCGCATGGGTGAGCGAGCTCATGCCGGAGTTCGCCAAGATCGTCGATGACGTCTGCATCATGAGGTCGATGACGACCACCCAGGTGGATCACGATGCAGCGATCACTTTCCTGCAAACCGGCAACCAGATCGCCGGCAGGCCGACGATAGGGGCGTGGGCGGCGTACGGGCTGGGCAGCGAGTGTGAGAACCTGCCGGCCTTCGTGGTGTTGAGATCGAAAGACGGCCAATCGTTCCTGACCGACCGGCATTGGGGAGCGGGCTTCCTGCCGTCGCGATACCAAGGCATCCGCGTCGGAGGGGTTGGCGAGGCGCCGGTGCAGTATCTGAACGATCCGGAGGGATTCAGCCGGGCGGCGAGATCGCGGACGATTTCCGATATCGGTGCGCTCAACAGGCTGCACCAGGAGCGGACGGGCGATCCGGAAATCGCAACGAGGATCGCGCAGTTCGAAATGGCGGCACGGATGCAGACAAGCGTTCCTGAGCTGGCGGATTTCAGCGATGAACCAAAATCCGTTCTGGATCTATACGGGCCCGATGTGACGGAGCCGGGCACCTATGCCTGGAACGCGCTGATGTCCCGGAGGCTGGCGGAGCGCGGGGTGAGGTTCGTCCAGCTGTTCCAAGGTGGCTGGGACCAGCACTCTCAACTGCCGAAGCAGATCGAGAAATTTTCGAAACACACCGACCGGGCGAATGCGGCGCTGATCCTGGATCTGAAGCAGCGGGGTATGCTGGAGGACACGTTGGTGATCTGGGGCGGTGAGTTCGGGCGGACGGTCTTCTGCCAGGGCGAGCTTACAAAAACGACCTTCGGGCGGGAGCACTCGATCCATGGCTTCACGATGTGGATGGCCGGAGGCGGCGTGAAGCCGGGGATGGTTTACGGCGAGACGGATGAGTGGAGCTTCCGGGCGGTGAAAGACCAGATGCCGGTCACCGATCTGAACGCCACGGTGATGCACTTGCTGGGAATCGATCACAAGAAGCTCACCTTCCGCTTCCAAGGCCGTGATTTCCGGCTGACGGATCTGGCGGGGAATGTGGTGAAAGACATATTGGCTTAGCGGGCTGGCGTTTTCCGTGTCCCGGCGGGAAATGCAGATGATTGAAACGTCGCTGAAAAAAACGTGCCGAACGCCGAGGTAACGGCTAAGCTCTCCGAGACCCAAACCCAATGCATCTTCGAATCCCTGTCTTATCTTTTTTCGTTTCCCTGAGTCTGTCTGCGGCGGAACTTCCGAAAGCCGTCCACGATCTCCTGGACAGCAGTTGCTTCGATTGCCACGACGACGCGACGCAGAAGGGCGATCTCGATCTCATGTCACTGGAGTTCGATCCAACCGATAAGGAAGCGTTTGCGAAATGGGTATTGGTGTTCGACCGGGTGCGGAAAGGCGAGATGCCGCCCAAGAAAAAGAAGCAACCGAGTGCAGTGGAGCGGAACGGTTTCCTCGCAGGTATCGGGAAGCCTTTGCTTGAGGCCGATCGTTCAAGGCAGGCACAAGAGGGGCGGGGTCTGCTGCGGCGGCTGAACCGGACGGAGTATGAATATCACCATGCGGGATCTGTTCGGGCTGCCGCATTTGAGTGTCAAGGGAATGCTTCCGGCGGACAATCAGGGGCATGGCTTTGATACCGTCGCGGAATCGTTGGAACTTTCCTACGTGCAGATCACCAGGTATCTGGAGGCTGCCCATTATCGCCCTGGATGAGGCGATCACCAGGGAGCTGGCGGAAAGCCTGAAAAAAACGGTTGCGTCAAAAGTCGTCCGGACAAAGGCGGCTGGAAACGGGCGTTTCACGATCCAGAACGGGGAGGTGGGGATCGTGGGCGATACGCGGGTCGTCCTCCGGCAGGACCAGGGGAAGGGTCTGTGGCGGATCGGTTTTACGGCACCCGCCGCCGGCGACTACCGTTTCAAGATGAATCCCTTCGGCGTCATGTGGGACAATGGGAAGAGTCTTGCCTGCGGACCGCCCGCATGCGGTCTCCATCCAGGCGGAGACCGGAAAGCTTCGCAGGAGCCTGCACATGTTCGATATTCCGAACGATCAACCGAAGGAATTGGAAACCACGGTGCATTTGGAAGAAGGAGATCAACGTCAGTGTTTTTGTGGAAACGCTGGGCAGTTCTAACGAGCCGAAAAGGAACAAGAAGCGTGGGATTCCCTTTAGCGGACCGGGCGTGGCCTTTGACTGGTTCGAGGTCGAGGGGCCGCTGGATGGCGCGGCCGAATCAGGCGGGCTGCCGAAGTTGTTCGAGGGGATGGCATTGGAGGAATGGACGGAGGCATCCGGACTTCAGAAACCTTCCGCACCTGTGACCACGGGTGGCAAATCCGGAAAGCCCCTGATGGTGGTTTCCAAAAACCCGCAGGACGATGCGAAGCGCCTTCTGCGGAATTTCATGACGAGGGCATACCGGCGACCTGTATCCGAAGAGGAAGCCGGGACTTATGTGACGCAAGTGATGGAGCAGATCGTGCTCAAGCGCACCTTCGGCGATGCAATGCGAACCGGCTTCAAGACTGTGCTGTGCTCTCCGGACTTCCTGTTTTTCCGCGAGGTTCCGGGTCGCCTGGACAACTATGCGCTTGCTTCGCGCTTGTCCTATTTCCTGCGAAAATCCATGCCCGACGGTGAGCTGCTGGAGCTGGCGGCGAAGGGTGATCTGTCGAAGCCGGAGGTGCTGCGGGCACAGACCGAGCGTTTGTTGAAAGATCCGAAACGGGAGCGGTTTGTGGAGGATTTCCTGGGGCAATGGCTGGAACTCCGCAGGATCAGCTTCACGCAGCCGGACAAGCAGCTATATCCGGAGTTCTCACGATTCCTGCAGGAGTCCATGGTTGAGGAGACCACAGCGTTTTTCAATGCGATGCTGGATGAGAACCTCGGTGCGGATCATCTGGTGCGCAGTGATTTCACTTTCCTCAACGAGCCGCTGGCGGAGCTTTACGATATCCCGGGAGTCGAAGGGCTGACGATGCAGCGTGTGAAACTGCCGCCCGACAGTCCGCGCGGAGGTTTCCTGACGCAGGCGAGCGTGATGAAAGTGACGGCGAATGGAACCACGACATCCCCTGTGACGCGCGGGGTCTGGATCATGGATCGCCTGCTTGGTGAGCCGGTGCCGCCGCCTCCGCCGGGCGCTGGCAGCATCGATCCGGATACCCGCGGGACGACCACGATACGCGAGCAGCTTGAGAAGCACCGCTCGTCGGAATCCTGCGCGGCCTGCCACCAGAATATCGATCCTCCCGGCTTCGCGCTTGAGAGCTTCGACGTGGTGGGAAGGTGGCGGGACCGCTACCGGACTACGGAAATCGGCGATGAGGTCGCGAACAAGGATGCGGGCAAGAAGGTGGGCAAAAAAGTGGGGTACAAGCTCGGCGCGAAAGTGGATGCGAGCGGGCAGACGTCGGATGGGGAGACCGTTCAGCAACATCACGGAATTCCGGAAACTGCTGCTGAAGGAACGCGAGCAACTGGCCCGGAACCTGGCCGAGCGCTTTGTGGTGTATTCCACGGGTGCCCCGGTGGGCTTTGCCGACCGGCTTGAGATTGATAAGATTCTATCGGAAACTTCGGCAAACGGACATGGAGCGCGCTCCCTGATTCATGCCGTCGTGCAATCACCCCTGTTTCAAACCAAGTAAGGAAATCCAACGATCATGAACGCACCGCACATATCCCGTCCCGCCCTCGACCGCCGCAGTTTCCTCAAGGGAACGGGAGTCACCCTTGCCCTCCCGTTCCTCGAAGCGATGCGACCGAATTTCGGTTGGGCACGGGGAGTCGCGGAGCCTGTTCCTCCCCGGCGCATGCTGGTGGTGATGACGGACATGGGAATCCTGCCGCAGTTTTACTTTCCGAAAACCCCGGGTCTCAATTGGGAGGGGACGCCCTATCTCGACAAGCTCAAGGATTTCCGCAAGGACATGACCGTGCTCAGCGGCGTCTCGCATCCGGATGTGGATGGCGGGCACGCGGCGGACATCGCCTTCCTCACCGGGGCTCCGCATCCCTCTCGGAACGGGTTCCGGAATACGATTTCCCTGGATCAGTTCATTGCTGCAAAGATCGGGCACCACACGCGCTTTCCTTCCCTCTCGATGCTTGTCGGGATTGAGGGGCGGCGCAGCCTTTCATGGACCAGCGACGGGGTGATGATCCCCTCGGAGATGCATCCCAGCGAGCTTTTCAAAAAGATGTTCGTCCAGGGAACGCCTGATGAAATCGGTGCTCAAATGGACCGCTTGCGTGAGGGGCGGAGCATTCTGGAAGCAGTCGGGACGCGTGCGAAATCACTCGAAAAGAAACTCGGGAACGGTGACCGCACCAAGCTGGACCAGTATTTCACCTCCGTGCGCGAGACCGAGCAACGCTTGCATACGACGGAGGAATGGGCGCAGAAACCGAAGCCGAAAATCAATGCGAAGCCGCCATCGGATATCAAGGATTCGGCGGATCTCGTTGGTAAGAGCGAATTGATCTTCGACATGGCGAAGCTTGCTTTCCAGAGCGATTCAACGCGGATCGCCACGGTATTCGTCGAGCAGGATTTCAATCCGACGGTGAAGGTGGAGGGTGTCTCACACGGTCACCACTCGCTGACCCATCACGGCAACAAGCCGGAGAATCTCGGGGAATTGCGCCGCGTGGAGGAAGCGCAGTTCGGCGCACTGGCGAACTTGCTGGGAAGCCTGCGGGATTTCAAGGAGGGCGGGGTTTCCTTGCTCGACCAGACTTCGGTTCTCTACGGGACGAACATGGGCAACGCCAACCGGCACTCGAACGACAACCTGCCGGTGCTGCTTGCCGGCGGCGGGTTCAAGCACGGGCAGCACCTCGCGTTCGACCAGAATCAGAACGAGCCTCTCGCGAACCTCTTCGTTAGCATGATGCAGCGCATGGGGATCGAGGAAGACCGCTTTGCCAGCGGCACGAAGAGGTTGTCCGGACTGGAATTCGCGTAATTTCCTGGGAGTTGATAAAGGAACAGGAAGGCGGGGCGTCAGCGAATGGAGCGGAATTGTCACTTGGGTGAACTACAGGTGACGATGACTGTGACGATGCCTAGCGGTAGTTTTCTACCCATTCTTCTGGAAGTATGTTCGACTTATGATCTCGGAACGGTTGGCCATCCGGGTATCATTTAGTTTGGTGTAATATTCCTTCGTAGATATAAGGAAGATTCGGGCTTGAACCGTTAGGCAGGCGGGTTTTACTCAGGGCATGAAGATGCGACACAATGCGTGGTGGTTATTTCCTGTAGTTTCCCTAACCAGTTTTTCCTGCAAGGAGAAGCCAAAGGCGGTCGAAGGGGGAACGGAAGAAAAGTCCATGGTGGGCGAAGTGATCGAGACGGTGAAAGAGGCCGTCACTCCCGGAGCGGATTCGAAGTTGAGCGCGGAGGAGAGAGCGGCGAAGGTAGGGTTTGCGAAGTATCTCCCGAAGGACACCGAGGCACTACTTTCTGTATATGATGCGAAAGGTTCCGCTGAAAAGATCCAGGCACTCGAGGTCGTTAGCCTGATCATGGCGCAAGCCGGTGGGATGGGCATGGGTGTTCAGGAACGCGAAATGGTTCCCGAAGACGCGATTGTTCCTGAGGAAGAGATGCTGGAGGAGGATGTGATCGAAGTCCCGGAAGCTGAGCAAGCGGACGCGCTTGGCGAGGAGATGCCGATGGCACAACCCGGTGGTCCGTGGACGCTGCTTGGCCAAGAAGTCACAGTTGCCATGGGGAAATCCACTTCGGATCAGGTCGGCAACCTTCTCACATTCAACCGCCGTATGGCTTATCTCCAAGCGAAAGCGATGGGAGCTGCCGTGGTGAGCACCGCGAAGTCCGGGAATTTGGAAATGCTGGGAGACATTCTCGAAGCCGAGTTGGGCCCAGATCTACTAAAAAGCATCATGAATGACAGCGAGTCTGGCACTGACTTGTTTGATAAGACCGAAATGCCTCCGATGTATCTTGCCTTTCGTGCGAAGGAAGGTGAGTTGGAGCAGGCGGCGCAGCTCGTTGCTTCTGGAATGTCGTTCTTCGGAATGGCAGGCGAAATGGCCGCGCCTGTGGAGTTCGAGACTGGTGGGGTAAAGCTCTCCGGATACACTCTACTCGGTGAAAAAGTCGCTGAAACCATGGAGGAGGAGCGTGAGAACATGGAGGAAGACCTTGATGGGGAAACCGTGGACGCACTGCTCCGCTCGATCCGCTCCAAGAACCTGACGATCGCCACCGGAACTATCGACAACTACGTGGTGGTTGTGATTGGCGGCGACAAGGACAAGTTGGTCCTTGAATCCGAGATCGGCAATTCCTTCGTCTCCACGGACGAGCTGAAATTTTCCGATGCATTCGCTGACAAGCAGCTCGTCTCTCTGATGTATGGCAATAAGGACATCCTGCAGCAGATCATCAAACAGTCCGGCGGACTCTCCTCATACGCCATCGGCTTCCGCGATGGGATCACCGGCGGCGAAGGCCTTGGCGATACACGCGATATCGAAGGACTTCTCCAAATTATCGCGGATCGTGAGAAAGCGCTGCTGGACCTCGGCTCCTTCGCCGACAGTGGTCTCGTTGCATACGTAGACGAAGGACTGAAGGTCGAGAGCTTTGGCGGCTACGACAAAGGCTCTGTGGATTGGAAGGCGAAGACGAAACTTTCCCACCTCGGAGAAAGCGGAGATCCTCTGTTGTTCCTCAACGTGGCCGGTGATCCGACCTACGACCAACGCGTCGGCGAGTATGCCGAAGCAATTTTCGAAACCGCCTTCGCAATGGCCGAGAAGGCATCCGAGCTTGATTTTGACTCCCGTGAAATGGAGCAGTTCAAGGAAGCTAAGAAAATGTTCGATGAGAATTTCAGCGCGGATGTCATCGGTCTTTACGACGCGATGAGTGGACCGTTTTCGGAAGGTCTCGGCCATGAGATGGCGCTCGTCGTGGATCTCGGTGGTGCGTTTCCCGCCATCCCCGGCATCCCGCAGGTCGTGGTGGACGAAGCCAAGACACCGCGCATCACCTACATCGCACCGGTCGAAGATCGCTCCAAGCTGGCAACTGCTTGGGAAGAAATGAATACGCGGACAACATCCATCCTCGCCAAAATCAGCGAGATGAGCGGTGAGAAAATCCCGATGCAGAAGCCGATCAGCTCGGAGAAAGATGGAATGACCACGTGGTTCTTCTCCTTCCCGTTTTTCCAAGATGACTTCATGCCATCTGTCACCGTGAGCGACAATTGGTTTGCCGCCTCCACTTCGAAAACCCGTGCGCTCGACCTCATGGGCAAGGCAAATGCTGGTGGGAATGCAGGCGAGGGCCTGAAGTTCCACGTGAATTTCAACGCGCTTACCGGCTATGCAAATGACACGCTTGCCCTCATCGATAGGAACTCGGCAGAGATTTTCCCGAATGAGTATAAGTTGAATAAATTCAACCGCGAAAAAGGCCAGATGAAGGAAGTCATCGAGGCATGTGAGGAATTCGATTCGCTCGATTGGACGAGTCGTGAGGAAAACGGATACATTCGCACCTCGATCCATTTCAAGACCAAGTGAGGTAGAGTTCGGTTTCCCCGTGAATAGAGAACGGATGGAGATCGAACCGATAGGATTTCTGCGAACTTGCTTTGGAAGCAAGTTCGCAGTTCCGCGTCAACCTGGTCTGTGTCCATCGGCATGGGGTTATCTGGAGTTTTCTGAAAAATACAGATCTCCGGATTCCGTGCGGGGACTCGATGGGTTCTCTCACGTCTGGCTCGTGTTCGGATTTCACCAGACGGTGGATGAGGGCTGGCGGCCGACGGTTCGCCCACCAAGGTTGGGAGGGGAGAAGAGGGTTGGTGTCTTTGCGAGTCGATCGACCTACCGCCCGAACGGACTGGGCCTTTCTTTGGTGAAACTGGAAAATGTTTTCGGCCAATGCACGAACGGTATGGAGCCGCCTGTTTTAGAATTTTCCGGTGTGGATCTGGTGGACGGCACCCCCGTTTACGACATCAAACCTTATCTTCCCTACGCGGAATCGCTCCCGGATGCGGAGTCTGGCTACGCGGCTGAGCCGATTCGGAGGTTCCGGGTCGAAGCGGAGCCGGAATGTGCGGTGGATTTCCAGAATCTCGACGAACGCTCGCGGCGGGTAATCACGGAGGTTCTTTCCCTCGATCCGAGGCCGGCAGGTGGGGGAGGGGAATTCGGGAGAATCTTCGGCGCGACGATCTGTGGAAGAAATATCAGATTTCGTTTCGACGATACAACTTGTTGGATCTCAGGGATCGAGGTCCTGAAATAGTTGCACTCGCCCGATTCCCGCTTGCGCCTTCCCGAGCGCTTGGATACGGGGGTGCGTGTCCGGGACCACCCAGTGGACGGATTTCCATCAATTTTACACAATATGGCTATTACAAGAGCGCTGCTTTCGGTTTCTGACAAAACAGGTTTGGTTGAATTCGCGGAGGGGCTCGCGGAAATGGGAGTTGAGTTGCTCTCCACCGGCGGGACTGCAAAAGCTCTGCGCGATGCCGGCCTGAAGGTGATGGACGTTTCCGAATACACCGGCGCACCCGAGCTTTTCGAAGGAAGACTGAAAACACTGCATCCGATGGTGCATGGAGGTCTCCTCCACCGTCGCGACGATCCGGAGCATGTGGCAGATGCGAAAAAGCACAAAATTCCACCCATCGACCTTGTTGTCGTAAATCTCTATCCCTTTGAGGAAACTGTCGCGAAGGAAGGTGTCACGCTCGCGGACGCGATCGAAAATATCGATATCGGCGGCCCGTCGATGTTGCGGAGTGCTGCGAAGAACCATTCTCATGTGACCGTAGTCGTTTCACCGGAAGACTACCCGGTGGTGCTTGAGGAAATGCGCGAGAACGGCGGTGATACCACCAAGGGCTTACGCGAGAGACTTGCTGTAAAGGTTTTCCTCAGAACTTCGCAATATGACGGAGCCATCACCAATTTCCTCGGTCAATGCCGCCAAGGCACGGGCAGCTCATTCACTCTCAGCCTCCCTCTGGAGCAGGAACTCCGCTATGGCGATAATCCGCACCAGAAGTGTTCTCTCTACGGGAATTTCGCCTCCTGCTTCACTCAGGTCCAAGGTAAGGGTCTCAGCTACACCAACGTGATCGATATCGAGGCGGCGGCAGACCTCATTCTGGACTTCGTCCGTCCTACCGTCGCGATCTTGAAGCACACCGAATCCATGCGGAGTCGGCCAGGACGACGAGGATCTACGCCTTGCTTGGCAGAAAGCCTTCGAGACTGATCGTCAGGCACCCTTTGGCGGCGTGATCGTTACCAACCGGCCTCTCACCATCGAACTGGCGCGTGTGATTTCTGAGATTTTCACAGATGTGATCATTGCTCCAGAATTCGAACCGGATGCCCGCGCGCTGCTTCAGAAAAAGAAGAATCTTCGACTTATGAAGATGAACGATGCCTACCTGAGTGCGAAAAAAGCACCTGTCATCCGTTCAAGTCCAGGTGGTTTGATGGTGATGGATCGCGACCACATGGCTCTCGGTCTTGAAGATTTGGAAAGCAAGGTCGTCACCAAGCGTCCTCCCACCGAGGAGGAGATCCGCGCGATGCGCTTTGGCTGGCGCATCGTGAAAAACGTGAAATCCAATGCGATCGTCTATACTCACGCTGACCGGACCCTCGGAATCGGAGCCGGTCAGATGAGCCGTGTGGACTCTTCCAGGATCGCAGTTTGGAAAGCGAAAGAAGCTGGTCTCGATCTCAAAGGTTCCATCGTTGCCTCGGATGCCATGTTCCCTTTTGCAGATGGACTTCAGTCCGCCATCGACGCCGGAGCGACCGCCTGCATACAGCCGGGAGGATCAATGCGTGATGAGGAGGTCATCGCCGCAGCCGATGCAGCTGGAATGGCCATGGTCTTCACCGGCCATCGTCACTTCAGGCATTAATTGATGCTCTGAAAGTATCTCGGGATCGCGCTGTCAGGATTCTTTGGATCATTGGACAGCCTTTCCCCGTACGGTCTGTCTTCGATAGGGTTTTCAGGGAGATCCTGAAATTTGGCGTTCTTTTGGTGTTTTTCGCAGATCCAGTGGGATTCCGACCCTCATTGGATGAAATCGATTCTCGAGGGGGATCGAGCAAGTGTCTTGACGATCTGATGAGGTAGGAGGTCAGTAGGTTGGAGCTTCTCGAGAGTCGGGGAACAACTGATTTCTAAAATTTTAGTTAATTCTTGTTGATTATCTCGATACGTTAACTAAAAAGCACCACAACAATGGCGACTTAATCGATTTGGTCGACATGTGTTCGATCAACTCAGCGTCTCCTCATCCACAACTGCACCCCCATGCAACCCAAAGCAATCCGCCCAAGTAAGACCTCACTCTCAGCCCTAGTTCTTGTGACTATCGGAGCAGTAACTTCCTCTACGGCAGCGACTTCTGGTGCGATTGGAGGTAGTGTCGCAGCCGGCACCGTTTCCGAAAATACCGCCGCAGTCAGTGGAGGTATCGGAGGTGGCGGAAAAAAAGGTGAATCCGGAAAACAAGGTGAATCCGGAACAGTGGGAGCGAACGGTCGGGCTGGAGAAAATGGTGAGAACGGTACGACCGGTTCCAAGGGAGCGGATGGGAAGACAAATTTTACTGCAATAGCGGCAGCGATGGTGCCGACGGAACAGCTGGAACTACGAGGAGGCAAAGGTAGTTCAGGCACTAAGGGAGATGATGGTCGTGACGGGACCGATGGCTCCGATGGATCAAATGGCGCTAATGGAAATGCCGGAGTCGATGGAACGATAGGCGATGCGGCTAGAAACGGACTTGATGGGCAGGACGGAGTGGATGGAATGGACAACCGCGGATTGGACGGAGGTGACGGAGCGACTGGTGCCAACGGCGGATTGGGTGGCGCAGGCAATCCGGGCGAAATTGCGGAGAGTGGAATGATCGGCACGGCCGGAGATAGCGGAGGCGACGGTGGTGCCGGAAACGTGGGAAGGTGGGGGACGCTGGCAAAGATGGTGGTCGAGGCATCGATGGCGGCTTGGGTAGGATCGGATCGCGCGGAGATGACGGAAGGGCCGGCGATACGGGTGGTACGGGTGAATTTGGATCCAATGGAACCAGCGGTGCGAATGGCGGTGACGGGTTCAAGGGGGCGGACGGAACATCCGGAAAAAACGGCAAGGCCGGTCAGGATGGTTCGAACGGGACCATCGGAAGCAAAGGTCAGGACGGTAGTGACGGAGAGGCGGGTGGTGACGGAGGAACCGGCATGCTTGTCGAGGAAAATGCATATCTTGAGAACAAGGGTAATATCCGTGGTGGCGACGGCAACTCCGGTGGCGATGGTGGAACTGGCGGCCAAGGCGGCCAAGGTGGCCAAGGTGGTAACGGAGGATCTGGAGGCAACGGTGGACTTGGTGGCTCGGGCGGAGTCGGAGGAGCTGCAACAAACGGCGAAAAGGGAGGTGATGGCGGTCGCGGCGGAATCGGCGGAGACGGAGGAGTCGGCGGAGACGGAGGAAACGGCGGCCAGGGTGGGGATGGTGGGAATGGTGGGAAGGGTGGCAACGGCGGAATCGGTGGAAAGGGCGGAAACGGCGGAAACGGAGCCGTCGGTGGAAATGGCGGAAAGGGTGGCGACGGCGGCAATGGAGGAAGCAGTAACGGAGGCATTGGCGGCAACGGAGGCGACGCAACGACCGGTGGCGCAGGTGCGGATGCTACACCAGGATCTGGTTCGGCTGGAAACCCGGGCGCTGACGGCGGTATCGGTGGCAAGGGTGGCGACGGCGGCAACGGCGGAATGGCCGGCGACGGAGCTGACGGTCTGAACGGAGGAAACTCCGGTAGTGGGGGCGACGGTGGCAATGGAGCTTTGGGCGGAGACGGCGGTGCTGGAGGCATGGGAGGCCTCGGTGCAGTCGGTAGAAACGGCGGAGCGGGCGGCATCGGTGGCATCGGCGGAGTCGGTGGCATCGGAGGGCGTGGAGGTAACGCGGGTCGCGGCGGCCACGGCGGGAATGGTGGATTCGGCGGTGACGGTAGTGACGGCGGAATCGGTGGAAATGCTGGCAACGGGGGCAATGGAGGCCGCGGTGGTATTGGCGGCAACGGTGGCAGCGGAGGCGTAGGAGGCACAGGCGGTGCGGCAGTGATTTTATCAAAAGGTGCGACGATCCGTAACACTGGAACAATCGTAGGTGGCAACGGCGGATCCGGTGGAGTGGGCGGTACTGGCGGCGCCGGCGGTCTCGGCGGCGATGCCGGGCGTGCTGGTGCTGGTGGTTTCGCCGGAATGGGCGGAGCAGGTGGTATTGGTGGAGCGGCCGGTCTCGGCGGCTCCGCTGGAACGGCTGGCGCCGGTGGACTTGGAGGATCGGGCGGAGCTGGCGGAGTCGGCGGAGTCGGCGGTGCAGGAGGTACCGGTGGGTCGGGTGGGTCCGGTGGCACTGGAAGTTCGGGAGGCGGAGGTGGTCTCGCAGGTACAGGCGGTGCGGCGGGTGCTGTCGGCGGTCGTGGTCGAGGTGGCCTTGGCGGATCGAGCAACGGGGGATTCGGAGGTCAAGGGGGTATAGGTGGCAAAGGGGGCAATGGCGGTGCCGGAGACGGCGGTGCAATTGCAGGTGCGACTGGCAAGGACGGCAAGGACGGGGGAAAGGGTGCCAACGGCGTTGCTGGGACTGCGGGCACAGGAGGTAGCGACGGAAAACTCGGACTGGCCACCGGTACGGATGGCAACGACGGAAAGGCTGCGAACGACGGAGCCCGGGGTCTGGATGGAGCTGGACGGCGGGGGCAAAGCTGCCGACGGTAACAAAGGAGCCGACGGAGGCAGCGGAATGGCAGGGGCCGGTGGAGCCAGCGGTCTGCACGGAAACGATGCGGCCAACGGAAACGACGGAATTGCAGGACCCGGAGGAAATTCGGGCAAGGCGGGTGCGGCCAATGGTCTCTCAGGAAAAGCGGGCGAGGCCGGTGCTATCGGTGAGACGGGGGCGCTCGGAGCGGCCGGAGGTGCTGGCAATGGTGGAGTCGGAGTCCGTGGAACCGGCGACACGACTGTCATCAACGATGGATTTATCAGCGGTGGACTCTCCGAGGATGGAAGAAGCCGTGCCGCTTCGGTTCGCTTCACCAATGGTGGCAATCGCCTCGAACTCCACAGTCAATCGGTGATCGTAGGAAATGCGGTGGCATCTCACGATCCGGGCGAAATCGATACTCTTGCCTTAGGTGGCGACGCGGATAGCAGCTTCGATGTCACGGAAATCGGATCGAAATACATCGGCTTTAATGCCTTCGATAAATCGGGAAACAGCACCTGGGTCCTGACTGGAAACACTGCGCAAGTGACACCGTGGACCGTTTCCAAGGGAGTTCTTTCCGTTTCCCGTGAGGAAAATCTCGGCGCTGTGGAGGGCGAACTAACTTTCAGGGGGGGGACGCTTCAGGTCACTGGAACTTCATTCACTGGCACTGACCGTGCGATCAACATCAGCAACGGTGGCGGCACGATTGAAATCGTCGATTCAAGCATCTGTTTCGATGTGAGGAGTGCGATTTCCGGCGACGGTGGTTTGAAAAAGACAGGCGCGGGCTCATTGGAACTCAACGCTTCAAATACCTACACCGGTCTCACTGATGTCACTCAAGGTCGACTTGTCATTGGTTCGTCCGAGGCGAACGCCGATGCTTCAGTGGCAGGAAACGCCCTTGTTCGCTACGGGGCGAGTCTCGCTGGCTACGGCACAGTGCTCGGCACCCTCACCAACAGCGGTACTGTCGATCCCGGATCCTGTCTCCATGGCACCGTGGCTGATCTCCGTATCGGAGGCGATTACATCCAACGGTCCAACGGAACGCTCGATATCGATTTTAGGAAAGGCACAAACGACAGACTGATCGTGGGTGGTAGTGCGGTGATCGACGGCAATTTCGTCGTCCATGTTGAGGATAATCCGGACTGGTATCAACGCCACGTTGTGATTGATGCGGCAGGGGGAGTGACAGGTGTATTCAGCAGTGCCACCGATGGCGCGGCAAATATCGACTCCTTCGTGATTTACGATCCGAACCAGGTCGTGCTGCAACTCTTCCGCAACGACGTCATTTTCAGAAACTGTGTGCCGAATCTCACGAAGAACGAAATCTCGACAGCCACGGCTCTCGACGACCTTCCGCGTGATGGCACGATTTACCGGAATATCCTGATCGAAGGGGAGGCCAACGCACCTCAGACATTCGATGCCTTTTCTGGAGAAATTCACGCGGATATCACCTCAGCCATCATCGGGGGAAGCGCAGCGGGGCGCGCCACTATGATGGAAAATCTGAGAAACGGACTCGATGGTGAGACCAATCCATCCAACGAGCAGGTGTACTATCAAGCCGTCGATGCAAAATCCGGTTTGCCTGAAATGCACGAAGGCCCTCCCCGCGTCATCGACGACCGCCGTCTGAATGTTTGGGCGGAGGCCATCGGTGATCAGCTCACCCTTGATGGCGATGGCAACGCGGCCACCATGGATCAAGATCTTGTTGGTCTCTTCGCAGGTGTCAACGCTGACATCGTCTCGGGTTGGCAAGGTGGATTCGCCGCAGGCTACACCTCGGGAGATGTGGATGTCGCTGCTCGTCGCTCCAGCGCCGATATCGACAATGTTACCTTCGGTCTGACTCTCGGGAAATCCTTCGAAATGGGGGAAAATGCGATCAACCTCCTTCTCGGCGCGAGTCGCACATGGAGCGATATCGATACCACGCGCAACGTCACCGTTGGCAACATCAACGATCAATATACAGCTTCCTACGATGCCACCACCGATCAGCTCTTCGGAGAACTCGGCTACGAGATGCGTATCGCGGAACGCAGTATCGTGGAGCCTTTCATGAACGTCGCTTGGATTGGTTCCGATACCGATTCGTATCAAGAACGCGGCGGAGTAGGTGCTCTTTCGGGCAAGGGGACCACCCAAGATCAGGTGGTATCGCTCATCGGTGTCCGCTTCGATCAGATCGTGGATGCTGGGTCCTTGCCGGCACGTCTCCGCGCCAGTGTTGCTTGGCAGCACGCCTTCGGAGATACCTATGATACCGCCACTCATTCCTTTGCCGGTAGCAATCCCTTCACCGTCGAGGGTGCTGCTTTCGATGAGGATGCCGCCGTGCTTGAGCTGGGTGCCGATCTCCGGATTACCGATTCCACGACGATCGGAGCCACCTACACAGGTCGTTTCTCGGAAAATAACCAGAACAACACTCTCCGCGCGAATTTGAATTGGAGATTCTGATTCGAAGGGCATGATCGCCGCGAACTCTCTCCGATTCTCCAGAATGAAACCGTCCCTTCTATTTCCTGTCCTACTCGCTGCACTCACTTCGCTATCATGCGATCAGTCGAGTGACGCTCCAACTCCGCCCGAGGCTCCGAAGGAAGAGAAAGCTTACAGTCTTTCCGTTCCTACTTGGGGGGACACCGAATACACTCGCTGGATGACTCGGGCCGAGCTCCAGTATCATCAGGAGATGTTGGGAGAGGGAAAATATTTCGCCTACGTAGAAGGCCGGGACAATCAGGGACTCTCTGAGTTTCGCGCGGTAGAAAAAGATTTCGCAGAAGACGAGTTCACCCAATGGGCCGTGTTCTGGGGGATCGATGACAAGGAGCTTTTCGATTGGGAATTGCGACTCCTGAAGGGCGGGTTTCAGCGCGAAAGCATGCAGGTGTTTTTCGATTCTCTCGGAAATCCGGTTCACCAGATTGTCTGGCTGCGACCCGTCGGTGCCATCGACAATGTGCCTGAGACGCCACCCCAGCCTGAAGTTGTCATCGTAGCTCCGCCGATTGAAGAGGAACCGAAAGACGAGTTGGTGGAAATCAATCCCGTCGAGCAAACTCCGACTGAGCTGCCAGACGATGGACCGCCGCCGGCCGTCGAACGCCGCGAGACAACCTCGCCTCCGATCATTGAAGAAACTCCGAAAGCGATCCAAATTTACACCGTCGTCCCTGGGGACACGTTGAGTCGCATCGCGAGCAAACACAAAACCACCGTTGCCGCCTTGAAAAAGGACAACGGCCTCAAGAGCGACATTCTCCGTATCGGCCAGAAGTTGAAACTCTGAGTTAGTTATACTGCCGCGCCTCATGAATTGTGAATCCGTCTCTGCTGACTTCAAGGCCAACGGCCTGTCCCATCCCAGTCTTGGGCAACGCCCAAGGAATCGCGCAACGTAATTCCGGAGGGCTGAAAGTCCAGGGCGATCAAGTTAGGGAAAAGCCCGGAATCCCAACCCTGGAGGGGTGTCCAGAGAGTAGCCCCGTATGCAGCGCAGCGGAATGCGGGGTAAAATGGCCATGATTGGAGGCGGCGAGCGGCAATCCGCTCTTCTCACGCGCACCGACGAAGCCGGAAACATGCCAGGCCGTTGGCGGGCTGCGGCGCAACGGAATGAACCGCGGAGTTCCCCTCTTGCCCGGAAATCCCTTGTTCCATATGTCCGGGGGTTCCGTTTCACATGCACCCCCGGCTACTTTCGGGCCGTCCCTGCCGGGACTCAAGAGGCTCGCTAATTTTAACTCTCTCCCTGGCTTGATCGCCCTGGCTGAAAGTCCGTCCCATCCGCCGGGGCTGTCACTCGTGATGGAACGGACTTTCAGCCCTCACGATGTTTTGGATTTCGAACCCAGGGCTTCGTTTCACTTCTCCCCGGGCTGGGATAGCATTGCGCCTTTGGTGCGAAAGAGCCGGAACCGAATGGCCAGCGAAGTCACAAAACATGATGCGCGTCAGTATACTAGCCGCAAAACGCGCAAAAAGTTCGCAAAAAGGAATCCTGCCAATTGACTGGATTCTCTCGCCCTGATGCTGGTACCGGATTTTTGAATCCATTTTTGCAAACTTTTTGATCCTCTTTGTGGCTGAAATCCACATCCCGCTGACCTCGCAAAGGGATTGCATCAGTGGCTCACCCCGCTATGGTGCGCGGCCCGGCGCCGCCGGATTTCTCATCAAATGAACTTACCTCATGTAGCGATTGTCGGGGCGACGGGTGCCGTCGGCGTGGAAATGATGCTCTGCCTAGAGCAAAGGAATTTTCAACTCAGTGAACTGACCTTGTTGGCATCCGCACGTTCCGCTGGGAAGAAGGTGAAGTTCCGCGGCGAGGAGATCACTGTGAAAGAGCTGACTCACGAATCCTTTGCTGGCATCGACATCGCGCTCTTCAGTGCAGGTGGCGGTATCTCTCTGGAATACGGGCCTTCCGCCGCAGCAGCGGGTGCCGTGGTCATCGATAACTCATCCGCTTTCCGTATGGATGAGGGAGTACTTCTCGTGGTCCCGGAGATCAATCCCGAGGCCGCGAAAGACCGCCCGAGAAACATCATCGCGAACCCGAACTGCACCACGATCATTTCCCTCATGGCGCTCGCTCCGCTGCATGAGAAATTCGGCTTGGAAAGCGTCATTGCATCCAGCTACCAAGCCGTCTCCGGCTCCGGCGCGCAAGGCATCATCGAGTTGGAGGAGCAGGTGAAAGCCATCGCCACCGACCAGCCTTTCACTCCTCGCATCTATCCCCGCCAGATCGCCTTCAACGTGATCCCGCAGGTCGATAGTTTTACCGATAACGGATACACGAAGGAGGAGATGAAAATGCTCAACGAAGGTCGCAAAATCCTCGGCCACGATACCCTCAAAGTCTCCTGCACGTGTGTCCGCGTTCCTGTGTATCGCTCTCACTCCGTCTCAATCACCGCTAGATTCTCCAAGGAACCAACTGTCGAGCAAGCCCGTGCCGCCTATGCAGGTAAGTCCGGAGTTCAAGTGGTCGATGACCCTGCAAATATGATCTTTCCTGTGCCGCTGGACACCACCGGCAAGGACGACTGCCTCGTTGGGCGCATCCGCAAAAGTCTCGTGCTCGACAACGCCCTCGACCTCTGGGTCGTCGGCGATCAGGTCCGCAAAGGCGCGGCCCTCAACGCCGTTCAGATCGCCGAAATCTTGTAGGGGCGGAAGGATCACCGGAGCCGGGACTTTCATGTCCCGGCAACCGTTCTTCTCTCCAAGATCAGGCGAACAGATCCCGAAAGCCCGCCCCTGTCCCTTGGATCGGGAGGAATTGACCATAGGTGGATCCGAGACTAGGAAACGGCGATGCTTTTTTTCCGATTCCTCCCGTCTCTCATGGCGGTCTTGTTGTTGAACTCCTGCATCGGATTCGGAGGAAGTGGCAAGCGGCAGATTGTTTACACTCCAGCTGATTGGCCGAAACGGGTGGAAGGCACAGTTTTTGAACCAAGGGGCGAACGTCCTGCCCCCGCCGTGCTACTCATCCATGGAGGCGTGAAACTCGGAGACGATGGCCGCTGGGTCATGGGCGGCATCGCGCGCAAACTGGCCGCGCGCGGCTACTACGTGCTCAACATCACCTACCGACCGATAGGAGGCGCACCCTACCCGGCGCAGTTGCAGGATGTTCGGGCGGCCCTTGATTGGATGCGAGAAAACGCCGAAACGGAAGGCATCGATCCCGAGCGCATCGCTGTCTTCGGATACTCCGCCGGCGGATACCTGGGGCTTCTCGCGGCAACGGACGAAAGGGAAGGGGATCCCAACATCAAAGCGGTGGTGGCGGGTGCGACTCCAACGGATCTGCGGGCCTATGAAAACGGTGACTTGCTGAAGAGATATTTCGGACTCACGGAAAATCCCTACCCAGAAGAAATGGCAGAGGCTTCTCCGCTGACCTACGTTTCCGAAAGGACTCCTCCGGTATTCATTTACTACGGGACGGATGATGGCCTGGTCCGCCCGGATCACTCAGAGGCGTTAGTACGGCGCTTGGAGAATTTTCGCGTGCCTTACGAAGTGTTTAAAATTCCAAGGAAGGGTCATGTCGGTGCTTTCTTTTCCTCGAGTGGTGCGGTGGACGAGGCGATCGATTTCCTCGATATCAGGTTGGAGTGAACCCTTCACCGCTCACGGAGAAGGTTGCAATGAAAACCAACTGGCACATGCGTTGCTGATAGGGGTGTGATGGTTCCCTTCAATTCGTCATACGGGCGTAAAATTGGGACACCGGAACCCCCGCAATTATGAAGATTACGACCAAACTTATCACAGGGCTGTTCGCAGTCTGTCTCTCTTCCATGCTTGGCACTGCCAGCGCGGCACCTCTTAAAATCGGCTATAGCGATTGGCCAGGCTGGGTTGCATGGGAAATCGGAATCAAGAAGGGCTGGTTCAAGGAAGCCGGAGTTGATGTGGAATTTGTGTGGATGGACTATGTGAAATCGATGGAAGCTTACGCTGCCGACAAACTCGATGCGGTCTGCGTGACCAATGGCGACGCCCTCGTTACCGGTGCGACCGGGAAAGCTTCCGTCTGTATCCTGCTCAACGACTACTCAAACGGAAACGATATGATCGTCGCCAAGCCTGGCATCGAGTCTCTCATGGATCTCAAAGGCAAGACCATCGCCCTTGAGGAAGGCTTTGTGGAGCATCTCCTTCTGCTTAAGGGGCTCGAAAAAGCGGGAATGAAAAGCACCGACATCACCATCAAGAATACACCGACGAATAGCACGCCGCAGGTGTTCGCATCCGGCGAGGTTGATGCCATCGGCGCATGGCAGCCAAACTCCGGACAAGCTCTCAAACTCGTTCCCGGTTCGAAGCCTGTCTTTACCTCCAAGGATGTCCCCGGTCTGATCTATGACGGTCTTTTCTGTGACCCCGCCAGCGTCGCCGCGAATCGCGAGGAATGGATCAAAGTGATCAAGGTATGGGTGAAAATTACCGAATACCTTGCCGATGAGGACAATATCGATGACGCACTTGCGATCCTTGCGGAACGGGTAGGAGTGAAACCCGCAGAGTACGAGCCTCTCCTCAAGGGCACAAAGATTCTCACGGTCGATGAGGCCCTCACCGTATGGGAAAAGGGGGATGGATTGGACTCGATCTACGGTTCTTCCAAAATTGTCGATGATTTCAACGTGACCTTTGGAGTCTATCCAAAACCACTGGACATTGACTCCTACTTCGATCCCTCCTTGTTCAAGGAAGCCGTTGGTAAGTAGTCCGCCCGGCGCAATGATCCCTAACCCGATCGCTCGATGAAATTCTCATCCATTGCGGAATGGTGGTCGGTCCGAAAGGAGTTGCCCCAGTCGAAGGCGAGCGTCCTGATGGCGTTTTCCTTCCTGCTGCCACTGCTTATTTGGAGCGTGGCGGCCTATGGGCCGTGGTGGGACACGGCGTATCAGGTAAGGGTGTCTGCGGAAAGTACATCGTTGCTCAGTGTCTATACTCCCGGCGAAACACTCACTCCAGAAACCTGGGAAGAATTTCAGGCAGCGATTGCAAAGGACAACAAAGAAATTCTTGCAGCTAGGGTCGCTGGAAATCCGCTGGAAAGTAGTTCGCGTCAGAACAAAAAGATAGTTCGGAAAATCTTCCCTCTCGCCCTCACCAACGGTTGGTTGGAGCGATCTCAAGAAATTGATGACACCGCCCTGCGTGAAACCATCTACAAGATTGCCGATGGCAAGTTGAAGCCTGAGAAGGAAAAGATTACGGCCGAAAACTTGGAGATTATCAAAGCGAACGCAGAGATGCTCCGCAATTCGGGCGACGATTGGCCAGATGAATCTCTACTGAAAATCATGCCTCAGACCATCAGGGAGGTCTCCCGTCCCGTGTATCTCATTCCCCCCGATGTGGTTGCCAAATCCTTCTGGAAAGGCATCACCGCCACCAAGCCGGAAGAAGGGGAACCGGGAGCCAATCGCAAAACCTTGCTCGAACGCTATGGAGAATCTTGGCGCACCATCGTGCTAGGCTTTGTATTTGCGATCGCCGTAGCCATTCCGCTTGGTATCCTCGCAGGAACTTTCGATTTCGTTTCGAAATTATCCGAGCCGTTTGTGAACTTTTTCAGTTACATGCCGGCCCCAGCCTTTGGTGTCGTCCTCATGGCGATGTTCGGGCTCGAGATGGGACCGAAGATCATGCTCGTTTTCTTAGGGACGCTTCCGCCCGCCATCCTAACGATCGCGAAGACGACCCGCGCCCTGGATGGATCGCTCCTCGAAGCGGCTCAGACCCTTGGAGCCAACCAGCGACAACTCATCCGCTGCGTAGTGATCCCAGGTATTCTACCTGCGCTTTACAAAGATCTCCGCCTTCTGTTCGGCACCGCATGGACTTGGTTGGTGATCGCAGAACTCCTCGGCTTCAAAAGCGGACTCTCTGAGATTATCGATACCCACGGACGCCGCTTCCAATTCGATATTGTCTATCCGGCCATCCTTCTGATCGGCCTCTCTGGGTTCTTCATGGATCAGCTCTTGGCTTACCTCGCCCGCTATTTCTTCCCATGGACCGAGCAGCCAAAAAAAGGGTTCCTCAGCCGCTTTTTCTCCGGTCGTGCCCGCATCATGGGACCCGCAAAACCCAAGAAGACAAAAACACCTGAGCCTGCTACCCCATGATCGCTACACTATCTTACAAGGAGCAGTCGGATTCGGTAAAAGCCCGCTTCGACAAGATCAAGCAACGCCCGAAGCTCCTTGAAATCTCCAATCTCTGGAAAAAATTCGATTCGAAGGCAGGAGAAGTCATCGCCCTCAAAGACATAAATCTCGCCGTCCACCGCCGCGAATTCATGTGTGTTCTCGGTCAGTCCGGTTGCGGAAAATCTACCCTCATTCGCATCCTTGCCGGGCTGGAGACGCCCACCTCAGGTCAGGTTCTAGTCGACGGCAAACCAGTCACCGGTCCCGGTCGGGACCGCGGTATGGTATTCCAGAGTTACACTCTCTTTCCATGGCTAACCGTGAAGCAGAACGTCATGTTCGGTCCGCGTATGGCAGGTAAGCGAGGAGCCGAAAATGAAGGTGAAGCCCGCCAGTGGCTCGCCTTGGTTGGCTTGGAAAAATTCGAAAACTCCTACCCGCACGAGCTCAGTGGTGGCATGAAACAACGCGCTGCCATCGCACGTGCCCTCGCCAATGGCCCGCGCATCCTCCTCATGGACGAACCCTTTGGGGCGCTTGATCCACAGACGCGCCAGCAGATGCAGGCCTATCTCCTGCAGATCTGGAAAAACGTGGATATCACCATCTTCTTTATTACCCACGATCTGGATGAAGCCATTTTCCTCTCCGACCGCATCCTCATCCTCGATCCACGCCCGGGTCGGGTCCGGGAAGTCGTCGAAGTTCCGGTGCCCCGCCCGCGCGATCATGAACAACTCACTTCGCCGGAATTCCTAGCTACCAAAGCCCATCTCGAAACCATTATTCATCCCGAAGATTCTCACGAAAAACCTTCCTTCGACAAGCTCCCCATGGGCCGCATGACCGATGTCGGAGACGACGTAGAGTAGATTTTGGACTCCCATTCTCGGAATGCTCCAAAGTATCAGTTTTGAGATTACGTGTGAACCTGGTAATACTGAGATGAGGAAAAATATTACGAAAAGTGATTGACCTGGTATGACGAATTTGCAAAATCGTCGCACTGCTATGTCCGAACGAGAAAATGTTGATCGCATCAGTCTGTCGCTTCCCGGTGGATTGCTCACAAAATTTGACGTTCTTGTCGAAGAGCGCGGATTCGAGAGCCGCTCACAGGCGATCTCGGAAATGATGGCGCGCGAACTTGATCGCCACGCAAAGAAGAATTCCCATTCCGTCATGACAGGCACCATCATGCTAGTCTATGAGCATTCCAAAGGTGACTTGAGAAAGCGGCTTTCCGAAATTCAATACAACTACCTTTCCGAAGTTATCAGCTCACTGCATGTCCAGTTAGAAAGCCACCACACCATGGAAGTCGTCCTCGTCCAGGGGAAGGCGAAGAAACTTCGGCAAATCGCAAACGAACTCATCACATGCAAGGGCGTGAAGAGTGGATCGATGACTCTTACCACACCTGTCATGCCACCCATTCAATACCCTGAGGAAAAATCATGAACCAAGCGATTTACAAAACCGAACTGACTGGAGCGGGTATGTGGTCGAAGATCATCGGCCGTGGAAAAGTCCTCAAGCTCACTGATCTCGAAGGCGGAGCAAACGTCGGCATGATGCTTTACAACGCAAATGAACGCACGGAGCGCTACAGCATGCCTGATACTCTCAAGGGACAACAGGTCTTTTACCTGCGCCAAGGCATTTGTCTCCACACCGATATGGGTCGCCTGATCGGCTCCATTAGCGAGGAAAGTATTGGCTGGCATGATACAGTCTGTGGAACCTCCGATGCCGAGGAGGTAAAAGCGAAATACGGCGGAAATACCTTTCAGAAAGCCCTCAATGAATGGTATCGAAGTGGCAGGGATTGCTTCCTCATCGAACTCGCGAAGTGGGGAATGGGCGAGAAGGACTGGATGCCCAATGTAAATTTTTTCACTAAAGTTACCACCGATGAGAATGGTCGTTTGTCCTACGTCCCAGGAAACTCCAAGCCCGGCGACTCGCTTTCCATTCGATTGGAAATGGACGCTCTAGTCGTCCTGAATACCTGCCAGCACCCACTCGCACCCGATGAGGAATATGTTTCGAAACCAGTTTTGTTAGAGGTTTTTGAAAGTAATCGCCTTACTGATAGCGACGAGTGCCTGAACTCTCATCCGGAAAATGGCCGTGCCTTCCGCAATACTCAAGACTACCACGAACTCAAACAGTCCCTATGAAAGAGAGCGGTCAAATCATCGAAGCGGCGGGCTACAGGTCTGTCATCGGAGCTGGGGACTACTGGTGGAAAACTATCAAAGCTGGGGAGACGTTCCGCATCCACGATCTGGAGGGAAATCAGGCAGCAGACACGCTTTTCTACCGTGCGGACGATCTTGCGGAGCGCTACAGCGCCAGCGATACGATTAAGAAACAAGGTGGGCTCTATCTCTCTACCGGTTCAAAACTCATATCTAACCGAGGAAACGTGCTTTTGGAAATCGTAGCCGATACCTGCGGTCGCCACGACACGGTCGGCGGTGCCTGTTCCCGCGAAAGCAATACGATGCGCTACTCCCTAGACAAGGAGCCCATGCACGCCTGCCGTGATAGTTTCATACGGGGAGTGCAGGAAATGGGCGGCGGAATTGTGGACATAACCTGCAACATCAACTTCTTCATGAACGTCCCCGTAACGCCTGCGGGAGAACTCAGCTTCGCCGATGGTATTTCAGCCCCCGGCAGATACGTCGAGATGCGAGCAGAGATGGACGTGATCGCCCTGATCTCGAACTGCCCGCAGCTCAATAATCCATGCAACGGCTGGAATCCGACTCCGGTTGAGGTTTTGATTTGGTGAAGAATTTCAACCGCGAATGCACGCGAATTTTCGCAAATGAAGAGAAGATATCACAATGAATTACCTCAGCCCGGAATTGAAACTGGCATTTCCGGATTCGCGCCCATTCGCGGTTAAACTCTTATTTTTATGTTTGAAAAAGTCTTAATCGCCAACCGAGGCGAAATCGCCGTCCGCGTAAGCCGAACCCTTCGCGACCTAGGAGTAAAAGTCGTGGCAGTCTTTTCCGAAGCCGATCGCGAGGCTCGCCATGTGCTGGAGGCGGATGAGGCATACCTGTTAGGTCCTGGTCCTGTGGATCAGAGCTACCTCAACGTGGAGCGGTTGATGGAGGTGATTGCGGAGAGCGGCGCTGAGGCAGTGCATCCGGGTTACGGACTTCTCAGCGAAAATGCGGGTTTTGCTGAGAGATGCGAAGCGACTGGTTGTGTCTGGCTTGGGCCAAGCCCCGATGCGATGCGTCGATTCGGACTGAAACATACGGCTCGTGAACTTGCCGTGGAGGCGAATGTGCCGCTCTGTCCGGGAACGGGGTTGGTTGCTTCGCTGGATGAGGCTTTGAAAGAAGCGGAGGGCATCGGTTTCCCACTCATGCTGAAGAGCACCGCGGGCGGTGGGGGAATCGGGATGGAGGTCTGTCGATCTGTGGACGAGTTGCGGGCGGCGTATGAAAAAGTGATACGCCTCGCAAAATCAAACTTTGGTGACGCGGGTGTTTTTCTGGAACGGTTCGTGGAAAGCGCGAGGCATATTGAGGTCCAGATTTTCGGGGATGGATTTGGAAAAGTCCTAGCTCTCGGGGAACGTGATTGTTCGGCTCAGCGTCGAAACCAGAAAGTCGTCGAGGAGACTCCGGCACCTGGCTTGACTGATGAAATGCGAACCTCTCTCCTGGAATCCGCCGTTAGGCTCGGCGAATCCCTGAGCTATCGCTCGGCTGGAACCGTCGAGTTCCTCTTCGATAAGACACGAGAGGAATTTTATTTCCTGGAAGTAAACACCCGTCTCCAGGTCGAGCACGGCGTCACCGAATTGGCGACTGGTGTGGATCTGGTCGAGTGGATGGTGCGACTCGGCGCAGGGGACAATCCCATCGCGGAAATCGATTCGATCAAAGCCAGCGGGGCTGCAATGGAAGTCCGCGTGTATGCGGAGGATGCGGCGAAAAATTTCTTACCCAGTGCCGGACTGATCACCGAGGTGAAATACCCCGAGGGCGTGAGATGCGATGGCTGGATCCAGGCCGGCACGGAGGTGAGCACTTTTTACGATCCGCTTCTGGTGAAGATTCAAGTGAAGGGTGATAACCGCGAGGAGACCCTTTCCAAAATGTCCGCCGCGCTGGAAGAAACCCGCATCGGTGGCATACGTTCGAACCTCGATTACCTCGCGCAAATTATTTCCAGCAGTGACTTCCAGGCAGGTGGAGTGAGCACGAAGTGGCTGGATTCCCTGGAGTTTAGCGCACGTATCATCGAGGTGGTTCGCGGCGGGACGATGACCACTGTGCAGGATTGGCCGGGTCGCCTTGGGTATTGGGATGTCGGAGTTCCTCCATCTGGACCGATGGATTCATTGGCTTTCCGTTTGGCGAATCGACTGGTAGGAAACGATTCCAAAGCTGCCGCCTTGGAATGCACGATGATGGGGCCGAGTCTGAAATTCGGCTTCAATGCGGAGATCGCTCTCACTGGTGCCGATATGGGCGCAAAGTTGGATGGCGTTCCATTATCTACTGGTGAGGTAGTAGTTGTGAAATCCGGGCAGGTTTTGGAAATGGGAAAAGCCGAAGACGGGTGCCGTGGATATCTTGCCATTTCCGGAGGCATCGACGTGCCTGAATATCTTGGAAGTAAATCGACTTTCACACTCGGGCAATTCGGGGGGCATGGTGGGCGTTCGTTGGTGGCTGGCGACGTGTTGGAGATTGCAACTTTAAACTCTAAACTTCAAACTCCAAGGAAGAGGGAGGCGCTTTGTTTTGATGGGAAATGGGAGATCGGAGTGCTTTACGGACCGCATGGAGCACCGGAGTTTTTCACTGAAGAGGATATTGAAACTTTCTTCGCGACGGAATGGGAGGTGCATTTCAATTCGGCCAGGACGGGAGTGCGCCTGATCGGGCCGAAGCCGAAATGGGCACGGACGGATGGCGGTGAGGCTGGCCTGCATCCTTCGAACATTCATGACAACGCGTATGCGGTTGGTGCTGTGGATTTTACGGGAGACATGCCTGTGATTCTCGGTCCCGATGGACCGAGTCTCGGTGGGTTCGTCTGTCCGGTGACGATCATTGAAGCCGAGCTTTGGAAAGTCGGACAGTTGAAGCCGGGGGATAAGGTGAGGTTTTCCCCGGTCGGCCTGGATGCAGCGCGGCAACAGGCGGCCCTGGTGGAAGATTGGATTGAAAAGGGTGGAAACTACCCGGTATTGCCGAAAGCCGAACCGGAGGAAATGATCGTGGCCCGCAGTTTGGTGCAGGAGGAGGAAGTGGTTATTCGCCGGGCAGGGGATGAGTATGTTCTGTTAGAAATTGGGAAGATGGAGCTTGATCTGCGGCTTCGCTTTCTGGTGCATTTGCTCTACGAATGGCTGGGTGCGGAATCACGGATTGGATTTGTGGATGTGACCCCCGGCATCCGTTCGTTGCAGGTGCATTACGATCCTTGGAAGACTTCTGAGAAAGAAGTGGTGGATCTCCTTTTGACGGGCTTGAAGGAACTGCCAGCACTGGAGGATGCGGAAGTGGAGAGCCGGGTGGTTCATTTGCCACTCGCTTGGGACGATCCCAGCACCCAACTCGCTATCGAGCGCTACATGAAAGGTGTCCGTGCGGATGCGCCGTGGTGCCCGAGCAATATCGAATTTATCCGCCGCATCAACGGACTAGATTCCATCGAGCAGGTGAAGGAAATCGTCTATAGCACCGAATATTTGGTGATGGGATTGGGCGACGTGTATCTCGGGGCGCCGGTCGCAACGCCGCTTGATCCGAGGCACCGCCTCGTCACTACCAAATACAATCCGGCACGGACATGGACTCCAGAGAACGCGGTGGGTATCGGTGGTGCGTATCTCTGCATCTACGGGATGGAGGGGCCGGGTGGTTACCAGTTCGTGGGAAGGACGACACCGATCTGGAACAAGTATCGCAAGACTGAGGTTTTCACGAAACCATGGCTGCTGCGCTTTTTTGATAGGCTGAAATGGGAGGAGGTTTCCCCGAAGGAGCTGTTGAAACTAAGGCGGGAAATCCTGACCGGTGAGTTCGTGCCGAAGATTGAAGTCGAACGCTTTAAGCTCGGGCAGTATCTGAAGTTTCTCGAAGACGAAGCGGATTCGATCGAAGATTTCCGCAAGCACCAGAGGCAGGCGTTTTCAGACGAGCGGAAGCGCTGGGAGGAGGCGGGCTTGAATGTGGTCGATGTGGAGGAAGCTGTGGCCGAGAGCGAGGAGATCGAGTTGCCGGATGGGTGCGAGTTTGTCGAATCGCCTATGATGGGGAGTGTCTGGAAAGTGGAAATAGGCGAAGGGGACGCTGTGGCGGAAGGGGCGACGGGCTTGATCCTTGAGGCGATGAAAATGGAAATGGTTGTGCCCGTATCGAAGGCGGGGACGGTGCTGAAAGTGCTTGTCGCACCCGGCGCGATGGTGAAGCCGGGTGATCCGCTGCTGATTCTTAAAATTGAAAAATGATGAAGACGATTCGTGACTATCAGAAAGCATACGCCGAAGGGCGAGATGTGGAGGAGGTATTGCGTGGTGTCTGGGAAACGATCCGCGACGAAAAAGATGACGGGATTTTTATTTCCAAGATGAGCTGGGAGGGAATCCAGGCGCAGATGGACGGAATGAAGAAGGACGGTCCACTCTATGGGATTCCCTTCGTAGCAAAGGACAATATCGACGTATCCGGTCTGCCGACAACGGCAGCATGTCCCGATTTTTCCTATGATCCAAAGGAGTCCGCAACGGTGGTGAAGCTCTTGCAGGAAGCCGGGGCGGTATGTTTCGGGAAAACGAATCTCGATCAGTTTGCCACCGGTCTGGTCGGTGTGCGGACTCCCTATCCTGTGCCGAAAAATGGATTTGATGAATCCTACCTGCCCGGTGGCTCAAGTTGCGGCTCGGCCATCGCTGTCGCGAAAGGGCTGATTCCGTTTTCTCTCGGCACGGATACGGCGGGATCGGGTCGCGTGCCAGCGGCGTTCAATGATCTGATCGGTTTGAAGCCTTCCCTAGGATTCATATCTACAAGGGGGGTGGTGGATGCGTGCAAGTCCTTGGACTGTGTTTCCGTTTTTGCGCACACCTGCGACGATGCGGATGAGGTTCTGCTGGTGGCAGGAAAATATGACCCTGAGGAGGCTTGGAGTCGCCCCGTGCCAAGCAAATGGAAGCGCTTTCCAGCGAAATTTAGATTCGGTGTGCCTAGGGATGAGGATCTGAATTTTTTCGGTTGGGAGGATGCGAGGGAGTTGTTTGATGAGGCGGTCGAGAAGTTTGCCGAAATGGATGGGGAGGCGGTGGAGATCAGTCTGGAGCCATTCATGGCTGCTGCGAAACTCCTGTATGAAGGTCCATGGGTTACGGAGCGCTTCGTCGGAATCCGAGATTTTCTCGATGCCAAACCAGATTCCATTTTTCCCGTGACCCGGGAAATCATCGAGGGAGGGCGGGCGCCTCTTGCCAGTGATTACTTTGAGGCGAGATACAAACTTGCCGAGTGCAAGCGTCTCGCTGATATCGAGATGGCCAAGGTGGACTTCATCATTGCCCCGACGACTCCGAGGAATTTCACCTTGGAAGAAGTCGCCGCCGAACCGGTGAAGTTGAATTCGATTTTGGGCATATATACGAATTTCATGAACCTGTTGGATTACTCCGCCCTGGCTCTACCCGCTGGTTTTTATAAAGACCGTTTGCCATGGGGGATTACTCTATTCGCGCACGCCGGGATGGATCGTGCTCTGTTGGAGTATGGTTCCAATTACGAACAGGTAATTGGAAGCCAGAAGGCCGCTAATTTTGGTGAAGGATTCGATGAAGTGATGGTCGTGGTTTGCGGCGCCCATATGAGGGGAATGACCCTGAACTGGCAACTGACCGATCGGGGAGGTGATTGCCTTGGTTCAATGCAGACGGAGGATTGCTACCGGATGTATGTGGTTCCCGCAGGTGACGGAATGCCGGAGCGCCCGGCGCTTGTCCGTGTGCCAGAAGGAGAGGGAGTGAAAATTGATTGCGAAGTGTGGTCGTTGCCCACGAGGGAGTTTGGAGATTTTGTTTCGAAAATCCCCGCTCCCTTGGGGATAGGAAAGGTATTAATGGAGGAAGGTGTCACTCACTCTGGTTTTATCGCGGAAGCCATCGCTATGGATGGCGCGAGGGATATCTCGGAGTTTGGCGGATGGCGCGGTTATGTCGCTAGCAAAGGTTAGCGGAACTCCGAGGGACTTTTCCCAAATCGAGTCTTAAACGCATTCGAGAAACTTTGTAGGCTGGAGAAGCCGACGGCGCGGGCGATTGTCTCGATCTTGTCCGTTGAGTTAGACAACATTCGCAGCGCTTGTTGAAGTCGTATGAACGTCAGATGACGCATGGGGCTGCGCCCTATTTCCTGCTGGCAGAGACGGCGGAGGTGTTCGCTGCTGAGACAGGCGATTTCAGCAAGGCTTTCTAAAGTCCAGTCGTGGGCGGGTTCAGCTTCCACCCGGCTCCAAAGCCTCCAAAGTCGCTCGTCGAGTTTCGCTGGCTCCGCGAAGCGGTTCACGTAGTGGTTCACGAGTGCGCACCATTGATGCAGGGTGGATGGGAGACTCTCGCCATTGACTTCCGACCGGAGTCCGTTGATGGCTGCCTCCAGCCCGGTGCCATCGAACTTGCCGATCACAGGTGAAATGGAGGATACGATGGGTTTGATGGATCTCGATTCTTCATAGCGAACCCAGGCGAACCGCCATCGCTTGCCTGCCACGCATTTGAGCGAGTTCATCACAAAGGGGGGCAGCAGGCATGCCTGGCCCTTGCGGATGCTTTTCCAAGCTCCATCGACCATGACGACGCCTTCGCCCTCAAGGCACGCGAGCATGAACGTTCCCGACTGGTCCACGCGGACGATTTCGTAGGGTGCCATCGCGTCCATCAATCCAGTGTGGGCGATGTTGTATTCCGATAGCAGTGCGCATACAGGCATACCACGGAGCCAAGCTCTTACCTCAGCCATGTGGCCCAAGACGGCGTGGAATTTTGATTTTTTGCCGATGACTTCTCGGTCGGTGGATGGGTGCTTCATCTAAAATGTGGATTTGAGTGAAATGATGGTGTGAGATCGGGCGTTGTCTCAAGTCCAGATTCCGCCCAATTTCCCCCCATGCCTAATCAATGGACTGGAAAAGGAAACCCATACACCCGCGCGGAAGTCAGAGAGCGCCTTCAGGACACTCTCTCCAAAGGAACCGCGATCATCGCTGCCGGAGCAGGTGCGGGGATCAGTGCGAAATTCATCGAGAAAGGCGGAGCCGATCTCATCATCATTTATAACAGCGGCCGCTTCCGCATGATGGGGCACGGCTCCACGGCGGGCATGATGGCTTACGGCGATGCGAATGCGATCGCTATGGAAATTGGCGAGTATGAGGTACTCCCGGTCGTCGAGGAAATCCCCGTGATCTGCGGAGTTCACGCCACTGATCCGCGCCGCCGTATGTGGCACTGGCTCGGCAAGGTGAAGGATATGGGTTTCTCCGGAGTGAACAATTTTCCCACCCACACCATCGTTGACGGGCATTTCCGCGGCGTCCTGGAGGAAACGGGAATGAGCGTGGAGAAGGAATACGACATGGTCGGCCTTGCCGGGAAAATGGACATGTTCTCCATCGTCTATGTCGGCTCTCCGGAAGAGGCGAAGCGCATGGCGGAAAACGGCGCAGACGCGATCATCGCGCATGTCGGCACGACCGTCGGTGGCTCCATCGGCGTGAAGAATGCGGTGGTAAGCTGGGAGGATACGATCAAACGCACCCAGGACATCATCGACGCGGCGAAGACCGTCCGCGACGACATTTTCTACCTCTGCCACGGCGGGCCGATCAACACTCCTGAGGATGCCGACCGCGTGATCCAGGCCACCGATTGCGTCGGCTTCGTCGGTGCCTCCTCACTGGAGCGCATGGGAGTCGAGCAGTCGCTGATCGATCTCACGAAACAATTCAAAGCCATCCCGCTGAAGAGATAATGGCAACCATCGCGGTCATTGGGACTCTGGATTCGAAAGGAGCGGAGCATGCCTTCGTTGCGGAGCTGATCCGTGACCGTGGGCATGGCACTCTGTTGATTGATGTGGGGACCGGGGCTGAACCGACCGTCGCCCCGGATGTCACGAGGCACGAGGTCGCGAAAGCGGGCGGCATCGCACTTGATGAAATCATCGCCCGGAAGGATAGAGGCGAATCCGTCTCCGCGATGTCGAAAGCCGCGCCCGCCCTCCTTTCCAAGCTCCATGCGGAAGGAAAAATCGTCGGTGTGATCTCCCTCGGGGGTGGGGGAGGCACGGCCATTTCCACTGCCGCGATGCGCGCTCTTCCCATCGGTTTTCCGAAGCTGATGGTGTCCACTCTCGCCGCAGGGAATACCGCCCACTATCTCGGCACAACCGACATCACCATGATGCCCAGCATCGCAGATGTCGCGGGACTGAACCGTCTTTCCAAAACCATCTTCACCCGCGCCGCCGGAGCGATCTGCGGGATGGTGGAGATGGAAGTGGATACCTCATCCAACAAGCCTCTCATCGTTGCATCCATGTTCGGAAACACCACCGCGTGTGTCACTGAAGCGCAGCGCATCCTTGAGGAAAAGGGCTACGAAGTTCTCGTATTCGCCGCCACCGGAGCGGGAGGGAAATCCATGGAGGCCATTATCGAAAGTGGGATGGTCTCCGGTGTCCTTGATCTCACCACCACGGAATGGGCGGACGAACTCGTTGGCGGAACGCTCACCGCCGGTCCCACCCGCATGGACGCCGCCGCGAAGGCGAAGATCCCTGTGGTTGTTGCGCCGGGTTGCCTGGATATGGTCAACTTCGGCGAGAAATCTTCCGTCCCCGCGAAGTACGATGACCGTAGTTTCTACATCCACAATCCGCAGGTTACGCTGATGCGGACGACCCCGGAGGAATGCGCCGAGCTAGGCCGCATCCTTGCGGAAAAGACAAATGCCTATACCGCTCCGTCTGCAATCATGATTCCCACAAAGGCGATCAGCGTGATCAGTGCGGAGGGTCAGGCTTTCCACGATCCCGCAGCAGACGAAGCCCTCTTCTCAACCATCCGAGAGAATGCGACCTGCGAGGTCGTAGAAATGGAAGTGGAAATCAACAACCCCGCATTCGCCCGCGCCTGTGCGGAGAAACTCCTCCAGCTCATCAATTCTCAGGCAATCTAAGTATACAATAAGGAAAGCTGGAAGGCAGGAAAAGACCGGTGCAAATTTTCTTCTTCCTGTTTTCTTGCCTTCCTTATTGAAGTCCATCCCCATTCAACCATGAAAAAATTCCTCATCGTGGCAATCGCCAGCTTGCAAATTTGCATCGCCGCCGAGCCACTACGCATCTTCATCCGCTCCGGCGAGAAAACCCACGGCCCTGGCTGTCACGACCATCCCGCTTTCCTTAAAGACTGGACGAAACTCCTCAACGAACGCGGTGCCAAAGCCACCGGCGGCGATAACTTTCCTACTGCAGAACAACTCTCCGCCACCGACGTTCTCATCCTCCATGCCGAAGAAGCGGGGAACATCACCGGCAAGGACAGGGAAAACTTCGAAGCCTACCTCAAGCGAGGCGGTGGAGTTGTCGCCATCCACGCGGGCACCGTTTCCCGCGATCCCGATTGGTATAAGACCGTCATCGGCGGTTCCTGGAACCACGACCATACGAAATGGCTGGAGGGCGAAATGTCCCTGTATTTCACTGACCGCGAAAACCCCATCACCCGGGGCGCCTCAAACTTCGATATCGATGATGAGATCTATTACGACATGGACATCATGCCGGAGGTCAAAGTCCTCGCCGCAGCCTACACGCCCAAGCCGAAAGAAGGCCAGGCGGAAGCCGGAAAGCCGGTGAACATCTACGACATCCAGCCGCAGATCTGGACGTATGAAACGGGCAACCGCCGCGCGTTCGCCTGCATTCCCGGCCACCGCTACGAGAGCTTTTCCCACACATCCCTCCAAACCATCCTCCTGCGCGGGATCGCATGGGCAGGGAAAATGGAAGACACCGATGCCCTCCTGAAAGACAAGCCCGCCACCGAGTCCGCCCTCCGCTACCCAGTAGGCGGCCCCACCCGTCCTGAAGAAGCCGCCGCGAAGATCGAAGTCCATCCCGAGTTCGATATCTCCCTTGTCGCCGCCGAGCCACTCATCAACAAGGCAATGAACCTCGACTGGGACGAAAAGGGCCGCATGTGGGTCGTCGAGACCCCCGAGTACCCCAACGGCCTCCGCAAGGCCAACACCGATGTCTGGAAAGACAGCGGCTCCGTCGAACCAGGCGACTACGACCGCGACCCCCTCGACCGAATCAGCATCCTCACCGACACCGATGGCGACGGCCTGATGGACAAAAAGCACGTCTTCGCCGACAAACTCGAACTCGCCACCAGCTTCGTGCTCCACAAAAACGGAGTCATCGTATCCGCCGCGCCGGACATTTGGTTCCTCGAAGACACCGATGGCGACGACACCGCCGACAAACGCACCAAACTCTATACCGGCCTCGGCACCCGCGACACCCATGCCGTCATCAACAACCTTCGTTGGGGACTCGATGGCTGGATCTACGCCACCCACGGATACAGCGGCGGCGAGGTCACTGCCCTGGGTTCCGAGAAAAAGGACAAGACCGGCATCGGCTCAGGCGTCGTGCGTTTCAAACCGGATGGCAGCCGCATTGAGATGTATTCCAGCAAAGGCGGCAACACCTGGGGCCTCTGCATGACCTCGGACGGCCAGTGTTTCTGGACCCAGCCCACCAGCGGCACCGTCCTCTTCCACACCGTCCTCCCCGAGTATGTCCTCGCAAAAGGAAAACTCCCCGGAACCAACAGCTTCCACGGCATGATCACCCGCCAGAAGACCTTTCCCCTCATGACCTGGGAACAGGCCGCCTACAAACAGATCGATTTCGTAGGCTCCTACACCGCCGCCGCCGGATGCGCCATCTACGAGGGCGGCGCATGGCCGGAGAAATGGAATTACAGCTACTTCACCGGAGAACCTACCATAAACATCGTAAGTCACTATTTCGTGAAACCCGATGGAGTCACCTATACTGCCGAGAAGGAGAAAGGTCGGGAGGAAACGGAATTCATCCGCAGCGAGGACCTGTGGTTCCGGCCTATCGAGACCCGCGTCGGTCCCGATGGCGCGCTTTACATCATCGATTTCTACAACCAGGCCGTCATCCACAACGACACACGCGGTCCCAAGCACGGCCCCGCCAACGCCGCCGTCCGTCCCGATCGCGATCACTACTTCGGCCGCATCTGGAGGATCCAGCACAAGGAGGCGGAGGAAATCGTGGTGCCTGTCATCGACAAGGCCGACCCCGCTTCTCTGCAAGCCGCATTTGAAAGTCCGAACGCCCAAACAATGATGACCGCCATCCGTCTGATCCGTGAGTCAGGGAAAATGTTCGAAGTCAAAAACGGTTCTGCCGCGCTTGCGACCTACGAGAATTCCGTCGGCGCAGACGAGGGTGAGATCATCTCTGCGTTCCTGAAAGCGGAGGATGACTGGACGAAATCAGCCCTCATTGCCGCCGCCAGCGGGAGGGCTTCCGAAGTTATCCTCGTAGCCCTCGAATCCCCCGAAGCAGGCACCCTCAAGCAGCTCGTAGAAAGCCTCCTGCCTGCCGCCCTGAATAACGAATCGGTTGTCAATCTGCTCATCTCCGCTTCGAATGCCCAAGCATCCGCAGCTCCCCTGAAATCCGCGATCCTCGACGCCATCGCCGGAAATGATTCCCTCAAACCTGCCATGAATCCGGAACTCTCCGAAGCCCTCGCCACTTTCCTCGGCCAACCGGAGACCGCTTCCAAAGTCCTTCCCCTGATTTCCCGTTGGGATACGAAAGGTGAAATGTCTGAGGCGCTTGATTCAGAACGACTTCGATTGACGAACGTTTTTCGCGATTCCGCATCTACCAACGAACAACGTCTGGTTGCTGCCCGCGCCCTCGTCGGTATCGGCCCACCAGAGGTTCATTTTCTCATATATTCCGAGATTGCCGCTCCTAAGGGGTTTCGACTGGATAATCTGAAAACATACCGAGCGGAACTCGTGTCAATCATGGGATCGGAATACGGGGCTAACTTGATGGCCAACGACTTTTCAAGAATATCTGACGATCTCAAACCCCTGGCTTTCGATGAGATAGTGAAGCGCCCTGCCGCTTCTCTCACCTTATTGGAAAATATTAGCGACGGTGCCCTTGATCCTAAGAGTATCGATCCCGGAAACATCGCCCGCCTCCGCAGCCACCCGGACAAATCCGTTTCCGAGAAGGCAGCCTCCCTTTCCGAGATGCTCAATCCTGGCGCGAAAGAAAAGGCCGCCACCATCGCCGCCTTCCTCCCGGAGGCCCGCAAGCCGGGCAATGTTGAGAATGGCAAGAACCTCTTCACCGCCGCCTGCGCGATCTGCCACAAGTACGATGAACTCCCGAGTGCGGAAGTCGGCCCCGGCCTTACCGGCATGGGGACCCACAGCGCCGAGGAACTTCTCATTCACATCATTGATCCCAACCGCGAGGTCGATCCCACCTTCTGGCAGTGGAACATCACCACGAAGAAAGGCGAGACCCTCGCCGGAGTCATCACCAGCGAGAACAAGGCTGGCATCACCCTCCGCAACCAGGGTGGCGATACCGAAATCCGCAAGAAAGATATTGCCTCCCGCGAGAACACCAACAGCTCCCTCATGCCCGAGGGACTCGATGCCCTCGGAGCGGAGAACCTCCGCGACATCATCGCATACATGGCCGCCACTGATGCGAACGCTCTGTCGAACGAGTCGCCCAAAAGCACTGCGGCTACCGGGATGAAATTTGTCGAGCCGAGGAAAGAGGAAGATATCATCCGCGTTCTACTTGTGGGAGCTGGATCCGCTCACCATTTCCCGCGCGACTTCATCCTCACCGACAAAGGAACCCTTGCAGTCGATTCCAAGCTGGATATCATCGGTACGATGAATCTCGGAGAAGCGCTGGCTGCCATGCCCCAGGCCGACGTCCTCGTTTTTTCAGGAAATCACAATCAATGGGGCACGCCTGAATTTCAGAAAGCGCTGAACGATTTCGCAGATGCAGGGAAGGGGATTGTCCTCCTTCACGCCGCCACCTGGTCGCACCCGTGGGAGGGCTACAACAAGCGTTTCGTTAGGGGCGAAACCAAAGGTCACGGAAAGGGGAAAGTGGCGGCGGATTGCATCCGCCCAGCCAACCACCCGATTCTAAAAGGAGTCCCCGAGTCCTTCACCATCCAAGATGAAAGCTACCACTTCAATTTCTTCGAAGGGGAGAAGCAAACCGTCTTGGTCAGCAACAAACCCGATGGCAAAAGCCCGGACACCCACGCCGCCCTCTGGACCGTCAACGACCCCAAGACACGCATCGTAGCCTACACCCACGGCCACGACGACAAATCCCACGCCAACCCCGCCTACCAGCAGATCCTCCGCAACGCCGTCCAGTGGGTCGCTGGGAAGTGACAGCGCGCGAGTGCTTTTGACTGCGGCGGGCATCGCCGCTTTTGTTCCCCCCCCATCGGGCTGCCCGCATCTTCCTTCCCTACCTACCCTGAATCCCGCAAAAGAAAACCAAAGCGATGATTCCTATCGCACTCAAAAGCTACGCAACCCAAGTCTTCCTGAAAACTGAAAGCTGACACCTAGCAAACTTTAAGAACCATGTTCATCACTCAAGACTCCGCAGAGAAAGAAACCATCGGAGGCCGGCACCACATCTGGCATTCCAAACCCGGCCTCACTCCGACCGAGGATCTCATCACCGTTCACTGCACCATTCCACCGGGCGGAAGCCATTCCTTCCATACTCATCCGAACAAAGAAGAGGTCATCTACGTGATCGAGGGCGAAGCAGAGCAGTGGGTTGAGCAGGAGAAGAAAAACCTAGGGCCAGGCGATTCCGCCTACATCCCCAAGAGTGCCGTGCACGCCACCTTCAACCGCAGTGACAAGGATTTGAAATTCATCGCCATCGTCACGCCATGTACAGCCGAAGGCCCGGTGGTGGAAGACGTGTATCACCTAGAGCCATGGAAATCCATCCTCGCCGGGATGGAATAGCCAAGGAGCGGCGCGCCCTATGGCCGCCAGAGAAGCACAGAGGAGATATCCGGCTAAGAGTGCTCATGTTGCCGGGCGGCCATAGGGCACGCCCCTCCTTGGAATCGGGCATTCATTACCCAAAATCGGCCATCGGGCTTTTTGCCTTCCAAGGACAGGCCGAACGGTTAGAAAGGTGATTGAACATGCCCGCCCGTAAGAAAGTCTCCAAGACCGCCAAGAACTCCAGCGCCAACCTTGGCTTCGAGGCGAAGCTCTGGCTGGCCGCTGACAAGCTGCGGAACAACATGGATGCGGCGGAGTACAAGCACGTGGTGCTGGGGCTGATCTTCCTGAAATACATCTCCGATACCTTTGAGGAGCACCGGTCTAAGCTTCTGGCCGGGGAGGGGGATTACGAGGGGGCGGATCCCGAGGATGCGGATGAATACAAGGCGGAGAATGTTTTCTGGGTGCCGGTCGAAGCCCGCTGGTCACACCTCCAGGCGAAGGCGAAGGAACCCTCCATCGGCAAGACGGTGGACGATGCCATGGTCGCGCTGGAGCGGGACAACATCCGGCTCAAAGGCGTGCTGCCCAAGGATTACGCCCGCCCCGGGCTGGACAAGCACCGGCTGGGCGAGCTGATCGACCTCATCGCCACCATCGAGCTCACCGCCGCCAGCGAGGGCGAGCAGACGCACCGCTCCGTGGATCTGCTCGGGCGGGTGTATGAGTATTTCCTCACCCGCTTCGCCAGTGCGGAGGGGAAGAACGGCGGGCAGTTCTACACCCCGTCCTGCGTCGTGCGCTGCCTTGTCGAGATGCTCGCCCCCTACAAGGGGCGCATCTACGATCCCGCCTGCGGCTCGGGCGGGATGTTCGTCCAGTCGGAAAAGTTCGTGGAAAGCCATGGCGGCAAGCTCGGGGACATCTCCATCTACGGGCAGGAAAGCAATGCCACCACCCGCCGTCTCGCCGTCATGAACCTCGCCATCCGTGGGATCGAGGCGGATATCGGGAAGGAGCACGCGGACACCTTCCGCAACGTTCAGCACCCGGATCTCCGCGCCGACTACGTCCTGGCGAACCCTCCCTTCAACGACTCCGACTGGCACCGCAAGGACGACGACGTCCGCTGGAAGTATGGCGTCCCGCCCAAGGGCAACGCGAACTTCGCCTGGGTGCAGCACTTCATCCACCACCTCGCCCCGGACGGCATGGCCGGCTTCGTCCTCGCCAACGGCAGCATGTCCTCCAACCAATCCGGCGAAGGCGAGATCCGCAAGGCGCTCATCGAGGCCGATCTCGTGGACTGCATGGTCTCACTCCCCGGACAGCTCTTCTACAGCACCCAGATCCCCGTCTGCCTCTGGTTCCTCACGAAAAGCAAAGCCGCCGATTCCAAGCGCAGCTTCCGGGATCGTCGCGAGCAAACGCTCTTCATAGACGCCCGGAAAATGGGAACTCTCATCGATAAAGTACATCGTGAACTTACCGATGCCGACCTCGATAAAATCACCTCCACCTATCACTCGTGGCGTGGGAAAAAAGGTGCTGGCAAATATGAGGATGTTGCTGGTTTCTGTAAATGCGCTGCCACGAAGGAAATTGCCTCCCACAGTCATGTCCTCACACCTGGGCGCTACGTCGGCGCGGAAGAAATCGAAGACGACGGCGAGCCCTACGCGGAAAAGATGCCCCGCCTAGTCGCGGAGCTCAACGCCCAGTTCGCCGAATCCGCGGACTTAGAACAGGCCATCAAAACTAATCTGAAAGGGCTGGGGTATGGCGGGTGAGTGGGAAGATACTACTATCGGGGAGCACGTTCTGCTTGCTACCGGTGCGGCTTTTCAGAGCGCTCGCTTTGGAAAAACTCCTGACTCAGGAACGCTTTTAGCTAGAGGCGACAATGTCAAAGAAGGAGAGTTCGAGTGGGGCGAGAAAGCACGGTCACTGGCCTGATCTGACGCCAGATCTTGAACGGAATCTTCTGCGAGAAGGTGATGTGCTGCTAGGGATGGACGGTTCGAAGGTCGGTAAGAACTGGGTGCGCGTTCGGCAGAAGGAACTTCCGTGTTTGCTAGTTCAACGCGTCGCACGCTTGCGAGCGAAACCAACTATGGATCAAGGATTCCTCCGATATCTCATTGGAAATCCCCAATTTCGAGATTACGTCGAGAGAGTTCGCACAGGAACATCGATTCCCCATATCAGCGGCGGACAGATCAAGTCATACGAGATATTGCTGCCACCTATCTCAGAGCAAAAAGCCATCGCGTCTGTACTTGGTGCGCTAGACGACAAGATCGAGTTGAATCGGAGGATGAACGCGACGCTGGAAACGATGGCGCGGGCACTGTTCCAGAGTTGGTTCGTCGATTTCGACCCCGTCAGAGCCAAGCTTGACGGCAACCAACCCAAAGGAATGGACGCGGAAACCGCCGCCCTTTTCCCCGACGCATTGGAGCACACGCCTGACGGAAGCTTGCTTCCTCGCGGTTGGTCGAAAACAAATCTTGGAAAGGAGGTTCAATTCCAGACTGGATTCAGCTTCAAAAGCGAGTTCTTCACTGATTCCCCTCCGGGTGTCCGCGTGGCGCGTGGAATGAATGTGAAAGAAGGAGAATTCTTCTGGGGATCGCAAGCACGCTACTGGCCAGAGATCACACCCGAACTAGAGCAATACCGACTCCAATCCGGCGACGTGTTGATCGGAATGGACGGCTCTAAAGTAGGAAAGAATTGGGTGCGCGTTCGAGCTTCCGATCTGCCATGTCTATTGGTGCAGCGCGTTGCCCGCCTGAGACCCGCATCTTCAGTTGGCGAGAACTTCATCTGGATCGCCGTAGGCAGCCCGACTTTTCGCTACTACGTCGATGCCGTAAAGACCGGCACATCCATCCCGCACATCAGCGGCGGACAAATCAAGTCCTTCGAATTTGTCCGCCCACCCCTCGGCGACAATAGAATCTTCGAACGCTTCGAGTCCATCGTCGCGCCACTATCCGCTCAGGTGGATAAGAACCATGCCGAATCACAAACCCTAGCAACACTCCGCGACACGCTGCTGCCGAAGTTGCTGAGCGGTGAAATGAGCGCCACTGCTACACGTGAACCAGAGGAGGTCTCACAATGAGTGAAGACCTTATCAGCATGAAAACGCGGCAAGCGTTTCGAGAGCATATGGTCGGTTGGATTCTCCGTGAAATTACAGACGAGTTCGACGCTGCGAGGGTTGACTGCGATCTTTCCTACAGCCCACCTGTTAGTGGTCAGAGGCGCACCTTGGTAGAGCAATATTATCATACCGTCGATTGGACTGACTCCACGCAGGCTAGGAACATCCTTCAAGTTTTCGAGGGCGTGCTTCAACGTGCCGAAGAGTTGGCGTGTGAAATGTCCTTCTCGCCGGAAGCAAAAGACGAACAGAACGAGAAAGTTAATAAACTCGTTCACTTCCTGCAAAGGGACGGATACCAATGGACAGGAGGTAGGATTGTTACCGGAGCCGGGATTCCTTCCCTAGCTGGCATCAAAGACGCGGCAACCGTGTTTGATGCAAAGCACATGTCCGAGCAAATTAGCAGGATGGAATTAGCCGTGGAATCGGATCCAAGTCTCGCTATTGGCACTGCGAAAGAACTGATCGAGACGTGTTGCAAGACTATCCTTGAGGAACGCGGAAAGACAATCCCTGGAACCCCCGATGTCTCCACGCTCACAAAAGCTACGCTCAAGGAACTAAAGCTTGTACCAGAAGGGATACATGAAGCTGCTCGCGGAGCCGACGTGATAAAACGACTGCTCAGCAACCTAGGAACAATTGGAAATGGTCTCGCGGAACTCCGTGGGCTCTACGGCACTGGTCACGGAAAGCACGGAAGTGCATCTGGGCTGGGAACTCGACACGCGAAACTGGCAGTTGGCGCCGCAGCTACGCTGACGGTCTTTCTTTTCGAGACACACAAGGAGACGAAGAAAAACCAAACGCATTGATCTATGGCACTCCCTTACCCTGCCACCAATGGAGATCATGGATACCTCTACGAAAGAGGTTTCACCTCTTTACGATCGTATCACCGCCAACCTCAAAGAATCCCACACCCTAGCCACCCTGTAGGACACCTTGTTGCCGGAGTGGCTGAGCGGGGAAGTGAAAACACAAACCTATGAAGACTAACTGCTTCTCCACCCTTAGATCTTGGGGGAAAGAACATTTCACCGCCGTTGCTGGCTGGATCGGAGCTTTATCTGCAGCAGCCCTTTCCATTTGGTTCATCCAATTGGGTGCCGGTAAAAAGCTCGAACACGTTGGTCCATGGATTTTTTCAGCAAATTTCGCGGCAGCGTTCTTTTCCATCAATTTCGCATTCCTTGGGTATAATCTCTCGCCCTACAGCAAACTGTGGCGAAGGTTGTCATGGAACCATTGGATGTTGATCTTTTTGCTACTTTCTCTGCCGACCCTTCCAATCTTGGCACTACTCCTGAAGCCTGACTTCGCCTGGAGTGCAGCTGTCGCAATCAGCCCTTGGGTCACTTTTCTTTCAGCTGTCACGTATTTTACGACTAGTGACCTGATTGATCCAAGGCGCGTGTTAAAAGTTGAATATACTTCGAAGGGAATTGACGTCTATTTCACAAAGCTTGAGAACACCATTGATGCAGACTCAAGGCGCCAAAAGGACGACAATCCGCTTCCACCTAAGGATCGCCCCATGCACATGTGGGATTATCGCCCGAATGTGATAGAGGCGAAACATGAGCCTCTGTGGGATCGGCTGATGATGGTCATCTCTGTGGCTATTGACGCTCACGACTACGAGGTATTTGAGATAGCCTTCGACAGAGCCTTCGTAATCTACAAGAGGCTCCTTCAGCCTGAGGATTGCGTCGATCATCACGTGAAAGATGGCCTCCAGTATGTTGCGGAAAGGAGATTCAAAGCGCTTTTAGTTCTTGTTGGGAAGTCCTCGTCTGACCGGATTTTCATGGAGGCGATTAACAGCCGTTTGTGCGTTGAACTGACATCTCCATCCTCTTTGAAGGAGTTTAGCGACGCGTTGCCGATGTCGATCATGAAAATGCTTGAGGCAATTTGTCGCGAAGCTCTGGAAGCCGGAAAAGACTATGACGCACTCAAGGCTCTCAATGCAATGCACACATTCACTGGCGTAGCGGCGGTTGAAGCACGGAGTATGAAAGAGGATTATCTGGTTTCATTCAGTGTAGCGGCTCCGATCTGGATGATTAAGCGCGTGGGCTCTTATGCGATCACTGGAGGTGACGTGGAAACGCTATACAGGTGCCTTGAATCCCTTGAATGGTTGGGTTGTTCTCTTGCCGCCCACTGCGCACTGCCGGAGCACAACGAGGACGAACCGCTGAAGGCCTGTATATCGAGTCTGGTTCAGTTGGGTAGAGAGGCAAGGAATCAGAAACTCCAGTGTTTCTGGGATCGTTGTATCCTTCCTCCGCATATTCATGCAGAAGAAAAGCTTGGGGCGATTCTAAATCTGCTGGAGCAGATTCCTGTATCCTCTGGCGAGGAGAAGTTTTACTTACAGCAAACAATTTCTGAAGCATATGGAAGGCTTCGTGGATATGAGTGCCGAATTGAGCCTAATCCCAAATCAAATCCAAAGTTTTGGATCAAGGATGAGACTGATGAACACGGTAAGAAGGTTCCGATGATTGCTAGCATGGTGGGAGGTAAGGGCTACGACTGGCAGATTGATTACTCCGACGTGTCAGAACTCAAGGAATACACTTTACACTAAAGGAGCTATGAAACTCAACCCATTTGCCGTCGAAGCCCCCCCCCACGAATGGTTCGCGGAGCTGAGAAATCTAACCTCAATATCTGATCAACAATGCCCTACAATTCAACACACGCTCTAGAGCTCCTTCGCCTTGGGACGAAGAATCCGGAAGCTGCTTTTCGCGACGGTCAGGAGGAGGCCATCCGGCATGTGGTGGATGGCCTAGGCCGGTTGCTGGTGGTGCAGAAAACGGGGTGGGGGAAGAGTTCGGTGTATTTTATTGCGACGAAGCTCCTGCGTGAAGAAGGAGCCGGGCCGGCCATCCTGATCTCACCTTTGCTGTCGCTGATGCGGAACCAGATCGCGGCGGCGGAGCGGATGGGCGTGCGTGCGGTGACGATTCATTCCGGGAATACGGATGAGTGGGAAGAGGTGAATGCGGCGGTGCAGCGAGACGAGGTGGACATTCTGCTGATTTCCCCGGAGCGGCTCTCGAACGAGTATTTCCGCAACGAGGTGCTGGGACCAGTGGCGGGGAGGGTTTCGATGCTCGTGGTGGATGAAGCGCACTGCATTTCCGACTGGGGGCATGATTTCCGGCCACATTACCGGTTCATCGAGCGGATCGTGCGATTGATGCCGGGCAACCTTCGGCTTCTAGCCACGACAGCGACGGCAAACCAACGGGTGATGGATGACCTGGAGCAAATCCTGGGGCCGAACCTTCAAGTCTCGCGGGGTGAGCTGGGCAGGCCGTCGTTATTCATGCAGACGATCCGTCTTCCGGGACAGGCCGAGCGGCTGGCATGGCTGGCTCAGCATTTGGCTGAGATGCCGGGCAGCGGGATCGTTTACACACTGACGGTGAGGGATGCGATGCAGGTAGCGGAGTGGTTGAGGGAGAAGGGTATCGAGGCGAGAACCTACAGCGGCCAATCCGGCGATGAACGCCCCGAGTTGGAAGACGCACTGCTCGCGAACGAAATAAAGGTGCTGGTGGCTACCACGGCATTGGGGATGGGTTTCGACAAGCCCGACCTTGCGTTTGTGGTGCATTACCAAATGCCGGGATCGGTGGTGGCATACTATCAGCAGGTCGGACGTGCGGGGCGGAATATTCCGACTGCCTACGGGATCTTGCTGAGCGGGGAGGAGGAGAGCGATATCAACGACTACTTCATCGAAAGTGCTTTTCCTAAGCAGGAGGAAGTGGAGGAAGTCCTTTCCGCTCTGGAAGATGCGGAGCACGGGCTGTCCGTGCCGGAACTGATGGCCAGGGTGAATGCGTCGATGGGCAGGATTGACAAGGCTTTGCTGCTGATGAGCCTGGAGTCACCTGCGGCGGTGGTGAAGGAAGGGACGAAGTGGAAACTCACTGCGAGCGGACTTTCCGGAGATTTCTGGGTACGCGCGGAGAGATTGACTTCCTTGCGGCGTGGAGAGCAGCAACAGATGAGGGATTATGTGGCTCTCGAAGAAGGGCACATGGAGTTTTTGATCTCCGCACTGGACGGAGATCCCGGAGGATATGTCGCCCCGGCCATCGAAGCGCTTCTGGAGGATGTGGATCGCCGTCTGATCCGGGAGGCTGAGGCGTTCCTCAGGCGGACGGGATTGCCGCTGGAGCCCAGGAAGAAGTGGCCGATAGGTGGATTGCCGATTATGGGCTTGGCAAGTAATACGAATATCCCACCGGAGCGGCGTGCTGAGGCTGGTAAAATTCTCTGCTACTGGGGAAGTGCTGGTTGGGGAGATGAGGTGAGGATAGGCAAATATGAGGACAGTCGTTTTTCCGATGACCTGGTTGCCGCCTGCGTAGCAATGGTGGGTGACTGGAATCCTGCTCCTGCTCCGGAATGTGTCACTTGCATCCCATCCCTGCGCCATCCGAATCTGGTTCCTGACCTTGCGCGAAGGATTGCCGCTGCACTGGATTTGCCATTCGTCCAGACTCTCAGTAAGGCGGATGCGCGTCCGGAACAGAAGTCCATGGCGAACAGCATCATGCAGGCCCGCAACATTGACGGATCGCTGGAAGTCCTTCCGGATTCGGTGCGATCCGGTGCTGTGCTTCTGGTCGATGACATGGTAGATTCCAAGTGGACTTTGACAGTAGCTGCTTACCTCCTCAGTGGAGAAGGTAGTGGTCCGATCCATCCGCTTGCCCTGGCAACCACCGCCCACGCCTAATGAATACGACGATCTCACCCAACACCCAGGCCATTCTCCTTCTTTCCGCGCCCCTGATTGCAGGAAAGAAGAGTGAGAAAGCGCCATTGCTGACTTTGTCGGAGTATAACCGCTTTGCGCGTAGTCTTCGCGAGTTAGGCAAGGAGCCTGCGGATTTGTTAGGAGAGGGAGCCGGTGCCTTGCTTGACAAATGTGGAGATAAATTTGGTAGGAGTCGGCTGGAGGAATTGCTTGGCCGTGGATTTCAGCTCAGTCAGGCAGTGGATAGCTGGCACTCGCGAGGGATCTGGGTCGTCAGCCGTGCAGATGCCGCCTATCCGCGACGACTGAAAGCGCGCCTGCGGGAGGATGCCCCGCCGGTATTGTATGGCTGTGGCGATCCCAACCTTCTTGGCTGCGGAGGGCTGGCTGTTGTGGGCTCACGTCATGTAGATGATGCTTTGGTGGAATACACCGTCTCGCTAGGCGCTCTGGCGGCAGACGCTCGGATCGCGATCGTCTCCGGTGCGGCGCGGGGAATCGACAGTTCTGCGATGAAGGGAGCTTTCGACTCGGGCGGCAAGGTGATCGGCGTAATGGCAGATAGTCTTGGGAGAGCGGCTTTGGCGAAGGGGAACCGTGATGCATTCCGTGAAGGTAGGCTTGTAGTGATTTCCGCCTATGATCCTGCGGCGGGATTCAACGTGGGTCATGCCATGCAGCGTAATAAGGCGATCTACGCGCTCTCGGATGCAGGATTGGTTGTGACTTCTGATTTTAAGAAAGGCGGCACGTGGGCGGGTGCGATTGAGCAACTGGAGAAGCTCCGGCTCGTGCCTGTTTTTGTCAGAAACGGAAAGGACAGCGGGAAGGGCAACCAGGCTCTGATCCAGAACGGCGGACGCGTGTGGCCGGAACCGCGAAACGGAGACGAGCTGGCTGACGCAATACATGCCGCTCAGGACGAGGAAGCGAAAGCTCCCCGGCAGGATACGCTTGAGCTCAAGGTCAATGAAGAGGGAGCGGATTATCGTGCCGCCAAAGAGGTGGAAGAGCCAAAGTCCCCTAGAGATCTTTCGGAAGATCATGCGGAGACGATGAGTCCTGCCGATGAGTTGCTGGCCGCTGTTGGAGCCATCTTCACGAAGATCTTGCGGGATCCTTTGAAGGAAAAGGAAATCGTTGACCTGCTGGGGGTGACGAATCCCCAAGCTAAAGCATGGCTCCGTTTGTTCGTAGAGCGGGGAGAGTTGGATAAGCTGTCTAAGCCAGTGCGATACCGCGCGGTGAGCAAGTCCGACCGGTTGATCTGATCGCATGAGCCTCGCTGAATCCATCCTCGAAGAAACAGCTCTCGAATGTTTCGGGGTGCTGGGGTGTGCGGTGAGGTACGGGTCGCAGATAGCGAGGAAGCGGAATGATTCTTTGGCTGTCCAACTGGGCATACTAGGGGTAGTCTCCGCGTAGAGTCTGCCGTTCGGCGACCCCGAGCTTTTCTGGAAAATGCCATGATCACTGAACAACATGTCTGCAACTATGCGATCCTCCGTTATCTGCCTTACAGAGAGCGAGAAGAGTTCGTGAATGTCGGTGTTCTTGTCACTTGCTCCCAACCTTGCTTCTGGCACTTCTATGCAGAAACGAAAATGTCTGACCGGATCAAGGACTTTTTCCCGAATCAGGACGTAGGGAAGTATGAAGCTGCGTTCAAAGCATTTCAGGTCGAAATGACGCGGAGGAAGGGTATCGCCTACACACCGCACACTCTCCAAATGGCCTTCAATGAGACGGTTCGCATCAGGGAGTCTGTCTTTCGCTTCGGCGAACCAAGGACAATCATGACGGATAACCCCAAGGAACTCGTCGACAAACTCTTTGCGCGATATGTGGAGATGAAGACTCCGGAACAGGAAGAGGCACAGGTTCCTTCCGCGTGAGCGTCATCCGGCGGCTGAACTTGGGATTGAGTCGGCGTGTGATTTCCACAAGGATACAGAACCTTTTTTGACCAATGGCTGCTAAATCGAACTTCGACCCACGCAAAATGATGGAGAAGGCCATCGAGGTGATGCGTACGTCCGTTGCGGAGAAGCGCAGCGACGGAAAGCCAAACCCGTTGGTCGGTGCCGTGCTCGTCAGGCCTGATGGGAAAGTTGAAACCGCCTCACGGGGCGAGTTGCGTGAAGGAAACCATGCCGAGTTCACATTGCTTGAACGGAAGTGTTTCGGGGAGAAACTGGATGGAGGCATTCTCTTCGGCACGCTGGAGCCATGTCTGAACCGGAACCATCCCAAGCGCGGATGCGCGCGGCACATCGTCAGCGCGAGGATCAAGGAAGTCTGGGTGGGCATTGAGGATGACAATCCAGCGGTGAAGGGAAAAGGTATCGAGCATTTGCGTCAGCACGGCGTGACAGTTCACATGTTCGATCTGGATTTGCAGGAGATCATCCTTGAGGAGAATAAGGCATTCTTCGAGTGGGCCAGGCAGCAATTGGATACACCGGAAGAACAGCCGCTCAAGCTGTCGAAGTATGAGGATCCGGTTGCGGCTGTGACCTATGGCGATTTATCCGATAAGGCGCTGAAGCGCTATCAGTTGAAAGCAAAGTTTGCCGTGCCGGCAGGGTCGGAGGATTTCCAGCGCCTATTGCTCCAACAAGGGGTTCTTGTGGATGCGGGAGACGGGATCGTTCCGTCAGGTTTCGGTCTGGCTCTCTTTGGCAAAGATCCGAGTATTGCGATGCCTCAGTCGCGGTTGTTGGCGAAGGCGGAATTTACGTCCGGCGAGTCCTCTCGGATGGAGTTCGGGCAAGCATTGGTGTTCATACCCAATGAGCTTGAAAAGTGGTTGAAGAAGGTTTTGCCAAACACGCTAGACCGCGACCGGATGGAACGCCGCGAGCAAGTGGATCTTCCGTTCGAGATGATCCGTGAAGCAGTGGTGAACGCCTTGATTCACCGTGATTACAGCCTGGTCGGGCAAAAGTGCCACCTGGTCGTCACTTCCGAGACGATCACGATCAAGAGTCCCGGGGGTGCGATCCCTCCAATCACTCTGGAGCAAATGAGGACATTCAAAGCTCCAATCAAGAGCCGCAATCCGCTTTTACATTACGTATTTGCTCGTATGGGTATGGCAGAGGAACAGGGATTCGGCCTTTCCAGCCTAAAACGGCACGCAGAGGAGCTAGGGCTTCCGCTCCCGAGCTATTCGATGGAAGGCGATTCGCTGGTGCTTACGATTTACCGGAGCAAAGCTGGCGCAGTCGCTGGACTGCCCTCGGAAGTGCGGGAAACGCTGAATGCTGATGAGCGCAAGGGCTGGGAGTTTCTGACCACCAAGCCTTCTGTGACGCGCAAGGAGTATGCGGAGCAGCTTGGGTTCGACGACCGGAAGGCGCAGCGCCACCTCAAGCGTTTCGTCGAATTGGGATTTCTGCGAAAAGTGGGTGCGAGTTCTTCAACCGAATATGAGGTGCGGAAGCCATGATCGCGACAATTCTCACGACAAAGTGTCGCGAGGCTGGGGCAGATCCTTCTCGAAATCGGATCTCGCGACAGTTCTCGCGTCAAAGTGTCGCGAGCTGTTACTCTGAGAATTCGGGCGCTACGGAGCCGTGCGCAGGGAAATCCCGCCATTTATCCCGCCATTTTGGCGGGATAAAGAGTTCAAAACGGGAAAATTCCCGAATCCCAACGTTGATTCGCCGGATGTTCTGCCCGGCCAGCCGAATTGAGACGATGTCTTTAGGTCTAGCCGGACAAATTGCCGGACATTTTGTCCGGCCAGCGACTTTAATCGATCCTAAGTCTGCACGTCCGGACATCCGGAGGGCATCGCCAAGGAACCGCCCACGCTCGCCGCTTTCGCATCTGTCGTTTGCAACACGATGTCTTAGCGACGCGGCGAGCGTGGGCGGTTCCTTGGCGAGACACAACATCATATCATTTCGGAAATCTTAAGTTTCAATATGTCACTCAACGAATCCATCATCGAAGAAGCCGCGCTCGAATGGTTCGGGGAGCTGGGGTATGCGGTGGGGCATGGGCCGAAGATGGCACCGGGTGAGGTGGCGGAGGAGCGGGATACGTTCGGCGATGTGGTTCTGGTGGGGCGGCTGCGAGAGGCGATTTCCCGGCTGAATCCCTTGGTGCCGGGGGAGGTGCGGCCAGTTATTAAGCGTTACTTAAAAGCTCGATGTGTGAGGAGGCTGCAACCATGAGCAACGAACCCTTGCCGAATTCCGAAATCATCCTCTACCAGACGGAGGATGGGCGGACGCGTATCCAGTGCCGGTTTGAGAACGAGACGATCTGGCTGACGCAGGCGCAGATTGCCGAGCTGTTCGAGACGACACCGCAGAACGTGACCCTCCACCTGAGAGGCATCTTCGCCGAAGGTGAACTGGTTGAGGCGGCAACTTGTAAGGATTACTTACAAGTTCGAATTGAGGGCGCGCGCGAGGTTTCCCGGAAGCTCAAACATTACCGTTTGGAGGCGATTTTGGCGGTTGGCTTCCGCGTGCGCAGCCACAGGGGCACGCAGTTCCGGCAGTGGGCCATCGGGCGCTTGAACGAGTATCTGGTGAAAGGTTTCACCATGGATGACGAGCGGCTCAAAAACCCGCCGGGCAAGGGACAGATGGATTATTTCGACGAGCAACTGGAGCGCATCCGCGACATCAGGTCGAGCGAGCGGCGCTTTTACCAGAAGGTGCTGGATATTTACGCGACGAGCGTGGACTACACGCCGAACACGGAGATGACCCAGAGGTTCTTCGCCACGGTGCAGAACAAGATGCACTGGGCGGCGCACGGACAGACGGCGGCGGAAGTGATCCATGCCCGGGTGGATGCGGAAAAGCCGTTCATGGGACTGCAAACGACGCGACCCGGCGGCATCATCCGCAGGGAGGATGTTTCCATCGCAAAGAATTATCTCGAAGGTGAAGAACTCGGCACGCTTAACCGCATTGTGAACGCCTACATCGAGTTCGCCGAGCTGAGGGCGCTGCAACGCAAGGTGATGACCATGCGGGACTGGATTGCGAAGCTGGATGATTTCCTGAAACTCTCCGAGCATGAATTGCTGGATCACGCGGGGAAAATCTCCGCAGAGCAGGCGAAAATGAAAGCGGAGTCGGAATACGATCGCTACCGGTTGTTCCTGGATTCGCAACCGCGTCTCGTTGATCTGGATTTTGAGAAAGCCGTTTCGGAAATGAAGAAACCCAAGCTGCCGAAAAAATGAGCCTCAACGAATCCATCATCGAAGAAGCCGCGCTAGAATGGTTCGGGGAGCTTGGGTATGCGGTGGGGCATGGGCCGCAGATGGCACCGGGTGAGGTGGCGGCGGAGCGGGATACCTTCGGTGATGTGGTGCTGGTGGGGCGGTTGCGGGAGGCGATTTCCCGGCTGAATCCCTCGGTGCCGGGGGAGGCGCGGGAGGATGCGTTGCGGAAGGTGCTGCGGGTGGGTTCGCTCTCGCTGACCGGGACGAACCGGGCATTTCACCGGATGTTGCGGGACGGGGTGGAGGTGGAGTATCAGAGGGCGGACGGGAGCATCGCGGGCGACCATGTGCGGCTGGTGGATTTCACGGAGGTGTGGAGAAACGATTGGCTGGCGGTGAACCAGTTCACAGTGATCGAGGGGCAGCACAACCGCAGGCCGGACATCGTGGTGTTCGTGAACGGGCTGCCGCTGGGTTTGGTGGAGCTGAAAAAACCGGAGGAGGGGGAGGAGTGGTTCGACGCGGCTTTCAAACAACTGGAAACCTACAAGGCGCAGATCCCATCGCTGCTGCATTACAACGCAGCGCTGGTGGTGAGCGACGGCTTGCAGGCGCGGATGGGATCGCTGACGGCGAACCGGGAGTGGTTCAAGGTATGGAGGACGGTGGACGGGGAGGCGGATGCGCCGAAATCCGCGCTGGAGCTGGAGGTGCTGGTGCGGGGAGTGTTCGAGCGGCGGAGGTTCCTGGATCTGCTGCACCATTTCATCGTCTTCGAAGAAGATCCGGACTCGGGCGCGCTGCACAAGATCATCGCGGGCTACCATCAGTCCCACGCGGTGAATGCGGCGGTGGAGGAAACGGTGCGGGCGAGCGGGATGGAAGCGGAGGACGAGGGCGGCGGGCTGAAAGAGCCGGAAGGAAGGTATTGGGCGGGAGCGATGAAGGGCGGGAAGCCCGGCGACAGGCGCGCTGGTGTGGTGTGGCACACGCAGGGCAGCGGCAAGAGTTTCTCCATGCTCTTCTATGCGGCTCGGGTGGTGAGGCATCCGGCGATGAAGAACCCGACCCTGGTGGTGCTGACCGACCGGAACGATCTGGACGACCAGCTCTTCGGGCAATTCCAACGCTGCGCGGACATCCTCGGCCAGACACCGGTGCAGGCGGACAGCCGCGACAACCTGCGGACGCTTCTGAACCGGGCGAGCGGCGGGGTGGTTTTCACGACCATCCATAAGTTCATGCCGGAGAAGGGCGAGGACATGCCGGAGCTGAGCGGGCGGCGGAACATCGTGGTGATCGCGGACGAGGCGCACCGCAGCCAATACGGGTTCGGCGGGAAGGTGAACGAGAAGACGGGGGCGATGTCGTATGGCTTCGCCAGCAACATGCGGGATGCGTTGCCGAATGCGTCCTACATCGGCTTCACCGGGACACCCATCGAGAAGACGGATGCGAACACGCGGGCGGTCTTCGGGGATTACATTTCCGTGTATGACATCCAGCGGGCGGTGGCGGACAAGGCGACGGTGCCGATCTATTACGAGAGCCGCATCTCGAAGCTGAGCCTGAACGCGGCGGCCTTGCCGGGGATCGACGAGGAATTCGATGAGATCACGGAGGGCGAGGAGCTGACGAAGAAGAAGAAGCTGAAAACCAAATGGGCGGCGCTGGAGGCGATGGTGGGGGATCCGAAGAGGATCGCCGTGGTGGCGGCGGATCTGGTGAAACATTTCGAAAAGCGGGTGGAGGCGATGGAAGGCAAGGCGATGATCGTCTGCATGAGCCGGAGGATCTGCGTGAATCTCTACAACGCCCTCGTCGCGGTGCGCCCGGAATGGGCGGATGGCAGGATGAACGTGGTGATGACAGGCAGCGCGGAGGACGGCCCGGAGTGGCAGCCGCACATCCACAGCAAGGAGAAGCGCAGGGAGCTAGCGAACCGTTTCAAGGACGCGAAAGATCCTTTCCGCATCGTGATCGTGCGGGACATGTGGCTGACGGGATTCGACGCGCCGTGCCTGCACACGATGTATGTGGACAAGCCGATGCAAGGCCACGGCCTGATGCAGGCGATTGCGCGGGTGAACCGGGTTTTCAAAAACAAGCCGGGCGGTCTGATCGTGGATTACCTCGGGCTGGCGGATCAGCTGAAGAAGGCGCTGGCGACCTACACGGAAAGCGGCGGGCGGGGCAACCCGACCTTCGACACGGCGGCGGCCAAAGCGGTGATGCTGGAGAAATACGACATCGCCTGCGACATGATGCACGGCATCAACCGCGGCAAGTGGGTGGACGGCAAGCCATCGGAACGGCTGGCGCTGATCCCCGGAGGGCAGGAGCACATCCTGGAGCAGGAGGACGGGAAGCGGAGGTTCGTGCAGGTGGTGACGGAGCTTTCAAAGGCCTTCGCGCTATCGGCGGCGAGCGATGAGGCGGCGGCGATCCGCGATGACGTGAGCTTTTTCCAAGCGATCCAAGCGGCGCTGAGCAAGAAGGCGGGCGTGAGGGGCAAGTCCCCGGAGCAGATGGATGCGGCGATACGCCAGCTCGTCTCGAAAGCGATCTCGGCGGACGGGGAGGTGATCGATGTCTTCACGGCGGCAGGGCTGAAGAACCCGGATATCGGGATCCTGGATGAAAGGTTCCTCGCGGAGGTGCGCGGCCTGAAGCACCGGAACGTGGCGGCGGAGCTGTTGGAGAAGCTTCTCAAGGACGAGCTCAAAGTGCGCTCGAAGCACAACCTGGTGCAGAGCCAGTTGTTTTCCGAAAAGCTATCGAAGACCCTGAACGCCTACCACAACCGAGCGATCTCCACGATGGAGGTGATCGAGGAATTGATACGTCTGGCGAAGGAGGTGCAGGCGGCGGGCAATCGCGAGGGGCTGACGAACGACGAGTGGGCTTTCTACGATGCGCTGGCAACCAGCGACAGCGCGAAGGATGCGATGGGGGATGATAAGCTCAAGATCATCGCGGCGGAACTCATCACGAAGGTGAGGCAGAGCGTAAGGATCGACTGGACACTACGCGAGAGCGCGCGGGCGAGGATAAAGGTGATGGTGAAGCGCATCCTGAACAAATACGGCTACCCGCCGGATCTTCAGGAGGATGCGGTGAAGACGGTGCTGATGCAGGCGGAGCTGCTTTGCGCGGAGTGGGTGTGAGACGTGTCGAGTGATCAGTGGAAGACTTGTGCAACGGGGCGGGCTGATACCCAAGGGGGCACACTGAGACTCGCGGTCCTTCTGGGGTTGAGTGCTGGGGTTGTTGGGCGGCCATGGGGCGCGCCCCTCCTTGGGGCTAAAAAAGAGGCTCTCCTTTTTGGGGAGAGCCTCTTGGGGAATCGATTTAGGAGATATTAAGCCTGGGGCTTGGTTTCTTCGTTATCGTTTGCGGCGGGCGAATCGGAGGGTGCGAATTCCTCGGTGGGAACTTCGGGGTTCTCGTTGATTTCCTCGGCATCGATTTTTGGTTCCTCGGAAGCTACTGGTTGCTCATCGATGAGATCGAGCACTTCTTCTTTGGCTGGGTTGATCGGTGCAACGGGTGGCACGGTGTTGTTCTGGGCGATGTTTTTTTCGTCGTCCTGTTCCGCGTCCTCGTGATCTTTGGATTTGGCTCCGGAGACGGTGAGTTGGCGGCCCATGAAGAACTGATCGTGCAGGACCTCGACGGTGCGTTTTGCCTCATCGACATCGAGCATTTCGATGAATCCATAGCCTTTCGAGCGGTGGGTGCTGCGGTTGTAAACGATCTCCACGCGGCGGACGGCACCGACGCCTTTGAAGAGTTCCTCAAGGTCGCTCTCGGTGGTGTCGTAGGACAGATTTCCTACATACACGCGGCGGTTCTCCACGGTGGAGGGGTCGCCACCACGGGGGCGGTTCCGGTCGCGGTCGCCACGTCCTTTGCTTCTGCCGCGCGGTGCGGACTCCTCGGAGGAGTCGCGGTTGTCACGCTGCGGGCGCTCTTCACGTTGTCCTTTGGAGGAGTCGGAACGGGCGTCGCGGGTCTTGGTTTTGCGTGGCTCTCTGGTTTTTCCAGATTCTGCGGCATCGGGGCGACGCTCGGGGCGTGGCGGGCGGACGGGTTCTTTATATAGTCCGACGGCTTTCAGCAATTTCTGCCACCACGAGAGCTCGATGGGAGCGGGCATGGGGCGGCGGAAGGATTTGCCGGACTTTTGGCCACCTTCGGAGCGGTTTCCTCCATCGCGTCTGCCTCCGCCGGACTGGCGTCCATCGGATCTGCGTTCGGAGTTGTTGCTATTGCTACGGCGTTTCTGCCCTCCGCGTGAGCGGCGGCGTTTGTTATCTCCCTGATTGCGGGAGTTCTGGGTATCGGTTGACATGGTTTCGCATGGGTCGGTGTGTTACGGACGGCCCGGCGCGTCGGGAATGAATTCCCGGCTGCGCAGGAACGGACCTGCTTGCGATCGCCCTGGAAACCGGTCGCCAGCTTATTGGTGCTGGGCCAAGCCCCCGCAACCATTGCGGAAAGGGTCTTGGAAGGACCGGATTCCGGCGATTCGCGCCGCCGTCCGTGAGCGAGGGGGTTCCTAGTTTCCTGGCATGGCCTAAAGATCCGACTTCTTTTCAGAGAAACGGATTTTTGGAGAAAAAGGGTGCCGGATGCGGACATCGGAAGTTTGGGGACTCCTGCTCGGGCGGGAAGGTAGGTAGGAACGTGCGTTTGGCAAGGGTTGTTTCGAATTCACGAGATTGATTCCGGGATGGTGAACTGGGATTCCAAGGGGGCTCTGCTTGCGAAGATGGCGTAGGGATCGTAGGGGAATTTTTCAGCCGGGGGCCAGAAGGCGCGGGCGGTGATGCGGGAGGTGATCCAGTCGGCGCAGGTGCGGGCGCTTTCGAGATCGGCCTCGGAGAAATCTTCCCAGGTGGTGGTGCGGACGTTCTCGCGGGTTTTTCCAAGATGGACGTAGGAGGGGATGGGGAGGGTGTCGGTGGAGAGGCTTTCGGCGAGGGCGTAGAGGGGGAGTTGGAGATTTTGCCAGAAGTTGTCGGCGGTTTTGCCTTTGGGATCGGTGGTCTGGTGGAATGGCTCGGGGGATTCTCCGAAATGGGCGGGGATGCGGGTGCTGGCGGTGATTTTCTTGAGGTGGGCCTGGCGGATGTCGCTCACGTTGCCGGTCTTGTAGTCGATGACGCGGAGGTGGCCGGTTTCGTGGTGGCGGTCGATGCGATCGATGGTGCCTTTGATGATCATTTCTCCGGAGGGGATTTCGAAGGGTTTTTCGGTGGCGATGATTTCCCAGCCATCGGCGGCGGAGGTTGCCTGTTCTGCGGCGAACCATGAGAGGCGCTGGCGCAGTGACTCGAGCTGGATGCGGACAGCGAGCGGGGGATGGGGGCCGAAGGTTTCCTGGGAAACGGTATCGAGCATGGAGAGCAGGGAGGTCTGGATCTTTTCGGGATCGGTCTGAGTGGAGGCTCCCGGCTCCAAGCCCCAGTTCTGGAGAACGCGGTGGGCGAGGTTTCCGAAGTCGCCGGGGTTCATCTCGCGGCGGTCGGGATCCGGGGTGTCCATGCGGACGAGGTGATTTAGGTAGAATCGAAAGGGGCAGGCAAGGTAGGTGCGGAGGGCGGTGACGCTGACGGTGGGCCGGTTCTCGACGAGGGGAGTTTCCCATTTCCAGTTGTTTTCCCAGATGAGATTCGCCTCAGGTGGCTCGATCTCACGGAAAAGGTTTTTCACGGTGGGGACGAGTTCCTCGGGTGGGACCTGGAGGAGAAGGCGAGAGGGAAGCAGGGTGTCTCCGCTGGAAGAGGTTTTCCCGCAAATGAGATGGGCGGAGCCGGTCTCGCGCCTCATCATGAGCATGGCGTGCAGTAGGTAGGCATCGCGGGCGTGGCGGTCGGAATCGGTGAGCAGGCCGAGGCGGGAGCGGATATTTTCGGAGAGCCATGGCTCGCCACCGGAGCGGGAGGGGACGAGGCCCTCGTTCATGCCACAGATGATGAGGTGCTCGCCGGGCTCGTAGAGTAGCTCGAGCCAGCCCTGGATGTCGATGACTCGTCCGGCGGGTGGATGGGCGGGGCTCTCGGGGACTTCCTGGATCACCACGCCGAGCCAGAAGGTGTGAGTGCGGTCGATTTTGCCGAGCAGGGGGGCGGCGATCTCCATGAAGGAGTTGATGGCGTCGAGCTGGATGGAGGCGGAGTCGCCGATGAGGCGGAGGTCGGTCAGGTGCTCGAAGAGGGCGTATCGGAATGGGGTGGAAAGGAAGGACTGCCGGAGGGAGAGGAAGCGGGAAATCATCCCGGCGGTTTCCGGGGATCTGGATCCGGCGATGTGGGCGAGGGCGGCGGGATCGAGGGTGGGGTTGCGGTCGCGCAAGCGATTGAGGGAGCGGAGTTTTCCGGCGCGGTTGCCATCGGCGAGGGCGGCGGATTCCGGGAGGGAAAGTAGGACGGCGAGGTGGCGGGTAGAGGGCTTGGAAAGCCAGTTTCTCCATGCGGTGAGCCAGCGGACTAGTGAGGGAGCGGGACGGGTGGCGGCGGGGTGGAAGGCTGTCCATCCGGAGGCGGAAAAGATCCGCGCGAGTGCGGCTCCGGCTTGGTCGTCGGCGGTGCCTAGGGCGATATTTACTGAGGATGCTCCGGTGGTGGAAACTGCCTCGAGGGCAAGTTCCGCCTGCTGCTCGGGATTGGCGGCAACGGATGTGGCGGTGCCGGGTGGGAGGGGACGATTTTGCCAGCTTTCCAAAGGGATGCCGAGGGGGGAGAAGTGATTCTTTTCTGACTCGGGGGCGGCGATAAGTATGGTGAGATTTCCGGAAAAGGACTCAAGCGCCGTGGCGAGGCAGGCGGGCATCTCGGTGATTCCAGCGAGAACGATGTGTTCATAGTCCGGGAGTTTAAAATTCGTGCGGAGTGCGGTGGAGCGGGATTGGTAGGACCACTCGGTGAGCTTTTTCTCTGCGAGGATTTCGATTTCCGCGAGGGCTTCCCAGCGGGCTGCTTCGGGGGTGTTTGCTAAGAATTTCGAGGCGGAGAAGAGATTGTGGAGATGGTCTTGGAGAGTGGTGCGCAGGCTGGTGATTTCCGAGGCGAGCGAGACGGCCCAGTCAGAGGGGAGATCTTCTTGGGCTGGTGGGGTGGGGAGCAGTCCGGGGTGTTTTTCCCAATCACCGGGGGTGAGCGACTCGAGAGCGCTGATCCACGCGATTTTCTCCAGCCATGGGGGGGCGATCGAGGGATCGTCGAGGTGCAGGAGTGATCCTGGGGTGGTGACGGTTGGGGCGAGCAGGGCGGACGCGGTGGCGGCGAGGCTTTCCCGGAGGATGCGTCCGCTTTGGGACGTGGGGACGATGACGAGGGTGCGAGGCAGGGAATCCCGGTGCTCGAGGAGCTGATCGGAAAGAAGTGGGAGAAACGGGGAGGAGTATCCGAGAAAGATCCGGCGGGGCATGCTGGAAACCTTAAACTTTAAGTTTTAAACTTCAAAACTCAAAACTTGTGGGTCGATTTCCGGAGAATGGTTGGGTAGTGTCTTGAAATGATGAAATTGATATTGGCACTAGGGATCGTGGTATGGATTTCCGGGAATGTCGTCGCGGAGGAGAAGACGGAGGATGATATCGAGATGGGGCTGCGGAATGTCTTCACGGTTTACAAGAAGGGTGACAAAAAGGAGGCCCTTGAGAGAATGCGTGCGTTGGTGAAGTTGATGGAGGCGAATTCGGCAGATGCGGTGGCGGAGTTGCTGCCGGAGGAAGTGGGCGACTGGAAGGGCGAAACGATGAAGAAGGAGGACCTGACCATCGCAGGCGGAGGCGTTTCCATTTCCCGCGTCTATGTGGATGGGGAGAAGAATGTGACGGTGAAAATCATCAAGGACGCTCCAGTGATAAAACCCATCATTGCGATGCTGGCAAACAAGGAGCTGCTGGCGCTTAGCGGGCGGAAGACCTCTCGGATCTCGGGTGAGTTGGCGGTGATGGAAGGCGAGCGCAAGCTGCAGATGGTGCTGGATGAGAGGATTTTTGTCGAGTTGGTGGGAAATGCCGCCTCGGACGAGCGAGACCTTGTTTCTCTGGCCCGGAAGTTGGATCTACGGGCGATTTCGAAACTCTGAGATGATGGGAAACTGGATTTCGCGGCCGTTGACTGCCGGGGAACGGGAGTTGGCGAGGAGGGTGTTCGGAAACGGAATCGACGCAGCAAGGGTGAGAGTGTTGCGGGAGAAGTTTGCGTTTTTCCAGCCACGTGAAGTCACGATGGCACCGGATGGGAATATTTGGTTTCACCCCCAAGGTGGGATCGCAACGTCAAAGGATGTGGAGGATTTCTCGCTGGCCGGATTGGCGATGCGGAAGCATTTTGTCCACGAACTGACGCATGTCTGGCAGCATCAGCGGGGGGTAGATCTGGTGTGGGAGAAGTTGTTGATGTGCTGTCGCTACGGGGCGTTGGGTGGCTATGAATATGAGGAGGGTGAGGATTTCCTTTCGTATAATATCGAGCAGCAGGCTTGCGTGGTGGCGGATTGGTATGAGGCGGAAACTTTGGGGCGAGGTGATGATTTGGAACTGGAGCGTGGTCTTGGCTCGACTTGGTTGCAGATCTGAAGCTGAACACTTCTGCCGAGGTGATTTTTGCCCATGCACACACTCCGAGACGGAGTTTTCACGGACTGCCCCGAGACGGGTCAGCTACGCCACGGTTTGGTTAGTCACGAGGTCTTTCGGAGTTCGTCGAGATCGATCAAGTCTTTGGAGCGGCCGGATGCTGTTTTGTTGAGTATTAGATCGTCCTTGTTGATAAACTTAAGCGTCATCCCTTCGGCAGCCACTTTCGAGTAACCCGATAAACTCGAGGAAATCCTGGTTGAGTCTGTCCATTTTTTTGGTCTGTTTGGCAGATCACAGCCATTGCTTGGAGTCGTTCCGAATGGCTTCGGTGTTGCCATGGATTCTCGCGTTCGCGGAACTCTTTCAGGCTTCGTTTAACGACCACTTTTCCATGTGCCTACATTACGAGGTTTTCCGTTTTTGAAAAGCTGATTGTCTGAAGTGAAAACACCCGGTCTCCTTTGGGGGAGCCGGGTGTCTTTTTGAAATGACTGGTATGGCGGATGCAATACCCGAAGGGGCACACCGTCCGCCGCCACTACCTGAGAAATGCTTCGTGGAGGCCACCATCAACGGTGATGATCTGGCCGGTGGATTTGCTGAGGCGATTTGTCACGAAGATGAAGTATGCCTCGGCCTGGTCTGCCGGTGTGATCGGTGCCTTGGTCAGGGTGCGGTCCGCGTAGAACTGCGCCAGCTTGCTGACGAGGCTCTCGGTTTCCTCATCGTCGGAATACGGGATGTCGTATTTCGCGAGGGAGCCGATGACGCGCTCACGTGGGAACATCGCGGAACCCTGGACAACGGTCGCAGGTGCGACAGCGTTGACACGGATGAGCGGGGAAAGCTCGATGGCTAGCTCACGGACGAGGTGGTTGGCAGCTGCTTTCGAGGTGTCGTATGCGAGGGAACCTTTCTTCGCGACCGCGCCGTTGGCGGAGGTGGTGAGGACGAGGTTTCCTTTGAGACCTTGCTCTTTCCAGCTCTTGAACGCTTCGTCGGCAACGAGATAGGAACCGGTGACATTGATGTTGAAAGTGAGCGCCCATTTGTCATCCGGGATGTGGCCGGTGGTGTCGGATGGGACGAAGATGCCTGCGGTGACGCAGATGTGGTCGAAGCCGCCGTATGCGAGGGCGACTTGGTCGAGCATTTCGCGGATGCCTTTTCGGTCCGTGATGTTCGCTGCCAGTCCGATGGCCGGGCCGCATCCGGAGATGCCGCTGCCTGCGACCCCGATGCCTACGCCGTAGATATCGGTGATCTCCTTGGCGGTGGCTTCAGCGGCGTCTTTGTTGAGGTCAACGCAAACGATGTGCGCGCCTTCCTTGACGAGGCGATGGGCGGTTTCCTTGCCGATGCCGGAACCTGCGCCGATGACGATCACGGTCTGGCGGGCGAGTTCTTTCTCAGTAGGCATGCGCTGGAGTTTCGCTTCCTCAAGCAGCCAGTATTCGATGTCGAAGGCTTCCTGTTGCGGGAGGGAAATGTAGGTGTCGATGGCTTCTGCACCGCGCATGACTTCGACCGCGCAGTTGTAGAACTCGGCGGTGACGCGGGATTCGGACTTGTCCTTGCCCCATGCGATCATTCCCAGGCCGGGGATGAGAACCACGGTCGGGTTCGGATCGCGCATGGCGGGGGAGTTGTCGTGTTTGCAGGTCTCGTAGTATTTCGCGTAGTCTTCGCGGTATTGGACGAGGGCTGCAGCGAGCTTTTCCTTGAGGGCGGCTGCATCTTCACTCTGCGGATCCCATGCGACGTAGAGAGGCTTGATTTTCGTGCGGAGGAAATGGTCCGGGCAGGAAGTGCCAAGCTCGGCGAGACGGGGTGCGTCGGCGGAGTTTACGAAACGGAGGATTTTCTCATCGTCCTGGATGGTGCCGATGAAACGCTTTTGCTGGGAGACCTGCCCGCGCAGCCATGGGAGGATGCCGGCGAGGGTCGCGCGGCGCTCTTCTTCCGGGAGGGTCTGGTATTTCTGACCGCCAAAGGCTTTCGCGTCGCCACCTTTGGCTTCGTATTTGTCCTGGATGAATTGGGCGGCCTTGTCGATGAGACGGAGGGTGAGCTCGTAGCACTTCTTGTCGTCGTTGTCCCATGAGATGAAGCCGTGCTGGCCCATCATGATCGCCTGGGTGCCTGGCTTTTCTTTCTCGATGGCTTCCATGGCGAGGCCGAGCTCGAAGCCCGGGCGCATCCACGGCACGTATTCCATTTCACCTTCGAAAATCTCCTTGGTCAATGCCTCGCAGTTTTTCGAAGCGGCGATGGCGATGATCGCGTTCGGGTGCATGTGGTCCACGTGCTTGCCGGTGAGGAAGCTGTGGAGCGGGGTGTCGATGGAGGAAGGGCGCGGGTTGAGATTGAAAGTGGTGTGGAAATACATGCCCACCATTTCATCTTCCGCAGGGGTCTTGAGGCCGTTGTTTGGCTTCGCAGCGTAAACGCTTTGGAGGCCGATGAGCTTGTCTTGATAGAGAGAGGAGAAATTCTCGCGCTTCGAGGTGCGGAGGTCGCCGCCGGAGCCTTTCACCCAAAGAACTTCGGTCGGTTCGCCCGTGAGGGGATCGGTCTCCATGATTTTGGAGGAGGTATTGCCGCCGCCGGTATTGGTGATGCGCTGGTCTGCTCCGAGGATGTTGGAGCGATAAACGAGGCGATCGACTGCATCGAGGCTGGCTGCGTGGGAATCGTCCCAAGAATAGGTTACGTGCTTGAATTCTGGCATGGGTTCAGTTGGTAGTGGTTTGTTGCTGAGGGACGGCATGGTGCTGGACTGGAAAAATAGCAAGAAAAAACAAGAAAAAACAATATGCTCGCGATTGAGAGACAGAGAAAAATTCTGGAAATATCTCGGAAAGCCGGTGCCGTGAAAACTCAGGAGCTAGCATCGGTTCTCGGTGTTACGGAAGAGACTGTAAGACGCGATCTCGATGCGTTGGCACGGCAGGGACTGCTGCATCGCACCCATGGAGGAGCCACAGAGATCTCGATGGTGTTCCAAGAAATTCCTCAGATTGAACGCGCTGGTCGGCAGCAGCAGGAAAAAACAGAGATTGCCAGAGCTGCTGTCAAGACGATCTGCCCCGGTGAAACTCTGATCGTAGATGCGAGCTCGACGGTGATTGAATTGGTTAGAATCCTCCCTGGAGGAATGAATCTTCGTGTGGTGACGTATGCGCTCGATGTCTTTGAAAAGCTAGCCGGGCGCGATGATATCGAAACGATCCTGTTGGGCGGAACCTATGAGCAAAAAGGTAGCCGCTTCCGTGGCCTGATGACTGAGACCGCCCTCAGGACGCTGCGGATCGATCGGTTCTTTTTTTCTGGAGGAGGCTATGACCCGAGTCTGGGAATCGGAGAACCGAATCCTGAGGAAGCCCGCTTCAAGGCGGTCGTGATGGCCCAAGCGGCATGGAAATGCGCGCTCATGGATCATACCAAGCTAGGCAGGAGAACAGATCACTACTTTGTGAAACCGGATGAGATCGATCTTTTCCTCACGGATAAGGGAGGACAGGGGTTTCTGAGCGAAAACGGGGTGGCATCACACTAAGGCCCACGTCGGCACCGAAGGATCGACGAACTCGAAAGGCCGATAATAGGCGCAAAAAACCACCACCCGAAGTGGGTGGTGGTGAGGAAGTTCAAAAAATCCGAGAGGCGGTTTCTAGGCGCGACGGCGGCGTAAGCCGAGCAGGCCTGCTACACCGAGGATTACAGCGGCGGAAGGTTCTGGGATTGGATTGTTTAGGTTTTGAGCTAAGGTGTCGACGTAGATGTCATCGATGTAGCCCGTGGTATTGGCATTGTTGTTGCGAACCAAGAACGATGTGAGATCACCGTCTGCGACGCCAGTTCGGAATGCGGCACCGGTGAACGATAGAGTTCCCATCGTTGTGGCGTCTCCGCCCGTGTTGAAATACATGTCGGTGGTATCATCGGTATTGTTCAGCACCATCCAGACGTTGTACCAAGTAATCGCCGACGCATCGCCCACTTGGGAGAAGTCTGCACTTGTGGTAGACGTAGCGGCAACTCCAGTATTTCGCACGTCCATGTCAATTCCAGTATCTGTGTTCGTTGCTAGACGACCGTATCCTTTATAGCTGTTGAAGGCCGTTGGATTTGTACCAGTGGCAGAGCCGAAGATCCAATCCGCATCCCCACCGCTTGCTGTCGTGTAGACGCGGAAAAAGAGAGTTCCGGTTGTATTGTTGGCGATGGCAGGAATGGATCGGCGAGCCTCACCATTTGCGGCGGCGGCACGAAAGACATTATTGGTGCCGCCAGCAGGATCGGCGACGACACCAGTCGTCCCTGCGATATTGGTCCAGTTGTTGCCACTTTCCATGTTGTCAACGAGGACGAACGCGCCAAAGGCTGGGGCGATGAGGGGTAGGGCAGCGAATGCGTGAATGAGTCTCATAGGTTTTGTATTTATTGGGTTTTATGCAATTTTGAATTGCGTGGATTGGCATAGCGCTTTGAGAGAATTGAGTCAAGACGACTTCGAATTTCCTTGGAGGCCGCGTCCGATTCTTGAAATGGGAATATGTGTCTGAGGCGTCCAGCACATAGCTACCTTGAGAGCCTTGATCCATCTCCACTTCAGAGGGGGAAATGCTGCGGTGGAGCAGAAGAGAAGGAAGTCGAATCTAAGCAAAAAGCAGTGTGGGTTCACTCACAAGGAGTTCCAGTGAATGCGCTCTCTCAGTGCCTGTGGATAGATTAAAGCCTAAATCGCCTTGAGTCGGGGGGGCGCGGTTGGGCGAATGGTGCGCGCTGCAGGGTTCGAACCTGCGACCCCATCCGTGTGAAGGATGTGCTCTACCACTGAGCTAAGCGCGCATTCGCGGGGGCGGGACGATGGAGGAGTGGGGAGGGCTTTGGCAAGCCGATTTGTGAGTGAGGTGTTGGACTCTTTTCGAGGGTTATGAAAGTGCTTTGAGAACGACTTTGTGCAAGGTGTCGAGATCGACAGGTGTTTTGTCGCTGAAGCGGAGGCAACCTTTTCCGTGATTGGTGGAGGGATGTTTCTCAAGGTAGGGGGCGATCTTTTCTTTCGAACAGGAATACACGGAGATGTGGTTCTTCTGATTTCCGGTTGCGATGAAACCGGAGGGGGTCTCGTAGGTGGGCATCCGGTATTTCAGGGAGCGAGTGACGTGGGGGAATCGGTCCATGATCATGGTATCGATTTCCAGCAATCGTTCGGCCCGGGATGGCGGGAGGGAGGAGTAGTAGGAGTGGAAGGGATGTGCCATCTCGGGATCATACGTCTTGATTATCCGGTTGGAAATGAGATTGATCGGACCTTCTGATGTTCAGCCCTTACAACATACTTGCGGGATTTATTTTCGGCACGATTGGCTTCGGGGCTTGGAGGTATGGGAAGGCGATGGAGAAATGGAAGCCAGTGGCGATCGGTCTGGCGTTGATGGTGTATCCGTATTTTGTCTATAACGCCTACCTGCTGTGGGGGATTGGCGTAGCACTTCTAGTGACGCTCTGGTTCCACCACGGCGAGTGAATCAGAGTAAGGTCATTTTCTTTTCGTTTTCGCGATACTGTGCGTGAAATTTCGAGGTTTCATTTTCTCGGCTCCGTGGCATCGTTCGCTGGTGAGTATAATCAGAGAAAAAAGATTGATGATCGGTAGGGCTTCCAAGCGTGTGCATATGGGTTTCACTTTGGTGGAGTTGCTGGTGGTGATCGTAATCATCGCGGTTTTGGTGGCGGTCAGCGTTGCTGCTGTGCTACGTTTCCGTAAATCGGCGGACAAGACGGTTACGATTTCGAATATGCGCCAGATCCAGGCGGCGAACGCGCTCTATGCGGCGGATCATTTTTCCCGATTTGTCCCGCCGTCGGATTCCGTTGAAGGAGTGTGGTGGAAAAATCCCGAGTTTGTAAGACTGTTGGGGACTTCGGACTTCAAGGATCTGCCCCTTTCCCTGATGGACCCCGCTGTGGCGAAGAAAAAAGATCCCGGATACGATGAACTCGCGGGGAGCTATGCCTACAATACGCAGGGAATGCCGGAGGTAAACGGTTTGAAGAAAGGATATGGACTTCCGTTAGTCGGAGATCCTGGTCGCACGGCGGCATTCATTACTGCTGACTTTTCGGCGAACGGTGTGGTGGATTATGCGAGTGCCGGAGAGATCGCTTACCGCCACGACGATAAGGCGATTGCGGTCTACTACGATGGCCACGCATCTCCGATCACGGAAGTGGACGTGACCAATGCGGAAGGGGGAGCGACCGGTGCTTTCTGGGACGCGAATCCGGACGACAATTGAGGGTGCTGGTTCGCAACTTTAGTTCGCCAAAAGAGGGCGGCATGGGTCTAGATGGCGGGGAGGGATATACCAAGCAGCGCATAAACCGTGAGATCACGAACCTCTGGGATTCCCGGCCAACGCTGGCGATCCAAACTCACGATTTATCATGTCGCCAAGGATAGCTTGGCTAATGAAGTCGGCTGGAAGCACGGCTTTCCTTATTGGATTCCCGGCGGGCGAGGCGGTTTATGAGGAGGATCCAGAGTAGTGTGAGAGTGGATAGGTGGGTGAGGAGAATGAGGTAGAAGGGGATGATTAAGATGTGTTTAGATAGAGCTGGAATAGGAAAAAAAGAGTATGCCAAATACGAGTTAGGAGGGGTAAGATCTCGTCTGAAAACCGTGGGCAAATCGAAGTGACTTGGATTGTGTATCTTGAAAAATCTGATGGATGAATTTGCAGTAGCAATGGCAGCGTTTGCCCCTTCCAAAGCGGTCCTATACCGGACGGAATCCCACCACAGCCCGCCGATGAGGAGGGAGCCTACGATCGCGAGTGCGAGGAGAATGCGGGTGAGGCGTTTTTGGGCGGGTGCCATGAGGTTCGATGGTGGAATGCTGAGGGGAACCTAACGTGGCTTACGTTCTGCTGTCACTGAGAAGCTCGGGGTGGCTTGAACCGATTTGTAATCATGCACATGGTCGTAGCGGTTTCACATGAGCAAGAGTCGCAACAGAGCAACAGTCGTTGCCTGTTGCTCCTCGATTCCAATATCTCCAACCTCTTGCCATTGGCTTGAAACCGGTGTGAAGTCTTTTCCGTGAGTTTTGATTTTCCGGAAAGTTTCCTGCTGCTGGCGCTGGTGGGTGTGATTGGATGGTTCTGGCCTCGGCTGGGGCTTTTCCGACCTTTGCGGATTCTCATCGTGCTGGTGCTGGTGACGATGTTGGCGGGGCCGCGCATTCAGAAGCAACGCAATGCACTGGATCTGCTGGTGCTGCTGGATCGATCGGAGTCGACCGAGGATCTGATCGACAAGGGGCTGCCGGAATGGACTCGGCTGTTGGAGAGCTCGAAGCCTGGGCGGGCGGACACGTTGACGTTTGTGAATTTCGCGGCGGAGGTGGCGGAGGCGGGGATTGATGGATCGTCTTTCACCGGGTCGCGGAAGCTGACAAAGACTGGATTGGCGATTTCCAACCTGATGGCGAAGGTGGATGAGACGAAGCCGACCCGGGTGCTGCTGTTTACCGATGGATTCTCGACCGAGCCGCTTGCGGAAGCTGCCAGTCAGCTCCGTCAGCGCGGGGTTCCGCTGGATTTCCGCCTGATCCGGGATGAGGAAACGCTGGATGCCCGCTTGGCGCGGCTTTCCTTTCCCGAGCGGGTGCAGGTGGGCGAGCCGTATCTGATTTCCGTGCTGGTGCGTGCGACGGTGGATGGGGAAATCCCTCTGGTTCTGCGACGCAATGGCCAGCTCTTGGTGGAGACGGTGGTGGAGGTGAAGGACGGGGTGGGGACGGCGGAATTCACAGACAGGATAGGAAAGGTCGGCTCCTATGAATACGACGCGGAGATCCGTCCGGAGGCGGACGCGCACCCGGGCAATAACCGGCTGAAGCGCTGGATCGAGATCACCGGTGGGCCGCGGCTGTTGCTTGTCACAAAATACGTGGATGATCCGCTGGCTGCGGCGATGGCGGATCTGGACTTTGATGTGCAGGTGGTGAGCGATTTCTCCACGCTCAAGCCCGGCATGCTCGGTGGGACGAAGGCGGTGATTTTCAATAATATCCCGGCCCACGAGATTCCTTCCGATTTCATGAAGTCCTTGGACTTTTTCGTGCGCGAGCAGGGTGGGGGATTTCTGATGGCTGGTGGTGAGCGATCGTTCGGGAGTGGTGGATATTTTCAGAGCGATATCGATGCGTTGCTTCCCGTTTCCATGGAGCTGAAAAGCGAGCACCGCAAGCTGGCGGTGGCGTTGGCGATTGTGATGGATCGCTCGGGATCGATGGGGATGGGTGTGGCCGGCGGGAAGACGAAGATGGATCTGGCGAACTCCGGGGCGATTGCTGCGGTGGATCTGTTAGGTATGCTCGATCAGATTGCGGTGCTGGCGGTGGACAGCGAGCCGACACGCATCGTGCCGCTGACGGCGATCGGAGGGAAGAAGGCGGAGCTGAACCGGAGGATCGCGCGGATCGGTGCGGGAGGTGGCGGAATCTATGCATACACGGGGCTGAAAGCGGGTTGGGAGGAGTTGCGGAAATCGAAGGCGGGGACGCGCCACCTCATTCTTTTCACTGATACGCAGGACACGGAGGAGCCGGGCGACTACCGGAAGCTGCTTGCGGAAATGACGGCGGGGGGCGCGACGGTTTCGGTGATCGGGCTGGGGACAAAGACGGACGTGGACGCGAAGCTCTGCGAAGACATCGCGAAGCTGGGCAAGGGGCGCATATTTTTCTCCGACAGGCCGATGGATATCCCGCAGATCTTCGCGCAGGAGACGGTGACGATCGCGAGGTCCGCGTTCATTGAGGAACCGGTCGGAACGCTGGCCTCCGGGCGCTGGAGTGAAATTTCTCCGAAGCCACTGGACTGGATGGAAAAGGTGGGTGGCTACAATCTGTCCTACGCGCGGAAGGATGCGACTGTTTCCCTGGTCTCGAAGGACGAGTATGCGGCGCCGCTGATTGCCCATGCGCGGCGGGGGCTGGGAAGGACGGCGGCGGTTTCGTTCCCACTGGGTGGGGAGTTTTCCGATGAGGTGCGTAGCTGGGATGGCTATGGGGATTTCGTGCAGACATTGGGGCGATTTCTGATGGGGCAGGACATGCCGCCGGGGATTGCCCTGCGGCACAAGATGCGTGGCACGCGCCTGGATCTGGATTTGCTCTACGATGTGGAGGAGTGGGGCGAGAAACTGGCGATCAATCCGCCGACGGTGAGGCTTCAGGACGAGGCGGGGGGCGAGGCTTACGAGCTACCTTGGCGTAGGCTGGAGCCGGGGCATTTTTCCCTGAGTCGGGATCTGGAGGAGGGCAGTGTGGTGCGCGGTGCGATCCGCGTGGGGGACAATGCGCTGGGGTTTGGTCCGGTGAGTGTTGGATCGAGCGTGGAGTGGGCGTTTGAGCCGGAGAGGTTGGCTGAGTTACGTGCGGTTTCTCATCAGAGCAATGGGCGGGAGCTGCTGAATCTGGACAAGGCGTGGTTGCGCCCTCCCTATGTGGCCGCGAATTCACTCAATCCGGCGTTGGGAATCGGGCTGCTTTTGCTCGTGCTGTTAGATGCGCTGGTGACAAGGACTGGGTGGAAGTTGCCGGAGTTCGTGAAATGGGAGAGGAAGCCGAAGGTGGCGAAGGTGAAGGTGTCGAAGCCTGTGCCTACGAAGAAGGTTTCCGAAGTGAAGGAGCCAGCTGAGACGAGCGCTCCGAAAGCGAATACGCCTGCGGCTCCCTCCGAGCGGAGGTCGCGTTTCCAGCGTGCGAAGGACCGGAAGTGATTGGAGGGCACCAGGGTTTGTTAGAACTATGGAGTGCGGATGAAATGCTCCTTACTGTTTCATGAGAGTCACATCACCCGCGAACTCTTGGGCGGAGTAGAACTTGTCCATTCCCTGAGCCGGACGGTCCTGCATGGAGGATGTTCCAAGCGTTTTGAGATCTTCCGTTAGGATGTTTTTTCGATGCCCGGGAGAGGCCATCCATTCATTGAGCAGATGGGTGGCAAAGGAGGCGTAGGTATGAGGCGGAATGGCCGGACCACCCGCCTGTAAACTGAAAACGGCGCGCCCTTGTTTCATCCGTTTATACACATCTGTCCCGGACTCATATTGGATCCCGAAAACCAGTGCCACGTTCTCCGCTTGAATGGGGGTGCTGATCCCCAGAAGTTGGAATCGGTCTCCGAGCGTTTTCTTATCCGGGTCTGGATGCTCGTGACTGATTTCCTGAACTCGGATCATTCCGCGGACTTGAACGGCGGCCGCTTCTCGTAGAACAGGCTCGTAGCTCAGAGACATGAGGCCCTTTTCCCTGCGGTGGCGGTTGGTTTCGTGAAACACGGCGGCGTCCAGTAGCCCGAGATCGAGATTCTCGAAATCGAGTGGGGCGTTGACTGCGGGCAGTTTTGCGAAATCCCCCGGTGACATCTGATGGAGTTTTACTACGCGTGCGGCGGAGACTTCCTGCGGATTATCGGCGGAGACGGATTGAAGCAGGCCGAGAGATATGGACAGGGACAGGAATAGATCGCGGAAATGATTCATGCGCGTAGCCTAGCACGGGAACACCGCTCGCTTGCAAGAAAGGTGGAATCGGGTAGGATTTTTCACAAAGCTATGGCACTCGATAAACTTACACAGAAACTTCAGGAAGCCCTGCAATCCGCGCAGGGAATCGCTTCGAAATCCTCTCATTCGGAGCTTCGCAGCACGCACGTTCTACTCGCTCTCTTGCAGCAGGAGGGAGGGATCACGGTTCCCATTTTACAGAAAGCAGGAGTTGATATCCCAGTTTTGAAGGCTGCGGTCGCTATGGCGTTGGGCGAAGATGTCAGTGTCTCCGGTGCCTCGACTCAGCCGCAGATCAGCGCCGGGCTGAGAGCTACGCTCGACGAGTCTGACAAGATCCGTGAGAAGTATGGTGATGACTTCCTTTCGGTGGAACACTTTCTGTTAGGGTCTCTGAAAGGGGATTCGCCTGCCGGAAAACTTCTCAAGCAAGCGGGACTGGATGAGAAAAAGGCGGAGGCAGCCATCAAGGACGTGCGCGGATCGCAGAAGGTCACCGATGCTGATCCCGAGGGGAAATATCAGACGCTGGAAAAATACGGGACTGATCTAACAGCGCGTGCGCGGGCTGGAAAAATCGATCCGGTGATCGGTCGTGATCACGAGATACGGCGCGTGCTGCAGGTGCTTTCCCGAAGGACAAAAAACAATCCGGTTCTCATCGGCGAGCCGGGCGTGGGTAAAACTGCCATCGTCGAGGGCTTGGCGCGTCGCATCGTTTCCGGCGATGTGCCGGACTCGATGAAAGACAAGATGGTCGTGTCTCTCGATATCGGATCGATGCTGGCCGGGGCGAAATTTCGTGGCGAGTTTGAGGAAAGGCTCAAAGCATTTCTGAAGGAAGTCACCGATGCGGATGGTCGCATCATTTTGTTCATCGATGAGCTTCACACCATCGTGGGCGCTGGGGCGGGGGAAGGTGCGGCGGATGCCTCGAATATGCTCAAACCTCAGCTCGCGCGCGGCGAACTTCATACGATTGGCGCGACGACTCTTGATGAGTATCGAAAGTATATCGAGAAGGACGCGGCACTAGAACGCAGGTTCCAACCGGTCACTGTCGGCGAGCCATCGGTGGAGGATACCATCGCGATTCTGCGCGGGCTGAAAGAGCGCTATGAAGTCCATCACGGCGTGCGAATCCAGGATGGCGCGATCGTCGCTGCAGCGGTGCTTTCCGATCGATACATTTCCGATCGTTTCCTGCCGGACAAGGCAGTGGATCTGATCGATGAAGCGTCCTCGCGCTTGAAAATCGAGCTCGATTCCATGCCCACGGAAATTGATGTCTTGGAGCGCCAGATCATGCAGCTTGAGATGGAGAAAAAGGCACTGGAAAAGGAAACCGACAAGGCCTCGGAATCGCGCTTGGAAAAAGTGAAGGAAGAGCAAGCGAATCTGAAAGAACAGTCCTCGGGAATGATGGCGCAGTGGCGCAACGAGAAGGCCGTGATCGATGAGGTTCGTATCGCCCAAGAGAAAATCGACTCCCTGAAAACGGAGGTGGAGCGTGCCCAGCGTATCGGCGACCTAACTCGCGCGTCGCAGATTACCTACGGGGATTTGCCAGATGCTCAGAAGCAACTCGATGAAGCGCAGGAAGGCCTTGTCCATCTTCAGAAAAACGGAGCGATGCTCAAGGAGGAGGTGACGGAGGAGGATATTTCGCGCGTGGTTTCCTCGTGGACCGGAATCCCTGTGAGTCGTCTTCAGGAGGGTGAAAAACAAAAGCTCGTCACGATGGAGGCAAGACTTGGGGACCGTGTGGTCGGTCAGAAAAAGGCAATTACTGCAGTGGCGAATGCCGTCCGTCGTGCTCGTGCCGGGCTTCAGGATGAGAACCGGCCGATCGGTTCCTTCCTTTTCCTCGGACCCACGGGAGTCGGAAAAACCGAGCTATCCAAAGCGCTTGCCGAGTTTCTCTTCGATGACGAGGGGGCCATGGTCCGTATCGACATGTCTGAATACATGGAGAAGCACAGCGTCTCCCGTCTGATCGGTGCGCCTCCCGGATACGTCGGCTACGATGAAGGGGGGCAGCTCTCGGAACATGTCCGGCGCAAGCCATACTCGGTGGTGCTTTTCGATGAGATCGAGAAAGCCCACCCCGATGTGTTCAACGTCTTGCTACAGGTTCTTGACGATGGGCGTATCACCGATGGCCAAGGCAGGACGGTGGATTTCCGAAATACCGTGCTCATCATGACCTCAAATATCGGCTCCCAGCATATCCTCGGAGAGGAAAACGCCGAGCAACGCGAAGCCGCCGTGATGGAGGCCCTGCGCGGCCACTTCCGCCCGGAGTTTCTCAACCGTATCGATGAGATCGTCATCTTCGATCGTCTCGGCCGCGAGGATCTGACGACCATCGTCGATCTTCAGCTTGACCGGGTCCGGAAGCGTCTTGCAAAGCAAGGCCTCGGTCTCGCCCTTTCAGAGGAGACGAAGGAATTTGTGGGGAACCAGGGCTACGATCCCGTGTATGGCGCACGACCTTTGAAACGTGCCATCCAGCATCTCCTGCTCGATCCGCTTAGCCTCGATGTCTTGGAAGGAAACTTTGTGGACGGAGACGTGATCAAAGGTGAGTTACGAGACGGGAAAGTCGTCTTTTCGAAATAGATCACTTTTCTGCCATCACTACCTCGGAGGTTTTCCCCAAATTTCCGCGAGCAGATCGTGGAGGGTGGGATCGTGCAGTTTTAGCTCGGCGCGGACGAAGGGGTAGAAGTCGTTTCGATTGAAAAATGCTTCGGTTCCTTCGGAGAAATATTCCTTATGATTGGTCAGAGCGTAGTGGCGGACGGTCGCACCCGAATGCAATAGCACCTTTTCGTAAGAGCCGGATGATTTGGCTTGTTCGTAAGCTGCTTTGATGCGCGGTTCATCGAAACCAAGGAACTGGTCGTGGTAGGAGTGGGCGAGTTCGTGGAGCACCACCATGGGATGTTTTGCAAGTTGGGCAGGGGAGATGAGCTGACGTGCGACCGGGATGTGCACCATTTTCACAAGCCGTGGGTCGTGGCCGTTTTCCTTCAGCCACCCGATGCTCGGGTGGTATTGCATGTTCTTGAGGGTTGGGTGTTCCTTCTCGATCCAGATCCCAAGGGTGCGCAAATCCTTGAGCCGTTCCGCAGGAACCATCGCAGAGAGCAGACGCAGGTGGGCTTCGAGCATTTCCAGTGCGCGGGTCTCTTCCGATCCGTGTTCCGATTCGAGCAGCACCGGTTCCACAAAAATCGTCCAGCCCTCGATCTTCTTTTCAATTGGATCAAAACGGGGCTCTTCCTCCGCAACTGTGAGGGCTGTCAGAAGGGAGAAGATGAGAAGTGTTTTCAGCGGGTTCACGATCCCAAGGTTACGGTCGCTATGATCGGAAGTGGATAGGAATTTTTCCAAATCAATGAGGCGCGGAAGGTCGTGAAAAAAGCCTGCGTGACATTGTCCTCCGTTGGAGTAATGAACCGCTGATGAATTCTGCGGACACTCAGACGATGAAAACGGTTGCTTCGGAGATTGAGCGTCTGACAGACATGGGGGACGAGGAGGCAGCGGAGGAACTCATCCGCATGCCCGTCGCCCGCCGCAACGAACTGATGGCCGAGGTGGAACCGGAGATTCTTGAAACTTGGATCGCCACCGCAAATCGCTGGACCGGGAAATTTCTCTCCAATCTGCGGATCTGGCCCGAGGACACGCTCGGCCGGCTCATGGAACCCGCCTACGCCGTTTTCCCCGAGAAAATGACAGTTAGCCAAGCGATCGAGGAATTGCGGCCTCTCGTCAAGCGGGCGCTTATCACCTATTGCTTCACCGTCGACGCTGAAGGGAAACTTGAGGGAGTTGTTGTCATGCGCGACATGCTGCTGGCGGATCCGGGGCAGACCCTGCACGACATAGCACTCACGGATCCTTTTCATCTCACACCGGAAACGGAAGTCGCGGATGCCATGAAATCCGTCCTCAACAAGCACTTCCCGGTCTATCCCGTCTGCTCCGAAGATGGCGTTCTGCTCGGACTCGTCCGCGGTTCCACCCTCTTCGAGGCTCGGGCGTTCGAGCTTTCCGCCCAAGCCGGATCCATGGTCGGTGTGGACAAGGAAGAACGGCTCGGGACCTCATGGAAGCGCAGCTTGAAATTCCGCCACCCGTGGCTTCAGCTCAATCTGCTCACCGCCTTCGTTGCCGCAGCCGTTGTCGGAGTATTTGAAGGCACCCTGGAAGAAGTTGTCCTTCTCGCCGTCTTCCTCCCCGTCCTTGCCGGGCAATCGGGGAACACTGGCAGCCAAGCTCTTGCCGTCGCCCTCCGCGCCATGACACTCGGGGAATTCCGCCCCGGCCAAGAGAAAAGGGCCATGCTCAAGGAGGCTATCCTCGGTCTCTGCAACGGCGTTCTTGTCGGCATCACTGCTGGGCTTGGCATGTTCTTCTACGCAAAGTCCCAAGGCAACAGCGATGCCGCCCTACTCGGTGCTATCGTCCTCATGGCCATGACCGGTAGCTGCGTTATCAGCGGCGTCGCCGGGGTTATCGTTCCCGTCGTCCTGAAAAAATTCGGAGCCGATCCCGCGACCGCCTCCAGTATCTTCCTCACCACCGCCACCGACGTCGTCAGCATGGGCATGTTCCTCGGCCTCGCCACCCTGCTACTTTGATTTTTTACCGGGACCAGTATGGTCGAGTCCGGCCATAGAGCCGAAAGCGGTTCGCCCAACGTGGCGAATATTCCCTCATTCCGTTTCGCCAGTTCCGCGTGCCGCGCGCCAGTAATCTGTCGGTGGCCGGTGAGGCGGATGAGGGAAATTTTGGTGTAAGAAAAGTTTTTCGGCCAGAAGACCTGTTTCGGGTGGTTCCGTAAGTCCTGGATGACTTTCCATGCTGCCTGCGCAGCTTTGTCATTCGCCTGCTGCATGTGGAGACGGAGCAATGTCCCTTCGGTGACGGGGCAGCTTGCGAAAGTGTCTTTCCTGATTGTCTTGAGCCATGAGTGCACCCGGTCATGATGCGTATGACCATCAAGTGACATCGCGACCAGAACGTTTCCGTCGAGAATCCAGATCCTTGATTTAGCATTTTCTCGATTTGTTCCGGGAATAACCGGCGATTTCGAGGGGACGGACAAGTTCGTCGTCGATCGTCCGGAGGACGTCTTTGTTGGTGAATGGTTCACTGTCAGAAGCCGAAACCGGAAACCCGGACTCGGGATGCACATTCGGAGGGGAGGACATACTTGCAGGTCTTGCCGAAATATTCCGCCGCAACAGCTACCCCACCGCCTTGCTGATGGAAGTCTTCGTAGCTATCGCGTGGCTGCGCGCCATCGCGTAGAGATCTCTCGTCGAGATTGATGGTCAGACGCATGTTTGCACCATGGTGCAGTGGTGCAGTGGTGCAGTGGTGCAGTGGTGCAGTGGTGCAGTGGTGCAGTGGTGCGGTGGTGCGGTGGTGCGGTGGTGCGGTGGTGCGGTGGTGAGGTGGTGTCAAGAGGTTAGGGGTGTGATTCTTGTAGGTGGATTCAGTCGTAGGAGCGCGGATCTTCAGCCCGCCCCGGTATCCATGTCTTACCATCTCCGTTTGATTCCCTGGGGCGGGCTGAAGACCCGCGCTCCGCCATGTGTCCGAGGGTAGTTCATGCGAAACACCGAAAAGAATCACATCCGAGGATAGGAAATGGGTGAATTCCCATCACCCGCGTTCAAATCGGTTCATGCACCATTCCTTCGCCAAACCTTCCGGATGCTCCGCGACAGCATCGAAGGGAACCAGAGTCCCTTCTTCGAAACGGATATTTCGCGGTGCAGCATCGCCGAGAAGGATGTTGTCTTCCTTCCGGTAATAGGAGTGCTCCGAGACTTCGATGAAACCGATTCTCCTGAAGCCTTTCACGATCTCCTGATGTGTCGGATTCTCGGGTGGAAGCATGCGCTGGCTGATGGCGAGTCGGGGGAGGCGTTCATTGTGAAGAAAATCCGGTGGGAGCAGTCCCTCAAAACGGGTGACCGGAGGGCCGATGTTGTTGAGAATGATCCAGCGCTTCAGATACTTGACCGGATCCGGGTTCCCCGAGGAGATGACATGGTGGTTCATCAGTTCCGGATCGTGCTCGAAGACTTTCAGGTGCAACCCGAAGTTGTCGCCGTATGTCCATTTAAGAACTCGTTGATCACGCTGTCCCTCTGAAAACAGAAGAATGTAATGCTCATCGCCACCCTCGAAAGACTGTCTATCGTCGATTCTGGTAGCTAATGCGAAGTTTCGCTCAAGGTCTTCCGGTGTTCTTCCCAGTCCTTCCATGAGGCATGTGCAACTCTTCTCTTCAAAGGTCTTCCAACCGATTTCTGCGCATTCTGAAAGAATGTCTCCCATTTCGGGGAGGGCATCGATACAGGCTTGGAAGCCGCTATTGCGTCGGTTCCTGCACTGCTCGATTGCGGTTCTGTCGGAGGTGTGCTCATCGTTGTAAGGCCAGTTTGGCATTCGTTACGTCTGTAAGAATAGGGATTTTCGATCTGGATGCAAGGCTGCGGAACAGCTCGGGGGATTTCGTCCTGAGCGTGTTCGATACCATACCCGTCGTATTCAACCAAACTGGCGGCTACCAAGGCGGCGGGGTCGGCGAGGACGGATCACCCCGCGAATTTTTCCCAACGGGCTTGCAGTTCGGCCTCGTCGTCCGGGAGGGTGCCGGTGCCGATGTGGAAGTCGAAGCGATAGCTTTTGGACTCTCCTTCGGGGATTGTGTCGACCCAGTAAACGCCGAAGCGACCGTAATCGCGGTAGGTGCTGTAGACGGTGCCCTCGGGAAGCCCCGGGTCACTTATGTGCTGGATCAGGTAGTCCCAGTCATTGAAGCGGAAGGTCGATGCCACCTAGGGAAGGTCTTTCTCGCCTTTGTTCCCCACTGTGGCTCCGCCAGCGGTCAGGTATTTGGCGGATTTGTTTTCTGCCACCTCGTTGGAAGCGCGGAACTGGCAACCCGCGTGCTCCGGATCCCCTTTCAAAACCGCATCGCCGGCCACGGCGGTCAGATGGGAGACTTTCTCAATCAGGAACGAACCGTCTTCATCCGGTTTGTGGAAAACGAACTCGCGTTTCTCTGAAAGACAGACCACATCGCCTTTCACCCAGTTCACGCCCACGACGAGCTTCAGCCTTCCGTCGGTGGCATCCTGCTCGAGGATGCCGGTGTAGGTCTGGCGCTCGTCCTTGCGGCAATGCCACCAGTCGCCGGAGTGCTCACCACTTTCATCGAGCGGATCGATGACATGCAGGTAGGTCTTGTAGGTGTCGTGCGTGCGCTCGGGTGTGCTGTCGTCCCTTGCCGTCATGAAACGCGCGATGTTCCGATCCTCGTAGCGGATGTCGATGTGCTCGCCGGTTTTTCCACGACCGTGAAATCGGCGGCGGCGAGATGACCGGAAATGAGAAGAAGGCCGGACAAGGTAACAAGTGTCTTTTTCATGTGAATGGTTCGTGAGGGTATAACCGATTTTACGGGTCGGCGAAGGGAAAAGAGGACTGCCGGCAGGGGTGGAAGTCGTGCCAGCAATCACCGTGTTGGAAATGCGGCACCCGAACCGATTGGCATAAACGAACCTTCTTCTTGGCTGGATGATCCTGAGGGTTGGTCAGATCTTCACTGGCGTTTGTGCTTAAGGAACCACTTGTAGAGTTCCGGGTCCGCGAAGGTGCGGGTGTAGGAGTCGTGCCCGACGCCGGGGTAGGTGGTCAGTCTGGCATTGCCGCCGGCGGCTTCGAGTGCCGTGACCATTTCGCGTGAACGTTCGATGGGAACCACCTGGTCGGCCTCCCCGTGAAAGGCCCAGACCGGAAGTTTTGCTATGCCCCCGGCCCAAGCGGGATCACCGCCGCCGCAGATTGGCGCGGCCGCCGCGAAGCGCTCCGGGTGTTTGGCAATCGCGGCCCAGGTTCCGTAACCACCCATGCTGAGACCGGTGAGATAGACGCGCTTTGGATCGATGTGATAGGTCGCCAGAAGGTGATCGAGCAAGAGGGTAAGGTCGTCGGGTCGCCAGCATCCTTGCCACACGTATTTTGAGAGCGCTTGCGGGGAAGCCACCACGAATTCGAAATCGTCCCGTTCGTCCATGAGGGCAGCGAGGCCGTTCGCTTTGACCTCTTCGATGTCCCGCCCACGCCGACTGCTGCCATGCAGGTAGATGATGAGCGGCATCGGCGTCTCCTCGTCCGACCGTGCGTAACGCTTGGGAAGATAGAGCCAGAAGCGGTCGCTGAGATTGTCTGTCCGGGTCGCTACGCCCGGAGGGAGTAAGCGGACCTTGTGTCGGAGCGTCTCGGTGGTTTCTGGCTGCGTCCCGTCGGCTTCCTGTCCGTGAGCCAGCGGGGTCCACGCCATCATGGCCGCGAAGAGCAGGCCTGTGGGTAGTGGGAGGATTGTGGAAAATCTCATTTGGAAACGGGGTCCCCTTCTTACTACGCAAGTCGTGTCGGCATTTCATCTTCCGGATTGTTCTCGACCTTCCTATTGGATGCGTGGCGAAAGCTCCTCGTTAACACTGAAATGATGAAACGCTGAGTGGTGCCGGGTAGGTGTGAGGGTTGTTTTTGAAGCGGAGAAAATGTTGAAATGCAGCACCGGACCCGAATCATTCAAGCATCGGAAGTCATGGATCTGGTAATTAGATCGTCCACCGGCAGTTCAAGTTCAGCTCCTATGGCGGTTGGGAAGGATAGTTCGTCGGGGGATTCCGCAAGGATTTCGATCAGTTCCTCGACTCCGACTAAATCTTTCAAGCGTCGGAGGCGCGCGATGTGTTTGGCGCGTTCGTCATAAACTTCCTTGCGGTTCACGCCTAGGAAACTGATCAGGTTTGTAGTTTCAACATCTGCCTGGTCGCAAACGAAGAAGCCGTTCTGGTAGGAAACACGATCATTTGTCCAGTACTGCAGATCCGGCAGCGGTTCGAAGTCCTCAATACGGTTCGACTTCCGCATGTTGAGCCAGTGTATGACTGCGTGCCAGTTGCGAATGTTGTCGGAGGGAGTATTCTTGAGTCGCGGGTCGAAATGCTCGACATCCACGCTGTCCAGTGGCTTCAAATAACGCTCGGAGTAGGCGCAGAAGTTCCGCTGGATGCCACTCAATGCCTCCTTGGCTAGTATTCTGTCCTTTGGATAAATCAGTCCAAGGAAAGCCGTCAGCGAGTCCGGGTCTTTATACAGAAACTTCATCCTGTGGATCGAAATTGTAGGTTCTGCCGAGCTCCAGATATTCCTTGAGCATGGCTTTGCGCTTTTGCGGGTCGGTTTCCGTCTGGATGGCCAAGTCGAGTTCGCGGAAGCGTTTCCAGCTTTCGATTCCTTTCGTGCCGTAGAGAGTTCTGACTGCGAAATCCTTCAGCAGAACGTCGTTGGGATCGTCACCTTCAGGAGTGACTCCGCGTCTTACGACGACACCCCGGTCAGGATCGAACTCGAGAATGAAACGCTCTTCCGGCTTGAACTGGGCGGCGACGATGGGACTATGGGTGGCGAAGAACATTTGCGAACCCGGTGCTGCCTTTTCGTAGTGAGTTAGGAGGTCAAAAAGAAAATCGGGGTAGAGGCTGTTTTCAGGTTCATCCACGAGAACGATGCCACCATTACTAGAGTGCAGGCGGAAGATGGTGAAGAGGTGACCGAGACGGAATAGGAAGCTGCGTATGCCTGTGCTGAGGTCGGCGTATGGGACGACGGCATCCTCGGCTAGTAACCGGATATATGCCTTCAGATTGTCGGTCAGTTGCACGGGAACGGCGGCCTTCTCGTAGTCGAACATCAAACCGGCCTTAGTGAGAATGGGTTCCCACAAATCGGTAAGTTCCTTCAACATGTCGGGATTCGCCGCCAAAAACTCGGCCTCCACTTCCCCAATGGTGCGCACTTTGTTTTCAGGCAGGCGGTTGTATTCTATAAGACGGGATTCGCGATCCTTGATCAATGCGATGAGAAGTTTCCAGAATTCCGTGACGGTGTCCTGACCCACCTTGAATTTTTTTTGCGGCTCTTTGAGGAACCTAAGTGCCTTGTCCAGACTTGAACTCGGGACATCGTTTATGGATCCCGAATTTGGATTCAGTTCTGAATCCGGTGGGCAGTAGACTACGATTGATTCCTTAAGGAGATCATGCCAAGAACCTTCCGCTATAATGTCGTTATTATCATTTTTGCGGAATGGATTGAGGGCTTCGGTTCCAGCCGCCATATCAAACTCTTTAAACCACTGATGTTGTCCTGTTTGTCCAACTGGGGTAAGACTCGCTTTTTGGTCGCCATCACCGAACTCCACCGTCCACTTGCTGGGATGGCTTACGGGAATGTTTCTAGGCTGGCTGACGTTCAGTAGCTTCTGTGAGGTGAGCAGTCTGAGAAGAGTCGATTTGCCTGTGCCATTTCCGCCAATCAGGCAAATGCGATCCAGCGGTTTTCCGGTCTTAGGGTCAGTGAAGTCGAAAGTCACATCGCGGAATTGCCGGATTCCGGAGAGTTTGAGTTTACGGATGCGAAGGGACATGGTTTCGGATGAGGGAATTGTGAGAAATGCGGTTGAATTGCGCGAGGTTTGATTTGGCATGGCGGATGCAATCGGCCGCCACTGTCAAAAGTCGAAAAGGTTCATCTGCGGCGAGTTTGCTTCCGGAAGTGTGTCCTCGAGTTTGGTGGTCTTGGGTTTTGGGTGTTTGTCCTTGGCGGTGGGTTTGGTGGAGTTTTCGATGCGGTCTTAATGTATGAATGGCAGGGCGGATGCAATCCGCCGCCACGTTAGGCGTCGAGCCTGAGGGCGGCTTTTTGGGCGGCGGATTTTGCTTCGACTTTCTGATCGTCGGAGGAGGCGGTGAGGCGCATTCCTACGGGTTTGGAGACGCCGAATTCCTCCATGGTCACACCATACATGACGTCAGCGCGGGCCATGGTGCGTTTGGAGTGGGTGACGATGATGAACTGGGATCGGTCAATGAAACGGTCGAGGACTTTTACGAAGCGGTTGATGTTCGATTCGTCGAGCGGGGCGTCGAGTTCGTCGAGCACGCAGAACGGGGACGGCTTGATCATGTAGATCGAGAAGAGCAGGGCGACGGCGGTCATGGAGCGCTCGCCACCGGAGAGTAGAGTGATGGACTGGAGCTTTTTACCTGGAGGTTTAGCGATCACTTCGATTCCGGATTCGAGCGGGTCGGATTCGTCGAGCAGGGTGAGGTCTGCCTGGCCTTTTTCGCCGAAGAGTTCCTTGAACATATCGCGGAAATTGATGCGGACTTGGGCGAAGGTTTCGGAGAAACGGCGCTGGGTTTCCTCGTTAATGCGCTCGATGACGGCGAGCAGTTCGGTCTTGGAGGAGACGAGGTCGTCGTGCTGATTGCGGAGGAAGTTGTGGCGTTCTTCGAGTTCGTCGTATTCCTCGATGGCGTCGACGTTGACCGGGCCCATGGATTCGATTTTCCGTTTGAGCTCGTGGACGAGGGATTCGACCTGGGACCAGTTGGGTTCTCCGGGGGTGTCTTGGAATTCTTCAGGGCTGGATTGGGTCTCAGGAGAAGCTGACTCCTCATCTCCGCTGGCGTCTTTGGCTTTGCGGGAGGTGAGGGTGGCCAACAACAAATGCGCGTCCGGCTCGAAGGTGGCGAGGGTGATCTGGTGGCGGTCCTCGGTCGCGGTGAGGAGGTTTTCGAGGCGGAGGTCGAGCTTGGTGGCGGCGATTTCTTCACGGCCCTTCTGCTCGTTGATGGAAGCGAGATCTTTGCGGAATTTCGAAAGGGCGGCCTCGGCCTCTTCGATGGCTTTGATGAGTTCGTTACGGCCTTGGGCTTTTTCGGAGAGGACTTGCTGGAGATCTTCGGCCTCGATCTGGTGATCCTCCGCTTGGGAGGTGAGGGAGGCGTTTTCGTCGATGGATCCCTGGATGCGTTGCTGGAAATTCTCGATTTCCGTCTCGCGGCGGATGGCGACTTCGCGCAGCTCGGATAGGCGGGCTTCCATGGGGCGCTGCTGTTCTTCGGCGGCCTGCTTCGCACGTTTTTCGACGGCGAGATCGGTGCGGAGTTCGTTGAGTGCGGCGCTGAATTCTTGGTCGGAAATGACAGCTGCGTCGAACTGGGATTGGAGGGAACGGGTCTGGTCTTCGATGGCTTCGAGGCGCTCGCGGGAGGCGGCGAGTTCCGACTCGATGTGCTGGCGCGAATCGGAAGCGGCGGTTTCACGTTTATCCAGTTCGGATTTTTCCCAGCGGACGTTCTCAATGCGGGTGGTGAAATTTTCCACTTCGCGGGAGGCGAGGGTGAGCTGGCCTTGGAGGGTGGAGAGCTCTACCTTCTGGCGCTGGAGGCGTTCGCGGGAAACTTCGACGGCTTCGCGTTGGGCTTCGAGTCCGGACTCGAGGGAGGCGACTTTTTCGCGGGCTGCTTCGTCGGCTCGCTGGAGATCGGCGACTTCCTTTTCGAGCGAGCGGACTTCGTTTTGCCTTTCGAGGAGAGAGGTGGAGGCACCGGATGCGGCACCGCCCTGGATGGTGCCTTCGGGGGAAAGCATTTCTCCGGCGAGGGTGACGAAGGTGAGGGAGGAGTAATCGGCTCGAAGCTTGAGCGCGGTTGTTAGATCGGGGACGATGAGGGTTTTCTCTAGAAGCTGCTCAATGATGGAGGCGACCTGTGGCTCGGATTTTACCTTGTCGAGCGCCCACGCGGTGGCTCCGGAGGGGAGGGTCTCGATCTGGGTTCCGGAGGTTTTCGGGATGAGGTTTTTCGGAAGGATGGCGGCCTGGCCGAGTTTCTTTTCGGTGAGGCGCTGGATGAGGGATTCGGCGACGGTGGAGTCGGAAACGAGGACGGTCTGGAGCTTCGCGCCGAGGGCGGCTTCGATGGCGCGGGCGGCGGAGTCATCGGCTTGGATGAAAGATGCGAGGACGCCTTCAATGGAGGGCTTGAATTCATCGGGGGAGTCGAGGCCTTTGAGAAGGTTTTGCGTGCCTTTTGCGAAGCCTTCGCCGGATGCGACGAGTTGCTTGACCGCATCGAGGCGGGCGGAGCGTTGGGCGAGGACTTTGTTCGATTCGGTGGCTGCTTTACGGGAGGAATCAAGGTCGCCGCGGGTGTGCTGGTAGGTGCGCTCGGAGGTTTGGAAAGCTTCCTCGAGTTCGGTGAGTTTCTCTCCCGTTTCAGAAACGAGCGAGGCGATCTGGGTCTGCTGGGCGATGTGCTCCTCAATGCCGATGTTGAGGCGCTGCTCTTCCTCGGCGAGCTGGCGGGCGCGGTCGCGGTTGCCTTCGAGTTGGGCGAGGGCGGACTCGATTTTCGCCTGCATGGAGGCGATGAGGGTCTGGGTTTTGTTTGCCTCGGCACGGGAGTTGCGGAGGGAGGTTTCAAGGTTTGCGCGTTGCTCGCGGGAGGTGAGGGTTTGCTCTTCCTGTTTCTGGAGCTGGATTTCCTGCTCGGCGATGCGGCGGGTGAGTTGGTCGAGGGCGTCGTTCGCGGCGGTGAAATCGAATTCCTGCTGGGCGAGCTTTTCCTTGGTGGATGCGATGTCGGAATGGTTCTGGGAGATGCGGCCTTCGAGTTCGGCCTTGCGCTCGTTGTTGAACGCGATGCGGGCCTGGGCGGCGGCGAGGGAGTTCTGGTGGGTGTTGAGTTGCTGGCGGAGTTCTGCGAGTTCGGATTCGAACTGGCGGGCGGCGGAGCGGGCTTCGGAGACGGATTCCTCTTTTTCCGGGAGAAGTCGCTCGAGGTGGGATTCGTTCGCATCAAGGAAGCGGATCGAGTTGGTGAGTTCGGCGCGTTCGCCGGTGATTTCTACGTAGCGCTTGTGGGCGAGGTGGGTATCGAGGATGCGGTGGTCGGCTGAGAAGGACTGGAAACGGCGGGCTTTGGCGACTTGGCGTTTCAGGGAGTTCATACGTCGCTCTTGCTCGGCGAGAACGTCAGATACGCGGAGAAGATTGGCTTCCGTGTATTCGAGTTTGCGGAGTGCGTCTTTTTTCTCACGTTTGAACTTGGTGATACCGGCCGCCTCTTCGAAAACCGCGCGGCGTTCCTCTGGCTTGGAGGAGAGGATCTGGTCGATTTGGCCCTGGGCCATGATGGAGTAGGCGGTGCGGCCGATGCCGGTATCCATGAGGAGGTCGTGGATGTCTTTGAGGCGGCAGAGGGTTCCGTTGAGGCGGTACTCTGAGCGGCCGTCGCGGAAGACGCGGCGGGTGAGGGAGACTTCGTTGAAATCGACTTTCAGTGACTCTTCGCAATCGGCCATCGTGAGAGTGACTTCGGCCATGCCGAGGGGCTTGCGTTTTTCAGTTCCATTGAAAATGACGTCCGCCATTTCTCCGCCACGGAGCGCTTTGGCGGAGGTTTCCCCGAGAACCCAGCGGATGGCATCGACGACGTTGGACTTTCCACAACCGTTCGGGCCGACGATGCCGGTGACGCCTTGGGCAAACTCGAATACGGTGCGGTCTGCGAAGGATTTGAAGCCTTGGATTTCGAGGGTCTTGAGGTACATGCGCTTTTTTAGAAACCAGAGATTAGGAACCAGAAACCAGAGTGGTGGCTGATTCGATGAGACTAGGATATTTCCGAGCGGATTCAAGGTGGGAGTGGAGTGAAGCACAATACCTAGTATGTAAATCGTTGTGAATAACCTATATGTAGTATTTTCGACTATTTCGGGTATCCTAAGGAAAATGGATCTTACGCCGAAAGCGGGAAATCCTAGTTCTGGATTTCGTGACGGGGATTGGGAATCGAATGATGGAGTTGACTGGGAGGGTGGAGGAGGCCATGGGTAGGTGCATGAAGACTTTAATTCTGTTTCTGGTGGCGATGGGAACGGTCTGGGCGCAGGACACGGTGGTGGAGCAGGCACCGCCACAGGTAGTTGCTTCCGCGACGAAGGCGGTGGCGGATCTCGGGAAGGAGGTGGTGATGGGACGATATGCTGCTGCGATTGAGCGTATGTATCCTCAGTGGAAGGAGCGCACTGCGAAGCGAATGGGCGGAATGGAGAAGATGCAGCAGCAGCTCGATGGGGTTGCGAAGAGGATGTTGCAGCAGGGGATTTCAGTGACGGATTTCAAACCGCAGGGAGTGCCGCGGCCCTTTGAGGTGGGACCGGGAAAAGTCGTTGTTACTGAGAACGGTCGGTCGATAGAGAAACTGCGCTACACGAAGTGGATGGTGTTGGTGCCGACGGTCACAAAATTTCGCACTCTGGTGGAAGGGGTCTCGACTCCGGTGGTGATCGAGAGCACGGGATTCCAAGTGGCGATCGCAGATAAAGGGAAGGAGAACTGGAGCTTTATTGACGGTTCATCCGTATCGGTGGCTGATTTGCGAAGCTTGTTCGTGAATCTTCCGCAGGACTTGGAACTTCCTCCTTTGGAAAAACGGCAAGTCCGATAGCTTTTTATAAGAAGATGGCGAAGGGGAAAAAAAAGAATACGGGGATGAGTGAGCGAGAGCTTTACAAAAAACTGCGTGCCCTTTGGGAGCGGGCGCAGAGTGAATTGTGTGAGGTGCGCGGGTCCGCGATCCATGGGCGAGGTGTGTATGCGACGCGGCATATCGCGGCGGAGGAAAAAATCATTGAGTATGTGGGCGAGTTGGTCAGCAAGGACGAGAGCGACGTACGCGGTGTGGCGCAGCACGAGAAGGCCGTGGAGACTGGTGATGCGGCGGTGTATATTTTTAATGTCTCGAAGAAATACGACATTGATGGCAATGTGCCATGGAACACGGCGCGGCTGATCAACCACTCCTGTGATCCGAATTGCGAGGCGATCCAGACGGGGAAACGTATCTACATTCACTCGCTGCGGGAAATTGAAGAGGGGGAGGAGTTGACCTTCGATTACGGATTCGACGTGGAGTGTTATGAGGATCATCCGTGCCTGTGCGGTCGGGAAGGCTGCGTGGGATTCATCGTGAGCCGCGAGCAATGGGAGACGCTCGACGAGAAGCTGGGACGGGGAAAATTTTCCGAGAAAGCGAGCTAGGCCGTGGGACTGGTATCGAAAGACACGATCGAGCGGGTATTGGCGTCCACCGATATCGTGGATCTGATCAACACCTACATCCCGCTGAAAAAGGCGGGGACTGGATACAAGGCAAACTGTCCGTTTCATAACGAGAAGACACCGTCGTTCAACGTCAGCCCATCGAAGCAGTTCTATCATTGCTTTGGCTGCGGGAAGAGTGGGAACGCGATCGGCTTCGTGATGGATCACGAGGGCCTGTTGTTCATGGATGCGCTGAAGAGGCTCGCCGCGAAAGCGGGTGTTGTGCTGGAGGAGGAGCCGGATGATCCGAAGGCACGTGCTGCGCGAAGATCACGGGGGCGCATGCTGGATCTGCACAGAGAAGCAGCGGCGTTTTTCCACGAGCAGGTAAAGATGAATCCGGACTGCCAACACGCGCGGGATTACCTGAAAGGGCGGGGCTTTGGCAGAGAGATGGCGGAGCGGTGGGAGATTGGATGGATGCCGGAGAATGCGTCGGCTTTTCTGACTTGGGCGAGGGAAAGGAAATACACGGGAAAAGAGCTGGTGGACTGCGGTTTTGCGGGGCTGAAAGACGCGGATCGGCCGGCGGCGGGGCTCTATGTTCGATTTCGCGACAGGCTGATGTTCCCGATCCGGAACGAGGTGGGCGATGTCATTGCGTTCAGCGGTCGGCAGCTCCGAGATGACCCGAGGACCGGGAAATACATCAACTCTCCGGAGACTGATATTTTCAAGAAATCCAACGTGCTCTTCGGACTCGATCGGGCGAAGAAGGCGATCCTGAAAGAGCAGACAGTGATCTTGTGCGAGGGGCAGATCGATGCGATTGCCTGTCACGAGCAAGGGGTGGAAAATGTGATCGCGCCCTTGGGCACCGCGTGCACCTCTCAACACGCGCGCATTCTCAAGCGCTATGCGAAGACCGCCGTGGTTTGTTACGATGGAGATAGTGCCGGGATCAAGGCCAGTGAGAGAGCATTCCGAGAACTTTCTCCGGAGGGGCTCTCGGTGAGAGTTGTCGCTCTACCCGCCGGGGACGATCCTGACACGTATCTCAAGGCGCACGGAGTTGAGGGATTTCGGAAATTGGTGGGCGAGGCGAGTGAGTTTTTCGATTTCAAGATAGAAACCGCTCGTGCCAAGGGACGCCTCGATTCCGCAGAGGGCCGCACTGAACTCGCTCGCGAGTGCACCGATCTCCTGGCTACGATGGAGGATCACGCAGCCCGCGATCAGCAGATCAATGTTGTTTCCACGCTTCTCGGTCTCACTTCATCCACCCTGCGGGAAGGGATAGGGAAATCTATCAAACGCGCTGCGGCGCAGGCAAGCCGACCAAACAATCGCCGCGATGATGAGGCTGAAGCAGTTCCTGAAACTCGTATTTACCCACTGGATCGAACGGTGGGATTTCTCTGTCACCTCGCACTGACCTCGGCCCCGGCACAGCACTTTCTGAACGAGCAGTTTGAGACACTGCATGAGGCGAAGGTTTGGGTGGAGGGAGTTCCGCTGTTGGAAAAGATTTTGGCTGCGTCTCCCGATACAGGTTCGAGCGCGGCGGTGAATGCGTTTCTCGCCAGCCTAAGGCCCGGCGAGCAAGCGGCATTGAACGCCGGGATGGGTTCTTCCGATGCGGTGGTTCCAGACGGATTGCAAGCGGCGGAGCAGGCGCTGGGAATGCTCTCATCCGTGGTGCTTCAGAAGCGCGACGCGGCGGTGAAAGCAGCGTTGAAGGAACCGGGTATTTCCCCGGAACGCATGCGCGAGCTTTTGGAGCAGGCAAAGGAGATCGCAGGCTTGTTGCGGTGGAGCGGACGCTCACTTTACGATGATGAACTCCCGCAGGAGACCGTGAAAAAAGAGCTGAAGCCTTGGGAGAAAAAGTGGAAGAAATGACAGTTCGATTTAGTCTCGGATCGCTGTCATAAATCCCCGTTTCGAAACCGTTTCCTGATATCCTCCCGGAGTGAATCCGTGCTCAATGAGCAATGTGGAATACTCGGCGACGGAGTAGCATTTTCCTTGGGTGATATTCATTAGCAGAGCGGAATATTCGGCCGTCTCGACGGGGCCGGCTTTGTCATCGGAAACGAAAGCATCATGGATCAAAAGCAGACCGCCGGGTTCGAGTGTTTTTGCGGCCTGCGCGAATAGCTCGCCGACCTGATCCGTGTCCCAATCGTGAAGCACGTTTGAAAGCAGGACTACGTCTGCCTGTGGCCAAGGATCGAGGAACATGTCGCCGGTTCGCACGGAAATTTTTTCTTCGAGTCCGTGTCGAGTGATTTCAGATTTGACGATCGCATCCACCGGATCCTGCTCGAACACCGTGGCTGTGAGCTTCGGATGAGCGGCACAGATCGCGGCCGAGTAGATCCCAGAGCCGCCGCCCACATCGAGAAGAGTCTTCCTCTTTCCGAGAAACGGTGTGATGGCCTGTGCAAGTTTCTGTCCGAAGAGCAGCCCTCGGCAATTCATCAATCCGGTGAACTCTTTTGCAAAATCCGGATCGCGCATCGACTCATGCCAGTCACCTCCCGCGTCCTTTGCCTGCCAGTTGGCGGGCTTTCCAGTTTTGAGCACATGGATGAAACTCTTGGAAATTGCGGAATCTCTTATCGGCATGTAGTATGGGCCAAGGAACCACGGGGAATCCTTTCACCAAATGCTCTCGTCCCATCTCGGAGATTCGTAGTTCATCGATGCCTTCGATAAATCCGTAGGCGCGGCACAACGTCAGCATGACATCGAGGGGGCGTTCTGCGAGTTCGAAATGGGCCGCGATGTTCTCAGGAGAAGCACCCTCGTTTTTCGCAAGCCAGGTGAAAAGGTCGAGATGTAGCAAGGCCGTCGCAATCAGATCCGCCGCATATTGCCGATCGCGGAGCTGGATGATCGTACCGGGATCTGTGGACGGATGGCGGGTGAGGTCTGGATTCATTGCCCGATTTCTACTTCTTTCCCTTACGACAGTCCACTAGTCTTCGCCGGTCATGGAGATTTTGGAAATTCGCCAGCTGGATGTCGGAGATGAGTCCGCTTTCCATGCTGGTTTCGAGGAATGGAAAGGGGAGGATCCCGCGTGGTTTACGTTTACCTGGAAACAAGGGATTCCTTTCGTGGAGCATTTGGCGGCATTGAAGAAAGATGTGGCGGGGATCGGATTGGAAGAGGGTCGGGTTCCCCACACCATGCTCTATGGTTTTTTAAATGGAGTCATCGTGGGCCGATGCAGCATACGGCACGCTCTTAACGAGAGGTTGCTCCGAAGAGGTGGAAATATTGGATACGCGGTCGCTCCGAGATACCGCAAACGTGGATTTGGGAGTCAATTATTCAAAGCGGGCCTCTGCTACCTACGGGAACTGGGAACTGAGAAAGCCTTGGTCACGTGTATTCCGTCCAATATTGCCTCGGCAAAAATGATCGAGAATGCAGGAGGCATCTTGGAGGACGAATTGTTCATCGAGGAAGAAGGGGGACTCCTTCGCCGTTATTGGATCGAACTCTAGGTAAGGCACCGATCCGATAGAAAATCATGACTCGTCATTTGCCGGGTAGGGGGGCAGTCTCCCGGCAGCAACACTTACGATTTTGAGCACATTTAGAGAATTGGGGATACCGGCGGATTTGGTGAAAGGTTTGGACGAACTCGGCATCAGAACGCCCACCGAGGTGCAGACAAGGTCGATTCCGTTTCTGCTCAAAAGCGGAGCGGATTTCGTGGCGCAGGCGCAGACCGGTACGGGAAAGACGGCCGCGTTCGGTCTGCCATTGTTGACGAAGATCGATCCGAAGAAGCCGGAGGTCCAAGGGCTGGTCGTTGCTCCTACGCGGGAGCTTGGCGAAACAGATCGCGAAGCAGCTTTTCCGTTTCACGAAATACTCGGATAAAATCTTCATTGAGACGCTGACCGGCGGGGAACCGATGGATCGGCAGATTACGAATCTCAGGCGCCCCACACATATCGTGGTGGCTACGCCGGGAAGGTTGCTCGATCTGATCGGGAAACGTGCGCTGACGCTCGTGAACGTGAAGCACGTCGTGCTCGATGAAGCGGATGAGATGTTGAGCATGGGTTTCAAAAAGCAGCTTGTTTCCATCTTTGGTCTCACCCGCCAGCGGCGCAGCACCTGGTTGTTTTCGGCGACCTTTCCCGATTCGCTGGGAGCACTCGTCAAAGCCTCCATGCACGGCCAACCGGAGACCGTGAAAGTCGATAAGGCGCATGTTGTGAATCAGAACATCGATCACCGTTACGCAGTTTGTGCAAAGGACGAGAAGAACGAATACGTCCTCGAGTTTCTGGATCGACGCGAGGACGAGCGAGGCTTGATTTTCGTTCGGACCAAGGCGGGTGCGATCGCGCTCGGGCGGCAGTTGGAAAAGCTCGGCATTCCCGTGGATGTGATCCAAGGCGATCTCTCCCAGCGTGAGCGGGACAAAGTGATGCGTGGGTTTAAAAACGAGCGCACACGAATCCTGATCGCCACCGACGTGGCAGCGCGCGGCATCGATGTGGAGGGACTGTCCTTTGTGATTCACTATCAGCTCCCGGAGCAACTCGAATACTATACTCACCGTAGTGGGCGGACCGCCCGTGCGGGAAAGAAAGGAATGTCCCTGGCGCTGATCGATCCTCGGGAGCGCAAAAAGATTGGAAGATTTGAGCACGAGCTGGGCGTAAGTTTCACGGAAATGGCCTGACCTTCTACCGTCTCTCTGATGAAATCCAAAACCCTCTTTGTCTCGTTCTGTCTCTTCACTGCCAGTGCCTGCCTCGCCGATCCGGTGAAGCTCCTCATCGACACTGATTTTGAGTCCGATGTGGATGATGTCGCTGCGCTCGCTCTCGCCCACGCTTACGTGGAGGCAGGACAAGCGGAAATTCTTGGGGTCGCCATCGCAGGGAAGAATCCGGAATCGGCGCCGGCGGTCCATGCGCTCAACTCGTATTTCGGAAGGCCGGGAATCCCGGTGGGTGTGAGGAAGGAGGGGGTGGACCGGAAATCGGTTTATACAGGTATGTTGATCCGCGATTATCCGGCGGAGTTTGACGTGGAAGCGGCACCGGACGCGGTGAATCTTTACCGCAAGATTCTTGCCGCCGCAGAGCCGAAATCCGTGACCGTTGTTTCTCTCGGATATCTCACGAATCCGGCCGCACTACTTTCCACTGGACCGGATGAGTATAGTCCGCTCACCGGCATGGAGCTGGTGAAGCAGAAGGTGAATCACTACGTCTGCATGGGCGGCGCGTACCCGCGCCAGAGTAAGACGGGGAGCTGGGGGAATTTCCTGCCCGATCCCGCTGCGGTAAAAAAAGTGAACTCGGATTGGCCGACACCCGTGATCTATACCGGCGGAGCTGAGTTTTCCCGTATGATCATGACGGGGGGACCGTTCATGACGGAGATCCCCGAGGGCGGCATGGTGCGGGAGGCATACCAACTATTTTTCAAAAAATCCTCATGGGCGAGGGGACCCACACACCACAGTGCGGATCTCATCGCCATCGCTGTCGCGGTGGAAGGATTTGAGCCATGGCTGCTGGAGACGAAACACGGGTATAGCCATATTTTCGAGGACGCCACCATGGAATGGCGCACCGACAAAGACGTGCCCGATCGATCCTATGTCGCAAAATTTCCAGAGGGCATGACGGGAGAAAAAGTGGCAGATCATTACAATGAACTCATCGTGGAGCTTGAGCGTGTCAGGAAACAGAATTGAAATTTCGCCCGGATAAGAGGGCACTTTTCCTCCGCTTGTGCCATCTATGTGTGATACCTGCCTGCTACATTCTATGACATATTTCCGATTTTCTCTGCTGCTTTCACTTGCTCTCACTACATTCTCCGCCTCGGGGAATTCAATGATGGATCTGTTCGTCGGGCGGGGTTTTTCGGCGGATCACATCACGTTGCCGGCGGCTGATGCGAAATTTCCGGCTGAGAAACTCGTGAATCCCAAAGTCTCGACAATTGCGGAGATCGACTGGTTCCCGGAAGGGCCGAGCTACAGTGCCTCGGACGATACCTACTATTTTTCGGGCAACCGACCGCTGACAAGAATCGATCCAGATGGTTCCCTGCATGAACTTCTCGGCGGGCCTTCTGCGGGAGGCACTCACGTTCTTCCCGATGGTTCGATTTTGGTCCTTGGCGTGAGTGGTCTGCGCCGCCTCATGCCAGATGGGGAAGTGGTTTTGATAACGAGTGCGGAAAAATCCGGTCCCGGTAACGACATCACGGTAGGTATCCACAACGAGATTTATTTCAGCGCGCCAAGGGTAGGGATCTTCCGCGTGACTCCTGGGAACGACGGGAAAGTGGAGAAGGTTTCTGAGAAATGGGCGAATGGTCTAGATGTGGATCCTTCCGGGAAATTTCTTTACGTGAACCGTGCCGGAGTGAGGAGATACGCGATCAACGGAAAGGACCTACCGCTTGGCGAGGAGGAACTCGTCTATGAGTTGGGGAGCGACGAGGGCGGTTTGGACGGTTGCACTTTCGATGTCTGGGGGAATTACTATACCGTGTCCTTTCAGCCGGGAATCGTGCTTGTGATCGATCCCGATACCGGCACGCGAATTGGAAAATTTGCTCTGGGGACCGCGCCCGCGACCAACCTAACTTTTG
>CAWCXB010000031.1:0-56092 GCA_963799385.1 uncultured Verrucomicrobiae bacterium
TGCCGCGATTCCTAGCTCCCCCACCTTGCCTTCGCAAGCCTCGCGTTCGCTTCATTTCCCAATTCTCTTTCTTGCTTTGAAGATGAGAGTTAAAAACCTAGCGTTTCCCCGTGTCCGAAACCCGCCTCACCATCCCCGAATACGCCATGGCCTTGGCCCGCGTCGCCTCCCTCCGCTCCGAGGATCCTTTCCGAAAAGTAGGAGCCGCCGCCCTCGACCACGACAACCGAGTCATTGCCACCGCCTACAATGGCCTCGCCCCCGGCTTCGTAGCACCCCCGAATTTCTGGGCAGATCGCGAAGGACGGCAGAAATTCATGCTGCATGCGGAAATCAATCTCTGCTCCCTTTTCAAACGCGGTGAGGCAAAGATCGTCGCCACCACCACCATGCCCTGCACCGCCTGCATGCAGACCCTCTGCGCCTACGGCATCAAGGAAATCTACTATCAGGAAATTTATCACGCCTCAGAAGCACCGGAGATCGCGGAGTTATATGGGATTACGCTGGAGCAAGTGCCGGAATAGCTCCAATCCACCCCCGGCGGGACTTATTCTTGCCTATCCGCTCCCTCTCCACTACAGCCACCCGCATGCCTAAGAAACCAGTAGTGCTCATCATCCGCGACGGTTGGGGAACGAACCCCGGCGGAAAAGAAACCGCAGAGAAGGACGGAAACGCCGTCATCCTCGGAAACACCCCTTTCACCGACGAAACTCTCTCCCGTTATCCCAACAGCTTTCTTTCCGCCTCCGGCATGGATGTTGGCCTTCCGGAAGGACAGATGGGAAATTCCGAAGTCGGTCACCTCAATCTCGGCGCGGGCCGCATCGTCTATCAGGACTTTACCCGCATCAACAAAGCGATTTCAGAAGGCACCATCGCGGAAAATGCCGTTTTCAAAAAAGCCCTAGAGAAATCCAAGACCGGCCGTCTCCACTTCGTCGGCCTCGTTTCTGACGGCGGAGTTCACTCCCATCAAGACCAGCTCATCGCCTTGACCAAGCTCGCCTCCGAGGCCGGCGTGAAAGACATCTTCATCCACGCCATCACCGACGGGCGCGATACCTCCCCTACCGGCGGAGCTGCCTACGTCTCCAAGGTCGAAGACGAGACCGCGAAATTCGGCGCAAAGATCGCCACCGTCGTTGGGCGCTACTTTGCCATGGACCGCGACAAACGCTGGGATCGCGTGAAACTCGCTTGGGACGCCATCGTTCACGGCATCGGGGAGAAACGCGAAGTTCTCGCTTCCGAAGCCATCGCCGAGGTCTATGAAAGCCAGTCGAAGACCGACGAATTCATGCCGGCCATGATTTTCGCCGAGCCAGATACCCAACGCGTTCGCGATGGAGACGTTGTTCTTTTCTTTAACTTCCGCGCCGACCGTGCGCGCGAGCTTTCCGAAGCGTTTCTCCAGGAGAAATTCGAAGGATTTGATCGCGGAGCGGTGCCAAAGGTTCACTACGTCACTCTCACCGTTTATGACGAAAAGTATCCCTGCGAGGCCATTTTCTCTCCGCAGACACTGGAGATGACACTCGGCGAAACTGTCGCCACCGCCGGCATGAAGCAGATGCGCATCGCCGAGACGGAAAAATATCCTCACGTCACCTACTTCTTCAACGGTGGTGCCGAGGAGCCGAACAAGGGGGAGAAACGCTTTATCATCCCCTCACCCAAAGACGTCCCCACCTACGACTTCAAGCCGCAGATGTCCGCCGAAGAAGTCACCAAAACCGTGATCGAAAATCTCAAGGAATTCGACTTGGTCATTCTAAACTTCGCCAACCCCGATATGGTCGGGCACACCGGAGTTGTGGAGGCAGCGAAAAAAGCCGTCGAGGTAATCGACGATTCAGTAAAACAGATCGTTGAGCAAACCCTGCGTCTCGGAGGAAAGCTTCTCATCACCGCGGATCACGGGAACTGCGAATTCATGCGCAACGAGGACGGCTCCCCGAACACCGCACATACCACAAACCTAGTAGAAATCATCTATGTCGCCGACGATGCATCCTCCAAGAAAATGCACGACGGCATCCTAGCCGATGTCGCCCCCACCCTCTTGGAAATGCTCCGTCTGGACCAACCGAAGGAAATGACGGGCAAATCCCTACTTTCCTAGTCGCAGAAAACTCTAGCGGAGCTTCGCTTGGCCTCTCGCCAAGCGCTCGCCCACCATCGCATCGAATTCAGAGATGAATCCCGGTGCGGTTTCCTCGATGGTCTGAATCACTTTCTCCTCCGAGGCTTTTCCAGGCCAGCGGAAGAGCCGGACCACCTGCCGAAACGCATCCTTCGCGGCGCGAAGATCGATCCCTTTCGAAACATCCGTGAAAACATCACTGATGAAGCGCGCCCTCTCCTTGGTAAGATGATTCCCCGCACCTTCCGGCAGCAGCCCAGGATGATGCAGGAGCCTCGCTAAGAAATAGGTAACCATCGCCGTGCGAGCCGCGTTTTTCGCCGTGAGCCAGAACAACACGGAGCGAAACAGTTTCCGAAGCGGTTTTAAAATAAGCCCCCGACTCATCGAGCCAAGTCGCGAGAACAACGAGCGTCCGCCCCCGGCAAGCAGCTCCGGCACTCCAGTCTCGAAGGTAATTCCACGCTTCTTCAAAATCGATTCCACCATGCTCTTGCGATGCCTCTTGATCGCCCACTCGTCCACGAATGGCAGCGGGATAAATTCATAGGCACCGGTCCCCAGACTCGCCGTCCGCGCGATATGCCCCACGTTGATTGCCGCCTCATTTCCTTTTTCCATATGTGCACAAGAGCATCATCTGCTCCCAGTCGCCACCGCAAACCAGCCATTACTGGCAACTCTCCGTTTCGTGCCAAAAACTTGAATTACGCGATCCCGTAATATCGGAAAACCGAGAATATCGTATAAAAGGGCATTCTGACACCCATCGGAATAGACCGAAACCACCCTTGAAACCATGTCCCACGTCCAAATATCCGAACCACAGTCCCTACAGTCCCTGTTCCCCGCGTTCGAAATCGAACACCTGATTTCCTGCGGTGCGTCAGGCTCGATTTTCAAAGCCCGCCAACGTTCGCTCGACCGCGATGTCGCTCTCAAGATTCTTCCCCGCGAGCTCGGAGCCGATCCTGCCTACCGCGCCTCCTTCCAAGCGAATGCCCGTGCCATGGCGTATCTCACTCACCCCAACCTCATCCGCGTATTCGATTTCGGAGAAACCGAAGGCCTGCTCTACCTCGTGATGGAGTATGTTCCGGGAAAATCACTGCAACGCTCCGCCTCCGGCAAAGTGATCGACCCGAAACAAGCCGTAGAAATCGTCCTCGCCACCTGCAAGGGAGTTGCCAACGCGCATGAAAACGGGATCACCCATCGCGACATCAAGCCCGCCAATATTCTCCTTACTCCTGATTGCCAGCCAAAGCTCGGCGATTTCGGCTCCGACCCTACCACTGGCCCCAGTAGCTACATAGCCCCGGAAGCAAACCACGATCCAGCAACAGGAGATGCACGCTCCGATGTCTTTTCCCTAGGCCTTGTCCTCGGCGAACTACTCACCGGAAAGCCCGTCGAATCTCAAACGATCACAAATTCCTTGATTCCTGATCTGAAGCTTGGCGCGATCTGCCGCAAAGCCGCCCACGCCGATCCCGCATTGAGATACTCGGATGCCGAAGAACTCGCCGAAGAGCTCACCGGTTGGCTCAAAGCAAAATCCACCAAATTTGCGACCGCCGCATGGAAACCATCCACCAACCGACCAAAGCGCCCCACCGTTGTCAGCAAAGGCCCCTCAACTGGCATGGCGCTTCTCAAAAACTGCGCTGTCATCGCCGTCCTTCTCGGTGCGATCCATTTCACTCACGGGATTTACAAAGCGAAACAAACTAGCATCGCCCAACAGCAGCAAGCACAGGCTTCGCAGCCGCCCATCGTCAAAGTCATCCACGTGGGTCGCAAAATCGCAACCGACCACAACCCCTCGCAAGCTATCGCTTCGAGCCCCTACGAAGCAAGTTTCGTAACCTCCATTGCCGAAGGGAATATGGATTGATCCGCACGCAGTCATTGCGGAAGAAAGTTCGTTCCTACGGACTGACGAAGCCCTTATCGCCCCATAGATAGTAGGGATTAGCGGAAGCCTTTTTACCACCACCCACGATGATGAGACGGGCAGCAGCAACCCCTTCATACACTGGATAGATGTCAGAGTTCGGCTCGGCATAGATCGTGCGAACCTTTTCCCAACTGGCTCCATGATCGGCGGAACGAAGATTTTCCTGCCCGAAGAATTCGATCCTTCCACCCTTGGCTTCGAGAAACCCGTTAGATCCGGTGCCGAGGCTGGCCGGTTCCGTCCATTCCTTGCCGGTCCAGCGGGTGAAATGGACATCACCCGTGAATTTGACGCCATCATCACGGCGTGCCTTAAATAGGACTTGGGGATACCCACTGTCATCCGTGGTAAAATGTTGCGGGTACGTGGAATCGACAGCCGGTCCTGATTTTTCCGTAGGATCGAAAACCCTGCAGTGCGCTTGGGCCGTTTCCCGGGTCACAGGAAGGCTGAGATCATGTCCACCTGCCGACTGCCAATTACCATCCGGCGTCCTCTGGAAGTGAAATAGGCCAGTGCGCCGCAACTGGTGCGCGTCCTTGGGATAGTCATCAGCGCAAGCATGGTAGCTCACGTAAAAATGGAGGGTGCCGCCTTTCCCCTGATACATGATGTCCGGCCCATACCAGCCATCGTAATAGGTGCCTTCGAAATAGATCCCGTCCGTCCGTTTCGTCCCCCCGGCGAGCAAGCATAAGGGCTCCGACCAGTTGTCGCCCTCGTCCGAGGATGAGACCAGATACCAGCCGTCGCGATGGTTGTCGCCGCCCCGGTAAAGTAACATGATGTCACCGTTTGGAAGCTGGGTGAGATTCGGATACGTACTTTCCTCTGGGACATTGTTGATCGCCCGGAATGATGTGATGTCCTCTGGCTTCTCCGAGCGGAAATAGAACTGTTTCCCCCGGTGCTTTCCGTGCCCACCATACACCACATGGATGAATCCGTTCCCGTCCACCAGCATCACCGGATTCCCGTGATCGTCCTTTTTGGCCACCATCGCGGGATGCGCCTCACCGATTTTTTGCCTCTCAACCGTGCCATCCGCATGGTGGTAAACCCCGATGAACGCATCCAGCAGATCATCTCCGGTGCCGGGATACACGAAGTAGGTGTTCCCATTAGAATACTGTGCGTTGTTATGGGTGTTGTAATTGCCGTAAGCCGCAGTGCAGATCGGCTCCATGCCGAAGCTGCCTACTGCGGAGATCGACAGCACGGAAAGAGCCAAAATCCAGAATCCGGAAACCGACAGACCAGTTTCCTCACAAGTGCCCCCGTTGTCCATTTGATCCTTCATCATCAGGATACCACATACGCTCCAGTGCGGATTTCCTTTCTTCGTCGTTTAAATTCACCTCACTTGTATCTCACCCCAGTATTCAGGATACATCCGCGCTTCGGTAGGGAAGTCATCCACCATGCAGGGTTCACCCTTCGCGGGAATGAAGAGACAGTTCCGGCTGGTCGCTTGCATGCCGCGTTGCCCTGCGCCGGAGAGGCGGACTTCGCTGTCCCCTCGGAGATCCATGCCGGGCTTCAGATCCAACTCGATGAGGGAACGTGACACGGCAAGCATCTCCCCGTTCGCAAAATCGGCGACATTGAGGAATGGGCGAGAGACAAGAATGACCGTGGAGAGGAAAGGTGGCATCAGTCTGTGGATGTTCATCGTTAAGTGAGAAAATCGCTCAGAGCTTTAAAGCCGCAGAAACGCTCAAAAATACACAAAAATGGAACTGAATGAGGACGTTGCTTTTTGATCTGATCAGCCCCGTCCAAAACCGCCACTGAAAAAAAACGCTTCGCGCTTAGGATTAAGTGATCCATCGGATTTTTGCGCATTTTTGCGGCAAATAGATTTAGTTACGTTTGCTCTGTGAACTTTGAGGAACGAGTTGTTTGCTGCAGTTCCTCTGTGTTCCACTGCGTTCTCTGGGGTGAACTTCCAATTCGCCGATCAGATCGTCGTCCCCCCGCTCCAAAGCAGCTTGCTACGCCATCTTAGAACCCAACCGTCGTTCCAATTCCTTAAGATTTCTTGTGACAGCCTCTATGTAAGGATTCGGCGTTCCCTCAGGAGAAAGGTAGCGATACACCCCTTCCGCTTCGCCATTCAACAAAGGGAGGACAAATTTCTCCCAAAATCCGGGAGTCATCTCCAGCAACTGCTCGAGACTTTGATACGGGCGTTTTTCCGGCGGGATCCCCTCCCGCTCGAATGCCTCGACAAACTCCCGGTAGAGAAGTGGCAGTTTCTCAAGATAGTCGCCAGCGCTCATCTGAGCGAGATAATCAGCGGTCACCAGAAGCAGAGCAATCTGCCGTGCCTCCTCCCGCTGGAAGGCAACATTGCCAATGCGATTGCGCGGGCCAGTGCACATCAGCATTGCACAGACATCTTCGATTTCCGATGGAGAGACTCCCAGCTTCGGCAAAAATTTCCGGGCAAACGCGCAACTGCGCTGCTCGTGGATGAAAGTGTATTTTGCTCCAGTCCCAGAGTTGTCCCCCGTTTCCTTGAGAAATCCTGTATCGTGCAGAAGTGCTGCGATCACCGCCAACTCCCAGTCACGGATCTTGAGCACCGGCTCTTTTTCCTTCTCGCGTCGACCTTTCAAGAGATGAGCCATGCAGATCGTCACCTGAAACGTGTGATCCAGGTCGTGATACTCCATATCGATCACTTGGTAGCCTGGGTAATTCCCGTTGAACATGTCCGCGACTTCCTCAATCGCACGGTCGATCAATTGGAAACTCCCTTCTCCCCCGGCCACGACAAAAATCGCCTTCACAGCTTCAGCCACGGCGGTTGGGTTTTTCGTATCGATTGCATGCGGAGGCACCATGCTTCGTTTACTTTAGAAAAGTTTCAGGTTTCAGCAAGCCCATACCTTCAGATAATTCAAATTCGATTCGCCCCCCCCCGAGAACCAACTCAGCCCAATCTGCCCTGACAACCAGATTTTCCCCTTCCCACGGAATCAGGTTTCGAATCGGATAGGCCCATGGAAATCTTCATTCAGCATCAAGGCCAGCAGACCGGACCCTTTACCTCTCAAGAAATCCAGGCCGGCCTCGCCAACGGCACCTACCAGATCACAGATCTTGTTTGGTCCGCAGGCATGTCTGGCTGGGTTCCCCTCTCCCAGGCACCTCACCTACACGGGGGCACACCCACTCCATTGACCACTGCCCCCGTCGCCAATTCCGGCCTCGCCATCGCCAGCATGATTCTTGGTATCTCCGGATTTGTCACATGCGGAGTCACCTCCATCCCAGCCGTTGTGTGCGGCCACATCGCACTCGGGAAGATCAAGCGCTCCCAGGGTCGTGAGACCGGAGGAGGCTTTGCAACCGCCGGACTCATCACCGGCTACTTGGGGTTTGTCGTGATCGGAATTGCCTTTCTCGCCGGACTCACAGCCCCCATGGTCATCCGCCAGCGAAAAAAGGCCGACCAGACGGAGGCCTTTTCCAATGCCAGATCCTTCGGGCTCGCCCTGTTCGAATTCGAGGCAGAATACGGAAGCTATCCAAACGCAGCGACCGCCGCCACCGTAGCCGAACAAACCGGCACCCCCGAGATCACCGGAGACTCCTCCAACGCCCGCTTCCGCCAGCTCATCCACGCCGGGATCACCCAGAGCGAACAGATGTTCTACGCAAACGCCGACGGCATTGAAAAGCCCGACGGCCTCATCTCGGGCGACGAAGCCCTCGCCCCCGGTGAATGCGGATTCGGCTACATCGAAAACGTCAGCGCAGAGGGACCTCCCCGCCCCATCGCCCTGGCTCCCTTCGTCCCCGGCAGCGACAGGCTCGATCCCCTCCCCTTCGCAGGCAAAGCCGTCGTCCTTTGGTCCGATAATTCCGTGCGCTCCCTCGACATTGACCGCGTCACCGGCGAGGCCGAGCTCGACGGCCAAAACATACTCGATCCCGCCCACCCCATCTGGGAAGGCACCCCACCCATCCTCCTCCTACCTGAGTAGACAACCAACCCCGCAACCTCCGGCAGGGCCTGCGGGTCTCGGTGTGCCCCCTCGGGTATTAGCCCGCCCCAAAACCCAAGCACTCAACCCAAGGCTTGCTACCTTTTTCTTGGTTGCCGTCTTCCTCTTCGCAACTTTCTTGCTCGAGATCGTTGTATCCCGTTTGGAAGTCAGTTCTTTTTGGGGGGGCCGGCAGGGTGCCTACATTGGGGAGAAAGAAAGATTTTAACCGCAGATGAACAGGATGGATGCAGATGAAGACCAGAGAATCGAGTCTTAAACTACCCGAATTCTCGCCTATCAGGTAGATTCCCCGTCCAATTTCATATTGTTATCTGCGTGAATCCCGTTCATCTGTGGTTGATTCCTTAGATTGGATAGGATTTCTCCCTAGTATAGGCACCCTGGAGGGACCAGCCTCTTCGGGACCACTTTGCTAGTTTTTTTTGCTGGCATTTCAGATCATTTCTTTGGGATTTAGCGCCTCTTCCACCGCCCGGAATTCTTGCAGTGCGGCTTCGAGGCTTTCCACGATCTCAGCTGCAAGCACAGACGGAGCCGGGAGGTTCTCGCTGTCTTCGAGGCTGTCGTCCTTGAGCCAGAGGATGTCTAGATTGGCTTTGTCTCTTGCGACAATCTCCTCATAGGTAAATTTCTTGAAACGCTCGCTTTCCTCGCGCTTACGGAGAGCGGGTTTGCAAGCCGCTTTCTTCACTCCGTAACACTCCTTGAAATCCTCAAGGTCCTTGTTGGCGAGGGGGTTGGTCTTTAGGGTGAAGTGCTGGTTGGTTCGCAGGTCGTAGATCCAGAGGTCTTTGGTCCAGGGCTTTTCGCTGGCTTCCTTGCGCTCGAAGAAGAGGACGTTGGCTTTGACTCCCTGAGCGTAGAAGATGCCGGTGGGCAGGCGCAGTAGGGTGTGGACATTGCAGCGTTTGAGGAGTTCGCGGCGGATGGTCTCCCCTGCCCCGCCTTCGAAGAGGACGTTGTCGGGGAGGACGACGGCTGCCGTGCCTCCGATCTTGAGTTCGCTGACGATGTGCTGGAGGAAGTTGAGCTGCTTGTTGCTGGTGGTCGCCCAGAACTCGTCGCGCTCGTATTCCTGCTTCTCGGTGCTGATCTTTCCGTCGTCGCCGACGATGGTGTAGCCGCCTTTTTTGCCGAAGGGCGGGTTGGCGAGGATCATGTCGAACTTCCTGCCGCTGGGCTGGGCGAGGGCGTCGGCTCGATCCACGGGCGGGTCGTTGGCGTCGGCGGTGGAGCCGATGCCGTGGAGGTAGAGGTTCATCGCGCAGAGGCTGACGACGCCGGGGACGATGTCGGTGCCGCGCAGGGCTTCCGTCCTGAGGTGCTTGATCTCCGGCTTGCTGAGCTTGTTGTGCTCCTGGATGAAGTCGTGGGCGGCGAGCAGGAAGCCGCCGGTGCCGCAGGCTGGATCGCCGATCACCTGCATTGGCTCAGGACCCATCACATCGACGATGGCGCGGATGAGCGGGCGGGGTGTGAAATATTGGCCGGCGCCCTTGTCGGAGGAGCTTGCGGTCTTTTCGAGCAAGCCTTCGTAGATCGCGCCCTTGATGTCCACGTCCATCCCGGACCAATCCTCGTCGGCGATCATCTTGATCACGCGCTGGAGGTCGGAGGGGTTGGAGATCTTGTTCTGCGCCTTGCGGAAAATGATGCCCACGAGGCCGGGCTCCTTGCCGAGGTTCTCAAGGGTGTGGCGGTAGTGGATTTCGAGTTCATCCCCGCTCATGCTGGAAAGCACCGACCAGCTGAATTTTGGCGGGATGGGGTTGTCGTAGCCGAGATCGCTCATTTCCTCAGCCAACTTCAAGAACAGCAGATACGTGATCTGCTCGATGTAGTCGCCGTAACCGACCCCGGCATTTTTGAGAACGTGGGCGTAGTTCCAGACTTTGGAGACGATGGAGGCTGAGGAGTCGTTGGTCATTTATGGAAATTCTTGGAAACTCGCAGGACTGACGGATTCCACCTTGGATTCACGGGACAGGCCAGCCTGTCTTCGGATCCAGGATCATAGCCTCGATATGCTTCCCATCGCGCAACGGCTTGAAGCCTTTGGCATCCGTCGTCAGCACGGTCGCCCCGCTCACTTTTCCAGCCGCCGCGATCCAAAGATCGTTCTTGTCATGGAAAATCGGAAGCCCGTTCACCTTCGCAAGGGTGCTCAGCTCAGCATATGCCCGATACATCCTTTCGTCGGTCAGATCGATGACCACGAGCTTCCTGCGGATATCCGCCAGCATTTCCTTCCGCCCATCGCCCCACTTCCTGTCCATGGCGAAGGCCTCGATCTCACCAAGTGTCACCTCACAGACCATGGGGCGGAAGCTTGACGCGGTGAGATGGAACTGCCCGTCGATGGTCTGGCACACGCTCCCTCCGCGCAGCCAGAAAAGCAGCACATTCGTATCGAGGAGATGGTACGGCCCGCTCATCCGCAGAATTTCTCAACCGCCGTGGCGAACTCCTCATCCGTTTCCTCCGTGGCCAGGATACCAAGCAGTTCCTTGTAGGGAGAAGTGCCCGGCCTGGTCCATGGCTGTCCCTCCGCCTTGCCGGGGAGGGGCATATTGGAGAAATAGGAATCACGCGCACCCGCAGCCGCGATCGCATCCGCATCGATCCTGAGCAGCTTCCCGGAGGGACGGAACACTGCCAGGCCTTCCAGCACTACGTCCTTATCCAGAAATCCCGATAGCCCCGCGAATTCATCCGCATTCCAAAGAGCAGTCACCAGACTTCCGTCCTCAAGGAAAAGCCCCATCACTTTTCGGCTCACACCCAACATGTCCAGCTTGCCGCACAGCCTCACCCTACGGGCGGGCGGGGTCTGCTGGCGCAGGCTATCAGCCGCGTCCACCAAGCCTGCGTCGAGCGTCACGCCCCTCCGAACTCCGCCTTCCACATGGATCGAGGTCAGCCCCCTCTTGAGCGCTGTCCGGTAGCTGGCGATCCTGTTGAGCAAGCCTTGGTCGAAGCGGCTGCTGTCCTCCGCGCGATCCATCACATCCCCGAGGGAAAGCCCGAGCAGATCGAATGCCGTCTGATCCGGCTGCGGGCCGTCTTCCCATAGCTGCCGTTGCTCGAAAAGCTCCGCCGCCACGTCGCCGAATCTTGGCACCCGGAAATGCAGGGTCGTCGCCTTGTCTCCGGTTCCCTCCATGCCGAGGAAACGGACATCCGCCGCCGCCTGTAAGCCCTTGGGAATCCTTCCGCGCGTCCTGCTGGAGTGGAGGAAGCCCATCCGTACGGAATCGATCAACGTATCGTGCAGCTTCGTGAGCACCGGCCCCACCAGTTCAGGGCGCGGCGATGCTCCGAGACCGCTTGGGCCGCGGAGTTCAAAAGTCCGGTCGATATAATGAATTCCCATCGTGTTTGCCTTGGAACGCTACTCGACTCCCGGCGCGCCGTCCACGCGAAACGCCTACCCTCCCTTCGGCACCCTTCAGTTCAGTTTTCCTTGGAATGCCTCGGAGAGAACTGATTGACGGAGGCGGTTGGAGCGGGTGATCTGGCGGTCGAGTTCGGCTTCGAGGTGGTCGATGGCGGTGGTGCGGGCTTCGACTTCGGCGACGATTTGGTGTTGTTCGGCGGAAGGAGGAATTGGAATCGGAAACGACTTAAGCACACTGCGGTTGATGGATGCGAGGTTGGTCGTCTGTTTCCCTTTGGTCTCGAAATAATCGCGCCCAAAGGAATTACCCCACATCGAAATAAATTTCGGAACCAACGCATCCTTGTCCAATGGCCTTGCCCAATACACGTGATTTTGCGTGGTGCAGTTCTTAATCTGGTCTTCCCAAACCCAGCCTCGTCCAAGCTTGTCGAGATCGCCTCCCTCGTTGAAAAGGACATCACCGTTCTGAAGCAGGAGGGATTCTACTCGATCAGCCTCAACCATCATTGTCTTTATGGTCTCAAGATCGAGGTATCCTCTCTGAACGTTGGCAACCCGAAGGTAAGGCAATTCAACCGGATTTTTCAGCTTCCTTCCTTTGCTTACGGACATTCCAGCACCGATATCTGCAACAGCTTCGAGGCGTATGTAGTGCCAACTACTGGGCAATTCCGGGAGCGCAGAAACTTCAGGTGCGTCCGGAGCTTGGTATTCGCCCTTCCACTTCCACTGATCTTTGCGCCGGGTATGAAAATCGCTCCAGCAGTTCTTCGGCGGGTTCGGTGTCGGGGTGTTGTTCGCGCCAGGCTTGGGTGAGTTGGCCGGTGACGGCGGCGGCGAGGACGGATTGTCGGTAGCGTTGGAGTTGGGCTTTGGCGTGGCGCAAGGCGGCGACGCCGGCGTCGAGCCGCGAAAAGAGTTCCTCAATCCGCGCCACGATGCGGCGTTGTTCGGGGAGGGGTGGCACGAGTAGCAGCGCATTCTTCAAATACTGAAAATGCCGAGAGTAACCTTTATCCGGAAAATCAAGAGCATGCGCGATGTGATAGAGCCACTTTTCATCGACACCTAACGGCTTCAAGACTTTTACGCCATCTGCGCCGGGGACGAAAGGCTGATTCAAGAATTTGAAGATTCGAGTGTGATCGCCGAAAATAATAAGCGGCAAGTCTTCCTCGACCACTCGTTCCGGTTCATCGCTATAGCCGCCAATGAATTCTTGGCCTTGATCAACAACTGGGAACTTTCCGCTCTCGGAATACTGCTTTCGAGGAAGCTTCTTGTCGTTTATGGGCACGGAACGGATCACCTCGCCAAACGAGGTTTCTTCCCAGCCTTTCGGAAGGGGTGAGTGACCCAGGGCGTTGCCATGGGCTGGGATCTTTCGCCCCTTTGGGGCTTCCTCCTTCGCCAAGCCTACTGCGGACGTGGGAGAGGCGATGGAACGGGCGCGGGGCATCAGGGTTGCTTGGGGAGATCCTCGGGATTGCTGACGATGGGTTCCAAGCCAGCGGCGCGGGCTTTCGCGATGGCTTTGGCGGAGGCGCGTTTGATCGCTGCGTCCATGCCGATGAAATCGGGATCGTTGAGCGGCTTCACAGACGTCGGCTTGCCAGAGTCCGTGCGGTAAAGGGTGACATCTTCCATGAGCTTTTCAGGGGCGGAGTTATCGCCCGTTTCCATGAGGATGGGCGGCGTGTGGGAAGCATCGTAAATCGCCCATTCATCGACAATGCCAATGTAGTCCTCTTTCAGGTGCTTCCAGCCACGGAGGTAGCGGCGGTGGATTGTTTCCACGGGAATATTGTGCCCACCGAAGGAGACCCTCTGCGCCACCCTTTGCACGGCGAACCCGGCGTCCGGGAGTTTCAGGAAACAGAGCTTCACGGTATATCCGGCCACCTTCCACTGTGGAATGAGGCGGAGGTAGGTGCGGGAAGAAAGCGTGGTCTCCAAGGCGAAACTTTTCCCCCGCGAGACAAGATCGCCAATCCGTTCCAGCATCAGCCGACCTGCGGTGAAAGCTACCTGCTCCGGCTGGAAGGGGCTCAGCCCGGCGGCAATGAGATCGGCGTTCACGAACTCCGGGCAATCCGCTTCGTTCGGAAGGAGTTCCTCCGCAAAGGTGGTCTTCCCCGCCCCGTTCGGCCCGGCGATGATGAGGATTTTCTTCACGCCTTGGGTTTTCGTTTCGCGCGGTAGGGGGTGGGGTCTTCGGCGACTTTGGAGATGGATTGTTCGGGGGGGGTGGATTTTGCGGCTTTGCTTTTCGCTTCATCCTTTTTCATCGGGACGAAGTGGAGCTCGATATCCGCCCCGACGGCGCGGCCGGCGCGGACGAGGGTCTCGATGGTGAAGTTGTTCGTGCCGGTGAGCATGGACGTGACGCGGGATGGCTGGACTTCCATGCGTTTGGCGAGTTCGCCACGGGAGATGCCTTTCTCCTCCATGAGCGCGAGGAGTTCCTCCACGATCATGAGCTTGCGATACTCCGCCTCGCTCTCGATGGATGGCGGGTCGGAGAAGAGTTCGGCGTAGGGGTTGTCTCCTTTCCTGCGTGTGTAGGTGATTTTCATGGGTCGATGATGATGGGTTTGGCTCCCTGGCTTTTCCGCGTAAGGAATTCGTCGTGAAGCCGCTTGGCCTTTTCGATGTCGCGGTTTTGTTCCCTGGAGGTGTTTTTCTTTCCGCCATTGGTCAGGATCACGAGTGCATCCCCATCGGAAAAGCAATAGAGCCGGAGGCCGGAGCGGGTTCGGAATTCGTAGAGTTGGCGGGTGGAGTCGAGGAGTTTGAAGGTGGCTTTGTTCCGGAGGTCCGGGACATCGCAAAGGAGGCGGATCTGGCCGAATAGGATCTGGTGTCCTTTCGGGTTGGAGCGCCGGAGTTCGCTCAGGTAGTCGAGGCCCGGTCGTTCGTCATGAAGTCCCAAAGCCACCACTTCGCGGGCAGCGCCACGATGGATGGAGAACAGGGGGATTTCAAGCGGGGATTTCACTTTTAAATGAAGAGGAGACTTGTCGGGGATCAGGCGACGAGGATGGAGTTGAGTTCCTCGATGATGTCCTTGGGATCGCCTCCAAAGACGCGTTTGGCGACGGCGAGGGGCACGCCTTCATCGGAATCGACGCTTTGCCAGGCTTCGAGGTAGGCGGCTTGGTCGTCTGTGGCGAAGGCGCCGTTGAGAGCGACGTAGTCCCTTATCACCTTCAGCCAGACAAGCTGGGCATCGGTGAATCGGGAAGTTTTCAGTTTCAAGTTTTCAGTTTTCAGGGAAGAGTCGGCGGCTTCGCCGGATTCAGGATTCTGTTGTTGATAGAGCCACTTATCGAAGCGTTCGTTGACGAGTTCCGGGAAGGGAGCGAGCGGGGTGAACTCGGGATCGGCGGTGTGACGGACGAGGGAGATGAGATTGGTGAGGATCTTGACGGGGTTCCGGGTGAGCGGGCGTTTCTCAAGATGCTCGTAGGCGGACCAGACTTCGGCGGGGGCGATGTGGTAGGGCGGACGGGCGATGGCTTCAGCGAGGGCTTTTAGTTCCTCGTAAACGAGATGGCGCTTCGCGTGGGGCTTGTTGTAGAGGATCTGGAGGGCGGTGATCTCGTCCTGGTTGTCTTCGAGGAACTTTTCCCAATTGGTGATGAGGCCTTTGGCTTTTTCCTCGTCGTAGTCTGCCGAGATGAGTTCGTCGCTGGCGAGGTGGTCGATGGTGATCTCGTGGTCGCGGCGTTTATTTTCGAGGAGGTCGCGGAAGGCGGGGTTGGTGGCGATGGCTTGGCAGGCTTGGTTGGTGAGTTCCTCGCGGGCTTTTTGAAGGGCTTGTTCGGGAGGAAGGTTGGCATGGCGGTTGGAAACCGCCGCCACGTTGTCGGGATCGGTGGCGCGGAGGAGATCGGAGGCGAGCTGCTTGAGGGAGATGCCGCCGGTGGCCTGGAGTTCGGCTTTGTCGGAATCGCTGAGGGAGCGGTCGAGGCGAGCGATGCGGTTGGCGAGACTGGAGAGCGTGTCCTCGTCGCGGTGGCCGATGGCGACGTTTTTAAGAAGCTGGGCGAAGGCGACGGTGGGCTTGCGCTCAAGGGGGCGGGAGTCGGTCTTGTCGGACTCGGTGACGCCGACGGCATCGACGAGGACGAAGCGGGTCTTCGCCCCGGCATCCGGGGTGACGGTGGCGAGGTCGGTGGGATCGATGGTGCGTGTCCCCCGCCCTTTCATCTGCTCGAAGTAGAGCTGGGAGCGGACATCGCGCAGGAAGAGCAGGCACTCGAGGGGCTTGATGTCGGTGCCGGTGGCGATCATGTCCACGGTGACGGCGATGCGGAACTCGGGGGCGGTGCGGAAGGCTTTGATGATGTCCTCGGATTTGCCGCTGGCCTTGTAGGTGACCTTTTTGCAGAAGTCGTTGCCCTTGCCGAACTCCGCGCGGACGTGGTTGACGATGTCCTCGGCGTGGTTGTCGTCCTTGGCGAAGATGAGGGTCTTGGGCACCCAGTCGCCGCTGCGGCCGGGAAAGAGATCGGTGAAGAGTTTTTCCCGGAAGGTGGCGATGATTTTCCGGATCTGGTCGGGGACGACGACGGAGCGGTCGAGCTGGGTTTTCTGGAAGGATTCCTCCTCGTCCTGGACGGCCCAGCGCTTCTCGCGGGTGAGGCGGTCGCGCTTCTGGTAGTCGAAGCCGGCATCGAGCTTGGTGCCCTGCTCGGAGACGCGGGTCTTGATGCGGTAGATGTCGTAGCCGACGTTCACGCCATCGGCGACGGCCTGGACGTGGGGATACTCGGTGACGAGGTTCTGATCGAAGAAGCCGAGGGTGGCCTTGCTGGGGGTGGCGGTGAGGCCGATGAGGAAGGCATCGAAGTATTCGAGAACCTGCTTCCAGAGATTGTAGATGGAGCGGTGGCATTCATCGACGATGACGAAGTCGAAGGACTCGATGGGGATGCGGGGATTGTAGGTGACCTCCATGGGTGCCTTGTCCTGCGCCCCGCCCTCGAAGCTGGAGATTTCCTCGGCGGCTTCATCGATCTCACGCCCTGCGAGCTGCGAGTATAGGCGCTGGATGGTGGAAACCGTGACACTGGCGACGGGGTCGATCCCGGCAGGGCCGAGTTTCTGCACATTGTAAAGCTCCGGGAAGAGACGGCCGTCGTCAGGAGTCTTGTATGTCATGAACTCGTCGATGGCTCCGGTGCCGAGATTCCCCCGGTCGACAAGGAAGAGGATGCGCTTGGCTCCGCCGAACTTGATGAGGCGGTAGGCTAGAGTGACTGCGGTAAAAGTCTTTCCGGCTCCGGTGGCCATCTGGAGCAGGGCGCGAGGGCGGTTGTCGGCAAGAGATTTCTCCAGCTTTACGATCGCATCGATCTGGCAGTCCCGGAGGGGTGCGGTGTCTAGGCTGGGGAATTTCCGCAGTCGGGCGCGGAGGGTATCGGGCTGCTGGACGAGCTTTACGAGATGCTCCGGCCGATGGAATGCGAAGATCGGGCGGGAGCGGGAGTCGGGATCGCGCTGGTCGCGGAAGTTTGTCTCTACGCCGGTGGTCTCGTAGGTGAAGGGCAGCGGATCCGCCCAGCGCTGCGGGATCCAGTTCTTGGCGGTGGTATAGCGGGCGGATTGCTCGGCGACTCCAGAGAGTGTGGTGCCGACTTGCTTCGCCTCAATGATGCCTAGCGCCTTGCCATCGACGAAAAGCACGTAGTCAGCTGGACCGCCGAAGGATTGCATTTCCCGGACGGCAACGCCACGTGAGGCGGAGAGGTTCAATTCCTTAATGTCCTGCACTTTCCAGCCCGCCGCCACCAACATGGCGTCAATGCCTTCGCGGGCGGATTGTTCAGGAGTCGGCATCTACGTATATCTTTCTAACGACTCGGACTCCGCTTGGAAGGCAAAAAGCCCGATGGCCGCTTTTGGACAATGGCATGGATGGTCGCTCCTCGCCGTCCGTATTGTGTATGCGCCACCCCGAGGAGAACTCATCATCAGATCGCTTGTCTAAAAGACCTCCAGCGAGAGGGGCGAATGGTCTTGGGTTCCGGTGCCGCCAAGAAGGACGGCTCTCCATATTGCTTTGCCATTTGCAGCAATGCCTTCTTCAACTCCTCCAGCGCCGCGAACTTCCGGGTGTAGATGGCGGCGAACTCCCAATCAAAGTCGCTCGGATGCAAAGGACCTGCCGCACCGAGGGGTCCTAATTGAATGGGGACGGAGACTGGTAAATTTCCAGGGAAGTGATCGCCTTCTCGAAATCGCGGTTTCTCTCCTCAAATGAACTCTCCGCGACCGAAAAGGTGACGGCGACACCGACTTGAGCGGTGGTCGTCACGAGGTAGCGCGTATGGTAACCTAGAATTTCCGAATTCCGGTGCAGGGCTTCGATCCATTTGTGACCTCCGATGACGGTCCTTCTGACGTAAATGACTTCGGATTCCATCTGCTCTCCATCGGGCAGTGTAAGGATACGCGGCTTGGAAATGAATGCTTCGTAGTCGTCTCGATGATCATCGGACGAGCGCAATTTGGTCGCAAGAATGATGATCGCATCGTGCGGTGGCTCGCCCGTGGGCATGCAGACGATCTCGTTCCCTTCTCGGTCGCTGATCCAACCCTCTGGTAAGGCGAACGCGAGATTGGCTCCCCTGAAATACTCGGGCAAGGGTGGAACGAGGAATCTTGCGAGTGCCAGCCCACCTACGGAAAACATCAGTGACACCCCCACGAGTCCTGCCCAAAACCTCCAGTTCGCGAAGACTCTCACTGCGCGCTCCTTTCCAAACGGTCTTCGAGAAAGGCGATGGCTCCTTCAAGCGCTTCGCGCCATTCATCTTCTTCAGCTAGGTTGTTTCGAGTGGTTCGCGCAAGTGCGAGTGCGATGAGAAATGACTCTCGTGCGGCACCTATTTCACTTTCTGCCTCCAGCGCCTGTCCCAGCACTTGATGAGCGAGCACTGTTTGGTAGGCGAGCTTGGGTGTCATCTTGACGTCCGCTTCGGGCGCCATTGTTTCCCATAGAGAAATCGCTTCGCGCGCGAGTGAGATGGCTCCTTTGGCATCGTCCAGATGGATCACGCGGGCCCAGGCGCTGCGCCGCAAATACACACCCTTTTCAAACTGAGCATCATACACAGAACTAAGCCCGGATTGTGCCTCCACTTGCAAAGCCCGGAGTGCCGCTGCCTGCTCCATCAGGTCCGCCGAGGTCTGGTAATCTCCGGCGGATTCCAGATTTTCGATCAAGGGCCAGAGGACTTCCTCGTGCACGATCCTCACGTAGTCGATATCCGGCCGGCGGGTGCCGACACGAACGGTCGTTTCAATGAGTTCAATACCCGACGCAACGGGGAGGTCATCGTCCTCGGCAAACTCTAGTTGAAGAATCACCCACTCCCTTGACACTTTTACGAGAGCGGTAGCCTGCTCGAAGGTGGGCGATTCCGAGCGATCAAAGTCCTCTTCGAGTTCTCGCATCCAATCGGAAATCCCCGCAAGTGCCTCCTTGGTCTCACCGATCCCGCCAATGGCATGAGCCTGCTCACAGAGACAGACAGTCTTTTCGATGAGACCAATCTTCTCTCCATCGGGCGATAGTCCCTCCATGAGATCGCAGAGCGAACGCAGCATATCCCTTCGCTGGGACTCGATATCCCCTTCCCCAAGCCGGTCGGTCTCCTGCACGATCCTACCTAGAGCGAACACGCTTTTCCCAATCGTCGCCTCCGCGAGTTGGCTGCGGTAGAGGGCGTAGGATGCGAACCCCGTTGCGAACACAAAAGCCCCAGCGGCAGCACCGAAAAGGAGCGCGAGTCGATTCCGTCGCGCCCGTTCCGCCCGCCGGATAATTTCATCGAACGGCACGCCAAGCATGCCTGCGACTACCTTGGCGAGTGCCCGCTTCGAGCCATCCCCAATCTCCCGAGCGTCGGGCGCCAGTGGCTCAGCACTTTCGGGTAGCACCGTACCGTTTTCATCCACCTGATACTTCACCGCATGGGGAAAACACTCATCGTCCCCTCCGCCGGGTTCTCCCCCAATGATGATAGGGATGACGTTTTCGGAACGACCCATCGCTTTGAAGAGTCGCACTTCCTCATTCACGTGCGGGCTCTTCGCAGCGTTTGGCGAACAGAAGACGAGCAGATAGCTTGAGGCATCCAGGGCGGCGTGAGTGGCATCTTTTAGATCCGCCTCTCCTGCAAAATCATCTCGGTCGCGAAAAACCGGCCGCAAGTTTGGCGGCACCTCCCCCCTGTTTGTTTTTCTCCCCACCATCGAGCGTGGGATCTTCCACCTCTCAAGCTGCCGGTGGAATTTGATCACAAAGCCCTCGTCCTTGTGACTGTAGGAAAGGAACGCGGTATACCTCCGGGACGGCGGGGGATCTGGGTTAGGAGCCATGATTGCGGGAGGATTTCGGATCCGAGGCTACCAAGCTCTGCTCTGCACATAGAAGGAAAATATGGGGGATCCTCGATCAGACCAGGACGAGAACTCTCGGACGGATTGGAATGACGTTCCTGCCACTTATCCCTGTCAATCGGCAATCTGCAACGGGCTTCATCGTTGCGGGCGAATGAGCTTGGGTTCCACTGCCAATATGGAGAGCCGTCCTTCTAGGCGGCTTGATCTGCAACGGGCTTCATCGTGCCGGGCAAATGGGCTTGGGTTCCGCTGCCGCCTGGAAGGACGGCTCTCCATATTGCTTTGCCTTTTGCAGCAGCGCCTTCTTCAACTCCTCCAGCGTCTCGAGCTTCCAGGTGTAGATGGCGGCGGCCTCCATTTCAGAGTCGCTCGAATGCAAGTTCATCGCTGCCGATGCAGTAAAACTACACCATGTTTCGCCCTTCCGTACTACTTCCCGCAATCCTTATCTCTTGCCTCTGCGGACCAGCCTCTGCGGACGAACTTGTCTTTGCGGGGACGCTTGCAAATTCGGGGGGCGAAGGGGAAGGCCGGGTCACGTTTTCAGAAGAGACCGCGCCGGGGATGGGACCTGTTCTGGATGACGACGGCATGATCTGGGAGCGTGGTGGATCGACACTTCTGAACCGCTACGCGCAGGACGGGCGGCTGATGGCACAATTCCAGATTCCGAAAAGCACGGGCAACAACGACATGCTGATCAAGGCGGGAAACCTACTGGTGATGAAGCTCGGAAATGTGGTCTATACGTTGCCGGTCGATGCCGAACCGAGCACGGAACCCACACAGCTTTCCGGAAACGCGGAGGTGCTTTCCTCAGGTTCTTTTGGCGGAAAAGTGGCGATCTTCGAGAAAGCAGCCGGAGTAATTTCTTGGCTTGATCCTGTTTCCGGGGGACGGGAGACCATCACGGGAGACGTCCCCGATACGGTGCAAGCCATTCAGGTGGACGAGGACGGCACGGTGTATGCCCAGATCAAGGGGGACATGTTCGCATGGAAAGACGGCAAGCCGCTGGATGGATTTCCACAGGAAATCCATGGCGCGCGCCCGCAGAAAATCGGCAAGCACTGGTTCACCCATGCTTGGCACGGGACGATCAACCGGATGAATGAAAAGTTCGAACCGTCGCCCGGCGTGGTGCTGGGCGGGGCATCGGGATCGTTTATCGGATATCTCCCCCAGAGCGTGGATCTGACGACGGGCAGTGGGATGGTCCGGATCGAGGGCGATATCTACGCGGTCTCGGGGAACGGCGGTGTGGTACAGTTTCTGAAATGGGAGCAGACGGGTGAGAAGTTCACTGTGGTGCGCCGGATCGGGGCACTTCCTGAACTGGACGGGGTGGCTCTGGACGAGGCAGGGAACATTTGGACCGGTTACGGGGCATGGCGCTGGGGCGATTCACCGGAAGTCCCGGCGACTTTGGGGGACAAGAAACCGGACGTCGCGGCTCAGCCTGTCGTCTTGGACGGGAAGACGCTTTGCCTAGTGAAGAAGCATTACCACTACGTGCAACTCGCCAACGGTCCCATCATCGACGGAAACGGCTGGTCGCATTTGGAGACGCCGGCCATCGACGGCTTCGAATTGCCGGACACGGTGACTGGTGCGGCGGCTGTGCCGGTGAAGGATCGGTTCGACCTCGTATTCGTCGAACGCGGGGGCAAGGCGTATTCGGTGGCGGTCAACACAGACGGGCAACGCATGACCAAGGTGGAGTCCTGCGATCTTCCGGGGCTAAAAGATTGCACGAGCCTTGCTTGGTTCGACGGGAAGCTAATCGCTGCCGATCGCGGAATCCTGATCGCCTTCGAACGGGATGGGGAAAAGGCATGGAAGGAAGTGGACAGGATCATGGGATTTGGAGGAGAAATCCATATCGGCAGCGATGGATCGAAGCTGGTGGTTTCCGACTGGGAAAAAGGGATGATCACGATTTCCGACAAATGGAAAAACCGCTACGCGAAGGACGTCAAACTGGAAGCGCCGACCCATGTAGCCATCTCGGGGGACCGGCTGGTGGTGTATGAATCCGGGAAGCAGCGATTGGTGAAATTCGAGCTGAAAGCCGAAACGCCGGATGCAGAGGCCATGCAAATCAAGTCCGCTCTGGAACCAACTACGGAAGGGAAACCGGCGGAACACGATGTGGCGGATTTCCAGGATCTGAGCAGACCCGGAGGACTCACCTTCTCTCTGGCGATCACAGACACGGGGAACAAGCGACTGACGGTTTCCGTCCGGACGACCGCGCCGGAAGTGACGCTGGGTGTCGCGAGTGGGAAAGTCGCTTTCGTTTTCACTGAAGCAAATGGGAAGGCAACGGATGGCGGCTGGGACTTCCATCTTCCTGCCGGGGATTGGGGGGATCTTCGAATCGCCGCTGCCTTGAATGCACCGGGGCAACGGGAACGGTTTGGCTTCACCGATCACAAGGCGATCCATGCTCCGTTTTTAGAGATTTCTACGGATTGGGAGCGGTTCGATCTGAACGAATACGCGGAGACCATCATGGCACAGAAACAGGAGATTCGGGTGGAGTTCGAAGTCCCCGCCGAGGGGAAAGCCTCGGTGGTGATCGAGGACGAGGCCGGAGCGCGGGTGCGGAATCTGGTTTCCGGAAGGGAGTTCTCAGCGGGGGTTAATACGGTAGTGTGGGACGGGCTGGATGAGAACGGGATACTGGTCGCACCGGGAAAATACAATTGGCGCGGCGTGACCCATCCGGGAGTGGATCCGGTATATAAAATGCACTTCGCCAACGGGGGTGAGGAATCGGTTGCTCCGTGGGGGCCGAACCACTCCACCCTCCAGGCCGCTACGACGAACGGGGAGCACGTGTTTTTCGCGGCACCCGTGACGGAAGGCGGATGGGCGCTGATGGCGCTGGATGCCGAGGGGAATTTCGTCCAAGGCTACGAGCACCAGCACGGCTACGGAATCCAGAAGGACGCCATCGCGGCAGATGGGAAATATCTCTACTGCGCGCAGGACGGATTCATCTGGGGTGGCACCAAGAAGGTGGAACTCGATAGCGATGACTGGACGGCGGATTGGAATCTGACGGTGATCCGCTACGAACTCGCTTCGGGAAAAGTTGTCGAATTCCCCGGACAGAAGAAGGCTATTGAGGTCGATGTCATGACCGTGGGGCCAGGCTCGGATCATCCGGATCTGGATGATTTCAATCTCGGGGGTCTGGCCGTTTTGAACGGGAAGCTCTATGTGGGATCGCGCAACAAGAATGCGGTGATCGTGCTGGATGCGGAGACTGGGGAGATTGAGAAATCGATCCCAGTGAAAGGCGTGAGGCAGCTCGCCACCCACGGGGGAAAGGTTTATGCGGCCACCGATGCGGGTGTGGTTACGTTAGAGGATGGCAAGATGCTGATCCCGGCGGGCGGGATGGATCTCACGGGGATCGCTCTGAACGCGGGTGGCGAGATTTTCGTGAGCGACGCAGCGGCACACCAGGTGCGCAGGTTCACAAAGGAAGGAAAAGAAACCGGCACGATCGGAAAGCCGGGCGGCCCCTACAAAGGCGCGTATGATCCTACCCGCATGGTGAATCCTGCCGGGATCACTTTTGACAAAACCGGCAAGCTCTGGGTGACGGAAGATCGCTGGAATCCGAAACGCGTGCTGGCGTGGGCCTTGAACAAGGACGAGGTGGTTTACGAAAAATTCGGAATGCCTCACTACGGTGGTGACGGATCGGGATTCGATCCAGAGAACCCGCGCCGCTGGATTGGCCTCGGCTGTTTCTGGGATGTGGACATCGCGGCGAAGACCGCCCGCCCCACTCACATACTTTCCATCGAGGAAGGTCACTTTGGGAAATACCACCCGCAGAGCTACATCTTTTTCCGCGAAGGCGGACGGACCTTCGTGTGTGCACGTGGGAAGATCGGGCTCATTTCCGAAGTATTGGAGGACGGCACGCTACACGATATCGTGGCAGTTTCCGGAACCCATTACTTCGGATACGGCTGTGGCTGGGATCCTCCGCAGGCTTACATCGATGCCTTTTACGCAAAGTGGCCGGAGAAACGGGCGCAGGAGAAATCCGGGAAGAAGGGCGACGGCAAACCATGGTCCCAGCGCGGGATGGGAGTGCTTTGGGTAGACAAGAACGGCGACGGGAAAACGCAGCAAGAGGAATTTGATTTCTGCGGAGATGACATCGCATTCGGACCAGGAGCATGGGGAGGACTGCACACCTCGCTAACTCTCCACGTGCCATCTGCGGACGATCGCGGAGTGCGGCTGGTCGAGATCGCTCCGAAATCAATCCTGCCCAACGGGGTGCCCGAATACCCGAAGCTCGACGAGGCGATCGCGGCAGGAAAACCCATCTCGCTCACCCCCGGATACCAGCGCAACGACGTAGCCACGGCGCGCGATCACAAAGGTCGTTTCATTTTCAATTCCGACCCGGAGATGAACGCATACAACGCCGACGGCAGCCACGCCTGGAGCTACCCCAATCAGTGGAGCAATGTCCACGGCTCCCACAAGGCTCCCCTGCCCGAACCGGGCGTCATGCAGGGCACGCTCGGCATACTCGGCGTGGCGAAATTTGACGAGACGGCGGACATCATTTTCCTCAACGGCAACCACGGGCGCTGCTTCATGCTCACCACGGACGGGATCTATATCGACGAGGCCTTCGTGGATGTGCGGGTCAGTTATTTGAAAAACGAATACCGTCTCGGCGGGGAAATCTTCGGAGGCAGCTTCGGGCGCGCCGGGGATGACGGCCCGTTCTACGTCCAGATCGGCCACGGCCCCTACCGCATCTACGAGCTGGAGGGATTGGGCGATGTGAAACGTATCTCGGGATCGCTGAATGTCACTGCGGACCAGATCAAAGTAGCCGAGCAACAGAGCCTCCGTCGCGCAGCCGAAGTCAAAGAGAACCGTGAAATGGAACTCCCCGGAACCGCGAAATGGGATCAGGCAGGGAAGTTTAAAGCCGAGCTCGATCTCAAGGCGGACACCACCCGTCTCCACCTCCACTACAAGGTGCAGGATTCCTCCCCATGGACAAACAACGGCCGGGAGTGGAACAAGCTGTTCGCCACCGGCGATACCGTGGATCTCCAAATCGGAACCAACCCGGAAGCCGATCCGCAACGCCGTGGTCCCGTCCCCGGCGACATCCGCCTGATGATTGCACCCTTCGAGGGGAAACCTGTCGCCGTCCTTTACGAACATCGCAAGCCCGGCGGGAAAAAACCGGTCGAATTCACCTCCCCATGGCGCGGAGAGAAAGTTGACAACGTGCGCTTGGTCGAGCAGACAGAGATCGAGGTGAAGACATCCAACGGCGGATATGAAGTCATCGCCTCCGTCCCCCTTTCGGAACTCGGACTAAAACTGGAACCGGGAAAAACCTACCGTGCCGACTTCGGGATCACTTTCGGCGACGCCGGTGGCACCGATACCAACCTCCGCTCCTACTGGTCCAACCAAAACACCCACCTCGTGGATGACATCCCCGGCGAGATCATGCTGACCCCGAACCTGTGGGGAGAGCTGCGGATTGGAGACCCCCATGCGGAGTCACTTAAAAAGTGAACCGCTGGTTCAAATAATCCGGTGGCACGTGATCCGTCAGCCAGACGCCATTTTCCGAAAGGTAAAAATCATAGCCGTGCTGCTCCAACATTTGTGCCGCCACTTCCAGCACCACAGGCTTGCCGTGCCTCGCTCCCACTTTCTTCGCCGTCTCTTTGTCGGGACTTAGATGAACGTGCTGCCGCGACCCTTTGATCAAGCCCTCCCGCTCGATCGACTTCATCCATTTCGTAGCAGTGCCGTGATAGAGCCACTCTGGGGGAGATTTCTTTTCCAGCTTCAAATCGATAGCGATGGAGTGCCCCTGGTTCGCACGGATCAACCGACCGTCCTCTGAAATGCGGAATCGCTGCTTGTCGCTATTTTCAACGACCGATTCAATCACCTCTCGATCCACCCGCTTTCCATCTTGGTTCAAGCAAACGACCAACTCATCCACCACCGCCCAGCCGTTTTCATCCAGCGCCAGACCGATGGAGCCCGGATCATGCCTCAGCACGAGACTCATGATCCTACTGATTTTCTGTTCGATCTTGCTCATGCGGTTTACGCTGCTCATATCGGATTCCCCCGGAAACAGCAAAGCGATTCGAGCCTCCGAAATTATCTTGTGGCGGCACGGATGACCGATACGTTCCGCGCAATCTGCGGGGTGGTGGAAATTTTCAGCACACTCCTCACACCATCCCATGAAACGCATCCGCATCCAGCACGACACACTTTACGAGTATTCCGAACCCGTAGAATTCGACACCCACAAGCTTATCATCCGCCCACGTGCAGGGCATGATATCCGCATCGAGAGCTCGACCCTCAATATCCAGCCCGAGGCCACCATACGCTGGAGGCGCGACGTTTACGGAAACTCGGTCGGAATGGCCACCATCCCCGGTGCATCCACTTCGCTATCCATTTGCAGCGAAGTTATCCTCCAGCATTTCGAGGCCGGACCTCTCGATTTCTTCGTGGACGAACACGCCGTCCACTGGCCCTTCCAGTTCGATCCCACCCAGCGCCTCGATCTAGCACCCTTCCAAACCCTCTGCTTCCCGAGTGACGGAAACGCTCTGCAATCCTGGATCGCCCAATTCTGGCAACCGAGAGCCATCATCGAGACCTACACACTCTTGGACAATATCAACAAAGCCATCGTTTCAGAATTCCAATACCGCATGAGGGAGGAACCCGGCGTCCAGCGCCCGGCAGAAACACTCGCCCTGAAAACTGGATCCTGCCGCGATTTCGCAAACCTCTTCATCGAGACTTGCCGCTATCTCGGCCTTCCCGCCCGATTCGTCAGCGGCTACCTCCATTGCCCGCAGTCAGTCCAAGGCCACGGATCCACCCACGCATGGTCGGAGGTTTTCCTCCCCGGCGCAGGCTGGAAGGGTTTCGATAATACCAGCGGAAACGTCGTCGGCCACGACCACATCGCCGTCGCGGTCTCCAGACACCCGGAGCACGTGCCGCCCATCTCAGGCTGCCTGCTCCGCCCTTTCACCGGACAAACGAAAATGACCGTGAAAGTCGATGTGGTGGAGCTTCCCGGCGAGTATAGCCCAATACAGGTCGCGTAATCCGGCCAGCCGTTTCCGCATCACTTCAGCCTCACCCGGTAGATGGTGTGGCCTCCCGTCTTCTCACCCTTGACCTCGAATCGATCGATCGCGGAAAACAAATCGCTGAGTTTCTTAAAACCATAGGTCCTGTGATCAAAGGGTCCCTGATTCGTGATGTGAGAACCCACCGGTCCAAGAGCCGCCCAGCCCTCATCATCCGCCGCCGCCTGCACGGCAGATCTCAACGTGTTCATCAGTTTGGTATTCCCTTTCAGTTGATTGACGGGAGTCGATGTGGCCGTCGCTACGGTCTTTCCCTTGGCAGTGCCTACCTTCCCCTTGTCGTCTAGGTAGAGGAAATGGGTGCAGCTCGCGATGAACGGTTCCGGCGTTTTCTGATCTCCGAAGCCGATCACCTTTTTCCCATCCGCGCGTAGACGCTGGATGAGCGGCGTGAAATCACTATCAGAGGAAACCAAGCAGAAGGTCTGAATATCCTTCGTGTAGAGGATGTCCATCGCATCGATCAGCAGGGACATGTCCGTCGCATTCTTCCCCTTCACCAGATCGAATGACTGCATCGGCTGGATCGCATAGCCGTGGAGGACCTCGATCCACCCGGAAAGCCCCCGCTTCGTCCAGTTTCCATACGCCCGCCGTATGTTCACAACCCCATGACTGGCCAGCTCCGAGATGATGAAATCAATCTTCGATGCCGGTGAATTGTCCGCATCGATCAACAAGGCGATACTGTCTTTCTGGTGATCCATCATAGGTGAGACCGATCATCTGCCATGCCTCGGAAGTTTCGAGGAAATTCCTCAACACGGGATACAGTCATCATGATCTCACACAGAGAATGAGTTGCTAGCAACGCCCTTCCCTACAAACTTTCACCCACGTCTGATCTTGGATCCGCTGAAGAAGACGGTCATGCGGTAGACTCGCTTCTGACGGGTAGTGATGTGCCCAGTTTCTAAATCGAATTTCTCGGGGACCTCCTGCCGATGGATATCGACCATGGCTTGGAAACCGCGCTCAGAATAGATATCGATCAAGATCGCAAGAGCGACCGGATCGAGGAACATGGGATCCTCCGTATTGACAGTCGCTCGGCCAGTCACCGCGTAGCGTTTGATCACCGGCATCATTTTTTCCTGAATGAAATCGACGATCTGCCGCAGCAACTCCGGGTGCTTGACCTGATAGCTATCCAGACGATTGACCAACTCCTGCCGCGCCTGGAGAACAATTTCGTCCGCCAGAGGGATATGCCGGAGCGTATCATAGGTGCGCGGATCCAGCTCCAGCGAGCTCTGATACTCCAGCTCGCGAATGATGTTACCCTGGACCGTTTCGACCGGTGCTTGTGCGTTGATGAAATGGTAGTGGAAAATCTGTTTCAGAGAAACCAGCGCGTCGAAAGTCTTCTCCTTGAAGGTCCGGTAGCGGTTGCGGGCAAGTTCTGGATCGAAATCTGTCTCCCGTTCTTCCTCCAGCACGCCGACTCCCGCATGCCTGACCTCCTCGTTGTGGGCCAGCGTTTCTCTCCCCCGCTTGAGCTGGCGCGCGATGCTCTCCGCCTCATCGACGAACAAAACCATGATATGAAACACTGGTTGCCGGAAATAATACGCCTCGGGTGTGCCGGAAAATTCGCGCCGAAGCCTCACCATCTGGTCATAGAACATTTTCAAGCATTCCACCTGGACCTTGGTCCGGGGAAAGCCATCGAGCACGGCGCTGTCTCGAAACTCTGGCTTTAGAAGCTCTTGGAAAAGCAGTCGCAAGACCTCCTCGTCTCCCACCATTCCTCCACCCGCCTTGATTTTGCGTGCCTCTGGGGAATCGAGGAGCTGACTGACCACGATGGGCTGGGCGGAAATCCCCCGAACCTTGCGGATGAAGTCGGTATTGGTCCCCTTTCCCGATCCGGGCGCACCACCTAGCAGAATCAACTCACGCGAAAATCTTAGGTTCTTCCTCCCCTGTGAGTCCTCAAGTTCTTTCCAAACACGGTTGAAAATCAACTGGGCGTCCTTGATTTCAAGATCGGCGGGAAGCGGCTGGGAAGGAGTCGGAGTCACGGTCCCTGAGATCCAACCTCAACCCGGCCAATCCGTCCAGTTTCTCTAGCAAATTTGTGGAAATCACCGAACTGCTTCCCGCTTGGCATCCGTCCGCCGAGGCCTATGCTTCACCCCACATGCCCGCACCCAGTATCGAATTCTACAACGCAGCTCTCGACGCCATCGAAGCTGGAGACCTCGCAAAAGCCCGGACCGCGACGGAAAATTCTCTCACCGAAAATCCTGCCGACGCGGAAACGTGGCAACTTTATGTGATCATCCTCAATTCACTCGGTCTCCCCGCCGAGGCTGCCAAAGCAACCGAAAAACTGCGCGCACTGGGCCTCAACCCCGTGGATGAAATGCTTCTGAAAGCGACGGAACTCGAGGCCGCCGGTGATATCGCAGGTGCCGTTTCCCTATACGGAGAAGCGCTTCAGGCAGACCCCACCCGTGCAGGCCTCCGCACTGGATATGCCCTAGCCCTCATGAAAGCGGGAGATACGTCCGCCGCTCTCGAAGCAGCCAAGGATGCCACCGCCTCGGAGCCTTACGATGCCCGCACACACTACGCGCTTGGTCACATCCTTCGCCTTTCCGGAAACAAACAGGAAGCTCTCAAGGAATTGACCGAGGCAGTCACCATCGAACCGGATTTCATGATCGCCGTCTACGAGCAAGGCATGCTACTCGCAGAAGCAGGCCGGACCCGTGAAGCACTCGCGAACTTCGAGAAATTTCTCAATGCGCATCCCACCGATCCCGGTGCGGGTGAGGCGGTCGCAAATCTGCGCGAAGCTCTTGGTCAGTAAGAAGCGGCCTCCGCGCCCCGCAGGTGGTTCTCCACCAAGGCAAAGCTCTATCGACTCCTATTTCCTTTGCACCAAAAACTTCTCTAACTCCTCGTAGAGTTCCTGAGGGCGCACCGGCTTGCGAAGGTAGCCGCTGAACGTCTTCCGTATCCGCCCTTCCTGGCCGATCATACTGGAGGCAGTGACCGCAACTACTGGGATCTCCGAGTGCTCTTCTTCGGATGCGAGAATATCCCGAGCCTCAGTCCCCGACATGCCAGGCATGCGAATATCCATCAAGATCAGCGTCGGCTTCATATGCCTCGCCAATCGCACTGCCTCCTCTCCATTGTTGGCGAAGGTAATCTGATGGTCGGATCCATCGAAATACTCCGCCAATAGCTCGCGGTTGAGCATGTTGTCATCGACAATGAGGATATCTGCTGGCTCGAAATCATCAAAATCCACCCTCCGCACTTTCGTGTCGGATTCAAGAGACTGACTACCAATTACTAAACCTGGGAGCACGGCGGTGAAAACACTCCCTTCTCCTGGTTTACTCTCCACGGTCAGATCACCACCACATAGCCTGACGATACTCCGTGAAATGCTCAGACCCAGGCCTGTCCCCGGCTCCTTTACATTCGCCGCCCCCGAACCCTGATGGAAGGGTTTGAAAATCTGCTTCAGATCCCCTTCATCAATGCCGATCCCTGTGTCTTTCACTCGGAAGGTCAGTATGCACCGCCCCTCTTCCACATCGTCACTCGTGCCGACATTTAGCGAGATGCTACCACTTTCCGTGAACTTCACCGCGTTTCCCACAAGATTGACGAGGACTTGCCGGGTCCGGTCCACATCGACCACGACAGTCTGTGGAACCGCCGGGTCGACCTCGACACGCAGGTCCAAGCCTTTGTCCCGGGCCGTTTGACTGAGCAGGAGTTGGACACGGTTCACTAGCTCCCGGATATCGGTCGGAACGGGGTTCAGATCCATGACCGCGGACTCGATTTTCGAAAGGTCGAGAATGTCGTTGATGAGATTCAGCAGGGACGAGCCGCTGGTCCGTATCACCTCCAAATACCGCTGTGCCTTGGGATTGGAAACATGTGGATCGAGCAGCTCCGTGAAACCGATCACCGCGTTCATTGGCGTCCGGATTTCGTGGCTCATATTCGCGAGGAAACGGCTCTTCTCTTTGTCCGCCCGCTCCGCTTTCCGCTTTGCGAATTCCGCTTCTTCAAGCGCCTCGGCAAGCTTCCGTTCGTTCACCAAGCGATCCGTAACATCGGCGAAAAGCACGACAGCTCCAGTGACTTCATTATCCACGACTACCGGACTTGATCGGTATTCCACAGGCACCTGTGTGCCGTCCTTCTTCCAGAAAATTTCTCCCGAGACATGAGTATCTCCACCTTCGTTTAGGCCACGGTAGATCGGACACGATTCTTCAGGAAACTCCGTCCCGTCTGCATGTGTGTGATGAATCAGGGTATGAATATTTTTTCCGAGCAGTTCCGAACGGCTTTCATAGCCAAGCAGATCAAGGCACTCATCATTGCAGAATGTGCAATTCCCCTGCTGATCGATCCCATAGATCCCCTCACCTGCCGAGTTCAGCAATAACTCCAAACGCACGGCAGTCTCTGCGGCAAGGTTCCTCTCAATGCGCATCGCGATCTCCGCGCTGACCACCGCAGCGAGATCCTCTACGAGGCCCACCTCTCGATCCGTCCACACGCGCGGCTTCATGTCGATCACGCAAAAGGACCCGATCACGACTCCGGGGCCGGAAAAAAGCGGATATCCCAAGTAAGCCCTGACTCCTAGTTCTGAGACCGCGAGGGTGTCTTTGAGAAGTGGATGTTCGTGCATATCACCCACGATCAGCGGGGCACCGCTCGCTACGACGTGCTTGCAGGTCGAGTGTGAGAGCGGGGTCTCACGAATCCCTCCTAACTCTTCCGGAAGCCCACACGCACTTTTGAAAAACTGCCGATCTCCAGCAACAAGGCTTACCAATGAAACAGGCGCTCCAAGGGACTGGGTGGCAATCTTTGTCAGGCGGTCGTAGGCCTCTTCAGAAGCCGAGTCGAGAAGTCCGGTGCGCTCAAGTTCCGCAAGTCGGTCAGGTAAAAACAGTGCAGGATCGTCGTAAGGCACGGGTGGAAAGTGCAGATCCTAGCGTTTTCAGTCAACAAAGGAAGACAAACTCCCTGATCATCCCCATCCCACGATCTATCCTAACAGAAGCTGTCGTGCAGAATATGCAGAGTCAGCAAATGATTGAGAAGCGTGTCTTTTCTCACCAGAGAGACAGGATCTTGGTCGCTGCGATAGACGTTGAGGAAATCGGTGACTCGCTGCGGCGAGCAGATACCCGCTTTTCTCACACTATCCTCGCCAAGGAAGCCCTTGATCAGCTCCTCGACTTTCGCACGCTTGCTCGCGTCGGTGTGTGCCGGGGGAGCCATGAAGGCGAATTTCTCGCGCTTGTAGAGGACATCCGGGAGCACGCCTCTCACTGCTTCCCGCAGGATATACTTTTCGATATTCCCCTTGATCCGGAGGCTCGGCGGCACATTTACCGCAGCAGCCGCGAGCTTGTGATCGAGGAACGGCGGACGACTCTCCATCGAGTTCGCCATATCCACTCGATCTCCACCCCAGTTGAGGATCTGGCCTTCAAGTTGGCACTTACTCCAAGTGTATTGTGCCTTGTCCAACGGATGGCGCCCATCGAGCATTTTTCTATCGATGCGTGACGCGATTTCAGAGAAAGGGTCGTAGTCGCGCAGCTCATCGGCCACGTCGTCCGCAAGGATCGGGCGAGCCAGATCGAGAGTATCCATCCACGGCTGCACCCACGATGGAGTGAAGCCACAGAGTTCGTCCCAGGCAGGATGGTGGCGTTCATTCTCCGCGAGGATGGCTCCTTTGAAAAGCGAGTTCGTTTTCTCCAATGCCGCTTGGTATTCCGCGCGCACGCTTTCCGGCTCATGGGAAATTCCGTGGAGGAACATGTCCCGCTTGAAGCCAGGATAGCCAGCGAAAAGCTCATCCGCCCCTTCCCCTGTTACCACACAACGGTATCCGCTTTCCCAGACCCGTTTTGACATCAAGTTTTTCGCAACCCCCAGAGTGTTGTAGAACGTGCGTTCCGCGTGCCACACCGTATCAATGTAGTTCTGACCATATAGATCTTCCGCCCGGAGATGGATCAACTCGTGATCCGCATTCATGGACTCCGCCATCTGGCGCGCGATGGGTGCCTCGTCGTACTGATCGTCATCGAAGGAAATCGTATAGGCTTTCACCGGCGACTGCATGGCTCCGGTCGCGAGGCCGAGGATGCAGCAGGAATCGATACCACCCGATAGATACGCTCCCACCGGCACATCCGCCTCTAGGCGCTGCACAATAGCATCGATAAGCTCCGCACGGATCCGCTCCACATGCTCCTGTTCATCGTGCGGCTGGTGATGCGCCTCCTCATTGGGAAATTCAAAATCCCAGTAGCGGTGCTGCGTGATATCGAGTTTCCCGTCGCGTTTCCGCACCCGCAAGAAACATCCCGGATCGAGCGATACGATATTTTTGAAAGCACTCATCCCTGGAGCGATCGTCTGCATGAGCTGATGCAGTGCGGCCTTGTGATCCAACTCCACCGGCACATCTGGATGGGCGATGATCGCCTTGATTTCGGAGCCGTAGAAGATCGTCCGTTTGTCTGGCGAAATATAATAAAACAGCGGACGAACGCCGAATCGGTCACGCAGCAGGATCATTTCATCCTCCTTCGTATCATACAAAGCGAAGGCGAATTCGCCCCTCAGGTGCTCGGTGAAATCCAATCCAAATTTCCGATACAGCCCGATCGCGATTTCCGAATCGGATTTCGAAAGGAACCGATCACCCTCCGCCATCAAAGTCGCACGGTGACGCTTGAAATCGTAGAACTCCCCGTTCGAGGTGAGGATGTAGCGATTGTCCACTGCATGGAGCGGCTGACAGCCACCTTCCGCATCATTGATCGAGAGACGAGTGTGCCCCATCGCGAGGCCTTTCCGTGGATCAATATGAGCGTCCTGACTATCCGGACCACGATGCTTGATCTGCTCAAGCATGTGTCCGATATGGACGGGAGTGTTTTCGGAAATAGGTGATGAGGAAAAGAAGCCGGCGATACCGCACATAGTTTAAATAAAAGTTGAGAGTTAAGAATTTTGAGATGAGGGCAGTGTTCTATCGGGGTGAATACAAACCCTCCCTGAGCATTACGCCGTTCCGAGATCGGGGAGTTTCCCCAATCGACCGAGAACCGCCATCAGGAGCGCTTGCCGCACATAGACAGCCCCGTGTGCTTGGGAGAAATAGAGGTTGTGTGAAGTCTTATCCAACGAGGTATCTAGCTCGTCGAGCCGCGCGAGTGGATGCAGGATTACTGCCTCTTTTTTCAGAGGCGAGTCACTGTCCAGCTTGTAGCGGGAATCAAGGGATTTGTATGAGTCTCCAAGAAACGCGATGGAGTTCATATAGATCACATCGAGCGTCGGGAGGTGCTCACGGACGTCGTTCGAGACTTCGTATTCAATCCCTGCAGCTAACAGATCTTCGGTCACATCCTCACCGAACGGATCAGCCATCTCGGAAATCACAGTAACCTTGGCAATGTGCTCCTCGAAAAGCAAAGCCATGAGGAGAAAGGATTTCACAGCCCGCATGGAGCCGGGCGTGCCAAGGATACCAAGATGAAGCTTTCGAGCATCCTGCGGCTTAGGATCGGCCAGCTCAGGCTTCCACTTCAGAAGAGCAAACCAGTCCGCCAATGCCTGCGTCGGGTGCTCGCCCGATCCGTTGCCAGCATTGATCAAGGGGATGCGAAGATTCTCCATGATACGCTCCAAACAATCGGTATCCGTGTGGCGCATCACCACCAGATCGCAATAGGCATTGAACATTTCCCCAATGTCCTGAAGAGACTCGCCCTTCGCTTGACCGGTCACTCCTCCATCGGGGATGGAAATGATTCTCCCGTCGAGCCGCAGCATTGCGCTCTCAAAGGAGGTACGGGTGCGGGTGGACGCTTCGAAAAACGCAGTCACCGCAATCTTGCCATCAAGTATGTGGTAGGGAGTGATTTCGATTTTCTCAAGCACCGCTGCAAGCTTCGCGATCTCGGTCACTTGCTGGAACGTGAATTGACGTGCGGTCAGGATGGACTGCCCCTCCAAGCCACCCAAGCATGAAAGATCTAACGGAGAGTTTCGGAACAGGCCGCCAGGCTCGGGCCGTGTCGCCTCGGATCCGGCGGGCGGCTCGAGGAACTGACCTCGTGGATTGGGAGAGATTTCTGAATTCATGGTTTTTGTCGATTACCAGATCGATTTTTTAAAATGGTCCACCACTAACAGCACGATCAGGACCAAAGCACCTGCCGCTGTCCACACGAGCGATCCGGTGATGAGTAGTTGGATAAAGTTTTCGGAAAACATGGCTTAGTTGGATGAGTTGAGTTCCTTCCAATCGAAACTCTGTGGACCAAGGAAACGACCTGCGACGGTCAACACCATCGAAACGGCGACGCTGATAAGTGAAGCAGTGAACCAGCCGATTTGGAAATAGGCGATCAGCCCGGCGGCACTGCCAAGCAGCATCGCAGCGACGATGAAATTCCGACTCGCCTTCTTCCAATACAATCCGGCAATGACTGGCCAGATCACGCTTGCCACCAATGGTCCTGAGAGGAAAAGCGCGTGCTGCAGGGGCCACCGTGGCAGAGCTAACAGCCAAGCGGCAAGCCCGGTGCCGATAATCGCAAATTTCCCGAAACGTCGGATCGCCGCGTCCTCCAACTTGTGCCCGTCGCGGAACGCTTTTTCATAAATATCCCGCGTCAACAGATCCGAAGTAGCGGCCAGAAGCGAATCGATACTGGAGGCCAGCGAGCAAAATAACACCGTGAAGATAATGATCCCAGCGATCGTCCCTCCTCCGTCCGCACCCATGATTCGGGAAGCGACGAGCGGACCCGTCATGTTCTCATGCACGATATTGATGTCCAATGTTCCTGCGGAAAGCGCGATGAATCCGGCCGCGATCGGAATCGGAAACCACAACAAACCCGCCATGAAAAACGCCTTCGGAGCCACGCTCTTCCGCATCGCGAATACGCGGGACCACCAAACGTTATTGTGGAAGACCTCGCCGAATCCAAAAAACATATTATTAAAAACGGCCAGCAACGCCACGGGCATGAAATAGGCGATCAGCGCCGGTTGATTGGTTTCCAAGTTCGCAGCCATTTCCGGAATATCTGTCTTCGTCAGCACCGTCGCCCCGATGATCACGATTCCGACCAGGATGATCACGCTCTGGATGTAATCCGTGCCGATCACCGCGAACAGCCCCCCGAAAAGCGTGTAGCCGATGCAAACTACCAGAATCACCGTAAGTCCCGTAACATAACTGATCCCGGAAAGCGCGTTCACCAACTCCCCACCCGCGATCGCCATGGTCACCAACCAAGCCATCGAGTAGAGCATCGAAATAAACAGAAAAATTCCCCAAGCCATGTTCCCAAATCGCAGACGGAAAAAGTCACCGCTGGTGAATCCATTCGGGATCAATTTGTGAATACGCATCGCCATCGGGGCGAAGAGAAACAGCCCGAAGCTTGCCGTGGAGTAAGCAAGTAGTCCCCAGACACCTTGTTTCAGTGCGAAAACGGGTGCCATCATCGTCGTATTCGAGGTGATCCAAGTCGCCATCGCGGTGGCTGTGCCTAGCGCGAGACCCACGTTGCGCCCCGCCAGCATAAAGCCCTCAGTGCTCTTCGCTTTCCGACCCCACCACGCACCAAGTGCCACCCACAGTGCGCCGAAGACCACTAAGAGGATCACTCCGGTGGTCGGCTCGAGGATGTGGGAATTGTTCATCGTGGATTATGCGGTTTTTCGAAAATGGCCGACCAAGAGAGTCCCGACCGTCGCGACGAAGACAAACCCGCCCAACCAGAGAAGCAGAATCACACGCGACTTCTCCATGTAGGTGATCTTCACAGACACGGGTGCAGACCATTCCGCTGCCGGCCCTATTTCCCTCACACGAAAATGGTATTCTCTCTCTTGGAATCCCGTCAGCACCGAGCCCATGTCCGGTCCTTGGTAGCGGGTGACAGCCCCGGTAAAATTGGCGTCCTCACTCTGCTGGAGTTCGTATTCGAGCCCCTCTGCTTCTCCGTCAGCAACCCAAGCCAGCGTCACGACACCCTCTGTATTTACGCTCTGCGGTTTCTCAGGACTCGTAAAAACAACCTCCCGAGCATCCGCGCCCGAAATCGCCCCGCCAAGTAAAAAGGCGATAGCGGGAATCAGGGAGATACGTATCAGAAAAGGGATTGCTCCGTTCGTTTGAAGTTGGTGCGCCGACCACCGGTGGCTCGCGCGGGCACCCACCCAAGCATCTATCTTCGCCAGGGCAAGGGATTTTCGGTGAAACATTCTGCAACCATCGCAGTCGCCTTGGATTTCAGTGAAAACACTCCAGTGCTTCACCCGCGATCATCTCCCTCAGTCACTCCCCAAGTGACTCGATGGGATGCCGATCCCCACTGCCGGACCGCTCCCTATCTGCCTGAAAGCTTCGCAGCGGTTGCCGCATCCAGCACGAAATTTCCCGTTCCAAATGGCTCGACGGCGCCACCTGGTTCCACCTGATACTCAAAAGCTTTCAGCGGCTTCGTCCCCGCAACCTCCGACATGAGATATACCCGGATCGTCAGGGCTTCCTCGCCAGTGCCGCCTTCCAGCGCTTTGATCGCATATTGCACCTCGTTGGCACCTTGACGCGCTCCCCCTAGCACGACCTCCGCCTCCTTCGCATTGGCGAAACGGTGACGGCTCACTTTGTTGATCTGCACCTGTACCTCTCGGCCAGGACTAAAGACATACACTTTAGCGATCGTTGTCGCCGGATTCACCGCGATGGGCGTAGTCGGCACCGTGCCAGACGGTTGAGCCTCCGGCACGCCTTCCAGATAAGATAAATTCCCCGCAGCCAATTCCTTTCTCACATCCGGCAGCGCCGTTAGATTTACGAAATCCGCTTTGTCATACTGCCACCCCCTCGCCCCCCGCACGAAGGATAGCACCAACAGGTTATCCGTTGGCTGACCACCGACCCCGAAATCCACTTTTCCAAAGTAAGCAGATTTCGCCGTCCTCCCATTTGCCTTGGCCGTCAGAAACGTCAGTCCAGTAAGTGGGGGCGGGGGTGTTGGAAGATCAAAGACCGCTGCTGGGAAAGGAAGCTTTTCCGAGACAATTCTGTTCCTCACCTCTACCTGACGGTGCGCCGCCGTGACCGCCGCCCAGGTCCGCGCATCCTTGCTAATCAGCGAGTTACGCCAGACCGAGTAGGTCTTTTCCAGATCGTCACGTAGTTCCGCTTGTGCTGGGCAGAGAACTGTCAGAAGAATCCCTAGGGCAAAAATAAGACGTTTCATGACCGAAACGATTGGACAAAGCACCCGAAATCACAACAAACAAATCCGTGCGTTGCGGGGAATCTCTTCCGGGAGTCGCGTTCGAGTTATGAGTCATATTTTGCAAAAGGTCGCTCCGATCGGGGAATCACGGGATAGAGAGCTGCTGAAATCCGCCTCCAGCTATGTTTATGCGAGCCACGATGGAGTGGAGCTTCTCGCCCATGTCTTTTTCCCCACACGCGGAGAGCGGAGCAATCTCCCTGTCATCGCTTGCTTCCACGGCGGATTCTGGGATGCGGCGATGGCCACTCAGTTCGTGCCCCACTGCCACCACTTTGCCAGCAGGGACGCAGTCGCGATTACTTTTGAATACCGCGTCAGCTCGCGCACCGGAACCGGCCCCGTCGAGGCCCTTGAGGATGCAAAAGCAGCAATTCGTTGGCTGTGTGAGAATGCAGATGTCTTGGGAATCGATACGGATCGCATCGCCGTCGTAGGTGCCGCCGGAGGTGCATGGCTCGCTCTCGATCTAATCATGCCGAAGGACAAAGATCTCAGCGTCCCCGTCAGACCCCGCGTCGCAGTGCTTTTCAGCGCCTTGGTGAACACAGGGCCAAAAGGTCGCCTGTCCGAGCGCTTCCCGGACGTGAAGACAGCCAAGGCACTCAGCCCCCTTGCTGCGATGCGCCGGAAACTTCCGCCCTTGCTTTTCATCCACGGAAAATCTGACCGCCAAGCTCCCTACGAGGAAGTCGTCACCTTCTGCCGCAAGTCCCGCTGGAGAAGAAACCGCTGCGAACTCGTCGACTACACCGGAGCCGATCACAGCTTTTTCAACTTCAACGTCCATCACGGCAATTTCGAGATGACCCTAGCCACCGCGGACCGCTTCCTCACGGAAACTGGAGTCCTCAATCCAGCACCGGAAACAGAAGAAGAGGCGCAGTAGTGGAGATGCAGGCGCTCGCTACCCTAGCTTAGCGAATCTCTCAACAAGCCCCATGCACCGCTCGCCGGGCATTACACTGAGCTCCATCTGGTTCATCACGTATCCGAATGATATGCCCGCAGAAGGATCGCCAAAGCCATGGCTCCCCCCTGCTCCCGGATGCCCGAAAGCGTTTGTCGAAGCTCCATAAAGGTTCCTCTTCTTCTCCCCAGTCTCATTGAGCGGGTCCATCTGACATCCATTGGTGAACGCAGTTTCCCTGAGCAACACTTTGTCTTCTCCACAAGTCTGCAAGCTCCCCAGCGCTGCTCTAACCGATTCGGAAAGCGGGCTACTCAGGGCACCAATCGCGATCTGGTAAAATTTCGCTAGTCCACTCGCACTACTCACCCCACCCATCGCCGGGAGAGCTGCCGTCCATGCTTTCGGTTCGTTCATCTCCGCGATCGCATGCAGTCCTTTCGGAGAGGAAAAGGCTCTCCGAGTCAGACTGCCGGGCGTATTGAAGGCCGCGTAAAATCCTTCTTCATACGCACTGGGTTTCGCCCGACCCGGAACCAATTTCGCCACCCGGCCCCACTCGCTTTCCGAAAGACCGATCCATAGATCGATGCCGCACGGTCGAGCAATGTCACCATTCCATACCTCGCCGAGAGTCCGCCCTTCCAGTCTTCTAACGCTTTCGTCGAGCAAGAACCCAAAAGTCCGCGGATGGTATCCGTGTCCCTTTCCCGGTTGCCATTCCGGTTGGGTCTCCTCCATCGCAGAAACAACTTCCGCGTGATCGAACACATTGGCTTGGCTTCCCAGCGCGGCGAGTCCGCACTGATGGGACAGCATTTCGCCGAACGTTGCCTGACGCAGCGGAAAGGCACTCCACACCTCACTCACCAACGAATCCACCCCAAGCCCACGCTTCGAGAGCACATGCAGAAGAGTCGCCGCAGCCGGACCTTTCGTCGCGGAATACACGGGAACAAGCGTATCCGGATTCCACGCACTGGATCGCTCCCGCTCCCGAAATCCACCTGCGAGTGAAACGATCTCCTCCCCACCTTTCCACACACTGACCGAGGCTCCGAGTTCCCCGCGATCCTTGAAATTCTCGTGGAAATAATCTTCGAATTCTCCTTCGCTCATGCGCCCCCCTCGTCATCCCCGAGCCATTTCGCAACATCCTTTGCAAAGTAGGTGAGAATCATATCAGCACCCGCCCGACGTATCCCGAGAAGACTCTCCATCACCACGGATTTCTCATCCAGCCAGCCACCCGAACAGGCCGCTTTGATCATCAGATACTCGCCACTTACCTGATAGGCGGCGATAGGAAGGGTTGTCTCGTCGCGGAGCCGTGCGATCACGTCGAGATACGGCCCGGCGGGTTTCACCATCACCACATCCGCTCCCTCTTCCTCATCGAGCAGAAGCTCGCGCACCGCCTCACGCACGTTTCCGGGATCCATCTGATAGGTCTTCTTATCGCCCTCTTTCGGAGCCGAATCCAGCGCCCCCCGAAATGGACCGTAGAATGCCGACGCATATTTCGCCGTGTAGGCCATGATCCCAACATTCGAGAATCCAGCTTCATCCAATGCCACTCGTATGGCACCGATCCGCCCGTCCATCATATCAGAAGGAGCCACGATATCCGCCCCCACCCGCGCATGGCACAGCGCCTGCCGACAAAGAACTTCCACCGTCTCGTCGTTCAAAATCTCAAGCGAGCCCTTGTGATCTTTTCTGACAATCCCATCGTGCCCATCCGAGCTGTAAGGGTCGAGTGCCACATCCGTGATCACACACATCCCGGGAAACGATCGCTTGATCTCACGAATCACTTTCGGCACCAGCCCGTCGTCATTCGCACACTCCACCCCATCACTGCTCTTGAGCGAATCATCGATCTTCGGAAAGAGCACCACCGCGCGAATGCCCAGTGAGTGAACTTTTTCGATCTCCCCCAGCAACCCTTCCACAGACCACCGCACGCACCCGGGCATCGAGGCGATCTCCACATCCTCCGCATCCTCATGAAAAAATACCGGCAGGATCAGATCCTCCACCCCGATCCGCGTCTCCCTCACTAAGCCTCGTATTGCCGCTGTCCGCCTGTTCCTTCTGCCACGAATCATCATTTCCATAGAGGAAAACTACAACCGCCAGCCGAAAACTGAACCCTGAAAACTACAAAACTTGCCGGATGGCCACCGCGTTCGCCGCCGCGTAGTCCCGCGCGTGGCTCAGGCTCACCTGCACCTCGGCGATTCCCTCCGCTTTCAGAAACTCCTCGGCATTCCCGTGAAAAACCATGGTCGGCGCTCCGGATTTCCCTCGCAGCACTTCCATCTCCAGCCACCCCGCCTGTCCACCGATCCCCGTTCCGAGTGCTTTGGAGACCGCCTCCTTCGCCGCAAATCTTGCCGCGTAGTGCATGCCCGGTCGCTTCTGTTTCCGGCAGTATTCCTTCTCCCTCTCCGTGAAGAGCCGATCCAAGAACAGATCCCCCTGCCGCGCGATCGCCGCCTCGATACGATCCAGCTCCACCACATCGATTCCTATCCCGTAAATCATCATACTCCGTAATTTTTCATTCCTCCTAACATCTCCGCGACAGCACTTCTCATCCCAACGGTCATCGCTCGTGAAACAATACTGTGCCCGATGTTAAGCTCCTCCAAATACGGGACAAGTAGTAGCTCAGAAAGATTCGTATAGTTAATCCCATGCCCAGCATTCACTTGCAGGCCGCGCTCGTGACCCAACTCCGCCGCTGCCACAAGCCTTGCCAACTCAGCCGATTTGTCCGTCGCATTCGCAAAAGCCCCCGTGTGAAGTTCGATCATATCCGCCTCCATGCGCGCCGCCTCCTCGACATGTTCGGGCAGTGGGTCAATGAAAAGGCTAACCTTGATCCCCGCGTCCTTGAGCCGTTTCACAGCCTCCCTCGCCGTCCCGAACAGCGCCACCACATCCAGCCCGCCTTCGGTGGTTACCTCCTCGCGTGTCTCCGGCACCAGACAGGCGAATTCCGGCTGCAAACGAAACGCCAGTTCCATCATCTCCTCAGTGATTCCCAGTTCGAGATTCAACGGCAGATCCACCTCTTCCTTCACCCGAAACACATCCGCATCCTGCATGTGACGCCTGTCGCCCCTCACATGCATTGTGATCGAGCTCGCCCCGCCCGCCTTGGCCTCCCGCGCCGCCTCCACTACGGAGGGTTCCGCGTTGGGGGAATCTGGTAAAAGCGCGTATCGCGCCTGACGTAGCGTCGCCACGTGGTCGATGTTCACTCCGAGAAGAAGACTCATGCCGGGAAAATACTCCGCCATTTCGCTGAGCGAAAGTTCAGAGTTTCCAAAACACATTTCGAAGAACCCACCAGAGGATCATCACCCCCGCGATCACCGCAGCCCCCCACCGCCCCGGATTCAACCGGAAAGGCAGAGGCCTTCCTCTCACCCACCCCACAACCTCGATCCCCAACCCGACCATCGCGAGAGGCAATAGCACCATCCCCACAGGATTGAACGCAAACGCCGTCCGGATATTCCCATGCAAAGCCGCGTAGGTCGCCCGCGTCATCCCGCAGCCCGGACAATCAAGTCCCGTTGCCTTCTTGAAAACGCACCCCGGCATCCAGCCATGCCCACCCGTCTCCCGCAGTGCATAAGCCGCTGCGGCGAGTCCGAGCACCCCCAGCGATACCCAGAGTGCCCGGTCCTTGTGCATCTAGGAGAAAAAATTACTGGCTAAGACCCGCGATAAGGCTTCCGCCGATCCAGAGGACTCCGATGACCAATCCAGTGATCAGCGAAGCGTTGACCCAAGTCTTCGCAGACTTCGAAGCGGCCATCGCTCCAGCCATATCCCCTTGCGCCACCAATCCATCCACCTTTGAGGCAAAAACAATCGCCACCACACCGAACGGCATGCAGCAGAAAAGTGTCACCACAATGGACTGCCAGAGATAGTTCGGCACCGGAGCGCCTTGCACCACCGGAGAAGCCGGAGGCTGCTGGATCGGGACACTCCCACCGATCGGAGGTGGCGCGCTCGCCGGAGTCACCGCAGCCACTCCCTGAAATTTCTCCACCTGACCAAGAGGTTTCCAATCGGACATCCCCTCCTCCCAGATCAGATCCGTCGCTGAAACTTCCCCGCTCCGGCTCTTCTCACGAAGCTCCTCCTCGCCCACCGGGCCCAACTGCATTCCGTTTTTTGAGTAATACCAAGACATGACTGGAGGATTCATCCTCATCTATGGGGATTCGTCAAGAGAGGCGTTTCCCATAGGGAGCAGAGGCGACCTCGACCCTTAAGCCAAGGCGCGGGGACGCACCTACTCCCTTTCCCCCTTGCAATCCGCTCACCACTTTCATTCCCGCCCTGTTTCACATCCTTCACGCATTCAGAATAAGGAACGCAAAAATGACGATACCAGCTATCAACTGTAGCCCGAGAAAGGAGTAAGAAAGGATCATCCAGACCTTCGCCGTATTCGATGCCGAGGTCGCCGCGATCAGATTTCCCTGCGCCTTCAGTCCATCCACTTTCGCGGCATACACTAGAGCCACGACCGCGAACGGCACGGAGATCTGGAGACAGAAAAACAGCATCGCCATCACCGAGATTACCAAAGCAACGATGGATGGCACCAGATAGCTTTGCACCATCATCACCTGAGGCACCCCATGATACGCCGGAGGCTGAGGCAAAGGTGTCGAGACACTTTGCGAAGCTACCACCTGCCCCCCCTGCACCACCGAAAGCTCCGGCACCTGCGAGGCACTCACCCATCCCGGCATCCCCTCCTTCCACACCAGATCCCCACCACGGACCTCACCGCTCAAGAGTTTCCCCGTAAGCTCCTCAAGCCCCACCGGCCCCCTCTGCTGACCCGCCTCCGAATGGTACCACTCCGACATCGTCTGTATTTTTGAAGTTTAAAATTTAGAGTTTAAAGTTTCGCTTCCTCCACCACCCCGCCACCAAGCAACCTTCCACCTTCATAAAAAGCCATAATCTGCCCCGCCACCACCGCCCGCTGCGCCTTATCAAAAACCAGTCCCACCCGTCCATCTTCCCGCGCCTCGATCCGCACCACCTCCGCCCGCGCCCGATACCGTGGCTGAGCTTCCGCCCGCTTCAGGCCAGCGATCTCCTCATTGATCGAGGTCACCTTCCCCACCAGGCATTCCTTGACGTAAAGCCCCTCCGTATCCTCCGCGTCCCAACCGATCACCAGCCGGTTCTCCGCCGCCCGTTTCCCCACCACCACATAGGCCATCCCCTCACGAGGCGAAGCCACCCCATGCCCCTTCCGCTGGCCGATCGTATAGAAATGCAGGCCCCGATGCTCCCCCATCACCCGCCCCTCCGTATCCACAATCTCCCCCGGCTTATCCGGAAGGTAGTGCGCTAGGAAATCACTCATCTTCACCTGCCCGAGGAAACAGATCCCCTGCGAATCTTTCTTCTCCGCCACCGGCAGATCGAACCTCCGCGCCACCTCCCGCACCTCCGGCTTGAGCATCTCCCCCGTCGGGAAACGCGCGTGCTCCACCTGACGAGATGTCATCAGGGAAAGGAAATAACTCTGATCCTTGTTGGGATCTGCCCCACGCAGCACCGCCGCCTGCCCATTGGAAAGCACCCGCCGCCGCGCATAGTGCCCCGTGCCCACCGCCTCGAATCCCTGACTCAACGCGTAGTCCAGAAACACCCCAAACTTCATCTCCCGGTTGCACCACACATCAGGATTTGGCGTCAGCCCCTCCTCATATCCGTTCACCAGATACTCCACGATCTTCTCCTTGTAGCTATCGATCAGGTCGATCACCCGGAACTCGATCCCCAGCTTCTTCGCCACCGCATGCGCGTCCTCGATATCCTGCTCCCACGGGCAATCCCCCGGGATCCCCTCCTCGTTCATCCAGTTTTTCATATAACCACCCACCACCTCATGCCCCTGCTCCACCAGCAAGGCAGCCGCCACCGCACTATCCACCCCCCCCGACAAACCAACCATCACCTTCGACATGGCCGGAGACTAAATTTCAAATCCCAAACCTCAAACTTCAAAATGAGGAACCGCGTCCAAGGAGGGGCGTGCCCTATGGCCGCCCAGCAACCCAAGCACCCATCCCGTCCCATTCCCTATCCTCCGTCGGCGGCCATAGGGCACGCCGCTCCTTGACTCGCCCCATCTTCACATAATTTTTCGCAATCCAGTTCAGAGTGGGCGTTTCCTCCTCTCATTCAATCCGCCGCCCTCTCCGGGACCGAGTTCCATGGTTCCGGCACGGGACCAGAAAACAGGAATTTGCGATAGGGGTCAGGCAGCGGATGGAGGAACGACATTTCCCAAAATCATCCCCCACCCCATCGTCTTCCTTGATGTTTGAAACTTACAATTCTAGATTTCATCTCCATGGACCTGTCCGATTTTAGAAAAGAATACTCAGCGAAGGGCCTCCGGCGCGAGGATCTGTCGGACGACCCTGTCGAGGTATTCGGGAAATGGTTCGAGCAGGCGACAGAACTCGGAGTGCATGAGCCGAATGCGATGACGCTCTCCACCCTTTCCTCTAGCGGTCATCCTTGCCAGCGCACGGTTTTACTCAAAGCATTCGATGAGAAAGGGTTCACCTTTTTCACCAATTACAGCTCGCGCAAAGCGCGTCAGATCGCTGCAAACCCCTCGGTCTGCGTCCTATTTCCGTGGATCACACTGGAGCGGCAGGTGATCATCCAGGGAAAAGCCGTAAAAATCTCCGTCGCGGAGTCTCTCAAATATTTCGCCACCCGCCCGCGTGAATCACAGATCGGCGCCTGGGTCTCGAATCAATCCGAGGTCATTTCCTCACGGAAAATCCTTTTGCAGAAACTCGACGAGATCAAAACCAAGTTCAAAGGTGGCGAGATCCCCCTGCCCTCCTTCTGGGGCGGATACCGCATTGAGCCAGAGACCGTCGAGTTCTGGCAGGGTGGCCCCGCACGCATCCACGACCGCTTTCTATATACCCGCCAACCCGACCAATCCTGGACCATCGACCGACTCGCACCATGAAACATCTCCTCGCTCTCCTATCTCTTGCTTTCCTCATCTCTTCTTGCGCGAAGGACGCGGATGAGGCGGCGAAAAAACCAACCACCGATGGCGACAGCCCGAAACTCGTCGGCCGCGTCGCATCCATCCCACAGGAACGGAAATTTGTCCTCATCCAGTCTTACGGAACATGGAGGGTCCCGGCTGGATCCGTGCTGACCACCCAAGGTCCGGACGGTCGCGGCGCGAACCTTCTGGCCACCGGGGAACAGCTCGGCCAATACGCTGCGGCGGATCTACGCTCTGGCGAGGTCGAGGTCGGCGACGGCGTCTATACCGCAGTAAAAGTCCCTGAGCGTTCGGTGGATTCTGGCCCCGTCATCCAAGGAGATTTGTTAGATGAGATGACCCAGGAAATCCCTGCCGCTCCATGAGACAGCGCATCGCCATCGATATGGATGAGGTGCTCGCGGACACCCTACCCGTCCACCTCCGCGCCTACAATTCGCGCTTTTCATCCGCACTCACTATGGAGGATCTTAGCGGCCGCTCGTTCTACGAGGCCATCCCGTCGGAGCACGCCACTCCCGCCCGTGACCTTCTTCGGGAAAAAGGTTTTTTCCTAAGCATGAACCCGATGCCCGGCAGCCGCGAGGTGGTGGAAGCGCTGTGCGAAAATTACGAGATCTTCGTCGCCACTGCCGCGATGGAGTTTCCCACTTCCTTCGCGGAGAAATACGAGTGGTTGAAAATTCATTTCCCCTCCATCCCGGACACGCACATTGTCTTCTGTGGCGACAAGAGCATCCTTCGGACAGATTTTCTTATCGATGACAGCCCGCGCCATTTCGAGAAATTCCAAGGCGAAGGCATTGTTTTCACCGCTCCCCACAACATCCACGAGACCCGTTATCGTAGGGTAGAAAACTGGCCTGACGTTGCGGAAATGTTTCTCTGAACCCCATAGATTGAAAGAATCCACCCCATTTCTACGAACCCATTGGCCCGATGACCCGCATCCCCTTCACCATCCTCGCCCTCTCCCTCGCTTCACACGCCGCCGAGCAGAAGAAACCCTACGACAAATCCACCGACCCTTTCAAAGATGGCGGCAATCCCCCACCCTCCATGGAGAAGATTTCCCCGGAACGGGAGGCGGAGATCCTAAAAGGAGTGAAAGTCGCGGATGGTTTTGAAGCCTCTCTTTTCGCCGCGCCCCCCTCCTTCAACTATCCGGTCTTCGTCGCCGCCGCTCCCAATGGCGATCTCTACGTTTCCTGTGACGGAAACGGAGCACAGGGCACGGCGCCGAACCGTGGCCGCATCGTCCGCCTCCGCGACACCGATGGCGACGGGCGCGCGGATGAGACCATCGAGTTCGTCAAAAATCTCGATGCCCCACGCGGCCTGCTCTGGGACAACGACCGGCTCTACGTCGTCCACCCGCCAAATCTCTCCGCATTCATCGACGCGGACGGAGATGGAGTCGCGGAGAAAACAGAGACACTCGTAGAAGGCATCGGCTGGGATTACAGCGGCCGTCCCGCCGACCACGCGACCAACGGTCTCTCAATCGGAGTGGACGGTTACTTGTATATCGCGGGCGGGGATTTCGCGATCATGAAAGCCACCGGCAGTGATGGCACCACTCTTCAGCACCGATCTGGCGGGGTGATCCGCGTCCGCCCGGATGGCACCGGGCTGGAAGTTTATGCCACCGGCACACGCAACATCCTTGAGGTCGCCGTTTCTCCGGAGATGGAAATTTTCACCCGCGACAACACCAATGACGGTGGTGGCTGGAACGTGCGCTTCCACCACTTCACTGGCCTGACGGATCACGGCTACCCGCGCCTCTACAAAAATTTCAACGAAGAGACCATCCAGCCGGTCGCCGATTACGGTGGTGGCTCCGGCTGTGGCGCAGTTTATATCGACGAGCCGGGCTTCGGAGAATGGAACAACGCTCCCTTCACCGCCGACTGGGGCACGGGCGCTCTGTGGCGCCATGACCTCAAGCCAAAGAGCGCAACCTTCGTGGAGACGGAAAAGCCGAAGCCCTTCATCAAGCTTTACCGTCCTACCGACGCGGATGTCGATGCGATGAGCCGCGTCTATCTCGCCTCCTGGAAAGGCGCGACCTTCAACTGGGAGGGTCCGGATGTCGGTTTCATCGTGCAAGTGAAGCCAAAGGATTTCACGCCCGAGCCACTGCCGGATTTCACCAAAGCGACTTCTGCAGAACTTGTGAAACTCTGTGAAAGCGAAAGCTACCGCCGCCGCATCGAGGCCCAGCGCGAGCTGATCCGACGCGGACTCCCAGACGATGCGATCGAAGGTCTCACCGTCCTCGCTGCAGATCCGAGAAAGCCAATCGCCGCCCGCGCGACCGCGATGTTCGCCTTCACTCATTTTCCACTGAAAGGAAAAGTCCTTTCCGCGAAACTCCAGGCTCTCCCACCCAATCCCGCCTTCGACGTTCTCGTCGCCCGAGCAACGGCGGAGAACGCTGAGTGGGTCGCAAAGAAACATGACGGTTCCTTCACGATTCCAACTCATTGGAAAAATCAACCTGCCACCTTGGTGCAGCTCAATCGCCTCGTATCTAACACCCCGCTCTGGAACGAAGAGACCCGTCGCTCGATTTTCGATCTGACCCTCGGCAATTCCGATTCTCACGTCCGCCACACAGCCGTCCAAGCTTTGGCAAAACTGCGCGATCACAAGCTCGCACTCAGCTACGTCTCTGGAGATAACGCCACAGTCGGCCACGATGGCAGCCCACTGGAAAGTGCCGACGCCCTTCGCGCTCTCTCGCTAATGCACACCCCGGAGGTCGTGGACGGCCTCATCGTCCTATTGAAAAACGACAGCCTCGCTGCCGCACGCAAAGGCATCCTAGCCAGCCTTGCCCGTCTTCATTTCCACGAGGGAGAATGGAAAGGCGATTCCTGGGGCACCCGTCCCGACACCCGCGGCCCTTACTACCAGCCCGAGCCATGGGAGGAGACCGACAAGATCATGGAGGTCCTGAAAGAAACTCTCGCGGGCGATGACTCCAACGAAGTCGCCTTCCTTGTCGCGGAGATGAACCGCAACCGCATTCAATCCAACGAAGCCCTCGAGCGCGTGCTCGCTCTCGCAAAAGAAGATCCGAAACTCCTTCCGGAAGCCACCGCCCAGCTCGCCACCGCCGAGACCATCCCGGTGAGCGCAATCCCCCTTCTGATTCAAGCCGCGGAAACCGACCCCGAAGGGATGGAACCCGCCGTCGCCGCCAGTCTCTTTGAAAATGCCGTCACCGCTCTCTCCAAAACCGACAGCAAGGAAGGTGCCATCGCATCCCTCCAAGCCATGATCTCCTTGCGGAAAGTCTTCGGTTCAGAGCGTCAGCAGGACAAGGCCAAGAACGTCTTTCTCAACTCTCAGAAACTGGAAAACCACCACCAGATCCTCGAAGAACAGGCGGAGAAAATGGATGGAGAACTTTCCATGTGGGCAGATGCCGCGTTGCTGAATCTCAGCGCCCGCAAAAATGGCAGCCCAGAGTCGAAAGACCTTTCCACCAAAGCTCTGGATCACGGCTGGGAAAATCCGAAACGCCGCATCCAGATCCTCAACGCCGTCGCAAAAGTGAAGCATGGCGCCTACGGTGACAAGGTCCTCGCTTCACTCGACGATCCGGACAAGGCCGTGGCCGAAGCAGCGACCAACGCCGCCAACGCTCTCCGCATTAAACGGAAGACGGCGGACGACGGACCACTCATCGGAAGTATGAAAAACAAGCAAGCCATTGCCGCCATCATGAAAACCAAGGGCGATCCGAAGCTCGGCGAGCAACTCTTCGCCCGTGCCTCCTGCGTCACCTGCCACACCGTTGATGAAGCAGCTGTACAGAAAGGCCCTTACCTCGGGAACATCGCCCAGACATACACACGCGATGTGCTCGCCGAAGCCATTCTCGATCCGAATAAAACCGTTTCACAGGGCTTCATGACCAACGTGATCACCACGAAATCCGGAGACAGCCAGATGGGCTTTGTCATCGCCGAAAGTGCCGATGAAGTCACCATCCGCAATATCACCGGCGAGGAATTCACCTACGCGACGAAAGATATTAAAACCCGCGACACACCGCCGATCTCCATGATGCCTCCCGGCCTTGCTTCCGGCATGAGCGTGAAAGAATTCGCTAGCCTGCTGGACTATCTGGAGAGCCTAGCGAAGTAGCGAATTCCACCCGTAGAGGGCGGAGACGCCCTCTCGAACTCAAGGGACGCGGACAACCCTTCTCCCTACATCGCTACGAGCGGCATGGGGATCGTGATCACTGCCATGCCTGCGGCTTGCGCGGCGATCACACCCGGAGGCGCGTCCTCTAGCACCAAGCATTTCTCCGGCGCTACTCTGAGCAACTTGGCCGCGTGCAGGAAAATGTCCGGACTCGGCTTGCCATTCGCCACATCGTCAGCGGTCACAACCTCGTCGAACCAATCCGAGCAATTCAGAAGTTTGAGAGTTTTCTCCACCACGTGGCGCGAACCACCGGAAGCCACCGCCATCGGCACCTTCCCTCTCTGGGATCGTGCGAAATCTGCGACCTCCTTGATCAGCATGACTTTGTCGAGCTTCTTGAGAAACGCCTCCCGCTTTGCCAGTGCAATCGCATCGGGATCGAGCTTGAGATTATACTCAGCGTTCAGGTCGACCACGATGTCGCGCGTTGGCCTGCCTCCCATAGCGAAGAACACGTCTTCCTTGAAAATCCCGCCCGCACCGTAAGAAGCCAGCGCCTCACACCACGCGTCGAAATGCGCCGGCATTGAGTCCACTAGGGTCCCGTCACAATCGAAAATTATCGCCTCGAAGCCGTCCTGTGGAAAATCAATCGTACCTATACTCGACATAGTGCGGCGGAGGTAACGGGAGACCACGCGATATGCAAGACACTATCGGGGGAAACTTGAGTGAATCCTTTGTCACTTTGCCAGCAGACCCGTCGCAGTCTTCAGCGTGTCAATCTCATCAACTCCTTTGTCGTGACGGATTGCCTTGATCCGAGGGAAACGCAGGGCCAATCCAGAATCGTGCCGGGAGGAACGGCGGATCGCATCGAAGGCGATCTCGAGGACTACGTTCGGCTCCACACGATACTTCCTGCGCTCCCTAGACAGAGCATGCTTCTTGAAATGCTCGGTCAGCTCCTCAATTTCAAGATCCGTCAGACCGGAGTATGCTTTTCCGATTACGCGTAGCTCTCCGCTATCTTCGTCCCGCACCGCGAAAGTATAATCCGAGAGCACAGCCGATCTTTTACCGTGACCTTGCTCTGCGAACAACACCACACAATCGAGAGTGGGCATCACTCCCTTGAGCTTGATCCATGCTTTCCCCCTCCGCCCAGGGCTATAGATGCTATCCGGATCTTTCGCGATGAGTCCCTCCTCTCCCGCTTGCAACGATCGCTTAAAGCAGGATTCAAGCTCGTCTGAGTCCTTTGCCAGCATCACATCGATGCACCCAAACATCCCTGAAAGAGGGAGTGATTCCAATTTCTCGCGCCGTTCACTCAGAGTCCTTCCCATCATTTCCTCCCCGTCCGCCCATAGCAGATCGAATGCGACGTAGCGGAGCGGAGCCGGTCCGCCGCCCTCCGCGTCATCGGAAAAAAGATCGCCCTCCACCTTCCTACGGCCCAGCCGTTTCTGGAGATCCGCAAAGCCGAGCTTGCGCCCTTCCGCGTAGGCAATCAGCTCCCCATCCAACACAAAATCCCCTTCCAACTTCCGCGCCTCCGCGATGAGTTCGGGAAATTCTTTCTCTAGCGGTCGCAGATCCCTTGAGAAAAGACCGACCTCGTCCCCCTGCTTGTGCAGCTGCGCCCGAATGCCATCATACTTCGCCTCCACCCAGAATGGTGGCTTCATTGGCAGCTTCGCAAACTCTGGCCGATCGTCGTCCGCGTTGCGCTCCAAGGGAGACGCGAGCATGCAACGCACCGGCACCATCGGAGTCAGCCGGGCGGAGGAAAGCTCCCCTGCTTTCGCCAGCACAGCGGTTTCCCCCAGATCACCTGTCAGCATGTTCGCCTTCCGCACATCCGCCGCCGCCGATTCGAACGCCTCCGCGATTGCCTCCTCCACGAGTCCTTCCTTCAGCCCAATCCGAAGGTCTCCGGTAAGCAGTTTCACCACCGTCTCGCCCTCGGCTGGATGCAGATTCGCCAGCCGCGATGTCAACTCGTCGGCCTTTTCCAAAGAACCATTCACAGCCTCCAACGTAGTGAGAAACTCCCCGAGTTGCTCCAGCGAAAGTGGCTGTGGAGAAAGCGAAAGCTCCTGCAACAGGATGCGCGCCGTCCTCGCCATATCGTTCTGACCTGCGGAAATTTCTCTGTATCTCTCCTCCTTCGCACCCGACAGGGAAAGCAACGCCCGCTTGATCCCCGCCGCCCCCATATTCAGCATCCTACGTCCCGCCTTCCTAGGCAAAACCTCCCCACTGAACCAGCGCGTCGCCAGCCGAAGATCGTTTTCCATTTCGAGCGATTGAAGGTAGCTCTTTAGAAAACCGATTTTCGCAAGTCGGCTGCTCGTTTCTCCGATGAGGCGACAGACATCGGAAAAATCCGCAAGCTGACAGATCGCCCGAATATGACGCGGAGCCGCCGCACCGATCCCCCGCGACTGGTTTTTTCCTAGGGAAAGCTCCAACTGATCGCCCCCCTCCGCGCGCCACGCCTCGATCCCCTTCGCCCTCAGCTCCGCCGCGAACTCTTTGCAAAATCCATGCACCGTCAGCACCCGTTTCGGCCGCACCCGGGTCACGCACTCCATCAGACCCGAATGATCGGCGTGGTCCGACATCGGGATGATATGATCCACCCTGTATCGATAAATGGAGCCCGGCTGGAGCGCCCAGCCACTGAGCATCGCCGTGCGACGCGACTTCAGCCCACGCATCAGCTTCGCGTTTACGCAATTTGGTGGAGCAATTACCGCATGCCCCTCACGCGCGAAGCCTTCGAAGACAATCGGCTCCGGCAAATTCACCCCCACCGCCCGGCAGGCCGCCGTCATTTCCGCGACCTTTGGATGCGAAAGCACCGGAATCTCGTTCTCCGCCAGCAGCGCCAGATCGCCTCCTGCGCCTTTCCAAGCGAGTATCCGAAAAGCACCGGCACCTCTCCATCCGCAAACGCATCATTCACGAAACGCAGCACCGCCGCATCAACTTCCATCGGTGGAGGAAATACCAGAGACGGAAGCCCGAAGGTCGTCTCCATGATCAGCGTATCCGCCTGGATGAAATTCACCGCCTCCGTCGTGCGACCGCGCCGCGCCTTGAAATCGCCGGTATATAAGAGAGTGGCTCCATCGGATTTCCGAGTCACATGCAGCATCGCGGAGCCAACGATATGCCCGGCTGGAAGCAGCCTCATCCGGAACCCACCCTTCTCAATCATCTGACCAAAAGGCACCCCCTCCAAGCGCTCCCTCTTCATCCCGAAACGCGCCTCCACCAGCTTTGCCGTCACCTCCGAGCACAATGCGTTTTCATGCCGTGAAAAATGGTCCGCGTGAGCATGTGAAACGAAGGCCGACTCCTTCGCATCCCAAGGATCCAGCCAGAAATTAATCTCTGGCAGGTATATTCCACGGTTGAAGACGACTTCGATCACTGCCCCGAACCTAACAGACCGAAACGAGTCCGCAACGCAAGCTTCGCATCGAAAAATTCTTCAATTGCTCAAAGTTCGTAAGAAGTCCGAATGCTTCGTTTCCCGAATCCAAAAAATCCAGAGTCTCTTTTCGCGAACTTTTTGCGCCTCTTTGCGGCTAAATCCAATCGCCAACCTTCCTGCTCCCGTCTATCCTCTCTCCATGCCCACCCTCACCCAATGGTTCGCATCCGTGGAAACCGACAGACCCTTCGAGACCTGTCAGGTCTGCGAGCAACTTCTCCCGCTCGCCGCCGATACTTGGGTCGTGAACAAGCACTACCACCGCGAGGAATGCATTCTCGAATACGCCGTTTGCGAGAAATGCAGGAGCGAGGTTTCCGGAAAATTCAGCGAGGAATCGAAAGCCTCCGTCCGAGATTTTCTCGAAAACGGGATCAATTGGGAGACACGTATCACCGATTGGTCGGAGCTAGAGAAACCCGAGCAACGGCTGGATTTCTGCGTCGCCTGCCGCATCCCCGGCTTCCTAGCAGATGGCTTCACCATCTCCGCCCAGTTCCGTCAGGACGGATCCATCATCGATGGCGCCCTGCCCCTGATGATGTGCTCCGATTGCGTCGGCGAAGTCACCTCCCGGCTATCTCCCGAAAGCAAGCAGGTCTGGCAACAATTCATCTCCGACCACTTCGAAGGCCCCGACTCCGAGGATATCGACCTCGGGATTTTCTGAAAACAGGAGAGTGTCAGGTCGTCAGGCTTCTGGGCTTGGTCTTCCCAGGCTTCCAACGTTTGGTCATAGCAAGAATGGCAGGATGAGTGAAGCGTCGTTCGGCGGTGATGGCGTAGAACTGGGTCTCCACTTCTTTTGTCCTCCCGATGGCGACAAAGCCGTATCTCTCGATGGCATCCGGTGCCACCACGGTTGGTACGGCGATGATGCCGTGCGCACTATTCGCCACGATTGTTGTCAGGGCGGCATCCTCGAACTCCGCGACGACGCGCGGTTCCACGCCGACGCTTCGGAACCATTTTTCCAAGTCCCGGCGCAGGCTGCAATTCTGGGTGGGTAGGAGGGCCGGAGCTCCGTCGAGCTTCTGCGGAAACCTGCCTTTGAGTTTTTCCGCAAGTTCCGGCATCGCGCAGAAGGTGATCTCGGATGTTCCTAGTAGATGATTGAAAACCTTTCCCGAGATCCCAGGCGAGGCGGGTTCATCGGAGAGCACCACATCGAGACGGTGTGTGTTGAGTTGGGACACCAGATCCGCCATTTTCCCCTCATGGCAAGTGAGTTGCACCGGCGGCTGGTGCTCGAAGACGGGGCGCAGGATGTCGTAGCTCATCAGCTTTGGAAACGAATCCACGATGCCGACATTCAGCCGCAGGGAGCGGGTGCCGGGTGCTTGTTTCGTGGCACGCAGGATTTCGCCCCCGAGTGCGAAGATTTCCTCCGCATAGCCGTAGATCATTTGTCCGTATTCCGTCATCACCATGGATCTGCCGCTGGGACGGAACAAGTCCCCGCCCAAGCGCGGCGCCAAGTTGCTGGATCTGCGTGCTCATCGCCGGCTGTGATACTTTCAGCTTCTCGGAAGCGCGCCGCAGGCTTCCCTCCTTTGCCACGGTCCAGAAGTAACGCAGGTGGTGGTAGTTGAGAAAATCGCTGTCGTTTGACTGTTCCATATTTCGGAAGAGATTGTGCTACTTTTCGTATTATTCAAATACTTTGCACTTCGTCATGCTGCGCCATGTTTTTCATTTTCGTAGGAGTGATCCTTCTCTACTTCGGCGCGGAGGGACTGGTGAGGGGAAGCGCAAGTCTGGCGACGACGGTTTGGGATTTCCCCGCTGATAGCGGGACTGACCATAGTCGCCTTTGGAACGAGTGCGCCGGAGTTGAGCGTCAGCCTATCGGCGGCGCTGGGTGGCAATCCGGACATCGCACTGGGCAATGTGGTTGGCTCGAACATTTTCA
>CAWCXB010000032.1:0-162157 GCA_963799385.1 uncultured Verrucomicrobiae bacterium
TGTTGGATGAGATCCGTGGGTTATTGATTTTGCAGGATAGAGACCGCCGTCTGATGACTTTGAATAAAGAGCTGGCGAAAATTCCGCAGGAGGAAGCGAGAGCGAAGGCGAAGCTGGCGGGCGACGAGGCGGCCTTGAAGAAGGCGCACGACGAACTCAAGGCCACGGAACTGAAAGTGAAAAAGATTGAGATGGATGCGGAGACGCGCCGCACCACGATCCTTCGGCTCCAGAAACAACAGTTTGAGACGAAGAAGAACGAGGAATACAATGCGCTAGGGCACGAGATCGTCCGCTACTCAAAAGAAGTGGACGAGTATGAGACGCGCGAACTAGAGGCCATGGAGGAAGTGGATGTTTTCCGGAAGAAACAGACGGAAGCGGAGGCTGCCTTGGCGAAATCAAAGGGGGTGGTAGCGGAAGATTTGGCGAATATTTCAGAGAGGCACAATCGGCTTCGGGAGCAGGTGACGGAAGTTTCCGCAGAGCGTGAGAAACTCGTCAAAGATGTCTCCGAGGATTTGCTCCCACTTTATAACAAGCTCATGAGATCGAAGGACGGAGTGGCCATCGCGACGCTGAAGGGCGGGCAATGCACCGGCTGTCACATGAAGGTGATTTCCTCCACGATGATTGCTGTGCAGCAGGAGCAGGAGGTGACGCAGTGTGAGAACTGCGGGCGGATTCTCTCGATGGACGAGTGATGCAAGCAGGGGTGGAAAAGGAGGTCCTAAAAGGCGTTTCCCGCTCTTTCTACCTAAGCCTCCGGCTGCTTCCTCCCGCGATGAGGCGGCCTGCGAGCATTGCGTACCTGCTTGCTAGGCTGAGTGATACCATCGCGGACTCGGCGGAGATCGCGGCAGCGGATCGTCTGGAGATGCTGGAAAACTTCGGCAGTCAGGTCGCAGAGAAGGGGGCGATTGTGGAATGGCCGGAGCGTCTGATCGCCGCCACTCCTGATGATAGGGAAAAAGAGCTTTTGAGAGGGCATCGTGCGATTATGGAATCGCTTGCAAGTCTTGGAGAGGAGGAGAGGGGACTCATCCGGGAAGTGGTGGCCATTATTGTCAGCGGGCAGGCACTGGACCTCGAAAGATTTGGCGCAGCGGGGGCGGGAAATATCATTTCACTGAGCAACGACGAGGAGTTGAACGACTACACATGGAGAGTGGCTGGCTGCGTGGGGGCGTTTTGGACAAAACTTGGCTACGCAACTCTTGGTGGAGAATTTTCTCAATCCGATGAGAGCGAACTTCTCCTTCACGCCAGGGAGTATGGCAGGGGATTGCAATTGGTGAATATCCTCCGCGATTTGCCGAAGGATTTCGAAGGCCGGCCGATGCTATCTGCCTGTTGCGGATCCGGCCGATACCTCTGCGTTGATGAAGAAATTTTCAATCTGGAGAACCATTGCGGAGGAGAAAGTCCAGCATGGCTACCGCTATTCGGAACGGCTTCGCTTACGGCGGCTGAAGAGTCGCGAGCGGACTGCCGGCGATGATTGCTGCGGAGACGCTCGGACTGCTTCGGGACAAATCGATGGAAGAGTTGAAGGTGGGGATCAAGGTCCCGCGAACTCGAGTTTACGGGATGATTCTGCGCGCTTGGTGGGATCTGTGAATGCTCCCGTTTATCTTCTTTTTTTCGGTTTCTTCCCAAGTTGTTTGACATCGGCTGACTCACACGGGAAAACCGTTGTGACCCATGAGTTCTCTTAAATTACACAACGCAATGTGGCCCGGCCTTGTCGGCAAGGAGCCAGGCACCGACCATCCTCCGATCTCTCTCGAGCACATGCTCGACCTCACCGTCGCCGCAGAGGTGAACGGTAGGAAGTTTGACGGGATCGACTCCTTCCTTTTTCACCCACACACCGATCCGGATGCTTCCGAATCGGATCTGCGGAAAATGGCGGATCTGATCGCCTCGAAAAATCTCAAAGTAGGCTCGCTCGTCGCCCCGGTATGGCCGGGAACGGTCGGCGGTTCCGCCTTTGGCTCCGAGGAAGATAGGAAAAATTATCTCCTAGCGATCACGAAAGCCTGCCGCATCGCGAAGATTTTCAAGGAACACGGCGTTCGTGAATACGGCCTGATCCGCATTGATACGGCCGGTGGTGTCGAGGATTGGTCGAAAGACCCTGCCGGAAACAACAAGAAGCTGGTGGAAACGATCAAGGAAGCAGGGAAAATCGCCGCCGACAATGGTGAGCGCCTCGCCGCCGAAGGAGAAATCTGCTGGGGCGGCATGCAGTCATGGGAGATCATGGTGCAGACCCTCGAATCCATCGGGATGCCCGAGACCGTAGGATTCCAAGCCGATCTTGCCCACTCCTATCTCTACCTGCTCGGCTACAACGCCCCAGAATCCAAACTCCTTAGCGAAGGCTACTCCGACGAAGAATTCTGGGCTGCCTATGAGAAAATGACCGATGCGCTCCGTCCTTGGACCATCGACTTCCACGTAGCGCAGAACGACGGCTCCGTGCACGGCACCGGCTCCCACGACAAGACCGGGCGCCACTGCCTCGCGGACGATCCGAACGGCAAGATCGACATCGCGAAATGCTCGACCTACTGGCTCAAGGATCACGAGGCACGCGGAATCAAGCACATCTGTTGGGATGGCTGCATGTTCGACAACTCCGTCCTCGAAGACCCGAAGACCTGGGAAACCATCCTCGGCAAGATGATCGAAGTCGATCAGGCTGTCTGATTCCCGAAACTCAAAACTTACTCACTATGTCTAAAAAAGAAATCCGCGTAGGACTCATCGGCTACGGCTTCATGGGTCGCACACACTCGAACGCATACTCACAACTTGATCACTTTTTCGATACCCAGCACGTCCCTGTCCGTCAGGCGGTCTGCGGTCGCGATGAGGAAAAGGTCAAAGCATTCGCTGAAAAATGGGGCTACGCCTCCTACGAAACCGATTGGCGCGAGCTGGTCAAACGCGATGACATCGACGCGGTCGATATCTGCACCCCGAACAACTCCCACGCGGAGATCGCCCTTGAGTGCATCAAGAACGGCAAGATGATTCTCTGCGAGAAACCCCTCGCACTCGATGGTGTGGAAGGTGAGAAGATGGTCGAGGCCGTGGAGAAATCCGGCCTGCCCAACCTCGTTTGGTACAACTACCGTTTCCTCCCCGCCGTCAGCCTTGCCAAAAATATCGTAGATGCCGGCGAGCTTGGCCGAGTGTTCCACTACCGTGCGAACTTCCTTCAGGACTGGACGATTTCCGAAGACCTCCCGCAAGGCGGTGCCGGTCTGTGGCGTCTCGATGCGGCTGCGGCTGGCTCCGGTGTCACCGGCGACCTCCTCGCCCATTGCATCGATACCGCCCGCTGGATCAATGGCGAGATCGTGTCCGTTTCTGCGATGACCGAGACCTTTATCAAGGAGCGTGTCCACACCGAAACCGGCGAGAAGCATCCAGTCACCATTGATGATGCCTGCGCCTTCCTTTGTCGTTTCGAAAACGGTTCGCTCGCCATCTTCGAATCCACCCGTTATGCACGTGGGCACAAGGCGCTCAATACCTTCGAGATCAACGGCGAGAACAAGTCACTCGCATGGGATCTTCATGACCTCAACCGCCTCGATTACTTCGACCACGCCGTCCCAGGCGACCGCCGCGGCTGGAGCAGCATTCACTGCTCCGATGGCGACCATCCCTACGCGGGCAACTGGTGGGTCCCAGGTCTCTGCCTCGGATACGAGCACTCCTTCACTCACGCTCTTGCAGAGTTCTTCAAATCTCTCGACGACCCGTCCGCAGAGAAGCGCTACCCGGATTTCCGCCACGCACTCGGCACTCAATATGTGTGTGATGCTGTGCTGGAATCGGCGAAGACCAAGCAGTGGGTCGATGTGAAAATGGCCTGAGACTTCGATTTTTTAAAGAACGGGGTGGGTGAGATGCGTCCGCCCCGTTTTCTATCTAGCCCGGAGCACAAGGAAGTTTCTCACCGGGCGGTTCAAAAAGCTGCGGCGATTTACCGGTCCGCCGGGGATGGCGGAGGAGACGAAAAGATCCGTAGAGCGACCGCCATCGAGGTTGAGAGCATCGTAGATCTTCCACGGAGCTGGGGAGCCATTGGCGAGGGCGCTTCCGAGCGCGGCGAGAGTGCAGGGAGAGGTTTTTCCAAGCCACCATAGGGTTCCGCCATCGGTGAGAATGATCGAACGGAGGGCGGATTTTTCACCATTCAGTCCCCGAACCTGGCGGCCGTTTTCCACAAGAAGCGGTCCGGCCTGAATCAGTTCTCTCGCATTTGCAACTGTTGCCCGCGAATTGCGGCGAGAAATGGAGGGCAGGCCTCCTTGTGGTTCGCGGTAGATTCCATTGCCAAGGGATGAAGCAGAATTCCATCCTCCGGAGACTTTTCCGGATGAGACGACAAGGCCCAGAGGGTCGCCCTCGGGGGTGAAGAAGCCAGCGTTGATCGCCATCAGACCACCCCAATGTCGAGCGACGTCTTCGGAGCTGGACCAGATGGAACCAGGGCCGCGTGCCTGATCGGCAACGGCCAAAAGATGGGTCCGAGAATCGAAGGAAACTCCCTCGAAATCGATCCCGGAAATTGTTTTTCTAAGCAATCGCGGGGAGCGGGGAGAGGGCAATGCCTCAATTTCGTGGCGAACTTCAGGAGCGCTGTTGATCGTCACGGACTCGGGAGCCGTGGGTCGCGGACTAGGAACTACAGGACTTCCGGTGGGGCGGCAGGATGAAAAGGCGACCACGGAGCAGAACGGAATCGCGAGAATCTGAAAGCGCATGGCAGCATTCAACTGCGTTGTTAGTCGCGGTGCAAGCATGTCGCCACAGCTTGAAACTTGCGAGGGCGTGTCGGCGGTGCGAGTTTTTCCTCATGACAGGCCTGAACCTCCCCCGGAAATGCGGTGTAATGCTACTGCCGGATTGCACTCTTTTCCCCCATGGCGGACTTCCGCTCTACATTTTCGAACCCCGCTACCGGATCATGCTGGAGGATGCGCTGGCCGGCGAGTGCGTGTTCGCCGTGGCGAGGCAAAAGGAAGATGAGGAAGGGGGAGAAGAGGTGATCTCTGAAATTGGAACAGCTGGACTCGTTCGTGCCTCGAAGGAAGGACAGGACGGGACCTCGCAATTGCTTCTACACGGGGTGATTCGTGTGCGTTTCTCCGAGTGGATTGCTGACTCTCCTTATCCTTGTGCGGTGATTGATCCTGTCGCTTGCGAGCCGCTGGAAGTAGTCAAAGGCAGAGCCGCGATGATCACTCTGCGCGGTGCGGTGGAGGACGCGATTGGAGGGCTGCCTCAGGACGTTCGCGTGAACGTATTATCACTTCTAGATCAAGCGGAAGATGCGGGGTTGATGTCGGATCTTGTGGCGCAACAATTTGTTCACGAGCCAGACCTGCGCCAGCGGCTGCTGGAGACTCCCTCGGTTGGCGAGCGGGTGAGTCTGCTATGCGGTTTTTTCCAAAAAATCCGGGAAAATGACTGAAGGCGGGGAGTCGGTTGTTTTCGGGATTGCTAGGGGCCGATCGCACAGGCTAGCTTGCTGTCAGGATGATATTGGGTTTGTGGGAGGTAACAGGGCTGATTGAAAGAGGTGGGCCGCTCGTCTGGGTGCTGCTGGCGCTCGGATTTTTCGGGTCCGTTTTCATCGTTGAGAGGCTGTTCTTTTTCCACCGCGCAAGGATCAATGTGAGTTCGCTGCTCGTCGGACTGGGGCTGCATGTCAAACGCCGTGCCTTCGCGGAGGCCCTACATGAGGCTGCCCGCGCGCCCGGACCCGTCGGACGCGTGGCGCACGCGGGACTGCTCCGCTATTATCTGGACCGGAGGGATCTGGGCGATGTCGTCCGGGAGGCAGGGCAGCTTGAAGTTCCTAGGATCGAAAAAAATATCCGCGCCATTCTTGCCGTGGCGTTGCTATCCCCGTTGATCGGAATGCTCGGGACCATGCTGGGGATGGTTGATACGTTTCAGCGCGTCACAGAAGAGGGCGGGATATCCGGCCCTGGCGAGCTGGCACCCGGAGTTCTGACTGCCTTGATCACTTCAGTGGTGGGGCTAACTGTGGCGGTGCCAATGTATGTCTTCTACTTGTATTTTGTGGGGCGATCGAAACGTCTCGTGAACCGGCTCGAAAGGGCGGGGATAGAAATTGTTCACATGATCGCGGACGCGCGCGAGGAAGAGGAATTTGCTCCATTTCGGGGTGAGGTGGTGTTGGGCAAAAAGCGGGCTATTTCCAAAAAGAAAACGAAGCCGACGGTTAATCCATGAAACTCGAGACCACGCTGGAGGAGAGGCCCGGGTTCCTGCATGCGCTGCCTTTGATGGATCTTTTCGCATTGGCTGCCATGTTTCTTTACCTCGGGCCGTTGTTTCTAAGTCAGGGAGGGGTCACAGTGGATTTGCCTTCCTCCCAGTTCCAGATGCAGAGGTATCGTGAGAGCATCGTAGTGACTGTTGGTCATGGGATTCCCGAGCCGCGTATTCATCTCGGACGGCAAGCTGTCACGCTTACCGAATTATCAGAAAAACTTGCACAACTCAGAGAGGATGAGGTGATGGGTCGCGCGATTGTTTTGCTGAAGTCAGATGCTGGGATGACGGTTGGAGCGGAACGGCAAGTTAGCGAGTTGATCATGGATGCCGGGTTCAAGCTGGCACTTGTTGGCAAAAATGAACTGCGGAAAATCGAGGCGGAGGAGTCGGAATGATCAAGGACGATCTGATCTTTGATTGGAAGCCTTCCGAATCTCATGGAGGTCGTTATTTGTTAGCTGCATTCCTAGTCATCCTTTTATTTGTTGGGGTTTCGGGCCTCATCCGGGTCAAGGTAACGAGTGATTTCACGGAGATCGGCAAGAGTGCTTCTGTGATCCAGCTCAGGGATGATGAGACGGGTCGCCGGTGGTTTCTAGAAGCCGAGGAAGCGGGGCCGTTTCCCGGTGGAATCTCGAGACAGGCCGGTGATTTTCTGGATCTAGCGGAGGGGGCGGGCAATTCGTTCGTTGCGGTGGAGTGGGGAGGGTATGAAAGCACTCCTTTGCCGTTCTTGGAGGCCGAAAAGCCTGCTCGGGAAGAAATTGCTCAGAAGGGTCTGAGGGTGCTGCCATACCGTTCCCCGTCGAAACCGGATGCGGATGTGACTGACTCACCTGTCGCTGTAATCCGGCGTGTTCCCACCCTGGTCCCCTTCGATTCCAGCAGTGCGGAGGCAATCCCGAAAATATTGCCTCCCTTCAACGTTGCCCTAGCGGAAGATGTAAATCCCGCGAACTGGCGATTTGCGATCAGTTGCCGGGCCGATGGATCGGTGGACCAGTGCCTGACCTTGAGCGGGGAGTATGGGGAAAGTCTCGCAGCGATGACTCATTGGCTGAGGAGTGTCCGATTTAATACTGGGAACGAGGAGCGCTGGATTGCTCTCCGAGTGGAATTTGTAAACCAAATGTCGGATGGACCTTAGCCTTGGCGATTTCGTGATTGGAGTGATCGCTGGGAGTCTGATTCTCGTCGTGGTTTTCTCCGCTGTCTCGCGTTTGCTGCATGCGGGGGCAGAGCGTCGGATCAGGAAACAGAAGGTGACTTGCAGGATGTGCGGCCAGGTTTTTCTCTGCGAGCACAAGGGGCAACTGAGGCATTGCCCAGGTTGTGGGAAACTCAACTTGCTTTCTAGAAACGGTCGGCTTGGGTGAAACTTCTTGGAAGGATTGAAAAATCATTCCACATCAGCTGGTTTGGCGTGAAAATACCGCTAAAACCTCGAAAATAGATCGTGTCACCCAAGCGATCCGATGCTTCACTTCATTCAAGACCCATGCAAGCGACCCTTCTTCCCCCACAAAACGCCATTCTTTGCGCTCCGATCACCGCAAACCGCGATCTTGGGAGCTGTCTCATTGCGAATGTCCCCATGATTGATCTTCTTTCGGCAGAGTTGACTCGCTCAGGATTCCAGCTTGTTGAACCTTCCGAAGCAGGTCCAAGAACAATCCGTATCCCTATTGATACCTGGCTGGAGCTGGGAACGATTCTGATGCTTGGAAGAAATGAGAAAACCGCCCGCATTTGTGATTCCGACGGAGTCATACTAGCTTGGAAGGGATTCGAGAAGCCTGAAGACTGCGAGGAAGAATTGCGCACGGAAGCCGGGTGTTTCCCGATTGTGTATCCTTGGGACCTACTCAGGATGAACGAGGAGGTTGTTTCTCTGATGGATGAGACCTCCCTGCTCGGGGAAGTCAGTCCGCTTGCCACGATCTCCGGTTGCGTGCGGCTGGGAGCTGGAGCGCGGATTCTGCCCGGAACGGTGATCGAAGGGCCAGTGGTGATCGGTGCGAATACGCAGATCGGCCCGAACGCACTTGTGCGGGGCGCGACAAGTATCGGAGCAAATTGCTATATCGGCCATGGTGCCGAAGTGAAAAACTCGATCATTTACCCGAATACCTACATCTCACGTCACTGCTACGTCGGAGATTCCATCGTCTGCTCCCATGTTACGCTTGGGGCTGGAACGAGAACAGAGAATCACCGGCACGACGGTCGCAAGCACATCTCGATGGTGCGCGGAAAGTCAGTCGATACGGGGAGGGACAAACTCGGAGCCATCATCGGGGACGGAGTCCGCACTGGCGTGAACACGTCGCTTGAAGCCGGGGTGAAAATCGGTATCGCGCGGACCACAAAGCCTGGGACTTACGTGGAAAAGGACATGTTGTGACTAAACCGTCACAAGACCTCCGTTCCAAAGAAAGTCCTGCGGGATACATCACAGAGCAATGCAAAGAGTTTTGATTGTGGAGGATGAAGTGGATATCGCGGATCTCGTGATGTTCAACCTACAGCGGGCCGGATATGAGGTTTTGAAAGCGCACGACGGGATCGCCGGAGCGGAGACGGCGATTCGGGAAAGGCCCGACCTAATCGTCCTGGATCTGATGCTGCCGGGAAGGGATGGATACTCTGTTTTCCGGGAAGTCCGGCGTGATGCGCGGACCTCCCACATCCCTGTGATCATGCTCACCGCGAGGGCACAGACCGAAGATCGCATTCAGGGTCTGGAAGCGGGTGCGGACGACTACCTCACCAAGCCTTTCAGCCCTAAGGAGCTCGTTCTCCGAGTAAATGCGATTCTCAAGCGTACAGATTCCACTCCGGGTGCGGTGGAATACGAATTCGGGCCCTTCCGCTTCGACAAGAACGCGGTCAGATTCTATCTAGAAAACGAACCCACCGACCTCACGGCCACAGAGTTCAAGCTCCTGCTTTACCTTTGCGAGCGCTCCGGAAAACCACAGGACCGCAACGAGCTTCTCCGCGTGGTCTGGGGCTATAGCGACGAAGTTCACAGCCGGACTCTCGATACGCATATGAAACGTTTGCGGCAAAAACTCGGCATGCACGGGGCACTCATCGAGACGGTCCGCGGTGTTGGCTACCAAGTCGCCAAGCCGTCTCTCTGAATCGATGATGCCGGAGTATTTCATCATCTTCTTGGCAGCGGTGGTCATCCTCGTCCTGATCGGGCGCGTCATCCGGTTGAAGCGCCATCTAGAAAAAAATGAAGCCGAGGCGAAAGCATTGGAAGCTAGGCAGAAACTCGAACTGGAACAGGCGAAGAACGAGCGAGACCATCTTCTCGATGCACTCGGGGACGCTTTCCTCATCGTTGATGCCAAAGCGAACATCCGTTTCGCCAACTCCGCCGCGCAGAATCTTTTTCGGGGTCGTTCTTTGCTCGGGCGGCCAGTCAGTGAGGCGTTTCTCGATCCCAGACTCGCCGAGGCCTTGTTGCGCTGCCTTGAGACGGGGGAGCCGGTGCAATCGCGCGTCGTGCTACCCCAGCAGACGTCTCCGCTCGGAGATCTTGAAACCAGAGGAAACAACGCGTGGATCATTGATGCGGCAAAGCTTTCCGATACTCTGAACGGAGACCCGAATACGCGCGTTGTGATCCGGGACGTGACCAACGAACATCAGGCCGACCAGATCCGAAAAGACTTCGTCGCAAACGCCTCTCACGAGCTGCGCACCCCGCTTGCGATCATCACGGGGTATTTGGAGAATCTCTTGGACGATGGCATCATTGAGGAACCGGAAATGTCCCGTCGTTTCCTCGGAGTCATGCGCAAGCACACCGACCGGATCTCGCGTATCGTAGAGGACATGCTTGTTATTTCGCGGCTGGAGTCCGGCGAGGCCTCCGCAATCAAGATTGAACCCTTCAAGCTCGCCTCCTGCATTCGCGATGTCATTGAACGTTTGGAGTCCCTTATCCAGAGCCAGAAAGCCATCGTCAGCGTCCGTCTCCACGACGAAAAAGCCATCATCTATGGCGACCGTTTCTACTGGACCCAGGTTCTCTTCAATCTGGTGGAGAACGCACTGAAGCAGAATCCATACAAGGATCTCAAAATCGAGGTCGGCTGCGAGCAAGCGGGCAATACTTTGCGTGTCTGGGTCTCGGACAACGGTGTGGGCATTCCTAGTTCTGACCTTCCGCATATTTTTCGCCGGTTCTACCGGGTAGAGAAACATCACTCGCAACTGGAGATCAAAGGCACTGGTCTGGGGCTTTCCATCGTGAAGCGCGCGATCGAAGCGCACGATGGCACCATCTCGGTGACTTCGACACCGGGTCGGGAGACGAAATTCCTGATGACGATCCCCTCAGAGCCGCAGTAGGGTCCGCGTATGGACAGTCCCTGCCACGCTGAGGAACACGGATATTTTCGGGGAAAAAGGATCGGTATTTTCGGCGGTTCATTCGACCCTGTGCATGAGGGGCATATCCACCTCGCGACCCTTGCGAAGGAAACCGCCGCGCTCGAGGAGGTTTGGTTTCTACCGTGCCGCGTTTCCCCTCACAAAACCGGACGTCCGCCCACGCCCGGAGAGAAACGGGTGAAGTGGCTGAAGATTGCAATTCGGGATCTCGATTGGGCAAAAGTGGAGACCATCGAGCTGGACCGTGAAGAGCCTTCATTTTCCTATCTCACATTGGAAACTCTCATCAAAACGCATCCGGGGAACGATTGGTTCTGGATCATGGGCGGGGATCAATGGAGCTCTCTCGATCGTTGGAAACATCATGAGATTCTCACGAAGAACGTGACCTTTGTGGTTCTCGCGAGAAACGGGGAACGAATCGAGCCCGTGGAGGGACGGCGCTTAATTGTAGTTCCCGGGGACCATCCGGCTTCCTCCACTGCCATTCGCGAGGCCTTGGCGAGCGGGGAAAACGATATTCTGTATCTCGATCCAGAGGTCGCTCGACTGATCGCCCGTCGGATCGATCTACTCCATCCGGCAGAGTGACTTTCCAAGTTCGGCTATTGGCCTGGGTGCACCTCATGTTCCACGGAAAGTCTGCGGAGGCATTTAATTGGAACGACGTAGATGAATCATTGTATAAACAAAGGTATTTTGTCCTTTCGGCTCCGCATTAGATCGCTAGAAAAAGTAAAGCTGATGTGAAAAACCAAATTTCTGATCTTCCTTCACGTTTTTTACCTTTGCTTTCAGCTCATCCATGGATCACGCCACGCACAACAAAATCGTCTCTTTCATCTGGTCCATTGCGGACGATTGCCTCCGCGATGTCTTTGTCCGGGGGAAATACAGGGATGTCATCCTGCCCATGTTCGTCCTCCGGCGAATCGATTGCCTGCTTGAAGATACGAAAGACGCGGTTCTGGAGGAGGTGAAGTTCCAGAAGGACAACGACATGGCTCTCCTTGATCCGGGCGGGCTGCGCGATGCATCGGGGCAGGTGTTCTACAATACCTCGAAGTTCACGCTCAAAACCCTGCTTGGGAATCCCGCCCATCTCCAGGCGAACTTTAACAACTACCTCGACGGCTTCAGCCCGAACGTGGCGGAGATCATCGCGAAGTTCGATCTCCGCAATCAGATCCGTAAAATGGCAGATGCGGATGCGCTGTATGGGGTCATTGAGAAGTTCGTCGCTCCCACGATCAATCTCTCCCACCACGATACCGAGGGGCCGGATGGGCGGAAGCTTCCCGGGCTTACCAATCTCGGCATGGGCTACGTGTTCGAGGAACTCATCCGCAAGTTCAATGAAGAGAACAACGAGGAGGCAGGGGAGCACTTCACCCCGCGCGAGGTCATCCAGCTTATGGTGCACCTGCTTTTCGAGCCGGTGAAGGATCAGCTCCCGCCTGTCATCACCATCTACGATCCTGCCTGCGGATCCGGCGGCATGCTCACCGAGGCGCAGGACTACATAAAGCTCCCCGATGGTCCGATCCGCAGCACCGCCGCGACCTACCTTTATGGGAAAGAGGTAAACCCTGAGACCTACGCGATCTGCAAGTCCGACATGCTCATCAAGGGCAACGACCCGGAGAACATCCGCTACGGCTCCACCCTCGCCACCGATGAGTTCTCCACCCTCCGCTTCGACTTCATGCTCTCCAATCCGCCCTACGGAAAGAGCTGGAAGACGGATCAGAGCCAGATCCTTGAGAAGAAAGGCTCCGTCACCGAAATCATCGATCCCCGTTTTGAGGTGCAGCTCATGGATGCCGCCGGTGAAATGCAGACGGTTTCCGCCGCTCCCGCCGTGGATGACGGGCAACTGCTTTTCCTCATGGAAATGGTCAGCAAGATGAAGCGACTCAAAGACGCGCCGCTCGGCAGCCGCATTGCCACCGTCCACAATGGCTCCGCCCTCTTCACGGGGAATGCGGGCGGGGGTGCCAGCAATATCCGCCAGTATCTCATCGATAACGACCTGCTCGAAGCCATCATCCAGCTTCCGAACAACATCTTCTACAACACCGGCATCACCACCTACATCTTGGTTCTCTCCAACAACAAGCCGGAAGCCCGTCGCGGGAAAGTCCAGCTCATCGATGCTTCCCAGCTCTACGAGAAGCTTCGCAAAAACCTCGGGGAGAAAAACTGCGCCTTCACCCAGGAGCACATCGACCGCATCACTCAGGCTTACCTTGGCTTGGCGGATACCGGGAAGGAAGCCGTCGATGGACTCAAGTCGCAGGTCTTCGACAACCGCGCCTTCGGCTACTGGAAGGTAACCGTCGAGCGCCCCCTGCGCCTCTCCGCACAATTCACCGAAGAACGCATCGCCACCCTCCGCTTCGACAAGCGCCTGGCCGAGGAAATGCAGTGGATGTATGGGCAATGGGGCGAGCAGATTTACGAATCCGGATTCCTCAAAGCCAAGGAGCGCAAGGACGCGCTCGACGAATGGCTGGAGATGGAAGAGATTGACCGCAAGGCGGCGGATAAAAAGAAACTGCTCGATACGAAATTCTGGTCTACCAAACGCGATTTGCTCCAAGCCGCCACGCAGATCCATCAGCACATGGGCGATGGGACTTCGCACGACTTCAATATCTTCCGGAAAGATGCCAAAGCCGCGCTGAAAAAGCTCAAACTCAAGCTCGGCGCACCCCAACTCAAATCCATCCTCGAAGCCGTCTCATGGCGCGATCCCGAAGCCATGCCCGTAGGCGGCACGGTGAGCACCCTTGATCTGGCACCCGGCACTTCCCCCGCAGATCTCCGCCCATGGTTCTCCGCGATAGAGGAAGGTCAGGGCATCACCTACGAGGCGGATAGCGAACTCCGCGATAACGAAAACATCCCTCTGAACTATGCAGGCGGGATAGCAGCCTACTTCGCTAAGGAAGTCCTGCCCCACGTCCCGGATGCATGGATGGATGAAAGCAAGACCGTCATCGGCTACGAAATCTCCTTCAACAAATACTTCTACGTCCACCAACCCCTGCGCGACCTCGACGAAGTCGTCAAAGAGATCCGCGACCTCGAAGAAGAGACCGAAGGCCTTCTCGAACAAATCCTCAGCTTCTCGAATTGATCCGATGTCTGACGAAATTACACCTTCTTCCAATTTCTTCGCCGAAGTGCGTGGCATCCTTGCCGATGCCCGCAACCACGCGGCACGCGCGGTCAATTCCGCGATGGTTCTCGCCTACTGGCAGATTGGAAGGCGGATTGTCGAAGAGGAACAGGGTGGCGCGGCGACAGCCACCTACGGAGAGCGTCTTCTTCCCGAGCTTTCCCGCTCTCTCACGGCAGAATTTGGAAGAGGATTTTCCTACGCAAACTTGCGGAATTTCCGGCAGTTCTACCTCACCTACCCGGATTCGGAGATTTGCTACACACTGTGTAGCAAATTGACCTGGAGTCACAACCGGCTGATTATGAGGGAGGAAGAGCCACGTGCCCGGCAGTATTACCTAGAGGAAAGCCACCGCCAGAACTGGAGCGTCCGCCAACTCCAACGGCAGATTCAGACCCAAACCTTCCAACGCCTCCTCTCCAGCAAGGAGCCTCCCGCAACCATCCCGGAGGAACCCACAAGAAAGCCCACCATTCAGGATTTCATCAAAGATCCCTACGTCCTGGAATTCCTCTCCCTCCCGGAAGATCCGGCTACCAGCGAGTCGGATGTGGAGAGTGCCATCATCACCAATCTCCAGAAATTTCTTTTGGAAATGGGTCATGGCTTTTCTTTCGTCGCCCGCCAGATGCGCATCAGCACGGAGACCAGTCACTTCTACCTGGATCTCGTCTTCTATCACTATGTCTTGAAATGCTTCGTCGTCATCGACTTGAAGACCACCAAGCTCACCCACCAGGACATCGGCCAGATCGATATGTACGTGCGCATGTTCGATGATCTCAAACGCGGGCCCGATGACAATCCCACCATCGGCCTCATCCTCTGCGCGGACAAGGACGAGACCATCGTGCAATACTCCGTGCTCAAAGGCAGCGAGCAAATCTTCGCCTCCAAATACCAGACCGTCCTCCCCAGCATAGCGGAACTCACAGCAGAACTCGAACGCGAACGTCGCCTCGTCGAGCACCAGATGGGAGGAGGGGAAGGATGAATTTGGAATCTGGAATGAAGAATTCGGAATTCCCGCAGTATGAACGCTACAAGGACTCGGGGGTCGAATGGCTTGGTGGAATTCCTGAGAATTGGGAAGCGGAACGAGTTTTTTCCGTTTTCAATGAGCGTGTCGAGCGTGGGAATGATGAACTTCCGATTCTGAATATCTCGATCAAGCACGGTGTTCGGGAAGAGCGGCCGGAAGGAGACAGAGAGCAACGGACTATTGAAGATCGCACGGCTTACAAACGTGCTGCCGCTGGAGACATCGCATACAATACGATGCGCATGTGGCAAGGAGCTGTGGGCGATGTGCCCGTCGATGGTCTTATCTCGCCAGCGTATGTCGTTGCCCGTCCGATCAAGGACATCAACAGTCGCGACAATTCTTTCTTGTTCCGTGGAGAACAGTTCCAAGTCGAAACCGAATCGGCATTCCTACGGCATCGTTTCTGACGCGCATATCGTCTCGACTGGCTTGGCTTCAAAAACATCGTCATTCCCATACCGGCGAAACCCGAACAAGACCGCATCGTCACCTTCCTAGATCGCAAGACGGCGGAGATCGACGTATTGATTGCCAAAAAGCAGCGCCAGATCGAACTCCTCGACGAGCAAAAAGCCATCCTCATCAACCGCGCCGTCACCCGTGGTCTAAACCCCAACGCAAAACTCAAACCCTCCGGCATCGAATGGATCGGTGATATTCCGGAGCATTGGGAGGTGAAGAGCCTGAAACACGTTTCAAGAAGGATCGGCACGGGAAGAACTCCCAGCAGTGTGGCGCAAGCCGAGGAGTTACCAGATGGCGTTCATTGGTATACGCCTGGCGACTATCAAAACTCTGGTTTTTTGGACACATCGGATAGGCGGGCAAAAAGCACTCGTTCTGAGACAGTGGAAACCTTTCCTCCTAGATCGCTCTTTTACATCGGAATCGGAGCCACACTTGGCCGTGTGAACCTTTCTCTGCACAAAGCTGGTTGCAATCAGCAAATCAACGTGATCGTCATTGATTCTTCGGCGCATTCAGCTGAATTCATGCTTCACCTTCTCGAACACTGGGAGAGAATTCATCTTTTCATCCAAGCGGACTTCACGACGCTGCCGATCCTTAACAGGTCGAAAACCGCAGCCCTTTCTGTTATCGCTCCGCCTAAAGACGAGCAGGAAGCGATTTCCGTGTTTTGTGCGGATCTCATTCTAAAGATTCAGGCTGTCCAAGCGAAGGTCGTCGAAAATATCCAGTCCCTAAAAACCCTCCGCAGCACCCTCATCGCCCACGCCGTGACCGGTCGAATCAAAGTGTGACTTTAAAAGACCGCTTGTTAATCTCCCAAAGCAATGTTGACCCCAGAACAACTCGAAGAAGTCCTCAACTCAACCGAATCCGACCGTATCGAGCGCACGCGCTCGACGACGGATACGGACAAGTTCCGCGAGGCGATCTGTTCGTTCTCCAACGATATGCCGGGGCACGGGAAGCCGGGTTACCTCCTTATCGGGGTGGAGGACGATGGATCTCTATCACCGGAAGTCTCCCTTACGGATGATCTTCAGAAGAAATTCGCCGCGTATCGCGATGACGGACAGATCCTGCCGCAGCCTATGCTCACCGTCTTCAAACAGGCGCACCCGGGCGGAGGCGAGTTCCTGGTGGTGAAGGCGGATCCCAGCGACCTGCCACCGGTGAGGTGCAAGGGCAGGGTCCACATACGGGTAGGCCCCCGCAAGGCAACGGCAAACGAAACGGAGGAAAGACGCCTGATCGAGAGACGCTCGGCGAATCTTCGGAGCTTTGACATCACCCCCTGTGGCGATGCCGCGCTTGAGGAATTTGATCTGGATTCATTCCAAAACACCTACCGCAGGGAAGCAATCGATCCGCAGATTATCAAAGAGAACCACCGTGAGCTTACGCATCAGCTTGCCGCGCTGAGGTTTTACAATCTGGATCGCGGCTGCCCGACCAATGCCGGGGCGCTGGTGTTTTCCCGCGATCCGCTCGTTTACTTCCCGGGAGCGCGTGTCCAGTATATGCGCTTCGACGGTGAAACACTAAGGGAGGAAGTGGAGGAGCAAAAGCAATTCACTGGAAACCTGATGGCGCTTCTCAGGGAGATAGACAGCTTTGTGAAAGGCCGTTTCACCCAGAAACCTGTGAAGTCCACGGCGCTGCGTGAGGAGCTTGTCTGGGATTACCCGGAGAATGCCGTCCGCGAGCTTCTGGTGAACGCCATCCTGCATAGGGACTACCAATCAAACCAGCCGGTTCGCTTTTACCAGTTCTCCAATCGAATCGAAATCCAGAACCCTGGCGGACGATACGGTGATGCGCGTCGTGAGAACTTTCCGAATGTAAACGACTATCGTAATCCGGCGATTGCGGAGGTGATGGCAGTTCTGGGATATGCAAACCGTTTCGGGCGGGGCGTTGCTCGGGCACAAAAGTTGCTGGAAGATAATGGCAGTCCGAAAGCGGCATTTACTTTAGAGGAAACTCATTTTCTGGCACAGTTCCCAAAACATCCAGCTCGACGTAGGTTCTCGCATGTTTCAACAACAAAGGGGGAGCTCAAATACGACGCTCGTCTATCATCTAGCATGGATGTTCTCCAAAATGGGCAAGAAGGTTCTTGTCGTGGATCTCGATCCGCAGGCGATCCTAACTTCGATGTTTCTGGAGGAATGAATCTCGGAGTCGATCTGGGATTCGGACAAACAGCCACACGACAGCATCATGAAGTGCTTGGATACGATTATCCAAGGGACGGGTGATATCGCACCGGCTCCTGTACGCTGGATGAATCTCTAGGCTAGGCCGGATCCCCGGGGATTTGGAGCTTTCTCGGTTCGAGGCAAAACTATCAGAATCCTGGGGCAAGTGCCTGGACCAAGATCCTCTCAGTTTCCGGGTGACTACTGCTTTTCATCGGATTCTTCGCGAAGCGGACAGTACGGGCGATACGGACATTGCCTTGATTGATGTCGGTCCGAGTTTCGAAGCGACAAACCGTGCTGCTCTGATTTGCGCGGATGGCATAGTGGTGCCTTTAGCTCCTGATCTGTTCTCCCTTCAAGGATTGCGTAACCTTGGCCCGACCTTGACCGAATGGCGTCAACAATGGCAGACGAGGGCGGCGCTGAATCCAGTCGCCAATCTTTCCATTCCCCCCGGTTCATTATCACCGCTCGGATATGTTCTTATGCAGTTTGGAATTCGTGACAGCAGGCCCGTGAAGGCTTACGAGCGATGGAGTAATCAGATCCCCTCCACTTACGAGAGCTCGGTTCGCAAGCCGGAACTCCTTTGCCGAGTGAGTCCAATTGCTTGGCAATGCTCAAGCACTACCGCTCCCTAATGCCTCTGGCTATGGAGGCTCGAAAACCAGTATTTGATCTCAAGTCTTCCGACGGAGCGATTGGCGCACATCTCTACAGTGCGCAGGAGTCTTACGAAGATTTTCAAGATCTCGCGAATGGTATTTTAGGTCGTTTGGAATGGCTTGGAAGTCGAGGCTCCAATCACGCAGTGGGAAATGCATAGCAAAACAAATGAAACTGCCCTAGAAGCTTGCATAGAGAGCTATCTCAGTGGCGGGGTAAGTGAAGTGCTAGTCCATGGTGTAGTGACGGAACCAACGCCGGACTATGGGAGCAAGGGTTACGTGCGTGGCACGGCCGCAGACTACAACGCCGAGTTCGCCATCGATGAGGCGAAGTTCTGGCAGTTTGTCGAAGCTACGCAGGGGGAGGAGCTTGCGAAGCTGCATTACAAGCCGGACTACAAGAGGCAGGTGCTGGAGTCACGACGACGATCCAGAAGTTTCCGTTCATCGTGGATGGGATCGCGGACATGAGCGACAAGAGCTTCGCGGTGATCATCGATGAGGCGCATTCCTCCCAAAGTGGGCAGGCGGCGGATAAGCTCAATGTTTCGCTGGGCGGGAATGAGGAAGACGAGGAACCGGAGGATTACCAGGACAAGATCCTTGAGGCGATGGCGAGGCGCAAGATGGGGCAGAATGCTTCCTACTTTGCTTTCACCGCGACTCCGAAGCGGGCGACGCTGGAGAAATTCGGCACGAGGAACGCGGAGGGTGGATTTGATCCATTTCACCTCTACTCCATGAAGCAGGCGATTGAGGAGGGGTTCATCCTCGATGTGTTGGCGAACTACACGACCTACAAGAGCTACTACGAGGTACAGAAGTGGATCGAAGACAACCCGCAGTTCGATACGACGAAGGCGCAGAAGGTGCTGCGGGCGTATGTGGAAGGGCATCAGGAGACCATCGATACCAAGGCGGCGCTGATGGTGGATCATTTCATGGGCAATGTGGTGGCGGCCAAGAAGCTCAAGGGGCAGGCGAGGGGAATGGTGGTGACGCGAAGCATCGAGAGCGCGATCCGGTATTTCCACGCGATCCGCAAGGAGCTGAAAACGGCGAACGCGAACTTTCAGGCTATTGTTGCTTTCTCCGGGAAGAAGGTGGTGGATGGGATCGAGCATACGGAAGATTCCATCAATGGCTTCGCCTCCAGGGATCTGCCGGACATGCTCTCCGGAAGGTATGCGGAGAATCACCCGAACAAACAGGTGCCGATCTACCGGCTGCTGATCGTGGCGAACAAGTATCTGACGGGGTTCGACGAGCCGCTGCTGCACAGCATGTATGTGGACAAGCGACTGCAAGGGGTCCTGGCAGTGCAGGCGCTGAGCCGCCTGAACCGCTGCAACGAGAAGATGCAGAAGCAGGACACGTTCATTCTGGATTTCTACAACACCGCGACAGAGATCAAGGATGCGTTCGATCCCTTCTACACGGCGACGAGTCTGAGCGAGCCGACGGATATCAATATCCTCCACGACATCAAGGACGCCCTCGACGATGCGGAGCTCTACAACTACGAGGATATCGAGAAGTTCAACGAGCTATTCTTCAACGGAGTGGATGCGGAGTTCCTCCATCCCATCATCGACCAGTGCGTGGATCGCTTCAATTTGGTGGAGCAGGAAGAGGAAAAGATTGATTTCAAGATCAAGGCGAAGCAGTTCGTGAAACTGTATGGGCAACTGGCGTGCATCATTCCGTTTGCTCCCAAGGACTACCATCTGTGGGAGAAACTTTACTGGTTCCTCAAGTTCCTCGTTCCGAAGCTCAAGGTGGCGGAGAAGGACAAGGAACAGCTCGACGAGCTATTGGAGACAGTGGATCTCTCGACTTACGGGCTGCAACGGGTTCATCTGAATGAGCGGATCGATCTGGATGATGTGGAGACCGAACTGGAAGGTGAGAACCTGAACGTGCGGGGTTATCACGGGAAGGAGGAAGAGCTATCGCCTCTGGATGAGATCATTCGGCACTTCAACGAAAGGTTCTTCGATGCCTGGGCAGCAACTCCCGAGGAACAAAAGGTGAAGCTGATCAACATCATGAAGCACGTGCAAGAGAGTGCTGCCTACCAATCACAGGTGGTGGATAATCCGGATACGCAGAACCGGGATATTGCACAACGCGAGCTGATCGCAAAGGCAGTGCAGAAGGAGCGCAAGAAGGATCTGGATCTCTACAAGGTGTATGCGGGGGATCCGGATTTCAGAAAGGCATTTGAAGAAAGTATCATCCGCATTCTCGCGCTGCATGAGAAGAGCAAGCCGGCTTGAGGGGGAGAAACCGATCTTTGATCCGGCATCAGATGGTTGTTTCTCCTGCGGCCAATAGACAGTGGTGCGGGCCAAACGTTGCTAGGGTTCGAGAGACCTCTCCAAGGCGCTTGTGAAAAAATTCACAAAATCCCGATTCCGGCTTTGCCCCTTTCTCTGAAATCGCCATATTCCCGGCGTCGCCCATGATTTCCTACACAAAGCAACCTCACGAACGCGAATACCGGCTGATCTTCAAAAACGTGGATCGCGAGGGCTGGGATCCGTCCATTGACACCTACATCTCGGACGGTGGATACGATGATCTGAAAAAAGCCATCGCGATGGCTCCGAAGGACATAACCGAGGAAGTGAAAAAATCCGGCCTGCGCGGACGCGGAGGAGCAGGTTTCCCGACGGGCATGAAGTGGACTTTCATCCCGCCGAATAACACCAAGCCGGTTTATCTGATCTGCAATGGTGATGAGTCCGAGCCAGGCACCTTCAAGGATCGCTACATTCTCCATCAAGATCCGCATCAGCTCATTGAGGGCATGGTGATCTCTTGTTTCGCCACCGGTGCGCATACCGCCTACATCTACCTTCGGGAAGAATTCCCTGAGGCAGCACTCATCGTCGAGCGGGCGATCGAGGAAGCGCGCGAGAAGAACTTTGTCGGAAAGAATGTGCTCGGATCCGGCTTTGATCTGGAAATTTTTGTCCATCGCGGCGCGGGTGCTTACATCTGTGGCGAGGAGACCGGTCTGATTGAGTCGCTCGAAGGGAAACGCCCGTATCCTCGCATCAAACCTCCGTATTTCCCTGCGGCACTCGGCCTCTACATGTGCCCGACCATCGTGAACAACGTTGAGTCGCTTTGTCACGTAAAGCACATCGTTCGCATGGGCGGTGAAGAATACTCGAAGCTCGGAGTCGCCCGCAATACCGGCACCCGTATCCTCTGTGTGTCTGGTGATGTAAAAAATCCCGGCTATTTCGAGGTCGAAGTCGGGAAAATCACCATGCGTGAGCTGCTCTTTGATATGTGTGGCGGCCCGAAAGACGGCAGGGAAATCAAAGCCGTGATTCCCGGCGGATCCTCCTCGAAAATTCTTAAAGCTGACGAAGTTTTCAAACTCAAAAATCCGGATGGCAGCGAGAAGGAGCTCGCCTTCTGGGATATCCCCATGGACTTCGATTCGCTTGCCGCCTGCGGCTCGATGGCCGGCTCCGGGGGAGTGATCGTGCTCGACGATACCCGGAAAATGTCTTGGGTGCTCAACAACATCAACGCCTTCTACGCCCACGAATCCTGTGGTCAGTGCACCCCTTGTCGCGAAGGCTCCACATGGATGAAGAAGATCTCCGATCGCCTTGTTGCCGGAGAAGCGACCCCCAAGGACATCGAGACTTTGGAGAGTGTGGCCTATCAGATCGACGGACGCACAATCTGCGCCTTCGGCGAAGCTTCCTCTTGGCCGGTAGAGGCGATTATCGCGAAATTCCGTGACGAGCTTCTCGAGGATACGAAACCCGAGCTGGCGGATGATCCAAAAAATCCGGAAGCAATTGCCCAACGCCGCTTCCTAGCAAGCACCTGAGTGGCGGCAATGGGAGCGAAGCGAACATGGACGGACATTGAGAACAAAAATCTCTCCGTCAAATTGCATCCGCCATGCCAACTGCCAATGGGTCACCCGCCATTCGAATCTGAAAGAGTAGCGCCCCTTTAGGGCTCGGATTTTGGAGGGGTAACCTAGTCCTAGGGCGCTGCCCTAGGCTGGCGGGTGGATGCACCTTTGGCGCGCTGGGAACAGTGGATTTGGCAATGGGCGTGGATCAGGGAATGCCATGCGATGGATTTGCCGTTGGAACTTTGGAATCGGTGGATCCGGGGATGAATCATGCGGGTGGATGCACTTTTAGTGCGTTGGAATCCGCAGACCAGAGCCAGTCACCTGCCTTAGGGTCATTCACTGTTGGCATTCGGAGAATGATCTCGGCATCCGTCTTTGATCGCACCAGAATGCTCAATCCGTGAGGCGAATATACCAAACCCTGATCACGACCTTAGGGTGCACCAACGGTGCTCAACTCGTCAGCCTAGGGCAGCGCCCTAGGTCCAGTATCCCGATAGAAATTTTTCAAGCCCCAACGGGGCGTAACTCCTGATCTTAACTCTCCGCGTATGCCACAGTCGTTATCCAAAGTTCTCATCCACTTGGTCTTCAGTACCAAAACCGGGAGCCATACATCGCGCCCGATGTGCAACCTCGTTTGCATGGATACATCGTCGGGATTCTGAACCAGATGAAATGCCCGTCGATCCAGACGGGTGGCGTGGCGGATCACGTTCATATTCTTTTTGTCTTGGGGCGGACCACCACCCAGGCGGCGGTTTTGGAAGGGGTGAAGAAGAGTTCGTCAAAATGGATGAAGGCGGACGGTGAGGTGCCGGAATTTTCATGGCAGGCCGGTTACGGTGCGTTTTCCATCGGCGAATCGCAGGTGGATGCGTTGGTGCAATACATCCGGAATCAGGAGGAGCATCATCGGAAGGCGACGTTTCAGGAGGAGTTCCGTAAGTTTCTAGAGAAATACAGGATCACGTATGACGAGAAATATGTGTGGGATTGAAACCATGAAGAGCGGAGGCAGATTCCAGTCCAGGCTCGTTTAGTAGGCATCAACGGAATGGTCGCAGCAATGCGATCAACTACCATATTGTATCGCTCGGGTTTTGCCCCTTTGGGGCTTGGGGGGAGGGGTGTTTGCTACCCGGGGCGATGCCCCGGGCTAACGGGTGCTGCGCCGTTGGCGCGTGGAAAATTTCATAACGTCGTGGCGCGCGCGGGAAATTTTGCAACTATATGGCACGGGAATTCGGTGCTGTGGGTGCCGGGACATACCGCAACGAGGCCACGAGGGGAATCCGGTGCCGTTGGAGTGCGAAATTCGGATCTGCGGATACGGTTTCGAATTTCCGCACCTACGGTGCCAGACCCGGCAGCCTGGGGCAACGCCTCAGGACGGCGTCTCACAAGATTTACCCAGCCCCAACGGGGCGTGACCCTCTGTTCGCGGATACTATTTGAAATCCTTGCGGCAGCGTTCCTCGGGACGGACTGCCTTTCCGACTTCATTGGTGGGGTGGGTGAAGAGGTATTTCCACACATCCTCGTAGAGATATTTGCCGTCTTTGTCTTTGGGGGAGGCTCCGCCGGGAGTGGAGGCGTTGTGGGCTTTGCCTGGATCTTTGATGGACTCCAAGGTGCTGATCAGGCGGCGAGAATTTTCGTAGGGAGGCTTTGAATCATCTACGTTGACGATGGGACCGAATTTGTAGAGGTCAAGCATGAGCCATGAGCGGCAGTAGTGATGGTTTTTCCAGCCGTCGTCCCCGGTGTGGGTGAATCCGAAGAAGCGTTCGGGCGGAGTGGCGGACTTCATGCCCTGCCACTTTTCCGTCTGATCGCGCGGACCAGAGAACATGACGACGCGATCGACTTTAATTTCCTTCGCGAGTCGGGCGGAGGTGGTGGAGCCATGGGATTGGCCGGAAAGGATGACTTTCTCCCAATCGAGGCTTTTCCCATCGCGGGAGAGGAATTGCTTCCAGTCACCCTCGGGGTTTTTACCATCCAGATATTTCACGAACTGATAGGCACGCTCCATCATTCCATCTGGCTTCGGAATATCGATGAGTTTCGTGTGATCCTCGCCGGTGGCGGCTTCGAGACGAATCCCGGAAAAGTGATCGTCGTCTCCTTCTTTGCGGAGCTTGTCCATTTTTCCGAACCACTCGCGCGGATAGGAAACCTGGATGGCGTGGATGCCGTAGGAGTTTACGCGGTCGAAAAGCTGCTCGTTATAGCCCATGAGCCAAATCATCAGTTTCCCTTCGGATTTTACACGGGTGTCGACCGAGGCGACCTCACCATCGGCGGGCTTGCCCTTGCGGCTGAATACATAGTCGATTTCCGGATGCTCTTTGGCAAGCGGGTCGATCTCTGAAGCGCGCGCTGTGATTTTGTATTTTTTGCCCTCGGCCATTAGCGGGGAGGCGAGGACTAGGAGGAGGACGAGGGTTTTCATAAACTTTAAATATTAAGCTATAAACCTCAACTAGTAACGAATAACTGTCGAGCGCAGCTCGTTTAACGTCTCTTGCGAGAAGGTTTTTTCGAGGGGCGGGTGCGTTTTTTCTGGGGGCCGGAGTGGGCGGCGGGTTTTGGGGTGGGCTTCTTGCCACCGCGGACGTTGGATTTCACTCCGCGTCGTGGTGGGGAGGATTTGCCGGATGGTTTTACGCCATCCGTAGTAGGGGGGCCGGCGACGGCGAAATCGACGAAGCGTTTGATCTTGTCGATGGAGACGATGCTGAGTGGCAGCTTCATCCCCATGGCGAGGCGTTTCCCGTCGTAGGAGGTCCAGGCTTTGTTGTGGTCTTCGAAGCGCCATCTGGAATCGCCAGGGAGTTCTTCGCGTTTCACGACTCCGCGCACGCCCATGCTCGGCACCTCGACCATGAGTCCCATGGCACGGACATCGGTGATGACTCCGTCGAAGGTGGTTTCTTCGCCATGGTTCTTGGATTGATCGGAAAGGGCGGTGAGTTCTAGGTATTCGAGCAGCTTGATTTGCTTTGTTTCCGACTCTGCTTCGGAGGAGGTTCGCTCGGTCTCGGAGATGTGACGTGCGATGTCGTGCAGATCCTTTTGAGGAGGGGTGCGGTCCGGATTTTCGGGTGCGTTTTCCAGAAACTTCTGGAGGGAACGGTGGACGATGAGGTCCGCGTAGCGCCGGATCGGGGAGGTAAAGTGGGTGTAGTCGGTCTTCGCGAGGCCGTAGTGTCCGAGAGGCTCGGCGGAGTAGGCGGCGCGTTTCAATGACTTGAGCAGGCCGAGTTTGATCTGGTGTTCTTCGGCGGTGCCTTTCGCGCTGTCTAGTAGGTCCTGGATGTGTGAGCGGTTGTTTAGATCGCCCGGGGCGTATCCGTATTGTTTTGCGGTTTCCGCGTAGTCGTCGAGCCGGGATGGATCGGGATCTTCGTGGATACGGTAGATAGAGGGTTTCTGGCGTTCGCGCAGGATTTTCGCGACGGCCTGGTTGGCGATGAGCATGCACTCCTCGACGAGCTGGTGGGACTCGGTATGGATCACAGGGTGAGCCTCGGCAGCGCGACCGTTTTCATCGAGCTTGATCTTGATCTCGGACATTTCCAGATCGAGTGCGCCATTGGAAAAGCGGTTTTTCCGGAGGAGAGATGCCATCTTCCATGCTTCGCGCACGGAGCCGGCGAGTGTGGGGTCGCAGCCTTTTGGAGCAGGTTTGCCATCGAGAATGTCTTGCGCCATTTCGTAGGAAAGTTTCGCTCGTGAGTGGATCACGGCATCGACGAACTTCGTATTTACTACGTGGCCAGTACTGGAGATTTCCATGATCGCGCATTTTGTGAGGCGGTCCACATCTGGCTTGAGTGAGCAGATGCCGTTGGAAAGCTCGACGGGGAGCATGGGTAGGACACGGTCCACAAGATAGGTGGAGTTGCCGCGTTCGACGGCTTCCTTGTCCATGGGGGAGCCGGGTTTGATGTAGTGGGAAACGTCGGCGATGTGCACCTCTAACAACCAACCACCGGATTTTGTTTTCGCGATGTAGATGGCGTCGTCGTGGTCCTTCGCGTCGAAGGGGTCGATGGTGATGACGAGCTTCTTGCGGTGATCTTTGCGGCGAGCGATTTCCTCCGCAGGAACTTCCTCTGGCACGGCGCGGGCTTCGCGCAGGACTTCCTCGGGGAAGGATGTCCGCAAGCCGTAGCGGGCGATGGTGGAAAGAATATCAACCCCAGCATCACCTGGCCAACCGAGGACTTCGATGACGTGGCCAGTGGGATCGGAGGAAGGGTTTTCCCATGAATCCAAATCGACGACCACGGTCTGACCTGGCTCAGCGGTGGTGTCTCCGGTGATATTGATGCGGCCTTCGAGGGCTTTGTCATCGGTCTCGACGAAAGCGAAATTCTTCTTCTTTCGGAAAATACCGACGATGCGACCGGAGCGGCGTGAGAGGATTTCGAGAACCTTTCCGCGCATTTCTTGATCGTCCGGAGCGGAGCCGCGTTGGCGTGGGTTCGATGAAGGCGCGGAGGGGAGGATGCGGACGCTGTCGCCATCGAGTGCGGTCGATGTTTTGTCGCGCGGGATGAAAATGCGGGAGTGGACGGTGAAGTCGATACCGGAGGCGGCGTTATCCTCATCGTTGATGATGGGGTAGAAGAACGCGTGGCCGTTAGGCAGGAATTTGATGGAGCCGGTGAGCGAGCCCGTGGGGGCTGACTTCGACGAGGGACCAGATGAGGATTTCGCGACTGGCGTGTCCTTGGGTTTCGTATCTGTTTTCGGAGGAGCCGGGAACGAGTAGAGGTTCTTGGCTCCGATAATGATCAGTTTGTCTTCCTTGAGATCGGAGAGGATACCACCGAGCTCGCCCTTGCGGTTGCCGGGAATATCGAGCTGCTTAGCAATCTGAGTTTTTGAAAATGTTTTGTCCGGGTTGGAGCGGATGAGTTCGAGAATTTGTTCGCGCATATTGTAAGCGATGTGACCGGGTGTCCGGTGGGATTGAATAATGATTTGCCGAGCCTCGATGGAGTCTTGTTTCGGCTTTGTTTGCGATAGGCTAGAAGCGGGAAACCCGGCTGACAAGAAGCGGTTTCCCTACGATGATTCATCCGCGAAGCATGGGCCTCGCGGGTAAATAGATTGATTTGTATTACGCTGAATAGCGACTACTACCTGAACCTTGGCGAGTGCGACGGCGTGCCGCTCCGGAGCTACGGCTCTGTCCGCCGCCTCCGCCGCCACCTTGCTGCTGGCGATTTCCGCCACCACCTTGGCGACCACGTCCGCCGCCGCCGCCTCCTTGTTTGATTTTTGGGGGCTTGAAGCCGCTGCGATGTTTTTCAAGAAGGGCTTCGCTGTGCCATTCGTGATCCTTGTCGCGGGGGATGGTGGATTTGATGATTTTTTCGATGTCGCGGAGGAAATCGATTTCATCTTCGGCGCAGAGGGAAACGGCGAGTCCGGCAGCACCCGCGCGACCGGTGCGGCCGATGCGGTGGACGTAGGCTTCCGGTTCGTTGGGCAGATCATAGTTCACGACGAGGCCGACATCTTTCACATCGACTCCGCGTGCGGCGACATCCGTGGCGACGAGGACGGGGATTTCTCCGCGTTTGAACTTGGCGAGGGCCTTTTCACGTTGGGCCTGGGATTTGTTTCCGTGGATGGCTTCCGCCTCGTAGCCAGCAGCGGTGAGGGCTTTGGCAATCTTGTTAGAGCCGTGCTTGGTGCGGCCGAAGACGATGGTGAGTTTCGCTTCTTTCGCTTGGCTTTGTTTCTCCAAGAGCTGCTGAAGCAGGTACATCTTATCGCCGCGATTCACGAAGCAGAGCTTCTGCTCAATGCGCTCGGCGGTGGTGACCTCCGGGGTGATGGTGACCCGGGCGGGATCGCGCAGAATGGTCTGGGCGAGCGAAACGATGTTCGGCGCAAGAGTGGCGGAGAAGAAGAGGGACTGTTTGCGCTGGGGCAGCAGGGCGAGGATTTTTTTCACATCGCGGAGGAAGCCCATGTCGAGCATGCGGTCCACTTCGTCGAGGACGAGGAACTCGACGGCGGAGAGATCAACATGGCGTTGCTCGATGAGATCAAGCAGGCGGCCGGGGCAGGCGACGAGCACATCGACCCCGCGGCGCATGGCGGAGACCTGCGGGTTCTGGCCGACTCCACCGTAGATGAGTGTCTGGCTGAAACGGATTTTCTCGCCGTAGGTGGTGAAGGATTTCCCGACCTGAATGGCAAGCTCCCGGGTAGGAGCTAGCACGAGGCAGCGGCATTGCTTCGATGCCATGCGCTTCTGGTCCGTGTGCAGGGCGTGAAGGACAGGGAGTGCGAAGGAGGCGGTTTTTCCGGTCCCGGTCTGGGCGCAGCCGAGAAGGTCGCGGCCTTCGAGGAGGAGCGGGATGGCCTGGGCCTGGACGGGGGAGGGGATGGTGTAGTCGAGTTCGTTGAGAACTTGTTTCAAGGGCGCGGCAAGAGCCATCGCTTCAAAGGTAGCGGTCATGTAGTTTCAAAATGCCAGCCTCGACCGGGGTATCCGGCGGCGGGCGGTGTCGATGAGAGTGGGGTGAACCTCTTGCAATCTCTCATCGATGAAGACCGGAAAAAGTGCGACCGCAGGTGCGGTGGCTAGCCGGTGAAAGCACTGGCTGCGCGGGGTGATAGTCTCGGGCTGGCATATTGCAAGACATTTCGGAAAAATAAGATATCGCAGATTGGACGAATTTTCCGTTTTTGCCTATAGGTGACGAATCCGCCACGTGTTTGCGAAATAGGCTTGGGGGCTTGCAATGCGGGAGAGTGCGGGGACAATGCAGGGGCAATCCGAGTCATGGAAGAAATACGTATCGATGGTGTGAGGAAGGTGTTCGGGGGGGAGGTCGTCGCGTTGGACGGGCTTGATCTTACGATCGCGGCGGGGGAATTATTTTTCCTGCTGGGAGGTTCGGGTTGTGGAAAGACCACCTTGCTGAGGTGCATCGCGGGTCTTGAGACACCCACGGACGGTAGAATTTTCTTTGGGAAAACGGATGTGACGGGGCTCGCTCCGCACAAGCGTGAGGCGGCGATGGTTTTCCAAAGCTACGCGCTGTGGCCGCACCTGACCGTTGGCAAGAACATCGCCTTTGGGTTGGAGGAGCGAAAAGTGCCGAAGGCGGAAATCAAGCAACGGGTGGAGGAAGCACTCGAGATGGTGAAACTTTCTGGCTACGGTGACCGATCCATCGATCAGATGTCCGGCGGTCAACAGCAGCGGGTGAGTCTGGCCCGCGCTCTCGTTGTGAGGCCACGATGCTTGTTGCTAGACGAGCCGCTTTCGAATCTTGATGCGGGGCTGCGGATCGAGATGCGGAGGGAGATCCGGCGCATTGTGAAGGACAATGGACTGACAGGAATTTATGTAACCCACGATCAGGAGGAAGCACTCGCGATGGCGGACCGTATGGCGGTGCTTTCTGAGGGAAGGATCGCCCAGGTGGGCACTCCGGAGGATGTGTATCGCAGGCCAGTGGACAGCTACGTGGCTAGCTTCATCGGGGAGACGAATTTGGTGGAGGGGGAAGTCATGGAGATGCATGATGATTTTTGTTTCGTGAAAGTGGAGAACGCTGCGCTTGTGGGTCGTGTCACAGTGGAGGGGTGGGACGCGAAGGCAGGCCAGCGAGCCACCGTTTCGATACGCCCGGAAGCATGGCGCTTGCACAAGGAGGGTGGGGAAAATGAGATTTCAGGAACCATCGTCGAGCGCAGCTACCTCGGACAGCGCATCGAGTATCAGATCGAGACGGCAATCGGTCGGCAACAGGTCGTGGAAATGAATCCACATCTGATCCATGTGCCGGGCGACGAGGTTACGCTCCACGCAAGGCATGGCGATGTCGTCGTATTCCCATCCGGAATTTCCAAATGAAGGCGAAACTCATCAGTATCCTCGGGCTGCTTGGATTCATCATCGCCCTCCCGCTCGCGCTGAAAAAGGAAACGGCGACCGCGCCACCTTCTTCGGCAGACGATACTCTGGTGATTCTTTCCCCTCACAATGAATCCATCCGCAAAGAATTCGGCGAGGCTTTTGCCGCGTGGTGGCAGGAGGAAACCGGGCGCTCGATCTACGTCGATTGGCGCACGCCCGGGGGCACTTCGGAGATACGCATGGTGATCGATGCTGGCTACAAGGCGGCGGGCGAGACCGGGCGCGAAGGGATTGGCGTGGATTTGTTTTTCGGCGGTGGCGAGCCAGATTTCTCCGGGCAAGAGAGGGCCGGTCGTTTGCTACCACTAGATGTGTTCGAGAAATTTTCGGAACTCTTCGGAGAGGGAGGAGTGATTCCGGAAACGTTCACTGGGGAGCGATATTTTTCGGAGGAAAGAGTCTGGGTTGGAACCTGCGTTTCCCAATTCGGGATCTGCTACAATCCGGATTTCATCAAACGCCTAGGCATTGCGCCGCCGACCAGATGGGAGGATCTCGGTGATCCCGCCTACCGCGGTTCCCTTGCGCTGGCAGATCCGACGAAGAGCGGTTCTGTGGCGCGCACCTTCGAGTTACTCGTGCAGGGCGAAATGCAGAAAGCCCGCTCGGATGGGGAGGATGTCGCAAAGGGCTGGGCCGAGGGCTTGAACTTAATTCAACGCATGGCGGCGAACGCACGATATTTCACGGATAGCGCATCGAAAATCCCGCACGACGTGGGGCAGGGGAACGCGGCTGCCGGAATGTGTATCGACTTCTATGGACGCAGCTATTCCGAAGAACTCCTAACTCCGGATGGAAAAAAACGCGTGATATGGATTGCACCCATAGCTGGTACGACCATGAGCTGCGATCCCATCGCGATCCTAAAGGGTGCTCCGCATGAAGAAATCGCCCAGCGGTTCGTGGAGTTCTGCCTTAGCCGCGAGGCGCAGAAACTGTGGTTTCAGAAACCAGGAACTGAAGGAGGCCCAGAAGAACGTGCATTGCACCGAATTCCGATCCGCACGGATTTGTTCGTCCCGGAAATTTTATCCCTGACCACCATGCCTGACGCAGATCCCTACGTGGACAAAGGAAATTTCACCTACGAAAAGGAACTGACCGGCAAGGTATTCAACACACTCCGACAGCTCGTGAAGGTCATGTGTATCGACTCCCACGAGGAAATGAAAGAGGCATGGACAGCCATGGACGCAGCCGGGATGCCTCCAGAAGCGGTGGCGGTTTTTCATGATGTGTCGAAGGTTAGCTACGCGATTTCTGGAGAGGGCGATCCAGGTCTAGATAGCAAGGACTCGATGGTTCAGTCCGAGCGGATGGAGGAGTTGGGAGAATGGTTTCGCGCGAACTACCGCGAAGCGAAACGCATCTCGGAACGAAGCCAGGCTGGGAATTGAAAACAGACTCGGTCGCAGTCCCGAAATTTTGAGTTTCCACGTCTGCCGGAGGTGCTAGAAATAGGCATGATGAATCGAAAAATCCTCTCCTTCCTCCTTCTCGGTATTGTTTCTACCTCCGCCGCTGAAAACATTGGAATCGGCGCGAAACCCATTGAGGGCGCGGAAGTGATTTTCGACGGCAGTCGGGAAATGCTCGATGACAAATGGACCTACTGGGAAGGACCTAGGTTTTCCTCTGAGCTGCCGATCAAATGGAAGATCGTGGAAGACCCTGTCGATGAAGGGACTGTGCTGATGACCGACGATCCCGCGGCGGCCGGAGGGAAATATGGAACGGCGGATGTCGTGACGAAAAAGAAATACGAGGACTTCCGCCTGCACATTGAATTCTGGATTGCGAAAGAAGGCGGAAATAGCGGTGTCTATCTTCAAAACCGTTTTGAGATCCAAGTTCTCGACGGGGACAAGACCAAGCACGGCATGGCGGCAGTGATCAACGAGACCGAGTCGCCTTATGAGCAATACAATGGAACGGGCAAGTGGAATGCCTACGATATCGTGTTTCGCGCCGCCCGTTTCACTGATGGGAAAATGACGGAAAAGCCCAAGGTTACGATGTATTTCAACGGGAAGAAGGTCCACGAGGAGGTTACGATCAACAAAGTCTGGGGTGGTGAAAATTCAGGCTTAGACGGAGGCAACGATGACGGCAAAGGCATCACCGACCGCCCCGGCGGCATCAAACTCCAGTGCGAGGGCCACGATGTCCGTTTCCGGAATATCTGGATCAAGGAACTGGAACTCGATGATTCGGGGACGGATTTCTGAGTTGTTCGGATACCCTCCGAATCGACATCCCGGTATTCAAGGTTCTGATTCCGGTCTTGGTCTGTTCCAGCAGCTCTCCAAATCCGAAACGATATGTCGGATTTTACTAATCAGCGCGGAATCTTCACCCACAATCAGAATCCCGAAATTCGAAGGTTCGTAGTCGTCGAACCATGTGTTCATCCACCAGAATTCGATCGTATCTTCAATGGTCTCATCGTCATGCCAGGTCGTCATGACAAAAGTGTCGTCGGGTAGATTCATAGCCTTGTCTGTTCCTATCATGTCGATGAAAGCTAGATCGATCGCCGTATCCCAATCCGAGCATTGGTGACCCCAGCAAACCGCATACCGGCATTTGGCAGCTACGATCTCCGTTGATAATTTTGCTCGTTCCGATGCGCTCACCGAATTGTCGACGGCACAGACTAGCAGCGTGTGCTCCTCGTCCGGAAACAGCGATAAGTATTCGAATGGCCGGGAAGTCTCAACCAGTTTGATTTTTCGGAGACTCATATGTTTCAAAAATAGTTTCAGAAAATTTGAACGTCGAGAGAGATTGACGGTCTACTACCCCTGAATGCCGACAATGTCGGTTTCATGTAAGGGTGTAACAGCAGTTGTCTATCGAATCCCATGGGTGTGGGTGAAGGTAAGATAACTTTTAATGAAGCCGCCGGGGAAGGGACTCCCCGGCGGTTTTTTGTTTTGGTTCAGCCCGGATAACCGTTTGGTGCGATGAAGTAGGGAATTTTTTGGGTGTCCGTGCGAACCATGACACAGCGGTCCATCGCCGGATCCATCTCCCATGTTTCCAACTCGACTCCTTCCAAAATCTCCAAAGGCACGGGCCAGAGAGGTTTCGGGATAATTTCCAATCGCGTGTCTGTCCCGAAGTATTCCACGCAGTCATTGACATGCAGCCATTTGCCCCGCCGCCCATTTGGATTCAGGAATTCCGTTTCGACCGGCTTGCTGGCATGGATGTGGTCAAAAATGCAGCCGTGAACCAATTGCTCGACCACGATGGTTTCATTCTGAAATTCCTCCGGCAGAAGGTCCCGGTATTTTTCCACCAGAACCAACTGATGTGAGCGCATCTTTTCGAGCTTCCGGTAATAGTTGTCCCGGGCATCGGGTCCCGGTAGCAAAAGGCCGTCTTCCGTTTCCACCGCTAGATAAAACTTCACGGCAAGTTCGAGGTGGATCAACCGATCTGAAGCAAGATCCCTTGCTAGAAAATCCAATTCACCAAGGGTGTGTCCCGCCTCTTTGCGGATTTGAATGCCACGGGATACGAGGTCGTAGGCAGGGGTGGCATTCAGCATCACGGCCAAGGCGTCCTCGTAGAGATAGCCAAGCTTTTGCTGAAGATTCAGTGGGTTCGTTTCCTTGGGCGGGATCAGAGAGAGGTAGGCAAAGGTGGGTGCTTCTGGAAGATCCGTGATGAGTGGTGGGCTTTCCCTGATGCTTTGGAAAATCGCTTTGCTGATGATTGGCATCTAGTGAAATTTTTGGGCGAGAGATGCTGATTGGCAAATGGCAAACGTCGTTCGAAAATATTTCCGAGAAAAGTTTCAAAACGATTGAACGTCTGGAGGGATTGAAGGTCTATCACCCCTGAATGCCGACAATGTCGGTTTCATGTAAGGGTGTAACAGCAGTTGTCTATCGAATCCCATGGGTGTGGGTGAAGGTAAGATAACTTTTATAGAAACCGCCGGGGAAGGGACTCCTCGGCGGTTTTCTATTCTGAGGCTGGGACGATGGGGCCGATGTAGTTTTTCGCGACGACGAGGTGGTCGAACCAGACGGTGGAGGTCTTGAGGTTGATCTTCGTTTCGGGATGTTTCGCTAGGTATGCGGCATTTGCCTTGGCGGTTCCTTCCTCAGGATTCACGTAGTGGAGGAGCCAGACTTTGTTGATGTTGATCGCGGGATTGGTGCGCCAGCGGATGCCTTCGAAGGGTTTGCCCTTTTCATCATCGAGCCGGAAAACTTCGCGCATCCAGTAGCCTTTGACGCTTCCGGGGGCAAAGCGGCCTTTGAGTTCTCCATTGATCCAGAACGCCTGCTCACCATCCGACTTTTCCGGGGAGGAGTTCATTTTTACCATAAATTCGACGCATTGCCACTCGTCGCGCGGGACGATGGCGGGTTCTTTCGGCTCGAAATCGTTTCCGTAGAAGCTTGTTCCGGTGCCGTCTGGATTCTGCCAAGAGCGCATTTCCGGCCAGTAGGAATAGAAATGCCAGATGCCGGGAGGAGAGTAGGGGACTGTCGGGTAGGTGTGATAGGATGCGCGCTGCGGCTCCAGGCCGGTAGAGAAGCTTTTCACATGCCTGTATCCGGCCTCGCCTTCGGTCCAGTTCGGCGGATTGATCGAGCCCTGGAGTTTCACGAAATGGTTCACGAAGCCATGGTCGGCGGCAAACTTGACGTAAAAACGGACGTAGAGCTGGTCATATCCGGGCTTGAGGACTTTGAAGAGGTGGCCTCCCGTGTCTTTTCCACTGGTAGCGGTGATCCTTAGGGACTGTTTGCCACTTGTTCCCCGAGGGATTTCCTTCGAAACGGCAAGTGCACTGCCTTCGTGGTTGCTCGTTTCCGTCCATTGTTTGCTGATTTGCTCGATACTTGCAGCTTCGAAGCCCTCCACCAGCACGACGTTCTTATCCCGATCGATACCGAAATCGCCGGGGTATTTCGCGGCAATACCTGATTCAATTTCACCGGAGGAAATGAGAATAGAGAGAGGAAATACGAGGAGGATGCGAAAAATCATGGGGATTTTGAAATTTTTCACCAGTTCGGTGCTTGGATGAAGGTGAGGAATCCGTAAGATTCGGCCAATTCACTAGAACGTTTCAAAAAAGCAAAATTGTTCACGAAAAACGCTTGTGAAATTTTTCACAATCTCCCAGTCTCGCGCCGCCTCCCGGCATCTCACTTACTTTCTCCCATGGCGAACATTTTTCCACGCTGGTCGAACCTTCTGCCCTTCCAAATCGCTTTTTGCCTTGGTGCTGTTGGCACTGGAGTTGTCCTTGCCTTCGCATACTACGCGACCCCGAAGGCGCAGGCAGTCGGTTATCAGCCGACCCAGCCAATCCCGTTCTCTCACAAGATTCACGTGGATCAGCTTGGCCTGGATTGCCGGTATTGCCACTCGTTTGTCGATGTCTCCGGTCACTCGAACGTGCCGTCTGGAAATACTTGCTGGAATTGTCACCAGCACGTCCAGCAGGATAGTCCGAAACTCGCTCCGCTGCATCGCTCGATGAACGTGAGCTTTCCAGGTTACGACGGAAAGCCGATCGAATGGGTCCGCGTCCACAAGGCTCCCGACTATGTGTATTTCAACCACTCCGCCCACGTCAACCGTGGCATTTCCTGCCAGAGTTGCCACGGGGATGTGAACAAGATGGAGGTCGTCTACCAGGCTGAATCTCTCTCGATGGGCTGGTGTCTCGATTGTCACCGCGCACCTGAAGAGCACCTGCGTCCGCTTGAGGAGGTTTACAATCTCGCCTACAACGACAGCGACGTAGCAAAATACACCACCGATTCCTCGATCAAGACGACCAAGGAGCTCGGCAAGAAGCTTAGAGATACTTTCAACGTGCATCCGAAAACGAGCTGCGCGACCTGCCACCGCTAATTTCTCAATTTTCCAGAACATTTTCTCCGTAGCCCAGATATGAGCAAACGCATCCTGCAACACCCCGCCGCCCCGACGGACGAATCCACCGTCTCATGGCGCAGTGCCGGCCAGCTTCGTGATACCCCGGAATTCCGTGAATGGATGGACCGCGAGTTCCCACAAGGTGCCGCCGAGATGGAAAATCAGGACGAAATGGAAACGTCCCGCCGCACGTTTCTCAAACTCATGGGTTCCTCGACCGCGCTCGCCGGATTCGGTATGGTCGCTTGTCGTCGCCCTGAAGCATACATCGTTCCTTACACGAATGCACCCGAATGGGTGATCCCAGGAAAGGCCACCTACTACGCATCCAGTATGCCTCGTGCGAACGGTGCCGTGCCATTGGTGGTGACTACTTTCGAGGGTCGTCCGACACGGGTGAATTCCAACCGCCTTCACCCAGAATACGAGGGAACTGACGCATTTACGCAAGCCTCGGTGCTCGATCTCTACTCCACCTCTCGCTCACATACTTTCCTGAAAAACGGGAAGAAGAACTCTCGGAAAAATTTCCAAATGGCCCTTGGGGCGATTGCACAAGACTCCGCCGCGAAAGTTGGGTTTGTCTTCGGCAGCGATGAAAGCCCGACACGTCTGCGCCTGATCGAGGAACTTAAAGGAAAGTTCACAGGTGCCAAATTCTACCGCTACGAACCGCTTTCTCAGGACGATTCCGCCATCTTTGGTGAGGGTGTGAAGCTGGTCCCGGATTTCGCGAACGCGGATCGTATCGTTTCACTCGATTGTGATTTTGCCGGCACGGATCCGCAGGGATCGAATATTGCCTTTTTCAACCGTCGCAAGCCAGAAGGCCAAGGCTACAAGACGAAGCCTGATGCGGCATCGATGAACCGGCTCTACTCCATCGAGGCTGCCTTCACTCTCACCGGCGGGATGGCAGATCACCGCCTGCGCGTTGCGCCGAGCCAGATCGCCGCAGTCGCTGCCCAGCTCGCCCGCGAGGTCGGTGCCGAGGCAGGGGACATCGCACCGATCACGGATGAAATCCAACTCGCATGGATCAAGGAGCTTGCTGCCGATCTTAAGCTCAGCGGAGGAAAGACCGCGGTTCTCGCAGGTTCCCGTCAGTCCGCTGCCGTGAAGCATCTCGCGCTCTCAATCAATCTCGCTCTTGGAAACATCGGTGAAGGAAAAGGTATCCAAGCATACCAGACCGGAGCATCTGGGCTTGGCGATATCGCCACCCTCACGGAAGATCTCAACGGTGGAGCAGTGGAAACGGTCGTTTTCCTTACCCCGGCGAACCCCGTCTATGACGCACCCGCCGATCTGAAATTCTCCGAGGCACTCGCCAAGGCGAAAACCAGCATCCATCTCGGAGACCGCGCGAACGCCACCGCCCATGCTTGCAGCTGGCATGTTCCCGCTACCCATTATCTTGAATCATGGGGTGATGCGCGCTCCACTCGCGGGACCTACACGATCGTTCAGCCGATGATTCTTCCGCTCTACCCGGATTGTGTTTCAGAGCTGGAACTTCTGCTCGGATTCCTCGCGGAAGATGGAAAAATTCCCGCTCCCGAAGGCGAAGACGGTGCTCCGGCAGCCGCTCTCACCGCCGTGAAAACCACCTTCGGAGGTGACAAGGCAGCATGGAAAACTCTCCTTAAAAATGGTTTCGCCGCCGACAGTTCGTTTGATGCGGCCACTCCAGCTCTCGCAGGAAACGCTGCGGCCGATATTTCCAAGGCGACCGCCTCCGCTCCATCCACTTCCAAGCTGGATGTGATCTTCGCGACGGATGCCTCCGTCTACGACGGTCGTTGGATCGACAATGGCTGGCTTCAGGAAGCTCCCGATCCAGTTTCCAAACTCACTTGGGACAACGCGGTATTGATCGCTCCGAAGACGGCAAAAGATCTCGGAATCTACGATCATATCATCGGAGTCGAAATCCCACTTGCCGGATCCCCAGCCGATGGGGAAGGGGAGAAGCGCAAATCCCCGATGATCACCGTGACTCTCGGTGGGAAAGTCGGTCGATTTCCCCGTCCTTGTCTCCTTTGGCCAGGCCGAAAACACCCTCGTCATTCCTCTCGGATACGGACAGGGCTACAACGACGAAAACTCACTCGGCCGCAAGCCGGTAGGTCAGAATTTTGTCGGGCTCGTCGGCGTAAACCGCGGATTCGACGCATATCCACTCCGCACTTCAGAGACTCTTTATTCCGCCAGCGGCGCGAGCATCAAGCTTACCGGTGAACGCTACCACGTCGCCCTGACGCAAGAGCACAACGCCATGTATGGCCGTGCACTCGCTCGCGAGATTTCCACCGACAAGGTGGCGCACAAGGGTGATTTCAAGGAGCAACTGCACAATGTCAGTAAGCAGGGCAACGATTCCCACGCCCCTGAGAATATTTCACTCTACATCCCGCAAACCTCAGCGACGTGGGATCCCGGCAAAAACGGCAAACCGCAATCGCTCCTGAGCGATCCGCTTCATCAGTGGGGCATGGCCATCGACCTTTCTTCCTGTATGGGTTGCAACGCCTGCCTCGTCGCCTGCCAGTCCGAGAACAACATTCCGATCGTTGGAAAAGATCAGGTAGCCAAAGGCCGCGAAATGCACTGGATCCGTATGGATCGCTATTTCGCAAGCCAAGAATACGCGCTCGATTCCCGACGGAAACAAGATCAAGGAAGAAAACGGCGACTATAAGAAGAATCCCGAGTGGATCCGCGACAACCCCGCCATGGTTCCGCAACCCGTTGCCTGCCAGCAGTGCGAGTCCGCCCCGTGCGAGACCGTTTGCCCGGTCAACGCCACCGTTCACACCGAAGACGGCCTCAATGCAATGGCCTACAATCGCTGTATCGGGACCCGCTACTGCGCGAACAACTGCCCTTACAAGGCACGTCGCTTTAACTTTTTCGACTACAACAAGCGCAATCCGCTCATCAAGAATAACCTGAATCGCGGCCCTTGGGGTGAACGTCAGGATCAAGAGACGAAACATCTCCAGAAGAATCCGAACGTCACCGTCCGCATGCGCGGAGTCATGGAGAAATGCACCTACTGTGTGCAGCGTATCAAAGACTCCATCATTCGTCAGAAGCGTGGTCAGAAGCAGGAAGTCCTCGAATCCGGAAAACTCTCTTCTAACGTCGATATCGCGGATTCCACACTTCGGATCCCGGTTGATTCGGTCAAGACCGCCTGCCAAGACGCCTGCCCGGCCGAAGCGATCACTTTCGGAAATCTCCTAGACGGGAAAAAATCTGAAATGGTCCGCGGAAAAGAGCTGGAGCGGAACTACGACTTGCTCCACTACATCGGCACCACCCCGCGCACCAGCTACTTGGCGCGTGTGAAGAATCCAAACCCGAAGATGCCCGATGCAAAATTCATCGGCCAAGCCACCATCCACATGGTCTGATCCTCCTGATTTTCCTGACTTCCCGATACCTTTTCCCAAATGGCCTCTACCACTGAACATGCCCCGCCCGCGGATTCCGGAGTGAAACTCCCGGTCCTGAAGCGCGAGAAGCTGATCTTGAACGACCGCTCCTATCACTGGATCACGGACCGGATCTGCGGAATTATCGAAAACAAGCAACCGGCACTCTGGTGGCTGCTTTTCATTCCTTCGTCGATTATCGCTCTGATCGGCGTGGGCGGAGGACTCTTCCATCTTGTCTCCACCGGTGTCGGTGTTTGGGGAAATACAAACCGTATCATGTGGGGATGGCCCATCGTGAACTTCGTTTTCTGGATCGGTATCGGTCACGCCGGAACACTGATTTCGGCCATTCTATTCCTAACTAGGCAGAATTGGCGAACGTCGATCAACCGCGCGGCGGAGGCGATGACCATCTTCGCCGTGATGTGCGCCGGAATCTTCCCTGCCTTCCACGTCGGCCGTGTCTGGTTTGCTTGGTTCCTTGCCCCTATCCCGAACGCCAACGGCATCTGGCAGAACTTCAAGTCACCGCTGCTTTGGGACGTGTTCGCCGTTTCCACGTATTTCACCGTCTCCCTGATTTTCTGGTATCTCGGCATGGTGCCGGATCTCGCGACCATCCGTGATCGCTGCAAGCCCGGCATCCGCAAGATCCTCTACGGAATCTTCGCCATCGGCTGGAGAGGCGGCAACCGCCAGTGGAGCCACTATGAAATGGCTTACCTGCTGCTCGCTGCACTTTCCACACCGCTGGTGCTCTCCGTGCACTCGGTCGTCTCCTTCGACTTCGCGACCTCTGTCGTCCCCGGCTGGCACACGACGATCTTCCCGCCTTACTTCGTGGCAGGCGCCATCTTCGGTGGCTTCGCGATGGTGCTCACGATCATGATTCCTGCCCGCTTCATCTACGGTCTCCAGGATCTGATCACCATGAAGCACATCGACAACATGGCGAAGATCATCCTGCTTACCGGCACCATCGTTGGATACGCCTACCTGATGGAGCTTTTCGTGGCTTTCTATTCTGGCGCGATCTACGAAATGGATGCCTTCAAGTTCCGCATCGCCGGTCCATACTGGTGGGCCTACGCGGCGATGATGAGCTGCAACGTGCTCTCGCCTCAGGTTTTCTGGTTCAAATGGTGCCGGGAGAATCTCTGGGTCGTCATGATCGTGGCCATGTGCGTGAACGTTGGAATGTGGTTCGAGCGCTTCGTGATTATCGTCACCACCCTTGCACGGATGTGGCTGCCGGGTGATTGGAAAACCTTCTCGCCTTCGCCTCAGGATCAGATGCTCTTCGTCGGCACGATCGGAATGTTCCTTACCTTGTTCCTCCTGTTCCTGCGCTTCCTGCCTTGCATTAACATCGCCGAGGTGAAATGGGCGAAAGAAGAGAGTGATCCTCACTTCGAAGACAACGAAGCCCACCCCGACGAAGGCTCCGACACCATCGCCGCCTACCAGCAGGAAACGGTTTCGAATAGAATCTGAAAGCGGAAACGCTGAAACGAATAACTTTTAACAAATAACATTTAACGACTTCCCGTGAGTACCACCCGCAAAAGAGTTTACGGCTACCTGGCCGAGTTCAAAAGCGCATCCCAGCTCTACAAGGCTGCGGAAAAAGTGCGCGACGCAGGCTTCCGGAAATGGGACTGCTACACTCCGTATCCTGTCCACGGTCTCGATGCCGCCATGGGTCTGAAACGTTCGATTCTTCCATGGTTCGTCTTCTTCGGAGGTATGACCGGCACCGCCACCGCCTTCGCGCTCGCATACACCACACAAGTCGTCATTTACCCGACTGTCGTCCAAGCGAAGCCAACAAACATCTTCACCATTCCGGCATTTTTCCCGGTCATGTTCGAGCTAACCATCTTGTTCTCCGGCTTCACCGTACTCTTCGGCCTGCTCGGGCTGATGCAGCTTCCGCGCCTCAACCACCCGCTCTTCGCCAGCAAGCAATTCCACCGTGCCACTGACGATGGATTCTTCATCGCCATTGAGGCCCGCGACGCGAAATTCAGCCCCAACGGCACCCGTGACCTGCTCGCTGAAATCGGCGGCGACAATATCGAACTCGTCGAAGAAAGATTGAAGGTAAATGCTGAAACGCTGAATACTGAAACGCTAAAATCTTAGACCCTTTTAAACTGACAACTTTCCACGATGCGCTACTTCTTCCTAGCTTACGCGATCATCGCCGTCCTCTTCGTGGGGATGATGGGATTCCGCGGCCAGAAATTCCACAAACCACCGGTCCAGGTATTCCCGGATATGGATGATCAGGATAAACTCAAGGCCCAGGCCCCGAGCATATTCTTCGCCGACCGCGAGGGCGGACGTCTCCCAGTGGATGAGACTCAGCCACGTGGTTTCAACGAAGCGGGTGAGTCCGTCATTGGTGGCATCCCGGAATACGAATTCGATGGCGAAACCGGATACTACTACACCGGCCACGTTGGCGATTACTTTGGCACCGGAATGCCTGAGGAACTCGAACTCACCGAGGAGAGCGCGGAAACTCTTATCCGCAGGGGTGAGGAGCGCTACGGAATCTATTGCGGCGTCTGCCATGGAGCTTCCGGCGATGGACTCGGTATGACCAGTAGATACGGGGTTCCCGGAATCGCGAATTTCCACCTCGACGCGTTCAAGGAGGCCACCTATCCGAACGGACGGATGTTCGAAGTGATCACGCACGGCAAGGGCCAAATGGGCGCCTACGGTGCAAATATTCCGGTCCGTGACCGCTGGGCGATCATTGCCTACGTCCGCACCCTCCAAGCCGCAAAAGACGCCGCCACCGCAGCCAAATAATTTTCCCAGATGTCCCACCACGTAACATCCGCCGACATTGCCATCAATGGCGACCACCTCGACAACTCGAAGGTCGCCAAGACCAAGTCTATCTGCCTCGCCGTCGCCGGGGTGGGGACTCTCATCAGCCTTTATCTGCTTTTCCTCGCACCGGAGAAAATGCGCGGCAGCTTTGCCTACTCCTGGGTATTTGCCTATTACTTCTACCTGACACTTTCCATCGGCGGAGTGTTCTGGACCCTGCTGCACAATGTTTCCAATTCGGGGTGGGGGACTTCCGTGCGCCGCACCTTCGAGAATCTCGGTTCCACTTTCCCGTGGATGTTCCTTTTCGGAATCCCGCTCCTGTTTCCCGCGGTGAACCAATACCTGTATGAGTGGATGAATATCCACCGCGCGGGTGCCGAGGCGGTCTCAGCCGAACAGGCAAAAGACCTAAAAGATTATCTCCATCACGAGAACCACCTGCTTTACGCCAAGCACTGGTTCATGAACCTGCCTTTCTGGTATGGGCGATTCATCTTCTACGGTCTGGGCCTTTCTCTCACGATCTGGGGTTTGAGAAAACTCTCCACCGATCAGGATACGGATCCCAAACCCGGCACCGCGCGTCTCTTCAAGGCCCGCTATCATTCCACGTATCCGCTCATCATCTTCGCCCTCACTATCACTTTTACAGGATTCGATTTCGTGATGGCCCTGGACTACAAGTGGTTCTCCACCATGTGGGGTGTCTATCTGTTCGCAGGATCCACCCTGAACTCGATGGCCGTTATCATCCTCGTCTGCGCTTGGCTGAAGAGCAAAGGCCACCTCAAGCACGTCACCGGCCCGGAGCATTTCCACATCATGGGGAAACTTCTCTTCGCCTTCACCGTCTTCTGGGCCTACATCGCGTTCTCCCAGTTCTTCCTCATCTGGTATGCGAACATCACCGAGGAAACCTCCTACTTCCTGATCCGGAACACCGGCAACTGGAACACCGGCATGCTGTTCCTCGTCTTCGCTCACTTCGTGGTCCCATTTGTCGTCTTGCTCCAGGCATGGCTGAAGAAGAACCCGAAGTATCTCTCCATCGTGGCGATCTACACGCTCTGCATGCACGTGCTCGACCACTACCTCATCGTCATTCCAGAACGGGGCATCTCGCTCGGAAACATCAAGCCAGATGTCTTCGGTGAAATCACCACATCCATTCCCGGTGCGTTCTGGGGCGATATCCTCGCCCTTGTCACCCTCGGTGCTGCCTTCGTATTCTTCCTGCTCCGCGCCATTGGCCAGCACTCCCTTTACCCGAACCGCGACCCTCGTATCCTCGAGTCCGCGAACTTCACCAACTGATCCACTTTTTCCGAAACTCTTTTCTAACGACGCATGGACCCCACTCGCGACAATCCACTGATCCGACTCAAAGCGTTCTTTGACGGACTGGGTATCTTTACCCTCTTCGCCCTATTGCTGTTGATCATCCTCGGTATCGGAGCCGCCTTCGGCTGGTTTCAGAAAGGTGAGGACCCGGAAACGGCTGCTGGAGATATCCGTTATCAGACGAAAGAGGAAGTCGTTACCGCCCAGGCAACGGCCTTGGAGGCGATGAAAGTCCATGAGGCGATCCCAGCCGTCGCGAAGGAACTTGTCGCAGCCAAACCAGTTGCCGTCGAGAAGCCGGAACAAATCGTTCCGGGTTCGGATACTGCGAAAGAGCTTGAGGGCGCACCCGCACCCGACATGTCTGCGATCGACACTCCAGCGGATGACGACGCACCGATCGATCCCGCACAAATGGAGATCGGAAAGGCACAGTTCCTCGTCTGCGGAGCCTGTCACGGCCAGAACGGCGAAGGTGGTCCTGCAGGGCCTCCACTTGCTGGTTCCGAGTGGGTCACTGGACCGATTTCCAATCTCATCCTCATCCAACTGCGCGGACTGAAAGGTCCGATTGAAGTGGCCGGAAAGGTCTATGAATTTCCCGCTGGTATGACACCGATGGCCTATCAGACCGACGAGCAGATCGCAGGTGCGCTCACCTACATCCGGAACAGTTTCGGCAACAAAGCCTCCGCCGTGAAGCCCGAGCAAGTCGCTGCCCTTCGCGGAGAAGTGGGCAAGCCACAGGTGACCGTGGAAGAACTCACCAAGCCATAAATCGTTTACAGCCCGTTTTCCCAGATGTCTTCAGAAACCAATACCAAATCCGGCCAGGACGCCTTGCTACGCGCCTCGATCGATCGCTCGCTGCGCCATCCCGTGATGTTTTTCCTCACCAGTGGCGCCGCATGGCTCGCTGTCTCGCTGATTCTCGGGATCATTTCCTCGGCGAAGGTCCATGCTCCCGGCTTCCTCGACGGCTGTGCTTGGCTCACGTACGGGAGAACCCAAGCGGCACACCTGAATACCCTTGTTTACGGTTGGGGCTTCCAAGCTGCCTTCGGCGTGATCGTCTGGCTCATGTCACGGCTTTCCCGTCAGGAATGTCGTGCCGCAGGAATCATCCTCACCGCCGGACATGTTTGGAATTTCGGAGTGACGATTGGCGTCCTCGGTATCCTTGCAGGCTTTGGCACCGGCATGTCGTGGATGGAGTTTCCTGCCTTTGCGTGGCCTGTCCTGCTTCTCAGCTATTTCGCCATCGTGGTTTGGTCCTTCGTTCAATTCAAAGTGCGCCCACCCGGCCACGTGTATATCTCCCAGTGGTATCTTCTTGCCGCCATGATCTGGTTTCCATGGATTTTCCTTACCGCGAACCTGCTTCTCCACGTGTTCCCCGGCCACCCCGTGATGGCGAATGCGATCAATGCCTGGTATAAATCCGGCCTGATTTTCCTGTTCTTCACTCCCGTCGCGCTCGGTACGGCCTTCTATCTGACTCCGAAAGTCACCGGTCGCCCGATCCATAGCTACTCGCTGGCGAAACTCGGTTTTTGGTCTCTCGCACTGCTCATGCCTTGGGCGGGCATGCAAAAACTCACCGGAGCGCCGATTCCATATTTCATCCCTTACCTCGGGGCCGCCGCGACCGTTCTGTTTTTCATCCCTGCGATTACAGCAGCAATCAACATCCTTCGAACCGCTACGGCAGATATGGAACTTGTCGGGAATAGCCCGACCCTACGCTTCACCATGGCAGGGATCGTAGGACTGATTGTCATGGCTGTCGCTGCCGTGTTCCTGAATCTTCCAGGTTCCACCCTTCCTCTCACCCAATTCTCACTCTCCGGGTATGGTTTCGAGGTCCTGTCGCTCTACGCCTTCTTCAGCTTCATCATGTTCGGAGCGATCTACTTCATCGTGCCGCGCATTACCTGCCGCGAGTGGCTTTCCCGTCGCCTGATCAAGATGCATTTCTTCTTCTCCATCTACGGGATTATCACCATCGCCATGGTTGCGATTTTCGGCGGCCTCCAGCAGGGGATCGGCCAGGAAGAATTTGCCCAGCCATGGGCGGAGGCGTCTTTGAGAGCACAGCCCTATGCATGGGCGATGACAATTTCTTGGGCCTTTATCCTGTTTTCCAACATTTTCTTCTTCATGCACCTAACGGTCATGTGGCTGCGTCTCGGCCGCAGAAGTACCCACCCGACCCTGCTCGCCGCAGGGCACGGCGCGAGTCCACACGGCGCGGAAGGCGATATCGACGAACTCGAATCCCATCGCGCATCCGCACACTGAATCTTTCCATCCAGACCACCTCACATGAGCTTCCGCACTTTCTTCCTCAGCCTCTCCGCTACCTTCGGAGTCGCATGGTTGGCTATCGTCATCGTCCCTTACTTCAAAATGCGCTCTCTCGCACCCATAGTAATGGGAGAGGATGCAGACGTGGAGGGGACTGACGTGGTCTATATCCCAAAACGCGCTGGTCGCATCGCAGACGGTTCCGAAGTCTATTCGGAAAATGGCTGCTATCAGTGCCACACCCAACTTGTGCGCCCGACTTACGCTGGAAACGACATGTTTCGCCCAGACTGGGGTGGACTCGCCAGCGACGAGGATCGTGGTGATACCCGCCGTGAGACCAACGCCTTCGACTTCGCCGGCGAAGAGTATGCTCAGATCGGCGTGGCCCGGATGGGACCAGATCTTTCCAATCTTGGTCTGAGGGTCGCGAAGGTCTACGCACCGCAGGAGGGGATCTCACCTGAATCATGGCTCTACCGCCACCTTTACAATCCGCGTTGGAAACCGCTGCGCCGTCTGTCCACCTGCCCGTCCGTCAAGTTCCTCTTCGATGAGCGCAGAGCAGCAGGCAATCCATACGAAGGCTCGCTTCCATTCACCGCCGAGGATGGCGCTGAAATTGTTCCCGGACCTGACGCGAGGGCACTGGTTTCCTATCTTCTCTCCTTGAAAAAGGACCAACCGGTGCCAGCTTCTCTCGATTTTGCGCCAGCCACCGCCGAGCCGGCTCCCGCCCCTGCGCCCCCTGCGGCTCCAGCATCTGAGGAGGCAGCGGCTCCCGCTCCTTGATCTGCATTCGTCTCTACCCATTTCCTTTCGAACTTTTTCAACATGTCTTCGCCAAGCAATCAGTCGAATCACAAACCCGACCTCGACGAATCGATCAACGTGACCCAAGCGCACGGTCGGGTCGTCCGCGAATCCGCAGCCACCGCACGCGAGAAGCGTCTCGCGGACGATGGCCACGAGCCCGTTTCCCTGTGGGTGATCGTTGCCTGCGGATTCTGCCTTCTCATCGCCGGGGGAGTTCTTGGAAACGCCGGGACTCTCTTTTCCTATGACTCTACCTTCCGTGAAGGCTACGTCCGCGGGAAAGCTCCGGGCGGGGAGGATGCAGGACCGCTTCCAAAACCCGCACTCGTCGCCTTTAGCAATCGCGGTGCGAAAATTTACTCGAAATGTAACGGTTGCCACGGTGCCGACGGCAAGGGCGATGGTGCGAACTATCCTTCGCTGGCAGGCTCCAAGTGGGTTCTCGGCGATACTGAAACACTCGCGATGATTATCCTCAATGGTCTGCAAGGACCAACAAGTACTGGCAAAGTGTATGGTGCCGGCGTCATGCCCGCCCAAGGTGCTGGGATGGGTGCCGAGGATCTTGCCGGAGTGATGACATTTGTCCGCAACAGCTTCGGGAACTCAACTGGTGACGTTGTTACCATCGAAATGGCCGCCGAGGCACTTGAAATTTCTGCTTCCCGCGCCAAAGCCGGTGCACCGGTGACTGCCGAGGAAATCGCAGCCGAGCACATGAAAATGCTCCCGGGTGAGGAACTCGATCCTACCACTCCGGTCAGCCCATCGACCTTGGCTCCGGTGCCCTGAGCCATATCGTTTCGAATTTAAGATTTAGAATTTAAAGTTTCATCATCCATGAGCGCCCACGCAGCATCACCTTCCGATCACGACCACTCGCATGACGACCACGGCGATCATCACCACGATCCCGGTTGGCTCCGGAAATACGTTTTCTCCACGGACCACAAGACCATCGGCATCCAGTATGGCATCACCGCCATGCTTTTCCTGGCCTTCGGATTCTATCTGATGATGGTCATGCGCTGGAGCATCGCCTACCCGCATCAGCCGCTTCCGGAATGGATGAGCTGGGTATTCACGGATGGCTGGAAAGCCCGCTGGCTCCAAGATGGGAAGGTGACAGGAGAAACCTACAACATGTTCGGTGCGATGCACGGAACCATCATGGTCTTCCTCGGGATCGTGCCGCTCGGTTTCGGCGCGTTCGGAAACTACGTCACACCCCTCCAGATCGGTGCGGTTGATATGGCTTTCCCAAAGCTGAACATGGTTTCCTACTGGGTGTATCTCCTCGGTGGACTCATCATGTGTGCATCCTTCTTTATGGAATCCGGTGCGGCGAAGTCCGGTTGGACGAACTACTCACCGCTCGCGGGCTTCGCTGACGGACAGATCGTCAATCAGTGGCTGGCCGGCCAGACCCAATGGCTGATTGGTCTTGTTTTCCTGATCACCTCCTCACTATTGGGATCGGTAAACTTCATTACCACCATCATCAATCTTCGCGCCCGCGGAATGACATGGATGCGTTTGCCATTCTTTGTCTGGGCGATGCTTGTCACCGGCTTCCTGCTTCTACTCGCCTTCCCACCGCTTGAGGCAGCAGGTATCATGCAGCTCATGGATAGGGTCGGGCACTCGTCCTTCTTCATGCCCTCCGGCCTGTTCACGAAATCCGAAGGTCTTGCCGACCTCTCCGGTGGTGGTTCGCCACTCTTGTTCCAGCACCTTTTCTGGTTCCTCGGCCACCCGGAGGTTTACGTGCTCCTTCTCCCGGCGATTGCCTGCGTGGCGGAGATCATTCCCGTCAACACCCGCAAACCGCTCTGGGGCTACAAGTCGATGGTCTATTCCGTCCTCATTCTCGGCTTCCTCTCCTTCATCGTTTGGGCTCACCACATGTATATGACGGGCATGGGCTCGGCGGTCTCCACCTTCTTCCAGACCACCACGGTGCTGATTTCGATCCCCTCGGTCATTATTTTGACTGCGATGATCATCTCGCTATGGGGCGGTTCGATTCGTTTCACCCCTCCCATGCTCTGGGCCTGCGCGTTCATTCCCATGTTCGGTATTGGTGGTCTAACCGGTCTCCCGCTCGCCTTTAACCTGGTTGGTCTGCATCTCCATGACACTTATTACGTGATCGGACACTTCCACTACGTGGTGGCTCCCGGCATCCTCTTCGGCCTCTTCGCCGGGGTCTATCACTGGTATCCGAAAATGACCGGGCGCTACATGAGTAACTTCCTCAGTCACGTGCATTTCTGGCCCAGCCTCGTCTGCATGAACCTGATCTTCTTCCCTATGCTCGTGCAGGGAATGGCCGGTTTCCACCGCCGCTGGTACAACGGTGGTGACGCCTACTTGGCAAAGGCTGCAGATAGCGCCAATGTCTTTGGAAACACGGTTCGTGACTACATCGACCTGAACATCGTTATGTCCATGGGAGCATGGGCACTCGCGATCGCCCAAATTCCCTTCGTGATCAACCTGTTTCTATCTTGGAAGGTCGGTCGCAAGGTCGAAAGCGACAACCCATGGGACGGCACCACTCTCGAGTGGTCCACTCCGACACCTCCGGGCCACGGAAATTTCACCTACGATGTCTCCGTCTATCGCGGACCATACGAATACTCCCGCCCCGATTGCGATAAGGACTACTTCCCGCAGTGGGAGGCACCCAAGAAGAAGCATGAAGAGCCTGCGGAAGAACCCGTGGTAGCAAGCACCAAGGACAAAGAAGAAACCTTCTGAAGTTCAGTATTCCCAGAAACTGAAAACTGAACTCTAGCAAACTTTAAGAAATGGAAATCCCATACATCACAACGCCCCGCAAGGACACGGGTCTGATCAACTCCAAGATCGCCATCTGGCTGTTCCTCGCCTCCGAGGTCATGCTTTTCGGCGGCTTCTTCTCCGCCTACGTCTATTTGCGTTTGGGAGCAGACTATCCATGGCCCGAGCGCAGTCTCCCCGTGCTTCCCGGTCTGATTAACACCTTTGTCCTCATTGCATCCTCGGTCACCGTGGTCTTCGCATGGGCGGCACTGAAAATGCGCCAGTGGAGAAGTTTTCAGATCTACATGTCCATCACCGTCGCCTGTGCTGCGTTGTTCATGGTGCTGAAAGGGATCGAGTATTATCTCAAATTCCATCACCAAGCGGTCCGCCTGAACGACTATTCCGTGGTTGAGGGGCACCTTGGCTACGAGAAGGAGGATGGAAAGGATGTCTTGGATCGCAACGGCCACAAGATCGAGGAGAACATGATCCGCGTGAAGGCGGAGAAGCTGACTTTCTCAGTGAAACGCTATCACGGCGCATGGGTGGAGGAAATGCTCGCAGAGGCAGAGCACCAGGGCGCCACGATCAAGCTCGCCAACAACATCGAAGCCGTAACCGAAGAGGGAGGGAAACCGGAACTCATCGCCAAAGCGGGTGAGCCACTCTCCACGGACCTTCTGAAGAAAATTCTCGCTGTTCAATTGGACGCGCTGAAGCACAACTCCTCTCTCCGGACCTCCGCCCTGCGACAGGAATGGAAAGAGGCCAAGAAGGAGAATCCAGGCAAACAAGGTTGGGAACTCTCCACCGATGTAAACATCGATATGGATGCCCTTTCACCTCGTCTGTTGACGGAAGTGTCGACCGCCGAGTTCACTGTCGAGCCTGCCGTCGAGCTCCTCTTCAAGCCTCGCGATATCCGGGAAGGGGAAGGCACCTCCCGCCTCCGTGATGACACGGTCATTGTCGGTGAGCTTGAAGCGAGCCCCATGGTTTTCCACTACGTCGATGCCATCGACTTCCAATGGATGGTCATGAAAGCAGAGGAAAAAGGCATCTCTCCTGAAGTCGCTATCGAGAATTCCTGGCTGATGAAAAACCACGAGTTCGTCCGCGAGGCCTGGGAATGGCATCTTGAGCGCAATGCGAAGAAGCAAAAGGCACTCAACGATCGCTACGGCTTCAATGAGGACGGATCACCCGATCGCGTGCTCACCCACAAGGAACTCTACCGCCTCGGCTGGAAAGATCTGGCAGAATGGGGCGTTGAAACGAAGGGTGTGGAGATCAGCGGATTTGACAAACTCAAGGAAGAGGTCATGGGGCCGAACTATGATGCCCGCGGCAACGAAACCTTCGAGCACCTCTCCATTCCCCGCGACGAGATCCGCCATGCCGCCAAGTTCACTCCGGCGTGGAACACCTACTACGCGATCTACTTCACCATTACCGGTCTGCACGGACTTCACGTCATTGGCGGTGCACTCGTTCTACTCTACTACCTCGTCTTTGGACGCACGATGTATCTCTCCAACCCCGAGTGGCTCGCCAACCGCGTCGAAGTCGGCGGTCTCTTCTGGCACTTTGTTGACCTGATCTGGATCTTCGCGTTCCCGATCTTCTATCTGATGTAAAAATCCCTTATTCCCCGATAAATTTCCAACCTGATTCTCTCAATGGCTGATTCGATCGAAGCAATTCAAAAATCCAAGAAAACCTACCTCGCCGTCTTTGGGGCGCTTTTGGTCGGGACGGTTCTTACCGTCCTCGTCGCGGAAGCTCCCGGCTGGCTTTATTGGCTCGATGTCGGGGGGCATGGCTTTGACAAATGGGATGCCATCGTCGGTCTGCTCATCGCCGGCACCAAGGCCTCATTGGTCGCGGCGATCTTCATGCACTTGAATCATGAGAAGAAGCTCATCTATTGGGTGTTCTTTGGTTCCATCGTTCTCGTTGCCAGTATGGCAGCCCTGCTTGCACTAGCGAAAAGCAGCCCTATTTTTGATTACCTTTTCTACAACTGATCCGATCATGTCACTCCGTAGCTTCCACATCGTCTTTGTCACCATCTGCACGCTTTTTAGCGCATTCTTGGTGGTGTGGGCATTTGTGCTCGCCCCGGAGCCTTCTGCGATGGCTACGGCCTTCGGGATCATTGGAATCGTTGGTTTACTCCTCATGCCCGTCTATGCCGTCTATTTCCTGAAAAAGGCAGCCAAGCTCCACCTCTGATCCACGCCATGAATGTCTTTCAACCTCATTGCCTGCTCCACTTGCAGCGTCAACTTTTCCGGAGATCAATCCGACTCCATCGGCTACTCCATCTTCTTTCTCCTGATCGTCATCCTCGCCGTTCTCGGTGGCGTCGGCTTTTTCATGGTGCGCCTCGCCCGCCGGGAAAACGACACCCTCGATCCTGAGTTACGCGACGACTACGTCCACCAATGATTTTCCAACTGCTTCCCTTTTCCTAATCCATGAGCCCATCCAAATTCCTCGGACTACCTGAAAACTTCTCGGCCCACGGTGGCCAGGTCGATCACCTGATGGACGTCGTCCACTGGTTCATGATCGCTCTGTTTGTCGGTTGGACGATTTTCTTTTTCATCTGCCTCTTTAAATTCTGGCACAAGCGCAACCCGAAAGCTTCCTACGATGGAGTTCGCAGCCACCTTTCCAGCCATATGGAAGTCGCCGTCATCATCATTGAGGCCGTGTTGCTTCTCGGCTTCGCCTTCCCACTCTGGGCGGAACGCGTGGATAGCTGGAAGAAAATTCAGGAAATGGATCCCATCCGTGTCCGCGTCGTCGGCTGGCAGTTCGGCTGGACTTACCACTACCCCGGTCTCGATGGGAAATTCGGCCGCACGGATGCCGCACTCATCTCCGGCTCCAACGATCTTGGTATTGATTACACCGATCCGAACTCCCACGACGACTTCACGGCTCCTGTCCTGAAACTCGCTGCGGAACGTCCTGCTGTTCTTAACATCGGCACCAAGGATGTGATCCACAACTACGCCATCGTCCCAATGCGGATCCAGCAAGACGCGATTCCGGGCAAGGAAATTGCCATGTGGTTCACACCGACAAAGCCCATGGAAACCTACGTCGTCTGCGCCCAGCTCTGCGGGGAAGGCCACGCCAACATGATCGGCACGATGGAAGTTGTCGGCGCTCCCGATTATGAAGCTTGGGCTGTAGCCCAGTCAGAAGCAGCGCTCAAAGCCCACGAGAAGAACTCCGAAAAAGAAGTCGCCCTGAACCAGGAGTAGGTGGCAAGCGCCCGATACCGGTCTGGACAATGACTGGTTTCGACCACATCGCCCCGTTCTACTCAGCCCTAGAGCGCCTCTTCGCCTTCGGCATGATGCGCCGATGCAGGGAAGCCCATTTAGGGCAATTGTTAGGAAACGAACGCGTGCTCTGTCTCGGTGAAGGAGATGGCAAATTTCTTCGTGCTCTCCTTCGTCACCACCCAGGTGTCAGCGTTGTTTGCGTAGACTCTTCTGGGGAAATGGTCGAGCGCGCGCGAAGGCGCAAGCGAGCCACATCAGGCCAGGTGGAGTTCCTCCAAGCCGACATCCTCACCCCCGGAATCGTCACGGAGACATTCGATACCGTTGATCGCCAACTTCTTCCTCGACTGCTTTTCCGAAACTCAGCTCCGGCAAGTCGCGCAAACCATCGAACGCAGCCTCCGCCCCGGAGGAAAACTCCTCATCGCTGATTTCTGCATCCCCAAGGACGGTATCATGGGAATCGCAGCAAGAGTTCTCGTCAGTAGCCTCTACCGTTTCTTCTCCCTTACTTGCGGGCTGGAAAATCGACAACTCGTGCCACCCGACTCGATCCTCGTGCAAGCTGGCTTCCGTTTGCGCCACCGCCGCATAAGCTGCCACGGCCTGCTCCATGCCGACGTGTGGGAATCAGATGAAGCCAAAAGCAGTTCAATAACTTCGCCATAGGCCTTGGACTGCGGAAGCCTTGCTGCCGCTTTCCGTGAAGCAGCCATGCTGCCACGGGGCAAGCAGGGAAAGATCAAGCTTAGCCGAACCAATGCCGTGCGGCTCGCAGCAGGGTCGGTCACCGCGTGATGCGTTGCCGAAAGGCTACAGCTGGACTGTAGCAGTCCGAGGGCTTCGCCGGAGGGGATAACTGGATCACCTCTACTTCCTGCCCAACCCGAACTCGCTGCTGATTTTCACAACCTTGTCGTCCTCGAAATGCACCTCAATGAACTTTGAGGAGGCGAATGGCTGGCCATTTTCATCAGTCAGGGTGGCGATCTTCTTTCTGGTGGCTACGTCGAACACATCTGGCGTGTGGTTGTAGCCATATTTTCCATCCAAGGAGAAACAGACCCAGCCGTGGCCGCCCATGCTGAGATCGAGATGACCGGTTTGCTTTGGCGGGGAGACGGTGGCGTCAAAGGTGTAGATGCGCTGTCCGCCTTGGTCGGAGATCCAGAGCTGGGATTCATCCGGAGTCAGGCCGGCTCCGTGGGTGCGGCGAGGAATTTTTTCGGCGGTATCCGGATTGATTGCGAAAACCCGATCAACGACCTTCGCTTGCGTGAGATCGACCACATCGAAACCCGCGTGCCCTCCGAGGCAGACATAGGCCGTCGTGTTGGCGCTGTTCACTGTGAAAGGAAATACTCCGATCTCGCCGACCGGTTCGATCGTTTTTAGGATTTCTCCGGTGGAGGCGTTGAGCTGGGAGAGTCGAGTTGCAGTGCCGAGATAGACGAACTCCCCGTCGAGGCTGGCAATGCTGTTGTGCGCTTGGGGACCGATGGGAATCTGACTCAGGAGTTCACCATTTTCCGGATCGATCGCAAGAAGGCCGCTGTTCTCTCCCTTGAACCAGAAACCGGTGGGAGCATAGATGGTTTTCCCGTCCGGCGTGATGCAGGCTCGGTCGCAACCTGCGGGAAACTGCTTGTCCCAGACGACTTGGTCCGTCTCCAGATCAAAGCAACCGAGACGACGGTTGGTCGTGGAATAGTAGAGACGCTTTGTGGAGGTGCAGCCGGTGAGTCCGCGCAGGCCTTCCTTGAAAATGGGGATTTCGATGCGGCGCACGAACTTGTGGCCATTGTCGATATCGAATACGAGTAGCCCCTTTCCAGAAATTCCCTGCACTTGCGCCCCATCGGGTGAGGCGCAGTAGAGGAAACGTCGGACCTCCGCGTGGGCGTGGGGAAGGCAGATAAGGAGAGAGGTGAGAAGGGCAGGAATGGATTTCATAGGTCGGGCACGGAACATTTTCTCCCCTTTTCTAAAGGTATCGTAGAAAACCGGGTCAGGAGAAGGGAATCATGTGATGGCTATCGTCTGATTCCTAGGTTTAAAGAAGCTGCTTTTGAAGATGACTCCGCCCCGTGGATGAGCCAGATACTTCTTTGGAAATGAACCTATGAAACGCAGCACATCAGACTTAGTCAGTATCGCAAGGGCCGGCGGTGGCCTCCGCCTTGATGCGGCGAGCAAGCGCACCGATGAACTTGTATCCATCGCGCGGGGCGATGGTGGTCTTCGAATAGCTCTCCCGACAGACGCGACCTCACTTCCCGGGGATCTTGTGGGCGGTGTAGTGGAACTCTTGGTTGTGGAGGGTGGTGCCTTCCGCATCCTTGTATTTCGGGAGTTTGATATGGTAGTTCTTGCCAGCTTGGAAGTCCTCCAGAGCTAGGTCGTAGGTGAGGTCGTTGGTTTTGGTGACTTTCGCGACCTTGTGGAGTTTTTTGTTTTCTGCCTCACTGCCGTAGGTCCACTTTGGCTGGTAGGTCGCGCTTTCGATCCAGATGTCTTTGGCAGCGAGTTCGCTTTCCGGAGGAGCAGTGAAGGTGAGGCGGAATCCTTGGTTGGTGATGGTGACGTTCTGAACATCGAAGGGGGTGCCACCGTGGTAGGTGAGTCGCTGGAGACCTTCGGCAGGTTTCCCCCAGCCCCGGACAGTCTGGCCGATGTAGAGCTGTTTCCCGTCGGGTGAGAAGACGAGGCGGTTGTTGCCGGAGCGGAGGCCGTTTCCGTTCTGGAAGTAAGTTGCCATTCCTTGGAAGACACCGTCGACTTTCTCGATGGATATGCGGCAGAGGCGGGAGCCGTTGTTGTCCGGTAGGATGTATTGACCGGCGTAGGCTTCGCCAAAAATCCCGTCGCGTGGGATCATGATGGGCTGGGCGGCGGAGCGGCAGAAGCCGTGGGGAATGAGCACGGCGGCTTCGGTGCGATGCTTGTTGTAGGCATCGAGATCGTTGCGATAGGTGAGCAGGGGATCTTTGTCAGCGGGCCAGTCCTTGTCCCAGACGAGGGAGGATGGATGGCCGTAGAAGTTTCCCTTTTCGATGTGATAGAAGGGGGTGATGGCTTTCCAGTCGCCTTGGTTGTCGCCGCACCAAGTCTCGCCATCGGGATCGGTGTAGATGCCGTTGTGCATGCGGAAACCGGAGGACCATGGGGTGAGGGTGCCGTCCTTGTCGAGGTGGAGGATCCAGCCACGGTATTTCACCGAGGAAAAATTCCTGCCACGACGGCCGAAGGCGGAGTATTCGCCTTTGGTGTGCTCAAACACGGGACCGTTGTGAGAGGCGGTGCCGATGGCGAGGAAGTATCCGCCTTTTCGGTCCGGGGTGAGGTCATTGGTTTCGTGGTAGTTTCCGGAAAGGCCCCATCCGTCGGCGACGTTGCGGTATTGGTCGGCGGTGCCGTCTCCATCGGTATCTGCAGCGGAGGTAAGCTCTGCCATTTGGGTGATGAGAATTTTTCCTGGCTCCGGGGAGACCATGCCGCAGCCATTGTGGAAGCCGGAGGCGAAGAGGCTCCAATCGAAGGCTTTGGGGTCGGAGGCGGGCTTCGCTCGGAACACATCGGAGCGGCGGAGGCAGACGTAGAGGAAACCATCCTCATCGAAAGTGAGGGCGCCGACTTCGGGTGGGATGCCCTCCGGGAGGGCGATGTCTTCGAGTTTATAGGAGTCCTTGAACCCTGCGGCGGGGAGCAAGGCGGTGGCTGCCAGGAATGAGAGGGCTAGGGAAAATTTCATGATGGGGAAGAGGAAGAGTTTAACCGCGAATGAAGACGGGTGCTTTGTTTGGTTTTTTTAAATGGTTTCATTGGAATGGATTGGCGGGAATTTGCGTCTTTATGCCCTATGGGGTGCATTCGTGGTTGAAATTCTTTTTGTTCATTCGCCTTTGGCGACGGATTCGATGAAGAGAAGGAGTGACTCGTATTCGAGATCCTTGAGGGCGTAGGGAGGCATGTAGTTGGGTGGGAAGCCTTTGGCGGTTTTCGCGGAAGGGGCTTTGATGGACTCCATCAGGTAGTCCCTGTCTGCCTTGACGGGTTTCTCGGATTCTTCGACCAAGCGCTCGCTGCCGAAAAGTCCGGAGAGGGTGGGGCCGTGGCCGAGCGAGCCATCAATGGAGTGGCAGGCAGAGCAGCCGAGGCTGTCGTAGAGGAGTTGGCCGTTGGCGATGGTCGCCTTTTTGATTTTCATATCACGCGGAAAGCCCTGGTAGGTGGCGAGCTTGGTGCCGGTGATCGTTTGGGTGAGGGTGTTCCCTTTTCCCTCAGGAGAGCCGTAAGAGATGATCTTCGCATCGGGGGATTGAATGTTGAGAGTGAAGGAGAGCGGGGGCTCCGAAGTTGGCTCCACTTTGAGAGAAAAAGTTTTTCCGCCGCGCGAGAATTTGAAAGTGGGGTTTCCCTCCACTAGGTCGTAGCCGATGTAGCGGGGGTCTTCGAGGTCGGTCATGCGTTTGCCATCCACGAAGATTTCCGACATGGGATCTGCCTTGTAGAAGAGGATTCCGACGAAGTGGGGGACGTAGTTGTTGCTCAGCCGGTTGCCGCGGTCGGGATTTCCCCAATAGGGATACATATCTAGGAAGCCACCTTTCCATGCGTAGGCGATGCGGCACTCGAGAGTATCGAAGGCGTAGGAAAGAGCGGGGCCATGGTTGACCCCGACGGCGGCGGGGAGGCCTTTTACTGGGGTGTCGAAGCCCTTTTTGTCCTTGCCGTCCCCTGGACTGTATTTCGGAGATTTCGCACCGGTGCCATGGTGGGCGAAGTAGGCGGTATCAAGCCCGGGATCCGGCATGTAGGTGCGGAGCATAAGGGGTTTTTCCTCCGTGCCGAGCGGGAGGTTGTCAAAGGTGATGGGGCCAGCTGTGAGGCTTGTGAGCGATGCGACTAGGGTGAGGATGGATCTGTGCACGGCTCAGATACAGGCACGAAACGTCAATCCTTGCAAACACCTGAGTTGGGGTAATTTCTTCAGGGCGATCAAGCGAGGGACAGAATGCCCTCCAATGAACGGGTTTTTACCACAGATTTCACAGAGGACACAGATCCAGTGCGATGAAAATTCGGATCATTCTGTGAAAAACGAAGGCAAGGCTCCATCGTCATTTACTCACATTCGTTCTCCTAGAATAAGTCTGAAAAATTTCTCGTTTGATTTTCCTAGGCTCTGCGGAGGGGGAAGACGGAGACATCCACTGGGGAGGCGGAGAGCATGGAGTCGGGCGGGAGGACGGGTTCCGCGAATCCGTTCAGGGCGAAAGGGGTGGTCGAGCAGGTGGCGGGTTGCATCGGTTCGATGCGGTAGGGACTGTGGTGCACCATGCCGCTGAAGATGTTTCCTTTTCCGTCCGTCGAGAAGAGTCGGTAGCGCTCGACGAGAAACCATTCGAGGGAGCCTTCGCTTGCCGGAGCGGGGGTGACGGGATGCGGGTAGGTGAATGCGGCCTCGGGTGCGGGGTTGTTTTTCCGGTGGCTGCGGTAGTGAATTTTCCCGGGATCTACGGTTGAGGACATGCGGGCGTGCATGTAGGGGAGATTGAAGGCGCGGCGGGCGATCTCGACGGCGATGGGTTGGTTGCAATCAAGCGAGAAGAACCAGACACCGGGGTTGCCTTGATCATCGAATACGTAGGTGCGGACGTTCAGTTCGTGGAACCACGAAAGCCAGGGAAGTGGCGGCAGGCCGACGGGGCGGATGCGCTGCATAAAAAACGGGACGATGCCGATCCATGCCTTTCCTTCGAAGGTATCGACGTGGAGTCCGGGTGGGAGACGGGAGGAAATGATTTCTGGATCGATGGACCAATGGAAAAAGCCAAGACCGGACCAGCGTTGTCTCATGACGGGAAAGCCGGAGGGGCGTTCGCGTTGGGCAAGGCGTTGCTGGTGGGTGGGTGGCATGTGGGAAGAGTTTTGACCACGGAAAAGACGGAAGTCCGGGTTCTGATTAAAATTTGAAATTTGAATTTTGAGTTTTCGACAAATGGCATGAGTGGGCGGCGAAGCCGGCGCCGAAGGCGGTGAGCCAGAGGGAGGTGTCGGCAGGGTGAGTTTTGATTCTTTCCGCAAGTGCGAAGAGGACGGAGGGGCTGGACATGTTGCCGTGGCGGCGGAGGATTTCGCGCGTTTCTGTTAGGTGAAATCCCGGGATGGCGGACTCGAGGGAATCGATCACATCGCGTCCGCCGGAGTGGGCTAGGATCTGTTGGGGATCTGACGCTCGGCGCTCGTAGAGTTTGGCAACGGCATCTCCGGCGAGGGTTGGGACGCTGCGGTGGAGTTGGTTTTTGAGCTTTCCTCCGGCATTGGTGAAACGGATTTTCTCGCGCTCGGCGGGGACGTGGTGGGTATCGAAACCGTGGAAGAGCCAGCTATTTTCCGAATGATTCTCTCCGGTGAGTATGGCGGCGGCGGCTCCGTCTCCGAAGAGGCAAAGGGAAATGAGGACGCCGGGGTCGTCATCGATGTAGAAGGCGGTGGAGGAGGTCTCGACGGCGATCATGGCGACCGTGTGTGTAGGGTTTGCGGCGAGGTATCCATGGGCGGCGCGCAGGGTGGGGATGGCGGCTCCGCATCCGAGGCCGACGAGATCGCAGAGGTAGGTATCGGGACGGAGTCCGGCTCTTTCGGCCACGTGGCTGGAGGGACCGGGGCAGAGATAGCCGGTGCAGGTGCAGAGGAAGAGGGCGTCGATTTTCTCTGGGGAAATGCCTGCTTGGGCGATTGCTTTTTCCAGGGCGGCGGTGGCGAGTGCAGGGTTTTCTGCTTCGAAGGAGCGGTTGAGTTGCTCGGCGTTTTGTCGGAAGACTGGTGCGAGATCGGCCTGTGTGAATTGGCGGTTCTCGATCCCGGAGCTGCCTCCCGTAAGGATTTTTTCGAGCAGGGAAACGGAGCGGCTTTTCAGTGAGCCGAAGTCCGGGTGGGCCTGGAGCGATTGCCATGTTTCCGCCTGGGTGAAGGAGTGGGGTGGGTTGGCGGTGGCGAGGGATTGGAGATACATGGGGAGAGGTTGCTAGTTTTCAGGGTTCAGTTTTCGAGGGGGACTGACTGATTCTAGCGGACGAGGTTTAAGATGGGGGTGAGGGGGGCGATTTTTAGGAGGGGGCGGGCGGCAGGATGGAAAAGAAGGGGGTGGAGTAGGTTGGCGGCGGTGAGGCGTTTTCTGAAACGGGTGCGGAGGGCGGATTCGATACTGGTGAGTGTGTCCGGCCAGCTGGTTTTTCCGGATGCGAAGCGGACGAGATGAGGGAGGGCGGTCTCGGCGGATTGGAACGCCATGGTCATGCCGTTTCCGGTGAATGGCGGGATGATGGAGTGGGAGTCTCCGAGGCAGAGTCGGCCCGGGGTGGGCTTTTGGAGACCGAGGTGGAAGCCTGCGATGGCGGAGAAGGATTTTTCCCTCCATTCCGCTGAGGCGATGGTTTCCGAGAGGTGGGTGGTGCCGTTTTTTTTCAGATAGGCGGGCAGGAGATTTTCATGAGTGGCAGCGATGGAGCGGTCGATGCGAAACAGTCCGCAGACATTGTGCCAGCCGTCTTCCACCGGAGTGATGCCGAGATATCCGTGCGGGCCGCTGTGCATTTCCAGATGGGATGTGATGCCGATATTGCGGATGTGGGCTTTCAGGCCGATCCATATTCCTTTTGCCGGTTTCCGTCCGGCGGTCCAGACGGTTCCTGGGTCGTTTTCTTTTGAAACAATGCGTGAGGAGGTGTGGACATCGGTTCCGGCGTCGATGGCGAGCTGTTTCAGGCGGTCGTCGAGTACGTAGCGGGAGATGCCGAGAGCAGCGTCAGGGAGGCAGGTTTCCCGCAACATTTGATTTCCGGAAAACCAGGATACGCTGCGGTGATGGAGAGCGTCGTGGAAGGCTGGTGTGATTCCGAGAGTATCAAGTGTGGCCGGAGAGACACCGGAAATAAATTCTCCGCAAACGCGGTGACGGGGGTAGGTGCCTGCCTCGTGGAGGATAACAGGAATGCCGTTTTTTCGGAGGGCGATGGCGAGCGAAAGGCCGGTCAGGCCGCCTCCGATGATGGTGATTGTTTCTGGCAAGCCCCGCACCCTAACACGGTTCGCGAAAGTTGAAACGGGAATGAGAGCGGATTCCTATGGCTCGACGTAGCTTCCGCCGTAGCCGGGGGTATAGAGGGAAACGAGTCCTCTCGCAGCTAGGGCTTCGAAATGCTTGTCGCGAGCGTAGATGCGGTGTCCGAGTTTGTTCGCGAGGGAAGCGATGACCGCATCCGACCAAGGGATGTTGAGTCCGGTTTTCCTGACCTTCCATTGGAATTTCACCGTATCATCCCACGTTTGCTCCGGATGCGGGATGTAGGGGACAAGGGAAAACAGGTTGGCGATGGTGGTTTTCTCGTTTTCCCGGGCCCCGCCAAGCACTTCAAGTTTCACGATCCCGCAGAAGCACGCCTGCATTTCCTCAATGATGTTCTCGACGGCGATGCTTGTGTGGAGATCTCCGTTCTTCCTAAAAAGTTCGATCCAAACCGATGAGTCGATGAGCACCATGTTTAGGAGTTGTTCGATTTCTCGGATGAGACGGCGGCTGTTTCCTCGGGGGGTGTGCTGCCCCAATCTTCGATTTCCTCATTGGTGTAGGCATAGTCCAAGGGATTCTCTCGGAGAGAGCGGATGATGGCGACAGCCTTCTTGCGGTTAGCAAATAGCTCGGCAGCTTTGGCAATTCCCGCACTCATCTTGGTTTCCCCGGTGAGTTCCATGATTTCCTTCACCAATCCTTCTTCGATTTCCACACTCACTCTCATGTGGAGAAGATGATGAGAAATGCATCATTTGTAAATAGAAAAGATGCAAATGTTTACTTTTTGCTTTATTTTTGCGCGATTACGTGGATTGAACCACGCGCATTTACTGTTTCATTGTAGGAATAGCCAAGAGTTTTGAAGTTCAGAAGCTCGGGAATCTCGTTCGGGATAAAGCCCGCCTCAATACTGACCCGCATATCGTGACGAGTGATGGGGTGGATGAATGGATGGGCGAGTTTTCCTAGGATCAATGGTATCCGGGCGCGGAGAGGCTCATTGAAGAGGAGCACATCGAAGGACGCGAACCAGTGGGCAAGTTCGCGCAGGCGGGTGTCGGAGAAATGGTGAAGGAACAGATTCGCGATGAGTATACCTCCGGGAATGACGGGAGGCTGTGCGAAGGCGTCGCCCTGATGCCACGCGATATTTTCCGGGAGCTCAGGAGGACGAGGGGCGAGATCGTAGGCGGTGATTTCTGCGGAGGGATGCTTTTTCGAAAGCAGGGTGAGCAGGTGGCCATCTCCGGCTCCAAGCTCGGTGATGCGTCTGGGATTTTCAGGCAGGTTGCGAAGGAACCAGCCATCGTTTCCCATGAATCGATTGATGCGGCGAAGATCGCGGCGAGAGCGGATCGCACCCGGATCATCGTGGGGAAGGTGGTCGAGCAATTCCGGGGTAAGTTTCCGCATGCGGGATGCTAACTGGTGAAGAGGTGTTTGCAAAGGCGGCTGGGATCACCGAAAAGGAGTCATGAAAATTTCCTCATACACAGGTGGGATGGCGCAGACAAATGGATATCTCGTGGAAACAGCGGATGGAAATTTCCTCGTGGATGCACCGTTGGGAGTCGCTTCTTGGGTGAAAGAGAAAGGGGTGCGACTCGATGCGCTGGTGTTGACGCATCAGCACTATGATCATGTGGAAGACGCTGCTGAGATTCAGGCGGGTGGGGTGAAGGTGTTGGCATGGGCGGACTATTCGAAGGATCTTACCTTGGAATCGTTTGGCTCAAGCTGGGGATTGCCCGAAGTGGTGCCCTTTGAAGTGGATGGGAAGATCGCAGTGGGGAAAACGAAGATTTTAGAGACCGAGGTGATCATCAGTCATGTGCCGGGGCACTCACAGGACAGTATCTCCCTGTATCTTCCGGGAGAGGAAATGGTATTCGCCGGAGACGCGCTCTTTGCGGGATCGGTCGGCAGGTGCGATTTGCCGGGAGGAGATTTCAATCTTCTCATTTCGGGAATCCGCAGGGAGCTGCTGACTCTGCCGGATGAAACGCGGGTGCTTTCGGGGCATGGCCCGGAGACGACCATCGCTCGTGAACGGGTGGGAAACGGATTTCTCAGGTAGGGCTGGTGCCTGCTTTCGATTGGACAAAGGAGGGGGAAAGGTTTCCCTTTTCTCCATGAAAGATCACAAGGAAAGACTCGGCGAAGTATTGGCGGAATTCGGATGCCAGACAGGCACCTTGCACCGCGCGGAGGGTGAGTGGTTGGAGCTGGTCTGTGCGATCGGCGTGCCGGAGGAACTGATGGATAAGATCACGAAAATTCCTTTCGGCAAGGGCATCGCCGGAGTTGCTGCAGAAAAACGCGGGCCGGTCGAACTCTGCAACTTGCAGCAAGATCTCGGTGGAGTGGCGAAAGAAGATGCTCGGAAGACGGGAGTCTCTGGATCGCTTGCGGTGCCGGTTTTTTCCGAAGACAGGAGAGCAGGTCGTCGGGACGTTGGGGATTGGGAAATACCAACCCTACGAATTCACCGAAGCGGAGAAGGACAGGCTGGCGGAGATCGCCAGGGAATTGGCATCGGATCTCTAGGCTCCGGTTAGCGGTCGCGCAGGATCTCGTTGGAGTCGCCCATGAGGAGGTTCTTGGGCTTGATCGGCGTCTCGGTGTAGCCGAATGCCATGATGGCGACGCGTTCGCCTTTCTTGATCAGGTGGGCGGCTCCGCCGTTGATCAGGATCTTGCCGGTCCCGGGAGGGCCTTCGAGGACGTAGGTTTCAAGACGTGCACCGGTGGTGATGGAGGCGACGAGGACTTTCTCTCCAGGCCAGAGATCTGCGGCGTCCATGAGGTCGCGGGGGATCTCGATGCTGCCTTCGTATTCCACGTCGGCTTCGGTAATGACAGCACGGTGGAGCTTCGATTTGAGGACCTCGCGGGTCCAAGGTTTGGATGTTGGTGTTTCGCCAGACATTTCGGGGGGAACGAACACCTTGGGGGAGGTGCGAGTCAAGAGGGAATCGCGGCGAGACGCCGCGATCACGGCCTGCCCCGGGACGGGGCAGATACGGCTACATGTATTGGAAACGGATCGCGGAGAGGCAGAGGAAAGTGGCCGTTTCTACCCGAAGGACAAGCTCGCCGAGGGTGACTGGGATAAATCCGGCGGTGAGGGCGGTTTCGGTTTCTTCCGGGGAGAAATCACCTTCCGGGCCGATGAGGATGGTGATGGATTCGAGATCGGGATGCACTGCGAGGGTCTCGCGGAAGTTTTTCGGATCCTCAGCGAGGGAGGCGACGAGTTGGAGTTCGGTTTCCTGCGGTTTCGCGATCCACTCCGCGAATGTGAGCGGGTCTTCAATGACGGGGATGGTGTCCTGACCGCATTGCTTGCAGGCCTCGAGAGCGGTCCTGCGCCATTTGTCGGCTTTGCTTTCGCCGGGGCTGGCGATGGTGTGGCGGGTGACAAGTGGTTGAATGCGCGTCACTCCCAGCTCGACGGCTTTTTGGACGATCCAGTCCATGTTTTTCCCTTTGGGGATGGCCTGGGCGAGGGTGATTTCTGGGAGCGGAGTTTCCTTGGATTCCGCGAGATCGAGCATCAGGTCGATGCGCTGTTTGGAAACAGAAAGCACTTTTGCCTCCGCGCGGTTTCCGAGTCCGTCGAACACGGTGATCCACTGGTCCGGCTGGATGCGGAGGACTTGGGCGAGGTGTTTCGCTTCGTCGCCTTCGAGAAACGGGGTTTCCGTCCAGGCGGAGGGTGGAAGGTAGGAGCGCATAAAATTCAAAACTCAAAATTCAACCTTTAAGGAAGAAAAGGGGCGACCGAAGATCGCCCCCACCTTCAGAGGCTTAGAAACGTTTCGAGCATTTGCTTGCCGTGCTCGGTGAGGATGGACTCGGGGTGGAATTGGACTCCGTGCACGGGGTGTTCCTTGTGGCGCAGGCCCATGATTTCCTGTTCTGCGGTCCATGCGGTGATTTCGAGGCAGTCGGGAAGGGTCTCGCGTTTGACGATGAGGGAATGGTAGCGGGTGGCCTCGAAGGGGTTTGGGAGTCCGGCGAAGACGCTGGTCCCGTTGTGGTGGATGGGGGAGGTCTTGCCGTGCATCAGGCGATCCGCGCGGACGACGTCTCCACCGTAGACTTGGCCGATGGATTGGTGACCGAGGCACACACCGAGAATGGGGGTGGTCGCGCCGAGCTCGCGGATGAGTTCGATGGAGATGCCCGCCTCGTTTGGTGTGCAGGGACCGGGGGAAATGCAGATTTTCTCCGGAGCAAGGGCTTTTACTTCATCGACGGTGAGGGCGTCGTTGCGGAAAATTTTCATCTCCACGCCAAGCTCGCCAAAGTACTGGACGAGGTTGTAGGTGAAGGAATCGTAGTTGTCTAAGATGAGGAGCATCTGGTGGAAACTTTAAGTTTTAAACGATAAATCTCAAGGAAGAGGGAGGTGCCTCCCGAAGGCGGCGCTCCGTTACTCCTTGATTGTTTTTGCCAGTGCGATGGCGCGGAGGAGGGCTTTGGATTTGGATGATGGTTTCGTTGTATTCGTAGGTCGGGTCGCTGTCGGCGACGACTCCGGCACCGGCTTGCACGTGGGCTTGGCCGTCTTTTAAAAGGCAGGTGCGGAGGGTGATGCAGGAGTCGTGGGAGCCATCGAAGCCGAAGTATCCGACAGCACCGGCGTAGGCGCAGCGTTTGTTTTTCTCCAACGAATTGATGATCTGCATGGCGCGGATCTTGGGGGCTCCGGAGACGGTGCCGGCGGGGAAGGTGGCGCGGAGGACGTCGTAGGCGGAGTGGTTTTCATCGAGCTCTCCGTGCACGTTCGAGACGATGTGCATGACGTGGCTGTAGCGCTCGATGATCATGAAATCATCGACGATGACTTTGCCGTGTTTGGCGATGCGGCCGACGTCGTTGCGCGCGAGATCGACGAGCATGAGGTGCTCGGCGCGTTCCTTTGGATCGGCGAGGAGATCGGCAGCGAGGGCGTCGTCCTCTTCCGGGGTTTTTCCCCTCCATCTGGTCCCGGCGATGGGGCGGATGTCGATGCGGCCATGCGATGGAGCGGACGTGGACTTCCGGAGAGGAGCCGACGAGGGCGAAGCCGCCTGTTTCCAAGACAAACATGTAGGGGGACGGGTTGACGTGGCGGAGGGCGCGGTAGAGATCGACGGGTGACTGGTCGAACGGGACGCTGAAACGCTGGGAGGGGACGAACTGGAAGATGTCTCCGGCGGCGATGAATTCTTTCCCGTCGCGCACCATCTGCTCGTATTCGCCTTGGGTGGTGTTTGAGGCGGCAGGCTCGTCGGTGATTTCCGCGAGTCCGTTGAGGGCGGGGACGTGGAGCGGACGGTTGAGGATTTCCAGGATGGAGGCGATGCGTCCGACGGCGGCGGCGTGGGCTTCGGCGGGGCTTTCGTGCTCGTCGAGAAAGGCGTTCGCGATGACTTGTAGACGGCGCAGGCGGTGGTCGAAGACGAGCAGGGTGTCGGCGAGCATGAAGAGTGCGTCTGGGATGCCGAGGGTGTCTTCGGGCGCTTCGCCGAGGGATGGCTCGAACTGGCGGACGGCATCGTAGGAAAGGTAGCCGACCATGCCGCCGGAGAACGGAGGAAGGGCGGGGTTTTCTACCGGTTTGAAAGGGGCCATCTCGCGCTCGAGGGCGGCGAGCACGTCGTCGGGCGCGGTGAGTGTGCGAGATTTGTTGCCTTCGGTGACGGTGATTTCCTTGCCGCGTGCGGAGAAAATTCGTTTCGGGCCGGAGCCGACGATGGACCAGCGTCCGCCTTTGTCGGTGGCTTCGGCGGATTCCAAAAGGAAGGAGTTTTTCGCATCGCGCAGCTTGATGTAGGCGGAGAGCGGAGTCTCGAAATCGGCGGCAAGCTGGGTGAAGACGGGCACGACGTTTCCCTGCTCCGAAAATGCTTCGAAGGATTCGAGGGAAGGTTCTACTGGGATGGGGCTCACGCGCGGGAGAATGGCGGGAAACTCCAAAATTCAAATTTCAAAATTCAACTTTCAAGGAAGATGTTGTTTTGCGCGTTCAGGATTGCGTTTTTTCGGAGTGGGGGGAAGGTGGGGCGTGGGGATTCCGCTGGGAGAATTGAAGAAGGCTTTGCCGAAGGGTGGGCTGTTTGGCGGGGGTGCTTGGCGTTGGTCGCCGGAGCCCTTGGTGCTCTCGGCGGGTGAGGTGAAGGAAATGATTTCGATGGGGCATCCGTTGGCGAAATTCCAGCAGGCGAGTGATGTGCTTTATCGGAGGTCGGCGGCGGGAAAGATCGCGCCTTGGTTGGCGGAGCTGTCTGGATGAGGGCAAGCCCGACTGGCTGGTGGAGCTTCAACGCGAGGGCGGGATGGCGGAACAATTTCCGAAGGTGATCCGACCGGACCTGATGCTGGCGAAGGGTCGCTTCGCGGTGACGGAGCTGGACAGTGTGCCGGGTGGGATGGGGATCACGGCATGGCTGTCGCGGACCTATGCGGAGGCGGGGTATGACGTTCTGGGTGGGGCGGATGGCATGATTGAAGGCTTTCGTTCGTTGATGCCGGAGGGGGGCGATATTTTGGTTTCTGAAGAATCTGCGGACTATCTGCCTGAGATGGATTGGCTGGCGGGTGAGTTGGGGGATGCTTGGAAAACCGCGTTGGCTGAGAATTTTGAGGCGGGAAGCCGGGCGATCTATCGGTTCTTTGAGTTATTTGATTGGGAATCCATGCCCTATTTTCGTCGGATGGCGGAGCGCTCGGCGAAGGGTGAGATTTCCGTGACACCTCCGTTCAAGCCTCATCTTGAGGATAAGCTTTGGCTCGCTCTGTTCTGGTCTCCCGGCGTTGAAAAAGCTGTGGGAGCAATCGCTGCGGGGCAGTCATCTCCGGCGGCTCAGGCAGCTGATTCCCTTTGGCTGGGTGATGGATCCCGAGCCTCTGCCTCCGCATGCTGCCCTGCCAAAGCTCAACGCCCATTCATGGGAGGAGGTCGCGGAATTTTCCCAGAAAGAACGGCAACTGGTGCTTAAGATCAGCGGCTTCCACGAATCCGCATGGGGCTCGAAAGGTGTTTTCGTGGGGCATGATCTTTCTGCAGGGGAGTGGAAGGAGCGAGTGGAAATTGCGCTGGAACAATCTGGCGAGCAACCATGGTTGATGCAGGAATTCCACGAGGGGCGCCGGTTCGAGCATCCGGTCTATGAGGAAGATGGCACGGTGACGCAGATGGAAGTGCGGGCGCGGCTGTGTCCTTACTTTTTCACGGACACGAAAGGGGAGACGAAATTTGGTGGCTGCCTCGCGACTCTCGTGCCCGCGGACAAGAAGAAGATCCACGGGATGAGTGACGGGATTCTGGTGCCGTGCGTGGAGGAGAACCTTTAAATCTTAAACTTTAAACCTCAAGGAAGACTAGGGTTACGTCTTTCCGAAATGGGGACGGGCTAAGCTGTAGCAAGCCTTCCGGTCGAAAGAGGAGACTAGCCAACTGACGTCCGGCCACTATCAGGGAAAGTGATACGGATCCTGACTCTAAAGGATTCTGACACCTGGACTCTATTGATTCTGAGGAACGACTAGAGTTTCAACATGAGTCTGTGTGCCTGGTGAAAACCATGCCGTCCAATTCGATCAAATTATCTCCATTTCGTGGCCAGGAGATAGAGGATCTTGGTGATCTCTCTTTGAATCTGTGGTCAAACTTCTCTCAGGTAGAGCGTTGTTGCTTTCCGACCTGTTTACACGCAGATTCGTCCATGTAGCTCCTAGCTTAAAGATCGCCCTGCTCAAATGGCAGAGTTTTGATCCTTGATTCTGAATTAGAACTCACCGGGACACGCGAGGAACGTGTGATACTCACTCATCACTTGGAAGGCTCGAGGGCTTTCACAGGGAGGGCGTGCTGGTAGAGAGCGGGGATGAGGGGTTGCTCGCAGGGGATGCGGGCGAGGGGGCATTGGTGGCGGATGGCGGCTTCTTTCCAGAGGGCGAAGTGGGCGGTGTAGGATTCGCGGTAGCGGCGGAGGGTGGCGGGCTCGATGCGGTGGGGGTGGCGGGTGTTCGCTTCGGCATCGATGAAATCGTAGTTCCCGGCCCAGGCGGGGTTGGCTTCGGTTTCGAGAAAGGGGCAGAAGAGGATGGGGGTGCCTTGGCGGTGGGTGAGGTGGCGGAGGAAGGGGGTGGGATCTGCTTGGAAAAGGAGATCGGAGACGAGGACACGCAGGGCGGCGGGGCGGAGGGGGAGGCGGGCGAGTTGTGACTCTAGCGTGGTGGCTCCGGCGATTTCTCCGAGGTGATGGATGGGTGTTTTGATGAGTGGATCGGTGAGGGTGCCGCCGATGGCGTGGATCTGGACGGAGGCTCCGGCGGAGAGGGAGGAATCGACGAGGAAGCGGACGAGTTCGCGGGTGCGGGTGTCTTTTTCCGGAGTGAAAAACATGGAGGGGGAGGCATCGACGATGAGATCGACGACGGGGCGGATTTCCTCCCGGAAGAGCTTCATGGAATACTGGCCGGTGCGGGCGTAGGCGTTCCAGTTGATATGGCGGGGGTCGTCGCCGGGTGAGTAGGCGCGGTGATCCTGGAAATCCATGGAGGCACCGGTGCCGGAGCCGGCGAACTCTCCGGCGGCTCCGCGCCAGGTTTTGTTTCGGAAGGGGAGGCGGAGCACGGGTGGGAAACTTTAAATTTTAAACTTTAAACCTCAAGGCATACTAGCCCCGAGACGGGGCTACCACGGCCTGCCGCGAGACGCGGCAGCTACGGAGCCTCTTTGGGGAGGACGCTGACTTTTAGGAGGTTTTTGGGGGTGTAGTATTTGGCGGCTAGTTTGTTAATTTCTTCCAAGGTGATGGAGCGGTAGTCGTTGTCGCGGGAGCGGGCGTATTCGAGGCGAGCGGGGTCGGCCTGGGATTGTGATAGGACGGTGGAGAGCCAGTAGCCGTTGTCGCGGAGGGATTTTTCCAAGGAGGAAAGGGTGGGGGCGAGGGCGCGGTCGAGTTCGTCCTGAGTGGCGCCCTTTTCTGCGAGGTCGGCGGCGAGTTTTTCCATGGTGTCGAGCAGGAGCGGGATGTCTTCGGGTTTCCCTACGGACTGGCCGATGAGGTATCCGAAGTCGTCGAGGGCATCTGAGCCGGTGGCGCCGGAGTTCGGAGAATAGGAGGCCCCGAGTTTTTCGCGGATTTCCTCGCGGAGGCGGTCGCCGTAGATTTCCGAGAGCACGTTGAGGCGGCGGAAGTGCGGGATGTTGTCACGGATGCCTTCGGTCTTCCAAATGGCGGTGGAGACGGCTTGAGGGATTTTTGACTCGTAGGAAAATTCTTTGGAGGCGGGGGCGGATGGGAAGGCGATTTCTCGGGTGAGAGGGGGCTTGGCGGGTGGATTGAGCGCACGCTCGGGCAGGGTGCCGAGGGTGGAGAGTATATCGGCAAGCAGCTTTTCCTGATCGAAATCACCGACGACGGAAAGCTCCATGAAACCTTTTTCCAATTGAGGAGTGAGCCAGGATTTTACTTGGTCGATGGTGTAGTTGGAGAGCTTGGTTTGATCCGGGACGGCGTAGCGGAAGTCGCCGCCATGAAGCCATGTCTGCATGTCCGCCATGGGGCCGGAGGTGGTGTGCTTGAGGTTCTGATAGAGGACGGGGATGTTTTTCTGAAACTGCCAGAGGCCTTCCGGGCGGTAGCCGGGATCGGTCAGGGTGGCGGTCATGAGCTGGAGCTGGAGCAGTTGATCCTCAGGGGTGGATGAACCGGAAAGGATGAGGGAGTCTTCGCTGATTCCGAGGGAGGAGGAAACGTTGCGCCCGGCGAGGATTTCCGAGAGGTCGTCATTCGAGTGCTTTCCAAGACCGCCCCCTTCGAAGACGGCGGTGGCGAAGGCATCGAGCATGGGGGTGTCGGCAGGCTGGGAAAGCTGGCCGGTGCCAATGCGGGCGAGGAAGCGGATGCGGTTTTTCTCGAAGGGTGTGGCCTTGAGATTGATGCGGATGTTGTTGGCGAGCGTGAGCTGGGTGATGCCTAGGTCTTCGATTTCGACGGTGGTGGCGACGGTGCCGGCCGGGCCAAAATCCGTGTAGCCGAATGGCAGGGCAGCGCGGGCGGCGGGTGGCTCGACGGGAGTGCCGGTGGATTCCTGATAGGCGGCGGCGAGCATGGTGTCGGCATTTTCCGGCTCTTCTTTCGTCGAGAGAACAAGGTGGTGGCCGGGAGCTTCCCAGAATTTCTTGAACTCCTGATGGACGGTATCGGGAGTGATGGCATCGAGCGCTGTGGTGGCGATCTCGAGATTGGTTTCCGGGGTGGAGAAGACGGTATCGTCATTGACGGCACCGGCGATGGCGGTGGCGAGCGATTCGGACTTGCGGGTTTCCTTGCGTTTGACGGCTTCCTGATAGCCGTTGATCAGGTTTGCCTTTGCCTCGGCCAATTCGGCCTCGGTGAAGCCGTGCTCGAGTGCTCTGCGGAATTCGCGTTCGAGGAGGGGGATGCTTTCCTGCCAACGATCATCGGCGGCGGTGACGGAGATGGAACCGAGCTCGAGCTCATTGAAGAGTGCGTATTTCGAAGCGCCGCCATCGGTGATGGGGGAGTTTTCGGTTTTGGCGAGGCGCTCGAAGCGACGGGTGAGAATGAAGTTCGCGATTTCCACGGGGAATTTCGCCGCGCGGTTGGCGATCGTGTCCGGCTTGCGATCGTAGGGTCGGACGAGGGTCAGGGACACATCGGTGGAGTTGAGCTCTGGGTCCGCGAAGATGTGCGCTTTGATGCCCTCAGGGACGGTGACGGCTCCCAGGTCTGGCTCGGCACCGGGTGTCGCGGGATTTTCCATGGAGGAAAAAGTCTCGGCGATGCGCTTTTCCATGGCGGCGGTATCGACATTTCCGACGACCACGAAGGTCATGAGGCTTGGGGCGTAGTAGTCTTCGTAGAAAGCGGTGAAGCGCTCGCGCGGGGCGTTTTCGATGACTTCCTCGATGCCGATGGGAAATCGTTTGGTGATCAGGGAGTTCGGCAGGAGGGCGGAGAACTGCTTCTGCATCATGCGGTATTGCACGGAGTCGCGGGAGGCTTTTTCGGAGAGAATGACGCCGCGCTCGGCATCGATTTCTTCGGTGGTAAGAAGTGCGCCATCGCCGAAATCGCGCATGATTCCGAAAGTGAGATCCATGGTGTCGGGTTTCACATCGGGGAGATCGAGCATGTAAACGGTCTCATCGAAGGAGGTGTAGGCATTGACGTGAGCACCGAAGGCGATGCCCCGGCCCTGCATCTCGCGGATCAGGGCGTTGGCATCTTTGAAGTGCTTGGTGCCGTTGAAGACCATGTGTTCGAGGAAATGGGCGAGACCTTGTTGGTCATCTGATTCCATGAGGGAACCGGCGGCGATGTGGAGGCGGACGGAGAGACGGTTCGGCGGCTCCTCGTTCGGGAGGATCATGTAGCGGAAACCGTTTGGAAGGGAGCCGAAGACTGCTTTCGGGTCTGGGGCGATGTCCGAGGCTTCGGACGGCCATGGTTTTGCTGCGACGGCTTCGGATGGCTCTGGAGCGGGTTCCGCGGTTGTTTCCTTAGGTTCCGGAGCTGACGCAGGAGGCATTTCATCCGCGTTCTCAACGGAGTGTGCAGGGGTGGGGCTGGGTTCCGGAGCCTTCTTATCGCGGAGTGCGAGGAAGGTGGCGGTGACTGCCAGGAACAGGGTGAGGATCAGCGGGGTAGCATTGCGCATGGGTAGAGGTTCGCGATAGGTTGGAAAAACTCAAATCTCAAAACGAAGTTTCGTAGGTTCGAGCGGTGAATGAAGAATGGTGGCTGTTTACGGAGTTGTTCACGCTTGTAGCGATACCGATGCGGGTCTGGTGTTTGAATTTTCCAGCCGATGTCGTGGAAACTTGAAACAAGATCGTTTGATTTCCGTTAGGAGCGCGAGTATCACGTTTTCATGGACACGAAAAAAGCGAGTTACAGCATTCCTTCGATATTGGCGATCGCTGCGGCGATCGGGAGTTTCATGACGGGAGCGATCATCGGTTTGCTGCTTGCGGCCTGTGCGTTCATCTTCGGCGCGGTAGGGATTTTGCTGGCACTTTCGCCGAAAACGCGGGGCGGGATGATTAGTATCGTTGCTGTCGCTCTGAGTTTTGTCGGAGTGATCGCGGCGATCATCAAATTCATCGGGTGGTTCTTCTGACCGCCTAGTTAGCCGATATCGCCGAAATCCTCGAAGCCTTCGGTGTCGCCGGTTTCGTCGAAATCCATTTCCCGGACGCGCTTCTTGTCGCGCATGGCCTCGACCTTGTGGCGGAGGTTTTCCCTGAGGCCGATGCAATCACGGATCGCGGGGATATCGACGTGTGGGAGCGAGCGATCTGAAGTTTCCATGTGGACGTTTCCGAGGCCGGTCAGACGCATCCACCATTTCCGCTCAACGACGATGTCTTTCACGCGATAGAGTTCCACTTCGTCGATGTTCTGGTTGATGACCCCCTTGGTGATGCGAAGTCGCTGAGTGGTCAGTTCGAAGGTCTGGCATCGGACGACGAGGTAGCGCCATAGGGCGTAGGCGGCGGGAAGGATCAGTGCGATCAGGACGAACGGCGCGGCTGGGCCAGAAAAGATCGCCGATACCACGATGATGATCGTTAGCAGGATCGCGACGCTATAGGGGCCGATGTTGAGCCATTGTGAGGGGCTGTCTTTCCAGAACGTGGTTTCTTTGTCTTCCATGGGGTGGATTCTATTCGTGAATTTCCATGTGGGAAATAAGAAAGGTTAAGTCTTGTTTGTCACGGAACCGAGGGTTTGTAGAGGAAGAGGGCTGAAGTCCCGATTCCAACCGCACTTCTTGCAGTCGAGGTGACGGGAACGGGGCATTAAAAAGGAGAGAATGCAGAAGAAAAGTGGTGGTCCCACGGTGATCACGAGAAGCACCCATGAGTAGTAGGTGCTTTTCAATCCTTCGTAGAAACTGGGGACGATCTTGGGTAGGATGATTCCGAGGACCATGCAGGGCAGGATTCCGTAATAGGCCATTTTTCTGAAGACGCGTCCTGCTTTTCCCGGGCCGCGGCGGATATTGAAGCCGGCGCGGAAAACCGTGCCGCAGACTGGGCAATCGGTCGGTAGATCGTCTGGCCACGGGCGTTGGTAGAAGGGGCGGAGTTTTGCCTCTGCCCGCGAAGGTCCTTTGAATCTCCGATGCGGGGAGAGGTTTCTCATGAACTTATGATAGCCGGGGAGATGGGTGATGTGGAAGTGGATTCGCGTATTCGCCTCTTGCGGGGAAGCTCTGTCTTGGGCGAGGGTCGCGGCGATGGAGAAGCTTTTTGAAGAACTGGATTTTCGCGAAACGCCGATTGGCGATCTGATCTTGCAGAGGAGAAAGTATCTCCAGCTGGATGGGGAGGTGGTCTATGAGGTGAAGCTTGGGGATGCGTTTTTGATGTCGAGCATGTTCCATGAGGTGGAGGAGGCGCTTTCTCGTTTGGGCTTGGCGGCTCTTGAGGGGGATGAGTGGGATGTGGTGGTGGGAGGGCTTGGGCTTGGATATACGGCGGTGGCTGCGTTGGATTTCCCTCAGGTGAAAGAGCTGCTGGTGGTGGATGCGATGGAGGGTGTGATCGACTGGCATGAGCGTGAACTGGTGCCTCTTGGAAAGGCGATGAACGATGATGATCGGTGCCGGTACGTGCTGGGTGATTTCTTCGGGCTGGCAGCGGATCCTGCGACGGGTTTCGATCCCGTCTCACCGGGGCGGAAATTCCATGCGGTGCTGCTCGATATCGATCATTCGCCCTCGAACCTGCTCGATCCACGCAACGCGACGTTCTACACGGAGCAGGGATTGGGGAAACTGGCGGCGCAGTTGCATCCGGGCGGGGTATTTGCGCTTTGGTCGGATGATGCGCCGGATGCAGGATTTGTTTCCGACTTGGAAAAAGTTTTCCGCAAGGTGCGGACGGAGGTGGTGAAATTTCCGAATCCGCTTTTAGAAACGGTCTCTGAAAGCACCGTGTATGTTGCGGTTTTGTGATCAGTTCAGGGCGAGGATCACCGCTAGCACGGGCATGGAAAGGACTGTGCTGAGGATGATTGCTCCGGAGGCGAGTGCTTCGTCTCCATTCATTTCCTTCGCCATGATGTAGGAGGCGACGGCGGTGGGGCAGGCGGAGAGGATGAGAAGGACGAGCCGGGAGGTCTCGCTCATATCGAAGCCGAGCGCGATCAGCGCGGAGACGCAGGGAACTGCTACGACTTTCAGAAGCGAGGCCACTGTGGCGCTACGGAAACGGCCTTCCATGGAGACGTAAGCCATGCTGCCCCCGACGCAGAGCAGGGCGGCCGGAGCGGCCATCTGTCCGGTGAGTTCCAGCGAATTCATCACGAAGCGCGGCATTTCTAACGGGATGAAAAACAACAACACACCGATCACCGAGGCGATGATCAGAGGGTTTTTCGAGACCTTCACCAGCATGGCGGAAAGGTTCGCCGCCAGCGGTGTATCCTTTTCACGAGATAGGAGTATGACCGCCGCTCCGTTGTAGAGCAGCATCGTGGGGGCGAACACGAACAGCGTCTGCGCCATGGTGGATGTCACGACGTCGGGGGATCGGCCTTGCAGGGCGAAAAGGATCAACGGGATGCCGGTGTAGGCGAGATTTCCTCGGAAGACGGCCTGGACGAAGGTCCCGGTTTGCCGGTGCTCGAGCCGAAGGATTCTTGCTGCGAGGAGTCCGAGCGCAATGACGACGAGTGTGGAGAGGGAAAATACGATCAGGATGCTGCCGGTGCCCGGGGGGATCGTGCTGGCTGCGGCCAGTTTGCTCACGATCAGGGCGGGAAGGCAGATACGGAAAAGCAGTCGGTTCAGCTCGGTGAGCACGTTTTCGGAAAGGAACCGCCGTTGCGCGAGGACGTATCCGAGCGCGATCACCAGAAAGACTGGGAGTAGCGTATTGAGAACCTGATCCATCCGCCACCAGCAGGCCGTGACACGTCGCGCTTTGCAAGCCTGTTACGTTTCCGCAAACGATAAAGAGGGCGAGTTTCCTGACTCCTCGCTAGTGCTCCTCAGTCTCTGGAGTGAAAAACCTGAGAGGAAGGGAGCGGACTGCTTGCGCGGGAGCGGGAAACGGATTATTCCTTCTCGATATGGAATGGAAGAATCGGAGCGGGAGTGCGAATGTGGAGGATGCCCGTGGAAGATCGGGACGGAGCGGTCGGGCTGGCGGAGGGGCGATGGCATTCGGATTGGTCAATCTGATCGTGCGAAAGTTCGGCATCAAAGGGGTCATCATCGGGGTGATCGCTGTATTCGCCCTTTGGAAGCTCAACATCCTCGACCCGAGCATGCTCTTGGACGGGGGAACTTCCCGGAACGTCCCGGTAAACGTGAGTCCGGAAGAGGAGGAGCGTTTTCAATTCGTGGATCGGGTGCTGAGAGGAACCGAAATCGTCTGGACCGACGAGTTTTCAAGAATTGGAAAGACCTACGAGTTGCCGACGCTGCAGGTGTATCGAGGGCGGACGAGCACGGCCTGTGGAACTGGAAGCGCGGAGATGGGGCCTTTCTATTGTCCGGGTGACGAAAAAATTTACATCGATCTGAGCTTCTACGACGAGCTGGCGAAGACCTTCCAGGCGCCAGGTGATTTCGCGCAAGCGTATGTGGTTGCTCACGAAGTCGGTCACCACGTGCAGAAGCTGCTGGGCACCTCTGCGAAGGTGGCGGCAAAGCGTGGCCAACCGGATTACAACCAGTGGTCGGTGCGTCTCGAACTACAGGCGGATTTCTACGCGGGTGTCTGGGCGAAGCACTCGATCGAATATTTCAAGCTGGACCGAGAGGATATCGAGGAGGCGATGCGTGCCGCCAACGCGATTGGCGACGATGCGATTCAGAAGAAGCAGCAAGGTCGGGTGGTGCCACACTCATTCACGCACGGAACCTCGGAGCAGCGCATGCGTTGGTTTAACAAAGGATTGACCAGCGGAAAAATCGAGGACGGTGACACGTTCTCGATGCCGTATGAGCAACTGTGACAGGGGAAAACGGCGGAATATTTCGTAAATAGTATTACTTTCTTCCCACCAAATCGGCACTTACTGTCGCGGGACGAATGAAATTGAAAGCCCTTCCCATTCTGCTCTCGCTGTACGCCCCCGTGCACGCGGAGGTGCGTATCTCGGAATTCCTTGCGTCGAACAACGCGATCGCGGTGCCGGGACAGGCGGGAAGCGGTTTTCATGATTGGATTGAGCTGGAGAACACCGGGCCAGATGAGGTGGATATCGCGGGGTGGGGTCTCACGGATGATGCCGCGAGTCCGATGAAATGGACATTTCCTTCCGGCACAACCATACCGGGAAATTCGTTTCTCGTGGTATTGGCAAATAGCAACAACACGCCGGATGGGAACGGGATTCTTCAAACAAACTTTAGTCTGTCCTTTAACGGAGAATTCGTGGGGCTTTCGGATGAGGTAGGAGTGGTGGTGAGCCAATTCGGCGCAAACGGGGAGGACTACCCTCCGCAGAGCCAGAATATTTCCTACGGGATCAGTCCCACCGATGGTGCGACGGTATTTTTTCAAACACCCACTCCGGGCACTGCGAATTCCGCTGGATTTGTTGTGACGAGTGCCATCGATCTTTCGGCTGAGCGCGGATACTACACCGCTCCGTTTTCGGTCGCGCTCACCACGGCGGACAGTGGCGCTACCATTTCCTACACATTGGATGGACGTTCGCCGTTGGCGGCGAACGGCACACCGGCAGGCTATGCGAGTACCTATTCGGCTCCGATTGCGGTTTCCTCCACCACGATCCTCCGTGCGGTCGCGACGAGGCCGGGAGCTACGCCATCCGCCGTGGAGACACACAGTTATCTATTTCCCGGCGCGGTGGCCACGCAGGTGCGACCATCTGGCTACACCCAGACATGGGGAAGTGGAACGACCGGGGACTACGCGGTGGATCCTGATGTTTCTCAAAGTTCGGTGGACTCCCAGCGATTCCTCGATGGATTGAGGGATCTGCCCACGATTTCTGTCGTCACAGACAAAGACGATCTTTTCGGAGCGGGGGGCTTGTATCTGAATACCGAGAGCGACATCGAGAAGGGCGTTTCGGCGGAATATTTCGAGCCCGCCGCGAGCGGTGACGGTATGAACGGTCCTGTGGTTTTTCAAACCGGTTGTGGAATGCGTGTGCAGGGCGGGGCCAGCAGAAGCCCCAGCAATGCAGCGAAACATTCGTTCAGTCTTCGGTTCCGCGAGGAATTCGGGCTCTCGAAACTCGACGCGGAACTTTTCCCCGGTGCGGATCTAACCGAGTTCAATTCGATCCATCTCCGGGCAAACTACAACAACTCGTGGATTCACAGGGAGGCGGGTCAGAGGGACCGCTGCAACCATTTCTCCGATCAGTTTGTGCGCGACTCCTACATCGCGATGGGACACGAGGACGGGGTGAACGGACGTTTCGTTCATCTGTTTCTGAACGGTCTGTATTGGGGAGTTTACAATCTTCATGAGCGTCCGGAAAACGATCACTACGCGGCATACAGCGATGGGCAGTACGACAAGGACGAAGTGTTCGGCTACAATCCTGGAAACAACACCAGTGCGGAACGCAGCAGCTTCAACGCGATGAGAGCTGCGTGCGCCGCTGGGAACTGGGCGACCATTCAGCAGAGGCTCGATGTGGATAGCTACATCGACTTCTATATCATCCAGCACTTCGCACATAACGACGATCTGAAGACCGGTGACAACTGGCGTGCTGCGGGCGGAGGTCCGGCGAACGCGCCGTGGAAATTTTACCCATGGGATGCGGAGCGGACTTTGGAGGATCCCGCGGATACAGGAAATCTTGCCATCTCACAGGACGGGGCGGGCATCATCGATGATCTCAAACAGGTGCTGGAATTCCGGGTCAGGTTTGCCGATCGGCTTTACAAACATCTGTATCATAACGGGGCACTGGTGAATTCCGCAAACCGTGCCCGCACCCTCGCGCGGGTGAACGAGATCGATCGTGCTGTGGTGGGAGAATCCGCACGCTGGGGAGACAATCGATCCGGCGGAGACGGCCCTGATGGTGATTACACACGCGCGGACAATTGGCTTCCGGCGATCAATGGTCCGCTCTCCACCGATCCGAATGGCGGCTTGTTAGGCTCAGGTGGATGGTTCCCTGTTTCTGGAACGAATCGCACGGATCGCATGATCGCGAAGTGGAAATCTGAGACTTGGATCGGCGGTCCGAAAAAGCTGCCAGTGGTCGATCCACCGAGATTCGAGGTGGACGGGACCGAGCAACACGGCGGGACGATCGCTCCCGGTGATCAGCTTGTTCTAACCGGTGGAACTGGCGAAATCTATTTCACCACGGATGGCAGCGATCCACGGCTCGAAGGGGGAGCCGTCAGGGCGGGGCTCACTCCATACACTGGCGGTGCCATTCCGATTGATCGGGAAGGTATTGTGAAAGTCCGATGGAAAGATGGAGCTGATTGGTCGGCGCTCGATGAAGCTCGTTTCTCTACCTCGCGTCTCGCCACGGTTGGCGATCTGCTGATCACCGAGGTGCATTATCATCCCTCAGACCCGACACCTTCCGAGAGCTCGGTTTCGCCGACTCTGGAAGACGGCGACTTCCAGTTTCTCGAAATTCTCAATCTTAGCGACGAACCGGTAAACCTCGGCGGCTGTGAGTTTACCGATGGAGTTGAATTTACATTTCCTCTCTATCAGCTTGCTCCGGGAGAAAGGGTGGTGGTCGCGGAGACCCCCGAGGCATTTGCGCTCCGTCATCCGACTGAGTTCGCTCCGGCTGGGAAATGGTCCGGGGCCCTCTCCAAGGGAGGGGAAACGATGATTCTCACCGATGCCTCGGGAGCGCCGATCGACGCGTTCGATTATGATGACGAAGTCCCGTGGCCGCTCACGCCCGATGGCGGAGGCGATTCGCTGAACAGGCTCGGCCTATCCTCGGATGGAAATCTGCCTGTTTCCTGGACAGCGGCGGCACCGACCCCTGGCACAGGCATCGTGCTTGATCGATTCGAGAGCTGGGCGGTGGTGAACAACCTCGCCGGTTCCGACGACGATTCGGATGGCGACCTCATCCCCGCACTATTGGAATACGCTCTTCTTCTCGATCCGGCGGCAGAGGACGAACTGCCTTCGCTGGATGTCGTGGGATCGACCTACACGATGGATTTCTCGCGAGATCCCGGACGTTCGGATTTCGATGTCCGCATCTGGGGATCGGACGATCTCGATGACTGGGAACCCATGGACGAAGCACCCGTATCGAGTTCCCCCGGACGGGAAACGCTCCGCGTGACGGCACCGATGGAAGAGACAAAATTCTTCTTCCAAATACGCGCTGTGGCGAATCCCTGAACCCCGAAGGAAGCTCTACTTGCCAGCAGCCCAGGTCACTGCGTTGGAGAGGAGTTTGATGAAAACGGGGTCTTCGAAAGCTTCGTTGGTGTGACCATACGTCGTGCCGGCGACGCGGGTGCCGTGGTAGTCGTTCGTCCAGATGACAGGGTATTCCTTGCCGTCCTTCTCACTCTTGGAAGTGGCGAGCACGGTGGTTTTCGGCCAAACTTTTTCGATGATATAGAGCTCATCCTTCGGGGTCGTCCAGTCGGTGGGGAAATCTTTCATCACCGGATGTTCGGCGGCCTCCACCTTCACCGCATAGTTGCTCTGATGGTCGTGGCGGAAACTGGTCACACCGAGAAACTCGCGCCAGTCATCGATCTTCGCGGCACGGTAGGTATGCATCGCGCAGTGGACTACCACGGCGGGCGCTCCGTTTTTGTGGGCTGTGGTGATTTTCCTGATGTAGTCTGCATCTGTGGTCGCTGCGAAGCACTCATTGTGGACGACGACGTCATAGGGTTTTGCCCATTCGGGATCATCGTAAAGCGCGATCTGACCTTCGGTGCCCTTTCCGCCTTCGTTGACGATGGTGAACTCCGCCTTCGTGAGTTTTCCGATGCCATCGACCATGGCGGCGGATTGAAACTCGTAGTCGTGGCAGCAGCCGCCGGTGATGATGAGGACTTTCATTGCCTCTTTTTCTTCCGCTTGGGTAGCGGGGATGGAGAGGGTTAGGACGGTGAGAAACGCCGTAACGAGGCGGGATTTTCGGTTGATCATTCACAGATGCTAGATCGAGAGCCGACGGGCGCAAGTCACGAATCCGGGACATGCATGCAGGGCGATCAAGTTAGGGAGAGGTTGGATCGTCTCCGCCTCTTCAGTCCCGGCGGGGACGGCGCGAACGTAGCCGGGGTATGGAGCGAAGCGGAATCCCCGGACAAATGGCACAAGGAAATTGATCGGCAAGGTGAGATTTCCACCACCCTTTCCGCCCTGCCGCAGCCGCCAACGGCGCGGCAGGTTTTCGGCTTCGGCGGACGCGCGTGGGTAGCGGGGATTTCCGCTCGCCGCGGTTTCCTGACATGTTTTCACCCCGCATTCCGCTGCGCTGCATACGGGGCTACGTTCGGTACAGCCCTCCGGGCTTATGGATTCCGGGTTTTCCCCTGCTTGATCGCGCTGAACATGCATGGGAAGTTGGAAAAGAAACTACGCCCCCCGCGTATAGACCGGGTGATGCATTGCTTTCTCAAAACCCAATCTCCGACTCTTCTCGCAGCTGCTTCCCTGTTTCTCACCGCGTCGGTCCGGGCGGAGGTGGGCGATCCGCAGATCCGCACGGATCACCCATGGTATCCCGGTGAGTTGGCGATGTCGGATTTTCCCCGCCTCTTCGCCACTCAGGCAGAGCAATACAAGCTCATGACCGGCAAGTCCCCCGAGGGTGATCAAGGCAAGGCGCTTGCCTCATGGGCTTTCCGTAATACTCACTACGCTCACGGCGAGGAGGGAGCTGAGGATCTTTGGGGAAAAGGATTCCAGCAGGGGGACTTGCGGACACGGGAGTATTGGACCGGGCTCTTTGCCATGGGCTTCGGCCTTTGCGGGACGACTCACTCTCAGTGGACGGCGGAAATGGAATACCTTCTCGGCCACGCGCGCTCCCGGGGCATGGGCGTGGCGGGGCACAATTCCTTCGAGGTATTTCTCAAAGGCGGGCCTTACGCGGATGGCAAGTGGGCACTGCTAGATCACGATCTCTCCACCGTCATCTTCGATGAAAAAGGCGAGCGTCTGCTCTCCCTGCCCGAGGTGAAAGCGGATCTGAAAACCCTCACCGACCGCAACCACTCCCCGGAAAAGCAACACGGCTGGCTTGTATGTGGCCTGCACCCGAGGGATGGTGAGACCTACGCGGAATACAAAGTCGCCGAGTATCTTGCGGGCTACGCCGGTCCCCCTCCCATGGTCCACCTCCGCCGGGGCGAAACCTTCCGGCGCTACTTTCAGCCTGGTCTTGAGGACGGGAAAACCTTCGTCTTCTGGGGGCGGAACTACATGACCGATGGCATCCCCGGCCCCATGCGCGCCGAGACATGGGTGAATCAGCCCGAGGAAATGCACGGCTCCAAAGAGGGTTCGGGAAAGCAGAAAGGCCGTGCTCGTTTCGCCAACGCCGTTTACGAATACACACCGGATTTCGCCAACGGCCACTACAAGGAAGGCATCGCCGCCGAGGACGCCTTCTCCGTGACTTTCAGCTTCACCAGCCCCTACATCATTGCCGCCACCCCGCCGGATGAATCGGCCTGGGGGATCTATCAGGATGGTTGCCGCAACGGACTCGTCCTGCATGGCACGGCGGATGCGAAAGTCTCCGTCTCTGTGGACCGCGGGCAAAGCTGGCACGCAGCCGGCCCTCTCACCGATGGCATGGACCTCACCGATGAGGTCAAGGGCCATCGCCAGTATCTTCTGCGCTTCCACTCCGGCGCAAAGTCACTTGAAGGGAAAGGCCTGAAAATCACCACCGTCTGCCAGGCGAACTCCTCCATCCTCCCGAGGCTCAAGGACGGCGGCACCCGGATCGATTTCTCCGCCTCTCACCGCGCCCTCGTCTCCGCCGGTCCGAATCTTGCCCAAGCCCAGGCGCACGTGATCGAGGGAGCTTTCGGTTCTCCGAAAGTCACGATGGAAATCGCCGCCCCCGAGGGGAAATCCATCACCGGGATCCATGCGGTCGCCCAGATGGCATCGAGCACGCCGCCTTCCCCGGATGTGAAATACCGCATCGAAGCCTCTACGGACGGCGGGAAAACGTGGAAGCCCATCGTCGAGGACTGGACGGTCGCCCGGAAGGGTGAGGAACCTGGCGACTTCTGGTCCCAGAGCTTCTGTTATGGATCGGCGGAAACGGACGGCGGCACCGATGGCAAAGTGCGCGTGCGCTTCTCCAACGACGGTGGGAAAAAAGTCCTCCGCGCCGAGCTTCACCTCACCTACGCCACCGAGGAAAAGGACTCCACCAAAGTCACCTTCGCCTGGCAAGACGGAGCAGGGGAGCACCAGGAAAGCCACATCTTCCCCGCCAAAGGATCAAAGCCATGGACCCTCCCCACCGGCAAGAACGTGAGAACCAAATGGGTCGAATTCTCCCCGGTGGCGGGAAGCGCCCCCGAAGATCTTTGAAAACCAGCATTGCGGCAGGGATGGCTTTGCCTACGGCTGCTCCGGCTATGTTCACTACGTTCCCATTCCAATTCGTCCGGAAAAGGGTGCGGCCCGATCCAGGGTGAAAGTGGAACCTTCCCGCCCCCCAAGCCCTTTGCAGGCGGTCGATCTGGTAGTGAGGATACCGAAGGGTAGCGCGAGCACAAAGCGGACGGCGCGGAGCGACCATCCCTGCCCGTCCGAGAGACGCTCTAGGACGCACGAATGCCGTTCTCGGACGGGATTCCAGAAGATTTTTCTAGCCCAACGGGCTTGTGGAATTCAGCCCGGGGTTGGCGGAGCCTACCCCGGGTACGGGATCGGCGGTCAACAACCCCAACCGGGGTTGAGTCCATGCGCGAAGGAAGTTCCAGCTTGGACACAACCCTCTTCGGGGTTGGAATGATTGCGGGACGTTACCCCAGGGTAGCCTGCGTTACACTACGGCAACCCTGGGCTTGTATCCGAAACCCCGATTGGGGTTGGGGAGAGATTTCTCGGTGAGTTCCCACGCAAGGGGACATGCCTCCACCCTGAGTTGTTGCACTCGATAGGTTTGTGCCGGGAAGCTTGATTCTTCATTCGGCGGGGTTTTCATGGCCACCGCCCTCCCGTCGGCCATGTTCCAGAATTCCTGAAATAGTGATATGGTATAGCATGAATATCGGCTCCTACGGATAACCCGAGAATCCGCCGTCTCAAACATTCCATCCCCCCAGATCAAACCCCAGCAAACCAACTGCCCATTGACTCCACCACCTCAAATGACCACCCTCCAGATCGAAATCACCCAAACGAATATCGGCGGTGGGTGATACTAACTCCACTGTTTGCCAAGAAACACAGCCAATGAAGATCATTACGATTACCGTAAGCTTTGCCCTCCTTGTAGGATTTGCGTCCGCAGACGAGAAGCCCGGACACGTCTGCGCTAAAGACAATCCTGAGAGGAAGGATCAGGTAGAAGCATACAAAGGCATATTCGCCGCTGCCAAAGATGTCGTGATCTACGAGGGCTTACCCCATCCGAATGACGAGGAAGATCTCCTTAAGACAGAATTGAAACGCAAGGACATTGTAAAGTTACCTCCCTTAGACGAAGCGTTTTACACCCCGGCCGTCAAAGCGATTGATGCCGAAGCCATGCTTAAGCTCCTATCTGGATCTGACGGCATACGCGTCAATACCCCAAGCAAATGCGGATTCCATTCGGACTACTGCATCCAGTTCGAGGATCAGGATACCATCTACCGCGCATTTGTCTGTTTCGGTTGTGTAGAGGTCTTAGTGGTACAAGGCGATAGCCGAGTCACATTCGGCTTCGATGACGAAAAGCTCAAGGAACTCCTCGCCCCCTATCACAATAAACGACCGAAGAAGGTGAATGCCGAGTAAAGCCTGCAGGAATCCAAGAATGCGAATATCGGCGGTGGCTGATACTAACTCCACTGTTGTGCAAGAAATGAAGATCCTCGCCGCCACCCTCTTCGTGCTTTTCGTGCATATCGCGTGCGGCGACGAAGTTGCTAAGAAGCCACTGCACTTACGAATTAAGGACGCCGTTACTGCAGGAACGCCAATAGATTTCGGATCCGAGCACAAAACACGCACGATCACTTTCGTCGATGGCGAGCGACGCGACAAGATGGCAATGGAGCCGATATTTTTCTCAATCTCAGAAGTGATTTGGAGGATTGAATACCCGAAGTCGCGCGAGGTGAACTTGAAAGAAGCAAAGCAGATTTATCAAAGTTACGCAGCTGTCATGAAGAAGGTCGGAGGCAAGCCGGAATTGGAACTTTGGCTATCGAAGGAATCAGATGCCAAGCTTCTGACACACATGCTCGAAGTGGCTGTCCCGGATGGAAAGGGCACTGTTTCGATTCGGTATTTTGATTCCTCTCCAAGACGGATTGATCCTGTGTCTATCCACAAGCTCATCCCCCCGGATAGCAAAAAATAAAAGCACAAAAAGGCGTCGCTTCAACACCTGCCCCGCCGCGAGTTCAAGCCGCTATGACCATTCAACCTTCAACCCACAGTCGAAGCCTCGCCCTCGGGCAGGTGTGAGAGGACTTCGACGTTGCTAGAAATATGCATATACATTGCCCCACGGAACCCGCACAAGTCTTTGAGGGCATTCCTAACTGCTACGTCGGCTATTTGGACATTTCGAGTTGGTCGCTAGCTCAAGACCAGGAGTCAGATGTCGTCGAGTTGATCTTCGAGGCTATCTCGGATCCTCTCGGTGCGGCACCGATTGAACTTAATTTTGCATCATTACGGGCAGCTATCGGGAGAGCCTTCGACGAGTATGTTGCGAACATCGCACCGGAGAGAGTCGAAGATCGATTCCAAGACTATCTGACAGATGAATTAGGGCGATCTCATCGAAGCGCCATCAAGCTTTATAGGTCTGAAGGCATTCTGCCGTTTTTAGTGCTTTATCGAGTATTCATTTCAGAACCGCTGTCAGCGATGTGCTTCGATTTTCACTGTTCCGGAGAAGAATATCTCAATGAGAACAGTTTTTCGTTCGATATCGTTGCTGGCAAGGTTGAACTAACTACGCCTCGCATGTTGATGCCTGAGGGAAGTTATCCAGCTCGTCGGAATACAGAAGAGTGAGCCGGACCCCGAAAATCAGGCCTGTGAGCTGGACGAAGGAGGAGGAAAACGACTCGCTCAATTTCTGATGGTTGATAGAATGCTAGGGACGCGATGGATAGTTCTAGAAACGCAAAGGAGATATTTCTCAAGAGTTTGGAAAGGGGAGCGGAGCAGAGGCAGGTGACTTACGATCTATCTGCTCTGCGAGGTCTCTCGGGTGAGGAGCGTGATGAGGCGGAGGGGGTGCTGATGCTTCGTGCGAGGGAGGGGGATGTGATCGCGATTGAGACGATGGGGTTTGCACAGGTGAGAGGGGCGAGAGGGTTGCTCTATGAATTGGTCTCGAAGGAGGGGGATGTGGGTATGGCGGCGGCGAGGGCGTTGATGAGTCTTGGCGAGCGCACGGAGGACTTGATTGCGGAGGGGATGGACAAGGCGGGAGGCGTGCAGTCTGCATTTGCTGCCTTTGATCTCCAAAAGGTGGAAGGTCCGATGGCGGTGGAGGGTTTGCTCAAGGCGCTTGAGCAGAAGTTTTTGCCGACACGAATCAATGGGCTGGATGGGCTGGAGAAACGCATGCCTGAGATTCCAAAGGTCTACCGGGAAGTGAATATGACTCCCTACGGGAATTTGGCGGTGCGTCTGCTGGTGGAAATTCCGGCGGTCTGGCTACCTGCGGCTCGGGAACTTCAAGTGATCTGGCGGCATCTGATTTCAGGCAGATCTCCGGATGCATTGGGTCTGGAATATACGGCAGGGAATCGGGATCTGGTAAATGACTACTGGGCCAGTACTCGTGGTGAGGCCCCTTGGAATATCGAGTTCGTCAAGCGGATGTCTTCCGGGCATGACCGGGTGTGGGCGGAGACCTATGCGCTCTTTCGGGCTGGGCAGCGAAATCGCTGGGCGGTGGATGCCATCGGTCGGCTGGGTCTCAAGCACGAACGGGAGGCGATGGAGCAACTCAAGGTTGCCTCGACTTCTCTGCGAGACCCTGACTGGCACGAGACGCTGGATCGCACGATAGATGCACTCGCCTGAGGTGTCTTCTCGATGGGCTACTTGCGGAAGGCATCGGGGACGAAGGACATGTCGGTGGCTTCGGCGATGGCTAGCTGGATCTGGAGATCCATGATGTGCTGGGGGACGGGATTCTGATAGCCGATGAGGCTTTCGGTGAGGGCCTGGATGGGGCTCTTGTCCGAGGTGGCGGTGAGGCGGTAGGTTTTCACGGCGAGAGCTTCGGCGGCTCCCGGGGTGAGGTGCGGGGGAAGGCTTTCTCTGACGGTCTCGAAGTCTTCCTTTTCCAAGAGGACGCCGCGGCGTTTGCAGAGGGCGCGGAGGAGGCTGAAGGATTCTTCTTTGTCAGAAGTGGGAAAAATGGGGATTTTTACGTCGATGCGGCCGGGGCGTTTCAGATCGACCTCGATGAGATCGGGGCGGCTGGAGGCGAGGATCCAGATGATGCGGCCGCGGTTGTCGGGGCGGCTCATTTCCTGGGCGATCATGGAATAGATGCGCCCGGAGAGGCCGGAATCGTTGGAGCCGGAATCGCGTTTCCCGAGTGATTGGTCGGCCTCGTCGATGAAGACGTAGCAGCGCTTGAGTGCCTGGAGGAGGCGGAAGATTTTCTCCAGGTTTCCCTCGGTGCTGCCGATCCATTTGTCGCGGAAGTTTTTCAGCTTCACGACGGGGACTCCGGCCTCACCGCTGAGGCATTCCACGAGGTAGGTTTTCCCTGTGCCGACCGGTCCGCAGATGAGGTAGCCCATGGGCAGTGCCTGGAGTTCGCCCTTGTTCCAGAGGGCGATGTCCTGCCGCAGCCAGGTTTTGAGGCTTTCCTGGCCCTGGAGGTCATCGAGGGTGCGGGTGGAGGTGATGAATTCGATGAGGTCCTGGGCCTCGGCTTCGACGAGTTGCTTTTTCAGGTCGACGAGGTCGGCGGGGAGGAGGGGTTCGGAGGCGTGCTGTTTGAGTTTCAGCAGGCTGTCGATGGCGTTGTGGGAGGCTCCGTCGAGGTTGTCGGCGAGGGGCTCCAGGTCGTCTTTGAAACGGGAGAGCGCGACGGGGTGGGCGGGGGCGAGGTGGGTGAGGATCTGGCTGATTTCCTCGGAAGATGGAAGGGGGATTTCGGACTTGGTGGCGCGGGGGTTGCCGGCGAGCAGGGGGTGGAGGTCGTTGAGATTTTCCGAAAGCAGGAAGGTGGCGAGGGGGAGATCTGCCAAGAGGGGATCGTCCGACCAATCGCGGATGAGGAGGGCGAGAGAATTCAGATCGTAGGAGGTGGAGCCGGGGACGGCGGGGGCGAGCAGGTTCGCGGCGCGGAGGACGCAGCCGATCTGTATGCGGGGTTTGCCGAGGCGGGCGAGGTTCGCGTGGTAGCGGAAGCAGCGGGTGAGAAAATCGATGGCGGCGCGTGGGGCGCGGGGCAGTTCTTTGTTTCCGGCGAAGGCGGGCCAGTCTTCGAGAATTTCAGCTCCTTTGGAGATGCGGATGCCGTTGCCGATGTCGTAGGTGAGGATGAGATCGAAGCGTGGCATCAGCACGTTCGATAGGTAATCGGTGAGTGAACCGGACCGGGCGGGGACGAGCGGGAGGAGGAAGCGGTCGTTGACGTTCCCGTGGAGAATGAACTGGGTGGATGCGTTGCTGGCGTAGGCGTCGGCGAGGGCTTGGGACCAGGTGGAGAGCATGGAAATGAGTGACTAGTGCCGAGTGATCAGTGATCAGTGAGAAGACCTTGGTTGTGGGTGCTGTCTGGTGATCGGGGGGGATTTTTTACTCGGTGAGGGGGCCCATGGATTTTGGGGTGGCGGTGGTCTCGGGCGTTTCCTCGGAGGTGGATTCCAGGGCGAGGCCTTCGGCGGCGGCGAAGTCGGCGAGGGCTTGGTCGGCGAGAGCGGCTTGCTCGGATTCCTGCAGGTGGATGTCGCTGGTATTGAGGGAGTCTTTGGCGACACGGGCGCGTCCGGCGGCGATCTGGCGCTCCTCTTCGACCATGTCGTGAAGGCGTCCGAGGGTATCCCCGGAGCCGCCGATTTCAGAGATCATGCCGCTGGCCATCTCGGTGAGTTCGGCGGTGGCGCTTTTGATTTTCAGATCGCTGAGAGCGTATTTGAGATCGGCGATTTTCTTCTGGGCGGATTTGATGGAGACCTCGCGGGCGCGGACGAGTTCCTGATAGGTTTTTTCCGCATCGCCGAGCTGGTTGCGGTTCTCGGCAAGCTCGCGATTGACTGTCTGGAGACGAAGGGCGTATTGGCCGGCGGCTTCTTTGTTGCCGGAGCGGAGATTGGCTGAGGTTTTTGCGCGGAGTTCTCGCTCTTCGTTTTCGAGGCGTTTCACCTGGCCCATGAGGCGTTCGCAAAGGCCGGCGTGGGCGGCGAGTCCTTGGTTGTAGTTGGCGATCTGCTTGCGGAGGTTTTCACGCTCAACTTCGAGCAGGGCTTCGGGATTTTTCTTTTCGAGGCCGCTTACGAAGAGGCCGAAGAAGCCACGGAATAGATTGGAGATACGTTTGAACATGGAGGTTTTGGGAAGTGGTTGCGAAAAGTTTTATACGAAAGGAGCAGGAATGCGAATGATGAATGAGGAATTTTATATGAGGAAAACAGATTGAGTATGGGCAATGGATGAGTGGTCAGTTGTCCGAGTTTGCGATGGATCTGAGGGTGGCCCGGTAGGTCCTCGTGGCGAGAATCAGGAGGAAACCACCCATGAGCAAAGTGACAGCAAGTGCGGCGAAGAAGAGGGCGACATCATCCATGCGACCATTTCCCTGCATGATGGAAATCACCGGGGGGATCCAAATGAAGAGCCACATGAAATCGCGATTTGAGAGAGATTCAGCGACACCGGTGAGCACGAGGGAAATGATTCCGGAGGCAACACCGAAAAGCAGGTAGTTGGAGACTCTGATGGGGCCTTGGCTTCGGAAGAGTGCGACGAGGACTGCGGGAAATAGCAAGGTAGCAAGGGCGGAAAGGCCGTAGGTGAAATGGTCGTCTCCGCCGTAGCTAGGCTGATTGAGAATGAAGGGGACCGTCGCAATGGCGGTGAGGAGAGTGCAGAAAAAGGCACCTTGGGGCCAGCCGGGGGAGAAGATGAGGGCGGCGATACGCCCGACTGTTCCGTGTTTGGCGAATCTCCGGTAGACGGGAGGAACGAGCATGGAGAACTCGGTGAGTGAGATCGCGAAGGGAGGCGCGAGAATGGCGAAGAACAGGATGGGAAGGACTTCCGGATCGGTGACGGAAGGGATGCAGGCGATGGTGGCCGCGATGATTGTGAGGGTGAGAGCGACGAGGCGGCGCTTGGTGGAATGGTTCTCTGCGTAGGGGGCGATCAGTGAGGTGCCGATGGATAGGAAGTAGTAGCCACCATAAGCGCAAGACACGAGGTAGATGGAGAGTGCGATGCGGGATTCACTTGTTTCCAATGAGCAAAGATCCGCGATGCTGCCACCCCCGAACGCACCGAACATCATGGTGATGAGCAGGGCATAGGCACCGATGGGAATGGCGATCATGGGCAGCACGGACCGGAGTATGGCGGACGAGGATGCGGAGAGGCCGACCGTGACGGCGGTGAGCGTGGCGGAGGTGATGAAGATCAGTGAGAGCAGGACGATTTCTCCGAGCAGGTTCATGCCGCCGAAGAAGTAGCGGAGGATCAGGTAGGGGATGATGGTGACGAGGATGAGCGCGGATTGGCTGACGATGGCCGACCATTTTCCCGTGACGATTCGCCAAGCGGAAAGACGGGTGAGGACCATCATGTCGATGGTGTTGCCCTTGATCTCCGACGAGAGGGCGGAGATGCCGCGCATGGGCTGGATGATGAGCACGGCGATGGAAAAGAAGGTGAAGATGATATTGGAAATCGTTCCGCCCGCATGATCCGAGGAGGCGGTGGCTCCGGCGGAAAGCAGGATGATCCCGAGTAGAATCTGGAGGGTGAGGAAGACCGCGATGAAAGCGCGGGTCCGGAGACCCTGACGCAGCTCTTTTACGAGCATGGGGGAGAGGCGGTCGGGGAAGTCGTTTAAAAATTCAACTTTCAAAATTCAAAATTTAATTAAGAGGAAGAGGGTCGCGGACTAAGGGTCGTAGGGCTGTGGCGCGGATTCCGGGAGCGGGGGCGGGGAGCCGTGGAAAGGACTGAAGGGTTTTCCCTCCTTTTCGATGTTTGCCAGGATGTCGATGAAGGCGTCTTCTAGGTTGCGTTGTTCGCGGTGGAAGTCGATGACACGGAGGTTGTCGCGGACCATTCTTGCGAGGATGTCGGCGGCTTTGTTGGGGTCGTTCGTGTCGATGCGGATGCGGCCTCCCTGCTTGCGGGATTCCATGAATTCGATGTTCGGCTGGAGCAGCGCCCAGTCGGAAAGTGCTTGGGGATCGCCATCGAGTTGCACGTCGTAGAGGACTCCGCCGAGTGTGTCGGTGGAAGATTTGAGTGTCTCGGAATCGCCGTGGTGGACGATGCGGCCGTTGTTGATGAAGAGCAGGGAGTCACACATTTCTCCCAGCTCCGAGAGGATGTGTGAGGAGATGAAAATGGTTTTTCCTTCCTTGGCGAGGACGCGGATGAGGTGTTTGAGTTCGACGCGTGCCTTGGGATCGAGGCCGGCGGCGGGCTCGTCCATGATGAGGACCTGGGGATCGTGGAGCAGGGAGCGGCCCAGGCAGAGGCGCTGGGTCATGCCTTTTGAAAGCTTGTTCGAAAAGCGCTCGGCGATGGGGGTGAGGTCGGTGAAATCCATCACTTCGTCGATGCGCTGGCGGCGTTCGGCACCTTTGTAACCGAGAGCGCGTGCGTAGAAGTCGAGGTATTCCACGACGGTCATGTTGTCGTAGTTTCCAAAGTGGTCGGGCATCCAGCCGATCAGTTTTCGGATTTCCGCCGGGTGGTGGATGACATTGATCCCGCAAATTTCGGCATGGCCCATGGTGGGGTAATCCAGGGATGCGAGGATGCGCATGGTGGTGGTTTTCCCCGCTCCGTTCGCTCCGACAAAACCGCAGACGGAGCCGTGGGGGATCTCGAAACTGACGCCGTTGACGGCCTGGAGGGGGCCGAAGAAGCGGTAGAGGTTATGGACTGTGATGGCGCTATCGCTCATAAAATTCAAAATTCAAAATTCAACTTCTAAGGAAGAGGCTCTTTTTCGGCCTTGTTGCGGATGATGGAGGCGAAGATTTTTACGAGCTCTTTGGTTTCTCCGATCAGGGAGTCGAGATTTCGGTGAATCGTTTCGTCGATGGGATTGCAATCGCTGATGAGCCTTAGCCAGAGTCCGGACTCACGAGCTTCTTTTTTGCAGATTTTCATACGGTAGAGATAGTCGCTTGGACCGAGAGGTTCCAACGTTTCCACATAGTTCGCGGCGACGGAGCCGGATGAGCGTATCACTTGACGGACATCCGGCCATGAGACCGGGTCCCAGCGTTGGTTCTTGAGGAAAAGGCGAACGTCTAAGGCGAAGGCATACGTGCGCTCTTCCAAATCATAGGGTTTGTCGTTCATCTTGGCGTTGTTTCCGATTTCTTCCTTAGAAATTGAATTTTGGATTTTGAATTTTTAGCGGGCGATGGGGCCGGTGATGACGGTGGTTGTTTTCCAATCGATTCCTGTGTGGGTTTCTACGGCGGGTGCGGCGGAGGTGAGGGCGATGAAGTGGTCGCGGCGGTCCTCGACTTTGTTGAGGTAGTCGCGGTTGCGGGTGGCGAAGATTTTTCCGAAGCCGGTGATGGCGGTTTGGGCCATGGTCGGGTCGATGGGGGTGAGGGTGGTGGGTGTTCCTTTGCGGACATCGGTGGCGCGGAACCAGTTTCCTTGTGGATCCTGATAGATGAGGGTTTCGATGGGGAAATCGAAGGTGGATACGAGGCTGTCATTGGTGGCGGATGCTTCGATGCGACCGCGTGTGGGGACGACGGCGGTGACGAGCTGGCCCTGCTCCGAGCGGCTTTGGAACCAATCGCCGGTGGCGAAAAGTTTCCCATCGGCGGGCTGGATGTTGTAGTTGCCGGTGGAGTCGTGGTCGTCGGTGAGTCGAGCCCAGCGGCTCTTGGCGAGGGGGGTGGGGACGATCAGGGCGGAGGCGTTGACGGAGAATGAAGGAGAGGTGACGACGCCGGTGCGGGAGAACTGTTCCTGGTGAAGGAACGCGGCGTTCTGATTGTCGTCCGGGCGCACTTCCATGAGGACGGCGCGGGTGCCGTCACCGCCGAATCCATCTTGGAAGATGATGAGGACAATGAGAAGCAGGGAGGTGCCCAGTGAGATCAGTGGGGTGGTGACAAAGAGGCGGTGGCGTTGGCCGGATTTCGCGAAAACGAAGAGATTGACCGGGGCGACGAGGATGCCGAAGGCGATGAGGATGATGACGAAGAGGGCGTAGTGAAACGACTTTTCACCGAAAGCTTTCTGGAGTGGCCAGGAGCTTTTGAAGTCGTTGCTGACGGAGGTTACCCGTGTCGGTGAGGAAGATCTGGATTTGGTGAGGGAGATGGTGTCTGCGGGGTCGAGGCGTGTTAGATCCAAGACATTTTCGATCAGAATTTTCCCGAAACTGGAATCTTCTGGCAGACCCAGACTCGCGGAGGTGGGGGAGGTGGTGGAGAAAACGATGAGTTTTCCGCCGAGACGGACCCATGAGATGATGGCGTTGCGCTGGCCGGGAGGGATCTGTGACCAATCTGTTTCGGTTAGGAGGATGCTGTCGAAGCCTGAGAAGGCGCGCCAATCGTCGGGCAGGCGTTTGGGATCGAAGGAGGAGGAGAAGCCTTCGGAGCTGCGACCGTAGGAGGAGGAGCCTGAGGTTTTGGCTAGTTCGGAATCGAGGGCGGAGGCGTTGTTTGAGTAGAGTTCGGTGCTGAGGAGAACGTTGGGCTGGCCGGGCTGGAAGATGGTGGAGACGTCCGCTTGGTTATCTCCCATGGAGCCGGTGAGGTGGGCGGTGAAGGAATGGTAGTTCGCGTTGCCGTTCTGGGGGGCGAGCGGGACGAGGATGTCGCGAGCAAGGGTTTTTCCGGGGGCGATGTTGAAGGAGAAATCCGAGGAAGCGGAGAGGGAATCGCCGTAGCTGGTGGCATCGGTGAAGCGGAGAGAGATGCGGTGCGGGATTTTCTGGCGGTTTGTAGCGAGGACGCGGACCGGGAAGTAGCCTCCGAGGCTGGGGTGGTCGAACAGGGATACCAGCTCGACGTGGGTGTCTGTCTTGGTATCGGCGACTTGGCGGAAGAGAGTTGTTTGGGCGCTTCCGATGACGACTGATGCTATTAGGAAAATGAACATCGAACATTGAACGCTGAACATTGAACGTCGAATGGAAGGGAGAGGATTAGTCATGGGTGATGATAGATGGATTCTTGCCGCGAGACGCGGGATTCACGGCCTGCGGTGAGACGCCGCAGCTACGCGGGAACGAGGGTTTTCGGGGTCGCGATGTCCTGGAATGGGATTTCCGCCAACAGGCTGTTGATGACGGAATCCGGGGTGTGCCCATCGACCTTGGCGTTGTAGTCCAAGACGATGCGGTGGCGCAGGACGGCGCTGGCGATGGCTTTCACGTCCTCGAAGGAGCAGTTGGTGCGTCCGAGCATGAGTCCGCGTGCTTTGGCGGCGGAGGCCATGGCGAGAGCGGCGCGGGGACTTGCCCCGAAGCGGATGCGGGCGGCGTGTTCGGATTGGCCGGGGTGGGTGGAATCAACGAGGCGTGCGATGTAGTTTGCGACGGGATCTGGTAGGAAAATGCGGCGGACAAGGGAAAGGAGTTCGTCGAGGGTTTCGGCGGTCATCACGGGATCGACCTGCGGCTCGGTGCCAAGCTCGCGGTGGGAGACGATGCGCTGTAGGGTGGAGACGCTGTTGCGGGTGATTTCTAGCTTGAAGAGGAAGCGGTCGAGTTGTGCTTCGGGAAGGGGGTAGGTGCCTTCGAGTTCGATGGGGTTTTGGGTGGCGAGAACGAAGAAGGGCTTGGGCAGATCGTGGGTTTTTCCGAGGACGGTGACCCGGCGCTCTTGCATGGCTTCGAGGAGTGCGGACTGGGTTTTCGGGGAAGCGCGGTTGATTTCATCCGCGAGCACGATGTTCGCGAAGAGGGGGCCGGGCTGGAATACGAACTCGCGACGGCCTTCGTTTTCCTGAAGCACGGGATTTCCGGTGATATCACCTGGGAGCAGGTCGGGGGTGAACTGAACGCGTTTGTTTTCCAAGCGAAGGAGCTTCGACAGGCCCTTTACCAGTTCGGTTTTTCCGAGACCTGGGAGGCCTTCGAGCAGGATATGGCCGCGGGCTAGAATGCCGGTGAGCACGAGGTCAATGATCTCCTCCTGACCGAAAAGGATCTCGTTGAGACCTTGGGTAAGTGAGCGGAGGTGTTTGGCAGCATCTGCGACTTCGGTCTCGGTGGCGTGATCCATGCGGGGAGATTCCGGGAAACGAGGGCGGAGCGCAAGAACGGACGGGCATTTTAGTGATCCGAAATCGCATTGGGCGGAAATCGTCTGCAAGTCCTTGCCACGGGCCGTTCCATGGCTATTTTCCGGCCACCGATGCAGGCAAGTAAACTGGAACCCGTGACCCCGGACCCGAAGGCACTTCGGCGAACCGCTTTAATTCTCTTGGCGATCATGATCGTGGGTGGGGTGGTGATTTTGAAAGCGTATGAGAAACGCACCAAGGAGGGAGCGCGGGATGATAGGCCGAGCTTGCTGACGAAAATTTCCGAGACGAAAGATCTGACGTTTCTGCGGCAGGATGGGGAAATCAGTGATCTAATGGCCCTCAAAGGGAAAGTACTGGTGGTGCAAAGCACGCCGCGATCTGATCTAGACGGGACGACGACGGCGGTCATGCGTCGACTCGCGGAGAAGTATGAAGGAGAGAAGAATTTCGCGTTGGTGACCCTGATGCTGGACCCGGGGCCTGCCGAGGAGTTGAAAGGGGAGTTGGTGGAGCTGGCGGATGAGCTCGGGGCGGAGTTGCCGCAATGGACGGTGGCGTCGAATGAACGGGAGAGCTTGCACAAGTTCATCAAGAATGAGTTCAAGGCGAACCGATTGCCGCATGAAGAGGCCGGAGTTTGGAAATATGATAGTTCTCTCGTGTTGATCGATCGGAATCGGCATGTGCGGCGTGCGGTTGTTCCTCAGAAGAGTGGTCGGTCGTTTGATATTCAATTCGATTTCGAGCAGGCGAAGGATTGGGATGAGAAAGGGGTGCTGACGGGGACCGAGCGATCCAATCAAGAGCAAATGGAAGTCTTGCTGGAAGAAACCATCGACAAACTCCTTGTAGAGAACATGGAGGAGAAAAAAGGTGGAAATCCTGCACTGATTCTCGGCGTAACGGGAGGGGGATTTCTTCTCCTGATCGTTCTCATTGTTCTGAAATCCAAAGTTTCCAAAACGAAATCGTAAAAATCATGACCAAGAAAACAACCATCGTCTTGTTCTATTGTGGAGTTGCCGTCGTATGCGCGGCGATTCTCGCCATTGTGAATCTCCTGATCGTTCCGAGGATCAAGGCGAAGGGGCAGGAGGCGGAATTATTCACGAATATCGGCCATACAGAGGAGAAGAGTTGGTTTCCGATCGCCAAAGATCTGACGGGAACGATTCAGACGGGGGAGGAGGTGAAGCTGTCCGACTTACGTGGAAAGGTGTGGGTGGTGGTGGAATTTTTCGCGATCTGCCCGCATTGCGCGGCGAGGAATGGCGCGGAGGTGAAAAGAATTTACGAAGAGTTCAAGGATCACCCGGATTTCCAAGTCGTGTGTATCAGCGTGGATCCTACTGAGGACAATACGGAGAAGCTGAGTGATTACGCAAAGGCACTGGGTGCCGAGGCGGAGGACTGGTGGTTTCTGAATGCGGGCGACGAGCAGACGACTCACGACTATCTGGAGCATACGCTTGGGCTTTCTTGGAATCCGTGAAAGGACTGATCCTGAAGATATCGAAGCGAATGGTCGATTTAAGCACGATATGGGAATCCTGCTGGTGAACCGGGATTTCAATGTGATCGGCAAATGGCCGCTGACGGACGAACGGGATGCCGAGGAAAAGAAGCTGAATCCGGAGCTTTTCGAAGCGCGGAAGGCGGATTTGATGAGGGCAATCCGCACGGAGCTTGAGAAAAATGAATCAAATTGACCCTGAGAACAACGGTATGACACCAAGGGAACATCGGGCTGAATGGTTGCGGAGAGCGCCTGACCATACGCTTTCCAAATTGTTGAAGATCATCACTTGGGTGATTACCGGATTGGTATTCATCCTTGTGGGGTTGATGCGTCAGCCGGATTTGAGGATACCTCTTCCTGAGGGGGTGAGCCTAGATTTCCTGCCGGCGGTCCACGCTGTGATCAATACGTTGGTTGCGATTGCATTGATCGCGGGTCTTTTCGCGGTGATGAGTGGTAGGGTGCTGCTGCATCGGAAGCTGATGCTGACAGCGATGGGTCTTTCGGTGCTATTTCTTCTCGGCTACGTGGCGTATCACTTCACGAACATGGAAACACTTTTCGGAGACGCGAACCGTGATGGAGAGCTTTCCCTGGATGAACTGCGTCAGGTGGGGACCGCGCGCCCCGCATACATGGTTTTGCTGATCACTCATATTGTGGCGGCGGGTGTTTCCCTGCCGTTGATCCTTCTCGCATTTACAGCGGCATGGACAAACCGATTCGAGGCGCACCGGAATCTAGCGAGATGGGTTTTCCCGCTCTGGCTCTACGTGGCGATCACCGGGCCGATCTGCTATCTGATGTTGAGGCCGTACTATTGAGAGGCGCCGTTGCTGGATTTCCGTTTTTCGGCTTCATCCGCAAGGATGGCTCGCTGGTCTTCGGTGATTGTTTTGAACGTCACCGGTCCGAGTCGCGGGTCTGTACTCGGAAGTAGGAATACTAGGTTGCGGAATTCCTCCCTCTGTTCCCAGACGGCGGAGTAGAGCGGTGGATCCGGCTGCTCCGGTAGGAAGAGTTCCACTCCCATGTTGCGGTTTTCGCCTCCTGGATTCACATCCGTCGGAGTCCAAGAAGAGGGGATGGCTACGAGTTTTTTCTCCCATTTAAAAACGAGCTTTTTGCCGGTCGCGTTGATGAGCCTGGTCGATCCCCATTTGAAATCCGACGCATTGTCCTCAATCGCAAGCAGCCGGAGTCCGGTGGGGGATTTCTCATCCGGGAGAAGAAGGATGAGCGGGGATTTCATGCCGGCGGGGATTTCGTGTGTGACAGAATCGTCACATGGGGGAGAGTTTCAGATGTCTGAGTTCGTGATGGATCGGAGGGTGGCCCGGTAGGTCCTTGTGGCGAGAATCAAAAGGAATCCACCCATGAGCAAAGTCACGGCGAGTGCGGCGAAAAAGAGGGCGGCATCATCCATGCGACCATTCCCCTGCATGATGGAAATCACCGGGGGGATCCAGATGAAGAGCCACATGAAATCGCGATTTGAGAGAGATTCAGCGACACCGGTAAGCACGAGGGAAATGATTCCGGAGGCGACACCGAAAAGCAGGTAGTTGGAGACTCTGATGGGGCCGTGGCTTCGGAAGAGTGCGACGAGGACTGCGGGAAATAGCAAGGTAGCAAGGGCGGAAAGCCCGTAGGTGTAGTGGTCGTCTCCGCCGTAGGCAGGCTGATTGAGAATGAAAGGGACCGTCGCGATGGCGGTGAGGAGAGTGCAGAAAAAGGCACCTTGGGGCCAGCCGGGGGAGAAGATGAGGGCGGCGAGTCGCCCGAGTGCTCCGTGTTTGGCGAATCTCCGGTAGACGGGAGGAACGAGCATGGAGAACTCGGTGAGTGAGATTGCGAAGGGAGGCGCGAGAATGGCGAAGAATAGAATGGGGAGGACGTCTGGGTCGGTAATGGAAGGGATGCAGGCGATGGTGGCCGCGATGGTTGTGAGGGTGAGGGCTACGAGGCGGCGCTTGGTGGAATGGTTCTCTGCGTAGGGGGCGATCAGTGAGGTGCCGATGGATAGGAAGTAGTAGCCACCATAAGCGCAAGACACGAGGTAGATGGAGAGTGCGATGCGGGATTCACTTGTTTCCAATGAGCAAAGATCCGCGATGCTGCCACCCCCGAACGCACCGAACATCATGGTGATGAGCAGGGCATAGGCACCGAAGGGAATGGCGATCATGGGCAGCACGGACCGGAGTATGGCGGACGAGGATGCGGAGAGGCCGACCGTGACGGCGGTGAGGGTGGCGGAGGTGATGAAGATCAGTGAGAGCAGGACGATTTCTCCGAGCAGATTCATGCCGCCGAAGAAGTAGCGGAGAATCAGATAGGGGATGATGGTGACGAGGATGAGCGCCGATTGGCTGACGATGGCCGACCATTTTCCCGTGACGATTCGCCAAGCGGAAAGGCGGGTGAGGACCATCATGTCGATGGTATTGCCTTTGATCTCCGAGGACAGGGCGGAGATGCCGCGCATGGGCTGGATGATGAGCACGGCGATGGAAAAGAAGGTGAAGATGATATTGGAAATGAAGCCTCCAGCATCATCGGTATTCGCGGTGGCTCCGGCGGCAAGCAGGATGATCCCGAGTAGAATCTGGAGCGTGAGGAAGACCGTGATGAATGCGCGGGTCCGGAGGCCCTGACGCAGCTCTTTTACGAGCATGGGGGAGAGTCGGTCGGGGAAGTCTGCTAGATGCATGTGGAAACTTTAAATTTTAAACTTTAAACTCGAAGGAAGAGGCTGGCTGCGGACTAAGGTCCGGATACCATTGGTGATGGGAGTGGTGGCGGGGTGATTGATTGGTCTCGATCTAGGTTAGCTAGGATGTCGATGAAGGCGTCTTCTAGGTTGCGTTGCTCGCGGTGGAAGTCGATGACGCGGAGGTTGTCGCGGACCATTCTTGCGAGGATGTCGGCGGCTTTGTTGGGGTCGTTCGTGTCGATGCGGATGCGGCCTCCCTGCTTGCGGGATTCCATGAATTCGATGTTCGGCTGGAGCAGCGCCCAATCGGAAAGGGCTTGGGGATCGCCATCGAGTTGCACGTCGTAGAGGACTCCACCGAGTGTGTCGGTGGAAGATTTGAGTGTCTCGGAATCGCCGTGGTGGACGATGCGGCCGTTGTTGATGAAGAGCAGGGAATCACACATTTCTCCCAGCTCCGAGAGGATGTGTGAGGAGATGAAAATGGTTTTTCCTTCCTTGGCGAGGACGCGGATGAGGTGTTTGAGTTCGACGCGTGCCTTGGGATCGAGGCCGGCGGCGGGCTCGTCCATGATGAGGACCTGGGGATCGTGGAGCAGGGAGCGGCCCAGGCAGAGGCGCTGGGTCATGCCTTTTGAAAGCTTGTTCGAAAAGCGCTCGGCGATGGGGGTGAGGTCGGTGAAATCCATCACTTCGTCGATGCGCTGGCGGCGTTCGGCACCTTTGTAACCGAGAGCGCGTGCGTAGAAGTCGAGGTATTCCACGACGGTCATGTTGTCGTAGTTTCCAAAGTGGTCCGGCATCCAGCCGATCAGTTTCCGGATTTCCGCCGGGTGGTGGATGACATTGATCCCGCAAATTTCGGCATGGCCCATGGTGGGGTAATCCAGGGATGCGAGGATACGCATGGTGGTGGTTTTCCCCGCTCCATTCGCTCCGACGAAGCCGCAGACGGAGCCGTGGGGGATCTCGAAACTGACGCCGTTGACGGCCTGGAGGGGGCCGAAGAAGCGGTAGAGGTTATGGACTGTGATGGCGCTATCGCTCATAAAATTCAAAATTCAAAATTCAACTTCTAAGGAAGAGGCTCTTTTTCGGCCTTGTTGCGGATGATGGAGGCGAAGATTTTTACGAGTTCTTTGGTTTCTCCGATCAGGGAGTCGAGATTTCGGTGAATCGATTCGTCGATGGGATTGCAATCGCTGATGAGCCTTAGCCAGAGTCCGGACTCGCGAGCTTCTTTTTTGCAGATTTTCATACGGTAGAGGTAGTCGCTTGGACCGAGAGTTTCCAACGTTTCCACATAGTTCGCGGCGACGGAGCCGGATGAGCGTATCACTTGACGGACATCCGGCCATGAGACCGGGTCCCAGCGTTGGTTCTTGAGGAAAAGGCGAACGTCTAAGGCGAAGGCATACGTGCGCTCTTCCAAATCATAGGGTTTGTCGTTCATCTTGGCGTTGTTTCCGATTTCTTCCTTAGAAATTGAATTTTGGATTTTGAATTTTTAGCGGGCGATGGGGCCGGTGATGACGGTGGTTGTTTTCCAATCGATTCCTGTGTGGGTTTCTACGGCGGGTGCGGCGGAGGTGAGGGCGATGAAGTGGTCGCGGCGGTCCTCGACTTTGTTGAGGTAGTCGCGGTTGCGTGTGGCGAAGATTTTCCCGAAGCCGGTGATGGCGGTTTGGGCCATGGTCGGGTCGATGGGGGTGAGGGTGGTGGGTGTGCCTTTGCGGACATCGGTGGCGCGGAACCAGTTTCCTTGTGGATCCTGATAGATGAGGGTTTCGATGGGAAAATCGAAGGTGGAGACTAGGCTGTTGTTGGCTGCGGATGCTTCGATGCGACCGCGTGTGGGGACGACGGCGGTGACGAGTTGGCCCTGCTCGGAGCGGCTTTGGAACCAATCGCCGCTTGCGAAAAGTTTCCCATCGGCGGGCTGGATGTTGTAGTTGCCGGTGGAGTCGTGGTCGTCGGTGAGTCGAGCCCAGCGGCTCTTGGCGAGGGGGGGGGGGGACGATCAGGGCGGAGGCGTTGATGGAGAAGGATGGAGAGGTGACGACGCCGGTGCGGGAGAACTGCTCTTGGTGAAGGAACGCGGCGTTCTGGTTGTCGTCCGGGCGCACTTCCATGAGGACGGCGCGGGTGCCGTCACCGCCGAATCCATCTTGGAAGATGATGAGGACAATGAGGAGCAGGGAGGTGCCCAGTGAGATCAGTGGGGTGGTGACAAAGAGGCGGTGGCGCTGGCCGGATTTTGCGAAGACGAAGAGATTGACCGGGGCGACGAGGATGCCGAAGGCAATGAGGATGATGACAAAGAGGGCATAGTGAAAGGATTTTTCACCGAAGGCTTTCTGGAGTGGCCAGGAGCTTTTGAAGTCATTGGTGACGGATGCTACCCGAGTTCGGGAGGAAGATCCGGACTTGGTGAGGGAGACAGTGCCTGCGGGGTCGAGGCGTGTTAGATCTGAGACATTCTGGATGAGAATTTTCCCGAAGCTGGAATCTTCTGGCAGACCCAAGCTCGCGGACGTGGGGGAGGTGGTGGAGAAAACGATGAGTTTTCCGCCGAGCCGGACCCATGAGATGATGGCGTTGCGCTGGCCGGGAGGGATCTGTGACCAATCTGTTTCGGTTAGGAGGATGCTGTCGAAGCCTGAGAAGGCGCGCCAATCGTCGGGCAGGCGTTTGGGATCGAAGGAGGAAGAGAAGCCCTCGGAGCTGCGACCGTAGGAGGAGGAGCCTGAGGTTTTGGCTAGTTCGGAATCGAGGGCGGAGGCGTTGTTTGAGTAGAGTTCGGTGCTGAGGAGAACGTTGGGCTGGCCGGGCTGGAAGATGGTGGAGACGTCCGCTTGGTTATCTCCCATGGAGCCGGTGAGGTGGGCGGTGAAGGAATGGTAGTTTGCGTTGCCGTTCTGAGGGGCGAGCGGGACGAGGATGTCGCGGGCAAGGGTTTTTCCGGGGGCGATGTTGAAGGAGAAATCCGAGGAAGCGGAGAGGGAATCGCCGTAGCTGGTGGCATCGGTGAAGCGGAGAGAGATGCGGTGCGGGATTTTCTGGCGGTTTGTAGCGAGGACACGGACCGGGAAATAGCCTCCGAGGCTGGGGTGATCGAAGAGTGATACTAGCTCGACGTGGGTGTCGGTCTTTGTATCGGCGACTTGGCGGAAGAGGGTGGTTTGGGCGGTTCCGATGACGACTGATGCTATTAGGAAAATGAACATCGAACATTGAACGCTGAACATTGAACGTCGAATGGAAGGGAGAGGATTAGTCATGGGTGAAGATAGATGGATTCTTGCCGCGAGACGCGGGTTTCACGGCCTTGCGGCGAGACGCCGCAACTACGCGGGAACGAGGGTTTTCGGGGTGGCGATGTCCTGGAATGGGATTTCTGCCAACAGGCTGGAGATGACGGAATCCGGGGTGTGCCCATCGACCTTGGCGTTGTAGTCGAGGACGATGCGGTGGCGCAGGACGGCGCTGGCGATGGCTTTCACGTCCTCGAAGGAGCAGTTGGTGCGGCCGAGCATGAGTCCGCGCGCTTTGGCGGCGGAGGCCATGGCGAGAGCTGCGCGGGGACTTGCCCCGAAGCGGATGCGGGCGGCGTGTTCGGATTGGCCGGGGTGGGTGGAATCAACTAGGCGTGCGATGTAGTTTGCGACGGGATCTGGTAGGAAAATGCGGCGGACTAGGGAAAGGAGTTCGTCGAGGGTTTCGGCGGTCATCACGGGATCGACCTGCGGCTCGGTGCCAAGCTCGCGGTGGGAGACGATGCGCTGGAGGGTGGAGACGCTGTTGCGTGTGATTTCGAGCTTGAAGAGGAAGCGGTCGAGTTGTGCTTCGGGAAGGGGGTAGGTGCCTTCAAGTTCGATGGGGTTCTGGGTGGCGAGAACGAAGAAGGGCTTGGGAAGATCGTGGGTTTTGCCGAGGACGGTGACCCGGCGCTCTTGCATGGCTTCGAGGAGTGCGGACTGGGTTTTCGGGGAAGCGCGGTTGATTTCATCAGCGAGCACGATGTTCGCGAAGAGGGGGCCGGGCTGGAATACGAACTCGCGACGGCCTTCATTTTCCTGAAGCACAGGGTTTCCGGTGATATCGCCGGGGAGTAGATCGGGAGTGAACTGGACGCGTTTGTTTTCCAGGCGGAGCAGCTTCGATAAGCCCTTCACAAGCTCCGTTTTTCCAAGGCCTGGGAGACCTTCGAGCAGGATATGGCCGCGGGCGAGGATGCCGGTGAGCACGAGGTCAATGATCTCCTCCTGACCGAAAAGGATCTCGTTGAGACCTTGGGTGAGTGAACGGAGGTGTTTGGCAGCATCTGCGACTTCGGTCTCGGTGGCGTGATCCATGCGGGGAGATTCCGGGAAACCGGGGCGGAGCGCAAGAACGGACGGGGTTTTTAACAGTTGGAAATCACATCGCATCGAAATCGTCTTCAAGTCCTTGCCACGGGCGGTTCCATCGCTATTTTCCGGCCACCGATGCAGGCAAGTAAACTGGAACCCGTGACCCCGGACCCGAAGGCACTTCGGCGAACCGCTTTGATTCTTTTGGCGATCATGATCGTGGGTGGGGTGGTGATTTTGAAAGCGTATGAGAAGCGCACCAAGGAGGGAGCGCGGGATGACAGGCCGAGCTTGCTGACGAAAATTTCTGAAACGAAAGATCTGACGTTTCTCCGGCAGGATGGGGAAATCAGTGATCTAATGGCCCTCAAAGGGAAAGTGCTGGTGGTGCAAAGCACGCCGCGATCTGATCTAGACGGGACGACGACGGGGGTCATGCGTCGACTCGCGGAGAAGTATGAAGGAGAGAAGAATTTCGCGTTGGTGACCCTGATGCTGGACCCGGGGCCTGCCGAGGAGTTGAAAGGGGAGTTGGTGAAGCTGGCGGATGAACTCGGGGCGGAGTTGCCGCAATGGACGGTGGCGTCGAATGAACGGGAGAGCTTGCACAAGTTCATCAAGAATGAGTTCAAGGCGAACCGATTGCCGCACGAAGAGGCCGGAGTTTGGAAATATGATAGTTCTCTCGTGTTGATCGATCGGAATCGGCATGTGCGGCGTGCGGTTGTTCCTCAGAAGAGTGGTCGGTCGTTTGATATTCAATTCGATTTCGAGCAGGCGAAGGATTGGGATGAGAAAGGGGTGCTGACGGGGACCGAGCGATCCAATCAAGAGCAGATGGAAGTCTTGCTGGAAGAAACCATCGACAAACTCCTTGTAGAGAACATGGAGGAGAAAAAAGGTGGAAATCCTGCACTGATTCTCGGCGTAACGGGAGGGGGATTTCTTCTCCTGATCGTTCTCATTATTCTGAAATCCAAAGTTTCCAAAACGAAATCGTAAAAATCATGACCAAGAAAACAACCATCGTCTTGTTCTATTGCGGAGTTGCCGTCGTATGCGCGGCGATTCTCGCCATTGTGAATCTCCTGATCGTTCCAAGAATCAAGGCGAAGGGGCAGGAGGCGGAATTGTTCACGAATATCGGCCATACAGAGGAGAAGAGTTGGTTCCCGATTGCCAAAGACCTGACCGGGACCATTCAGACGGGGGAGGAGGTGAAGCTGTCCGACTTACGTGGAAAGGTGTGGGTGGTGGTGGAGTTTTTCGCGGTCTGCCCTCATTGCGCGGCGAGGAATGGCGCGGAGGTGAAAAGAATTTACGAAGAGTTCAAGGACCACCCGGATTTCCAAGTCGTGTGTATCAGCGTGGATCCCACGGAGGACAATACGGAGAAGCTGAGTGATTACGCCTCGGCACTGGGTGCCGAGGCGGAGGACTGGTGGTTCCTGAACGCGGGTGACGAGCAAACGACTCACGACTATCTGGAGCATACGCTGGGCTTTCTTGGAATCCGTGAAAGGACCGATCCTGAGGATATCGAAGCGAATGGTCGATTTAAGCACGATATGGGAATCCTGCTGGTGAACCGGGATTTCAATGTGATCGGGAAATGGCCGCTGACGGACGAACGGGATGCCGAGGAAAAGAAGCTGAATCCGGAACTTTTCGAAGCGCGGAAGGCGGATTTGATGAGGGCAATCCGCACGGAACTTGAGAAAAATGAGTCAAATTGACCCTGAGAACAACGGTATGACACCGACTGAACATCGCGCTGAGTGGTTGCGGAGAGAGCCTGACCATACGCTTTCCAAATTGTTGAAGATCATCACTTGGGTGATTACCGGATTGGTTTTCATCCTCGTGGGACTGATGCGGCAGCCGGATTTACGGATTCCTCTTCCTGAGGGGGTGAATCTAGATTTCTTGCCGGCGGTCCACGCAGTGATCAATACGCTGGTTGCTATCGCATTGGTTGCCGGTCTATTCGCAGTGATGAGTGGCAGGGTGCTGCTGCATCGGAAGCTGATGCTGACAGCGATGGGTCTTTCGGTGCTATTTCTACTCGGCTACGTGGCGTATCACTTCACGAACATGGAGACGCTTTTCGGAGATGCGAATGGTGATGGAGAGCTTTCCCTTGAGGAATTGCGTCAGGTAGGGACCGCGCGCCCCGCATACATGGTTTTGCTGATCACCCATATCATCGCGGCAGGTGTTTCTCTGCCGTTGATTCTTCTCGCGTTCACCGCCGCATGGACAAACCGATTTGAAGCGCATCGATATCTAGCGAGATGGGTCTTCCCGCTCTGGCTCTACGTGGCGATCACCGGGCCAATCTGTTATCTGATGTTGAGGCCGTACTACTGATTGAAGACGACAGCGGGAACTCTGTGACTCCGGGAAATGAGATTAAGGGAAGGCTATCTGACTTCCAAGCTTTGGACAGCAGAGTATCTGCTGGTCAGGGATTCTTTTTCGTGGCGGCCTTTTCGGCTGCGGCGAGATCTTCCGGCGTCTCCAGGATGAACTTAAACTCCACAGGGCTTCGGGTGGTATCAGTTCCGGGGACTGCGAAAACAAGCGTGCGGGCGTCGTACCGATGTTCCCAGACCGCGGAATATAGGGGGGGATCTGGGCGTTCGCGGAGGAACATGGCCACACCCATGTTGCGGGTATCGCCACCGGGCGAAATTGTCACCGGGTCCCATGCGGCTGGAAGCTCCGCAAGTTTTTTTTCCCAACGGAAAACAAGCTCGCGCCCGGTTGAATTGATCATCCTGATCGTTCCCCAGCGAAAGTTTGCCAGATCGTCCTCAAGGACGATTGTCCGAATTCCGGATTCTGATTTTTCATCCGGTAAAAGAAGCAGAAGTGGACTCTTGAGAGCGGGCGGGATCGGGATCAGTTGCGCGAAGGGGACTCCTTCTTCGTCCACCCGGTCCTTCGCCTGAAGTGTGACAGGGACCTCGTCTGTCCCTACGATATTAAATGCGCGGGAGCGGCTGAATGAATCGAGATTCTCCAGCTCGACCACCCCTTTCGAGTGGACGATTGCGAGCTTTCGCGCGGCGACATCCTCGTCCCAGGCAAGGACCCGCACGGGTAGCGCGCGTAGACTGACCACAGAAAGGGAAAATATGAAAAGAGCTAGCAGGCGATCGACGGTTACAGAGCGGCGCTTCATAGTCTGACTGTTATTTGGTTGCGGCAGTTGGTCCATGACTTTCCTAGTTAGGATCAAAGAAACGAATCGCAACGATTTTAAACCTTCTGCCGAATGTTTGGTTGGCCGGCTTGAGATCGGAAATCGCAGTATGGGCCTCATCGGAAGAATCAACGAAATTGGATGTTCGTTGCACCACGGCCTCGCACCAGGCAGTTGCGGCAACCGTGCCGTCCGAGTCGCGTGCCTCGCCATATCCACGGATTGTGAAAGTATCGGAGCGGACGGTGATAACGGGAGCCAACGATTGAAGTAGATCGGCTTGGGTAAGATAGCCGGGGATGCCCACCCCGGTTTTCTTTGGATCGACATTCTCCCTGCTATTGCTGGGATACTCACTATCATTCAGTGTATTAAAGAGTGCCGTGCTGTTGAGATCCGATTGGTCGATAGCGGTCTGGAGAGCGCCTTTGAGGCCCAGCTCCCCCGATCCCACGCGGCGATTTATGAACTCGCCCAGAGAGAGAAAGGGGCCACGGGTTTGAACCTGAGCGACAATGGTGGTGGCTAGCGTTTTGATCTGGTCATCGGAAAGTGCACGAAATCCATTCCAGTTGTCATTCTTTTCTCCGACGGGGTCGCGGAATCGAGGAAAGCTGGTTTCGGAGCTTGTCGGTGGTTGGCCAGCGGGATTCAGGACGTCAAATACCGGCCCTCTGATACCTCCGAGAAAAGACTTCCAGGCCTCTATGCTGGTGGAATTGATATTGAAAGCTCCATCCACCATCAGGTGTCGAGCGATTTTCACACAGCCTTCTGGAGCTGTCAGTGCTTTGATAAGCTCGTCGTCGGAAAGGCCGCCCTTATCAAGCCGCATACGCGGATTACGAAGAGGGGCATCGGTCGGGTTTCTGATGAAGTCTTCGACTATTTCTCGGAGTTTCAGAGTAATATCAGCCTCAATGGGTTTATTCCAAGTGTTCGGGTTGCCTGAGGCGTTGCTATAACCGAGTGAGGGGGCCGCTCCGCTGAAAAAGAAACTGTCCCATATCGTTTCATTGGTAAGGTAGGAATAGTCATACATCGGCGGCTTTCCGGAAGAAGTCTCGGCTACTTTGGACCGAGCGATATACGCGCTGGCCCAACTGTTGGCGAACTGGTTGGCTGAACTGTAGGGTGTCGCTGAAAGGTCGGCATGCTGGAATGCCGCCATCGATAGCAAGGGCGCTTGCGGTATTCCGAAGAATGACAAATTGTTGCGGCCACTGTTTGAGGACTGGCTTGCTCCATAAAAGGCGGACCGACCGTCACTGGTGGTTTCCAAGACACCATTAAATGAGGAAACGGATCTCATCCGTGTGAGATATTGCGGACCGGTTTTAAAGCTCGAGTTGCTAACGTAGTCGCTCATCCACGGTTGGCGAGGGTTTCCAGTGAAGACGAGATCCGAGTTTGCGTTCGGACCGTCTGCCACGCGGTGATAAGTTTCTAAAACTCCCAGCGGCACGCTGTTTCTCAGCTGGTTTAGGCTTAAGTTCTGGCGCTTGAACCTTTCCACGCTGCTGGAGTCTTTGACGAAGAGTCGAGTGATAACATCGAGGATTGCCTGGCCCCCATTGGACTCCCTTGCTCTCGTTCCTGCGGAATGATGATTCAGGTGACTAGAAGGAAGTGGTAGCTTTGCCATTCTTGCGTCCTCCAAACTGATGAAAAACGGGTAGTTTTCTCCCGTGACCGCGTAGAACTCCGCCATTACGACTTCATCAGTCGCTACCTTTTTAGACCCCATGTCCACTCGTAGTCCGCCCTTAGGAGACAGCATGCTTACACTATCGACCGGTCGTAGAAGCACGGTACGACTCTGGATATTGCCATCCTTATTAAAGTCTTTCGGAGTGGTGCTAGTCGGAGCGAAGACTCTTACCTCACCGGGTTTGAAACGAATTGGGGGGTTCGGGGCTGAGTTGGACAAGGGTTGGCCAGTCGCAGTGATCGCCGCGTAAAAATATGGCTCAACGCTGCGACCGTGGCCAAATTCATTGAGCTGTTTTCCCATCCAGGACATCCCCCGGTTGCGGGTTTCTTCCGCTGGAGGAGGTGAACTACCTACCGCTGGCTTTTGGTAGGTCCATCTCATTCCAAACGGAACGTCGATCCACGGATAGGCTACCGCACCCTCGATCTCCAGTGCTACATTGTATGGATTCCAGAGGGTGATGATCGGAGTGATGATCATACGCGAGTTGTCGTTGTTATCTACCCCGGCACTTAGAAGAAACATAATGCGATCCACTACTGGTCGGAACCCGTTTTGCGATGAATTTCCTAGAGGGGTGGCTCCAGGAGGCTGGTAGTAGTTAGTTGGTGGAGCCAGGGGTGTGATCGCCGTATGGTCGGCAGGTCGTTCGAACAAAGTGAGTCCATCGTCGGTATTGTAGAGGTAATGATGGGTGCGGTAATAGGAGCGGACTGAATGAAATGTCGGAACCCCGGACACCGGGAAGTTGAACTGAACTTTGGCAGGCTGATCATTCGGGTTGTTTGGATCGAAATAGGTCAGCTGGGCAGGATGACTGGCGGAGTTGGTCAGTGGTTTGAAAAGTGGTCGTTGTCCCTCATACGCAGCCCCTCCGGAGACTTCTGGTGCAGCATCAGATCGGAAGGGATTCTGGATCGCGCCCCAGGTATCAGCGTTGAAGGAGCTATCCGACATTTCGAACCCCAAGCTCATATCTACTTTGAGACCGCCGTTCACCACGTCAGAAAGTATGCCGAACCCTTGAGTGGTAAAATCAGCGCCACTTCCGATGGATTCGTCTTCGATCCAGAGTGTCGCGTCGAGTTCCGCCTGAGATACGCTCACAACTTTCGCGGCACGCTCGTTCCAAAATCCACTCGGTTGATTGAAGCTGTCGGTGTGTTCAAGATTTGCACGAGGCTGGGCCTGAAGATCGTCGTTGGCGATGCGCTGGCCTGCCTCAGGACCGGCGACATTGATCTTTGCTTTTGTCGCCGCTTGAGAAATGGCCCAGGCGTAACTGCCCGTTCTCTTGGAGCCAACTTTGAGGGGGATCATGGCACCGCTGAGTTGAAATCCGTCGGGGTCAAGTTTGAACAGGTCGATAGGGTCGGCGAGCTTACCGGTGTTGACCCAATCGGCCTTTTCAAGATCGGCCGGGGTAGGAGAGGAAACGAGCCAGCGCAGGAAGCCGCCGGCAGAGGTATCGGTGGCGGTAGTGGTTTTCGGGGTCGTATAGTCGGGAGCGGCACCAGAAGGATTCAGTGCGAGCTTGGGAGACCAGGATTTCCATACTCCCACCGCGTTGGGTTGAGCGGCCCCTGTGAAGATGGAGCCGTCAGCAGTGATGCGTCTGTCGTCCCCGGCACTGCGCTGGAGTTCGCCGAGGGCCATCATTACAGCCATCCGGGCGTTGGCCCGAGCCGTTTCCGCCGGGCTGGAGGAGTTCATGCTTCGCAGCGAAATGGTGCTGAGTGAGAGAAGGCCGATCGCCAGGATCGAAAGCAGGACCATGAGCGTAAGCGTAACGACGAGGGCGAACCCTGCTGAGCGGGCCGATGGAACTGATGTCATGGTGGGTTGGAGAATGTGGATACAAAGTATTCTCATGAGGAGCTTTGTAAAGTGACAAGTGATTGAAGTTCTTAGCCATCGTCAGGGCGTAGAAGCCGCCTTTTTTCAAAAGACTGCGGCGAGTTTCGCTATGTACTTGGGCACCGGCAGCCTAACTCACAGCTCTGCCTTTTTCCTCACGGAGTCTGATGCTCGGCGCTAAACTATTCGAGTGTGGTTGCGAAGAAGGCGCAGTTGACCGCCTCGCCGCGACGCGGAAGGTCTTTGTCGAGGAGTTCCTTGGTATGCCCGTTGCGCGTCTCGCGAACTTGCACGAGGTATCGGTGGGAGCCTTCGGCGAAGCTCAGGGCGGCTTTCGAATCCTCGATGATGATGCCGGGGTCGCTGGGTTTTGCATTTCCAGACTGGAGGTAAAACATGGCTCCGAATAGTTCGGTGGAACCGCCGTCCGAGATTTTCATGGCTGGCTTCGCGTTTTCCGTTTTGTAACCGAGAATCCAATGGGTGCCGCCCTTGTTGTTCCACAGGACAGGGAGGTCTCCGCCTTCGACGTTGAGCTGGCGTGCCCAGACGTGTAGGGGCGCGGTGAGTTCGCTGGCTTTGATGATCATGTCCTCGATGAAAAGTTTTCCGCTCGCGTTTTTCGTATTGGAAACGGTGGTGAGGAAGCCGTGGCGGATGGCGAGGGCGCGGGAGGAATCGTGCTCAAGATTGCCCGTCATTTTTAGGTGCTCAATGATGACCTCGGGATGTTTGCCGTCGGCGAAACGGATGAGGGAATCGCCTTTGAAAATTTTGCTGCGGGAGATGGATGCCTCCATGCCCATGAGCTTGCGTAGATTGCCTCGGATGATGAGGGTTTCATCCAGGGGATAGGAACCGTTCGGGAGGTAAACGACTTCCGCGCCGGAGTCGATGGCTGCCTGAAGGGAAGGGAATTTGGAGGCGTTCGCCCAGAGTGTGGGGTCGGAGGGATGATAATCGGGGGTTTCCTCGATGAGGAGGCGGAGCGGGGCTGCGCTGGAGCCGGGGAATGCGGTGTAGGGTGTATGGGAGCAGTAGTGGGAAAGGGTGGCAGACGGGCCTCCTTTGACCGGTGTTTTAGTGCCGTCGGTACTTTTGATCACTTCGCCATAGCCGGAGGAGATCAGATTAAGGATGTTCAGCTTGGAAGTGTTTTCGATGGCGGTCGCGGATGGTGAGCCGCCTTTGAATTCACAATCGACGAGGTTGATGAGACCGCGGTCGGTGGTGGTTTTGATAGCCGGGACTTTGTTTTCGCTGGTGAGCTTTCGGAAGGAGAGGATCTGTTCCGCGTTGCTGACGCCGCAAACGTTCTGGTTCCTCAGGGAAACATGCTCGAAGGTCATGGAGTAGAGCCAGCCTTTCGCCTCAATGCCGATGTCGAAGCCTTCGATGGAAACGTGTTTCACGAGGCCGGGTCCGGGCTCGCGGGTTAGCTGGAGACCGACTTTTCCAGAGCCATCTCCGGAACGAATTGTGACGAACTCGATGGTACCGTGGTTGCTGACCGCGTAGTCGATACCGACGGCACCTGGGTTGCCTTTTCCCGTATCGATGGTGAGGTTGATGATGGAGTGCTTGAAAGCTTGGTTGCCACGTCCATTGGGATCGTGCGGGTTTTCCGAGCCGGTGCGGATCACCGCGTTTTTGGCTGCTTTGTGGAAGCCCTTAGCGTTGTCTGCAAGTTGGATCACGGATCCCTCGCGGCTTTCTCCGTAAAGCACCATGCCGGACTGCCAGCCTTTGCTCCAGCCGTTCACATTGGCCATGCGGGCCTCGATGCATTCGGTGACGAGGTAGGTGCCTTTGGGGAAATAGATGAACTTCGGGTTGTAGCGGCTTTCTGGGCCGATGACGGAGCGGATGGCGGCGCGGATGGCTTCGGTGTCGTCGGTTTTTCCGTCGCCTTTGGCTCCGAAGTCTTTTTGGATATTTACGATGTTTCCATCGGAGGGAAGCGGGCGCTCTCCGGCTTTAGCATACTGGCTGATGAGCAAGGTGAATGCGAGAATTTTCAGTGTTTGGATAGGGTGCATTTTTTTTGGACAGGTTTGGTTACAAGAGGAGTTCAGGAGGGGAATCTATGGAGAAGCGTGAGTCTCGCCGCTAGTGAAGAATCGAGAACGATTTGCTAGGGGCGAGAAGGCGGGCAGGGACGTTTTTCCCAGACTGCCATGGTAGCTGGATCGGAGAAATCTTCCGGCAGGTTTTCAAAATCGATCTTTCGGATGTCCGATGTTCGCTCACTGCAGGTGGACGGTTAGTGTTTTAATTTCTCCACCTTCTGGAAGAATACTTCGAAGTCTCCGTCTGATTCTTTCAGGAGTTTCTTGAACCTCGGGATTTGTTGATTGTAGGTCACAAGCGCGAGCAGGTGGGCGTTGGTTAGATCCAGCTTCAACCACTCTTCGAGTTGTTTGCCGCCCCAGCGCTTTTGCAGGGCTCGGGCGCGTTGCTTGAGATTGTTCAGGATCTCTTGTTTCCGTCGCCGCATTTGATTATCGGGCAAGCCGGATGCGTAGAGGGCTGTTAGTTCGTCACGCGTCGTGGCGATGCGGGCGTAGAAGTCTCGTCGTTTTACCAGACGTTCTTCGTAGTCCGCCAGTTCCGCGCGCCGACCTTCCGCAATCAACCAACGGCGGATGGCTTCCTCTGCTACCGTATTTGCCAGCGATTCGTTGAAGGTGGTGTCCCCGTTCACGAAGATGCGACGATGGGTTAGTTCGTGAAAGATGGTTTCTGCGAAATCGATTTCCGGGTAGTCGATGAACGTGTTCAGCAAGGGATCGTGGAAAAATCCAAGAGTCGAGTAGGCATCTGTCCCCCCAAGATGCACTTCGTAGCCCTCCTCGCGCAGGGAGGCTGCGTAAGCTTCCGCATCCTGTTTTGCAAAATAGCCGCGATAGTCGAGTTCTCCGACGATGGGATAGAACCCCTTCTTTGGCTCAAGCGAAAATTCCGGAGCGGCGTGAATGACGAAAACGACGTGGTCACGGCTCAGATCTGCATATTTGTGGTAAGCTGAGTCCCCGGGGAGGGCGATCTCCTGCGTGGCGAAGTCGCAGATTCTTTCTGCCAATCGAAGCCGTTGTCTGAGTTCAACATTGGTTTCTGGCGCGGCGATGACCTTCGCGTTTGGCCGGGATTTCCGCAGGATTTCCATCTGGCCCTCCACCCCTTGGGTGTAGAATCGAAGAGTCTCGCAGTTGGAGAGCAAGACGATTGAAAGGAGGAGAAGGAATCCGCGCATCGGGAGTCACAATAGGCGTTTCAGAAGGGGTGGCAACCGAGGGAAATGAAAAAGCCCCGGCTTTCCAGGCCGGGGCTTTTAGAAGGTAGGGGCTGCTAATGCTTAGAGGGACTCGTTGACGAGTTTCTCCAGTTTCACGATGTCCGCTGCAAAGCCGCGAATTCCCTGAGCGGTTTTCTCCGTGGCCATCGCATCTTCGTTGAAGGCGAGGCGGAAGGATTTCTCATCGAGGGAGATTTTCTCGACGGGATCCTTGGCTGCGATTTCTTCGGTGAGTTTGGCATCGAAGGATTCTTCAGAGGCGGCGAGCTCGGCGAGGAGTTTCGGAGCGATGGTGAGGAGGTCGCAGCCGGCGAGGGCGATGATTTCGCCTTTGTTGCGGAAGGATGCGCCCATGACTTCTGTCTTATAGCCGAATTTCTTGTAGTAGTTGTAGATGGCTTTCACCGAGATGACTCCGGGATCCTTGTCGCCTTCGAAGTCTTGGCCTTCGGAGTTCGCGTTGTGCCAATCGAGAATACGACCGACGAAGGGGGAGATGAGCTGAACCTTAGCCTCGGCGCAAGCGACGGCTTGGGCGAAGGAGAAAAGAAGGGTGAGATTGCAATGGATGCCTTGCTTCTCAAGTGTCTCAGCTGCCTTGATGCCTTCCCATGTGGAAGCGATCTTGATAAGGACTCGATCTCTAGAAATGCCTTCTTTTTCGTAAGCGGCGATGAGTTCGAGTGCTTTGGCAACGGTGCCATCCGTATCGAATGAGAGACGGGCATCGACTTCGGTGGAGACGCGGCCCGGTACGATTTTCAGGATTTCCAAACCGAATAGAATGAGAATACGGTCTAGAATCGCATCGGTGAGCGCTTGACCGGAAAGACTTCCTCCTTTGAATTCGGAGATGGCCTTATCAATGAGCGGGCGGTATTCGGACTTGTTGGCTGCCTGCAGGATGAGCGACGGGTTGGTGGTCGCGTCTTGAGGCATGAATTCCTTCATGGCTTCGAAGTCTCCGGTATCGGCGACGACGGTGGTGAGCTTCTTAAGTTGGTCGAGTTGTGTCATATCGAGCGGGATAGTAATGAACTGGCAGTGGGGGGAAATGTTTAAATTATGATTTTTCCGTAACCGTGCATGAAAGCCGTTTGATACGCGAATGAAGCATGTTCGCGGCGAGGATTCCTGTGGCCGCTCCAAGTAGGTCGGCTAGCCAGTCGAAGGGATCGTTTCCCGAACGTCCTGGGGTGAATGTCTGATGATACTCGTCGAGCACTCCAAGGATCGCGAAAATTGCGAGAGGTAGTAGCATCCTTCTGGCGAAAGGCTGAGCTATCCCGTGTTTAAGAAGCAAATACGTAGCGAGCATGAAGGCGCCCCCCGAAAAATATCCGAAGTGCAGAACCTTGTCTAGGTGTGGAATCTCCGGACCTCCGTCGGGGAGAGTTTTGGAGAAGGAAGAGAGGATGAACAGCGTCAGCGCCCAGAGAAACAGGGAAAAAAGCCAGAACTTCGGGGCGTTTGCAAGGTCGCCAATTTTTCCTTTCATAAAGAGTTTGGAACCATGGAAGGCACGGAATACACGGAGAAGGCTTTTGAAATCTAGGACTCAGTGTTCCTGCCCTTAGTAGTTGAATTTTCAGGGATTCTTCATCTCGTCTTCAAGACGTTCTGCCAACCACTGCTTCATCATGGACTGATAGTTGAGGAAGCGGGAACGGGCGATGCGTTTGATGCGGGAGAGCATGCGAGGATCGAAGCGCAGGGTGATGGTGGTGGATTCACGGGAATCCGCCTCGTGCACGGAGCCGGCCATGAGTTTTGGGTCGAGCTCGTGCTGCTGCCAGAATTCGTTCTCTTCTGCCGCTGTGTCAAAGTCTGGGAGGTCTTCCCATGAGGAGATGATTTTCATGATGTCAGCGGGTCTCGTTGTAGTTGCGGTCGTAGAAGCGGCGTTCGGCCTCGCTCATCTCGCGGGCGGAGATGACGCGGGCGATTTTCCCGTCCGTGGTAAATGCGATGAAAAGGTGGCGGTCTGCGACGGTGCGTCCAAGAGCGTAGTAGCGGGAGGCTCCGTCTTGGCGATCATTGTCCGGAAGAAAACGAACAGCGAAGGGATCTTCGAGAACTTCCTCGAGTTCGCCGGGTTTGACATGGCGGAGGTCGAACGGGGTATCGATGAGGTTGAGTTCCATGATTGATGTTTCGTATCGGAGTTCGGGGATTTTCCGGTGGCGGGGTCAAACGTCTAGATGCGCGAGGACTTTGTCGAGTGCAGCCTGAGGGGTAAGGCCGTGCTTTTCACGGAGGATCTCGGGCTTGCCGTGCTCGATGAATTTGTCTGGCCAGCCGATTCGTTCGACCGGGGTGCGGATTCCAGCGTCTTGCAGATGCTCAACGCAAGCGGCGCCGAAGCCGTTGAAGAGAACGTGATCTTCAAAGGTACAAACCACTTTGCAATCCCGTGAGACGGACTCGAGAAGAGCGGTATCGAGCGGTTTGATGAAGCGGGGATTGACCAAGGTGACCGAGTGACCGCGCTCCTCCAACAGGTTCTTTGTTTCCACGGCCATGTCGAAAAAGGAGCCGAGTCCGATGAGTGCGATATCGTGGCCCTGCTGGATAAGTTCTCCTTTGCCGAGGGAAATGGGAGCCACTGGAGCATCCACTGGTGTGCCGGAAATGACGCCTCGAGGGTAGCGAATGGCGGTGGGGCCGTCGTCGTATTTCGCCATCCATTTTAGCATGGCAGCAAACTCCGCCTCATCCTTTGGCTGCATGTGGATGATACCGGGAACGTGGCGGAGGTAACCGATATCGAACAGGCCGTGATGGGTGGGGCCGTCGTCTCCAGAGAGGCCACCGCGGTCCATGCACATTCGCACGGGCAGATTCTGCAGGGCAATGTCATGGATGATCATGTCATAGGCGCGCTGCATGAAGGTTGAATAAACTGCCAGGAACGGGCGAATGCCCTCGGACGCGAGCCCGGCAGCAAACAGCGCGGCGTGCTCCTCGGCGATGCCGACATCGAAGTAGCGGTCCGGCAGGTCGTTCTTGAAGGTGTCGAGCTTGGTGCCGCCGGGCATGGCCGCGGTGATGGCGACGATTTTCGGGTCATCGATGGCGAGGTCCGTGACTGTGCGTCCGAAGATATCCGAACAAGTGGGGGTAGAGACTGTGTCTGTGGAACCGTCTTCTACTTTGTAGGCACCGAGGCCGTGAAATTTCCCCGGATTGTCCAGTGCGGGCTGATAGCCTCGGCCTTTTTCCGTGATGATATGCAGGACCACTGGCTCATTGAGAGTCTTGAGGTGCTCGAAGGTTTTTACCAGAAGCGGAAGATTGTGACCGTCGATCGGGCCGAAGTAACGTAGGCCGAATTTCTCAAAAAGAACGTTGGGGAAGATCAGGTTCTTGGCACCTTCCTCGACGCGGTGGGCGATTTTTCTGGCCGCCTTCCCGAGAACTTTTTCAACAAAATCGGCCGCCGATGTCCGGACGCTGGAGTAGGTGGAATGTGTCTGGAGTGCGTTGAAGTAGCGGGCGATCGCGCCGACGTTCTTGTCGATGGACCACTCGTTGTCATTGAGAACGACGATGAACTTGCGAGTGGTTCCCGCGATGTTGTTCAGTGCTTCTAGAGTGGGGCCGCAGGTAAAAGCGGCGTCCCCGGCAACCGCGACGACGTGGTTGTCTGCCCCGGTGAGATCCCTTGCGGCGGCCATGCCTAGGGCAGCGGACAGAGCGGTCCCTGCGTGGCCCGCGCCATAGGCGTCGTGCTCGGATTCGGTGCGGAGGAGAAAGCCGTTGAGTCCCTCGTAGGTCCGGATCGTGTCGATCGTGGCAGCACGTCCGGTGAGCATTTTATGAACGTATCCTTGGTGGGAAACGTCGAAGACAAACTTGTCAACCGGAGTGGAGAAAACGGCGTGAAGGGCGATGCTGAGTTCCACGACACCCAAGTTCGGTCCGAGGTGGCCACCAGTGCGCGAGAGGCAGTTGATCAGAGTATGGCGGACCTCCTCGGCCAGCTCGACAAGCTGTTGCTCGGAGAGAGTTTTGAGATCCTCAGGGGAGAGTATCGTTTTCAGGATGGGGCCGAGGATTTCGGTGTTATCGGAAGAGGCTGATGTCATTATCGTCGTCTGTGTCCCCTGTTTCGGTCTTGCGGGGCGTCTGTTTCTCTCCGTCTGCGGAAAGGGTGATGAGCTCGATGCGCTCGCGGGCGGAAGAGAGCACGGACTCGCAGTGCTTCAGTAGAGTGGAGGCGGATTCGTAACGCGCAACGATGTCTTCGAGCGGAAGTTGCTCGTTCTCCATGTCGCTGATGATATTTTCCAGCTTTCCGACAGCGGCTTCGAAGGTGAGTTCGGAATCGCTCGGAGCTTTTTCGTTTTTCTTTCCGGAAGGCATCGGGCAGTGATCAGTTTTCCTCTTCTCCGCTAGTGCGCAGGGCGCGATCCGAGTAATAGACCATGTCCATGCCGACAAGAGTGGCGCGGAACGGGTAGCGTCGGGTGATTTCTTGGATTTTCTGGTCTTGGTTGTAGATGGATACACCCGGTGGGTAGGTGGCTAGGAAGACGCGACCATCGAGCACCAGGGAAGCGAAATCCTTGTATTTGGTGGCTGTTTCGGCGGCATTTCCGGTGCCGTGGGAGGATGGGGAAATGAGGATGCCAGCGACGGGTGTCTCTAGGTTGGCTGCGCTATTTTCGATTTCCGCGAAGTCCTCACGGGTCGGTGGAAGCCAGACGGAGATCCGGTCCGCATACCAAGCGACGGCCCATGGTTGATCGGAAAAGCAGATTTGATTATCCGTGAGCCATTTGCTGAGGCCGAGGTTGAGGGCGGGTGCGTAGTATGGTGGCCAGTGGGGGATTCCGCCCCGGTCTTTTTTGTCCATGCCGATGCGGACCTTGAGGGGTAGGGCGAGAACGAGGGGAAGGGCGCAGAGCACGATGATGACCATGTGGTGGACGTTACGCATCATCGGAGCGGAGGTGACGAGAGGCAGTTTGCTCCAGAGGATGGAAACGAAGGCCAGCCCGTAAGCTGTCATGATCGGAGCGAACAGAAGGTGTGTCTGATTCGGGTCCAGGGACTTCGAAGTGATTCCGAAGATGGCGAGACCGAACGCGGATACGGCAAACATCAGAAGCATGGCCCAGCGGAAATTCGCGATCGAAGGGCGTTTAAAAGGATGAAGCAACGAGATGAAGAAGAGAGGTGCGACGATGATTCCGCCCAAGAACGGGATAATGCTCGAGGTCTGCACCAAAGTTGTGCGGATGATGCTGGAGAAGAACCCTTGGTCGAGAAGCGGGAAGGATTCCAGATCCCGGGAGCGCATCACGTAGTCTTCGTTTCCTCCTCCGATGCCGTTATACAAGTTGAGGAAAGCTGTTCCGAACGGTGTGCCAGTGATTCCGAAATTACGCAGAATGACGAAAACCGCTGGCACGATGAGGATTCCCAAGACTGAGATGCCAACGATGCCACGGGGGCGGAAGGCGACGGCGGCGAAAATAATATAACCCAGTGCGATCCAGACGGTAAGGAAATGGGTCATGGCCAGCAGGGTGAAGAACACCCCGGCGATGATGGCGGGCATGAAGGGAATTCTCCCCTCGCTGGCGTCCTCCACGGCTCGATAGACAAAATAGATCGCGCAGGAGAACAGTAGGAGCATGAGCATCTGAGGAAGCCCGCTGAGCGAGTAGTTCCAGAATGTATCGCAAAACAACATCAGGATGGCGGTGACGCCCGCGATTTTCGCATCGAAGATTCTGGAGATCAGTAGGTAGCTGACCCCGATGGCCATGAGGAAACAGAGGGTGGAGACGGTTGCGATCACCCGGTCGAGCGGGAAGACCATCTCGTTTTCCCCCATTCGCCACTGCTCCGCATCGTCCGCTCCGATGAGTTTGAGGACGGCGGCATTCAGGAGGGGGTTGAGAGGGGAGTGGTAGGTGTCTTGGAATCCCTCGAACGGGATGGCGCGTCCTTCCTGTTTCTCGACGGCGGCTTGGTAGGCGACGGGGCGGATGAATTTGGTGGTGAAGCCGTTGCCGCGTGCGATTTCCCGGGCGATCTGCGCCTGATCCATTGCCTGAGGGGAATTCAGTCCACGGAAGAGGGTAAATAGGTTTCCGAGGGTCAGGATGATAAGAACCACGAAGAATAGAATCCTACGAATCAGTATGCCGGTGTCGAATTGGGTCTTGGGGTTGCTCATGCGGGGGGGAGGTGGATATTCTATGGCGGGGAAAACTTAAAGCCCTAGTTCCTTGATTTTTCTCTGGAGTGTACGGCGACTGATCCCGAGCAACTCGGCCGCTTGGGTGCGGTTGTCCCCGCAACGGGCAAGCGCGGCGCGGATGGCTTGGGTTTCAAGGGCATGCAAGTTGAATTCGACTGGCCCGGCAAGAGTGTTTTCCTGAGCCTTTGCTGGACGTGGTGAAATATCGCGGGAGGTCGCGAGAAATGTCGGTAAATGCCGGATGTCGATCACTTCATCGTTGGACATCACTACGCCGTGCTCAATCGCGGTGCGGAGTTCCCTCACGTTTCCCGGCCATGAGTAGGCGACGAGAGCTTCGATTGCCGAGTCTGTCAGGGGTTTCAGCGGGCGCTGGTTCTCCTCGGCGAACTCTTTGAGGAAGGCATTGGCCATCAGCACGATGTCCTCGGGACGGTCCCGCAGGTTTGGCATGAGGATGGAAACGACATTGAGGCGGAAGAACAGGTCTTCGCGGAAAGTTCCTTCATCGACCATTTCCCGCAGGTTCCGGTTGGTGGCCGCGATGAGGCGCACATCGACCTTAATTGGGGAATTCGAGCCGACCCGCTCAATGGAACGCTCGGAAATCGCGCGCAGTAGTTTTACCTGCGTGGCAGGGTCGATCTCACCGATCTCATCGAGGAAAAGGGTGCCGCCATCCGCTTGCTCGAAGCGGCCGATACGTTTCTGTGATGCTCCTGTGAACGATCCTTTCTCATGGCCGAAAAGCTCGGATTCCAGAAGTTGTGGGGAGAGTGCCGCGCAGTTCACGATCACGAGTTTTGCCGTGGGGCGACCGGAGAGGTGATGGATGGCATGCGCTAAGACTTCTTTCCCCGTTCCTGATTCTCCCTCGATAAGCACGGTAGCTCGGGTGGGTGCGACTTGTTCGACAAGCTCCGTGACGCGCCGGATTTCCGGGGATTTTCCGATGAGTTTTGAAATGCTCCCGGATTTTTTTACCTGGCGGGTGAGCTCGATGTTCTCGATTTCCAGCGTTTTGGTGCGCAGGGCGCGCTTGAGAAGCATTTCGACTTCGTCGAGATTCAGGGGCTTGGTGATGAAGTGAAAAGCTCCACGGCGCATCGCCTCGACGGCTGTATCGACCGATCCGTAGGCGGTCATCATGAGAATAATCGGTGGGGAGGAAAGGGAATTGGCGGCATCGATAAGATCCATCCCGGAATCGCCACCGAGGCGGAGATCGGTGAGTAAAAGTTCGATGGGTTCGTTTTTCAGGATGAAAAGTGCCTCGGTATTGTTTGCCGCGAGATAGACGTCGAAGTCCTCTTCCAACGCGCTACGAAGCCCCTCGCGGGTGGCGCGTTCGTCGTCGACAATGAGCAGGGTAGGGAGCACGGAGTTTTCTGAAGGGGAAATCAACGGGGATTTTTCGGGGAGACCGGTGCTTTGATCAAGAACGGATTCCTTTTTCCAAGAGATGGCACTCTGGATTTCGCTGGCGGAGCTTTCGGGTGATGGTCAAAGTCTGGTTCATGAAGCGACGGAACTTTCTGAAGATGGCTGGGGCGGGTGTGTTGGCCGGGAGATTGGGAGCGATTGAGGCGTTCGATCGGAAAGGAGAGCCAAGGTTCACGCTCGGACTCGCGGCATATTCGTTCCGCAACAAAATGAAGTGGATGAAAGGAAGTCCGAATCCTATCCTTTCGAAAGATGATGGCGAGGGGTGGGACATGTTTGATTTTATCGATTACTGTTCGGAACACGGAGGCGTGGGCGCGGAGCTTACCAGCTACTTCTTTCCTCCGGAGGTCGATGAGTCCTACCTTCTCAAGGTGAAGAGACATGCGTATCTGCGCGCGGTTCCCATCGCGGGGACAGCAGTAGGAAATGAATTCACCCATCCAGAAGGGAAACGAAGGCGGGAACAGATCGAATACGTGAAAACCTGGATCCGCCATGCGGCGGTGATGGGAGCTCCACATATTCGCGTCTTTGCTGGTAACGCTCCGAAAGGGATTTCAGCGGAAGAGGCCGAGAAAAATTTCATCGAATGCTACGAGGAATGCTTAGAATTTGCCGGAGAAAAGGGGATCTTCCTCGGTCTTGAGAATCATGGTGGGATCGTCTCGGAAGCGGACCCGCTGGTGCGTATCATGAAGGCGGTGAACAGCCCGTGGGCCGGAATCAATCTCGATAGCGGAAATTTCCATACTGCAGATCCTTACGGAGATCTCGCAAAGATCGCGCCCTACGCGGTGAACGTGCAGATGAAAACATCCTTGCGTCCGAAGGGAGCGAAGACTGCGGTGCCGATGGACCTTGCGAGGCTCATCAGTATTCTCAAGGACGCGGACTATCAGGGCTGGTTCACCCTCGAATACGAAGACGGGGGAGATGCTGAAGTGATCGTCCCGAAAGTTCTCGGGCAGATGAGGGAACTGATCTGATACGTGGCGGCGGATGCAATACCCAAGGGGCACACCGTCCGTCGCCACGTTCACAATCCCGGCTTCGGTGGCTTGTTCGGGTTCTGCGGGTTGGCACCTTTCATCTTCGTGAGGCGCTTGTAGATCGTCCCGGCGGTGGCGACATAGAGTGTGCTCCTGTCCTTGCCTCCGAAGGCGACGTAGTTCGTGCGTTTGTCAGAAATCTTAGGGCGTGGCAGCACGATCTGAACGCGGCCCGGTTGGTCGAAGATCTGGATGCCTGCCTCGGTGGCGCAGAGTAGTTCGCCGGTGGCAAGCGAGGTCATGCCATCAAGTTGGCAGGTTCCGTTGACGGGGACTTGTGCGTAGAAATATGGCTGCTTGTATTTCAATTTTCCATCCTCCTGGATCTGGTAGGAGTAGATGAAACGCCCGGAAAAGTCCGCCACAAAGAGCAGGGAATGATCTGCGGAAAGCGCGATCCCGTTCGGTCCCTTGAAGCGCGGATCCGCCTCAGCCCGCTCCCTTGTTTCAGGAGCCAAATGCCATACCTTTCCTGCCTGCGGATCGGTGTAGTAGATGTGTCCCGTTTTCGTGATAACGAGATCATTCGAGGCTGTGCCGGAGGAAATGGTTGTGCGTTTCCCGGTCGCAGGATCCCATGCGCGGATCTCGCCCGCACCGGAAGCTGCTCCGTAGATGAGGCCGTCGGGGCCGAGCGCTAGGCCGTTTGCCTTGCCCGTGTCACCATCAACAAGCTTCTGTTCTCCCGAGGGAGAAATTTTGTAGAGTTTTCCTGCCGGGACATCGGTGAAGAACAGAGTGCCATCGTCGGTGACCACCATACCCTCGGCCCATTGATGCCCTTCGGAAACGACCTCCCAATCCTTTCCGGGAAGCAGATATTCGTTGAACTTCGATTGGGATTTGTCCGGATGGGTAGAGACGGTCTCTGTCTTCCACAACCAACGCATCGCATCGGGGAAAATCGAGTCTCCGTGCTTGCGGTTGTGCCCACCTTCACCCCAAACATGATCGACCTCGTAACCGCTCCACTGAAGAGCGCGGAGCATTGTTTGATTGGCCATCCACCAGTCTCCGGCGTAGATATTGAGATCGTTCTTCCCGTCTTGGAGGAAGACCCGCAGCGGTTTTGGCTCGGTGCGGCGGATGAGTTCGGGATAGTCATCTCCACCCCGCAGGCCGACGTAGGTGCCGATCATGGAGCACACGCGACGGAACGAATCCGGGCGCTCCCAAGCCACCGTGAATGCTGCGATGGCACCGGACGAAGCCCCGCAAGTGCCGCGCATGTTTGGATCGTCGGAGATCTCGAGTTCATGCTTTTTCTTAATAAAGGGCAGTAGCTCATCGATGAGAAACCGCGCGTAGGCATCGCCCATACCGTCGTATTCATAAGAGCGGTTGTAGCGTGCCTCCGAGGTGGCTGGGTCGAGAGGCGGGGTGACACCCGGATTGACGAAGACACCGATGGTTACGGGCATCTCCTTCGCTGCGATGAGATTGTCGAATACGATGTGGGCGCGGCACCCGCCATCGTCCTTACAGTAACCCATCCCGTCTTGGAAAACCATCAACGCCGGAGGTTCCGCCGCGTCGTACTGCGCCGGGATGTACACGGCGTAGTCCCGTTCAGTTCCCGGGAAAATCTTTGAAATTGAGAACTTCCCTCGGACTAGTTTTCCCTGCGGCACGCCTTCCTTCCGGACGGCTTCTGGCGGTGTCGGATAATTCTCACCCTGCGAAAATACCGGCAGGACAGTGAAGAGCAGAAGCGCGAGGGTTTTGATCATGTGGAAAACCGATATCGGGAAATTCCGCATGTAGGAAGCAAGAATGCAATGATCCCTTGGGCCTTCTGCTAGATTCGGGTTGCGGGGCAAACGACCAACTTCCCCTCGCTAGGAGTCAGGCTTCTTGGAAATTCGTTGGGCGGCGGGAGAGGGTGTCGTGGGTAGGGATGCCGGCAAGGGGATCGTGGAGCAGGGCGCGGGCGGGGCGTGGAGTGATGCCGTAGCTGTAGCCGTGGGGATAAAGGCGCTTGCCGATGTCTTCTGGAAAGACGAGTCGGGCGAAGTGATTGAGTCGCTTGCCGAAGTTTTCCTTAAAAAGGAAACCGGTAAGGAGCTTGAGGCGGGAGCTGCGGAGGATGGCGGTGTAGGTCATTGCGTAGTTTGGAAGTTCTGCGGTGCTATCGCAGGAAGCCTGCCAACCGAGATTCCCCAATAACTACGGGGACTGTGAAGCCTGCGCGGACTCAGGAAGATGAGTTTGCGCATGCAGTGAGCGTGCGTTCCGCACGGTTTTCAATCGCCCATACAGATGCCGACGGCACGGGCGGCTTGTACTAGCTCGCTATCCGGCTCGACGAGGCGGAGCTGGTTCACGGCCTCCTCGATCGGCACGGAGTCCACATGATAGGCTTGGTAGGAAACCATGCGGCCGAAGGCTCCTTCCTCCGCGAGTTTCACGGCCATCACGCCGAAGCGCATGCCTAAGATGCGGTCGAAGGAAGTTGGTGCGCCACCGCGCTGGAGATGGCCGAGGGTGGTGGAGCGAGTCTCTTTACCGGTGAGTTTCTGGAGCTCGGCCGCAACCTGTTCACCAATGCCGCCTAGGCGGACTTCGCCTTGGGAGTTCGAGTCGAGCGTGATTTGACCGGCGTTAGGCATCCGAGCACCTTCAGCAACGACAACAAGGGTGGAGTGGTAGCCTTGTGCCTCGCGCTGACGGATATGGGCGGAGACTTTTTCCAAATCGAAAGGAATTTCAGGCATCAGGATCACATTAGCGCCTCCGGCGATCCCACCCCAGAGGGCAATCCAACCGGCGTGACGGCCCATGACTTCCAAGACCATCACGCGTTTGTGGGATTCCGCCGTGGTGTTGAGACGGTCGAGGCCATCCACTACCGTGGTGACCGCGCTATCGAAGCCGAAGGTCATCGCCGTAGCAGAAAGGTCGTTGTCGATGGTTTTCGGCACCCCGACGACCGGCCAACCGGCACGGTAGAGTTGCAGCGCGGTAGTCAGCGAGCCATCGCCGCCGACCACGATGAGAGCGCGGATCTCCATCTGATCCATGGTCCGCTTTGCCCGCTCGATAATTTCCGATGGAACTTCTGCGACATCGCCTGCGCCGACTTTCGCGGCAAAATGACCTTTGTTCGTGGAGCCGAGGATGGTGCCACCGAGCTTGAGGATTCCGATGGTGTCCGAGGGTTTTAAGAAGCGGAAATCGCCGGGCGGCAGAAGGCCCTCGAAACCGTCTTTGAAGCCAACGACCTCCCAACCGAGTTGATGGGCGGCACCGACGACTCCGTGGATGACGGCATTGAGGCCGGGGCAGTCACCGCCGCTGTTGAGGATTCCGATTCTCATGAAACTATAAATTTTAAACTTTAAACCCTAAGGGAGATTTGGGTGAACCTCCGGTTATTTCTTTGCGGCGGGGGTGTCGAGGATCTCGCGTTTTCTGTCCTTTACGGGGGCGCCGGCGGCGAGCCATGGGTCGTAGAAAGCCCAGCCTTCCCGGATGAGTTGGCGGGTGCGGTTGAAGCGGTCCGGGCTGTTGAGCACGACGACGATGAGGCGGCGGGGAGTTACGCCCTTTGATCCATCTGGTTTCGTGCGGACAACGGGATCTCGATCCATGCAGGTGGCGAGGCAGGGGCCTGCGGCTCGGGTGGTGCCGGTCTTGATGCCGAGGATGCCGGGCTCGCCGATGAGTTCGTTGGTATTTTTTAGGGTCAGCTTGCGGGTGCCTGCGTTGCTGTTGATGGTGACCTCACGTGTCGGCTGGCGGACGATGAAGGTGATGGCATTGCGCCGCATGGCGTGGATGGAAAGCTTCGCCATATCGGCGGCGGTGGAGTAGCCGGGTTTCGCGGCGGGCTCTAGGCCATGGGAGTTTACGAACCGTGTATTCCGGGCGTTGATGGCGTCCGCAAGTTTGTTCATCTCTATAATAAATGCGACTACGGGTTCTCCGTTTTTTCCTCTTTGCTTGAGAATCTGCGAGCCGACGTGGTGGGCGATGGTGAGGGCGGCCCGATTGTCCGAAGTAAGCAGGGCGCCGTAGAGAGCATCGCGCAGGGTGAGGATTTCTCCGGGGGTCAGGTTCATCGGGCCGGTGGCGGGCAAATTCGTGACGACTTCCGGGACCTGCACGAGATGAGTGGCGAAATCGATGCCCGTGGCATTTCCCCAATCAACGGCGACGATGGCGGTGGCGAGCTTGGTGAGTGAAGCGACGGGGCGTTTCACCGTGGCATCCTTCGCGGAAAGGACCTTCCCGGAATAGGCCTCTACGACCATGTGGGCCTCTTGAGCGTGGAGAGTCGCGAAGATGGAGAGGAACAGGCAGACGAGATTGCGCATGGCCTTCAGACTAGGAAGCGGGGCTGGGTATTCAAGCCCAGGAGATGGGAAAATTTTTCATGTTCTTCCGTCGTCCAGCGGTTAGCGTGCCAGCATGATGGATTACCTTCAAGGAGGAGGGGTGTGGCTGGTGACCGGGCTGTTGATGCTCGCGGGACTGGTCGGCTGTGTGGTGCCCGTGCTGCCTGGGCATCTTCTGATATTCTGTGGGGCGCTGGGTTATCGACTGATGACTGGGCCGGGAGGTGGTCTCGCATGGTGGGGCGTGGGCGTCCTGCTTGTATTGATGATCGGTTCGCAGATTTTCGAGATTGTGAGCGGCTCGATCGGCTCCAAATGGTTCGGAGGTACGAAGTGGGGAGCGCTTGGCGCTTTGGTGGGAGGCATCGCCGGCCTGTTTTTTCTTCCAATCGGGCTGCTGGTTGGCCCGCTCGCAGGCGCGTTCGGTTTCGAAATGGCATTTGCGAAACAGAAGACCCGCCCCGCCGCAGTCTCGGGCGTGGGCAGCGTGGTGGGAACCCTTGCCGGTATTGGGGTGAAGCTAGCCGTGGGTGCGGTGATGATCATCTGGTTCTTCGTGGATGTGTTTGCGTTCGGGTGAAGTCAAAAGATGGAGGGTAAGGCCTTTGCCTTCGGTTATGTTCGTTTCAGTCCAACTCCCATTTGTTTGTATTGTGCCCCAGCCAACCAATAAATTCTTAGCCACAGTGGGCGCTGAGATTACGGAGCCAGTCCGAATTGTTTCAACACATCCAAGCCAGATTCACTGTGCCTTCTGAGTTCTCTGTGGTTTTAACCCTTTATCTCATCTTCCTCCAAAACCAATCCCTCATCCGCTGAGTCTTTCCTACCTGCATGGAGTAGGCACACGTCCTGCGCCTTGGGTTCAAGCGGGTGTCCACACCCCCCAGTAACTGGGTCATTCTGACATTGATCCCGCTGATTCCCTCAAATTGGTGAATCTGCTGTTTGATTTTGGGGTATTTAAAATCATTGCCGTAGAAATTCTCGCGGCAGCATCAGGAAAATCAGCGTCGTCAACGGAATGCAAATAATTGGCAGAATTTGGTCAGGTGAACCCGATAAATATTGAGCGCGCTACCCTTGATCGAATGGTTTATTGCATTGATGAGTATGTCGCCAAAATGAATCTTGATACAGAAACAGTGGATCTCGATCCTTCTGCTCTTGCGAGGTCTATTGCCGCTGGGAAATTGATGAACGAGCGGATTTGTCAGATTGTATTGAGTGAATAGCGGTGGGACAAAGAGGGGCGCCATTCCTTGGGGGCTACTCCATCACCACCAACAGGTCATCCGAGTCGATCTGCACGCCTTTTTTGACGAGGATGTCCTTGATGGTGCCGTCGTTGGGGGCGGAGATGGTGGTGAGCATTTTCATGGCCTCGATGATGACAAGCTTGTCGCCTGCTTTGACCTCGGTGCCGGGGGAGACGGCGATCTCGGTGACCATGCCGGGAAGGGGTGCGGAGACGTGGGAGGGATCGTTAGGATCGCCTTTCTGTCTGGCGGAGGCGGCGGTGCCGCCGAGGGATTTGTCCACGACGATGGATTCGCGGGGCATGCCGTTGAGCTCGTAGAAGAGGGTGCGGCGGCCTTCGTCATCGGGTTCGCCTACGGAGATGAGCTTGATGATGAGGATTTTCCCGGGGTCGATTTCCACTTCGATTTCCTCGCCGACCTGGAGGCCGTAGAAGAAGGCGGGGGTGGGGAGTTTGGAGAGGTCGTCGTATTCCTTGCGGCTGGTTTGGAAATCCTTGAACACCTGCGGATACATCAGATGACTGTATAAGGCGTCCTGGATGGCGGGGGATTCGAAGGGTTGATTGGCTTCGCGGATGAAATCTGCGGCCACGGCTTCGAGATCGACGGGTTCGGCGAGTTCGCCGGGGCGCTTGGTGGTGATCTTGTGGTTGGGGCCGAGGACGACTTTTTGGACATCGGCAGGCCATCCGCCATCGGGTTGGCCGAGGCCGCCGGAGAGCATGTCGATGACAGACTCGGGGAAGTCGATGGAGCCGGGCTTGATCTTGGTGACGTCCGCCGCCTTGATGCCGCGGGTGACGAGGAACATGCACATGTCGCCGACAACTTTCGAGGAGGGGGTGACCTTGATGATATCGCCGAAGAGCTGGTTGACCTCGGCATAGGTGCGGGCGATCTCGCGCCAGCGGTGGCCGAGCCCCATGGAGTTCGCCTGCTCGCGGAGGTTGGTGTATTGGCCGCCGGGCATTTCGTGTTCGTAGACTTCAGCGGTGCCGGAGCGCGGGGCGGAGTCGAAGGGCTTGTAGAAGCCGAGGACGTGTTCCCAGTAGTCGGAGATTTCGTTGAGGGTATCGAAGTCGATGCCGGGATCGCGGTCGGAGGAGCCGAGGGCGGCGCAGACGGAATTCAGGTTCGGCTGGGAGGTGGAGCCGGACATGGAGGCAATGGCGAGATCCGCGATATCGACTCCGGCGCGGGAGGCGGCGATGACGGACGCGGCGTTGAGCCCCGAGGTATCGTGGGTGTGGAAATGGATGGGGATGCCGATTTCCTGTTTCAAGGCATGGACGAGGTTGTAGGCGGCCTGCGGTTTGCAGAGGCCGGCCATGTCCTTGATGCAGAGGATGTGCGCGCCCATTTTCTCCACTTCCTTCGCTTTCGCGATGTAGTAGTTGAGATCGTACTTCGAGCGGGCTGGGTTGAGGATGTCGCCGGAGTAGCAGATGGCGGCCTCGCAGATGGATTTTCCGTGCTCGCGGACGGCTTCCATGGCTACCTTCATGTTGGGGAGGTAATTTAAGGAATCGAAGATACGGAAGATGTCCATCCCGCTGTCTGCGGAGTGGCGGATGAAACCGGCGACGACGTTGTCCGGGTAGTTCGAGTAGCCGACGGCGTTGGAGCCGCGGAAGAGCATTTGGAAAAGGATGTTCGGCACCTTTTCGCGGAGGTGGCGGAGACGTTCCCAGGGATCCTCGTTGAGGAAGCGCATGGAGGTATCGAAGGTGGCACCGCCCCACATCTCCAAGGAGAACATCTCGGGGGTGCGGGTGGAATACGCTCCGGCGATTTTCAGCATGTCATACGTGCGCATTCGGGTGGCGATGAGGGACTGGTGGGCGTCTCTCAGGGTGGTGTCGGTGATGAGTAGGCGCTTTTGATCCAGGATCCATTGGGTGAATTTCTCGGGGCCTAGTTCTGTTAGGAGAGTTTTGGTGGATTGCTCGAATGACGGGGGGCGACCGAAGATCGCCCCCACGTTGGCGGGCTGCATGATTTCGGTGGGGCGGTAGCCTTTGGAATGCGGGTTTCCGTTTACCGTGATTTCGGAAAGATATGCTAGAGTGCGGGTGGCGCGGTCGCGGCGGCGGGAGAACTCGAAGAGGGAGGTCTTGGTATCGATGAGCTTGGTGTGTGCCTGTCCGGCGCGGAAGGTGTCATCGGCAATGATGTTTTCGAGGAAAGGGATGTTCGTCTTGACCCCGCGAATGCGGAACTCGCGGAGGGCGCGGTCCATGCGCTGGCAGGCCATGGGGAAATCGCGGCCCATGGTGGTGAGCTTCACGAGCATGGAATCGTAGTAAGGCGTGATGACGGAGCCGGCATCGCCGGAAGCGGCATCGAGGCGCACGCCGAAGCCTGCGGCGGAGCGATAGTTGAGGATACGGCCGTAGTCGGGCGCGAAGTTTTTCTCCGGATCCTCCGTGGTGATGCGGCACTGGATGGCGAAGCCGTTGCAGGGGATGTTTTCCTGGGAAGGGAGGGCGATGGCTTCGTCGAAAAGGCCGTGGCCTTGGGCGACGAGGATCTGGGAGCGGACGAGGTCGATGCCGGTGACGCACTCGGTGACGGTGTGTTCGACCTGGATGCGGGGGTTCATTTCGATGAAGAACCAGTCGTTCAGATCCATATCGTAAAGGAACTCGACGGTGCCCGCGTTGTCGTAGCCGATGCCTTTGGCGAGTTTCACTGCGGCGTCGCAAAGCTCTTTCCGCACGACGGGATCGAGGTGCATGGCTGGCGCGACTTCGACAACTTTCTGGTAACGGCGCTGGACGGAGCAATCGCGCTCGTAGAGGTGGACGACGTTGCCATTTCGGTCACCGAGGATCTGGACCTCGATGTGCTTGGCGCGCTTGATGTAGCGTTCCAGGAAAACTGCGGGGTTGCCGAAGGCGTTTTCCGCTTCCGCGCGGGCTTCGGCGAGGAGACCGGGGAGCTCGGAAGGTTTTTCGACGACACGCATGCCGCGACCGCCGCCACCGAAGGCGGCCTTGATGATGAGCGGGAAGCCGATTTCGTGGGCGATAGTGAGGGCCTCATCGGGATCGGTGACGGGATCCTCGGTGCCGGGAAGGGTGGGGACGTCGAACTTGTGGGCGAGCGCACGGGCTGCGGTCTTGTCGCCCATCTTGTCCAGAAGATCGGCGGCGGGGCCGATGAAGGTGATGCCTTCGCGTTCGCAGGCGCGGGCGAAGTCGGGGTTTTCGGAAAGAAAGCCATAGCCCGGGTGGATCATCGTCACGCCCTTGGATTTCGCGAGCTTCACGATGCCTTCGTAATCAAGGTAGGCGCCGACGGGACCTTTGGAGGAATCGAGCTGGTATGCTTCGTCGGCTTTGAAGCGGTGGATGGAGAAACGATCTTCCTCGGCGAAAATGGAAACGGTGCGGAGTCCGAGTTCGGTGGCTGCGCGGAAAATACGGATGGCGATTTCACCGCGGTTGGCGGCGAGGAGTTTACCGGGTTGGGTCGGGTTTGAAGGCATGGCCAATACTCAAATTTCAAATCTCAAAATTCAAACTCCAAAAAGAAGAAGATTCATAAGGGGCGACCGAAGATCGCCCCTACGATCACTTCCCGATGCAGAAGGTGGAGAAGATGACTCCGAGGAGGTCTTCGGTATCGACCTTGCCGGGGATTTCTCCGAGGGCGTCGAGGGCTTCGCGGAGGTCGATGGCTGCTAGTTCGGGGTCGCAGTTCTCCTCGGTGAGGAGATCGAGCGCGGCGTTTAGGCCTGTACGCGCGAGAGTGAGGGACGCCTGGTGGCGGGCATTGATAGCGACGGCGTGCTCTCCGAAATCTGCTTCCGTGAAATGCATGGCGGAGCGGATCTTTTCCGATAGGGCATCGAAGCCATCTTGATTGAGGCATGAAATACGGATGGCCTCGACTCCCTCCCAAGAAGGGTGCTCGCCGAGATCGGCTTTGTTGAGAACGAGAAGATGGGTGGCGTGGTTGGAGGGATAAACGGCGCGCTCGGGGCGGGGTTGTGAGGCATCGGCAATTTCCAGAAGGAGATCTGCGCTCTCGATCTGACGGACGGTGCGCTGGATTCCCTGGGACTCGATGGCATCGTCGGAATCGCGGACTCCGGCTGTATCGACGAGGCGGAGCGGGATGCCGTGGAGGTTGATGATTTCCTCAATGGTGTCGCGAGTGGTCCCGGCGATGTCCGAGACGATGGCGCGGTCGAATCCGAGCAAGCGGTTGAGCAAGGAGGATTTTCCTACGTTGGGTTCGCCGAAAATCACGGTGCGGACACCCTCGCGCAAGACGCGCCCTTGGTCGGCGGTGGCAAGAAGTGAGGCAATTGTCTCCAAAATCCCATTGATGCGAGAGCGGAGCTGGATGGTGGTTTGTGGATCGATGTCATCGTCTGGAAAATCGATCCACGCTTCTAGGTGAGCGAGGACTTCCAGTAGTTCATCGCGCGCGGCGGTGGTGCGTTTCCCGAGGGTGCCTTCGAGTTGGGAATGGGCGGCGCGGATGGCGAGGCGGGTCTGGGCGGAAATCAAATCCATGATACCTTCCGCTTGGGTGAGATCCAATTTCCCATTCATGAAAGCACGCTGTGAAAACTCGCCGGGAGAGGCGTGAACCGCGCCGCATTCGAGGAAGCGGGAGAGGACCTCGCTGGTGACCAGAATGCCGCCGTGACCAGCGAACTCCACGGTGTCCTCACCGGTGAACGAGTTTGGTCCGAGGAAAACGGTCAGCAGTCCATCATCGATGATGGAGCCATTTTTATCTCGAACTTTGCATCGCCGGGCGAGGCGCGGCATGGACGAGGAGGCGATGTCACCGCAAGCAAGATCTACAATGCCGATTGCTTTCGGGCCGGAGATGCGGATCAGCGAAATGGCACCGACACCCATCGGGCTGGCGATCGCGGCGATCGTGTTGGTATCCGATGGGGGCATGCGGAAGGGGGCAGGGGAGTTGCTACTGAGTGGAAGCAGTCGCGGGAATTTCCTTCCCGCCGAGGCCGAGGAATTCCCAACAGATGAAGCGTTTGATTTCGAGTGTCGGCATATCTTCGTCCGTCCAGCCAAGTTCTACCGTAGCAGTCCGGGTGATCGGTGTGCTCTGCTTGTTGCCGCGCCAGTTGATGATGGAAAGTGCTCGCCCGATCTCTGAGTCCAGCTTCACATTTACGCGCACAGAGTCTGCGAGGTTTGCTGGATCCGCTAGGCGGTAGGTGAGAGCTCCGAAGACTCCTTGTCCCTTGTCTGGAACGTCCTCCACGATAAGCACTCGGAAGACCTCGGATTGGCCCTTGTCGGGAAGCTCCACGAAGTTTCTGAATCGACGGTATTTCGTCTGAGCGAAGACCTCCCAGTCTAGTTTTAGTCCTTCGCCGGTTCGCTTGAAAAAGGCATGCACACGCACGGGCTCCATTGCGAAATTACTCACCCGAGCCATCGTGCTGAGTAGTAGATCAGCCTCATCCACGCCATATTGGACTTCCAAGGACGCTAAGGGGCGGAAGAAGTCTTTCAGTGCGAATTGTGGAGGTTGGTCGTAGGTCAGCATGAAAATGCCTCGCTGCCTGTCTTCCTCCGAAAGGTCCTGCACGGAAAATGAATTCGCCGGCGTGTCGGAATCGTTGATGGAGTCCACGCCGCCATAGAAGTCGTTCATTTTCTCCTCAAGTGCCTCGCCTTGGTTGATGAAGGGGATCTTAGTTTCAACTGTCGTGGCATCGATGTAGCCCTGCAAGGTATCGAATGCCTCCTTTTGCCAGCCGATTCGGATGTAGTTCGCTTCGCGGATCTCTTTGTCCTCTGGGCTGCCTGCGAAGTTCGGGGGATCGACCTTCGTGCCCATCTGCTGAGAGATGAAGTAGACGGCCGCTCCACCGGCGAGAATGAGAAAAAACAGGCCGACCATGGCCGGAATGATCCCGCTAGACACCCTCTTCTTTTTGGTGGGTTTGGCAGGAGGCGCGGTGATGCTGGGTGATTCAGGTTGGCCCTGTGCGGCATCGCGCCGTGGAGGGAGTGCGGCGGGAGCGGGGGCTGCTACCTCGGCTGGGTGTTGCTGGACCGGCGGATGGATGTGTTCTGGGGCCGGAGGTGCGACATATTGAGGCGCCGGAGGTGTGGCGAGTTGTGGGGCTGGTGCCTCGAACTGCTGGGGGTTTGGGACCGGTGGGGGCGGGGACGTGATCGTGCCCTGACAATGGGGGCACGGGCCAGTGGTAGAAGGTAGTTCGAAAGGAATGACGATGCGCCCGCTGCAATGGGGGCAATGGAAGTCACGTTGCTGGGGAGGTAGTGAGAAATCGGACATATCGCGGCGCCGCTAGGTGGTTAGTTTAGGTAGCTGAAATGACGATGTCAATCAAACCGGGGTGAAGGACCTATGCCTGTTTTCCATCAGCTAGTGCTTGGTTCGGGAGATGATTGACGGCGGTGCTAGGATCTCCCCGTGCTGCACTGGTTTTCAGACGGGAAATTCCCCTTGTATCTCGCTCCCATGGCGGGGGTGACGGATCTCATTTTCCGCAGGATCTGCAAGGAAATGGGGGCCGATGTGATGGTGACGGAGTTTGTCAGTGCAGAGGGCATCATGCAGGCGGATGACCGCACGCGGAAATACACGGAGTTCGATGAGGGCCAGCGGCCCGTTGGAGTTCAGCTCTTCGGGGCGGATGGGGAACGTATGGGCGAGGCTGCGCGCAAGATTATCGACAAGGGATTGGCTGGAGGGATTCCTGATTTCATCGACATCAATTTCGGCTGCCCGGTAAACAAGGTGGTTTCTAGAAATGGAGGTTCGTCCCTGCTGCGCGACTGTCCCTTGCTTGCGAGCGTGGCGACTGGTGTTGCGAAAGCAGTGGGCATGGATGTGCCGGTGACTGCGAAAATCCGCATAGGATGGGACGCGGATTCGGTAAACGCAGTGGAGGTTGCGAAGACTTTGGAGGACTGTGGTATGAGTGCGATCGCCGTGCACGGTCGGACACGGGCGCAGGGATATTCTGGGGAGGCAGATTGGGAAACTATTGATGCGGTCGCTCGCGCGGTCACGATCCCGGTGATTGGGAACGGAGACATCGCGACTGGTATGGACCTAGCGAACAGAAAACGTATGACTGCGGTGAGCGGAGTGATGATCGGACGTGCGGCGATGCAGAACCCGTGGGTGTTTCGCGAGGCAAAGCATTTTCTCGAAACCGGGGAAGTGATGGAGTCCGTCCCCATGGAGGAAAGATGGAGCCTGATTCTTCGGCACTGCCGGATGGCGGTGGATAGTAATCGTTATGGCAACGAACGTCAGACAGTCACGGCGATGCGTGGCAGGCTGATGGCCTATTGCAAGGGGTTCCCCGGAGCGAAAGATCTGCGCCAACGGCTCTGCAAGGTGGACTCGGTGACATCCGTCGAGGACCTTGCGGAAATGTCACTTTCCGGTGAAACGGCGGGGGTCTGAGCATTTCCCAGTTGTTATTGCGATTTCCGCTGGCAGCGTGCGTTAGATTTCCCTAAAACCCCTCCCAGCAAGCAACTCCACCATTACCCATATCTTATGAATATCGCAGACAGCATGGTTTCCACCATCGGGAATACACCACTCATTAAGCTCAATCACATCACAAAAGGACTCGAAGCCGAGATCTGCGTGAAGGCAGAGTTTTTTAATCCACTATTCAGCGTTAAGGACCGTATCGGAAAAGCGATGATCGAGGCCGGTGAGCGTGACGGTTTGCTGCAGGAAGGTGGACTGATCATCGAGCCAACCTCCGGAAATACCGGGATCGCACTGGCCTTCGTCGCTCGTGCCAAAGGCTACCGCTGTATCCTGACTATGCCGGAAAGCATGTCGGTGGAGCGCCGCGTGTTGCTCCGTCTATTGGGAGCAGAAATCGTCCTGACACCACGGGCGAAAGGCATGGGTGGTGCCATTGCGATGGCGAAAAAGCTCCTCGACGAGACTCCCGGCGCGTTCGGTCCCGGTCAGTTTGATAATCCAGCCAACCCGCAGGTTCACCGCGATACCACAGCGGAGGAAATCTGGAAGGACACGGATGGTGAGATCGCTGCGTTTGTTGCCGGAGTGGGCACCGGGGGCACGATCACCGGAGTTTCCGAAGTTCTCAAATCCCGTTGTGATATGAAGACCTTCGCCGTCGAGCCGACTAACAGCCCGGTGATTTCGGGTGGTCAGCCTGGTCCGCACATGATTCAGGGAATCGGAGCTGGTTTCATCCCGAAGAATCTCAATGTCGATATTATCGATGAAACCATTCTGGTATCGAACGAAGATGCTTTTGCCACAGCGCAGTCCCTCGCCCAGCAGGAAGGCCTGCCCGCCGGTATTTCCACGGGAGCGAACGTCTGGGCTGCGATGCAGATCGCGAAGCGTCCCGAGTTCAAGGGCAAGCGAATTGTCACGGTCGGCTGCTCCTCCAGTGAGCGTTACCTCTCGACTCCTCTTGCCGAAAAATTGCGCGAGGAAGTGGCGGCGCTGCCTGTCCATGAAATCTGATCGGGTATCGACAAGCACCCGGAACGCGTCTAGCCTTCCGCGCATCAACCCTATGAAATGTTTCGTAATTCTGGCGTGGCTTTGCCTCTGCCCGACCGTCATCGCCGCCCCGAAATTTGCGGTCGTGCGTGTCACGGATATTTACCGCGATTTGCCGTCCACAAAAGCGATGCAGGAACGGATTCAGAAGGACCGCGAGAGTATCATGCTCAACAAGCGGGCCGAGCAGCTCCGTATCATTATCGGTCAGTTGCAGGCGCAACAGGCGAAGCTTGAAGAAAATAAGGACCAGCTTGATTCCGAGAACGGGAAAAAGATGATCCGCGCCTACGAAATCAAACGACAAGAAGCCGAGACGCTGCGCGAAGAGTTTGAGGAATTTCGCGCCGATGAGGAAAAGCGTATCAACCGTGAGATGGTTGCCGCGATGCGATCCTCACTGGATCGCATCACCTCGGCGGCCAATCAGCTTGCGAAAGAACGCAATCTGGACGTCGTGATGGATACCTCGGGAAATACCAACACTGGGGTTCCCTTCGTCCTCTTTCAAAGTGACCAACCGGACATCACCGAGGACGTCATCGAACTCCTCGATGAAACAGCCATTGATGCCACGCCTCCGGAGACTGCATCTGAAGAACCCACTCCTGAAGAATCGAAAGAAAACTAATTATGGAATTAAAAAATATCATTTATAGCGAGTTCGTCTGGGGTCTCGCATTGGGACTCCTTATCGCTGGGTTTATTTTGAAAAACGCGATCGGTGCCAAAATGCAATTGAAACGTGAGCTAAAGACGATGAAGGAGGAAATGACTGTCCTTCAGACACATCTAAATACGCAGCTTAAGATCACTGCGAGTGGCAATGAATCGCTCACCAAGGAAGTCGAGACACTGAAAAGCCAGAACGAGAACCTCAGGGTGAATCTCGCGGCTCTCCAGAACAAGCCAGACAAGAGCGAGCAGCGTCAGTTCCGTATGCAAGAGATGGCGATTAGCACAATGCGCGAGCAGGCGCCTGGATTCGCTGGAGCTTGGGAAAAAGCGATGAAACAAGCGGATGCCGACATGGAGTCTGCTGAGACTGGATTTACGAAACTCATGCGTAAAGTGGTTCCCGGTCTAAGCTATTCGGGCAACCGCTCCTCGGCTTCCGATTCGCAGACGATCGATAGTCATCACGATTCCGAGAATTCCTAGCCTTTCTGACCGACCGCAAGAGCCTCATTTCTGAGTGAAAGACTCGGGAAGGATCCATGCGTATCAGTGAACGCTGACCGCGAAATTTCCGGGCGGCCACCGCTCAGCACCTTAGGGCAAAACCAGGGTTCGGAGCGACGGCGGCCCAAGTCACTCATCTCCTCGTGGCGGGACACGTTTCCCGCTGCGAGGTTTTCTTTTCGATCAAAATCTACCCATGAAACTCCTGCTTTCCTGTCTCCTTCTAATAGCCTCGCTTGGAAAGATTTCAGCAGCATCCATCTGGATAGAAGGCGAGACTTCCAAAAAGACGGAAGCAAACAATCATCCTTGGTATGGCGGCCAGGTGAAAAAGGATCTTCTCTCAGGAGGTGATTTTGTCAGCAATTTTGGCGGGAAGAAGCCTGTAGAAACCGTTGTCGAGTTCGATGTCTCGGAAGCTGGTGACTATACCTTTTGGATCCGGGCGAATCCGATTGGTGCAAAGCTCTCCGTGGATATCAACGAAGGAGGAAAGCGCGAGATCTCTCTCGGTACTTCATTCGATTCCATCAATATCGCCGGTGATGGAAAACCCGACATCCGTTTTATCGCATGGGTGAATGCCGGGACGGTTTCGCTGAAAAAGGGGAAGAATTCCGCGAAGTTTCTCTTCGAGAGTAAGAACAATTTTCACGGGTCGCTCGACTGCTTCGTGTTCACCAACGACGGTTACATACCTCGTGGAACGATCCGTCCGGAGCAGGCGGAAGCGGAACGGAAACGGCGCGCGGAGGAAAACAAAGGTTGGACCGCTTGGGATCCGGGTAAGGACACCTTTCAAGACAGTCCGATCGACCTGCGTTTTCTGAATGAGAAATTTGCAGGGGAGCATGGGCATATCATCGCCAAGGGAGAGAAGCTTGTCCGTTCCGGGGACGGCGAAGAAGTTCGTTTCTGGGCGGTGAACGGCCCGCCCGACAAGTTGGATAAGCAGGGACTCGCCGATTGCGCGAGGATGCTTGCCAAGCGAGGAGTGAACTTGGTGCGAATTCACGGTTCTGTGTTCAATGGAAAAACGGGTGAGCTTGATGAAAAAAAGATCAGCTATATTCGCGAATCGGTGGGGGCCCTGAAAAAGGAGGGGATATACTCTCACCTCTCGATCTATTTCCCACTGTGGCTCAAGCCGACCAACGGTCCCGGTTGGCGTCAAGGCTACGACGGCACGAAACCAAGTTTTGCGACACTCTATTTTGAACCGGAATTCCAAAGCCTCTATCGCTCATGGCTCGATGCGATACTCGCGGCGAAAAGCGAGGATGGTAAGAGTCTCGGCGAAGATCCGGCTGTTGCTGGAATCGAGTTGATCAATGAGGATTCTTTCTTCTTTTGGACATTCGATTACGAGGGAGTGCCCGCTCCGCAGATGGCAAAATTGGAAAAGCAGTTCGGAGATTGGGCGGCTGAAAAATACGGATCGATTGAAAAGGCTCTGGCCACTTGGGAAACTGAGGACAAGCACGACAATCCTGAAGCGGGAAGGTTGGGCTTTCGCGGATTGTGGACCATTGCCAATGAGAAAAAGCTGCGCGATCAGGATACCGCACGTTTCCTTTGTGAGACTCAGTATGAATTCTACAAGAATCATACCGACTACCTTCGAGGCAAAGGATTCAAAGGATTGATCACCGCTTCCAATTGGCACACGGCCAACCCGGAAATATTCGGTCCGTTGGAGCAATTTTCCTACACCCCCGGCGACATCATTGATCGCCACGGATACTTCGGTGTCACTCATTCCGGGGATAACTCGAGTTTTTCGATCCGCGAGGGACATACTTACAACGACCGCAGCGCACTTGTCTTTGACGGACAGAAACCGGGCTCGGCAAAAGATTTCAGTCATCCAGCCATGGACATCATGACCAACCGCAAACCGGCGATGATTTCCGAGACCACCTGGAACCGCCCCAACCGTTATCGTGGCGAGGCACCACTCTACTACGCGTCGTACGGCGCCCTGCAAGGCACGGATGCGATTGTCCATTTTGCTCTTTCCGGGTCGAATTGGTCTTCGAAACCGCGCTTCTTCGTTCAGCCGTGGACACTCATGGCACCGACACAGATGGGGCAGTTTCCCGCTACAGCGTTGATCTATCGCAAAGGTCTCGTTTCTGAAGGAGAACTCGCGGCAAACGTAACTCTTTCCCTTGATGATGCATTCGCTCTCAAAGGAGTGAAAATGAGCAATAAGGCAAACCTCGATGCATTGCGTGAGGCAGATGTAAAAGGGAAATCTGCATCCACAGGTGGCATTGACCCGCTCATTCACTATGTTGGCCGGACGAACCTTTCGATCAACCAACCCGACGCGAAAGAAGAACTGACTGACGTTTCCAAGTATATCGACCGAAAGAACCAAACCGTTACGAGCAACACGGGTGAGCTGAAACTTGATTTCGGAATCGGGCTTCTCACCGTTAACGCACCCGCCGCCCAAGGAGCCAGCGGAAATTTTAAACAAGCTGGAAACATCCAACTCGGCGATCTCTCAATCGAATCTGGGATGGAACTCGGCCAGATCGTCGCCGTCTCCCTCGATGGATCACCTCTCGCCACCGCTCCGAAAATTCTTCTTCAAGTGATGACCGAGGAAAAGCCGACTGGTTTCGAAACGGAAGATGCAGGTAACGGCTTGAAACGCATCACCAACCTAGGCACTGATCCATGGCTTTTCAAAGAGCCGTCGGGTATTGTCCGCATGAAAGAGAAGGTGAAAGTCACTGCCCTCGACCTCAATGGCTACGCGATCCGTGAGCTTCCCTCTTCAGAAGAAATTCGCCTCGATCCGAAAACGGTTTATTATCTCTTGGAGAGATGATCGAATCACCTCCCGACCGATTTAAAAGCCATGCTGAGTAAAAAAGAACTCCTCGATCTCCAGTTCATCGACGCGCGTGCGCGCCTGATCGATCTTGCCGCATTCCTTGATCGCCTCGAAAGGCACGACGGTGAGGCCGACTCCCGGCTAGACTACTTTAAGAGAGCCCTACCGATTCTTCAGGAAGACCGAACTGACCGCGCGAAAGCCGTTCTCGAGGCATTTTCGGATTTCTCTTCCGAACTTCCTGACACTGCTCCGTTCCAAGGGGCTTCCGGTGCACCCGTTTCCTGAAAATTTCCATGCGCTACATTGAACCCCATGCCCACATGGTCAGCCGCACGACGGATGACTACGAGAAACTCGCCCTCGCCGGATGCGAAGCACTTTGCGAACCCGCGTTCTGGGCTGGCTTCGACCGCTCGTCCGCAGACGGCTTCTACGATTACTTCCGTCAGCTCACCGAATATGAGCCGAAGCGTGCCGCACGCTTTGCAATCAAGCATTTCTGCTGGCTCTGTATCAATCCGAAGGAAGCGGACGATCCGGGCTTTGCGCGTGAGGTCATGTCCCTCATCCCGGAGTTCATCACGCGTGAGAACGTGCTTGGTATCGGGGAAATCGGGCTAAACAAAAACACCCGATGCGAGCTGAAAATCTTTGAAGAGCACGTCCAGATCGCGCTCGACCACGATCTGCCCATCCTGATCCACACGCCTCACCTTGAGGACAAGCTCAAGGGCACGAAGCTGATCATCGATTCATTGTCGTCGTTTTCGAAACTCGACCGATCAAAAGTCATCATCGACCACGTGGAAGAGCACACGGTTTCTCACGTTCTGGACGCTGGCTTTTGGGCGGGCATGACGCTCTATCCGGAGAGCAAATGCACGCCTGCAAGAGCGATCGATATCCTCGAAACTTACGGCACTGAGCAAATCTGGATGAACTCCGCCTGCGACTGGGGAATCTCCGATCCCATGGCCGTCCCGAAATGCGCCCTCGAAATGAGACGCCGGAAGCACACACCCGCGCAGATCGAAAAAATCGTTTACGAGAATCCGAAGAAATTTCTCAGCCAATCCCCCCGTTTCAAAATCTGAAAAAATCTATGAAAACTTTGCTCACCGTAAGTCTTGCTCTCACCGCCTTCGCCCACGCGGAGCTCAAATTGTCCTCCATGGTCGGGGATCACATGGTGCTTCAGCAGAAGCAAGTGAATCCGATCTGGGGTTGGGATAATCCGGATGCCGAAGTCACGGTTCACATCGGCGAGCAAGCGCATACCACGCAAGCTGGGAAGGACGGGCGCTGGGAAGTGAAACTCGACGCCATGCCCGCCAGCTCGGAACCGCGCGAAATGACGGTGACAGGTAGTTCTGAAATCGTCGTAAAAGACATCCTCGTCGGAGAAGTATGGCTCTGCTCCGGACAGTCGAACATGGGCTGGGTCCTGAATAATTCTTTCGGGCAGGATCTCACGAAGCTCGCGGCTGATCTCCCCCAACTCCGACTCATCACAATGCCGAAAATCGGCACCCAGGAGATAAAAAAAACTTTCAACGGCAAGTGGGAGCTCTCAAATGCCGAGTCTGCGGGGAATTTCAGTGCTGTAGGTTACTATTTCGGGAAAACTCTCCACGAGATTCTCGGCGTGCCAGTAGGCCTCATCAACAACGCATGGGGTGGCTCCGCCGCTGAGGCGTGGGTGCAGCGCGATGTGCTGGAAAAGGACGGACGTTTCGACGCCTACGTCGATCAATGGAAGAAGAAGGAAATTCTCTTTGAAACCGGCGATCTCGATAAAGAAGCATACGAGAAGCTAAAGGTTGAACTCTCGCAACAGCACCGTCCCGGCAACCTCTACGCGGGAACGCTCGCTCCTGTCATTGGTTACGGCATTCGCGGTGCCATCTGGTATCAGGGCGAAACCAACGCCGGTCGTGCCTACCAATACGACGATCTCATGAACCTCCTGATTACCTCTTGGCGCAAGGACTGGGGACAAGGGGATTTTCCGTTTTACTTCGTCCAGCTCGCGGACTTTCAAGATGAAACCCCCAACCCAAGCGAGAGTTCATGGGCTGAGTTGCGCGAGGCTCAGACCAATACACTCCGCGAAGTGCCAAATACCGGGCAAGCTGTTATCACCGATCTTGGCGAATCCAATGACATCCATCCTCGCGAAAAACGCGACGTGGCTGAGCGTCTCGTACGCTGGGCACTGGCCAAAGACTATGGCTATGACATCTCCTACCGCAGCCCCGAGTTCCGCGAAATGGAAATTAAGGACGGCAAGGCCATCCTTAGCTTCGACCACACGGGCGGGGGCTTGAAAACTTCCGACGTCAGCACGGTTCGCGGCTTCGCTGTGTGCGGCGCAGATAAAAAATGGAAGAACGCAGTAGGAAAAATTATCGGCGACAGACGCATCGAAGTTTCCTCCAAGGAAGTCTCGGAGCCAATTGCGGTCCGCTATGCCTGGGCCACGAATCCAGTCTGTAACATCGTCTCCAAAGAAGGTCTCCCTCTCACTCCCTTCCGCACCGATGATTTCCCTCTCGCCGCGCAGCCAAAGTAAGTTGCTGGTTGGGTAAAGACGGTCCCTCCACGCCGGCTGCATTTTTTTCCAACTATCTCGCCTATGGGGCATCTCAAGGCGCCGTATGAGTGAGTATGTCGGAAAATCACGTGAGCGATCAGTAGTCTCCCGGCTCGGGGCGAAAGAGAATCACGCGGACTCCGCCACGGTCCAGGACCATTCCGTCGTCCGAGCTGGAAACCTTCCACACACCTTTCGCTACCGCTTGGCGCGAACCGCGCTCGAACTGGTTCCCGATCATGAGCGTGGAGTTGTTACGTGAGAATTGCCAAACCATCATACGCACCGAGACATCAGGATTCCGGCGCATCGAGACGGTGAGGGGACCGCTGCTAGTGTTGGAGGTCATCCCGGAACCGAAGTCCAGAAACCATTCATTTCCCCGATTGAGCGGAAATAGCGGGTCATTGCTCGCTGCGACTTTGTAAATCCCGTTCAAACCGGAAATCGGCGTGTCGGGGATATCACCTTGAGCGTGTGGGATCGAAAATGTGATCATGGCAGTGGCGAATGCCAAAGCGATCGGGCTCCTAAAACGGGGTCTAGTTTTCATACGAATCTAATAGCTGCAACCGTACCGATGCCAGAATCCTTGTAGAATGAACGGATTCATCGGGATTCGAACGACCGTTCCTACTGCATGATGCACGGTCTTTCCCCCGAATGTGATTGATTTGAGTTTCTACTTAGCAATTCAGGAATGCACGGGATTCTTGACCTTTCAGCCGATTCTAGGTAAGGAATCATTTCTTGAACACGAGTGACAATGAAATGGACCGCTTGTTCCAAGCCGCACTTGAGGCTAGGGACGTGCAAATTCCAAGAGCAGATGGGAGACGTGGGCTGACTCCTCTACCTTCCGCGCCCACTGACGCGAATAGGCCTATTTTTCGTGACGAAGGCTTGAGTCCAGATCTCCAGGAATTGATCAATGCGAGGCGTCAACCGGAGTACGAAACCTCCGTCCGAACAAAAGTCGTTCTTTTGACTCTCGCTGCTGCCGTGTGTGTGTCGTTGGTTGTCTGGTTTACCCAGAGTCCGGAACGCACGAACTTGGTGGGCGAGGCTGTCGAAGATCTCGAAATGTCCGGCGACATGGGGAAAATGGTTGGAAGCTATGACGCGGCGCTAGATCGGATCGGCGAGCACGGAGAGCCGATTGACGATGCCACAAGTTCAATGGGTGTGGAACCCGGCAGCAAACGCGAAGGATCGGACTCCGGCCTCGAAGCGCAGCTTCAGGAAGCTCTCGGAGGCGGTGCCACGCTCGATCGAGAAACGCAAACGAAAGAACTCATCGGCGAGGTCCAAGCTCTGAAAGATTTCTTCCAGACGGCTCCATCCGGTGTCTCTCAGCGGAAATAAGCGACTCCTGCAGCGAAGATTTCCTGTGACTTGTTACCGGGGATATTGCGCGCGACGTTCTGCGAGTAGCGCTCGGAGTGGGCCATTTTTCCGAAAACCCTTCCACATGGAGAGGTGATTCCCTCGATGGCTGCAAGTGATCCGTTCGGGTTGAAAGGATGCTCCATGGTGGGGTTTCCTTCAGGGTCGCAGTATTGGGTGGCGACCTGTCCGTTCGCAAAAAGGGAGGCAATGATCTCCTGTGAGGCGTAGAATTTCCCCTCGCCATGAGAGACGGGGACAGTGTGAATTTCGCCAATCTCCGAGTTGGCAAGCCAAGGCGACGAATTGCTGGCTACGCGAGTGTTCACGTATTGGGAAATGTGTCGGGAGATATCGTTGTGGACGAGGGTGGCGGACTCGCTTCCGGTTTCAATCACTTTCCCGTGGGTAGCAAGACCGGTCTTAATGAGTGCTTGGAATCCGTTGCAGATGCCGAGCACGAGGCCGTCTCGATTTTCAAGCAGATCGGAGATCGCATCGGAAATTCTCGGATTTCTGAGGACTGTGGCGATGAATTTGGCGGAGCCATCGGGTTCGTCGCCCGCAGAGAAGCCGCCGGGGATGAACAGGATCTGGGAGCCGTTGATTCGGTCCGCGAGAGTCTTGATGGATTCTCCGATGTGATTCGCGGTAAGGTTCCGGAAAACTTCGATGTGTGTTTCGGCTCCGGCGCGTTGGAAGGCACGCGCAGAATCATATTCAGAGTTGGTACCGGGGAAAGTGGGGATGAGCACCTTCGGGGATGTGCCCTTCGACCGGGTGGTGGATCGTGGTTGTTGCGTGGAGGTTGGGTAGTCTTCGATCTTCGATGCGCTTTCCTCGTTCTCCGGCGAAGTTGGATAGATGGGTTCGAGCTTGCTCTCCCAAGCAGCTTGTAGGTCGGCTAGGTGGTAGGTTTCGTCCGGGAGGATGAGGGTGGGGGCCTGGGTTGTGTTTCCGATGATTTCGGATGACGGAATGGCTTGGCGGATACAATCCACCGCCACGTGCTCGATGAGGAAAGCAAAATAAGTGGGCTGCGCATGGAAGTCCGCGTTCCATTCAAAACCGATGCCGTTGCCCAGGCACATTTTCGTCAAGGCAGCCGCGAGGCCGGCGGGTCCGATGTGATGAAGGGCGAGGATTTTCCCAGCTTTGTTGAGCTGATGGATGGATTCCGAGATTTCCTTCAGGACTTTGAAATCGGGGAGGCCGTTTTCGAGGATTGGTGTTTCTACTAGGGAAATAGTAGACCCGGGCTTCTTAAATTCCGGAGAAATGGCAAGGGATGCCAGACCTGGCGCAAGTGCGAAAGATACGAGAGTGGGGGGGACGTCGAGTTCGTTGAAGGAACCGGACATGGAGTCTTTTCCTCCGATGGCAGCGAGGCGGAGTTCGTGCTGGGCGCGAAATGCTCCGAGCAGGGCGGCGAAGGGTAGACCCCAGCGTTTGGGGTCGTTGCCGAGGCGGGGGAAGAACTCTTGGAGAGTGAGCCGGATGTCGCTGAGGCGCGCACCGGCGGCGACTGCTTTGCAGACGGATTCAGTGACGGCGTAGGCGGCTCCCAGGAAGGGGGATTTCTCGGAGAGGTAAGGATCAAAGCCCCATGACATGTAGGTGGCGTGGTCGGTTTCTCCCTCAAGCAGAGGCAGTTTCGCGACCATCGCGTCGGGCGGAGTGAGTTGGTGCTTTCCACCGAATGGCCAGAGCACGGTGTTGGCTCCGACGGAGGCATCGAACATTTCTCCGAGTCCCTTTTGCGAGGCGATGTTCAAGGACGATAGGTGCTCCGGGAGTTCCTTTTTTTGAGGCTGCGCATGGCGGATTGAATCCGCCGCTACTTCGACTTTGGCGGACTGTTGGACTCCGTTCGTGTCCAGGAAGGCGCGGGATAGGTTTACAATTTCCTTGTCGCGCCAAGTCATGATGAGGCGGCCGCTGTCGGTGACATCGGCGACGTGGACACATTCGAGGTTCTCCTTGTCGGCCTCGCGGATGAAGTAGTCGATTTCGGAAGGATCGACGCAAACGGCCATGCGTTCCTGGGACTCGGAAATGGCAAGTTCGGTGCCGTCGAGTCCGGCATATTTCTTCGGGACGGCATCGAGGTGGATGACGAGGGAGGGGGCGATTTCGCCGATGGCGACGGAGACACCGCCTGCGCCGAAGTCGTTGCAGATCTTGATCTTGCGGGTCAGTTCCGGGTTGCGGAAGAGGCGCTGGATTTTGCGTTCGGTGGGAGCGTCGCCTTTCTGGACTTCGGCGGAGTTTTCCAAGGCGGTCTCGGTGTGCTCTTTGGACGAGCCGGTGGCACCGCCTACGCCATCGCGACCGGTGCGGCCGCCGATGAGGAGGATCACATCGCCAGGAGAGGGACTGCCGCGGAACACATTCGAGCGCGGAGCGGCGGCGACCACTGCGCCAATTTCGAGACGTTTCGCGACGTAGCCGGGGTGATACACTTCCGCGACTTGCCCGGTGGCGAGACCGATCTGGTTTCCATACGACGAATAGCCTTTCGCAGCGACTTGGCAGATTTTCTTCTGAGGCAGCTTTCCAGGGAGAGTCTCTGAAAACGGGGTAAGTGGATCTGCGGCGCCGGTGACACGCATGGCCTGATAGACGTAAGAGCGACCAGAGAGTGGATCCCGGATGCAGCCTCCGAGGCACGTGGCGGCACCACCGAATGGTTCGATTTCAGTAGGGTGGTTGTGAGTCTCGTTTTTGAACTGGACGAGCCATTCCTCCTCCGGGTTTCCGTCGATGGAAATGGGAACGACGATGGAGGCGGCATTGATTTCCTCGGAGACTTCGAGGTTATCGAGCTCGCCGGAAGCTTTGAGTTCGCGCATGCCGATGAGGGCGATGTCCATGAGGGTCACGGGTTTCTCGTCGCGGCCTAGGTCCTTGCGAACTTGGCGGTAGATGCCGAAGGTTTCCTCAATGAGTTCGGAGCCGGGGCCGAAGGTGATGTCGTCGATTGCCGTGAGAAAGGTCGTGTGGCGGCAGTGGTCGGACCAGTAGGTGTCCAACATCCGGATTTCGGTGAGGGAAGGGGGGCGATTTTCGTCCTCGTTGAAATATTTTTGAGTGAAGGCGATGTCGGCTTCGGACATGGCCAGAGACATGTCTTTTCGGATTTTCTCTGGGGAACCTGTGAGGAAGTTCTCTAGGATTTCGATGTCGTTGGGTTGAGAGAGAGGGGGGCGACCGAAGATCGCCCCCACTTCGATTTCGTGAGAATCGACGGGGTTGATGACATAGGATTTGATGGCATCGATTTGCTCGCTCGAGAGCTCACCCGTGAGAATGATGACGCTGGAGGAGAAGACTGTGGGTTTGTCTTTTCCTGTGAGGATCTGGATTGCTTGGGCTGCGGAATCGGCCCGTTGGTCGAACTGACCCGGGAGGTAGGAAAAGGCGAACGCGGTTTCGTTTTCCGAGAGGGAGAGCGCCGTGGAGGTGGCATCGATCTGCGGCTCGGAAAGGATGTTGGACGAGGCTGCTTGAAATTCCTCGGCGTCGATTCCTTCAATATCGTAGCGATTGAGGAGACGCAGGGATTCGATTTCAGGGAGGTCCAGGGACTCACGGAGATCGTGGAGGAGGTGGGTGGCTTCGTTGGCGAAGTGGGGGAGTTTTTCTACGTAGAGGGTGTGCTGGCTCAAAACTTTAAACTTTAAATTTTAAATCTCAATGGGAGAGGGAAGTGCGCATTCGCGGGAGGATGATGATTCTTGGGCTCGGGCCCTCGAATGCGGACTGAAAGTCCACGCTCCATCAACCTTTGATTTCCATGAGCATCTGCGGATTGTTGGGGAATTTCTTGATGAAATACAGCAGACGCTCCATGGCCTCGTAGGGGCGGTGGCCGGCAAGGCCGCGGCGGATCAGGTGAATCTTGTGCAGGGTGTGCTCGGGCAGAAGGAGTTCCTCGCGGCGGGTGCCGGATTTGAAGATGTCCGCAGCGGGATAGACGTAGGACTCGGCGATTTTCCGGTCGAGAACGAGCTCCATGTTACCAGTGCCTTTGAACTCCATGAAAATGGCTTCGTCGGCGCGGGAGTTCGTCTGGATCAGGGCGGTCGCGAGAATGGTGAGGGAACCTGCCTCGCGGGTGTTGCGTGCGGCGGCGAAGAGCCTGCGGGGGACTTCGAGAGCGCCGATGGTGATGCCGCCGGAGCCGGTGGCGCGACCACGACCTCCTTTTCCGCCGCTCATTGCGCCGTTGTAGGCACGGGCGAGGCGGGTGATCGAGTCCATCAGGAGGAACACGTGCTGACCGGCCTCGACGAGGCGTTTCGCGCGCTCGATGGCAAGCTCCGCAATGCGGCAGTGATTGCGGGCGGCTTCGTCGTTGGAGGAGGCGTAGATTTCGGCACCGGGAAGGGCGCGGCGGAATTCGGTGACTTCCTCGGGGCGCTCATCGACAAGGAGAACCATGAGGTGGATTTGCTCGTCGTACTTTTCGCGAATGGCTTCCGCCATGTGAAGGAGGAGCGTTGTCTTTCCTGACCGGGGAGGGGAAACGATGAGTCCGCGCTGGCCTCGGCCGACGGGAGAAATGATATCGACCACGCGGGTGGTGTAGCGGTCGGGAGTCGTCTCGAAGGCGATGCGCTTGTTCGGGTTGATCGCGGTGAGTTCGTCGAAGTGAGGGAACCTGGCGACTTCCTCGGGAGGCAGGCCGTTGACGGTGGTGATTTCAACGAGCTGGGGACCGCGGTTGCTGTCCTGGCGTTGGCCGTGGATCCACTGGCCGTGACGGAGGGCATGGGTGCGGACTAGCTCCGGGGAAATGAATATATCGTCTTTCGCCTGTTCGAAATTGGTATCGGCCAGTCGAAGAAATCCGTAGCCTTTGGGTGTCATCTCGATGACACCATCGATCTCAGTGACGGGCCCGGAAAGCACGGCGGGGCTGCGATCCTCTTGCTGGCGGTCGTTGCGATCGTTTCGGTTGTTGTTCCGACGGTGATTGTTCTGGTCGCGATCCCCGCCTTGTCCCTGTTCGTTGCGACGGCGTTTGCGTTTTTCCCGGCGTTTCTTGGATCGGGATTCGCGCTGCTGAGGAGGCTGGTCGTCGTTGTTGTTTTCGCGCCTGTCATTGTCGCGTCTATCGTCTCTCCGGGCGGATGACTGGTTGACGGGGCCACCACCAGGAACGCGACCGATGCGAGGAGGGGTATCGTTTTCGGAGGCGGGGGCCGGGGCGGGAGCCGGAGGAGGTTCCAGCGGGGCGGGTGCCTTGATCGGAGTTGGGGCCGGGGGCTCGGAGGACTTAGGGGAAGGGGAGGCCTTCGATACCGATTTCTTGGCGGCTGTCTTGCGAGCTGCTTTTTTCGCGGGAGTTTTTTTCGCAACTGCCTTCTTTGCTGCCTTCTTCGCAGGAGTCTTGCGTGCGGCTTTCGGCTTGGTAGGTGCCGATTCGACGGAAGATATGTCGAAGAGTTCGTCGGTGGTGTTTTTACTCATTCAGAAAATTTGATTCGGTGGAAAGGGATATGGATAAACGCGATTGATTCGCGGTGATCGGAAAATTCGCGGTTCCAGAGACAACCTTTTGGCCTAGGAAAACGATGATCTTGAGACGTTTTGATTTCTACGGATCTGTGGGGTTGGGCGGAAGCTTCGGAGAGCGTGGAATCACCACGGACAAAGGGTAGGGACCGGGGCGGCAGAAGTTTTCCAAACATGACATCCGGAACTCGACCAATGGATGCGAGGTAGGAGACAAATGCCAGGAAGGCTGCCGGACAGGAGAACCCCGAGGCTGCCGACTACCGCGCCGACAGGAAGAAGGTGCTGGAAGAGCGAAGGTTTGGCAACCTCAAAAAACGGGCGGCTTCAGGCATGTTCCAGCGCTCCGGTGCAGCTGCTTCCCGCACCGGCGGTGCATCCGAAGCAATGGTTGGCAGTGAGAATGGGTAGGTCTTGCATCGATTTCGGAGTGACGTCCCAGAGGAATAGCTTTTTGCCCTCCGCTTTTTGCTGCATGAAGAGCATCTGGTTGAAATCGCAATCGAAGACCTCTCCCTGCCAGCCGATATTGATCGTGCTGCGGCACATCAGGCCCTCCACGGTGTGGGGGTTGAAGGAATCGACGAGCAGATCCATGTATTCGTCCCACTGGCCGTGTTCGCGGAGTTCCACGGCGAAACGGGCGATGGGGAGATTCGTGATCGCAAAGAGCCGGGAGAAGACGATGCCATATCGTTTTTGAAGCTCCTCATGATAGTCCGCCTCCAGCTCGTCTTGATCGGGTGGCAGCTTCGCACCGATGGGATTGTAAACGAGAGTCAGGGGCAGGGATGTTCCGTAGCCGACTGCATTGAGTTTTTTCAGAGCGGAAATGGATTTCTGAAACACACCATCGCCACGCTGGGAATTCACGTTGTCCTCCAGGTAGCAAGGCAGAGAGGCGACGACTTCCACCTGGTGCTTGGCAAGAAACTCCGGGAGGTAGGCGTAGTTTTTCGTTTCGATGATCGTTAGATTGTTGCGGTCGATTACGTGGGCACCGACCGAACGTGCGGTCTCGACGAAGTAATTGAAGAACTCGGAAATCTCGGGGGCCCCACCAGTGATATCGACCGTCGAGGGCTTGTGTTCGAGAATCCAGGCCCCGACTTTGCGGGCCGTTTCCTCATCCATCATCTCGGTCCGGGTCGGTCCGGCATCGACGTGGCAATGAGTGCAGGTCTGGTTGCATTTGCGTCCGACGTTGATCTGGAGCGTTTCAAATTCGCCACGTTTCAGGGGCGCGTGATTTCTTCGGAGATGGGTGAGGAAATTGTTCATGGGGGAGAAAGGTGCCGAGTGATCGGTGGCGGCCAAGTGATCAGCAGCAGTTCCCGGGATCACGACTATTGGATGCTTCCGTCGTTGCGTCGTAGTCTTGGCCTTTGGTTTCCTTGGGATGGCGGATACGGGTGCTGGAGCAATCGAAAGGCTTCGCTTGATCCAAGGGGATATTCTCAAGGGGGTCGATGAAGCTAAAGTAATTCGCGTAGGGTGCCTTTTTGTAGAGATTGTATATTTTGTCGCAGACGGCGTAGCGCTTTCCTCGCTCCATGGCGTGACCGTCGTCATCGAGGACTTTCAGGAAAGGGCCGTTGTAAATGACTGCCTGGTTGCGCTCTAAGCACGGTCCCTGCTTGCCTTTCCATGCTTGGATGGTGACCGAGCGAAACTCGATGCCTTCGACCGTCTGCCAAGGTGCATCATCGCGTTTCAGGATCTCAATCCCGTAGAAACCGGCGTCCGCGAATGCCTGGAGAAATCCCTCCTCGGTGTAGGCACCGGAGATGCATCCCGACCAATGGGTAGGATCATCCTGAAGGTGCTGGGGGATTTCCTCGTCCGAAACGATATCGGAAATGACGGCGCGACCTCCGTTTTTAAGAACTCGAAAGATTTCCTCGAAAAGCTGCTTCTTGAGTCGGTTTTCCACCAGGTTGAGCACGCAGTTGGAAACGACGACATCGACGCTGTCGGAAGGCGACGAGCGGTTGTTTCACCCGCAGGTCCGATGCCAGATCATCAGCGGCGAGATAGGAGGCGGCATCCGAAATGGGATTTTGCTTCAGCTCTTCGTTGAGGATTTCGAGGTCGAGCGCGAGATCCTGAATGCGACCCTTCCGGAACTCGACGTTCGCGTGGCCGATATTTTCCGCAACGATGGGGGCGTTTCTGCGCGCCACCTCCAGCATGTCGTCGAGCATATCGACTCCGATGACTTTTCCTTCAGGGCCGACGACCTGGGAGGCGATGAAGCAGATTTTTCCGGTGCCGGAACCAAGGTCGAGCACGGTTTCGCCGGGATTCAGGTAGCGGGAGGGATCGCCGCAACCGTAGTCCTTTTCGATGACTTCAGTCGGGATTGCTTTGAGAAACTGGGGATCGTAACTGACGGGGCAGCAGAGCGCTGCCTCAGGGGCGGATGCGGCGGCGGCGTAGCGTTCGCGAGTGGCGGATTCGGACATAAACTTTCGATATTAAACGATAAATCCCGGTGATGACTAGGGGAGTTCGCGGATCTTGAGATTGCGGAAACGGATGGGAGAACCTTCGGATTCGAGGCAGATGTGGCCGTTGTTCGGAGTGGCGTTGTTTCCGCCGGAGACCTCGGTGCCATTCACCCAAAGGCGGACCTCTCCGTTGATCGCGCGGATGTAGTAATGATTCCATTCACCGTGGGGCCTGGTGGTCTCGGCGGTCGGGAAGCTGCGGCTCCCATCCGGGGAAATCGGTGGGAAGGGCGTGAGTTTCGCTTTTTTTACGGGAAACACATCACCGTGGCACGTGAACCAATCGGCGGGTTTGCCGGAGGATTTCTCGAACTTTTCCTTGTAACCGAGATCGAGAATCTGGACTTCAATGCCATTGTCCGGCAGGCCCGGCCCGGTGAGCGCGTCCAGGGCGGGCTTCGCTGTCCAGATGAAGACTCCGGAGTTTCCTGCCGGTTTCTCGTGCATCCATTCGAGCATGAGTTCGAAATTTGTGAACGCCTTGACCGTGGAAATCACGCTGATCGGTTGGCCGCTGCAAGCAATGGTGGCAGCTTTGTCATCGAAGCTCCATGTATCCTCCGCACTGTTGACCGCGACAAATTCGCTCTCCAAGAGTGGTCGCCATCCGGGCTCGAGACCGCTGATCGTTGCGAGAAGGTGGCTCTGCGTTGGCATTTCCGACGAGTAGCAGCGCCGTAGCGATGGCACTCGATTTGATTGTTCCTGTCATTCTCGGACTATACGAGTCGGAGCGTGGGGGGCAATTCGATTTCCTTTCGGGAAATTTCAAAGGCTAGTCTGTGATCGCAAGGAAGTCCTCGATTTCGCGGGAGGGATCCTGTGCGCGCATCAATGTTTCGCCGATGAGAAGGGCGTTTGCGCCGGCGCGGAGTGCGCGGAGGGCATCGTCGTGAGTCTTGATCCCGCTTTCAGAAACGAGAATTACATCGTCCGGGACTTCCTCCGCGAGCAGTTCGGTCGTGGCCATATCGACTTCGAAGGTCTTGAGGTTGCGGTTGTTGATGCCGATGAGATCCGCCCCGAGATCGAGCGCCCGTTCCATTTCCGGGAGATTGTGGACCTCTACCAGCACGTCGAGTTGGAAGGACTTCGCCTCGTCATACAGACGTCTCAGTTGGTCGTCATCAAGGGCGGCGACGATGAGCAGGATCGCGTCGGCCCCCGCGATGACTGCTTCATGGATCTGGATTTCATGCACGGTGAAATCCTTGCGAAGCAGCGGGATCGTGGAGAATTCGGAAATTTTCGAGAGGTAAGTGAGCGATCCCTGGAAGTATTTCTCATCCGTCAAAATGGAAAGGCAGGACGCGCCTCCATCCATGTAACGGCCGGCTTGGCGAATGGGATCGAAATCCGGATCGATCAGGCCGACAGAAGGCGAGGCCTTCTTCACCTCCGCGATGAGGGCGAGGTGGTTCGGCCCCCGGTCGAGGGCGGCGCGGAATCCACGGAATTCGTTGCGCTGGAGGGCGGCGGCACGGAGGTGGCCGGCGCGTGAAAGGAGTGCTTCGACTTCCTTATGTTTCGTGGCGATAATCTGGGCTAATTTGTCGGACATGGTCGGGCGAGGTATGGGTAGAACCAAGCGGCGGAAGTGTGGAGGAAATTTTTCGCGATTTTTCCTCAAAATTCTCTTGAACGAAGTCCGGCGGCGGGTAAGAACTCCGCACGCGCAGCGGCCGACGAGGCAGCAAACGTAAAGCGGGCGTAGCTCAGTGGTAGAGCGCCACCTTGCCAAGGTGGATGTCGTGAGTTCGAATCTCATCGCCCGCTCCATTTTTTTTCGTTGAATCCCTTTGATTTCAAAGGGATTTTTCGTTTTTAGGGGTTGGGGGGATTTTTGGGAATGGGGGTAATTGTGGGTATTTGGGGGTGATTTTTGGTGTCAGGGGTGTCATTTGGTGTCAGGGGTGGTAGGGGATTTGTATGGGTGCGAAGAAGAAGGGGGATTTGTGGCCACATAGGGTTTGTTTTGATGGGACGGTGGTGAAGATGCCGGCCGTCGTCCACGGGCCGTCGTCACCATCCGCGCCGGTCTGCAGCTCCAGGGTATCCATGTGGGCCGGGCAAGCGACTCCCCCGGCTCTCGCGAATCGTAAGGAACTCTTGAAAGAGCGATATGCCGGACTGTTATATTACGGAATATCGGATCCCTTCGACTGTCTGGACTCTGCACCCATCCAAACTGTCCGGGGACTCAAACGAGATCACCGCAATGCGAAACACCGGTTGACACCGGCACCCGGAATCGAGACCTTCCGAGTGTAGAAGTTCAACACGCGCATCGGCGATTGATGCTACTAACAACGCCGTTGTGCAAGAAATGAGGGCATTCTCATCCGTTCTAATAGTCATCGGTCTTGGTGCCTGCAAGCCATCAGCTATACCCGAACCAGCATCGGCTGCGGAACTCGATTCTGAGCTTCGTAGAGTTCTGGGTGTTGGCATCCCAATGGACGCAGTTGACGTGACCGGGAGCGTGATGACTGTCATGACGCACGTAGCGGATGTTGAGTTCACCTGCGATCAAACAGCCTTTGAAGCATTCTGGGACTCCTCTCTCAAGCTCTCAGCCGAGAGTTCTGGCGCCGAGGTGATCCTCGACCCAGAATCGGCCGATCCTGATTTCGATTCTAGTTGGCGTGTTGGCGGTGGCACCCAGTTCTGCACGATCGAGGCGAGCACAATCCCTTCAGGCTCAATTCGAGTGGTGATTCGATCGACCCACGAATGACAAAACAAGAAGTACAATCGGTTCCCGGGGAGTGATTAGCTCCCCGGTCCCACACCACCGTGCGTATGGCTCCGTAGAGGGCGGTTCCAATCAGACTCGGGCATCTTGCCAGTAGTGAAGAACGATCCAGATGGCTTTGACTACGCTGCGCTCCGTCCATGGGGTTTGGCTTCGCATTTTTCGAAATGCCGCTAAAGCGGCAACTGCATTCATGTCGGGAACCCCTTTGCTTGGCCGCCATAGCTTTAGCGACGGCGGGCTCCTCCAGCCAACGGTCGTTCAGTGCGAATCGCACAATTTGATGCTTGCCGCCCCACGGCTCCCACCCCTTCGGGGCACGTCGCGTTCGCTCCTGTCCATCGCCCTCCGCGGTATTCTATCTGGCTCATCCGCCAGTAGCCTTTGCGACTGCGCGTCGCCATATGCACTTTGCCTCGGGAATAGTAGCTTCTTCATTTTTATGTTCTGATTTTCCTACAGGGTGTCCGGGCACCGCGTGCTTGCACCCTGTTTGCAACGTGCCCATGCTGGGCACACACAAGCCGGACATGGCGACGGCGAATAAGCCGCTTTGTTGAATTCGAAGCTTCTCATCGCCGCGCCATTCCTCAAGCGTTGACAAATAAATGAGTATACCTCCTCCACTACCGAAACCGACGCAACCTACCGTTGTCCTGCTCTTTCGTATCTACTGCCTCTGTTTTGCTGCATTTCTGACATTAGGCAGTTTCATTTCGACGACTAGTGAACCTCAGTTAGGCTTTGGGGACGCCATGATTTCCGATGGCAACGAACAATTACGTGAGCAACTGCTTGAGGAAGAACGTGAGAAGAAGCAACATATGCTGATTGTTTCCTGTATTTTGATTCCAGCCCTCTTGCTAGGAAGCGCGTTACCACCTCGACAATGGTCTCATGTCTACGGTATTGTGATCTTGGTCGCGACGAGTCTTTTTTGTCTGCCGCTTGCATTCACAATTCCGCTATTCATATTTTGGATTAAGCCGGAATCTAAGCGCTATTTCGCGCGATGAAAAAGAAGAAGGATAACAAGAGGCAGAGATGGCGACGCCGAGGAAGCCGTCTGATTAATTTGAGAGTTGACCCCGGCGCGCCATTCCAATGACGTTGTGCAAAGAAATGAAGAGATTGCTTCGGTCCAAGCTATTCTGGTTACTTGCGTGTATTGGCATGTTGGGACTTATTGTAGCGGTTGGCATCGTTGAGCCGGGAACTAAGATCGGATACGCAATTTTTCGTGCTGCATACTCCCTTCCATCTGCTCGTCCAGACGTTCTGCGATTTTACAGTTGGAGCCTCCAGGAATATAACGGCGGTTATGTCCCGCTTAGCTTCGACGATTACTTGACCGATCGATTGCCTAATTGCGAGGGAGCTGAAGAGGAATCGGAGATTATTGATTTTCAGATTCGTCAGGGTTCAGCACGATGGGGATCGGCGGTCTTCCACGCGCATGAAAGGGTGCAACGCCAGATCATATCCAACATCGTGGAACGATTGGATATGATGGATTACGAAGAGGCTGTGAGCGCGATGCTGATGGTGCAGGGACTGCGACTGGAAGACGGCATCCACAAGGGCGGGTTCGGCGGAATGAACCCCACAACATTCGAATCAGCCAAGAACAGGTTTCGAATTTGGTGGGGTGACGGGAGAGACTGGCCGCATAGTCGATCGATCAATCCACTGAGCGATTCTGGTATTGTGGTGAATAGCGGCCCATGAAGGAAGAGGCTGAAGTCGGTGTTGGCAACGGCGGGCAATGACACTCGTTCGCTGCGCCCTGTGAGTCCGCTTCCCGGTCCCTCGTTCGCTGCGCCCTGTGAGTCCGCCTCCCGCTGTATCACACCAATAACGTTTCAAGAAAATATGAGAACGCGAATCGGAACAATCGCACTCGTGGTTGCAGTCGGAGTTCTCGGATGGGCTTGGGGATCTCACAAGCGCACCGAAGAGGAATTGAATAGCGTTTTCTATCCGATTCTCTATTCCGAAGTGATCAAGGTGATCGACCATGATACGAAACAAGCGATAGATTTCCGTATCATGTGGCATGAGGAGGTCGCGCCTGGTATCAAGGGAACGGAGCCAACGCGAGTGCTCAAGTATCCAGACAAATCCCAGGCGATCACAATAATTCGACGGGGAAGACAGAAGAATTATTCCTTTATGATTCGCGCCGATGGTTACAAGCCTCATCCGGTAAGAATTGAACCTGCGGAATGGTATCTGCTTTCTAACCTCAGCGAAGAGGTGATGGTCATCGATCTTGAAGCGGAGCCTAGCAATGCGAAAGATTGAAGAAGCAGAATCGGGTCCCAAGGAGTGACTCGCTCCCCGCTCCCACACCATCCGCCTTGGCCAAGGCTACAGCGGCCAAGCCGTGTGTATGGGTTTGACTCCGTGACTCCATCCATGCGGTCTGGCTTCGCTGGGTGATGGAGGCCCGCTATCGCGGCCAGGCCATTCCCAAAGCCTTCCTTCACGCGTTCGGTCGCCCTTACTCGCTTGGCCTCTGGTAGCAGTCTCTGTCATTCTGGTATTTGTATAGGGTGAGACTAGGCACCGCGTGCTTGAACCCCGTTTACAACGTGCCCATGCTGGGTATAGACGAGGCGTGCGTGGTACCCCCTACTAGCCCCTTTGTTACCGATGCTCTCACGTAATTTCAACCTTCACACCGCGATCAACACTGGCTCATGCTAGAGTGGTTGCCATCACTCTAACGTTGGGCAAGAATCATGAAGACTCCTTCACGCACGATGGAACCACTTCCTACCGATCAAAAAATGAGCGTAGTTGGGTGGTTCTTTATCATCATCGTAGTCGGCGTAATGACCGTCTTGGCGATCTACAGTCCTGAGTGGCGCTTAGTTTTCAGCTGTCTTGGGGTGGCTATCATTGTCGTTGGCATGGTATCTCATAGCCGTACGAGGCGTCTTGAGAGAGAGCGGAGTGGTGATTCGATCTGCACATTTGCGAAGACCCTTCCGGCCCGAGAGCACGACACGTTGATTGTCAGGGCGGTCTATGAGGGTTTGTCGATTGATAGAGGTCACGCGATTCGTCCTGAGGATAGCCTTGAGGAGGATCTCCTCTTTCTCCCCGAGGATCTTGAAGAGCTTGCCGCGGATATTGCCACGAGAGCACGCCGCTCAATGACGCACGCTGACAAGAACCCTCTAGCCAACAGAGTCGTGACGGTTCTGGACCTGATCAATTTCCTAGAGCAACAACCCAAAATCGGAAGAGCCTAACTTCAGATTATATGCTTTTGGTTCATGTCCGTGGGATAAGGTTTTTACGGGAACGGAGCGGTTGCGAGGCTGGGTTATGCTTGGTCTGTGGGGAAGGGGTGGGAGCGGCAATTGTAGATGGCGAGCTTTTTGAAATCTGGGAGGATTGAGGGGGGGAGCTTGGTGGACCAGGTGTACCTGCGGAGCTGGTAGGCGGGGTTCGCTGCGACGGATCACCGGCCTAGATGAAACCTTGGCTAGCCCCCCTCGCCGCAGGCTGCATTGGGGAAAGCGGCAGCGGGCTGCCGCAGTCCAAGGGGGCTGCGCCCCGCATGCTGTCTTGGTCGCCTCTGGGGGCGGGTCTACTTCTTGGTCTGCTGCTCGTAGATTTCGTAGGCTTTCATGGCGCCGAGGGCGAGCAGGGCTGGCTTGGCGAGGAAGGCGGTGAGGCGGATGGGGACGGTGATGATGCTGCGCAGGGGGATGACCTGCAGGCAGTAGCCGGTGGCGATGGCGATGAGCATGGCCTTCTCGGGGGACTCGCGGACTCTCTCTTCGTAGGTCTCGATGGTCTCGGAGGCTTTGGCTTTCACTTCGTCGATCTTGGACTGCGGGGCGGGTAGGTTCTGTGTTTCAGGGTTCATAGGTTACCAAAATTTGAGGTTGTCGAAGGCGGAGCGGAAGGTGTCGCTGACACTGTCTCCCGCATCGGCGAGGGGTCCGGAAACGTAGCGCTCGCGGAAGGTGGGCTGGTGGCGGCCTTCGAGGATGAGGTAGCAGACGGCGGCTCCGAAGACGGCGGCTCCGAGGACGGAGGAGATGGGATTCTTCCGGATCTGATCGGATACGCATTCGCAGGCCTCCGCAGGACTTCTGGCGGACGGGTTCGATTCTGTCTTTGATGGTGGTGTTCGGTTCTGGTTGCATAAGATTGGTTGAGGGTTGCTCACGGGTCTCTTTGCAGACGGTGTTCCGATTTGCCGAGGGGCGGGGTTTCCCTTTGTTCAGGGGACTTGAGTGACTACAGGGGAGGGGAAGCTCTGGCAAAATGCAAGAACGGGATGGTGTTTCGTGCAGAAGTCGAGGGGGGCTTTTGCGTTCTTTCTTGTGGTTTCCGGTGGGAGATCGAAAGGTTTCCTCCTGTCCGACCAACCCTCCCACTCCCTATAAGAAAACGGTCGATGACATTCGCTCGGTGGGGTGGTGTGTGATTCCGGGATTTCTCGGGGCGGAGGTGGCGGCGGATCTTTCGCGGGAGAGTCTCGAGGCGTGGGAGGAGGGGGAGTTCCGCCGGGCGGGGGTGGGACGTGGAAAGGGCCTGGTGATCCGGGAGGATGTGCGGACGGATCATGTGATGTGGCTGCGGGAGGAGGAGATGACGGGCTGCCAACGCAGCTATCTGGCGCGGCTGGAGGAGCTGCGGATGGAGCTGAACGGGAGTCTGTATCTCGGGCTTTTCGACTTTGAGGGGCACTTTGCTGTGTATCCGGAGGGGGGATTTTACAAGCCGCATCTGGATAGGCACAGGGAGACTCTGGACCGGCTGGTGACGGTGATCCTTTACTTGAATCCGGATTGGAAACCGGGGGACGGGGGTGAGCTGAAGCTGTGGACGACTCCGGGGGACAAGGAGGGGGCGTTCATCACGGTGGAGCCGAGGATGGGGACTCTGGTGTGTTTCCTTGCGGGGGATTTCTGGCACGAGGTGCTGCCGGCGAGGAAGACGCGGGCGAGTATTACGGGGTGGTTCCGTGGGCGGGTGTGAGACGAAGTTTTCTTTGCGAGTGAGGAAGAGGTTTGACCACGGAATGCATGGAAAAGAGGAGGATCAGACGGTGGTTTTGGAGTCCGGACGGGTATTTTTTGAAGCTTAGAATTCTCTCTGTCTTCCGGCGAGTCGGTGGTGTTCTTTGGTTGAGTTTTCATAAGGCAAGATGCCTTATGAAAAGGACTGGGGCGGGACTCCCCAGCTACGATTGAGTCTGTCTACGCGCTCTGCTGGCGGGCGGCTTGGAGGGTGTTTTTCATGAGCATGGCGATGGTCATGGGGCCGACTCCGCCGGGGACGGGGGTGATGGCGGCGGTGCGGGGGGCGACTTCTTGATAGTCCACGTCTCCGGTGAGGCGGGTGCCGGATTTCCTGGTGGCATCGGGGATGCGGTTGATGCCTACGTCGATGACGACGGCTCCGGGTTTCACCCAATCGGCTTTGACCATATCGGGGCGACCGACGGCGGGCACGAGGATGTCGGCACGGCGGCAGACGGCGGCGAGATCTTTTGTCCGGGAGTGCGCGATGGTGACGGTGGCGTTTTGCGCCAGCAGGAGCATCGCGACGGGTTTCCCGACGAGCATGGAGCGGCCAATGACGACGGCTTCCGCGCCGCTGACTTGTGCTCCGGAGACTTCGAGGAGTTTCATGCAGCCGGCGGGGGTGCAGGAGACGAAGCCGGTGGGATCGCCGAGCACGAGTTTGGCGACGTTCTCGGGGTGCAGGCCATCGACGTCTTTGCGTGGATCGATGGCGCGGATGACTTCGGATTCGTCGAGGTGCTTCGGCAAGGGAAACTGGACGAGGATGCCGTGCACGGTGGAGTCGGCATTGAGGTCGGAGACGACTTTGAGCAGCTCTTCCTGGGTGGTTTCTCCGGGGAGGACGATCTTGGGGGAGTGGAAGCCGAGATCGGCGCAGGTGCGGGTCTTGGAACCGACGTAAACGGCGGAGGCGGGATCGTCCCCCACGAGGACGACGGCGAGGCCGGGGGTGATTCCTTTTTCTTTCAGCGCGGCGGTCTCGGCGCGGCATTCTTCGATGACGGAGGCGGCGACGGCTTTTCCGTCGAGGATGCGTGGGGTGGTCATGGCGGGAGCTTGAACGTCAAACATCGAACGTCCAACATTGAACATCGAATGAAGGCAAGTTTCTGCCGCTGGCCGCTACTTGCCTTTTTTCGAGACCTTGGGGTTGGTCGTGATGGGAT
>CAWCXB010000033.1:0-312403 GCA_963799385.1 uncultured Verrucomicrobiae bacterium
TTTCCTCAGGTCGCGCGTCCTACTCCATGACTCCTTCCCACTTCGAACAAGTCCCCAATGCCATCGTCGAGGAAATCGCCGTCGATCGCGTCGCATAATTTTTCTAAACTCTCACAACCAACAACCACCTCATATGTCAGCTCAGAAAATCCGGATCCGCCTGCGTGCCTTCGATCACCGCGCCATCGACCGCTCGGCCCTTGAAATCGTTGAGACAGCCAAGCGCACCGGCGCCCGCGTTGCTGGTCCCATCCCGCTTCCAACCCGTATCGAAAAGTTCAGCGTCAACCGTTCCGTCCACGTGAACAAGAAGTCCGCCGAGCAATTCGAGATCCGCACACACAAGCGGCTGCTCGACATCGTCGATCCAACCGCCCGCACTGTCGATGAACTCAAGAAGCTGAACCTCCCAGCCGGTGTCGATATCACGATCCGTATATAGGTTTCGGAAAGGGCAAATAACTTCTAACTTTTAACTCTTAACTTTTTCTAGCAATGTCACTCGGACTCCTCGGTAAAAAAATCGGCATGACCCGCATCTTCGATAAAGAAGCGGGATCCAGCATTCCTGTCACCGTCATCGACGTTTCAGGAAGCACTATCCTTCAATCTAAGACCGTCGAAACCGACGGCTATACCGCTGTGCAAGTGGGCTTTGACGACCAGAAGGAATTCCGCGTCAACAAGCCAGATCTCGCACGCTTCAAAAAAGCGGGCTCCACTCCAAAACGCCGCGTTCTCGAATTCCGCTTCGAAAACGGCACTGAACTTCCCACCGAGCATCCAGGTCTCGCGCTTTTCGAAGCGGGCCAATATGTTGATGTGACCGGAAACACGATCGGTCGCGGTTTCCAAGGTGCCGTGAAACGCCACAAAATGCATGGCCAGCCGATGGCACACGGTCACATGATGCACCGCCGGACAGGCGCTATCGCCGCCGGTTCCACACCGGGCCGTGTTTGGAAAAACCAGAAGATGCCCGGACACATGGGCACCACCAAATCGACCGTCCAGAGCCTCAAAGTCATCGCCGTCCGTGAAGAGGACGGAGTCATCCTCGTCTCCGGTTCCGTCACCGGGTGCCATAGGTGCCTACCTCACCATCTGCGCTGCGAAAAAGAAATAAGTAGCGCTCCGCCCTTCCCGAATTCCCAATCAAATTTCCTGTAATGTCCGCCAAAGCTTTTACCGCAGCAGATGCAGAAGCAGCCAACCTTGTCCTCCTAGGTGAGGAAAAAGGCCGCCAAGCTGTCCACGATCTCATCACCGCCTACCGTGCAAACCGCCGCTCCGGCACCGCACACACCAAGACCCGTGGAGAAGTCCGCGGAAACAACAAGAAGATCTACAAACAGAAGGGAACCGGTAACGCCCGTCACGGCGACAAACGCGCTCCGATCTTTGTTGGTGGTGGTGTCGTCTTCGGCCCCCGCAACCGCTCCTACGCAAAGAGCGTCCCAGGCTCCGTGCGTAAAGCTCGCACTCCGCCGCGTCCTCGGTGACCTCACCCGCAGTGAGAAACTCTTCACCCTCGATTCCTTCGCCATCTCGGACGGCAAGACCAAGTCTTTCCTCTCCGGACTTAAGGATGTGACTGACGCAACTCGCAACGTGCTCCTCGTCGGAAACTTCGACGAATCCACCAAGCTAGCCGCACGCAACGTCTCCTGGACCCAGCTTGTCACTCCGAAAGACCTGAACGTTGAGCAACTGCTCCTCGCTCGCGTCATCATCCTCGTCGGAGACTCCGTCGAGACCCTCGCGCAACGCACCGCCTGATTTCTTCCCGCCCTCAAAACTACTTACGACCATGAAAGACATCTACCAGGTCATCAAAAACGTCCGCCTCAGCGAAAAAGCCTCCATGCTCCAAGAGAGCAACAATGAGGTCGTCCTCGAAGTGGATCGCTTCGCCAACAAGCTCGAAATTAAGCAGGCCGTAGAAACCGTTTTCGACAAAAAAGTCGTCAAGGTCCGCACTGCAAATTACGACGGCAAGATCCGCCGCAAGCGCCGCGCCGACCAAGGCCGCACCGCCCAATACAAGAAAGCCATCGTCCGTCTTGCTGACGGCGAATCCATCGACCTCATCTAATCGCTCCGCGCTCTAAGCTTATCGCTCATAGCTCTCAGCTCCAACCTTCCATCGAGTCATGCCACTTAAAACTTTCAAGCCCATCACCCCGTCCGGTCGCTACAAGCAGCTTCCGTCCTTTGACGAAATCACCAAGAGCAAGCCTGAGAAATCTCTTCTCACCCCGCTCAAGCGCACCGGCGGACGGAACAACACCGGCCGTATCACCACCCGTCACATCGGCGGTGGCCACAAGCGCCACTACCGTCTGGTCGATTTCAAGCGCAACAAGCGCGACATCGAAGCGACCGTCGTTGGTATCGAGTATGATCCGAACCGCACCTGCCGCATCGCCCTTCTCCAATACAAGGACGGCGTGAAATCCTACATCCTTGCCCCAGCGGGACTCACGGATGGAGCCAAGGTCGTTTCCGGTGAAAACGTTGCCCCGAAAGTCGGTAACGCAATGCCCCTCGGTAAAGTGCCGCTCGGAACTGAAATTCACAACATCGAGCTACTTCCAGGTGGCGGCGGCAAAGTTGCCCGCTCAGCAGGACAAAGCGCTGTCCTTTCCAACCGCGATGGCGGATGGGCACTCGTCAAAATGCGCTCCGGAGAAATCCGCCGCTTCCACGAAGGCTGCTACTGCACCATCGGTGTCGTCGGCAACCGCGACCACATGAACGAAATTTCCGGAAAAGCCGGCCGCACTCGCTGGCAAGGTGTCCGCCCGACCGTCCGCGGTATGTGCATGAACCCTGTCGATCACCCGAACGGTGGTGGTGAGGGCAAGTCCAAGTCCGGTGGTGGTCGTCAGCACCTTCTTTCTCCTTGGGGCCACGCCAAAGGTCAGAAGACCCGTAAGAAGAAAAAGACCACCAGCGTCTTTATCGTCGAATCCCGCCACGACCGTAAGAAGTAATCATTTCCCTGAACCTGCAAATTATCTAAACCATGCCACGTTCCCTCAAAAAAGGCCCGTTCGTCGATCAGAAGCTTCTCGCCAAGATCGATGCCGTCGCCGAAGCCGGTTCCGACCGCAAGCCGATCAAAACTTGGTCGCGCAACTCGATGATCACACCTGACTTCGTCAGCCACAACTTCTCCGTGCACAACGGCAAGACCTTCGTTCCCGTCTATGTCACGGAAAACATGGTCGGCCACAAGCTCGGTGAATTCGCACCGACCCGCATCTTCCGTGCCCACGGCGGCATCGGTAAGAAGTAACAAACTCTAACTCTTAAACTTTAAACCTCAACTGAGACTCCGCCTCAACGCTTCAGGTCGGCATCACGCCTCTTCCTTGGAGTTTAGAATTTAAAGTTTAAAATTTCCTCCGCTCATGATCTCAAGCTCCTACACACGTTCCTTCGTCGCTGCCTTTGGGCTGCTTGCGATGGTGGCGCCGTGCTCGGGGCAGGGGGTCACGAACGAGGAGTTACAGAGTTTCGTTTCCGATCTACAGGAGCAAAACCGGAATCTCCAGATTGCGCTGGTTGCGTCCAACAAGGCGGAGAAAAAGTCCACCGACCAACTCGAAAAGATTCGAGTCAGTCTTGGAGCCCTCGGGAAAAACCTTCTCGATGGCGGCGACGACCGTTTGATCCAGGCTGCCGCCGACCTCGAGCTGGCCACCGAGCGCATCAGCGAACTGGAAGCCGCAGCAACCAAACTCGCCGCTGCCACTCAGGACTACCTGCGCCAAGCGGTCGTATCGGATCCCGATGCAAGACTTCGTGTGGAAACTGCAATGAGAGAGCTTGACTCTGTCAGTGGACTCCGCCAAAAGCCCTCTCCCGACGTCCGCACCGGCAATCTCCAGCAGGCGCGAATCGTCAGTCTCGATCAACAGAGCGGTATGTTGGTTCTCAATCTTGGCGAAGCCCAGGGAGCGAGAATCGGCATGACCTTTCGTCTCCTACACGGGCAGCAGCCCTACGGAAAAGCCATCCTAGCAGATGTCCGCCAAGGAGTCTCCGGGGCTTTCGTTGAACAGATCGACTCGAAAGATATCACTCCCCGCCTCGGCGATACCGCCATCATCCTCACACAGAACTAAACCTCTCTCCAATTCTCACCAAACCGCGACCATGGAAGTCACCAGCACCACCAAATTTGTCCGTCTCTCGCCTAAAAAAGCGCGCGACGTTGCCCGCGAGATTCAGGGACTCCCTGTTTCCAACGCCCTCGACATTCTCACCTTCACGCCGAAGAAGGCCGCTTTCCTTATCGGGAAAACGCTAAAGACCGCCATCGCCGATGCTGAGAATAACTTCTCCCTTGATACGAACTCTCTCATGATCAAGGAAGCTGTTGTCAACGCTGGGCCAACCATGCGCCGCTTCAAGCCACGTGCGAAAGGCTCCGCTGGTGCGATCATCAAACGCACTTCACACATTTCCGTCACACTCGTTGGCGCACCTCCTGAAAAGAAAAAGCGTGCTCCTAAGAAGGCCGCTGCCAAAAAGGCTCCCGTTGAAAAGGAAGCCGCTCCCGCCGCTGAAGAAGCCACTGCATAATCCGTTTTTCCAACCACTCTCTACCTAACACCATGGGCCAAAAAGTAAATCCGATCGCCTTCCGTCTCGCCGTCAACAAAGACTGGCGCTCCAAGTGGTATGCCAGCGGCAAAGACTACACGACCAAACTGCATGAGGATCTTGCGATCCGCGGTTATTTCAAAAACAAGCTCGTCAACGCAGGCCTCGCTCGCGTCGTCATCGAACGCGCTTGGAACAGTGTCCGCGTCACACTCCATTCCTCCCGCCCCGGTCTCATCATCGGTCGCCAAGGCAAGGAAATTGAGATCATGACCGCCGAGGTGCAGAAAATTTGCAAAGACTCCCAGGTCAAACTAGACATTCTCGAAATCCGCAAGCCTGAGCTTGATGCCCAACTTGTTGCCGAGCAAATCGCAATCCAACTTGAGCGCCGGATCGCATTCCGTCGCGCCATGAAGCGCTCCATCCAGACCGCCATGGAATTCGGTGCCGAAGGAATCCGCGTCCGTTGCGGCGGACGCCTCGGTGGTGCTGACATCGCCCGCGCAGAGAGCTATCGTGAAGGCAAAGTGCCTCTTCAAACTCTCCGTGTTCCTCTCGATTACGGCTTCGCAGAAGCCCGCACCGTTTACGGAATCATCGGAGTCAAATGCTGGATCAACAAGAAGGAAGACGACGGCAAGCCAGGTCCAGACCGTGGACGTGGTGACCGCAATGATCGTGGAAACCGCGGAGGTGGTGATCGCCGCCAAGGTGGTGGAGACCGTCGTCCCGACAACCGCTCACAAGGTGGAGGTGCTCCAGCACCCGCACCTGCTCCAGAGCCAGCCGCCCCAACCGCTTGAATCGCCCTCAATCTATAACACTTTAAAAGGAGAATATCGTCATGCCTTTGATGCCCAAAAGAACCAAGTTCCGCAAGAGCCACCGCGGATCACGCTCTGGCAATGCCCAGCGCGGAACCACCGTCGCCTTCGGAGACTACGGTCTGCAAACACTCGAGCGCGCTTGGATGACCACCCGTCAGATCGAAGCCTGCCGGATCGCCATCAACCGCTCCCTCAAACGTAAGGGAAAAGTTTTCATTCGAATCTTCCCACACAAGTCGATCACCCGCCGTCCCCCGGAAACCCGGATGGGTAAAGGTAAGGGCGCTGTCGATACCTGGGTAGCTGTGATCCGCCCCGGCAACATGCTTTTCGAAGTAGCCGGTGTTACTGAATCCGCCGCCCGCGAAGCGATGCGTCTGGCTTCTTACAAGCTCGGCTTCCGCACCCGCCTCGTGACCCGCAATCCCCACCAATAAACACCTTTAACTGATACGACCATGGCAGCTACAAAAGCCAAAGACATCCGCGAACTCTCTAATGACGAGCGCACCAAACGCCTGCGCGACCTCAAGGAAGAGTCCATGAACCTGCGCCTCCAACGCTCGGCGGGAACTCTCGAGAACTCCGCGCGTTTCAAGCAAGTGCGCCGTGAAATCGCGCAAATCCTCACCATTTCCAACGAACAGGCATAGGGCCGCGAGGTCCCGCCCCAACTGAACCATCATCATGAGCGAATCATCCCAGGAAGCCGCACCGGCCGTCCAACACAAGCGCAAGACCCGCGTCGGCGTTGTCATTTCCGATAAAATGGAAAAGACCATCGTCGTCGAGCACATCGCACGTGTTCCCCACCCGAAGTTCAACAAGATCGTCAAACGCTCGAAGAAATACTACGTGCACGACGAGAAATCGGAAGCCGCCATTGGTGACCGCGTCCGCATCATCGAGACCAAACCTGTTTCCAAGCTCAAGCGCTGGGCACTCGCCGAGGTTCTTTCCCACTAGCAGGTAAATGCTGAAAAGCTGAAAAGCTGAAACACTGAAATGTTTCATCGCTTGGCAGCCTCTTCAGCAGTCCTCTTCATTTCAGTTTTTAGATTTTCAGTTTTTAGCTTTTACCTATTTTACTATGATCCAGATGGAATCCAAAATCGCCGTTGCTGACAACACCGGCGCCCGCACCGCAAAAATGATTGGCGTTCTCGGGAAACGCACCCGCTCCGCACGTGTCGGTGACATCATCACCGCACACATTCGCGATTCCATTCCCACCGCTTCGGTGAAAAAGGGATCCGTGGTCAAGGCGGTCGTCGTCCGCACCGCTTTCCCAGTCCGCCGTCCCGATGGCTCGATCCTCCGCTTCGATTCGAACGCGATCGTTCTCATCGACAAAGACAACAACCCGCGCGGCACCCGTATCTTCGGCCCCGTTGCCCGTGAGCTGCGTGAGAAGCAGTTCATGAAAATCGTTTCCCTCGCTCCCGAGGTCCTCTAATTTCCGAATCCGTTTTCCCAATGAGCACCATCAAGACACACGTCAAGAAAGGCGACCAAGTCCGCATCATCGCTGGCAATCACAAAGGCAAAGAGGGCCAAGTCCTCAGTGTCAATGCTGCGAAGAACACCGTCGTCGTAGAAGGGGGCCGGACCGTCACCAAAGCGACTCGGCCCTCCGAAGGTGACGAAGGCGGTCTCAAGACCGTTGACGCCCCTGTCCATATTTCCAATGTGAAAAAACTGGGCTAAGTCTCTCACGAGACCGCCCGCGCTTAAGCGTAAACCATAACCGCGCTGACCCGCTAAAATAATGAGTACACCAGCACTACAACAACACTACAAAGAAAAGGTAGTTCCAGCTCTTACAAAGAAGCTTGGATATACCAACCCGCACCAAGTTCCACGGCTTGAGAAAATTGTCGTCACTTCCTGCATGGGCAAGGCCCCGGACCGCAAGGTTGCAGTCGACGACGCCGTCGTCGAGATCTCCAAGATCACCGGGCAGAAGCCCTCGATCACTTTCTCGAAAAAGGCCGTTGCGAACTTCAAACTTCGTGAGAACGAGCCACTCGGCGCTCGCGTTACTCTCCGTGGCGCTCAGATGTGGGAATTCCTTCACCGGTTCATCAACGTTACCGCCCCAAACATCCGGGACTTTCGCGGCATTTCTCCAAAGTCCTTCGACGGACGTGGAAACTACGCATGCGGCATCTCCGACCAGACGATCTTTCCTGAGATCGAACTTGACCAAGTGAAACGTCAGATCGGTTTCGACCTGATCTTCGTCACTTCCGCCAACACCGACAACGAAGGCCGCGAACTGCTCATCGAGCTTGGCATGCCGTTCCGCGATATCAAGAAGGCTGACGAAGCTGAACTCGCCACCGCATAACCCCTATTCAACTTTAAAGGAAACCACTACCATGGCAGTTCTCACAGATCCGATCTCCGACTTCCTCACCCGTTTCAAAAACGCGGCTCGTGCCGGAAACGAGGAATTCATCGCACCCTATTCCAAGATCAAGGCCGATATCGCCGAGATCCTCAAGCAAGAGGGATACCTACTCAATTACGAAGTCGTCACCGGCGAGCGTACCACTCTCAAAGTGAGCCCAAAGTTCATTGATGGTCGCCCCGTCCTCACCGACCTTAAGCGCGTTTCTAAGCCTGGCCGTCGTGCATATGTCGGCTCCCAGGACATCCCACGCGTCCTGTCCGGCCTCGGCATTTCCATCCTTTCTACTTCGAAAGGTGTCATGTCCGGTGCTTCCGCCAAACGCCAGAAACTCGGCGGGGAGATCCTCGCGAACATCTGGTAATCCTTAAACTCGAACCTACTTACTACAATGTCACGAGTCGGACTCAAACCAATTACACTTCCTGAAAAGGTCGCCATCAAGGTTGATGGCAACAACGTGAATGTCGAAGGCCCCAAGGGCAAACTCGACTTCACAGTTCCTTCCGGAATCTCCCTCAAGGCCGAAGACGGAAACGTCGTCGTCTCCCGCGCCACCGAGCAACGCGAGCATCGCGCCCTGCACGGCACCGTGCGCTCCATCGTTAACAACATGATCACCGGAGTCTCCACAGGCTTCACCAAGGATCTTGAAATTCACGGAGTCGGTCTCCGCGCCGCAGTGAAAGGATCGGATCTCGATCTCTCTCTCGGTCGTTCGCATCCGCTCCTCCACCCGATCCCATCCGGCCTTACCGTTACAGTAAACGATAACACCAAGATCAAAGTCGAAGGTATCGATAAACAACTCGTCGGCCAGTTTGCCGCGGAAGTCCGCGCATTCTACAAACCCGAGCCCTACAAAGGCAAAGGTGTACGCTACGTCGGCGAGAAAGTCCGCCGCAAGGAAGGCAAGAGCGTCGGTAAATAACCAAAAAACATCTCCGTTCAATGAGCACAATCCAACGCAACTCCATCCGCAAGCGGATCCACAGCCGTATCCGCCGCAAGGTGAGCGGCACCACGCAGCGTCCGCGCCTCGCAGTCTATTTCTCGAATCAGCACGTTTACGCGCAGTTGATCGACGATTCCGAAGGCCGCACTCTCGCTTCCGCATCGACCATGGACAAGAGCTTCGAGGGCAACGCCTCGAACATCGCTTCCGCACAAAAAGTAGGCCAGCTCGTCGCCGAGCGCGCCAAGGAAGCGAACATCTCCGACGTGGTCTTCGACCGCGGCGGCCATCTTTATCATGGCAAGGTGAAAGCCCTCGCCGACGCAGCCCGCGAAGCCGGACTTAAATTCTAATTTTTCCTATCACATGGCAACTACTCCTGAAAATGAAACCGCTTCTGCGGTCCCGGCAGCTTCCGATACTCCCAATCCAGCTACCGCTCCAAATGTCTCACCGGCAGCTCCTGCCGCGACTACCCCTCCATCTGGTCCTCCGCAACGCGGTGGATATCAAGGCGGCGGCGGTGGCGGCGGCTATCAAGGTGGCGGCGGCGGTGGTGGAAACCGCGGCGGCTTCGGTGGCGGTGGCGGTGGACGCGGACGTGGCGGCCCACGCCGTGAAGAGCGCGCCGCTCCTACCGATGCCGATGGCAACGAACTTTCCGAAAAGGTCGTGTTCATCAACCGTTGTGCTAAGGTCGTCAAAGGCGGTCGTCGTTTCAGCTTCTCGGCTCTCGTCGTTTGCGGAAACAAGAAAGGTAAAGTCGGTCTTGGCTTCGGCAAAGCGAACGAAGTTGCAGACTGCATCCGTAAAGCCAGCGAAGCAGCCCGCAAGGTTCTCAAGCCGATGAATATCGTCGACGGAACGATTCCTCACGAAATCTGCGCCGAATTCGGTGGTGGCAAGGTTCTCCTCAAGCCAGCGTCTCCCGGAACCGGGATTATCGCAGGTGGCGGTGTCCGTGCCGTGTGCGAAGCCGTCGGCATCCGCGATGTCCTGGCCAAGTCCATGGGATCCTCCAACCACGCCAACGTCGTTAAAGCGACTTTGAAAGCGCTTTCCTCCGTCCGCACCCGCGAACAGATCCTCGGATCCCGCGGCAAGAAGCAGAAAGAAAAGGCGATCTGAAGATGGCGTTAGAAGTTATTTGTTATTGGTTATTAGTTACCCAATGCAAATAGCTCTTCCCTAATAACTTCTAACAAATAACGTTTAACCACATTTAAAGAAAATGGAACTCCACAATCTCAGCCCAAACCCCGGTGCAAAGCATCGCACCAAGCGTCTTGGATCCGGCGAAAGCTCGGGTCTCGGTAAGACCTCCGGCAAAGGCCACAAGGGGCAGAAGGCTCGCTCCGGTTCTGGCACTCGTGTCGGATTCGAAGGCGGCCAGATGCCTCTTCACCGTCGCCTTCCGAAGCGTGGCTTCAACAACTTCGACTTCCGCGACAAGTTTCTCGTCGTCAACGTCGGTGATCTTGATGGCCGCTTCGAGTCCGGCGCGACAGTCGACGAAGCAGCTCTCCGCGCCTGCGGTCTGCTCGACGGTCCTTGCGACAAGATCAAACTCCTCGGCGATGGCGAAGTTGAAAACTCCTACAAAGTAGTTTTCCACAAAGTCAGCAAGACCGCCCGTGAGAAGATCGAGAAGGCAGGCGGAAGCTTCGCCGATCCCGCTCCAAAGACACGGACCCCAGCCAAGCCTGAAGCTGACGTCACCGAAGCTTGATCGCTCCGGTATACACCATTTGATTTGAGGAGAGGAAGCGCTTGCACGCTTCCTCTCTGTGCTATTAAAACCCCGCGTCCGGCGAGCCGGACGCGAAAGTTCAGAACCTCGGTCCCTACTTGAGTTTTGAATTTTGAAATTTGAATTTTTCCAACCATCATGATCTCAGCATTTGCGAACACCTGGAAGATCCCCGAACTGCGGGACCGCATCCTTTTCACTCTCGCTCTCATCGTTATCGTCCGCCTCGGCGTGCACATCACACTTCCCGGAGTGGATGCCACGGTCATTAAGGAGTGGCTCGACAACGTTGCGAAGCAGGATGCTACTCAATCTGGTGGCATGACCGCACTGCTCACGGTCTTCTCCGGTGGTGGTCTAACCCAGTGCGGCGTTTTCGCACTGGGAATCATGCCATACATTTCCGCATCGATCATGGTGCAGCTGATGACGGCGATCGTTCCGAAATTTTCCCGTCTCGCACGTGAAGACGGAGGTCGCCAGAAGATCACCCAATACACCCGCTACATCACGATTGTGATCGCACTGGTGCAGGGCTTCTTCGTAGCGAAATCTCTGACCAATCCCGCTAGCATTCCCTACATGGCAGGTATTGAAAAAATCGGTCGACCGCTGGTGCCGGATCCATCTGTCGCATGGTTCTCTCTTACCGTTCTTACCATCGTTGCAGGTACTATTCTCCTGATGTGGATTGGTGACCAGATGACGGAAAAGGGCATCGGCAACGGAATCTCCATCATCATCACGGTGAACATCATCTCCGCCCTTCCCGGCGCGCTGATCCAAGCATGGGGCTACTTCACCGACGGTGATCCATTCAAAGCCATCATGATGGTGGTGATGATTGCACTGCTCCTGATTGTCATCGCAGGAACCATTGCGATCACCCAAGCGCAGCGCAAAATCGCAGTGCAATACGCAAAACGCGTGGTCGGTCGGAAACAGTTTGGCGGCCAGACCCAGTATCTGCCTCTGAAGGTGAACTACGCTGGTGTGATGCCGATCATCTTCGCATCCGCTGTGCTTTCCTTGCCTCCGATGATGCTGCAATGGTTCTTCCCCGGCCAAGCATGGTCGCAGAAACTCTACGGTGAACTCGTCGGTGGCGGCATGTGGTATTACATCCTCGGTGGTGTCGGTATTTTCCTGTTCTCCTACTTCTGGGTCGCGATGATGTTCCAGCCCTCCCAGATTTCCGAGGATCTCAAACGCAACGGTGGTTACATCCCCGGCGTGCGTCCCGGCAAACCGACCGCGGATTTCCTCGATTTCACGATGACCCGCCTGACCTTCGCCGGTGCGTTGTTCCTCGCTCTTTTGTTCTTCCTTCCTGCACTGATCGGAAAACTAGTCGGCCTCCCTCCGGGATCGCTCGTTCTCCATTTCTTCGGCGGCACCTCGCTCCTGATCATGGTTGGTGTGGTGCTTGACGTGATGCGCCAAGTAGAGACCCACCTTCTGCAGAAGCACTACGACGGCTTCCTTCGGAAAGGAAAACTCAAAGGCCGTTACGATCGCCTCGGCAATCAGAGCAATGCTGCGCCTCGCAACGCAATCGTCTATCTCTGGCTTGTGATCGCCGTCCTCATCGTACTCGGTATTACCGCTTACATCTACAACAGCACTCACGTCTGATTCTAGACGACTGGACTGCGATATTCCCAAACCTTTTCCGATGCGTGTTGTCCTCCTAGGTCCCCCCGCATCAGGAAAGGGCACGCAAGGCAGAGTCCTCGCGGAGAATCTTACCCTCACCTACCTGAGTACCGGGGCACTGCTCCGCGAAAACGTCGAGCAGCGAACTGATCTCGGCCTCATCGCTGAGCCAATTCTCGCCCGTGGCGAATACCTTGCGGATGACCTCATGTCTCCTATTCTCGCCGCATGGTTGGAGGAAAACGATAGCTCGCCCGGCTGGGTCCTCGATGGATTTCCACGCAGTTTGCCCCAGGCCTTGTTTCTCGATATGTGGCTTGAGGACAGAGGACGATCTTTGGATTTTGCCATCGCATTGACAGTGCAATTCGAAGAGTTGCTTGGACGCATCCGTGGACGTGTCGAATGCGCCGATTGCCGCTGGTCCGGTCAGAAGACAGAGCCTTCTGTAAAAGGAACCTGTCCCGAGTGCGGAGGCCGCACCGCGCCACGGGCGGATGACGATGAAACAAATTTCCGCAGCCGCTATGAGGAATATACCTCGCTCACTGTTCCTGTGATCGACTTCTACCGAAATCGCGGCAACCTCCTAGAAATTTCTGCAATTGCACCGCGTGAGGAAGTCTCCGCCACCATCATCTCGGCAATCACTGCAGTGAAATCCGATCCAAACTTCAGCGCTTAATATTTTGAAATCAAGAGTCCGTATCCCCATCAAGAATCAGAAGGAAATCGAGCGCATGCGCGAGTCCGGGCGCATCGCCTCAGCGATTCTACAGCAGCTTGCCGCCGCGGTCGCCCCTGGAGTCACGACCAAGGAGATCGATTCCCTTGCCGCAGACCTCATAGCGGAAAACGATTGCACCAGTGCCTTTCTCAACTACCGCGGATTCTCCGGAAATATCTGCATCTCCGTAAATGAAGAAGTCGTGCACGGCATCGGCGGGCCTCGTCGCATCCAGCCGGGAGACATTCTAAAGATCGATGTAGGTATCGTGAAAAGTGGTTTTATCGGAGACAATGCCACCACCGTCGCCTGCGGCGAAATTCCATTCGAAACCAAGCGGCTGCTCGCCGTCACCGAGCAATCCCTCTACGAGGCCATCTCCAAAGCACGCGCCGGGAGAAAACTTGCGGATCTTTGCGGAGCCGTCGCAGAATACGCGGAACCCTTCGGATTCTCCATTGTTAAGGAATTCGTCGGTCACGGAGTCGGGCGGAAACTTCACGAAGAACCGCAGGTGCCGAACTTCCGCCCGCGCGGAAAATCACCGACCCTTATGCCAGGCATGTGCCTTGCCATCGAGCCAATGATCAACGAGGGCGTTCCCGATGTTCGCATCCTTGAGGATGGCTGGACTGTCATCACCGAGGACAGGAAGCCTTCCGCTCATTTCGAACATACGGTGCTGATCACACACGGTGATCCGGAAATCCTCACCGACCGCCCCCGCCTCGCTCTTCCTGAAATGCTCGGCATTCCTCCTTTGTAGATTGGAGAAGGTCGGCTACTTGGGCAGGGGAGTATTCGGCTTCACAGCACCCTCGGGATAGGGATTTTCCCTTCCAAAAACGAGCATGTCCGCGCGTGTCTCGTTGACGACAAAAGACTCGTCAATCTTCTCCTCGGCATCTTGGACCCTCGCGAGATCCAGCTTCAGGTGTTTTGCCATGAAGGGGTATATGGCCGTAAGCGGAGGAAACGCGACCACCTTGACCGGCCTCAGGCTGCGGCGGATTTCCCCTGGCGGATGGCGTCTATTCTTGCCGGGGTCAGGCTGGCGATGGTTTCCGGATCGGTCAGGCCGGGGAGGCGCGTGAGGAGTTCGCGCAGGTAGGTTTCGACCGGCACACCATGGCGGCGGCAGTTTTCCACGAGGGTGAAGATGATTGCGGCGTTGTGGCCTGCTTCCTTCGATCCGAAGAACAGCCAGTTCTTCGCTCCCAGTTTGACGGGGCGCACGGCGTTCTCGATGAGGTTGTTGTCGATTTCGAAGCGACCGTCCTCACGGTACCTGCCCATCGCTTCTCAATGGCCAAGGCCGTAAGCAAGCGCTTTTCCCATGAGGCTTTTCGGGCGGTGCTTCGGCAGGGCCGCCTCCATGGCTGCCCGGATGGCCTCGACGAGTGGAGCGCTACGTTTGTCACGGGTGCTTTGGCGTTGCGACGGACTTGCTCCGCTCGTGCGCAGGTCTTTTTCCACTCCGTAGAGTTCGCCGATGAGGTTGACGATTTGCGCGGCATCCGGATCCTTTCCACCGGGCAGCCCGTGGCAGAACGCCTACAGCGAGAGCTTGAACTCGCGCTTCAGGGACGAGTTCCTGAACATCGAACTCTTCGCGAGCCTGACGGAAGCCAAAGTGCTTGGCGAAGAGCACCGTTACAAATACAACCATCAGCGACCGCATTCCTCACTGGGAGATTTCACCCCGGCGGAATTCGCGAGTCGCTGTGCTTCTCCGCTCCGGCCTACGGCCTGCGCTCCGAAGCACAGCGACCGAAACATCAAACCCGAACAAAAACTCTCATAGAACTTGGCTCAAAGGACGGGGGCGCTCCACCATCCGTCGAACATTTCGCGAAATCCTATTTGGTCTTGTTCACCACTGTTAAAATGCTGCACAAAGTGATCATTGAAATGCAAGCGATTGAACCTGCAGGAAGTCTGAGAATCCCATGAAGTTCCGTCTATTTCGTTCCTCCCCACCCGAGTATGTGGGAATGTTCGACCATGCTTGGTATCTGGATAAAAATCCTGAAATCCTAGGTGACGCGCTAGAGCACTATCGCGAACTTGGTTGGAAAAGCGGACTCAATCCCCATCCATTATTTGATGTTAAGACTTACCTTTCGCTCCATCCGGATGTGGCGGCCTCGGGACAGGAACCTTTTCTACATTACCTTCGTGTAGGCTGGAGAGAAGGGAGGAATCCACATCCTTACTTCGATGTTACTGCCTATTTGGAACGTAATCCTGATATTCGGGCCGCTGGTTTTGAGCCACTGCGGCAATACTCGGAAGCGGGTCATCTGGATGGGCGCGATCCGCATCCACTTTTTAAAGTCGCGTGGTATCTGAAAAATAATCCAGACATTGCGGAATCCGGAGTAGAACCGTATGGGCATTTCCTCGCGCATGGATGGACGGAGAAACGAAATCCCCACCCGATTTTTGACGCGAAGAGGTATCTTTCGAGATACCCCGTTCCGCAGGATGTCAATCCGTGGCGTCACTATTCTGAAGTAGGCTGGAAATGCGGATACGATCCGCACGGCCTATTTGACACCCGCGCGTATCTCGAAGGCAATCCCGATGTGGCGACCTCCGGTCTGGAGCCGTTGCGCCACTATATCGAGCATGGTTGGAAGGAGGGAAAAAATCCGCACCGTCTGTTCGATACCCGCGCATACCTCCTTGCGAATCCTGAAGTCGAGTCCTCCGGCGAGGAGCCGTTGCAACACTATCTGGAGCGCGGGTGGAAGGAAGGAAAGAAACCCCATGTTCTTTTTGATCCCGAATGGTACTTGGATCGTTACAAGGATATTTCCGGGGAAGGGAGGGAGCCATTTGTCCACTATTTGGAAACCGGATGGAGAGAAAAGCGCGATCCCCACCCGCTTTTCAAAGTGGATTGGTTCCTCGAAAACGATTCGGGCCTCAGGGATCTCGGGCTGGAGCCTCTCCGTTTTTATCTGGATCAAGGTTGGAAAGAAGGTCGCGGTCCGCATCCATTGTTCGATGCCGATTGGTATTGCTCCCAGGTGCGCGATCTGGACTGTCTGGCGCAGGATCCTTTGCTCCACTACTTGGAAACAGGCTGGAAGCTGGGATACTCTCCGCATCGTTTGTTCGATGGCGCATGGTATCTGAACAAGCATCCCGAAGTCGCGGAGTTGGGAATCGAGCCGCTCGGGTATTATCTTAAAACTGGTTGGAAACGGCGCGACAGGGCGCATCCTTTGTTCGACGGATCATGGTATCTGAGCCAACTCGATACCGATCTAGCATCGACCACGGAGCCTCTCACCCACTACCTTGTATCCGGTTGGGAGATCGGCTTGGAACCCCATCCCTTGTTCGATGGAAGATCCTATCTGCGAACGCATCCGGACGCGCGAGCTGCCCACATTCCACCTCTGCTCCACTGGATGAAGTCGAACTCCGAATTGCCCGGACTGCTGATGACGCGTGCATGTGAAAGTGGGCGTCTCAACCCTGTTTTTCGATCTCACTTTCCCGATCATCGTTCGGATTCTCCATCCGCCCGACTCCAAGCGGCATCGGAGCACCTACCCACTTGGTTGATTGTCGATTGGCAGGTTTCGGATGGCAGAAAGAGCGAACCCGAGCGCGTGGAACTCACCGGATGGGCATATTGTGAAAACGGGGAGGGAGTGGAGCAGATCAGAGTCTATGAAAACGGGGTAAGCGTAGGTATCGCGGAAGCAGGTTTCGAACCGGAAGCTCCGCGGCCGGAGGACTCGGACCACGTGGATAGAAAAGTCGGATTCTCGTTTTCCATGCGCACAGGAGAGGAGTCATGGGAGGAGAGGAGGGAGTATTCGCTTTGTATCGTGCTTTCAGACGGTTCCTCCTATTTCCTGCCCGAGAAAACGAAATCTCCCAATCCGTAATCATGAGCCAAATTAGGAACATTTGTTATGTCACCACCACGGAAACGGGTGAGAATCCGTTCATGGACTCTTCCAGTCGCTATCGGTGCTTTCATCCGGCTTCGGCTCTAGCCGGGATGGGGTTGACATCCAGGGTGATGTCCGCCGACCTCTTTCTCCGCTATCCGGTCGACTGGTATGACGCATACGTGTTTCATCATCCCGTCGATTCCGAGAGGCTAGCCTCATTCGTCGGGCAGATGAAGAACGAGGCCAAGCCGGTCGTAGCTGACTACGGGGCCCTACCGGTCCAAAATTCGCAGGGGGATGACCCGGTTCCCTCTGCTCTGCAGTTGTTTGATCGGTTTTCCGTCGCGGATTCCTCGATCCGGGAACATATCTTGGCAATGCGATCCGATGCCAGAGTCACGGTAGTCCCAGACCTGCTCACTCCGGTCCAAACGGAACTCGCTCGGATGTTCCCTCGCCGGAGGAAAAGCGATCAAAGCTTTCAGGTCACCTACATCGCCCAAGGGAAAGGATGGGGTGCAGACTTCGAACTCCTGGGAAAAGCGTTATTGGAGATCCTGAGAGAATTTCCGCATGCTCGCTATCTTCATGTGGGCGCCGACATGCCGTTAGGGTCACTCGCGGACCACCCGCGCGCGCGAGCCGAGCTAGAATTCGATCCTCGGAGGTCGGCTCTGACAATGTCCCGCTCGGATGTGGTGCTTCTCCCTCAGGCTGCCGTTCCCATTGAGCGTTTCAACCAGAGTGCCGGATTTCTGGAAGCCGCATGCATGGACGTTCCTGTGATCGCTACTCCGGCCCCCGGTTTGAACAATCATTCCGGAAGATATTTCGTGGCTGAAAATCAGGAGGAGTGGATCTGTGCGCTACGGGATGTTATCATGAATCCTCCGGCCGAGGGTGAGTTGGTGGCCTATGCGCAAGCACAAGGAACAACCGAAGGTAGTACTCCACTGTATTTTTCGATCTTTTCATGAAATGAAAATTCTTTTCTATATCGAGCCGCATCCGATCCGGAACGGATATCAAGAATTTCAGTGGGTTGCGGATGGAATCGCCACCATGATCAACAACGCCGCTCCATGGAGGAACGACGGATTCTCTGATCACGAGGTCAAACTTCACGGAAATCCGAGGACCATGCGATCCCTTCGAATCGATCGTCCATGGATGAGGTCACTTTTCTTGGATTGGGAAGAGCCGCGAACACTCCGACCAATCGAAGACTGGCTCCTACCATGGGATGATGACGCGATCATGATCTGGAAACAACTCATGGAAGGCTGTGGGGAAGTGAGCGACTATTACTTGGAAAATCTTCACCGCGTCCGCGAGCGCTTCGCATTCGACGCCATCGTTTTCTGGGGGACGAACGGAGCCGTTCAAACCTATTGTGAACAAGAAAAGATCTACAGCGTGAACATGGAGATGGGATTCATGCGTCCTCCTTTTTTCAATTCCGTTGTGTTCGACCCACGGGGAGTGAACGGCAGATCGGTAACACGCTCCATATCTGTCGAGACAATCGCAACATTGGTGGAGCCCAGGAGTGCTGACGCGGAGCGTGCTCTGCTTTCCGGCTATCCATCTCTTGGACCTTTCAGCGCTCGACATACCCCGCTATCCACGCCGCATGCCGCACAGATTCATGCATCGAAAAAGGTAGCGCTCATCGCCCTTCAACTGCGGGACGACTCGAATATGATCTTATACTCGGACTTTCCGTCGAGCCTTGCGTTTCTCGAATCTGTCCTACCTCCGCTGATCGGTGAGGGATACACTTGCCTCATCAAACCCCACCCGGCGGCCAGCCTCCGCGCGATCAACAGGAGGGATCACGAAACCGCGGAAGAATTCGTGCGATCTCGGGATGGCACGATCTGGTTCGACGCGGCAACCGATTCGGCACAACAGTGCGCGCTTGTCGCTAGCGCCGATCTCGTGGTAACGACGAACAGCTCCTTAGGGTTCGAGGCCACGCTCTATGACAAAGTGGTATGCGTGGAAGGGGAGGCAGCTTACGCCCCGGAGGGGGTTTTTCCAACTGTCCGCAGTTTTCTTGATGGCGATTTCGATATCGGCAGGTATCTCGGACAACTCGCCTCACTGCGGCCCTTTCTCATTGACTGCACTCTCCATGAGAAGCAGCGGGCCTTCCAGCTAGAATATTTCCTTTCTCAGGTCACTGGTGTGACGGGATGTTGGAATGCTGCCGGCCAAGATCCTGAAAAATACGCCGGTCTTCTCGCCGCCTTCCAATCAGGTAGGATCTACGAAAAACAGATCCGATTCCAGCATGGCGTCACAGGTTTCAAAAAACTCGTCTGGGATCGGAAACTAATCGAATCCCTCTACGAATACGGTGCATGAAATTTTATTCCTGGTTGTCCACACGGCTCCGAAGACCCGTTTTGCCCACCTCGGAACTCTACGGTCTGTTTCCACGATACCAGCACCTGCCCTCATGCAGTGTCCGCATGGGAGATGCCTTTCGGGTCGGTGGGGCTCTGGTCGCTGTTCGTTGCTCCGAACCCTCGGGGTGGGAGGGCCCCGTCCATGCTCTGATTGATGACGATATCGAAGCGATCATTCGCGATTCAACCATTCCTCCGGAGTATCGCCGCCGCCTCGAACGAGCTTGGCGTTCATCTGAGATTCTGGCAAATCTCGATGGAATCCAGTCCGTCGCCGTACCTTCGGTCCACTTGGAAAAACTCTATACCGCTCTGGGCAAAAAGGTTGTCCGGCTCGATCCATCGTGGCCGGTTCCTTCTGTCCGCAAGCGTCGCGTCCGCTCCGTCTCTCGCGATGTCGCATTTCTCGGAACAGGTAGCCATCTTCAGGATCTCGAATTGCTCCGCAACGCCCTGACAGATTCTCGGAGGAACTGGAAATTTCATCATTTTCTCGGGAAAAATGCCCCGGAATGGTTGCGCGGGCTCTCCGGGATCCAAGCTCACGCTGCGTTGAACTGGCAGCACTATCGAAAGGGGATATCAGGCCATGGTTTCGACCTCTGCGTGTATCCCGCGTTCGACACGGAAGTGAACGCCGCTCGCTCCTGCAACAAGATCATGGAGCACGCGATGACGGGTGCCGCAGCTCTTTATAGCGCCACGGTTCCTTTCACGGAAAAAGTGGCCGAAATTTCGCCTGGACTGCTGGTGCGAGAAGGAGAGTGGAGAGAAGCCATCACGATCCACTTGAACGATATCGAGCGTCTGGAAGATCTGGCCGAAAGATCCCATGCCCACGCCTTGCGCCTAGCGCAACAGGCCGATCTCGCTCAGAGGAAACATTGGGAGTCTATCGCGAAGTAATGCGACGCAGGCGCTTCTTGAAATACTTCACAATCCGGGGGAATGTGGGCCTCGCGGCAGGTTTCGAATCGGGATGAGCAGAAACCATTGGCTTTAACTGTACTCTTTCCGCCCCCGGAATAACGGAATCCTGATGGGCTTGGGCGAATTTGTCTTTAAGCGTAAGCGCAAGAGCCTGAAGCAAGGCAGGTTCGGAAACAGCCGAACCTATCAGATTCTCATAGGCATGGGGATCGAACTTCGCATCCTTGTAAACATACTCTAGGAACGCGGAGACATCGCGGTAGTCCAAGGCGGGAAACTGAGCGCACAACATCCGCTTGCACTCCTCTTTCCAGATCGGTCGATTGTTGACGGAAAGCCCGTCGAAGGAAAAATTCACGATATTCTCACGGGTGATAACGACTTTCAGCCCACTACAAAATACCGCTTTCGCCCATTTGTAATCCGAGGAAATCCGCATCGTCTCGTCATAGGGTCCCACCACGTCATAGGCGTGGCTCGAAGCAATGACCGCCTGGTGGCAGAAACTAATACCAGAAACGAGGGTTCTCACATCGAAATTCCCCACATTCCATGTGTGACTCAATTTTCCGTCTGGCAACCAGACTTTCGCATGACCGATCGAAACTTCAGCACCAGAGGAAAGGATATGGTCGATTGAGTGCCGGATACCATCCGGTTCCAGCCAGTCGTCGGAATTGATGAGGGCGATGTATTCACCCTTGGCGAGCCTTATCCCCTTGTTCATCGCCGCATAGATCCCTCCATCTTTCTCGGACACCGCATAGTCGATCCGGTCGATGTGCTCTTTGATGATGTTTAGGGTGCGATCCGTCGAGCCACCGTCGATTACGAGATATTCGATATTCGAATATGATTGGCTGAACACCGAGTTGAAACATCTTCGGACAGTCTTCTCATTGTTCAGAACTACGGTGATCACCGTTACCAGAGGCGATCCGGGAACTGCGCCCTCCTTCCGTTCAGTTCCCATTCGCTTACCTCCTTCGAAAAATCTCACGCCACTATCGAGCAGGAGATCAAGCGTCCCTGTGAATTTGTGGGTCTTTTCAGTGTTCAAAACGGTATTGATCCGGAGGTAACATGGATGGGGCGTGGCCGCAAGATAGCCACCCGAACGTGATCCGGCCAAGTTGTTTTCTTGCCCGACAACTGGTCCTCCAAAACCAGGTAGGCACGGTCAAAAAGTTTCCCTAATAAGACGCTTGCCCTATCCCGCCTTAATCACAAAAGTCCCCTTCTAGCGCAAATTCAGCCGCGGATCGTGCCGCTGAAATCAGGACCATGAACAAGATCATCATCACAGGCCATTCGGCATCCGGTTACGGTTCTGTGGAGTCATTGTTGTTGCATTGCGGCCTCAAGGTTGCCCTGCCTTCCCGTCGAGAAAACCTGCTACCGAAAGACATTCACGAGGCCTTGTGCAAAGCACACAAGATCCCCGATGTCCGCACCATCACCGATGAACGCGGTTTTTTTCCCGTAGCCATCTCTCCCGTGTGGCACGGCATGGCAATGGACCTTCTGCTAGCCAACATTGGCAGGGAACCCTGGGGCTGGGCCGACGAGAACACACTCCTTTTTCTCGACTACTGGCGGACTCTCGATTCTGACAGTGTCTTCGTTCTCGTGTATGACGATCCGGCCAGTGCGCTAAGGAAAGGTTTTACCGAAGATTCCGCCACGGAAGATGAAAACTTCATCCAGGCTAGTCTAAACAACTGGTCGGCATGCAACAGCGCCATGCTGCGCTTCTATTTTCGGAATACAGATCGCTGCGTCTTGATCCATTCCCGCGAGTTCCGTGAGGGTTCACAGGATGGCTTGCAAGAGATCCAACTCAAACTGGACACGACGCTTGAAATCCCTACCTCGGATGAGGTCACACGAATTGGAAACGAGGTGTCGCTAAGACATGATCGGGAATTGTTCGTAGCAAAGCCTGACGACGGCCTCTCGACCTCTATTCTGAAAGCTGAGAGTCCAACTGAGACTTTCCTGATCGAATCTCTGCTGGAGCGCCGCCCCCAATATCGCGCACTTTACGATGAACTTCAGGCCGCAGCCAATCTCCCCTCTGGGCACTGGAAACCGGAGGATTGCAGCAACCGGGCATGGGTAGCTTGGCGTCAGGAACAGAACTCCGTTTTCCAGACCATCAAACGCCTTGAGATCAACTGCTGGGAAAGCGAAGCGACCCTTGGTCGGTTGCGGAAGGACCAACAACTTACAAACCTCCAATACGCTCAGGCGTGCGAAGAACTTGAGCACGTATTGCTCGAAAATCGCTCGCTCCGAATCAGGCTGCAAGCCCTCGAAGCTGAGTGCAACAAACCCCAACCGGAACCCCAACCGGAACCCCAACCGGAACCCCAACCGGAACCCCAACCGGAACCCCAACCGGAACCCCAACCGGAACCAACCCCCGCACTGCTCGGAGCTGCGGAACGGGTAAAACAACAACTCTCCTACCGCCTAGGAGCGCTCATGGTCGCCAAGGCGAAAAGCCCATTCGGTCTCATCGGCCTGCCAGTATCTCTTGCTCGCGAATCTTCTCGCTTCAAACATGAGCGAAGAAATCAAACTGATCAGAACCTTCCACCACTCGAGCAATACACCGATGCTCACCTTGCAGAGAAAGTGAAGAAACAGCTATCCTATCGATTGGGAAACGCCTTGATCCGCAACTGCAAATCCCCGAAAGGCTGGGTTAATATGCCATTCGCTTTATTTCGTCAAACCCAGGCATTCCGCCGCAACCGCAGCCACGAAAAGTGAACTCTTCCCTCGTAATTCCTTCCCAGGATAATCAACCGCAACCCACCGAGGACCAGGACGCACTTCTATCATGGCTTCGTTTTCTCTCCCGCTTGTGTCCGATTTCAAAATGCCTCGTCATAGGGGCGGGCAACGGCACCGACCCCTTGGTTCGCCTCCTACAGGAATTGTCAGTTGGCGCGGTGACATTGGTGGAAGCCGACAAAGCCTGCTTCCAGCACCTACAGCGGAAAACCGCGGATCAGAAGACCTGGACCATCTCTCACCAGCTCATCGCCCCCGAACGAGGACAAACCAATTTCCACAAGACATCCGTTCCCTGTGAAAACGGCCTGCTGGAGCCAGACACGCTGCAGAACCTCTGGCCGCGCATCTCCGCAAGGGAGTGTATCGAAATGCAGGCAGTCACCCTCGCGGATACCATGGAAGGTTCGCAATCCCAGGCAGATTGGTTATTCATCGACTGTCTTCCTTCACTGCCTCTTATCGAGAGCGCGGGCGACAATCTTCTCCACGTCAACGTCATCGTCGCGCGGGCGACTACAGGAATCTCGCCCGCTGGAGCAACCACGGATCAGCTCGTCGCCGCGATGGATGACCACGGTTTCCAGTTCATCACCTTCCAGCCCAATCGCAATACCCGCACAGGCCATACGCTCTTCGTGCGGAACCGAAAAACCGCTGATCAGAAAACGATCGCCCGTCTCGAAACGGAAATTCGAACGCTTCAGGAGAAACTCTCCGAAAGCGAAACCGCGAGAACCGCGATAGAGAACAAGACCATCGATGATCTGAAAGCGGAAATCAGTTCGCTCCGGGACAAACTCACGGAATCTGAATCTGCCAGAACTGAATTGGAAAAAAAGGCAGTCGGGATTGAGCACTTGAGCGCATCCTTCGAAACCACGATCTCGGAACTCGGGTCCCTGCTCTCCGCTTCCTCCATGAAACAGAAGTCTGACAGCCGGAAATTGGAGGAAGTAAGTTTACTCTCGTCGATTATGCTTGGTTCCTCGTCCAAAAAGTAGCGGAAAAATGAACCGCCCCACCTGCCTTTGAAGCAAAATGAACAAAAAGATTACATTCGACGAGATGATCGGGAAAGCCATCGATCACCAGAGACGAGGGCAAACTGAAAAAGCGCATTCGTTACTGAGCGAAGGGCCCGGTCTAGGGTGGTCTAGGAAAAGAATCAACAAGGAACTGCTCCAGAGAATTCACGACACCGTTAACAGCAGCGACGGGGAACAGGAGTGTGCCTATGTTCCGAATATCGTCGATCATTTGTCTAAAAGCGCAGAGCAGATTCTGACCCGGTCCCGTCAAATCGTTTCAGGTTTGGCACCCGACCACCCGCTGCGAGATGAAATCCACTTGCTTGAATCGGAAATTGCAGTTCTTAACCATGAAATCAATATCTCAATGGAGAGGGGACAGTTTGAAAGCAACTCTCAGAGAAATTATTTGGATACTTCCTCGCTCGCTAAATTGAATGAAAGTTGGCTGGAGGATATCAGTTCCCGGGCAGTTTCCCAACTAGGACAGGATCTCTGGGTCCTCGAACGATCCTCTTACAAACGTGGAGGTTTCTTCGTGGAATTCGGGGCCACCAACGGTGTCCTCCTTAGCAATACTTTTTTGCTAGAAAAGGAATTCGGATGGGACGGAATCTGCGCCGAACCCAATCCCGGATTTTTCGAGAAACTGCAACAAAATCGACTCTGCACCGTTAGCGACCAATGCATAGGGCCACGTAGTGGTGAAATAGTAGAATTCGTTTTTGCAGATGTTTATGGGGGTATGGTACGTGATATCAACAAGGATTACCATGGTGACAAGCGGAAGTCCTATTCTGAAACTGGTGAAACGAAATATCTGACCACTATCTCACTTCACGATTTTCTATTAGAACACAATGCCCCTACCACAATCGATTACCTGAGTATAGACACGGAAGGAAGCGAAGTCGATATTTTGGAGGCATTCCCGTTCGAATCTTGGAATATTCGAAATGTCACGGTTGAGCATAATTTTACAGAGAGTCGAGAAGCTATCCGGAAAATTTTCGACTCGCATGGCTATCGTGTGAAGGAAGCCCAATGGGATGACTGGTATTTTCTAGATAATCCGTAAATCTTTTGGAATAGTCTCTAAATATATAATTAAAAATATCCACCGAAATTTAACTTTTTTAATATCAATTATTTCTGTGGAAAGTGATGTTCATTGGAATAATTATGCGTATTTATCAAGTTGTCATTCAATTTACAAATATCAATAAAGGATATGGTGTTTTATGAAGATTGAAGAATTTGATTTGTCGACTCTGGTGCCTGAAAATATGAGACCTTTGCTCGAGGATTGCAAAGTTATCTGTGCGAGGACCGTCTTAAGCAGATTCACAGTTCACCTTCTTGGGAATTTGAACATCCGTCGGGGCTATCGGGTTATCGTATCGGATCCCGACTTCTCTGGTACGATCGTTATCAGTTTGGGGCCAGGTACCGGGCGCATTAATATTGCGGCTAAAGGCCCGGCGCATCTGGATATCCGGATTTGGCGCGGCGGGACATTTCATCTTGGTTCCGGTACCACGGTAGGTAATGCACGAATCGTATGCGATAATGCGGATGTCGTTGTGGGGGAAGACGGATTATGGTCGGACGAAATCCTGATTCAATCGAATGATCAACATGGGATTGTCGACAGTACGACGGGTCACCTTTTGAACGGAGGTCGTCGCCGGATTGAAATTGGCTCTCATGTCTGGCTTGGTCGGCGTAGCATCGTGATGCCGGATGTTACGATTGGCGCAGGGACGATTCTCGCCGCAGGATCCATCTTGACCAAAGATACGCCGAGCAACACGATTTACGCTGGTTTCCCCGCGAGGGAAATCCGCGGCGGGGTAACATGGTCACGATCTCCCGCAGGCATGAATGAGTCTGAACTCAAGTATCTTGAAAACGAAATCGATACGCTCATTCCGGAAATGTAGTCAGGTGGCGTCCGGCCTTCGGAAAGAACAGGACTACGCTTACAATAGCTTGCTCCATCGATCACGTTCGCTCAAGAGATCCTCGAGTGGCATCTGTGCGATGAAAGTGGGGTCCAGATCGAATGCCCGTGACGTGTTGACTTTCAATTCACGTTCAAGTATGTCCCGGACTGGATGAGTATCACCCCATGCTTCCTCTAACATACCCAGCCTGTCTCTGAGACGATCAGTGAAGTCGGAAGATGCTCCGACAGCGAAGGGCTTACGAGCAACTACAAATTCAGCATGCCTGAATCTTGCGTTATTCTTGCGAGCACGTGTAAAGAAATGTAGGTCTCCGCAGATACTGAAACGTGTATCATGCTCGAGTTCCTGTAGGAGACTGGTGCGTATGAAAGCAGCCTGGTGGTCGATTGTAGAGCCGGCCCAGTAGTCCTCAGGTTGCCGGTATCTATGAATAACTCCCAGTTCATCGTTAATCGCCTGGCCCGCCCAGATATCGTCACTACCGGGGTCGATCAGTTTTGAAACCTGTTCGAGTACGTTGCTGTTGACGAAAAAATCAGACGCATTCATAAAAATACAATAATCGCCGGTGGCTTGGCGTAGGGCCCGATTCATCGCATCGTAAATGCCATTGTCTTGTTCGATCGTCAAACAGTCGATCCAGTTGCCAAATCCGCGCAATACTTCGGAGGTTCCGTCTGTAGACGCCCCGTCCTGCACGATAATTTCGAAATTTTTATACGTTTGAGCGAATACGCTCTTCATAGTACGCATAATCCCTGTGATATCGTTGCGGACGATGGTGATGACTGAGAATTTAATCATGTGGTAATTGGAGCTTTCGGGCAAGCCTGTGCGAACGCGTCAAGTTTCTCGGTGAACTTCTTGGTGTCTGCTGCTCGCATGTCGCGACGTGATGCCAGATCCGCGATTCGGCTCAGGCTGCAATCATGGTTGATACATGCTTCTAGAGCTGTACGAGCGCGAACCGTGACTTCACAATTATTAAAGCGACCGAGTGCGGCATCAAAAGATGATAACACTGCTTCGTTTGAGACATCGGTGTTCGTATCCAGAGCTGATAGAAAGATTTCGGAGAGGGACCGGGCATGCTGGCTATCACCGACGCCTGACAGACCGGGAGATAATCGGTTATAGACGGTGCCGGCCAGCCCGTCTGCGTGGATCCATGTTTTAGTTGCTCTCGCGAGACGTAATTTAAAATCCCAATCCTCATAGAGGTTTCTGGTTATATCATAACCACGGGTTTTGAAATAGCTTTTCCTTGATGCTGTAAGGTCTCGTGGAATCTGAGGTGTTCGGGCCAACAAAGTTTTCCATACGTCCACACTTGCTTCCGATGCATAAGCCTCGGTTCTTTGTACGAAGCTTGTTTCGGGGCGCACCAAGAGGATATCGCTGAAGGCTACAGCGTTCTCGTCTCCACCAATCGCTGCAGCTTCTCGGGCATTTTTTGTCGGCCAGAAAAGGTCGTCGCCGTCAAGTTGAGTGAAGAAATCGGTAGTAAGTTTCCGTATGCCAAGATCCCGGGATGCTGAGGGGCCGAGATTAGATGGAAGGTTAAGAATACTCAGGCAACTGTAGCGAGTTTCCAGCTCGGCTAGGAACGCAGAAGAGTTGTCGGTAGAGCTGTCATTGACCACCACGATTTCGTCAAAAGGTAAAGTCTGGTTGAGGCAGGAGAGAACTGCATCAACGATGGTAGTCTCGTTATTGTAGCAGGTGATGACCACTCCAAATCTCTTTCCCTTCTTCAGAGCGTCACCATCAAGCGCTGGCTTTCGCAATCCACCGGAGTCTGTTGGAAGATGCCGTTGGATCAGATCTTCAAGGGAAATAGGATGCGGATGGCGCTGCATCAGAGACTTGAATGGATTCTTGGCATCGCAGAGCATCATGTCGCGCAATTGGATCGGACATCGGCGTCCCAGATTGCTGCCTGCAATTGGGAAAGAAAACCTCCCGTCGAGATACCGTGAGATTATACTGTCGGTTCGGGCAGTTGCAGCTTTGTCACCCAAAGCAGGCCTTAAAACGGTTTCTGTATAATATTTGATATGCGGCCCTAAAACGCGGACATCGTGCTGGGTTAGGCTAGTAGCCTTAATGGAAGGTCCTGCGGGCTTACTCAATCCCATAAACATACCTAGATTACGGGTGCCAACGAAGCTCATTAGAGATTCGAGTGTGGCAATTGGCGCGTTCTGAAACGATTCGTAGCAAAAAAGCATCACGTTTTCCGGGTAATCTACTGCCACTGCGAGAGTTTCCTCTGTGAACGCCCGCCACCACGACCCATACCATTGAGTGCTTAGGTAGGGAGCGTTCAACTGTGATATGTCTGAGCCACGCGCCTCAAGTTCGGAGCGGAGTCGTGGGCGGTCGTCGGTGTGAAATTCTTCCCCGAAAAATGAAAACATACCAAGACTGGAGTTAATCGTATCAATCGGATTGCGGAGGCAAGCAACGATCTTCAGATCAGGAAATCTATTTAGGTAACTTCGTAGGCGGCCAGATCCGCGAATGACCTTTGTCAGGTAACTATCCGGGCGCTGGCTGGAATCGCGGTCCCAAGATTCATTGAACAAGTGATCAAGAAACGGATCATGAACCGAGTCAGAACCCTTGAGGAAAAGGGGAACTGAACAGTGTGTGAGGAGTCCGAAGTGGTGGAGTTGCGACATATCGAACGGATTGCCCTTGGTCTTTGGACCCCGGATATTCCAAAGGTACGGTTCATAGCGAAAATTCACCTTCCGTTCGTCAAGCAGAAGCATATTGGCTAGTTGCTGGTAGATCAAGGTAGTCCCCGAACGTCCGATTCCGCTGACTAGGATTCGCTGGGTAGTTGCTGTCAGAGGCCTGTTTGGCTCGGCCATGCGCGTGAGTGAATCGAGCAGTTCGTGCCTTCGCGCCCATTGACCTTCAGGTGCTAAGATGCTCTCTTTCCGAGCTACTTGAATCGCCTGCATTGCTGCGGGCATATCGCCAGCCGCGATGCTATGGTGTGCTGCCTTAACCGCATCCCAAAAAGTTGTTTGTTGATTTCTCATAAAACTACGCTCGCTCTACGAAGTGCCGCTTGCCTGCTAGTCTTCGTACTTCATCGGCCATTTTTAATCCGATTCCGACGGTTACCGCAAGTCCGATGTGCCCGTCGATCAGGAGTTATCGTGCGACATAAACCGCAATCAGCTCGGGTGCGGCATTCCTAGGTTGCCTATCCAAGAGTCCAAGAAATACAATTTTTTGCTACACCTACTTCCATTTCGATCCGGTTCTCGATTTCTCTCACCCATTCGAGGAAGCTAACAGATTTGCTTGCATCCTACGACGTAACAATAATTGTCGTGTTATTAATCCGTGCATTTGATAGGTGACTTTGCGTAGACCAGTGGTTTCGCGTTGAAATAGCTGGCGATCCTTTTGGCGATTCCCTTTCGCTTCTTCATAGTCGAGCGGAGTGTCTTGATTATTAACTCGCCAATGAACCAGCGTAAGCGGAGTAAACACGACCCCTGCGTTTTGTTATTAGGGGCTTTTACTCCGGTCACTCAGAGCGCGGGTAACGGTGCGGAGAGATTCTGTTTCACCGACCGATGAAGGGCAAGTCATTCCCGTGAAGCCTTTCCGAAGTAACTCTAGAATCACATTGTTTTCAAATATGTCCGCTCAGATAGTGGGAGGCATTGACGGTTTTACTCGGCCGCTATGCGCAGGATGTCCTCGGGAGTAAGGCCCACCTCCGGGCGGAGGTTGCGATGTCCCGGATGCATCAAGGTGGTGGGATTATACTTCGCCCCCTCGACAGGTGCTTTCATTCCTTTCAATTCCTCTGCGATCCTTTCGTATTCGGAACAATCCAATGGAATGCCAAGCAAGGTAGCAATGCGCGTCAGGGCAATTTTCGGCAGACAGATGATCTCCTGGTAACTAGTCTCAAGTGAACTTCGCTGCTTCCAGTATTCGTGAAGCCTTTTATGGCTTACCCATCGATTCCGAATTGCTTCGGCATCAGATTTGAGCCAGCCCATCCGAACGAGAGAGGCAAGGCAGTCTTGCGTGGGGCGAAACGTAGTTAGTACCAGATCCGGCTGAAAATCGACATCCTCAGGACTATGAACCTTGACCAGATGAGTGGGTGAGGAGTTGGAGCGGTTCCAGTCCGAAAACCATGCGGCATGTGGTTCCATTCCGGATGTTTCCAGCAGCCTGCGAACAGCATTGAAAAGCCACGTGCTTCCCGATCTCGGAACTCCCGCCACGAGTATGATTTTTTTCTTCATAGCTTTCGGTCTGGAAGTCTCGCCTCTTTGGTTGAAATTTGTCAATTTCGGTTGTTTGGTGTAGGATGATTGCAGCTCAAGGTGTCGATTTCAACGTTCTGATTTCAAGACAACGGAATCTGAAAGGGTGTCGGTTTTTGGAGAAAACAGTGCCACCTGTTGCCTCTCAGTTCACGGATTCGTTTCTTGAGGTTCCTGTTTTTCGGTAGTAGGACTTTTGCTCGATTGAGGAACTCAAGAGCTGCTTGCCTGTCGCCGAGCGAAACGTGGGCTTCTGCGATCGCGCGCAGGAGGGATGGATCGGTGGGGGAGTGCTCGATCGCTCTTGTGAGTAGGTTTACGCATTCATGGAAGTTACCCGAATGATAGGCATGGAACCCTTGGTGGACGAGACTTGGAGTGCAGATTTCCGCTGGTGGTGACTTGATCGGTCCGGCAGACTGTAGGTTCGCGAGAACTTGAACGCCGCCGTATGAGTAGAACAAGGGGGCGTGCAAGGAAATCGGAACTTCGGTGAAATCCGATACGACTGGCTCGGGAGCGACACCTTGGATCGTCGTGAAATCGATTCGTCCGGTCGGTCCTTTCTCTCCGGTCTCTCCGGGAGCATGTTCCAGGAGTTGTCCGAAGCTGTTGATTTGATCGGAATTCGCCTCCGGGGGATGGTTCTGAGAAAATCCTTTGCGATCGAAGTACCACGAATTATCGACATTCCCTTTTCCGAAGATGATGGTGCGACATTTCTGTTCCTTTGCTTGTTGATACAGGCCGTCCAGGTCGGATTCGTCATCGCTACGGATGAAAAGGATCTGGGTAAAGTCTCCGCTCTTGATAAAATCGGCGAAGCGGTCCGGAGAATCAAAGTCGCTGGTATCGCGGAAGGTGGTGACTCCCAGGAGAGGGATTACCTGCCGTAAGGCACTCCAGGGTGCCGAGTGTTCCCCAGCTAGGAAAAGAGTTGTTTCCGGGACGGTCAGGTCCGGTAGTGGAGGGAGGGAGGACGCCCCGGTATCATACTCCCGCATCACCTCTCCCACCCGGGAGTTGTTGTCGGTTACGGCATAAGAGGGATCCGGTCTTCTGGGGTGGTATAGGTGGGCCAGGATCAGACCACGTTGGAAGACATCGATTCCGTAGAGCGCGAAGTATGCGCGGAATCCGGTGTAGGTCTGGATGCTGTTCGATCCGATGGTGTTCTTATAGTAGTCCCTAGTTCTAGGACCCTTCTGGTAGTAGGATGCGAGACGATGAAATAACTCGAAATCCTCTGCCCCGTGGCCCTCGAACTGTGGGTCGTGCCCTCCGACAGCGAGCAGATGGAGCCGATTAGCCACGAGGGCGGATATGGCGTAGGTCATTCCACTGTAGACGGAATGGTCGAGTCTCATGATCGCATCGTGGAGAATGTGATCAGCCAGTTCGCCCTGCCCATGTTCGAAGTATGACGTGTAATCCTGCGAGAAGCTCTCGGTGAGGTAGGCACCGGGTAGGATGAAGAAAGTGTGAAGGTTCTCCGGCATGTTTCTGACGCGGGCTTCTAGGAGTATCCTCTTGTAGTTCTCACGAGACATCAGGAAATCGATATCATGGTAGAGGACTAGCGAGGTTCTCGCGTGTTGGGTGCCTATATCCCTCGCTCTGCCGACGCTGAAAACTTGGTCCTCGGAATCGACACGAATCACGGTTACGGAGTGTCTTTGCCCGACATCAGTCAATTCAGGACGACGCTCTGCGCAGCTCCCATAGTCCACAATCAAGGCCTCGAACCCATCGGGAGGCAGTGTTTCCAGGATCCTGTCGATCCGCTCAACCTCGTCATACAGATTGTCTTCCGAAAGTCGGACAGGAATGACGAGGGTGATCAGAGGATTCACATTCATGGGATGGCGGTATCAGGGATTTTGCGGCAGTCGAAAGGAACTACGTATGAGGGGTCAGGCGAGGGCAGCCCGCAGGAATACTCCTGCTGCCCGGAGATTTCCAAACCTAAGGGATTTTGCGGCTAGAACGAACATGGCAGTTCTGGGGTATCTCAGTGACCATGTGATTTTATCTCCGGATATCGCCGCTATACGGGCGGACACATTTTGTTGCAGTCTGCGGTTCTGTGCTCTCCAGGAGCGGCATTCCGATGGGGCGGTATCCCTAGCGCGTGGACCGACTTCGTTGCCTTCATGGAGTCGATAGGACACTAAGGGTTCGTTCAGAAATCGAATCCCTCCAGAAACGGAAGCTGCCAAGGCGAGCCAATAGTCATGGTTCATTCCTGATTCGAAAACTGGGTGCGGGAATGGGAGCGCGCGGCTGAGAAGACTACTCCGGAACAGCATGGCGTGACCACTGACAGAATTTCGCGCGAGCAACGGTGCCGTTGTGAGACAGGATGAGCGACCTTCGTATTTCCTAACCGAATTTGCGATCTCATGCCCAGATCGGTCGATAACGGAGGAGTCGCAAAATACCATCGCGATGCCGGGTTCTGATTCAAGGAACGAGACTAGCTTGGTCAGCTTGGATGGATGCCACTCGTCATCCTGATCCGAAAGCGCGACGTAATCCACAGAGTCGGGAAGTGCGGAAAGACCGCGTTCGAAGGTCCGACAGCTGCCTAAGTGTTTGCCAACTTCTAGAATTTCGATTTGTGGATCATCGGAAAAATTCTGCAGTAGATCCGGTGGTATCCCATGTTTCGAACCATCTGGAACGATCCATAGTTTCCAGTTTTCGTAAGTCTGAGCAAACAGGCTTTCTACCTGTTTTTTTAATAATTCGGGATCCGGGCGATGTACAGCCAAGACGATGCCCACCATGGTCTCGCGTCCGTCAACTCGCTGGGGTTCCCCGGTCATTCGAGTGCGCCAGTTTACACTAGGCTCCTGAGATATTTACCGTATCCAGACTTGCCCAGTGGTTCGGCGAGAGCAAGCAGGTCGCCGTCGCTGATCCAGCCGTTTTCGTGGCAGATTTCCTCGGGACATCCGATCTTGAGGCCTTGACGTTTCTCAACAGCGCGGACGAATTCGATAGCTTCCACCATAGAGTCGTGGGTGCCGGTGTCGAACCATGCGAAGCCTCGACCGAGTGTCTGAACATTGAGTTTGCCGGCTTTGAGATAGGCATCGTTCACGGCGGTGATCTCTAGCTCTCCGCGGGGGGATGGCTTGATTTCCTTGGAGATGCGGACGACATCTTCGTCATAGAAATACAGGCCAGTGACGGCCCAGTTCGATTTCGCTTTCGCTGGTTTTTCTTCGATGCTGATAGCGCGCCTGTTTTCGTCAAATTCGACGACACCGTAGCGCTCCGGATCCGGAACGTGATACCCGAAAACGGTGGAACCTTCCTCACGTGCGCTGGCGGCGATGAGCATGTTTGTCAGGCCGTGGCCATAGAAAAGGTTGTCGCCGAGAATTAGGCAGGAGGGGTGGCCGTCGAGGAAATCCTCACCGATGTGGAATGCTTGGGCGAGTCCGCCGGGATGGGGTTGGACAGCATATTCGATTTTTACGCCCCAATCGCTGCCGTCGCCGAGCAGTGTATTGAACATCGGTTGATCGTGCGGAGTGGTGATGATGAGGATCTCGCGGATGCCAGCAAGGAGCAGTACGGAGAGCGGGTAATACACCATGGGTTTGTCATAGATCGGAAGCAGTTGTTTGCTGACGGCCTTTGTGACAGGGTAGAGGCGGGTTCCGCTGCCTCCGGCGAGGATGATTCCTTTTCTTTCTTTCATGGTGTTCGGGGGTATGGGTGGGAGGTTACTGTTCCTCTCTTAGGGCAAGCATGCAACGGGCGAGGGCGTCTTTCCAATTTGAGATATTCAGATCCCACATCGCTTCCGTCGAGGAAGTATCCATCACGCTCCAGGCCGGGCGCTTTGCTGGCGTAGGGTAAGAGGATGTGGGGATGGGTTTGAGGGTGGAAGGTGTCTTGTCTCCGGCGGCTGCTGCCATTTCGAAGATTGCGGAGGCGAAGCCGAACCATGTGGTCTGCTCACTGTTCGAGTAGTGGTAGATTCCCGGTTTTCCTCGGTTTTCGAAAATACGGAGGCGGGCGACTTCGAGCAACGCTGCCGCGAGATCCGGTGCGTATGTCGGGCAGCCATGCTGGTCATCGATGATGGAAAGCTCGTCTCTTTCCGCGCCGAGTCGGAGCATTGTTTTGACAAAATTATTGCCCCACGGACTGAAGACCCAACTGGTGCGGAAGATATATGAATCGGGTTGGGTGGTGGTGACGGCCCATTCACCCGCTAACTTAGTGCGTCCGTAGGTGCCTAGGGGTGAGACGGGATCGCCCGGTATCCACGGGCGATCGTTCGCACCCGAGAACACGTAATCGGTGGAGATATGAATCATAGGAACTCCGGCTTCAGCACATGCTTTTGCAAGAGCGAGGGGACCTAAGGCGTTGCTTCTGAATGCAACCGCCTCATCGGATTCAGCCTTGTCCACTGAGGTGTAGGCGGCCGCATTGATGACGACGGCGGGCTTGTGGTTACGTATTGCAGTGCTTACCGCGTTGAAATCGGTAATTTCCACTTCGTCGCGTGAAAGGGAGTGAATCTCAAGATCAGGAAAGTTCGGGGCACACCACTGAATGGAGATCCCCAATTGTCCTCTTGATCCGAAAACCAGAATTACAGGTCTGTTTCCACCGTTGGTTTCTGATCCACTCATTTCTCTAGGCCAAGACGCTCTCCCGAGTAGGTACCGTCTAGGATGGGCTGCCACCACGCCTCGTTGTCGAGATACCAACGCACGGTCTTCTCAATGCCAGTATCGAAGTTTTCCTCGGCTTTCCAGCCTAGCTCGGACTCAAGCTTATCGGCATCGATCGCGTAGCGGGCGTCGTGTCCGGGGCGGTCGGTCACGTAGGTAATGAGTTTCTCATGGCCGCCTTCATACGGATTTGAAGAATATTGATCCATTAGGTGACAAACTTTTCGGACGACCTCAATGTTCTGGCGCTCGTTGCGACCGCCGACATTATACTTTTCACCGAGGCGTCCGGATTTCCAGATAGTCCACAGGGCCTTGGCATGATCATCTACGAAAAGCCAGTCGCGCACATTTTCCCCACTACCGTAAACGGGGAGAGGCCGATGGCGGTAGCAATTCAGGATGATGAGGGGGATGAGTTTTTCCGGGAAATGGAAGGGCCCGTAATTGTTCGAGCAATTTGAGATCACAGCGGGGAATCCGTAGGTTCGGTGCCACGCGGTGACGAGATGGTCGGAGCCAGCCTTCGATGCGGAGTAGGGTGAGGACGGATCATAGGCAGTCGTTTCCTCGAATAGGCCCTCGTCTCCCAATGAGCCGTATACTTCATCGGTGGAGACATGGAGGAAACGAAACTCCGATTTCCGCTCTTCCGGAAGTGTTGTCCAGTGTGTTCGGGCAGCTTCCAGCAGCCGGAAGGTGCCCAATAGATTTGTTTCAATAAACTCGGCGGCTCCTGTGATTGATCGGTCCACGTGAGACTCGGCAGCCAAGTGGAGGACTCCGTCTGGCGAAAATTCCTTGAACACTACGTTAAGTGCCGGGCCGTCGCAGATATCCACCTGTCGGAAATAATAGTCGGGTGAATCCTGAATCTCCGCGAGAGAAGCTTGGTTGGCAGCGTAGGTGAGTTTATCCACGTTCACCACCGTGGCGAGGCCCTCGCGGACAAGGTGGCGGCAAAGGGCGGAGCCGATGAATCCGGATCCGCCTGTGACAATGACAGTTGGTTTGTTTTGGCTCATGAATAAAGGGGCAGGGTCAGAACTGACCGTAGGGGAAGATGCCAGATGGAAGTTCGGAAAGTAAGGGGAGGAGTGCATCTTTCCCGGAAAGAACAGGCTCCCCGTCGATTCCCCAGTCGATAGAGATCTGCGGATCGCTCCAAATGATGCCAGCGTCGCAGTCTGGCGCATAGTAGTCTGATACTTTGTATACCACCTCGGTATCGGGTTCAAGAGTCACAAAAGCGTGTGCGAATCCTTTCGGAGCAAGAAGCTGGCGGCAATTTTCCGAGGAAAGCATGGCGGAGACGTGCTTTCCGAACGTAGGCGAACCCTCTCGGATATCGACCGCCACATCGAGAATACTGCCCTTCACCACACGGACGAGCTTGTCCTGTGCATGGGGAGGGCGCTGGTAGTGCAGACCTCGAAGGGTTCCTCTCTGTGCCGAAAGCGAATGATTGTCTTGAACGAAGCTTCCCTGAAAACCGTGTTCCTTGAGAATGTCTTCTCGGTATGTTTCCATAAAGAACCCACGGTTGTCCCCAAATTTTTTCGGTTCGAGGAGAAGTACTTGAGGTATTTCTAGGTGAGTGATTTTCATCTATGGAGGTGGCAAAAAAGCGAGACGCATGCTGTGAGCGGCTCTCTGGAGTGTCGAGGGAAAAAAGGTTTCGGAGTCGGTTCTGAGGCATCCCCTCTGACCGAGTGAATGCGCGCTGCATTAAAGGACGCACAAACTGAGAGGAGGGAGATTGTCTTGGGTGTCTTCAAGGAAAAAGGCAGGACTCCGAGCGGGGTATTGCAGTCAGGCCGATGGCTCAAATCTCCTTGTGGCTATTTCAATTCACCCATTCTGCCGTTCTTCTGGCTCTCCCTCTCCAGTTAACGATAGAATTGAGATCCGGTTTCCGATAAACGGTTGTAGGAGATTTCGGGATTGTATGATTAAGATAAGTGAAGTATTCAGCGGGTATGAAAACTCTCACATTCTTCGGGCTGGCTGTGATCCTGTTGCTTGCGACGGGGTGCCGGAAAAAGTCTGATTCCGCCGCGCGGGAAATTCGGGAAGCCGGTTACGAGGTCACGGCTGAGGGATGGTTCGGGGCGGTGCAGGCGAACGATGTGGCGGTGATGCGGAAGATGGTGGAAGGCGGATTTGATGAGAAAACGAAGGATGCGGAAGGGAACTCTGCGCTGCATATCGCGGCAGCCACCGGGGGCAAGGATGCCGGGAACTATCTGTTAAACCGAGGTTTTTCCGTAGATGAAACGGGGGCTGGCGGTAGGACTCCGCTGATGGCGGCAGTGGTTGCCGGGCAACCTGAAATGGTCAAATGGCTTTTGCAACAGGGAGCCGATCCCATGCTCAAGGATGATGAAGGTTTTATGGCTCTGATGCTCGCTGTCACCGAAGGGAATGCGGATGCCGTGGAGGAGCTGGCGCAATACCATAGAGAGGAACTGGATTCCGCGCTCCTGCTTGCCGCCATCGCCGGGAAGGCGGAGGTCATCGACTCACTCACGAATTACGGAGCATCGGTGTACGCGCAAATGGAAGACGGACGGACGGCTCTGATGCTCGCGGCGCAGAACGGTCATCGCGAGGCCGCGGCACTGCTGATCGATATCGGGGCGAGCCGTTTCGCAACCACTGACAGCGGAGAAACAGCCCAGAGTTTTGCGGTTGCGGCGGGGCATGACGAGATTGCGAAAATGATCGAAACTGGATTTTCCGGCGGTAGTCTCGCGCTGGAGTCGGATGAAGAGATCGCGGAGGCGATGATCATTGAACCGGAAGAGCAAGAAGTGGAGTCGGGCGCGGTTGCGGTGTTGGAGCAGCCTGGTGAAGAAGCAGCCCCAGCTCCAGAGGAGCCGAGCGAGGACGGTTTGGTCGGGCTTTTTCCTGACGAGGAACGAGCCACGGCAGTAGTGCGAGGTGCGGACCCGGCGGTGCGTGGTAGTCGCGGAGATTCGTCCGCTCCGAAAAAAGCGGGAGCGGTTCCAGGTTCTCTTGAAGGGGCCAATGTGAGTGCCAGAGCTGGAGGAGGTGGCGACATAGCGGCGATTGAGCCTGGAGGTGCGAATTCGGTCGCAGTGAGAAATGGAGAACCTCCGCTGGTGATGCGCCAATACCGTCAGCGCGAGCTCCCGGTGGTGGTGAGACAGGTATCCGGCGGAGTGGCTTCGCTGCATTTCCCTGGTCCTGAACCGAAGGACCTGGAAGTGGCGGCAGGCGAGACCATCCCCGGTTCTACTCTGACCGTGGTGAAAGTTTTTAGTCGGGTGGAAACGGGCAAACTCAACAATGGCGCACCTGTCGAGGTGGGAGTGATCGAGGTGGAAGACAGCCGCAGTGGGCAACGCGCGGAGTGGGTGGCGGGGAGACCTGCCGCTGGGCACGAGCCTGTCGCGCTGGTGGAGGATGCAATCACTGGGCAACGCTACGTGGCGAAGCTGGGCCAGAAATTCACTGCGGAAGATGGGCGCGAATTCATGGTTTCAGATGTGCGCCCGACTCAACTCGTGATCGAGGAAATCGCCACCGGCGAGGTCAGCACTCTGAGGCTGCGCGGACCAAAAGGCTGAGTATCGTATTTTAAAAATCATGGATCAGGAAATGCAACGCGAAGACGGTGTGGTGGCGGAAAATGGCACTCCGGTGCGTCAATTTGCCGTCATGCTGCCGAACCGGGTGGGGGCGCTGGCATCATTGGTAAAGCTGCTGCGCTCATCGGCCATCGAGGTGATCGGTCTCAGCGTGCAGGATGCGCGGGATGCGACCATGGCCCGTTTGATCCTTTCCGATAGTGATACAGCGGAGTCCATTTTCTGTGAAAAAGGCATCCCGCATACCTTGTGCGAAGTGGTGGTCATCGCCCTGAAAGAAGCCGGACCCAGTCTGCTTCAATGTCTGGATATCCTGATGACCGCCGAGACAAACATCGATTTCGCCTACGCGATGCTACCTGGGCCAGATGGACAGGCGCTGCTTGCGATGCACGTGGAAGACTACGAGTTCGCCACCACGGTGCTGAACCGCAGTGGCTTCAAGCTGATGTATGAGGAAGACCTGGTGAGGTAGGCTCGAAACTCCAGCTTTATGTCGGAAATGTCGAAATGAAGCACCTACCCCAATTTAATTTACTTACTAACCATCCCATGAGGCCATTCATTTTACTATCCACCCAGAGATCTGGATCGCAATATTTTGAATCACTTCTGAATTCTCACCCCGACATCAGATGCTACGGGGAACTCTTCAGTGCCGGCCCTGAACACAAGGAGCGAATCGCGCGTGGAATTTCAGCAATGCAAATCGATGTCAAAGAACTCGACGCTTTAAACGAAGCTCCGAAAGCAGCACTCAGAAATGTGATTTGGCGCAATCCTCAACCCAGCCGAGCAGTGGGCTTCCGCCTCTTCTACCTCCACTTGATAGACTTTCCGCGGCCTGCGCTGCTGGATGAGGCGTTTAGCGAATTTAACGAATTGCAGGTCCTGCATCTAAAAAGAAGCAACCTATTGGAACAACTAGTGTCATACGAAATTGCCAAACAGACCAACGTGTGGCAACGACGTGAATCTCATGTCTCTGACAAAGAAAAATCACCACCGTCGATAACTCTAGATCCGGAGCGTTGCCTCGCTCATTTCGAAACAGTTGACAGCACCAGAAGAAAATCTCTCGAAAGACTGTCCAAGTTTCCGCAGATGAATATCAGCTACGAAGAGCTTGCGGCGGATGGTCCAACGACGGTGGGACGCGCTGTAGAATTTCTCGGCCTTTCTCCAGTACCACTTTGTTCACCACTGATCAAGCAAGCACACCAACCAATCCATGAAGTGGTCACCAACTTTGCCGCATTGAAGCAGTATTTTTCCACTACGCGATGGAGTTCTTTTTTTTCATGACTTTCGCCCGCGCACAAAGATTCTGAGCTAAGGATTACATTTATAGTGAGCCGGACTCCTAGAGTCAAAAGAACGACGAATCCAAGCAGAACAACGCGCAGAACATCGAGTAAGATAGTGAACGCGATCTTGAAGCGCCACATCGCTAGAAAAGCCGCAAGCGCGACGAAGAGATCGAACTTCCGGGTCGGCTCCGGCCAAAGCGCAGGAAAATGGGGGGCAGTGTCCAAATTTCGACAAAACTCCGTCAGTAAATGGTGACAGGAGCTACATTATAACAATTCTTCAACTTTTCCCAGTCTCTCCATCTTGGTTTTGTCCTTTTTGAAATCAGCGTCCAAACGGCTCACACTTGCGGTATGCACCATTGTAAGGCGATCCGAAAGTCAGCTGTTTCCTGCCGCCGTTCGTTGACAAGAAGGACGGCAACCAAGACTTTCCGTCAATCACCCTTCCAGAAACCCGCCAATGATTCTATATCGCTTGGCAGCTCTAGAATCTCCAATACCTTTTTAGCGAGAGTTTCTTCCTCAGCCATCGTGGGCTCGCGCAGTCCTATTCATTAGACTTTCAGCTTTTTCCCAAAGTCTCCCCCACTTCAAGGCCGTAGCCGCCTCCAACAAAATCACCTCCGTGGCAATTCAGCGACCAGCATTAGCTTTGAGTTTCGGTAGGGAATGGAAGGCGATGAATCCCGACCTCGCCCGATGGAGTCTCACTCCTTTTTTTCCGGAGCCAGCTCCGGGTGTTTTTCCAAGGTCAGTTTTAGGGTGGCGAGGAGCGGGGGCAGCATGAAATTGTCGAATCCGACTTGGGAGACGAGTTCTGGATCGGCGACTCTTGAGGAGATGGCGATGAACTGGAGGTAGTATTCGACGGCTTTTTCCGGCTGTCCGTCGGACCAATAACCGACGATGAGGTAGAGTAGGCCGACCGCATCGTAGTCCTTTTCCTTCGAGAAATCCTTCCGCGAGTCCGCGGCCTGCTTGAAGAGGGCGAGCGATTCGGAGAAGCGACCCAGCTGGTGGAGCACCTCGCCACGCTCATGCCAGGTGAGATTCTTGTCCTCAGCGATCCGAGTGAATTCGGCCCTGGCCTCGTCTTTTTTCCCAAGCTCCCAGAGTCCGTTTCCGAGCAGATACCGGTATTTGGCGTTTTCTGGCGAGAGTTCAACCAACTTACGGGCACTCTCGACAGCCTTCCCATAGTCCTTACCGTCTTTCGCGAGTTGGTAGGAAAGCTCCCACGCTCCCTGCAAATCCGGTTCGATCTCCAGCGCTCTTTTCGCGAAATTCCGTGCTTTTTCAAGATCCCCATTCGCAAGGGCATACCTGCCTAGATTCTCGCAGACCCGCGTGTCGTTGTGGGAGTTCCGCTCCGCGAAAAGGGCGAGCCTGTCAACCCGCGCCTGGTCCGCCTGATCCTGCTCCGGGTTTTTGCTCTCCGTTTTACGCTTTTCCTTGAGCCGCTCGTTTTCACTTTTCGCGAAGGCCGCCCCGGCAAGACCCACGGAGGGCATGGCCTTGAGCAAGGCGTCGATACCGACCGCGGGATCTTCGATCCAGCGCATGCTATCGATAGGGATGGCGGGAGAAACCGTCCGCAGCGCGGGTTCCTTCAGGAACCAGGAGTCCGGGAAATCGCGGCGGATCTCATCCCAGAGCGGGGTGGGATCGCAGGGAACGGGTATGCGCTCGCCCCGAACCTTCATGCCTGTGGCGGCTTCGGTCAGTGGAAGCAACTGTCCGGAGATTTCCTCGGACGGGAAAACCTCTCGGTAGCTGATGATTTGACGGGCCGAGGAGTTATCGTTCGTTTCCTGATAGATGACGAGCAGGCGCTTGCCATTCGCGCTGAAGCGGATGGTGTGGGCCGGTGCTGGTGTAATGAATTTCGCGGAAACCGGCAGTCCCGAGCGCCAGTCCCAGACACGAGTGGAGCTTCCCGCGCCGCTTTTCGCGATAGTGGCGACGAGATTCCCATCCGGACTGAAGGCGATCTGGTAGATGTATCCGGCGGGCTCTGAAAGTGGAGCGGCTAAGGGCTGGAAGGTATCCGTGGACCAGACCGTCAATCCAAGCTCGTCCCCCGCGATGGCGAGCATAGAGGAGTCCTGACTGAACCCGATGCTGTTGATGAAATTCGGATGGGAAAGCTGTCTCGGAGGAAGCGAGGGGTGATCGAGATCCCAGAGGCATAGGCGGAACTCGTTACCGCTGGGGCTGCCATTCGCGGAAACCGCAAGCCAGCGGCCGTCCGGCGAGAGCGACATGCCGGATGAATAGAGGACAGGCTGCTCCACGGGGATTCCTTTTCCCGAGGGCACATCCCAAACATGGAGGGTGAATCCGGTCCTCTGCTCCACATTTCCGGGGAAAAGCGCGACTAGCACCGAGTTGTTCGCCCGAAACTCCATTTCACTTGCGGTGACGTCGGGAGCTGTCCCCTCTGCAAGCAGGCTGCCATCGCGTGTGCTGACGATGAAAAGTCGCCCTTTGGCACAGGTGGCAAATGTTGACCCGTCCGGAGAAACGCACCAACTGTCAACGTTGCCTGTGGGCGATGTCCATTTCGCTTTAAAAACCAGTTCATCCGCCTCGACATCGTGGAAAGATACACCGTCGGTGCCGTTGTAGCATACGACGGCGGTAAGGGAAGGGTTGGAGATCCAGTTGGTGCTTCCTTCCGGCCAATCAAGTGTTTCGCCGCGTGCAAGCGTCTCCGAATCGTAGGTATGGATTTTATCCGGTGATCTGATCCTGAGTTTCCCTCCTCCGAGAAGAGTCGTGCGGGCTTGGGCGGGATTGAGCACTGGCATGGTCAGCGCCGGGCCGACCGCGAGATCCCAGATCGTCGCGACCTTGGTCGTGGAAGTGAGAAGATAGCGGCTGTCCCACGAGAGGGAAAGATCCTCCAACTGGGCGGGGTGGCGGATGGGATCGAACAAGAGGTTTCCACTAGTGAAATCATGGATACTTACGGTGCCGTCCGATGCGCCGAAAACCGCCAGTCGCTGGTCGGGCGAGAGAGCCGCCTTTCTCGTGAAGCCAGCCGCCCAGAATATCCTGTCTCGGGATTTTTCCATGCTGTGAAAAAGCTCGGGGAATTTTCCGTGTGACGCGACCATGACAGACATTCCGTCCGGCAGAGGAATGTAATCCCAAATCATAGTGTTGGGAGAATAGGTGCGGCTGCCGTGGACGAATTCCCCGGTGGTGAGATCGATGAACCTGAGTTGGTCGAAAACCGGATATGTGTCCTTTTTTCGCAACAGAACGACGGCAACGTGGCGAGAACTCTCCTGCCCCTCCGCATCTGCGGGAAACGAGGAGACGAATTCGAAGCCCGGCACCACGATGGGTGGCAGGGTTTTTCCATCGGCGACATCGTAGATCACGAGTTCTTCCGTGGACGTGCAGACGAAGTAGCTATTGCGGCTGATGGCCAGGGATGTGGGCGTACCTTTCTGCTGCCACTTGAATGTCTCCCCTCCGGTTGCCGTGTCATAAATCGTTACTTTTCCGTTGCTCGGAGCTTCGGCGAAATACTTTCCATCCGGTGTGAGGTTGATTGGCGAAAGCTCCTTGGAGAGATGGAGGACAGCACTTTGCTTCCCATTTTCCACATTCCAGAAGCGGAAGCTGCGATCCTGCCGGAGATTCATAATGAGATTCGAATCAGCGGAGACATACGGAATTTCCGTGTCCGGCTCTTCGTCCCAGGAACCTTGGAAAACGGTCATCGTATTGAGATCGAGGACCTCCGGTTTGTTTTCCGGTGAGACGTAGGCAACACGCTGGGCCGGGCCGCCGCTGCCGCCGGAGATGCGCTGTCGGAGGCTCGCGTTGGCGGCAAATGAGCGGACCGGGATGGGTTTCGGAAGGCTGTAGAGCGCTTCGGAATACAATCGAGCGAGAGCGCCGGGGTGTTCAGGATTGATCGTGAGTGCCTGAGCGAGCGAGGTGAGTCCTTCACGGGTTTTCCCCGCTTCGAGGCGCTCGATGCCGTTCGTGTAGGCGAGGCGGGCTTCGCTTTCGGTGGCTTTTCTTGCAGATTCCTTTGCGAGTCCTTCCTGCTTCACTGCTTCGGCCTGCTTCTGCTGGGCGGTGCGTTTCGCGGCCATGGCGAGAAGTCCTCCGGCGACTGCGATCAGGCAGAGGACGATGGCTCCTGCGGTGATGAGCCGGGCGTTGCGCAGGTGGCGCTGGTCCTCGCGTCGGACGCGCTCCGAGGATTTTCCGATGAACTCGATCTCCAGCGGATCGAGCGAAGCGAGGTGCCCAGCGAGTATGGATTCGGCGGCGGCGAGGTTCGGCCCTCGCGGGATGAGGTATTCGTCGGATTTGTTTTTCTCCGTCCAATCCGCCATCCGGGAGGCGACACGGGTGCGGGTGCTGAGGAAGAGGCGGTTGTCCTCCACCCATGCGACAAGGCGCGGCCAATGTCGGAGGAGAGCCTCGTGGGCGACGGAGATGATGCGCTCACCGGAGGGCGATTGGTCAGCGGTGAGGAGACGTGCGGTGACGAGGGCATCGACGAGAGTTTTCGATTCCGGGGTGCGGGTGAGTGTGGAGTAGGAGGCGCGGCGGCGGGTTGGCTCGCCACCTTCACGGAGGGAGACGAGCTGCTTGCAGAGGGGATCGAAGGCAGCTTGGGCGGGGACGGGGAGGTCGGTGAAAATCGTTTCGGCGCGGGAGCCAATGGCACCTTCGAGACCACCGAGCTCGCGGTATGAGGCGAGGGTCAGAAGGCCATCGGCGCTGCGGTTTTCGTAGAGTTGCTCCAAGGTGTAGGACAGCAGCGGGAGGGCGGTGGGATCTTTCAGCGCGGCATCGCGGAGGAGATCGTCGAGATTCTCGCCGGTGCTTGTGTTTTCCTCAAATGAAAGCCCTGCGATGGCCGCGGGCTGGCGTATCATCTGGGCAATGTCCGCCGACGATGGCGCGGGCAGCGGGTAGGTGCCGCCGCCGTGCATGAGCGCGACAAGTTCCGGATGCTCTAGGCAGCGCGGATAGAAATCCGAGCGTAGGGTGGCGATGAGGAAGACGCGTCCGGAACTCGCGAGGGCGATGAGGATGCTGACAAAATTCGAGAGCGTTTCCGGGGAAAGCTCCGCTGTGAAAATTTCCTCAAGCTGATCCGCGAGCAAAGCGATGCGGACGGATGGGGCAGTGAGTGTATCGATTTTTTCCCGGAGGACACGGGCGTCCTCCTCGCGGTGCTCGGAAACGAGAAGCTGGTGATGATCCTCGAGTTCGCGTTTCTTGGCAACGAGAGCGAGTGCTCCGGCCTGAGTCAGAGCCTGACGCAGAAGCATGCCCCCTCCCTGCGGCTGGGTGCGGATGAGATCCGCGATCTCGCGGGGCGTGGTGCCGTCGGCGAAAAGCTCGGGCAAGGCGTTTTCGTCGGCCAGCGATTCGACCATGGCGAGGATGGGATCGTTGGGCGTATCGCCGGGTTTGAAGATCGCCTTGCGCCATGAGTTCGCACCTTCGATCACGCCGGGCTTGGTGAGCATGGGCAGGACTCCGGCACGGGCGAGCGAGGATTTTCCGCTGCCGGAGGAGCCGAGGATGAGGACGAAATGCTTGGGCGGGCTTTCGGTATTCGTCTGGGCTTCCAGCTCTTGCGTCTGGAAGCTGGTGATGATCTCTCCGATCTGCGCGGTGCGTCCGAAGAACACCGGCGCGTCTTCGTAATCGAAGGAGGCGAGACCGAGATAGGGCTGGCGCTGATAGACCGGTTTTTTAAAACCCGCGCGCTCGCCTGAAACCGGAATCCGCCCGGTGATATAAGAGCGCAGAGCGATGGTCAGCTTGTCCTCAAACTCGCCGAGCGTGGAATAGATGTTGATCGCGCGGGTGAAGAACGCGTCCTCCTCGAAGTAGCTTTCGAAAAAGGTGTCCAGCCGGTCGATCTCCTTGTCCACCGCCTCGCGCACTTCCTTGGGCCGCGACGGGCGGCGCGGCTCCGTCATGTTCCGGAAAACGAAGATGTCCGGCGTGCCTTTTAGATCATGCGCCTGCATCGCGGTGACGAACTCGTATTCCGTGCCGCTCCCGAAGCCGCCACCGCCCGGCTTGGGATGGCGCGCGGGATCGAGCGGAGTGCCGAGGCGGGACCAGAGGATGCAGACCACGATGTCAAAGTCATCCATGTGGGGGATGTTCTGCTGGTAGTCCTTGGTGGCCACCATGACCTCGTGCTCCCAGAAATACGGCTGTATCGTCGCGTCTTCCCCGACTTCCGATTGCAGCCTGTCAACGATGCGCTTGGCCGTCTCCCGCTCCATTTTCACATCGCCGGGGGAGGAAAAGAAGATGCGGATGTTCATGAACTCTCAAATTTCAAAATTCAACTTTCAAGGAAGAGCAAAACCATGCACGTCCATTGAACACGGTTCCACGGGGATGTGGAGTCCTATTTCCGGTCACTCCTCGATGTTGATGGGATCTCTCAATCTGCATGAACCCCATTTAGGCGGCCATAGGCACGCCTCTCCCTGTGTGACTGCACCTACTCAGCATTTGCGGAGGCTAGATCCGGATTCCGCCCCTCCTTGCCTTCGCACAAAACGCCCTGCCCGAGCGATCTGGACAGGGCGAGAAAAAGGTTCTCCTACCTCTTGCGGCGCAGAAGAGTAAGCGCACCGAGCAAGCCCAGCAGCGCGGCGGACGGCTCGGGGACGATCATAATCTCATCCACCGAGAAAGTGGAAGATTCCGCATCGGCCGATACCCGGGAGCCGAACCCGATCTGGTGGTCGAGGGTTGCTCCGGAACCCCGGCGCCAGCCGAGAGTTCCGGATTGAAAGGATGCGCTTCCGCCCACTTCTTGGATACCCACCGACCAGTCCGCAGTGGAAGGATCACTCACCACGGTGAAGCTGTAGGTGGTGCCGGCGACAACGGTTACCCCAGTGTCTTCGAACAGGCCGGTATCGAAGTTTGTATTGGATCCACGGTTCCCATTATAGACATTGAAATTCCCGCCGATGGCGTCCCCATCATTTGCGCCGGGCAAGCGGAGGAACCAGGTGACGTCCCCGTTCGTATCTCCTGAAGTGGCTCCGTCCCGCCCGAACAGGGTAAAGTAGTCGGTAGTGGTGGTAAACGTGCCCATGTCGTCTGCCCTCCACAAGAAGGTGATCGTGTGGCTGGAATCCGCGTCGAATGTGCCGTTGTCCCCGTAGTTCCGGGAGATGGTGGACCGTTTGGATCCGGTACCCGTGCCGGTGATCTGTCTGCTCAGGTAGTTTCCCGCGCCGGGTGCCAGCGGAGAGGTATTGACTACCGCCACGTTGATACTGGCATTGTCGGTGGCTCCCCGGAATGCGGTTGTCCAGCCGTTGCCTGCCGTACCGGCGAACTGATCCGGATTGGCCGTGCCTTCGCCCCCGGAAAAATTGTGGACGATGGATGCCGCGTTTGCGGAGGAAAGGGAGACGATAGCCGCTCCGGCGAATAGGAAGTTGTTGGGTTTCATCCAGTTCATGAATTTAGAATCGGCGGGTTTTCACCTTTGGCAAGCAAAAACCTGGAGTTTCCCACCGCCATCCCTATCTCCTCTGGGGCTATGCCACCTTCACATGCTCCTCCCTTTGTCACACACCACCAACTTCACCAGCCTGATCGCTCCAAGGGCTGGGTGCCGGGTGGGGCCGCTGACGGGGACACGAAACCAAGAAAGGGGTCATCGGAAAGGGGTCAGGCAGAGATTTGGAGCATGGAGAATTGACACGTGTTTTATCAGCATCGACAAGTAGTGATGCCCCGGCAGTTACGCATCGAATTTCCTGGAGCCATTTACCATGTCATGGCCAGAGGCAACCGTATGGAGGCGATTGTGAGGGACGATGGAGATCGGAAGAGATTCGATGGCGCGTTGGAAGAGTTGGTCGGGCAGACGGGATGGTTGCTGTATGCATACGTGCTCATGGGGAATCACTACCACTTGGTGTTCAAGACTCCAGATCCGAATCTGGTTTCCGGGATGACGTGGTTCCAGAACACCCTGACAAAGCGATTCAATGCGAGGCACAAGTTCAGGGGGCATCTGTTTTCCGGACGTTACAAGGCGGTGCTGGTGGAGGATGGCGAATATCTGGGGACACTGATTCATTACGTTCACCTCAATCCCTCGCGGGCCGGTCTATCCGGGGTGTCGGGCGGGTTGGAGAATTACCGGTGGAGCAGTTTCCACGACTATCTACGGAGGGCTCCGGCACGTCGGCCATGGATCGCGGTGAGGGAGGGGTTGAACCATCTTGGTTACGAGGATGTGGCGGGCGGGCGGAAAAAGTTTCTGAAAGATACCGAAGGTTTGGTTGATCGCTCCCGTGCCGCACGGTCAGTGAAGGGTGAGGACAGGGAAGAGAAACTGGTCACGGCAATCAGGCGGGGCTGGTGCTTTGGCAGTGATGGTTTCAGGGAAAAAATGGTGGAACTGTTGGACAGCAAGTTGGAAGGCGGAGGATATAGGACTGAGAACGGATACAGCGGAAGTGAAATGAGAGATCGGAGCGAAGTGTCCGCACGGCGTTGGATACGGGAGGGTATGGGAGTTCTTGGAATGTCTTCCGGTGAGCTGACGGACTGCCGGAAGATGGATGTGAGGAAAGCGATGTTGGCGAGACTGGTGAGGCGTCATTCGCGGATGACGCTGGACTGGATCGCAAGGGAGTTGGAAATGGGAGTGAGGAGCAGCGTGACGAGAGCGGAACGGCAGCTTAAGATTCGATTGAAAACCGACAGAGAGCTGAATAAATTATGGAAAAAATTGGAAGCGCACCAGATCTCTGCCTGACCCCTTTTCTCAGATCAATTAAATGCTGAATTAGAAAAACTTTATGGCAGTAATACGCCACCTCAAATTTTCAACGCTGCTGATTTTGTAAAATTAATTTTAGAATGAGTGACTATCGCTAGATTACGATGGAATACTGGTCTCGATATAAATCTTTTGTTTGATAGAATGAAAGAAACAATGACTAATTCTCAACGATACATTAAGTCATGTCTTCTGGATTATCATACATCAGGGGGGCGCTTAAGGGCAGATGTTAGCCTCCCGCAGGACAAATTCAAAATTGTTGGTGCAGATTGCTATCAATTAAGGTGGCATCTTTTGTGTAAAGAAACTGGCAGCACGTTGATGTACATTACAATTAGTAGGAATGAAGGGCCGCAAGATCCATACAATGCATTTAAAAATGACAAGGTTGTACGTGTAGCGGCATCCATGCCCGAAGATTTCATGCCACGGCGATTCATGGGAAAACCAGATGTTCTAAGAGGCGTTATCGATAATTATCATTTGTTGAAACGCATGATGCTAGAATTAGATTGCGATTCGATTGATGGTAACTCGGATGGTTTTGACAAAGGGGTGTATGAAGGTGATCCTGATCCTGGCTTCGAAGGAAAACTTTTTCGCTTCGCGAAAACTGGACGCCAGATATTGATAATGCCTCTTGAAGAGCGACGCGACGTTTACGAAGAAGAGTTAGAAAATGACTCTTGGCGTCATGTCGCTGATTGATCGTTATTTTTCCGGGAAACCTGCGATGGAAAACTTGCGAAGGGTCAGGGAGGTTCAGGAAAAAATCAACGAGCGTCCGAGAAAATGTCTTGGCTGGAGAACCTCGCGGGAAGTAATCTCAGACCAAGCCGCTATCGTTTCACTTCCGGGTTGAAACCGCCTCTCGTTTATTTCTCTGACACCTTGCAACGCTTGGCAGGGTGCGGGAACCAAAATTGATGAGGATTTCATACTACTTATTGTCGAGAAGGGCTCTGGGAAACTAGTTACATCTTATCCGGTAACCTCTGCATTCAGTTTCCCACCAGGACCATGAACCGAGAAAAAACACTGCAAATATTACATCAAGCTGATGATCATCAGTACTTTGAAGGGCCGCCTGATTTCGACTATGTGCAAGCCTGTCAACGCGTCGAAAAATTCGTAGAATAACTTCGTGATGTTAGTATCATACTCAAAAATGTCTATCTTCAAATCAATGATGCGACCCATTTTGCAGAGGGGCATCTTTCCAATGAATCGGTGTTTGATCTTCGTCAAGGATGCCTCGTAAAGTTCAGTCTGTTTGGAGGATCAGTGTTTCTCGAGTGTCCGAGTGAAAATCTTAAGGATGGAGTTCTAGATTTGATGGCTGATGTTGCCGATACTATTTCACTTCATATAGTTCCCTTTGAGATTGGAGAGGATACTTACGAGGGGCCACATCATTGCAGTCGGTGGCGTGACCGATTTTTCGAGTATTACTGACTAGGGCAGAAACCGATGCAAACAAGGCAGAAGAACGTCGGATTACCAGGAGGTACTGGGAAAAATACAAAACGAAAGAACACCAACCGATGAAATGTATCGCGAATATGACCGTCCAATGCCAACCATCGTGCGGGAGCCGCCATATGAAATTGGTTAGTTGTGGTCAGGTCCCGTTGAGCCTGCGCTGAGCAAACAAATATTTCTAATTTTCATCCGCTGTCTTTGCTAAAAAACGATGGGATGCCGATGACGATTCGATTTCTGGGTGCTCCTTAGAAGCGAGTGAGAATGTCTCGGGTGCGGATTTACAGGATTTCAACAAGTTGGGCACAGTCTCAATAACGCTCGTATCTCGGTTGTGGCAGAAACTCAGGTTTGGCTGATTTTCTATAGTTCCGCGGATTACGCGGCGGGCGGGGAGGGATTGGGATTGTTTGCTCCGAGATCGCGGATGACGCGGGCGGTTTTCCAGTTCTCGGCGAAGGCTTCTCCGGCGGGGGTGCGGCGGAAGCGGAGGACGAGGCGGTCCATGGACTTCAGGGTCATGGAGACTTCGCGGAAATCCGGGCGGAGGGCGGCGGTGAGGGCTTTGCGGGTGGCGATGCCTCCGGAGGGTGTCTCGATGACCGCGGCGTAGTCATCGAGTTCCTTGGTGAGATCCGCGAGATCGACGGGTGAAAGACCGTAGGCCACAAGAGCTTCCGGGGACGCGGCGAGGGCGGCGGCGGGGGTATTGTGGAGTGTGAGGGATCTGCGGGTGGACACGGGTTGAGGACGGTTCGATCTTGCGCCAGCCGTTTGCCAGGCGCTCACAAGGATGAGCAGACTGGTTCGGGGAAAGAGGAAGGGGCGACCGAAGATCGCCCCCACTTAAGTTCCATGAAAGAAGTCAGGCAGAGATTTGGAGCATGGATGATTGGCACGGGCTTGATGAGTATCGACAAGCAGTGATGCCCCGGCAGTTACGCATCGAATATTCTGGAGCCATTTACCATGTCATGGCCAGAGGCAACCGTATGGAGGCGATTGTGCGGGACGATGGGGATAGAAAGAGGTTCGATGGCGCGTTGGAGGAGTTGGTCGGGCAGACGGGGTGGCTGCTGTATGCATACGTGCTCATCGGGAACCACTACCACTTGTTGTTCAACACTCCAGATCCGAATCTGGTTTCCGGGATGACGTGGTTCCAGAACACCCTGCCAAAGCGATTCAATACAAAGCGCAAGTTCAGGGGGCATCTGTTTTCCCGACGCTATACTGGCGGGCATCAGGATTTGTGAAAAATATGGAGTGCGGACGGCTTGCCTCCGCTTTCGATAGTGAGGCTTGCCTCACGGGGTCTGTTCGGCGCGCTCCGTCCCCGGCTTGCCGCTCCGCACCACAGAGGGCAAGCCCTCCAGCCCCCAAAGCGGAGGCAAGCCGTCCGCACTCGAAACTACTCGGATCGCAGCCGGGCCGGTTGCTGCTCTACTTCTTAAAGACTGCGCCGAGGCAGACGAGTGTGAAGAGGAGGACGGCTACTACGAGGATGCCGGGGACTCCGAGGGAGCCGTGCATGTCTTTGTATTTGTCCGGGACGGGAGCTGGCTCGCCGGTTTCTGTGGTGGCGGGGCCGGTGGTGGACTCGGGTTGGATGAGTTCGGCGGCGGTGATCTGTGGTTTTCCTACTTCGGAGCGCAGGGCGGCGACTTCGGCGGGGGTGACGGGTGGTGCGTCGTTTCCGAAATTGCTGCGGATGTAGCTGAGGACTCCGGCGATTTGTTCATCGGTCTGAAAGGCCATGGGCATCATGCCGGGGGCGATGTTGTATTCCTGGCCTTTGACTTTGATGGGGCCGGTGAGGCCGCGAAGCTGGATATTGATAAGGTTTTCGGCGGGGCCGTTGACCCATTGGGAGCCTGCGAGTGGTGGTGCGGCGGCGGTGCCTTCGCCTTGCTGACCGTGGCATGCTCCGCACAGCAGATATTGTTGCTGGCCGGCTTTGATGAGATCTGCGGCTTCGGGACCAGAGGCGGGTGCGGCTTCTTTTGGGGCTTCTTCTGTGGCGGCGGCGGGTGCTTCCGCCTGGGCGAGTAGGATGCTCATATCTTGAATGGTTTGGATGGATTATTTCGCTCCGGGAAGGGTGGATGGATCGACCGGTTCGGGGACGGGAGATTTCTGTTTTTTGCCTTCTTTGTCGAGACTTCCCAGCCATGCGACGATATCGCGCAGTTCTTCCGGCTGAAGCATCGCGCCCATGGGTGGCATGGCGGAGACGGGTGGGGTGAAGGAGGCGATGTCAGAGCGTTTGGCGCGGAGAAGTTTCTCGGGTGTGGCGATATCGAGATATTCATCGGTCTCCTCGACGAGGTTCCCGGCGAGGGTGCCTCCGTTTTTGAATGTGACGGCGGTGATGCCGAAGCCGGGCGCGACGACGACGGCGGGGCTGATCATCGACTCGAGGAAATACCGGGCATCATGAATCTTGGCGATGCCGACGAGATTTGGACCAGCATCCCCGCCAGCGGAGTGTGCATCGTTGTCCGCCTTGTGGCAGCGCAGGCACTGGCCGCCGGGGTGGGAGGCGAAGAGGGAGGCTCCGTTTTTCACGTTTCCTCCTTTGAGGGCGACGTTGAAAGGGGCGAGTGAATCTCCGCTTTCGGCCATGGCTTTCTCGTAACTTGCGAGGGCGGCGGCGACGGCGGGTTCCTTGCGGGATTTCGCGGCGGCGAGCAGCTCGATGCCGGAGGGGGAAATTCCCTTTGCTGCGGTGAGTTCCCCGAGGTGCTTCACGATGAAATCCGCGGCTTCGTCTCCGGGGATTTTTGCGATGATGGCCCATGCTTTCTGTGCCCGGGCGGGGCTGCCGGAGGTGATTGCCTGCTCCAGAGGTGCCAAGGCGGCTTTCGGATCGCGGGTTGCGAGGCCTTTGAGAGCGGTGATGGCGATTTCATCGGTCTTGTCTGAGGCGGTGGAGGCGAGGAAGGCATCAAGTCCTTCTCCGTCGCGCTCGATGAAAAGCGTGAGTGCCATCGAGCGTGCGTCGGCGGGGAGTTTTCCGTTTCCGACGAGAGCTTTCAAGGTCCTGTCATCCAGCCCGGCGATATCGATCTTGTATTGCTCGACGAGATCAAGCGCGCCGGTGAGGACGAAGCCTTCGCTTTTCAGGAGGATGGGAAGGGCATCGGTGAGGGCGGGCTTGATGGTATCGAGCGGGCGGTCCTCAAGGGGGCGCCAGTGTCCGGTGAGTTGATCGGCGGGGAAGGGTTTTTCCCAGTTTTCCAAGAGGCGGAGCGCTTCCTTGCGTGTCTCGGCAGGGAGGTCGGTATCGCCGACGACGTTGAGAAGGCGTCTGGCGTTTTCCGTGCCACCCACGCGGTAGGCGTTGTGGATGAGGCGGCGGAGCATGAAGTCCGTCCATTTCCGGGAACTGAGGTCATCGAGCAGGGCGGCGGCGGCGGGGCGGACTTCGAGCATGTCCTTGTCGTAGATCGCACGCACGGCCTCGTCCTGGACGGTGGGATCGTTGTCGTTGATGAAGCGTGCGACTTCCGTGCTGTTCAGGCGGCGGAGTGCGACGACCGCAGCGAGGCGGATGGCGGGGGAGGGATCGGTGGAAAGCGTGGCGATCTGTTTCGCATCCGGCGAAGCGTGCTCCATGGCGTAGATGCCGGCGTGGCGGAGGTAGCGGTCCGCGTTATCGTTTTCCCGGATGAGGGTGAGGATGGCGGGAAGGTGGGCGGTGGCTTTCAGTTTCCCGATGGCGATTCCTGCGGCGAAACGGACGCGAGCGGATTCGTCTGTGAGTAGCTTGTCGAGAGGGAGATCGTTTCCTGCGATGGTGGCTTCCCCGAGACAATTGATTGCCTGGGTGCGGATTTCAGGGTCGTTGTCGGATAGAAGTTTCACGAGCTCTGCGGATGCTTTTCCACGGAGGTCTTGGTTTGTTTTTGCGAAATTTCCGGAAGGGGAAAGGGCGGCACCGCGGCGGGCGAGGATGCCGAGGCCCCAAGTCGCGTGGATGCGTTCGAGTTGGTCATCCGAGGTGAGTGCCTTGGTGAAAACGGCGATCGCGTCCGGCTTGCGGGTGAGGGCGATCTGGGCGCGGAGGCGGACGCGGAAGTCGGGTTGGGAAAGCAGTTTTGCGAGCTCGGTGGAAGAGCGTTGGTCAAAACCTTCGGCGATGAGTTTCGCGGCTTCTGCCGTGGCCTCAGGGAGATACATGTTTTCCCCTGCGTTGAGGGAAACTAGGCGGCCGTTGTCGTGGGATTGCCAGCCGGTCACGAAATCGGTGACGAAGACCCGGCCATCGAAGGAATATTCGACATCGGTGGCGGCGATGCCCCAGTTGAACTGGCGGGCATCGGTCATTTTCATGGTCGCGCCATCCGTCTCCATTGCGAAGGACCAGATGCCGGAGCTCGATGCGCCGCCCTTGTAGTCACAGATGAGGAAGCGTCCTTTCTCGCTTTCGAGGAAACCGGTGCCCGGGTGGTAGGTGAGACCGGAGGGGCCGGCGGTGAGATTTTCCGTGGCAGGGAGGATGTAGGCGGGCTGCACATCGTTCTGTGGTTCCCACATTTTCTCGTTCATCCAACGGCTGGTGGGGCGGTTTTCCAGGCCGATCTGGCGGTGGAAGGTGTGCATGGTCTGGTGCTCCATTTGCCAACCGGAATCTCCACCCTCCACGAGATACACGATGCGTGAACCGTCCCCTTGGTCGGAGTTGTTATCTACGGTGATGGCGTTTCCGAACTCATCGAAGGCGATTTCCTTCGGATTGCGCAGGCCGGTGTGGACCAGTTCGAAATTTGTACCATCCGGCTCGAAACGGAAGTAGGAGCCTTCGTTTGCATAGCGGTATTCCTTGCCTTCTTTGGTGATCGTGGAGAGACCGCGGTCGCCGACGGTGCCGTAGATGCGCCCGTCCGGGCCGAGTGTGAAGCCGTTCAGATCATGGCCGGAAAGGGAGATACGCACGCCGAAACCCTCCTCCACGACAGTGCGCTCGTCGGCAACTCCGTCGCCGTCCTTATCGTTGAGCTTGTAGATTTTCGGGATGCAGGCGAAATACAATGCTCCATCGTAGTAGAACACTCCAGCCGCTGTGCCGTCGAGCACGTCGTTGAAGCCGTCCGCGAAGACCTTGCTTTCATCTAGCTTTCCATCGGCATTGGTGTCTGCGAGGCGACGGATAATCTCGGATTTTTCAGTGAGGGCCTCAATCGAGCGCTTTTCCTTCCATTTCTCGTGAAGGGCGCGGCGGTCCTCTGTTTTCATGGCTTGGAGGTCATCAAGGTACCAATAGAGATGGTTTCGATCATCTTCGACTCCGAAGCGGAAACGGTGGGTTTCGGAAATGTAGATGTTTCCCTGCTCGTCGAAGGTGAGGGCGGTGGGGGACTTTACTTTCAGGTCCTTGAAAGTCGCCTCGATGTTCAGCGTGGAGCCTGCGGGGATGGTCGCTCCGGGGAGGGCGTCTGTGGAAACGAGTCCCTCCATGAACGGTTTGCCATTTTTGGTGGAGGCGGGGAATTTCGTGTTCGCGTAGTCGTTGAACGTGAATTCATCGACGGCGATGATGCCCCACTCGCCGGTTTCCTGATCTACGATGCGGATCTTCGCCTTTTTTCCTTTGAATTTGCTCACGTCCCACTGGGCGCGGTCGAAGCGAAGGCTGCGTTTGCCGGTGGATTCGAACTCGACCTTGCCGTCGATGACGAGCTGGACGGCGGTTTTTCCCGGATGGTCGCCGCCGGCAATGAGGAAGGCGATGTAGGTATTTTTGATGGTGAATTCCGGCGACTCGAGTGTCCCGGTGGCTTCGTCACCGCCGTGTGCGGAGGCGGCGAAGGCGTTGTTGGAGTAGGCAGTGAAAGGCTTGTCCATGCCATCGAGCTTGCCGTGGACCGGAGAAAGCCCGAAGGCATCGCCGGTGGTCTGCCAGTCACCAAAGCCATCTCCTTCAAACGACTGGAACGCGGCGCGGGCGGTGATTGAGGTGAAAAGTAGGCCGAGTGCGGCGGTGGGCAGGAAGTATGGGTGTTTCATGGATTCCGGGGATTTTTCGGCTGAGTTTCAGGCCGGGGACGGGATTCTATAGGCTCGCCTGGGTGAGATGCCAACTGGAAACGAGGCGCAGGCGTTGCCTTTTCGAGGCGCGGCGGAGGATTTTCCGTGCGGTCCGAGTGGTCGGCTGCTTGGATTTCTCAACCATGCAAAATCTCATTTCACGCAGACCGTTTCTCAAGACCGCGATTGGCGCCGGACTCGCCGCTACTTTCGCTCGGGCTCAGGAAGAAAAACCCGCCGGGAAAAAAATCGGCTGGGCGCTCGTCGGGCTCGGCACGCTGAGCACGAACCAGATCGCCCCCGCGCTTTTGAAAGCGAAAAACGCCCGCCTCGCCGCCGTCGTCACAGGCACCCCGGAGAAGGGTGTGAAATGGCGCGAGAAGTATGGCCTCAAGGAAAGCGACGTTTTCAACTACGAGAATTTCGAAAAAATCGCCGATCATCCGGATGTCGATGTCATCTGCATCGTGCTGCCGAACTCCATGCACCACGAGTTTACTCTGCGGGCCGCGAAGCTCGGGAAGCATGTCTATTGCGAAAAACCGATGGCCGTTTCCTCGAAGGAATGCCGCGAGATGATCGCCGCCTGCGATGAGGCGAAAGTGAAGCTAGGGATCGCTTACCGTTGCCAGTTCGAGCCGCATCACATGGAGGCGATGCGTTTTGCGCGGGAGAAGATTTTTGGTGAAGTCGGGCACATCGACGCGGGCTTCGGATTCAAGATTGGTGATCCAAAGCAGTGGCGCCTCAGGCAAGACTTGGCAGGCGGAGGGGCCCTCATGGACGTGGGCGTATATGCTCTTCAGGCCGCGCGTTACATCGCAGGTGAGGAGCCGGAAATCATCTCCGCCATCGAGACGAAAACGGATCTGGAGAAATTCGCGGAGGTCGATGAGACGATCCAGTGGGAGATGAAATTTCCCTCCGGCAAAACCGCGAACCTTTATACCACTTACAATCTGAACGGCTACAATCAGTTCACGGTCTTCGCGGAGCAGGGTCAGTTCGGTATGAAAAAGGCCTTCGGCTACCAAGGTCAGAATGGATGGACCTCGCGGGACGACGTGAAGCTGGAATTTCCTGCCACCGATCATTTCCAAGTGCAGATGGAGCTTTTCTCCCAAGCCATCATGGATGGCGAGAACTGGCAGGTAAACGGGACCGAGGGCCTGCGCGACATCCTTGCCTGTGAGGCAATCTACAAATCCATCGCCGAGGGCAAGCCTGTCCAGGTGGAGAAGGTCTAAAAATTTCCGAAATAGAAACTTATGAAAATGATCAAAAATTATCTCGTCTCCGGACTTCTTGGAATCTGTGCCTCCGCGACCGCTGGTCAGGAAACCCTCGAAATTGGTGCGAGTCCCGAAAGCCTCACGCGTGGCTTCGACGGAAAATTATTCGTCTCCATGATGGGTGAAAACCGCGGGAAGAACGATGGCGACGGCAAGATTCTGAAACTTGACGGAAAGGACATCAGTTTGTTCTGCGATGGCATGAATGATCCCAAGGGGATCGTCCTGTTAGGCGACTATCTCGTGACCACGGATCTCAGGAAAGTTTGGAAAATCGACAAAATGGGAAAAAAGGAAGTGCTCGCCGCACCGGAGGATTTTCCGAATCCATCGATTTTTCTCAACGACGTGGCTCTCTCGCCGGATGGCAAAAGTGTCCTGGTGACCGAGATGGGAGAGAAGGACAAGATGTTTGATGCAGACGGCAATTTCTGGCCAATCGATAGCGAGGGAGCGAAGGCCTTGCCTGCGTTGGGTCGAGTCTATCGCATCGATCTTGCTGGGAAAGTGACCGAGGTCATTCCTGCGAACTCCGAAATGCCCTGCCCGAACGGGGTGGATGTGTTGGACGATGGCACCATCCGCGTGGCCGAGTTTTTCACCGGGAACATCATGGAAAGGACTGGGGAAAAATGGAAGACGATCGCTGATGGCCACCGCAGTGCGGATGCGATCGTGCACGATAGCAAGGGGCGGTTCTACGTTTCCGAAGTGAAGACAGGTCGCGTCACCCGCTATGAAGCTGACGGCACCGGCCAGACTGAACTCGGCGAAGGCTTGGAATCCGCTGCGGATATGATTGTCGATGAAGAGAGTGGAAAACTCATCGTTCCGGACACGAAAGCCGGGAAGCTGGTCTTCATCGACTTGTAGCACTGGAGCGTTTCATGGATCGCAGCAACGGGATCCATCAGGATGGTTCAGGATGGTTCAGGCTCTGCAGCGGGAAGCACAGGCTCATCGGGCTGGCTCTCGAAATGAGGGGACATGATCTGCACATTGTTTTCCTGGAAGACGTCTTGGATCCGTTGGTGAAGATCGGAGAGAACCACACCTTTCCTTCTGACTTCGGCAGGCACGAAACGAAGATCGTACTCCACGTAGAAGTCGGAAAGCGCGGTTTGTAGAACACGCGGTTCCGGTTTGTCGCGAATCCCGGGAGTGCGGTCGGCGGCTTCAAGCAACATCTTGTGTACCAATTTCCACGGTGTGTCGTAACCGATCGTGACGGTGGTGAAAAGCTCGGTGCGTCCTTCTTTCTCCATGCGCGAGTAGTTGACGGTTTCCTTCGAAATGATCACCGCGTTTGGAATCGCTACGAACTCGTTTTTTGTTGTGAGAATCTTCGTCGAAAGAAGACCGATTTCCATGACGGTTCCTTCCGTGTTGCCTGCCTGAACGAATTCGCCCGAGCGAATGGCTCCCGAGTAGAGGATCACGAAACCACTCATGATCTGATTCACGAAGCCGGCCGATCCCAGGGAAATCATCAGGCCGAAGAGAACCGATACCCCTTTGAAGGCCTCACTGTCTGAGCCTGGTATGTAGGGGTAGGCAAGGACGAGACCGAATATCCAAATCAACGTGCTGGCGATGCGCCGGGTCGCACGAGCCGTGTCTCTTGGCAAAACCCGATCCTCCTCTTGAGAGGCTTCATAACTTCGCAGCAGTTGATCCGTGATGCGTGCCGCTCCGCGAGTAATCAGCAGGATCACGAACACGATGAGAATCCCCGGCACCGCGCCAAGTGTGGCCGAGACCATCTGTCCACCGATGCGAATGACCTGATCTCCTAGTTGGTGTCCCAATGGAGCTGAATAGGGAAACTGCGCGAGGCTGAAGGTCAGCCAAAGGTAGCCTGCGAAAAAACCGATCGTCCAAACAACCGCTGATACGCAGCGCCGAAAAATTTGAAGAACTACCGGACGGAAGTCGAAATTCTCTCGCTTCAGATCGCGTATGCGTGACATCCGTCGGACAAAAAACCGGCGGACGATTCGCCCGAGACGACCCAACCCCCATAGTACGATAGCGAAGACTACCGTGGCGAACAGGGTGAAAAGTGCGCCGCGTGCGATCACCTTCCAATTGCGTTGTTCTAGTTTTGCGACTCGTAGAACGTCCAAGCGGCGTTTCACCTCTGTGGAAACCTCTTCCAAGGACTCTTTGGAACCGGGGTCTAGATCCTGCTCAAGCAAAGTGAACAAGAAGGTGTCGCCCGCCGCGAACGCGTAACCGCGGAGGGGGCCGAGATTCACAAGCTCCGTCCGAATCGGCTTATAAAGATCGAAGTCCCGGATCGTTGTAAGCCGCCGCATGACCATATAGCGCCGATGTTCTGGGGTCAGGGTCCCCAAAGTGGCTCGGAAGTTCACAATTTACCGATGCCAGACCGATAGTGTCGCGGGTTCAGCTTGGGTCTCGGATTCAGTCGGTGGGGTGGTTTGAGCGAAAAGCCAGCCACCGTTTAGCAGAAAGAGAGTCGCGACAAGAATACGGATGCAGGTCATTGAGGAGAGTTAGGGAAATATACCTAGAGAGTGCGTCAAGCGGGAACAAGACTACTTTTCATCCTCTCGTAGAAGCCAGACAATCCACGGCGGGTGGGAAGATGGCGGCTGCAATCGCAACGCCGCACAACCTCAAGGCACAGAAATTCGTGAAGGAGGTTAGAGGTGCTTCGAGTGGAGTATCGCTCAGAGTTAAGAGTTCGAATCGGAGCGCCTTTGCCGCCTCCGTTTAGGGAGAGAATTCACGCCCGAATGAGTGGAGAAACAGTATGCGTTTGGTTTCTGATTTCCCGTAGCCCAAGACCGGATGCAGCATTATGAGAATTAGGAAAAGCTCCGATAAGTCATACCCCGCCTCACAGGCAGTTCAAAAGAAATGTACCGAGCAGTTTAAAAACCGGATGGTGGCAGTGGGCGGATTTGAACCGCCGACCAAAGGCTTATGTGTCCTCTGCTCCTGTAGCTTTCAGGAAAACTCACAACGGGTCACGAAGGCTTGAAAGCCTTTATTTTTGTTGGGTTTGCGGATATCTCTGGACTCTTTGACCCCTTGTGATTTGCTTCGAGCGCTGCAACAAGTGGCAAAGAAATGGCAAAGAAAGTGGTAAAGAAAAATCCTTCGAAATTTTCGAAGAACGACCGTCGGTACTGGGAGGCTCGGGTTTATCGACCTGTCTATCGTGACGAAAGCGGTCGCAGCAAGGAGACTGCAAATTTTGCTATCAGGATCCAGGCACATGGCGAAAGGCGCGGGGTGAGCTTGCGAGACACTGCACAGCGTGAGGCGGCGAAATCAGCAATGGCACTCTCGAAGCTGATCGATACCCACGGCTGGGAACGAGGACTTGCCGAGTTCAGGGGGGACGCTCCCAAACCCCGGAACACCCTCACGCTCGGCGATTATCTTGATGAAGTCGCTGCCACCGGAGAGATTGGACCACGTACCCTAAGGACCTATGCCAGCAAGGTTCGCAGGATTGCGGCGGATCTCGGAAACATACGATTGCCTGGCAAGTTGAACAAATTCGACCATGTCAATGGTGGTGCCGAAACCTGGCAGCGGTTGGTCGACCGGGTGTTATTGAGTAAGATGACGCCCGAGGCCATCCAGCAATGGCTGACCAATCACCTCGCACAATTCCGCGGCAACCCGGCGAAACTGGGTTCTGCTACGAAAACCGTGAATTCATGTATCCGCGCGGGCAAGGCGATCTTTGCCGAGCGTATTCGCGAACGTCTCCACCATTTGACCTTACCCGATCCACTTCCCTTCGTCGGGATGAGAACCTCCAAGGAAAGTCCGACCCGCTACCGTTCGGAAATTGAGAATCCCGAGATATTGCTCGTAGCGGGATCGAGGGAACTGGCACAGGCGACCGTGGCAACGGAACATCAGGCAATCTGGCAGGAGCTGGGTGGCAAAGGGCCGGCTCCCCTCCCCTCACCGGCTGAAGTGATCCGCGCAGAACTCCGGGCAAGCCGGAAACGCGAGGCGTTCAAGGGACTCGTTTTCGGGCTATGCGCCGGACTCCGACGCGGAGAAATCGACCGACTGCAATGGGCCCAAGTGGATTTTGCAAGATCGTTGATTGTTATCGAGCCGACCGACTGCTTTGCCCCGAAAGCAAATTCGATAGGTGACGTTCCAATCGATGAGGAAGTCGTCAAACTTCTGAAGGAATGGAAAAAAGCCTCCACCAGCCGCTTTGTCGTCGATGGGGTGGAACCGAAGACGGACACCGACAGCCATCATTACCGGGCAGAGCGAGCGCACACGGAGCTGATCCGATGGCTCAAAGGCAAGGGGCTCACCGTCCGCAACCCGCTGCACGCATTGCGAAAAGAGTTCGGTTCCATCGTCTGCCAAAAGGCTGGTGTATACGTCGCCTCGCGGTTGCTGCGGCACGCGAACATCACCATGACCGCCGCAGTATATACCGATGATCGGGGGCGGGTGACATCGGGTCTTGGCTCTGCCTTCTCCTAGGATGTTGAAATTGATACGGCATCCTGCTTTTCGAACCCCGTGAGCGCCTTGATGAGTTACTCAGCGAATTCAGTGAGGCAAGCATCAAAAAGCACGAAGCTTGCTTGCTTCTCTGACCTGCCTATTAAATTTACGAAAGAGAGCCGTTAGCTCGGTGTTTGCGGTCAACTGTCGAATGTAAGCTCCCATACGGTCGACATACTTGGAGTCTTCGGGATGACCTGCAGCCCACGCCAATAATCGCTGCCTCATTACTCGGTCAGTTTCTCCATTGATTGGATTGAAGGAGGAATTGAAGGCCAAGGACCCTTCATTGCCGCGCGGGGAATCGATTTTAAGGCTTAACACTTGTAGTAACGGCGCGAACTCAAGTGTCTGAAGAATTCTTCTCGCTTCATCCAGGCGATATTCGGATTGCTCCGTGGGAAGAAAGAGATGCATCTCCACTTCAGGCCAGCCAATGCCAATACCTACCGAATTCGAACCGAATTCAGAAAGATACCAGTGTGTATCTCTCTCCTCTACAGCCCATGGTTCACATTTCCATTTCGGATCATTTTGAAAGCTCGACCGTAATGCACGGGCTCCTATTTTCAGCCAGTAGTTGGTGATATTTTCGATCTCATTTTGGATCTCGAAAAAGGCATCCCACTTTTCTTCGGTATCGAATATCTCGACGGTTTGTTTGAGTAGTTCTTTATTCATGGTTTAACCAGAGTTCTTTGTAGAATTGAAAGAAGGTATGAACGCGTTGATTCTCTGATGGAATCTTCCCGGTATCGATGAGCTGATGCTGCCAAAGGTTCATCAATTTATTCAGCGGATACTGCTGACAGGGCAGCGGAACTTTTTCTTCCGGGTTGATCATCTCACTCCAATTTCCCGGCCTTATTGTCGAATGGTCGGCAGGTTTGCTTCCCCCATCAGCTGGCATGTAGATGATCCGGAAGGAGCGCCTTGTTTCATCATTCGAGAAGTGTTTTTTATCCCACAGATACATCTGTTCGTGCCAGTAACGGTAAATCTGATTGGGTTGGTCAATCGCTCCATTGGATTTATTTTCGATCACGACGACAGCGGCCGGCTTCTCCCGCCATAGCATGATGTCGACCCTGCTAGACTCGATACTAATCTTCCAAGTTCCCTCCTCTGGGGCTGGCACTTCGAGATCATTCAGAAAGCATTGTAAGAAGAGATCTTTCTGCCCGTGGGTGCCTTTCGGGTTCAGGAATTCCCCGATGATCTTGCTGTGGATGGTTTCGTTAATTGGGATCAGGGAAAGTGGCTTGAAATCGACTCCACTCTTCAGGTTTTTCTCAGCACATTTAGCTTTTGCATCGAGCCACTGATCGCAGACGGCTTCGATTCGCTCACCGACGCTCCCGGCATCTGCTCTCTTGAAATCGAGATAACTCTCTAAAGCCTGGCCAAGAGACTCCGAGCTAGATGTAGGATAAGACGGTTGTTGGGTCATGTGATCGTAGCTTTTGTGGAGGTTAAAGAGTAAACCCGCAATCAGCGAATTCGACGGAGAATCCATCACTCCTTCGCGCTGCAGTGAGAGATCAGTGCTTCTGTCAAAGCCTCGCCATCTCGAAATGGACTATACTGATGTTGCCGCTCTAACTGGATAAAATCTTTGATTGTGACATTACGAATTGAGTTTACGGAACGGGGTATGCGGTAGGGCTTCAGCTTCAAGGCAGTAGTCGTGATTCTGAATAGTTTTCTGATCTGTTTGGGCTTGAGATAGCCCAAGGAGATGAACAGGTCGAAGTGCCTCCTGCTTTCCACATCTAGCGCGTCGATCCGGTTCGTGGTTGCGATCAGGAGTCCTCGGAAGTTTTCCATCTGCGCTAGCATTTCTTGTATTTCTGAACCCTTCCGACCTAACGAGCCAGTGAATGACTTTGTGAGAAGCGCATCGATTTCCTCGATCATAAGAACTCCACCGTAGCGGATGGTTTTCTCGAAAGCCTTGATCATAGCGCCCCCGGGCTGGCCGAGAAAATTTGAAAAGAGATCCACCGCTCGGTGGGTGTGAACCGGGATATCGAGAGAATCCGCCAACCAGACACCGAGTGCGGTCTTCCCAGAACTAGTCGGCCCTTCGATCAAAAACTTGCCGCGCGGGTGTAGTTGCAGACATTCAACGAGACTGTTGAGATCGATTGAAGCATTCGAGAACTTCGGCTCATAGGTCGCATGGGTATTGATGGGTGCAGGAATAGGTGCACCGAGTCCACTGGCGCTGTAAGCCTGTGCGATGAGGCTTTGAAATACCCTATCGCAAGCATTCGGGCTGAGTGCTTGGTGGATCTGATGAAGAATTACGGCGGCATCGGAAATTATCTCCGGAGTCAGACTATTGAAGGTCGATAGATGAGTGATCACCGGGTTTGAAACAATTTTCCCCACGGCATCTTGAATCATATGGTATCGTTGGGTTCGGCGCGGAAGTGTGACTTCTACGATAAAGTCAAATGAACGAATGGTCTCCTCATCCATATGCAGTGTCGATTGGCTCAGCCACAGAATCGGGAATTGATTCTCTTTCAGCAGCCGTTTTAATTGGCGTGCGAAAGACGGACTGGATACATGATTAGATTCTTCGTGGATTTCATCAGCCAGCTTACAAACCAGTAATGTATGTTCCTTTCGACCGAGTGGTAAGATCGTTTGAATCTTCGCCAGTTTCCTTTCACCTGAAAGCGGCTCATCATTCTCATTTGAAAGCAAGGGCTCAAACGTCCCACAGCCGAGAGCCTGCCCAAGCAATTTTGCGAACTCGGATTTTCCGTTACCCCGTCTGCCGTGGAGGAGAATATTCACACCCGACTGACCCGGCGCAAAGCTTTTCTTCAGGTAGGGAATCAGAAGGTCGAAAGTTGATCGGAGATGTGAAAAATGGCCTAGATCAAGATGGGGTTTGCTACCTCTTTTCCCAACAGAATTTTCTAATTGAGAGAGCTCAAAATCTTCTTGGATCAAGTCGAGTGCTAGCTGGAGATCAGAGAGAGAGAACTTGACGATACCAAAGTCATCGTATTTCTCACAAACCAAGCCGGAGCGGATGAGCTTACTATTCTGATTGAGGAGGGAACAAACCGTTTTAACAGGGAGATCGATGCATTGGGCTACTAAGGCAGCAGCCATTTGGAACGAAATCGGTGCGGTGAATCTGGTCAGCAACTCGAATTCATGGAAATACCTGCTGATGCAGATATATCGGAGGATTTGACGTTCATCATCATTTAAGCCAAGCGTGTTGCAGATCTTTTGAAGGTTGACGTCGAGCCTGTAGCGCTTGGTTGTTGAGGTATCCCGAAATTGTCCTCTCTTCTCGGCGATTCGGGTGGCGTGGTAGCGCTCGTCGTTGTTTCCCGCCGGTTGCTCTTCTATTCCCAAGAGTTTACTGATGGAATCTGCAACAGCGAGATAATGCGTCCGATCCGGAGTCAACCAATTCAGGAACATTTCTTGTGCAATACGAGCGTGGCTAGCCTTTGAGCAATTCGGATTCATCGCCTAAACAGTGGCCCCAGAGCGCGACAGAATAGGTCGCGACTGAAATGATTCCCTACGACCTCGCCTCCTACTCTAAAAAACTCAGCCTCCACCCACCGAGTTGGAGCTGGCCGCCACCATGGAACTTTCCACCCCGGGGGATTTTGCAGCCGTTGCCAGGCAACACCGATTCCAACCTTTCCGGGACGCCAGCGGCCTGCTCCAGTCGGTGATTGCCGAATCCCAGATGAAATCCAACCGCTCACGTCGGATCGGCTTCCAATAATTTCACGAAATAACGTCATGCCAAGTGCCAACCACGAATCCACCCTAGCCCGCCAGTGGGAGCTGTTGCGAAACCACCTGCCCAAGCGCAAACCCGGAAGGACTTCGCGGGAGATCCGCGACCGGTTGGAAACAGCCGGGCACAATGTTTCAAAGCGAACCGTCGAGCGCGACCTGGATGAACTTTCCCGAATTTTCCCAATCCTCAGAAATGACATTTCCATCCCCTTCGGTTGGCATTGGATTAAAGGTGCCAACTTCGATATTCTTGGAATGGATCTTTCTGAAGCGGTATCGCTCGGCCTGATGGAGGACGTGCTCCGGCAGATCATGCCGCCGGCGTTCCTGTCCGCCCTCGAAGGAAAGTTTTCAATGGCTCGGGAGAAGCTGGCTGCTCTGCCGAAAATCCCGCATGCCCGTTGGGCGGATCTGGTTCGCTACGTTCCACCCGGCCTTCCGTTCATTCCGCCGACTATGGCTGCGGGTGTCCTACCTACCATCCAAGAAGCACTGATCCAACAGCGTCAACTCGCCGTCGTTTATCAAAGTGCCAGCGCTGAGACCGGCAAGGAACTCATGCTTCATCCCCTGTCCCTGATCCAGCAAGGCGCACGATCCTATTTGGTCGCCACCACCTTTGGTTATGAAAAACCGCTGCTCTACGCGATCCAGCGTTTCGCCTCAGCCACAGTTATCGATGAACCTGCCAAGCGACCCAAAGGTTTTTGCCTCGATACTTACCTCGCCAGCGGGGCAGCACAATTCAGCACAGGCAAATCCATCACCTTCAAAGCACGGATAACAGACGAACTCGTACTCCTCTTGAATGAGACTCCGATTTCCAAGGATCAGAAAATCACGACCCGATCAGGCGTCCATACCCTCACCGCCACTATGCAGGAATCATGGCAACTCGATTTCTGGATACGATCCCAGGGTGCTGCGATCACCGTCGTGAAGCCGGTCGCATTGCGGAAGCACATCATCGCCTCCCTAGAAACAACTCTCGGAAACTATAAATAACCCTGACCTATCTGATCGCGACGCATCCTGTCGCACTCCAACCCCATCATCACAGGCACCATGAGGAACCTCTCCAAATCGAAGATCATCGCCTTCCGCCAATGCCCCAAACGCCTTTGGCTGGAACTCCACCGCCCCGACCTCCGCGATGACTCCGGGAGTGAAATGGTCTTCGCGATCGGCAACCAGGTCGGTGACGTTGCCCGCCAAATCTACGACACGGAGGGGACCGGCAAACTGATCGACGTCAACGAGATCGGCTGGGATGCGGCCTACAGGGAAACCAGCGCCTGGTTGGCCGGAACAGCGGCTCCGCTCTTCGAGGCCGCCATCCGCATCGAAGGTGCCCTTGCTCTCGCTGATGTCATGCTACCGGAACCCGGGGACAACGGACTCCGCTGGCACATGCTAGAGGTGAAGTCTTCCACCGGGGTAAAGGACTACCACCGGGAGGACTTGGCCGTGCAGACCTACATTGCCACAAAGGCCGGCATCGACCTAGCCAGCGCTTCCATCGCCCATGTTGACAATTCCTTTGTCTATCCGGGCGGCGGCGACTACCGGGGGCTACTCAAAGCGGTTGACCTCACCGACGAAGTCCGAGCCAACGCGGGCGAAGTGGCCACCTGGATTTCTGACGCCCAAGAAGTTGCAGCCCTCGAGACTGAACCCGTAATCGAAACCGGCCCACAGTGCTCTAATCCCTTCGGCTGCCCGTTCCTCCATCACTGCAATCGAGACAAGCCGACCTTCGACTTCCCCCTCAGTTCGTTCTCCCGCCTTGGTAGCAGGAAACACGAGGAACTGGAGGCTCTGGGATACTCCGACATTCGCGACGTCTCGGATGAGTATCTCTCCCCCGTCAATCAACTGATCAAGAGCCAGTCCCTGTCAGGCGAGGCATGGTTCGACGCCGAGGGAGCTGCCGCCGACCTCGCCCCACACACCGGCACCGCCCACTTCCTCGATTTTGAAACGATAGGATTCGGCGTCCCCATCTGGAAAGGCACCCGCCCCTACCAACAACTACCCTTCCAATTCAGTCTCCACATCGTCACACCGGATGGGGAAATGGAGCACAAGGAGTTCCTCGATCTTTCCGGAGACGACCCGGGCGAAGCGTTCGCCAGCTCGATGATCAAATCCTGCGGCACAACCGGCCCGGTCTTCGTTTACAATGCGAGTTTCGAGAACGGAGTCATGCGTGGACTCGCAGAGCGATTTCCTCACCACAGCTCAGACTTACAGGCCATCATCGACCGTGTCGTCGACCTCCTCCCCATCGCCAGAAGCCGTTACTACCACCCCAGCCAGCACGGAAGCTGGAGCATCAAAGCAGTCCTTCCCGCCGTATGCCCCGATCTAGCCTATGATTCCCTCGAAGGCGTGCAGGACGGCATGGCTGCACAGGGTGCGTTTCTTGAAGCCATGGCTCCCGAAACCACCCCGGAACGCAAAACCGAGATCGAGCAGCAGCTACTTGCATACTGCGAACTCGATACATTCGCGATGGTGCGGCTGTGGGAATTCTTTAAAGGATCCTAAGGATAGCGGCAACTTAAGGAAACGAGACTTGTCCAACTGAAAGAATCTCGCCTAGATCCTAACAGCCTAATGGGACTTCATCATGGACGCGCTTAAACTACATTCCAGAATCGTCGATCGCTATCAGGACTATATCCGGAGCTTTATCGACATCCGTGACGAGGATATCAGCAAGGCGGTCGAGGATGAATTGAAAAGCGGGAAGCTCTGGCCCGACCCACTTATCCAGTTCAACCCCTCCTACGAGAAATCAGCCTCGATGGACAAGCTCATCGACGAGGGAGTGCTACATCAGCAGTTAGGAAAGGTCTTCAAGGGCTATCAGTTGTATTCCCACCAGGAAACAGCCCTCAGACTCGGTTCCCAAGGAAAGAGCTTCGTGGTGACTTCTGGCACCGGCTCTGGCAAGTCGCTCACTTACCTCGGAACCATTTTTAACTCTCTATTCGGATCGCCCCAAAAGCAGGGAACCCGTGCGTTGATCGTGTATCCGATGAACGCGCTCATCAATTCACAGATCGAGGAACTAAAGAAGTTCTCTGAGAACTACACGAAATCGACCGGCAAGGCATTCCCTATCAGATTTGCAGCCTACACCGGCCAGACGCTTGAGGAGGATCGGGAGGAAATTCTGAAGAATCCCCCGGACATCCTCCTTACCAATTACATGATGCTCGAACTCATCATGACACGCCATGGCGAAGAGTCCTTTCGAAATTCGCTGTTTGGCTCTCTTGAGTATCTCGCCTTCGACGAACTTCATACTTATCGTGGACGCCAAGGCGCTGACGTCAGTTACCTTATCCGCCGGATCAGAGCGGCCTGCTCCCACCCACTCCAGGCCATGGGCACTTCTGCGACAATGTCTTCAAAAGGAGACGAAGCCGAGCAGAGAAAAGCGGTATCCGAGGTTGCATCGAAAATCTTCGGAGAAGCAATCCCACCGGAACAAATCGTTAGGGAGAATCTTGAACGATCTCTCGACTGGTCGGGTGCGCTTCCTGCACCGCAAATACTTAAAAAGGCCGCTGAGCAAGGCATCGACCAAGATGGAGACCTTGAAACGTTAAAGTCATACCCAACGGCGTGCTGGGTCGAGAATGAACTCGGCCTTGAACCGGGCGCGGAAGGCTTAAAGCGGCGCTGTCCCATTACCCTCAAAGACGCCGCCATCAGGTTCTCCAACTACACTGTAGTTTCTGAAGAAACTGCCAGCAGTCACCTTCGGTCTCTTCTGACATGGATCGCCAAGCTCAACGAATCTCAACGCGAAAAAGGTGATCGCTATACCTGCCTGCCGTTTAAACTTCACCAGTTCTTTGCCCAAACAGGTAGCGTCTACGCGACCTTGGGAACACCTTACAAGCGTAAGATCACGCTCGAACCGGGACTTTACGAAGCTGGAGAGGAAGGACGCTTCGTGTTCCCTCACGTATTCAGCCGAGCGTCAGGCTGGTCCTACATCTGTGTGGGAATTGATTCCAAAGAACAGCGCTTTCTCCCACGCGAATTCAACGACACCGAAGCCAAAGGCTCCACGGACTTCGGCTACATCATTCCCGAGTATACCGATGAGGAAGCTGATCACGTCTGGGAAGAAGATGACGATCATCTGGCCCAGTTGCCGACATCATGGGTTACGCAGCCAAATTCCGGTCGGAAGTTTGTCGCCAATTTCGCAGCTAGGCGCCCCAAACGCATTCACTACGATGACCGCGGCAACTACTCCTTCTCGAATCCCGAAGGCTACCCCAACAAAGGTTGGTTTATGTCTGCCTCCAAGAACGGACTCCTGTTCGATCCCACGGCGGGCTTGTTCTTCGATCCCCAGACCAACGAACGAACCAAACTTACGACCCTAGGTAACGAAGGACGGAGCACGTCCACCACCGTCACTTCGTTTCTCATTCTCGAAGAACTCGCGGCCTCAGGCTATAATCCATGGGATCAGAAGCTACTTAGTTTCACCGACAACAGGCAGGATGCCGCCCTTCAGTCAGGGCACTTCAATGACTTCATTCGCATCGTCCGGGTGAGATCCGCTGTCTATCAAGCCCTCAAGGCAAGTGGAGGGTCCATACACTCCAAAGAGCTTGGTCGCAAAGTCCGTGAAGCGATGAAGCTCGCCCCTTCGATCTACTCAAAGACCGCGGGACTGTTCCCAGCTGAACAAGCACGTGTCGATCAGTGTTTGGAAAGCTTCCTCACCTATCAGGCCATTTATGACCTGCGAAGAGGATGGAGAGTCGTTCTCCCCAACCTGGAAAAATGTGCCCTGCTGGAAATCGATTACGAGTTGATTGCAGAAAATGCGGCTCATGATGACGGCTGGAAAGGGCTCCCGCTCTTCGGTGTGCTCGATCATACCCGCCGCAAAGATCTACTGCGAGACGTGCTCGATTTCTTCCGTCTGGAATATGCCATCACTTCAGTAAATTGGCTTACAGATAGCGTCGTCTCGGATCACCTCCAGCAGATCAAAACCGACCTTCGCCCGGAGTGGACGATCCCATCAGAAGAAGCCATCCGCCCGAAAGCCATCCGAACCTGTCAACTTCACCGGCGCTATCGGGGCGACACGAGGTCGGTTGGCATCCAGAGTTCTCTGGGAAAGTATCTCAAGCACTACGCCCAAGTTCATGGAATCGATGTCGACTTCAGCCGAGATGGTTATTCAATTTTCATCGAAGCGCTGCTCAATGTCCTCCAGAAGTGCGGCTATATCGCCACGGAAAAGGTTCGCGATGCGGAGAACAAGGAAACCCACGTCTACCGCCTGATTCTCGAAAAGATCGTTTGGCGAATCGGCGATGGGAAAAGCGTCCGTCGCGACCCCGTCAAACAGCGCAGCTACGGTGATTTCGAAACCCGACCCAACTCGTTCTTCCGCAAACTCTACGAAACGGATTTCGGAAAACTGAAGACTCTCTTAGGTGCTGACCACACCGGCCAACTCAACAATCAGGATCGACTGGATCGTGAAGAACGTTTCCGCGCAGAGTGGAAAGACGACCAGGGAAAACCTGACAAAAAGCGCGTCTGGTCGGATTCCATCAGTGCCCTTTTCTGTTCTCCGACCATGGAGCTCGGCATCGACATCAGCAATCTCAGCGTCGTCCACCTTCGCAACGCCCCTCCCAATGCAGCCAATTACGCACAACGTGGCGGACGTGCGGGGAGAAGCGGTCGGGCAGCACTCGTCTTCACCTATTGTTCCTCCTACTCACCTCACGACCGACATTACTTCCAGCACCGGGAAGAGCTTGTTGCCGGTAGCGTTGAAGCGCCCCGCCTCGACATCACAAATCAGGAATTGATCCGCAGTCACCTTCATGCGGCATTCATGACCCACTTGGGATTGAAAGGAGTCCGCAACTCTGTGCTCGATCTCGTCGATCAGGAGAAACCGGACCTTCCCCTCAGGGACGAGATCCAGGCCGCCCTCAAACTCTCCGAGAAGCAAATCAAAGCCGTCACCATCTATTTCTCAAAAGCTCTCGTCGACCGGGACAAGAATCCCGGCCTCTCGTGGTGTACTGACGCTTGGATCAGCGCTGAACTAGGGAAACTCGAAAAGACCATCGATGGATCCTTGGATCGGTGGCGGACTCTCTATCGCGAAGCCAAAGGAAGTCTGACCAAAGCCACCAACCTTCTTGAATCCGGCCTCTACAAGACCTCAAGTGATGAGCACCGCAAGGCCAAGCGAGAGGTGTTCCAAGCGCAACGTCAAATCGACCTCCTGCGCAACGATGTGAACCGAAGCGGTTCACAGTCTGAGTTTTACGTTTTCCGCTACTTGGCAGCCGAAGGCTTCCTTCCGGGTTATAACTTCACACGCCTCCCCGTTCGAGCCTTCCTAACCGACGGCTTCGATAAGGGCGAATACATCTCCAGACCTCGCCTGATCGGCTTACGGGAATTCGGCCCCCAAAACGTCATCTACTACAACGGCAGTAAATACTCGATAACCCGGGCGGTCGTCCCCAGCGTTCCGGACACCCTTACCCAGGCACGTGTTTGCACCACCTCAGGTTACTGGCTCGATAAGGATCAAGAGCACCTCGAACTCTGTCCCATCACCGGAGCTGACCTCTCCCAGACCAAGAATAAGAGGGATCTGCTCCCCCTGATGCCTCTCTGCGAAATGCTCGCACGGAGCAAAGAACACATCACCTGTGAGGAGGAAGAAAGAATGCGACAGGGTTTCGATATTGAAACCTACTTCTCTCTCGATGGTGGCGACGCGAGCCGGATGCGGACTGCTATGGTAATGGATAACACCGGCGGCCTCCTGAAACTCGCTTTCCTCCCTGCAGCCCGGCTGATTCAGATCGCGATCAAGGACCGCCGCCAAACAGATGAGGGGTTCGCCATCGGCCTTGAGAGCGGCCAATGGAATCCGCGCATTGATGGGGATGACGGAGAGGAAACCAAGCGCGTCAAAGTCTTCACGGAGACGACCGCCGACGCCCTCTACATGCAGCCGATCCAGGCTCTCGGTCTCGATTCCGTGGGAGTCCTGTCGCTCCAATACGCCCTCAAGCGCGCTATCGAACTCCATTTCCAGATCGAGCCTGCGGAACTCGGCGTCCATAATATGGGGACATCCGAGGCACCGAACATCCTATTCTACGAAGCGAGCGAGGGCAGCCTTGGCGTGCTCTCACAGCTCGCCGATGATCCATCGGCCTTCCAGGAAGTCATCGCCAAGGCCATCGACATCTGTGACTTCGACAATCCGGATAAGATTCATCAGGATGCGACCTATGATGATCTCCTGAGCTACTACAACCAACCCCACCACCTCACCGTCAACAGGTTCTCTATCAAGGAAGCCCTATCGAAACTGGTGAATTGCAGCATGGATTGCTCCCACTCCGTTTCCGGGGAAGATTACGAAACACAGTTCCAGCGCCTACTGAAGGAAAAGGACTCCACCTCTTCCACCGAAGAGACTTTCCTCAAATACCTCTACAAGCACGGCTTGCAGCTTCCTGACTCGGCTCAGAAGACCGTCGATGGCATCTACACAAAACCGGACTTCTTCTACAAACCTGATACTTGGATTTTCTGTGACGGCACGCCGCACGACGATCCCGCAGTCAAAGAAGACGACGCAGCCAAACGGGCGGCCATCAAGGCGAAAGGACATCAGGTAGTCGTCTACTACTATAAGGACACGCTCGAAGGGCTTATTTCGAACTACCCCGATATTTTCAAAAAGGTCAAATAGCACATGCCAGCCACAAAGACTCACTCACCCGGCACTCTGGTTCATCTTCGCGGAAGGGATTGGATCGTTCAGCCCTCGGAGGATTCCGAGGAACTCCTAGTCATCAAACCCCTCGGCGGGAGCGACGAAGAGACCACCGCCATTTACCTCCCCCTCAGCTTTGAGGAGGACATTCCGCAGGACGCGGAGTTCCCGCGACCCACTAGCGAGGACTTGGGAAACATTAGTAGCGCACGCCTACTCTATGAGGCCGCCCGGCTGTCTTTCAGAAATGGGGCAGGCCCCTTCCGTTCCCTGGCCAAGATCTCATTCAGACCCCGGGCCTACCAAATGGTTCCGCTGATAATGTCCCTCAAGCAGGACATCACCCGCCTGCTTATCGCGGACGATGTCGGCATCGGTAAAACAGTGGAAGCTCTTCTCATCGTCAGGGAATTGCTGGAGCGCCGTATCATCAGTCGCTTCGCCATCGTCTGCCTCCCCCATCTTTGCGACCAGTGGCAGCGTGAGATTCGCGAGAAAATAGGCATGGACGCTGTGGTCATCCGATCGAACACCCAGGCACGCCTCGACCGCGAGATCGTTGGCGACACCTCTGTCTACCAGTTCTATCCCTTCCAGATCATTTCGATCGACTACATCAAATCGGATCAACGTCGTGCCCTATTCATTCAGGAAGGGCCGGAAATGGTGGTCGTTGACGAAGCGCATACTTGCGCCTGCCCTCAGGGCGCGAGCAAAGGCCAGCAACAACGCCACGCCCTCGTCCACGACTTGGCTGCCAATGAAAAACGGCATCTGGTGCTTCTTACCGCCACTCCACACAGCGGAAAAACCGAAGAATTCCAATCAGTCCTCGGTCTTCTGGATCCTAAATTCGGTGCAGTCGATCCCACCAAAGCCGACGAAAAACAACGTCGTGAACTCGCCAAGCACTTCATCCAGCGCCGCAGGGGAGACGTCAGCAAATGGATGGATGGCGACACCCCCTTCCCTGAACGCGAAGCCGGAGAAGTCAATTACGACCTAACCCCCGCCTACGCAGCATTCTTCGACGATCTCTATCAATTTGCACGAACCCTCATATCAGGAAATCTCGATGGCCAGACACGCCGTGTCCACTATTGGACTGCACTCGGATTGCTTCGAGGCGTCATGTCCAGTCCTGCCGCCGGCGTGATGATGCTTCGGAATCGCCAGTCGAAGCTTGAGGACCTTCCCACGCCTGATCTGGCCGCCATCAATCCCTTGGCAGACCGAGGCGATGATGCCGGCGACGACTCCCTTCCTGAAGATCTCATTGACCGTTTTTCCTGGAGTGAAACGGAAAAGAGCCATCTACGCCGACTGGAGAGCTCTCTCAAAGCCATCCGGGATCAGCGCGATGATGCAAAGATCAAGAAGGCCGCTGATAGCGTTAAAATCTGGCTCAAGGAAGGACTCAACCCTGTCATCTTCTGTCAATATATCCCGACAGCAAACTACGTCGGCGAAGTGCTTCGCGAACTCCTACCTAAGAAAATCGACGTCCAGGTTGTCACTTCCGAGGATCCGGATGAAATCCGCCGGGAGCGTATCGATGCCATGCAGTCATCCAAGCAGCGTGTCCTAGTCGCTACCGACTGTCTCTCCGAAGGTATCAACCTCCACGAACTCTTCACCGCAGTCCTTCACTACGACCTCCCCTGGAACCCCAACCGACTCGAACAGCGCGAGGGTCGGGTGGATCGCTTCGGCCAGACCGCCGATGTCGTAAAAGCCCTTCTTCTCTACTCGAAGGACAACCCGGTCGACGGAGTCGTCCTCAACGTCATCCTGCGTAAGGTCCGCGAGATCAAGAAGTCCACCGGAACCAGCGTGGCTTTTCCGGACGACAGCCAGAGTGTGATCGATGCGATCACCCAATCGCTCCTTCTCGACAATCAATACTCCCCCGCCTCCAGCAGGGCTTCCCAGAACGAATTCGACTTCATGACTTCGGGAACTGCCGAACAACTGGAACTCGAAATTACCGACAAGTTCAATCGGTCGGAGGAACTCGCCAAAGCCACCCGCTCGATCTTTGCCCAACACACCATCAAGGCGCAAGCGATCGAACAAGATCTCAAAGACACCGACGACGCCATCGGCAACCCGGATGCCGTCGAGACATTCATCACCCAGGCACTCCCCGCCATTTTCGGTGCCCAGATGGACAAGACCATGATCCGCGAACACCGGGCGTGGACACTCCACACCACCAACTTGGATGCCTCCCTCCGCTCCCTATTGCCGGAGAAGGACTCACTCGTCGTCAGCTTCCACTCTCCCACACCGGAAAAGGTTCTCTACCTCGGGCGCAATCACCCCTTCGTCGAGCAACTCTGCCAGCTCATCCTCGCGGGCTCGATCAATCGTGACAAATTCGCTGCCTGTCGTGCCTCCGCCATCCGCACGACTGCGGTGAAATCCACAACCACCCTACTGCTCTTCCGTGTCAGAAACGTCATCGAGGAAAAAAAGAAGAACCACGAGCTGGTCGCCGAGGAAATGCTCGTCTGGGGTTACAGGGGTGATCCTTCCGACGATGACTTCCTCAGCCCCGAGGAAGCACGCGAACTTCTCGTTTCCGCTACACCGGGCGGCAGCGAGTTAACATTGGAACGTCGCCAGCGCCTGATTGACGAAACCGGAGGCAGCACTAGCGCGCTTCGCCCGCAGTTCGACCTCCTCGCCGAGCAACGCTGCAAACAGCTCGTAGAAGCACACGAGCGATTCTGCGAACTCGTTGAAAAACGCCGCTACCAGGTCGTCTATCCCGTTCTCCCAATGGACATCCTCGGCCTCTACGTCCTTCTTCCTGCTTAAATCCAATCGTTTCAACCTCATCTATCGCCTTGCCAACCCGCTCCCAATCTCTTCAAAGTGTGTTCTTAAATTAGTTTTTAGCCGGATTATGTCTATTTTTGAATACGATAGCACTAAATGACTGACGACAAACGCGTTTCCGATTGGATCGATGACTTTCAGCGAAAAGGCCTCTATGGCTTTGATCGCTCGAAACTTGATGCCGACTTCTCAGCGTCGCCAGCTGCCGTTGGCAAAGCGCTGAAACGGCTTGAATCCAAGAACCGTGTAAAGCGCCTCCGCAAGGGGTTCTACGCCATAACCCCCGTCGAATACACCGCGCAGGGGATCCCCCCCGCCGATTGGTTCATCGATGACCTAATGCGCTCGCTGGAACTCCCCTACTACATCGGCCTCCTTAGCGCCGCCGGTCTCCAAGGCGCAGCCCACCAGCAGATCCAACAACTTCAGATCGTCGTCCCCAAGCAGGAGCGTCCGATCAAGGTTCCGGGACTCTCGATCCGCTTCTTCCGGAAAAAGGACTTTGAATGCACTCCCCTCGATTCCAGAAAAGGCCATTCCGGGATGCTGCCCGTTTCCACCCCTGGAGCGACCGCAATCGACCTCGTGCGCTACTCCCGCCAGATCGGTGGACTCGACACTGTGCTCACAGTTCTCACCGAGCTCGTCGAATCCATCCAGCCCGAGCCTCTTGCCATGGCAGCAGCAAAGGAATCCGAAACTGCCCAAATTCAGCGCCTAGGCTGGCTACTCGACCACCTCGGTCAAACCACGCTCGCCGACGCGATCCACGCAGTCCTCCCACCCCAGAAATCACTCGCCCGCGCACCTCTCGATTCCGGCGCACCTCGCACCGGATCCATCACCGGCAATCGGTGGCGTATCCTCGAAAACGCCCAACCGGAGGCGGACCTGTGATCCCGTCCGCCTACATCACCGAATGGTCCCAGCAATGCCCCTGGAGTTCCCCGGCTCAGGTGGAGCAGGATCTCGTCCTTTCCCGAGCCTTGGTGGAAATTTACTCCGATGACTTCCTGTGCGAAAGCCTCCTCTTCCGTGGCGGCACTGCACTTCACAAGATTGTCCTACAGCCAGCCGCCCGTTATTCCGAAGATCTGGATTTCGTCCAGATCCGCGAGGAACCCATAGGCGAGACACTGGACCGCATCCGTGCGCGGCTGAACCACTGGCTGGGAGAACCCAAGAGCAGTGTCAGTTCCAGAGGAGCCACCCTCACCTACCGTTTCGATTCAGAGCGGCCTCCGGTCACATCGCTTAAACTGAAGATCGAGATCAACACCCGCGAGCACCTGTGCCTGCTGCCGATCCAACAAACAGACTTTGCTGTCGAGTCCCGATGGTTTGCCGCCAGAGCGACCTTGCCCATCTACGCCACCACCGAACTCCTCGGCACCAAGCTCCGCGCCCTCTACCAGCGCCGCAAAGGCCGCGATCTCTTCGATCTCTGGCAAGCCCATCAGGTAGGTGCCCTCGACCCCCAACCGGTGGTGGATGCATTCACCCACTACATGGCCGCAGAAAACCACAAAGTTTCTACTGCGGAATTCGGACAGAACCTAGCGGCCAAGATGAAACACCCGGGCTTTCTATCCGACACCCCGCCCCTCCTCCGTCCCGGCATCCCATTCGATCCTGTAGCAGCACATGACTGGGTGATGCAGAACCTAATCAGCCTTATCGACGGATGAACTCCCCCAAAAAAGCCCCACCGAAGATGCCTCGTAAAAACTTCCAGCCTGGAAAGAAATACCCTCTCCCAAAGTCGGTCGCCACGATCATAGCGGAACTCCATGCCCAGGTTGGAGAACTTCAGAAGCTCGCGGCAAAACATGCACCGAACCTGAAGTTCACCTTGGACGGTAGGCTGGTCGGCGACATCGGGGAAATCATCGCTGCAATGGAACTGAAAATCGCCATCCAAAAGACCCAGCAGACCGGACATGATGGCATCGACGAAAAAGGCCGACGCGTCGAAATCAAAACCACCTTCAAAGACTCGTTCGCATTCAGGAAAATCGCCGAGCGTTTGATCTGCATCAAACTTCACGGCTCGACACATTGGGAAATTGTCTACGACGGTTCGGGTGCAAGGATTGCCGAGGAGTTCCCGAAAAAGGCTTTCAAGAAGAATTCCAATCAGGTCCTGCCCGACCAACCTGCATCCCTCAAATCCCAACGCCAGCTTTCCACCCGGAAGCTCGCGGCATTGAAATCTCCAAACTGACTTATCGACCACACACCTTATGGATCCCGACCTTCTTGAGCTCTGCTTCAATTTCTGGCCCGTCATTGATGAGGAAACCCAGCTTGTCTATGCCTACATGGGGAAGGCCTACGCCATGCGGGGAACGGAGGAAGACAAGCTAAGAACACTTCACGCCCTTGCCCCTGACGACCACGTCACCGTCCCTAAGCGCCCCCTACCCGAAAGATTCCAGACCATAGGCTCAGATGGACAATCATGCGCAATGACGAGCATCGATATTGTGAACGATCCCGACTCCATCTTTTGGGAGGAGCTCATGAAACAGCTAACCGAGGAACTGCCACCCATCATCTTATTCATGGGGACTCAACCCATCGAATCGCGCCTCCCCTTATCAGATGATCCCCTTACCTGCGTCACACCTATCCTCGAATCCACCAGGGGGATACGAAAACCACTCACGCAGCCCTTTCCGTCCTAGAAAGCCCTCATCTCCAACTCCTCTCATGACTTTCCCTTCCAATCGACTCGTACACTGATCACTGCTAACTAATCACTTTCAACTTTTCCCATAACTTTCCCATCCATTCGCCACGAAGGCGCCATCCACTCCACCCGACGTATTTTTATGACCATGCCTTTTTCCAGCTCATCTTCGGGTGGATTCCCTATCGAAGTCACAGAAGACTCTGAGAACTTCATGGTCAGGATTCCTGCAGGCCAGAAAGAACGGGCCAGCATGATCCCTGGGCGCCGCTGGAACCCCCAGATCAAGCGATGGGTCTATCCAAAGACAACCACTTGTTACGAGGCGTTGAAGGAGCAGTTCAAGCGAGATGCCGCCGTCTTCGACATCCGCAAGCCCCCGTCAAAACGCCTTCCGACTCCAGCTCCTCAGGAACCAGAGTCTGATCCGGGCATGGAGGAATGGAGGGATCTCACGGAGAAAACTTCTATCATCCATGAGAAGTTTGGAGCGATGGAGGAGCAAATCGCTGCATTACTTAGCGTCGTTCAGTCGGTCGATCAAAACACGCAACAACTTCTGCAGAGGCAACCGGAGGAGGATCCGAGTAGTGAAGAGGCAGTAACGCCCTCCGAGGCACCGCCAACATCCCTCAGTCTCACCGAACGCAATAGCCTGCAGATCCTCGAATCCACACTAAAACTATTGGCATTTGCCACCGCAGAAAAGGATGTCTCATTCGTAAAATGGATCGCAAATCTGCAACCGATGATCCGTCCTCAACGCTTCGTAACTGAAACCCACGAGAAGCTGAAGAGCGAGCTGGCGAAAATCCTTGGTATTGAGGATCATCAGCCTGAGCGTTTCAATGACCTCGTCGGTAGATGCAGGGAGCAACACCTCCTCTCGACGGCACAGCGCCTCAATGTCCCTCAGGTCCTCTACGCAATGAATCAGCATCGCAATAGATTCGGCCACCCGGAAGGTCTCACCGATTCGGAACAGCTGTCTCGGTCGATCATTTACTTACTCAATCTGGCTCTAATCTGGCCACACGTTGCATCCGAACCAGTGGACGAGGAGGAACATGAATCCTGAGCTGTCACTCTATCAACTCAATCCCAAGCACCTTCGAGGCGATTGGCGCGAGTCTTTGGAGAAGAGAGCGGACGATTCTCCAGTTGAATACGATGTCATCGGAACTCGAATTCGACTTTGGGATCCGCAGTCCCCGATCCAGAAAACTCCCCGTGCCGACATCGGCTTCCGCGAAGGGATCCAGCTGCAGCGGGTGAATCTGGGTGATCATCGTGATCCACCCGCTATCGGGCTCTCAATGTGCCGGCTTTACTTTCCAGCGAACAGCCACCTGCCTTCTATAGAATCCCACTCGGAACTGTTCTCGGCAGGTGCAACCCCAGAGGTTCTACGTCACATCCCTGCTCTCCCGGCAGCGCGACGCCTTTTCCAAGCCCTCAATCATCCCGATCCAATTCTGCACCCGATGGAAAACATCGACGTGACGTTTTTGTCTCCAAACGTCCACTTCGAGTTTGGCAGTGGCCGATCTAGGACTCTTGATCAACTCCTCTCTCCATCATTTGAAGGTGCTTTACTCAAAACACTGCATGCGCAATCCCCATCACTCGGAAACCTCGAAGCGACAAACATCCTGACAAGCGGCTTGATGTTCAATTTCGGTCCGAAAGAAAAAGCCGCAAAACTTGAAGCCAGTAATCCAATCGCAGCGGCTAGCCCTCACACAAGAATATTCGAGGGAGAGCTAATGAATCAGTTTACACATAGGTTCGCGACGCACCGCAACTACGAGAAGGTCTTTTTCAATCCAAGCGAACTCACTCGCCCTGATCAAATCACGGAGACACCAACCCTTTTCCCGCGAGACTTTGTAGAAGCCCGAATCGAGCAGATGGCTGGCCGGATTCCGAACGGCATCACCACGCTTCGAAGGCATGCAAGAAGCGAGGATTCCTTCGTGGCAATCTCAGCGATCGTCCCGTGCGTCGCCACCGAGGCGAGTTTGTCAGTATTTTTCCCTCTCCACAACGAACCTCTCTTCCCGTTGATCCTTTGCCCTGCGTTGAACAGCTTTGCTTTCAACTATCTCCTTGGACTCAGGCTATCGGGACCATCCCCAAACAAAGGAACCTATAACCAAGTTCCCATACCCTACACCCAGCTAAACCCGCGGATCCCGAAACCAGAGACGCATGCATGCATCTCAATCACTCTCGAACTCACCTACACCGCCTGGGATCTGGAACCCTTTGCGTTGGACTGCGGCTACGACGGCCCGCCCTTCCGCTGGGACGAGGAACGGCGCTTCCAGCTCCGCTGCGAACTCGACGCCCTCTTCTTCCACCTCTACCTCCCCTGCGACGATTCCGGCGCCTGGAAGCCCGCCCGCCTCGCCGAGGGCGCCGTCCGCGACGAGACCGACGAGGAACTCGCCACCCTCAAGTCCCATTTCCCCACCCCCCGCGATGCCGTCGCCTACATCATGGAGACCTTCCCCATCGTAAAGAAGAAGGACCTCAAAGCCACCACCCAAAAAGACGCCGAAGGCAACATCCTCAAAAAAGGCACCTACCGCACCAAACGCCGCATCCTCGACCTCTACGACCAGATGCTCCAAGCCCGCCGCGAGAAAACGGAATGGAAAAGCCCCCTCACACCGGCTCCGGGCCCTCCCGTTGACTCAGCTGGTAACTTCGTTCCGTTTGCACAGTGGAAAGACAACATCCCCTCCCACATTCATCCGCCTAGAATTCAAGAAACACGCACCGTCGAGTCTCCGAACTGGAGAGACCGCCCACTGGAGCTGGTCGCACGAACCAGATCGAGAATGCACAATCAGAACGCATACCGAAGTGCCGTGTTCTACGAACTCATCAACCAGGCGTCCGGATCCCTGCCGTTTGAGGACTTCCGCAAGGCCTACTGGCTTTTGATCGACCAGACACTTCTGGAGCGCTTGGGGAAAGCGGAATACGGCGAGACCATCGCCCTGTGGGCAGACAGCCGCCAAGATACGCTACTTGATGAAGACTTCATGCCATCCCTACGCGGATCCATCACCCAAACCCAAGATACGCAACTGTATCGGGCCGATGATGACGAACTGATGATCCGGTGGGTAAAAGCCCCCCTGGCACAGCAGAACCTCGCAATCATCGATGACGCAAGACTTGCTCTCACCATTGCTGAGGTCTGGAAAGAGGAGATCGAGCCGCTACCAGATGCATGGCAACACCAGAAAATTCAACTTAGAGAATTGGAGGATTCCTGGAAATGATCGCCCAAACCGAACTAGGTGACGAATTCGCACAGAGGCAGATCAAGCCATCCGATTCTGAGGAACCTGGCCTATGGTTCTAGCGGGTCTGGCTTCTCAAAAAACTCCCTGTCGGGTTGCAGGAAGATAATATCGTAAGACAGTTCAAGTGCCGCCCGGGTATCAACATCCTCTGGTCAAAGCCGGAACCATTTGACGAGGGCGTCGGCCTCTACGGGGACGGGGTGTCAGGACACTCTACGGGGAAGACCTTGTTCTGCCGGATCTTGCGGGGACTTCTCGGCGAGAAACACTTCGGCCCAGATGACACCAAGGATCGGCTTGCCGCCGCATTCGACGAGTTGTGGGCGGTCGCCAAGATTCGTCTCAACGGACAAAGCTGGATCGTTGGAAGATGTTTGACCGAAGGCATATCTTCATCTTTCGCCGAGCAGTCGGAAGATGAAACGGAGGTCTTGGAAAAGGAAACTCGTGGTTCTTTCATTTCCTTCACAGACGAGCTGGACCGAATCCACGGTGCGATCACCGCCCCGTTGGTCAATTCCGAACCTTGGCTGCACCTCTTGGAATGCCTATCCCGCGATCAGGAGGCTCGCTTCTCAAGTCTGACCAAGTGGCGGGATGCCAGCGCCGGTTCGACCGGATTCCAGATGAGCAAGCAGGATCGCCACGCGATTCTTCGCATTCTCATCGGTGCGCTCGACCCGGATGAATTCAGACTCCGCTCCTCAATCAGCGAAACCGAAAAACAACTCAAATATGATCAGGATGAGCTCCTCGAAGTGGCGACGCGTGACAAATCCAATCAGGAACGCCTGAAAGAACTCTACGACGACATTCCTGAGATCACTCTCGATCTGGAAGACCTTGCCGAAGCGGCACGGCGTCTGGAATCTGCCATTGAAGTCCGGCAGCAAGCCGTCAACGAACAGGCGGAATTAGGACGCTCTCCGGCCACGGAAGCACTTGAGAATGAACTGGAAATTTTGCAGAACACGAAGAGCAAGGCAGATACCAGGACGACAGAACTATCGGTCACGATTCCGGCAAAGGAGCTTCAGCTCACGACCGTTAGCAAAAGTATCGAGCTCATCCAAACGAAAGACCACAGTGATCCGAAACGTGCGGACGAGCATTATTGTCCCCGGGGAATCCTCTACGCTCGTGAGAAGGGGTGCCTGGAGGATCCCAGCAAAGTGGATCCACTTTCACTCAAAGAACTTGAGGAGCTTCAGGCTGACGAAAAAACGCTTCCAGCAGAGATCACCCGACTCAAAAATGAACAGGCTGATTTGGCAAAAAAACTCCCGACCCTCATCTCCGAGGAAAAGCGGCTTCAGAAAGCCCTCAATAAGCAACGGCTCGATGACCTGGGGAATCTCGCGAAGCAGCAGATTCTTCTGCCCCGACTGAGAGATCTGAAACGACTTCTTGTGGCTGCGGAATTAAGCTCAACAACCCACATGACGAAGCTCGACTTGAAAACAAAATCTGAGAATCGCATCCAAAGTTCGAAAGAGCGCATCAGACTTCTCAGAGAGGATCAGCAGAGCAATTTGTTTTATCTCTCGGACATCATCTCGGATCTCATTCGTGCCCTCATGGGCAAAGACACAAAAGCCAACCTCAACCTCTTGGAAGAGGGATTGGTCGTAAACGCGTGGAAAGAAACGGGCGTAAGAAAGACCCGGCTTTCAGGAGCTGCGCTGGAAAGCATTAAGGCGATCACTCTCGACCTCGCAATGGTCATCCAAGGGATCGAAGGAAAGTCCCAGCATCCCCGAATCCTCATCCACGATGGTCCCAGGGAAGCGGACATGGCACGCGTGGTTTACGAACGGTTCTTCCTCTACCTCCTCAAGATGGAAGCGGCTTTCGCAACCCGCCCGCCAGCCTTTCAATACTTCCTGACCACGACCACCCCTCCACCCTCCAACATGCGTGACGGCACCGACTTCCTCATCTGCCCCCCACTAAGCGGCATGAACGATGAAAGTAAATTGCTCGGTCGTAGTTTCTGAGAGCCTTGCTAAAAACAACAAATCGATGTCACCGGCTGATCCATTAACTCAGTTCTCGCCATCCCAATCCTAATTATTCATCCTTTCACCACATTATGATCAAACAGCTCAAACTTGCGGGCTTCACCCTTTTCCAAAACGAGACAATCAATTTCGCCAAGGGTCTGAATGTCATCATCGGCAGTAACGGGACAGGAAAGAGCCATCTCCTCAAGCTCGCCTATACAAGTGTTCGTTGGAGTCACGAAATGGCACTGAGAACCTCGAAACATACTCGCCCCGACAAAGCCACCCAGCAAAAGGAACTGGGCGGCAAGCTCGTCCGTGTCTTTCGTCCCGACCAACTCGGAAGGCTCACCTCTCGCGGGCAAGGACGAAAGCGGGCAGAAGTCCAGGTCAGTTTCGTGGGAAACCAAAAAGCAGGATTCAAATTTAGCTTCGCTACCAATAGTTCAACAGACGTGACCCTTGATAAGGCTCCCGAGACTTTCTTTCAGAGCGGTGCCGTATTCCTCCCAACCAAGGAGATGCTTTCGATGTTTCCCGGTTTTGCGGCACTCTACGATAACGTCGCCATTGAGATTGATGAGACCTACGCCGATCTCTGCCGAGCTCTTGATCGTCCCATGCTCCGCGGCCCTCGCTTTAAAGAGGTCAACAAACTCCTCACCCCTCTCGAAGAAGTCCTAGGAGGCACAATCAAAAACGACAACGGGCGATTTTACCTCGTTCAGAAAGGCAGTGGAAAATTCGAAATATCCCTCGTTGCGGAGGGATTCCGCAAACTTGGAACCGTCGCCTATCTCCTAGCAAACGGCTCGCTTTCCGATCAATCGATTCTCTTCTGGGACGAACCCGAGACCAACCTTAACGCAGCCTATCTAACCAAGGTAGCCGAACTCCTCACCGCAGTTGCCGCCAACGGAACCCAAGTGGTTATCGCGACACATAGCCTCTTCCTTCTCCGCGAACTCTCAATGCGGTCAGGAAGCTCCGAAAGCCGATTTTTCGCTCTCTCAGAAAGCGGAGACGACCTATCAGCGGAATGGGATAAACGCTCCACCAGAATTACCTCTGGCTCGTGCGCTGAAGATATCGAGCCTATCGCCGCGCTGGATGCCGAGATCGAGCAAAGCGAACGCTATCTCTACAACACCCCCTGAATCATGCCTCAAGTATTCCAAGAGGGTCGCGTCGAGTTCAAGTTTCCAGACACCTGGCAGGTTCTTCGTCCCGAAGACGCATCTTACTACAAGCGGCATTTCCAAAATTTCGCAGATGGCTGCAAGGAGATGGATTTCATCCTTTTCGATCCCGCTGATAGCGTTCTCTGGCTGCTTGAGGTAAAGGATTACACGACCAACCCACGAACCAAGACTCAATGCGTCCTGCAAGAAGTTGCAGAGAAATCGCGCGACAGCTTGGCCCTCCTTTATGCAGGCGCAATATGCGATAACGCGCAGCCGCCATGTGTCGCACAACTCGCGAAGGACACGTGGATACCTTCTAAGGTCCGTGTGATCCTACATATCGATCAGCCGAATAAGCCGAGCAAGCTCTTCCCTGGAGCTCCGATGGCAGCGAACGCCGCTCAAGTTCTCCGGAGCAAGGTGAAAGCGGTGGATCCTCATGCTCTCGTGACCTCCTGCAAAGGAAGCTCACTCGGCTGGGTTGCAAGTTGGAAACCGTAACGGGATTTAAGAACGATCGTAAACGACTGAGACCATGGACAACCGCAAACCTGACCTGAGAGTCCTCGACTCGGCTCCATTCCAAGACGCTCTCGATCTGGTGAATGAGGTCTTCCACCGCGTGAATCGAGTGCTTCCTGAGAACCAGAAGCTCCAGACAGTCACCCCCGAAACAGCCGCGCGTGACGCGATCCGAATCATGGTTGAAAGCGGCTTCTCCCAACTTCCGATCATGACTGAATCTGGAGAAGTCCTTGGCGTATTTTCATACCGTTCCTTTGCGGCGAGGGCTGCGGAGGAAACCCTGGATAGCATCAAGGGTGACAAGTGTTCACCGGGGGATATTCAGGTCGATGAATACGCCGAAGAGTTCCAATTTGCGCGAATCAGCGAGGAACTTCAGTCTGTTTTTCCAAGCATGGACGCGGACAACGGCATCCTCATTGGCTCGCCGTCAGATCTTCAAGGGGTTCTCACACCGATGGACTTTCTAAAGTATCTCTACCGGGTCGCCAGCCCTTTCGTTCTTCTATCTGAAATCGAGCTTTCGCTTCGTTCATTGATTGCCTCGGCCGTCACCGAAGACCAGCTTACTGAATGCATCGAGAACAGTTTGGCTAAACTCTACGAGGGCAAGACCCTGCCAACTCAACTATCCGAAATGACCTTCGACAACTACCGGGCACTGATTGACCACGGGAAGAACTGGGACCTGTTTCGGCCGATTTTCGGGGGCATCCGCACCCGGACAGCAGCCAAACTCAGGCAGATCCGCGACCTCCGTAACGACGTCTTCCATTTCAAACGGGAGTTATTTGATGAAGACCGGCAAAACCTTCAAGGCCTACGCGATTGGATCCTTATAAAGGCGAAGAGTGCCGAATCTCGAAACACGGGAGGTTCCATATGACTGCCACCAATGATTCAGCGTCGCAGCCCCTTCTACCCCATCAGGAAGCGTTCGCGAAACAGCTACTGAGACCCGACGCTCCAACGATTCAAGTCCTTTCAGCACCTGCAGGAAGCGGCACATCGACCACCGCTTGCGAGATCATCCGGAGAATCTTGGGTCAAAATCAGCCACAGCGAACACTCTACTTAGGTGATAACACCGCATTGGTAGAGCAAATCTGTCAGAGACTTCATTCGGTTGGCATCAATCCGATCATGGTAACACGTTACCGCTACCGTGAACTGGCGGAAGAGTCTGGATCTTCGCCATGGGCGCGTCCTGGAGCTTACATCGCAACACTTCAGTTCGCCTTGCAGGACGATGTAGCCGAGACGATCGCACAGGCTGGTTGGGATCTAGTGATCATCGATTCTCCCCTCCGTGCTTCCGATAGACAGACTGTATTCCTAGAGGACATTTTCGCGAACCTCGGAAGTGGGCGCGCCCTGATCCTGTTGAATACCTCCGCGGGTGATGAATTACCCGCTCCCCTCCAGGATGCGACGACTACAACATGGAGGTTCCAAGATATGGTCGATTTCACCGGACAGCCCTTGTGGCAACCCGGACAATTCACACTTGAGACTATCCCATATAAATCTTCTAAAGAGGCGCATAAAACACTGAAACAGCTAGACGACCTCTTCCTGCGTATTGGCATTGTCTTCGGCGAGAGCCAGAGCCGCTCTCTCAGTGCCTCTCTACTTGGGCCTAAAGACCTCTTTTCCTACGAGCCTCGCCTCCGGGATCTCTATTCTCGGCTCAGACAGCACCGGAACTTGATTGCCCACGGAAGAGAAAGCGATGTAGGTTACGAGCGGGATCTTGGAGTTCTCGAATCTCTCCTCCTCGACGTTGAGAAAACTCTAACCACGATCGAGAGTCAGGAGTCCGACCCAAAAATTGACGCGGTGATTGGTCGACTCAAGAGGATCCAGGGTAAAGGTCAGCGCACTGTCATCACGACGTCTATGCTGGCGACGACAAACTATCTCTCCGAAGCTTTGGACGAGGAATTTAACGAAGTCTCCTCATTGTCCGGATCCATGCCGGCAGCTGAAAGATCCGCGGGGCTTGAGCGATTCCAAAGTACAGGTGGCATCCTGATCGCAACCGAAGCGATCCTGCAAGGAATCGACTTTCGTGAGGTGAATACCCTCATCCCCTATGATGCTCCTCGAACTGACCGGAGGGCTCTCGTCCTACTTAGCCGCTTCCTTAGGATCTCCCGAAACAAGTCTCTTGCGATCCTCGTCCCTACCGAGGCCTCCGAAGGCCACGAGTCGCTGTCAATCTTTCACCAGGCATTGAACTCCCTAACCGCCCAATGAATATTCGTTTCATCTCGGACGCCCCTAACTCTGGTTCACAGCAGGCCTGGCGAGAAATGGATTTCAAAGGCTTCGTTCCCTTTGTCCATGACACCAACTGAAACATTACACGAGTCGAGATTTGGAGGTCTCCTCACGGAGTTCAAGCTCCTTCCGCCTTCTCCCCGCAATCTGACTTTCATGCAGGTTGCTGGATATCCCCATTACGAGAATGTCTGTAGCAACATCCTCGCCTTCTACCTTGATCCTCAGGAGGATCACTGTCTCGGGGATCTGGTATTGAACGCTTTGATGGAAGTCGCTGGAGCCGCCGACAACAGCCAGATCGAAGCGGCACGAATCCACAGAGAGTATGTCACCCCGCGCAACAAACGAATTGATCTGGTCATCCAATCCGAAGGCCTTGTCGTAGGGATTGAAAACAAGATCTACCATTGGCTTGCCAACGATCTCTCCCACTATTCCAAGGTTCTTGAGAATCTTGGAAAACCCGACTTAACGGTGGTGAAAATCGTTCTCGGGCTTCACCCCATCCGCCAGCCACTTCCTGGTGACTTCCGATCGGTAACTTACCTCCAGCTCTGGGATGCCGTTGAACAGAGACTCGGGCGACATCTCGCCCAGGCCAGTCAGAAATGGCTGAACTACCTTACCGACTTCATCCAAACGACCCGAAACCTAAGCCAGAGAAATATGGAACTACTCCCAAATGACCAATTCTTCATCGAAAACAACCAAGCTATCGAAAAGCTGATTCATGAGCGCTGGCAATTCATAGGCCGACTTCATGAAAGGGTCAGCCGTCTCCACGCCATGGTCATCGCTGACGATCAGTGTATGCCTCTCAGCCTCTCAAAGGAGCCATGGATTTGGCAGAAGAACTGCCTCGTTTTCGATTTCCGTTTTCAGGCTCAGTTCCCTGTCGCCATCGACCTGTGTTTGTTTCCGACCGGATGGGAATTACAACTTTTCGCGCGCAGAGGCGGCGAGGCATTCTTGCTACGCCTTCTCAACGAAGTACCAACCATGAAAGAATATGCGAGTGCTGAATTAACTGACAATGGGCGCAGGATCACCCACCGCTGGCCGGTGATTTCCGACCTCGCAGAAATTGAGAAATCACTACTCAGTTTGCTTCGGTCGCTTAACGAGGCTGAACGCTCACTACCTCATACAGTCGACCCGAATTGACCGGCTCTTTTTTCATCCATTCACTCCTGTCGGAGCCGCTATTGACCCAATAATCTGTATATTTCCCAGAAATGCCCTCAACCCAAGACAATCAATCCTAGGTAATGTCTTCCCTCGGCTGGATCCATTTTTCCTCGGAGCACCGTGAAAAGGTGCGAACCGTGCTCGACCTACTGAAGAAGCGGGGAGTAATTGATGAGCTTGGGATGGGAGTGATCCGCGATGCCTTTGCCGACCGAATGTTTCCGGGCATCTCAACCATTCAGACTAGGGCGAAGTATTTTACCTTGGTCGCCTATCGCGTGCAGGCGTTCATCGAGCGCGCGGGCAACCGCGAAACGCTGGAGAATTACCTTGGCCGACACGAGAAGATGGATCGCATCAAGCTCGTCGAGAATCACGGTGAGGACGGTGAACTTGGCATCGTAGGTGGTACCTTTGGTCTAGACTGGAAAAAGGATGTGATCCGAAAACCGTCGTCCATCTATTGGAACGGTCTGCGGACGTTTGGCTTCATCACTCCGGAGATCAGCCTCAGCGAGTTCAGCTCACGCCTTAGCAAAGATAAGACTTCCATCAAAGAGATGCTGAAAGGTTCGAAGGAAGATGACGGGGACGCCACCCAGTCGTGGGAAAACCAGCAACCAAAAGTCACGATCCCAAGCCCTCATCCTGAATACTGGAACACCCTTGAGATTCACCTGAATCAGGAGGAAGCGCGTCTTCTCAGACAGCATATGACCGATCAGGAGCCGGACAGTTTGATCGGCCAGATCCTACTTAACCCGGAATGGATAGAGGACGCGCTGCAGCTACCCAACAAGGGATCCTTCTTGGAGTTCTGCGAGCTACCCTTCCTGCAGGAAATCGAGGTTCCGGGATTGGCAGCCACAATCGAACATGCCCGGGACTTCTGGCGCATCATGAATGGAGCGCACATCCGGTATAACTGCCTCCTGCAGGAAGGTGCGGATGATCCAACCAACGGCGAGAAGTTTCAGAGAGAGTGGGAAGAGTGGCTGGAGGAAATGACGCCATTCCCTCAGTCATGGGACGACGAGTTCTTGTGGGAGTTGGTGGGAACGAGAGCCAAACGTATCGGCCCTACGAAGCGGTTTGTGACCATGTGGATAAAGCAGACACGGCAGGGCTGCACCGATCTCCAGAAATGCAATGATCTCGTCCGGCTACAGGAGAGGCAGAACAAGGGGCCACGTGCCCGTCTCTCTTCCGAAAACCGGGGAGGTCATCCTTCAGATTGGGTCGGACTGCGAGATCTCAACTACCGGCTGCCTGTGGCTCTACAGATCCTCCAAGACATTTACGAAGCGCAGACGAAAGGAGGAAGCCGTGCTTGATCCCCATACCGACTGCCTCGACTACGGCAAGCAACTGTGCCCCCCGGACGGTCATACGCTCGACCGCGCGATAGCCACGACATACAGCGCCGACCTACAAACGCTCCTCTCGATTCCGGTAGCACTGGTCTACGCGCAGACTCTGGAAGGCGATCTAAGTGACGCCCGTGTTCAAATGCTCGAGGCGATCAAGGAGTTTTCCAAGAAGGTTTTAATCTACCACCAGAATGGTCAGCTTCATGTCCCCCCGCAAGCGAACTGGCTATACGCCTTCTTGGAAGAGGCTCTGGTTCCCATCCAACCGGATGATGCCTTCACTTCTTTCCACCCGAAAGTCTGGCTGATCCGGTATCGCGCGAGGGATGAGGATTCTCCTCCCCTTTTCCGGCTTATCGTTCTCAGCCGCAACCTCACGTTCGATCGTAGTTGGGATGTCGCTTGCAGCCTGGACGGAGTGCTGGGCACAAAGAAAAAGAAGGAAAACCTACCACTGCTAGACTTTTTCCAATGGCTCGACACAAAGCATCCGATTCCGAATGCCACGGAGTTTTTCGACGAGCTTGGCCGGATTGAATTCGAGCTGCCGGAAAAGTTCAGCGAGCTGCTTTTTCATCCCATCGGAATTCCGGGATACAGGACGAATCCCGTGGAGTTCCAAAAGAGCGACAATGCGGTGGTCATCTCGCGGTTCCTTCATGCGAAGGCACTCCAAACCTTACGTGACAACACCGCCAGGGAACTGCACGTCTTGAGCGAAAAGGTAGACCTACTTCCCATTCCGTTTTCAGTGCGCGAACAGTTTCGTTCCTACTGCCTCACCGACCTGATCATCGACGGAGAGGCCTACGAGCATGCCGAGGACGGCGATCCGGATCAACAGCAACAGCATCTCCATGCAAAGCTCTTCATTTTCCGAACAGTGGGAAAAGAAAGCCGTTGGTTTCTCGGTTCCGCGAACGCCACGGAGGCAGCGTTTCGCCGGAACGTGGAGTTCATGGTCGAATTGCGCAGCAGCGCTTACCGGGCCCGTCCGAGCAGAACGCTTAAAACTCTGGTCGAGGAAGACGGAACCGGTGTCTTCGTAGAGCTACCGCCAGAATCAGAAAAACCGGATCCCGAAGCGGATGCCCAACGCACGACCCTCAGACGTTTCGAGCACGCCCTGCTGGATGCCGAGATGGAGGCACAGGTCGAGCAGGGATCGCAGCGAGACACCTTTGATTTCTTGCTGAGGATCTCGGCTCCGAGTTTCCCACAGATCGACGACTTCAAGGTCACGGTGAAGCCCTTCAATATCGATGTCGCTCCACAGGCTCTTGCTTCCGGTTCTTCGAAAGCACTGCGCTTCTCCGCAATCAGCGAGAGTTACCTAAGCCGCTTCCTTCATTTCAGTATCAAAGGCAAAGACCTACCTTCCCGGCAGTTCCTCTTGTGCGTGCCTGTGGCCGGACTGCCTCGAAACAGGCTGGAGCACATTTTCCGGCGCATGGTCAACACCCCGGACAAGTTCTTCCAATACCTCCGCTTCCTCCTGGCTGAGGAGATCAGCAAGGAAGACCTGCTCCGGGTGCAAACCGGTCAGTCCGCCCAGGGAGAAGATCGAGGCTCGATGGTCTTTGACTCCCCTCTCTACGAACAACTACTTGTCGCCGCATCACGCGGACCTTCGAAACTCCGGGCTGTTGACGAAGTGATACGAAAGCTCGACACGGATGACTCGGATGTAATTCCAGCGGCCTTTCTGGAGTTCTGGAGTTGCTTCCGCCCTCTCATCCCGAAACTGGAAAATTCCGATGGATAGAACCGAGGAAACAAATCGTCTGGAAACAGCGCTGGGGACATTGAAAGACTTCCAGCGCAGCACCGTCGATGTACTCTACGATCAGTTCTACGGAAACGATGTGAGGTCGATGCTGGTGGCTGATGAAGTGGGACTCGGCAAGACGGTGGTCGCCAAGGGCCTGCTCGCACGGATTCTGCTGAAGAGATTGGAGGAGCGCCGGCGCCGCCCGTTCAAGGTGACCTACATCTGCTCCAATCAGGTCATCGCGAAAGAGAATCTCCGCAAGCTCCACCTCTTCCCGGATCATGCGGAAACAGATGAGGCCATCTCCCGGATCAGCTACCTTGCCTTGGCTCCGGAAGAAAGGCAGGTAGCAGGCAAGTCGCCCTTGCTACAGATCAACACCCTGACACCCGCCACCTCTTTCCAGATCAGCAACTCGACAGGTCTGCAAGGGGAGCGTGCTTTGATCTATGGCCTGCTCTGCAAAGACCGATCACTGAAGCGTAAAAAACTCGGGCTGGGATGGATGCTCCAGGGCAACGTGGATAACATGAGACGTTTCCGCAGGAGACTGTCAGATACTGCGGGGGCGAACTTCAGACCTGACCTTCCAGATCGGTTTTTAAAAGCCATTCGAACTGAGAAATTGCCTACCGGAAAAGATTGGCTATACGAGCAACTTGATCGGGATGGTGGCTACACGCTCTATGAAGCGATCAAGGAATTGACCGGGAAGCTCACAAACCGGAGGACGGCACGATCTCGGCGCTGGGCGTCATACGAACTTATCGGACTACTCCGCAAAACCCTCATTCACTGCTGTCTCGATTACGTTGATGCAGATCTCTACATTCTCGACGAATTCCAACGGTTCCGGGATCTGATCGACAACGACAGTGATGAAGAGCAGGCATTGATCGCTCGCAAGGTATTTGGGAAAGCGCGCACGAAAATTCTCCTGTTGTCCGCCACACCGTTCAAAGCATTCACCGGACAGGCAGATCACGAGGACGGGGAAGAGCACTTTGCCGATTTCCGACGTGTCTTGAGTTTCCTGCTCGATAACGACAAGGAACAGCTGGCCGAGTACCGACTCGCATCGGGGAGCCCTTTACCGGCAGCTTCTCTCCCTTCGTCCCGGCCAAGGCGCATTGTCCTCCGAGCATAGGGCAAAAGTCGAGAGTCTCCTGCGTAGCCGGATTTGCCGCACCGAGCGACACATCGTCGGCGCTACGGGAAGTTCCCTGATCAAAGACTCGTGGAAATCCGATCAGCTGCCCTTCAGCACCGGAGACATCAGAAACTTCACGCTCACGGACGCGGTGGTGCGGGCTCTGGAGAAGGCGACGACCGTTAACGGCAAGCCGGTGGAGTTCTGCAAGTCCGCGCTTTATCCACTATCCTTCCTCGACCGCTACCAGCTCAAGGATCGTCTCAAGGCAAACCGGGATCATAAAGACGTAAGCAAGGCTCTTAAAAACTCACGACCGGCTTGGGTGGACTTGGTCAAGGTCGATGACTATACTTGGGAACTCGATCCGAACGGAAATACCGATGGTCCGAGCAATGCCAGGCTGAAGCTCCTCGCCGACAAGGCGCTCGGCAAGCGGGGAGCTGAAATGCTCTGGCTCCCGCCAAGCCTCCCCTACTATTCACTCACCCAATGCTTTTCGGAGGATCCGGGATTCACGAAGACCTTGCTGTTTTCTTCCTGGGTGATGGTGCCCCGAATGGTTTCGACCCTCTTATCCTATGAGGTTGAGCGACGGACAATCGGCAATCCGAAGTCCAAGAGCGAACAGGAGAAAGGCGAGCGGGTCTACTTCAAGAAAGACCGCAGCCCGGTTCCCCAGATCACATACGAAGCCAAAGGCGAGGACAGGCAACTGGCGAACATGAGCAACTTCACCATGCTCTATCCCAGCCAGACACTCGCGGCTGCCATCCTTCCGCAACTCTATTTGGAGGGTGAACATTCGCTGGAGGATCTGAAAGTGGTGGCGAAAGCCCGGATCCAAGCTCTGATCGACAGGCATGATCTCGCGAAACACGTGAAGCGTTCTATCGGCGGTGAGCGCTGGTATTGGGCAGCTCCCCTGCTCCTCGATCGGGCGAATAAAGACTATCGAGAAATTGTGGCGCACTGGGCTGCCGAAGACAGTGACGCTTGGGACCGGGAAACTTTCTTCGATACCCGGGGCAAGGAACCCGGAGTGAAGGAAGAGCATGCGGATGAATTCATCCGGTGTTTCCGGGATCCTGACGGCGTAGAATTCGGTCCGATACCCGACGACCTCGCGGACGTGCTTGCCGATCTGGCTCTGGGTTCGCCCGCTGTTCTCGCCTTCCGCAGTCTGCGGCAGCTTTTCCCCGAGGAAGGCGCCTCCAGACTCATGGTGCAGGCCTTCAAGGTCGCAGATCAGTTTTGTGAGCTATTTAACAAGCCGGAGTCCATCGCAGCTGTCAGGTTGAGCACGGATAAGGACTCCTACTGGCGCATGGTCGCAAACTACAGTGCCGCCGGCTGTTTGCAGGCCGTTCTGGATGAGTATCTGCATCTTCTGAAAGGCCAGAATATGGGACTCGACGGGATGATGAAACAACTACTTGAAGCCATCAATCTGAACTCTTCTTCCATCAAAGTCGACAGCCTCGACACGTTTCTATCCGATGAGAAGAAGAGCATGCGATGCCACTACGCCACCTCGTTCGGGAATCAGGATCTCGACCGGGAATCAGGCCAGGATCGGGCCACCGGTATCCGTGAAGTCTTCAACTCACCCTTTCGCCCCTTCGTTCTCGCCTCCACATCGATCGGACAGGAGGGCCTGGACTTTCACTCGTATTGCCGGCGCATCGTGCACTGGAATCTTCCGAGCAACCCGATCGACCTCGAACAGCGGGAAGGCCGTATCAACCGCTACAAGAGTCTCGTCATCCGACAGCATTTGGCGAAGGCTTATCGCGCGGCATTGGCTGGGAACATCCAAAACGCCCGGGGCGATATCTGGGACGAACTCTTTTCGCTCGCCGAACAAGGAGAACGCGTGAGTCCGTCGACCTGCGAGCTGGTTCCCTACTGGCACACGGACACCGACGAACACAAGATCGAGCGGGTGATTCCCAACTTCCCCTTCAGCCAGGATGAGCAGAGGCTTGAGCGAATACTCAAAACTCTCGCGATCTACAGGCTCGCCTTCGGCCAGCCACGACAGGAAGAACTTGTGGAGCACCTGTTGGCGCGAGGATTTTCACAGGAGGAACTCGAACAGATCAGGGACACCCTGATTGTGAATCTGTGCCCGATCCGTTACAGAGAAAGTGATGATCACGCCGCAGCAACATAGACCGATGTCAGATTTCGATTATCTTGAAGCAGTCCTTCCCGGCTTTTCCGAAGCCCGGGACATCATCAAGGCGGCGGATGACTCGATCTTCCCGCTTCAATACAAAGGCACGAAGTTTGATTTCTACAGGTTCAGCAACCGCTTCCGGATGGCGGTGCGCTTCAATGGAATTTCCCTCGATGGTTACGGGGAAGAAACCGAGGAGGGTTACTCCGCACTCACCCACGTCTTCCTCGCCTGGTCGGTCTTCGAGCGCTACTCGGACCTGGCAGGCGACCGGGCTCCGTATCGTCAGTTGCTTTCCCTTGTCCCAAGGATCGAGCTGGCGAAACTGGCCGAACACATCGAGCTCCACGACCCGGAGAGGCGGCTCTTCGACTTTCTCTACGACCAATCCCTCGAACAGAACCGGGACAATCTGAACCGCTATCGGAATGGTGATCGACGGGGAGTGGTTTTCTATGCCGCCGCAATCCGCCACATCTACGTCCACGGGCACCTGACCGCCAATCCCAACAAGTGTGAAGCCCAACAGCTGAGTTCCATCTGTCAGGCACTGACCGATTTCATCCTCGACCTCATCCGCTCGGATTTTCAGCGCAGGCTGAAGATCGCGAGGAGAAAACCGTAACCACCTTGATGATATTCGATTTTCCGGATTTTCTTTAACCCGAGGCTCCTAACAGACCATAACAGATCACATCGCATTTTCAAAATCGACATCAGAACCCAACTTCCACAATGCACCCAGAAGACGCGACACTTGCGAAATCCCTCCAAAAGAACTTCCTCGAGAAGTCATCGGACGGGAATACCATACGCCGCCTGCAGTCCGAGTTCCCTAAAATCGACCGGAAGAACGTAAGCATAATTCTCGAATTGGCACTCGAAATCCAGACGGCTGATTCCGATCATCCGCCCCCGGTTCCTCGAAAAGAGAAATACCTCAACCTGCTCGAATACGGGTTGCCTGCGACGGTAGCTGCCTTACTCGAATATGACCAAAGCTTCAAGCACCTCGAATTGGCCGACCTGCCACTAATCGCCTGCACCGAAGACACTATTGGACGATGGATCGAGGCCAGAAGCAGTGAGTCCTCAGACGCCCGCAGCCTTGCAAAGGAACTCATCGATCTGTGTCTTGAAGAACCGGAAAAGGCACTCGGTTCCGCGCTCGCGCGATGGACATGCCGTAATATCGATTTAAAATCCCTTCGGCGTCTCATACCAGTGGTCGCCGCCGATGGACAGCAGCAGCCAGGAAAGGATCTTCTGGGAATTGTTCTGCTTCGAGACAAAGGCGGCGACTTTATTACGCGCTGGCTGAAGGAATACGGGCGAACGGAGGCAACTGCAGAGCGAATCAAGGCAAGCCCACGGCTTATCCGCCATGTCCTGAATTCATCGGAAAAATGGTTCCAACATCCGAACGCGGATCTCCTGACTCCCATCTATATGGAGCTGATTGGAGATCTTCCCTCGTCCACTGGCAAGCCACGCGCGGAACTTTCCGGCCGACTACTCTCGCTCGCCGGATCGCTTGTCCCTATCGCCGAAAGACACCCCGCCGCGACAAACCTGCTGCAACAACTCCAGACTCTCGGACTGAACACATGGATGGCATCCTCGGAAAGCAAAGACCGTCACCGGACCTGGGCATTCATTCAGGCAGGAAACCAGGCACTGAGTTCCGATGAGGAAGACACCCTTAGTCCGAAACAAGCCAAGCACCTGGGAGTTGCAGTCTTGCGCGCCCGGAAGGGCAAAGATCCTCTCGCAGAGTTGGAATCAGCCTACGTGAATCTGGGAGGCGAAAGGTATGGGTGCGAGGGTGAAACCGTCACCTATGACGCCACCATTCACAACGATATGGATGGTGGCCTCCTGCCAGGGGATCCGGTGACCATCATCCGTTCTGGAATACGATGCGGCGATAGCGGCATCGTGAAAGCAGATGTCAGGGCAGCGCAATCCGTATGAAGATATGAAATTCGAAAGAGTCATCGGGATCGATTTCGGGGCAAGTTTTACGAAGCTTGCGTTCCGTGACCATGAACCCTCAAGCGAATCCAATCCTATTTACATTGAAGGGAAAGCTCTCGTTCCAACCCTTGGGATCGAAACAGACCGAGAGGACTCACCATGGATCTTCGGCAACCAGGCAGCATCCATCAAGCCCGGCAAAAAGATGACGGTTCACAGGAATTGGAAATCCGATCTTCTCCGACCGGATGGAGAGCCGCCCGAAGACAAAATCTTTGAGATAGCTCTGCACTTCTTCAAATGGCTTTTGAAGAGCCTTTCCTCCCCGGACACGCTTCCATTCGATCCACTCGATGCGACCGTCATGGTCTGCGTCCCTGCATTCAAGGAATCGGGAGAAACCATGAGAAAGCTGGCATCGGTCATGAAGGAATCTGGCTGGAACAACAAACTGGTCCTCCAAACCACCGAGCCAAAAGCGAACACAATCGGCTACTGCACCGAAGGCCGGAACATAATGAACAATTTTGGGATGGATTGGGGAGAGATGCTCGGTGAGCAATCGACATTCATCAGATTCACGAGACAGCACCTGACTGATGACAAAATTGCGGTTCTTGCCATACTCGACATCGGTTCCTTCACCTCCGACCTATCTCTGATCAGCTGGAAGTGTGGAGATACCGAGGACTACCTTAGCGAAGGATCCCAGCATTCCTTCCGCCACGGAATTGTTGAGCAACTGGACGCCGTTTGCCTGCCCTCCATTCTTGATGATGTTGGCGAATCGATTGAGGAGATTCCGTTCGAGCAACTTGAGGTATTGAAGACTCACCTTTATCAAGGAGATACCTACGAACTTGGCGGATACACCATCGGGGAACCTGAGCACAAGGTGTTGATCGACAAAACCGTCGCTGATTTTGCTGAGAAGCTTTGGCAGCTACTCGAGCCCATCGTGAGGTCTGAACCGATCAAATGGTTTCTTCTTACCGGTGGTGGGTCGGCAATTCCTTCGTTGAGGAAGAATCTTGAGGAGCGTTTTGAGAACTTACGCGAAGGAAGTCAGCGACCCAGACGGTTGGCGGGAGGTGGCGCATCCCGCAACGCCACTGCTATTGGCGCAACCAGCATCATTCTGACCAAGCCCACCGGTCACCCGGAAGAATCCTCGTCACCGGAGCGTTATCAGATCGAGCCGCTCCCTCCCTTACGTAATTGCTCCTGCGGAGGGCTCAATAAAAACTGCATGCGTTGCGGCGGCACAGGGGTGCTTGAGGATGTGATTGCGCCAGGACCTCCTCGCCAGCGGAATACCGACGCATCATACGTCACGGCAGACCTTGAACCAACCGAAGTCCAGGAATTTGAGCCAGAAGACATCAGCCCACCGGACGAGGAGGTCGATGTCACCAAAGCAACCATACACATTACGGAGCAACAGGTTGTGGCTCACACGCTCGAAGGTTGGATGGGCACTCTTGTTTTTGGCTCATACCCCGGCACGAACGAGCACAACTACCGTCACTTCAAATTCGCCCTTGAATCAGACAACGCCGACGAGAGGAACCGCTGTTGGTATCGACTTCTTTGCCTGGCGTGCGCACTTGGTTCAAGAGTCCCACGCAGCACCATTCAAACATTCTGGAATACTACACTCGAAAAATCTGGATTCTGGGATGCCACCACCGGCCCGAACCGCGACCCTTACAAGCTCGACCAGTTTTTTGAAAGCCTCATACACAGGGACTTCCGGAGCGTATACGCCGACGGCGAGCAGTCTGAATTGCTTCGTCGCGTTTTCTATGACTTCCGGAAACTGCAATTTCTTGTTTACGAAAACGACTTCGCCGAAGTGATCCTTGAACTCCTGTCCGGAATCGAAAGCGGGACGAATCCTGTGCTTTTCCTGCGCTCGGGAGCGAAGCCAGATGGGAGCCGATGGAAAGGCGTGATCGGACAAAGCATGACATCTCCCCTTCTCTTTCTGATGCGGGAGTGGCGGCGTGCCGGGTTGATCACAAGTGGTAGGATGGACCATTACTGCTATTACATGAACACAGCCGCCCGCCGTGGCGCTTACCGCCGAGGGTGGTTGGACTCCGACAGGATGTATGCCTATTCCCTGCCGGACATTCTCGATTCAAGCCAAGTGGTTCATCGAAAACTTCTCGAAACGAAGGATTGGGATCCGCTCCTCTTTGACATCCCTCTTCAGATCATTGGTAGCCGCAGGGGAAGGAGGCGGAAATGAAGCCTGGGGATCGCGTCAGCCACAAAGGCAACCCTGAGTTCGGCTTCGGCACCGTCAAGCTGGTGGATTCCGATCCCTTGGATGATCAGGATATCATTCACGTCGCCTTCGATTGGAGGAACGGCACACATGCGTGTGCACCCTCAGTTCTTCAGACTGTGGTGAATTTGGATTCGTGCGGATCAGTCCAGCCCCAAGACTTGGGAACTCGAACCGAAGTTCTGGCCAGGATGGGAGCGGCACTGATCCTCGCCGACAATTCGCAAACCGCAGGGTTTTCACGTTCGTTCATCACCCCGCTACCTCATCAGGCCTATCTGCTTGAGAAAGTCCATTCCCACCGGCACTACGGCCACCTCATCGCCGATGATGTCGGGATGGGTAAGACGATCGAAGCCGGCCTCATCATAGCCGCCGAACGCCAGACCAACCCCAATCTCAGGGTTCTCATTATCGCGCCGAAGAACGTCCTGCTCCAATGGCAGGATGAAATGGAAGAGCATTTTGACCTCCACTTCCGTATCGCGAAACACGATTTTGCCGTCAATAGGGTTCAGCAATGGGAAGGGATCAATCTGGTGATCGCGTCACGGGATGGGCTGAAGCAGGAAGGGTACCGGCCTATTCTGGACGGAATAGAGCCATTCGATTTGTGCGTCATAGACGAAGCGCACTCCCTTACAGCAAGGCGTGATTTCTTTTCAGGCGACCTCGAAACCACGGCCAATTTCCGCTTCGCCCGTTGGTTGGCTGAGAACCACGTCGTCACATGGGAAGAAGACGGCCAGGGAGCCCCCCGCTCACCTCGGTTCCTCTTTCTTTCAGCCACGCCGCATCAGGGTGACGACTTCCGTTTTCTCAACCTGCTCAGTCTCGTCCGACCCGATCTGGTGGAGCCGGAGGATGAACAGGGTAATGTCCAGTCCCCGGATCTTTCGATACTCAATGCCTGTGTGAGCCGCACTCCCAAGTCCCGCGCGGTGGACTGGGAGGGGTTGCCGATTTTCAAAGGACATGACAGCCTGACGGTGGACATCGATTTGTCCGATCCGGAAAACCACGTTCTGCAGATGCTCACTTGGTATGTAAACGAACGAATGGAGTTCAAAGGCACCGGGTGCAACGATGCCCTTGTGCGGGCACTGGCGATGCATTCATACCAAAAAATCGCTGCGAGCAGTTGGAGCGCATTGGAAAGTGCACTTATAGCGCGTCTCGCTGGCGCGGTTGCGGGAGACTCAGAGGATGAAGCGTTGACGGAATTCGAGTTTATCGGGGGAGAGCGTGAGGCCGAAGCCATCGAGCAGGTCCTCGCACTCGTCAGGGCGTTGGGCCACGACACCAAAGCGGATGAATTCATACGTCTCCTGAATCCAGAATTTGGGTTCAGAGCACATGGAGAAAAGGTTCTGGTATTCACCCAATACCGCATGACCCAGCTATTGCTTAAAAGCTTGATCGAGACAATGGGACTCAAGGCGGCAATCATCAACGGCTCGTTGAGTATTGAGCAGCGTCGCACCCAGCGGGCCATCTTTGAGGAGGAGGCCGACATCATGATCTCGACCGAAGCCGGAAGTGAGGGAGCCAACCTGCAACGCAAATGCCACCTTCTGGTCAATTATGACTCACCATGGAATCCGATGCGGCTGCTGCAGCGGATGGGGCGGCTTGATCGGTATGGACAAAAGCACCGGGTGCAAGCCGTCACTTTGCGGACTCCCAAGAGCTGGGACGCAAGGATTGCCCAACGGATCGAGGAACGCCTCGTCGTGATTCAACAAACTATGGGCATGTTGGCCGACGAGGATTACTCGCACATGATTGTCGGCGAAACTTATGACGGCCTCAACCCGGCAGTTCTGCTCACAGCAGGGAACGGAGATCCGGATGATCCGGCAATTCGGAATCTCATCGACGAGCAGATCAAAAAGGTCAAAAGCGACCAAGGACGCCTCAAACAGCTTCTAAGCACATCCCTTGGGATGCCTGAGGGCTTTGAGAACCGCAAAACATCACTTGGCTCCGCCCAGTTCCAACAGGCGTTCAGCTGGGCAGCTGCCAGCGAGCAGGTCGCATTGCGGCGGGCACGGACTTCACAGCACCAAAACCTTCCTGGCGTATTTCACTTCACCCTTCCAACTCTCTTCCGCCAACTTCTTCGTGCCACGCGCGAGTGCTACGTCGTTTTTGATCGCGATCGTTATTCCGAAGTACGCTCGGAAGTTTTGGGACGTGCCCGGGGTCAAGAGATACGCCCTATGCTGGCTGGACTCGGAGAGCCTGTGACTGATTGGTTCTTCGCAAGAGCCGTCGCTGCATCCAGCGAGCAGAATGTCTATATATTGTCGTCACCCAAGGACAAGAGTCTCGATGAAAAATACTGGGTGGCTTACATCGCCCGCTGGCGAACCGGGGCAATCGGCCCTGACTATATTAGGATCCTCGAAGTCGACAATGAAGGCATAGTTGTCCGAGAGATTTCCTCCGTTAACGCGTTTGAAACTCTGGCACTATCAAGCCAAGAAGAGACCAGCGATGTCACCCTTCCGCCCATGACCCACGCAAAAAAAAGTGCCCAAGCTGAACTCCGCTCTATTCTCGCCAAGACACCAGGATTCGATCGCAACAATCTCCGAATCGAACCCTGGCTCGTAATCGCCTGGAATTCATGACCACCTAAGCGCCAATCCACTTATAACATCAACGAAAGTAGTTTCCCTGTGCAATCTCTCGACCACGCCATCGAGCGCCATTACGACCTCAACGTCGGCTTTACCCAGATTGGGAAAAGCTCGCGCCATGAGCGACCCCACAAGCCGCTTCTACTGCTTGCTGCCTTCGATCTGATTGACGAGGGACTTGCGATGCCGGATCGCATCCCATGGTGCCAGGAACTGCGGGACAGATTCAGCGCGCGGTTTGAGGTAGTCCGGAAGCACAACGACCAGAACTCCCCGGAGAACCCATTTCTATACCTCAGGAACGAAGGCTTCTGGGAGCCTTCACGCGGGACACAGGCGCTGGCCAGCACACCCTTGGTGAATGATTTCGGCCAGGTTTTGGGGAGCTTTGTCGACGGCTTTGATATTCTCGTTTCCATTCCGGACAACAGGAGTGTCATGCGTGAGGCATTGATCGCCGATCAGCCGCACCGAGAGCCTGCTACGCAACGTCGAGAACCGCGTCGTGCCGCTATCCGCGAACCTCGCGCGCCGCATCGCCAAGCGCACCGGGGTGGATCAGGGGTGGTTGCTTTCCGATCCGCCGGAGAACGCCCCTATCCTGGCCGCTGATGGCGGCGTGTGGGATCCCTTGGAGGCGCTGGATCCCCTCGTGCTGGGCGACCACGATTTCCGCAACGCCCTCCCGATGGCTCCCGAGCTGCTCCTCCAGCTCGCGCTCGCCATGTTCGAGACCGCCTGCCTCAACGAAATCCGGCAAGGCGGCACTACCTCGCTGGTGCGCCTCATGGACTTGATCAAGAGCCACCTCGACCTCAAGGACGCTGAGGTCATCGAGGAGCTCGAAGCCAAGCTGCAACAGCCCGGAAACGCCGACGCCTTCCAGCTCTGGACGGTCGCCCGCCTCGCCGCCAATCAGAGGCAGGCCGCACGAGGAGAAGAGGGCAAAACACCCGACGCTTGACTCCCAGGTGTGTGCTATGACTCCGGGAGGCTCCGGCAAAGGGGTGGGGAGGGAGAATAACTTGTCCACCTGGTATTAGCCCCATGACCGGCGGCTTGTCGGATTTGAACAAAAGATCCATCTTCACTCCATGCGAATCGCCACCTGGAACCTTGAACGGCCTGATCCTGGGAACGAGGTTCGGAAGCGGGCACAGATAGAGAAGATCCGTGAAATGGGCGCTGATATCTGGATCCTTACTGAGACCCATGAAGTGATCGATCTGTCGGAGACACACCACGGTGCCGCGACCACTCCATCGCTACGCAAGCCGCGTCCCGGAGAAGCTTGTGCCGCCATCTGGAGCCGCTGGCCGATCCTTAGGCGTATCGACACGGCGGACAGCTCAGAGGCGCTCTGTGTGGAAGTGGATCATCCGGATCAGCCGCTACTGGTTTACGGATCCATCATAGCCTATGCAGGCTACAAAGGATCGGACGGGAAGTCGCAGATGAAGGAGCAGCACTACCGATACATCGGTTGGCACGCGGAGGACTGGCGGCGGTTGAGGCAGGAGTTCCCGGATCACCACATCATTACGGGTGGCGACTACAATCAGAACCGTGACGGTGCGAGGTGGTATGGCACCCGCAAGGGGCGCGATATGCTGAGCGAGGCGCTCAGCGGTGCTGGACTCAAGTGCGTTACCGAACAGGACTTCGTAGCGGCGGGCAAGCTTGAGAAACGCCACACTGTCGATCACCTCTGCATGGACGAGTCTTTGGCCGCCCGGGTGGCGACTGTGGACGCATGGGAACGAACGCGTCCGGACGGGCTACGTATGAGCGATCACAGCGGAGTGCTAGTGGATTTAGATGTCTGAACGACCCTGCATTACCAAGGAATCCGTTATCAGTTCTCGTCAATTTACGACACAGTATCCTCACGTGCTCCAACGGCGATCCTTCGGGCTTCTGAGATAGCGGCAGCAGCGGCAGATAGGAGATCTAGAATTGCGCGGTGATGAGGATTCGCCTCACTGTTGGTGCCGACCACATAGCGCTCTATAAAGGCATCAAGGCTCGGCCTGTTGATGAGTCGCCTGCCACGGCGGTTGCCGGGAAGGACGACGTTCGCCGAGACAACATGCCCATCACGAATGTAGGTTCGAATGGTGCCTTCGGACAATCCAGAGTATCTGATGGCACCCTCGATGGTGAGCCACTGGGGTGTGATGTGCAGGTATGGTTTCATGGACACCAAACTTGCCTTGCGGAGGCATCCAGCCGGATAAAAAAAGCCATGCCCCCGGAGTCCCCGGCGAGCGGAGCCTGGCGGCCGCGCCCACCGTGCTGCCAGCGGTGAGTTGCTTGCTCATGCCTGTGTGCTGGATCTCTTCCACTCCCGACGTTGCGCCACAGCCTGCCGCCATGCCCCTCGGTCGCCGTGCTTATCAACGGACCAGCGGCGGGAATGCTGCTTGCCTTCGATCATGGCGTTGGCGATCCACCACCATGCCTCGCGGCCCAGCCCGTCACGTTCCAACCTGCGCCTGACCCCGGTGGAGTCGCGCAGTCGGCCATCAAGTTTCGTAGGGCGACTCACTTGCTGCGGCAACGGGCCCTCGCGGTAGTAGCGGGTGGCTGAGGCCTTGGCCTTCTCCCGACAGTTCGGACAGGTGCTGTAGTTCCGCCTGGTGCCCGGCTTCATGTCCAGCCTCCCGCCACAGCGGCAAATGCCACGTTTCCTGGCTGCGGCCACTTTCTCGCGCATCCGCGCGTTGGCGGCTTCGCGTCTCTGTTTTTCGCGCTCAACGCGCTCCTCAGTGGTCAAGCTCATGGGATCGTGATCGGAGATGAGAATAGCTGTCCGATCCACATTGCCAAGAGCGCTTTGGGAATCGGTTCCTCCGGGGAATGAGTGCTCATGGAGCAAAAAAAACGCCACTGCCCCGGAGCCCGTGTGAGAGGCTCCGGGGACTTGATTGGTGTGTTCGGATCAGGCTGCGATGGCTACTGGCTCGGCTTTGTATTTTGGCCGGGTGGTGGTGCAGTCTTCAGCGGGTATGTCCTCACGTTCACCGAGATCGAGGCGCAGCTGAGAAGGGTGAATGACGCAGAGCTGCTGATCCTCGTCCGGGCGCTGAAGTGTGAGCTCGCCAATCTCTATCCTAAGCGGCGCCCGAACATCGAACGGGTCGTTCGGCAAGGATCGCGATGACCTTACGTGGTAGGATGTCACTGGGTTCAGGGTCTGGTCAGGCGTCGGCTCGATGGAACACCCGTCGTGCTTGGTTGGGGTTGGAAAAAAAGGATCCCAAGGTTCCCGGCTGCCGAAATTCTCCCCCGGATCCATCCGATGATTGCCGAGCTGATCCGGATTTTCCATACTCATCCCATGCCGCCTCCTGCCGCGCCCCGCACCCCCGGCTACCGTTTCAAGGATGGCAAGCTGATGATTTTCAGTGATGAGGAGGTGATGCTGATTCGCGGGTGGAAAGAGCCGTCCGCAGTGCGCAACCTGCTCGGTCCCTGGGAAAAGTTTGTTCCGGAGTTCCGGTTGGTCGCTCCCTACCGGCGGCCGGCGAAGGCAGCGTCGAAGAAGGCAGCAAAGACCCAGCCACCCCCATCTGCGGGCGACCAGCTGGCGTTCGATCTGTTTGAGGAGAGCGCCTCAAGGAAGCCGGCGGCTCCCAAGCCAGCGCCCCTCGCCGAGCAGCGGAAGCGGGCCTTTGATTCGTTCCGCTTCTCCCTGCCCAAGGATGTGGCCAAGGCGCTCCAGGATTTCCGCAGCCACCAGTGGAACCTGCTCATCCTGCTTGCCCACGACAAGGGCGCGCTGGAATCTCGCGAAGGCCAACCCGGTGCTCGCCTACGCGGTTGCGGATTGGTATGCGGACTACCCGAGGAGCAAGCTCGACTTCGGCCGCATGCCGCAGCGCGATCTCCTCAAGCTGTTCAAGCTCCCCGATACGGCGGCATAGGTGAAACTGTTCCGCAAGATCCCGCCGGAGTCGATCGATCCGCGTCTGTGGAAGGCGCTGCTGACGTTGATGCGCCGGACAGACTCCGCTTCCGCCAAATTGCTCGCCCATGTCCCGACCATCAATCTCGGCGTGATGGAGCTGATCCTCACCCCACACATCCGCCCGGCGCTGACACCAGCCCTGCTCGAAGAGGTGGCCGCAGAACCGAAGGAGAAATACCGGGGAGCGGTTGCGGCGATGTTGCGTGACACGGCGGCGATGAAAGAAGAGCTGGAGGATGGCCGCCCGCGCCGGCTGCTAGGAGTTTGCTTTCTGCGGGAGGCCCCTGAAAGAGCGATTGGGTCGGACCGGAGGGCGGGGAAATGGGGGTTGCCCGCCCGGCGCAAACCCGCCTCGCCGCAACTTGCCATCCCCGGAAAACCCTGCCAGCCTCCGCACATGCTGGTAACACGCCCTGTCATCTTCATCTCCGCCGTGAGCCGGGAGCTGCGCTCCGTGCGCGATGTCGGTTTCCGTTTCCATGGTATGGCTTGTGCTGCCTTGGGAAACCTTTCGTCTCCGTATACGGCCTGTTCTCCACGCCAATGAAACCCACGAAGCCCAATCCTGCCCGCAAGCAATGGCTCGCCTCCTGTGGAGCGCTCGCCGTGCAGACCGTCTCGGAATTTTCCGGGAACGTACCCGGTTTCCTGTCCATTGCCGCCGGAGCCGTCCTCGGTTACGGCATAAACCGCATCACCAGCGCCCACGACAAGGATGCCGAGCTCGCCGAAGCCACCCGCGATCTTCTCACCAACCACGACATCGCCGTCGCCCAGTCGCGCGCCATCGCCGCGCGGCTCCGCCGATATGCCGGCCAATGCGGCCCCGGAACGATTTCCACCCGGCTCCACGAGCTTGCCGCCCATGCGGAAGACTGGTGGCTGCCCATGGTCAACGATTCCGCCCGCCACGAACTCGACGCACTCCGCGATGACGAGGTGGTGAATCTCCTTACCGGCGAGCTCGCCGGAAGCGGGGACTTCGACATACCCCTCGCCGCATGGCAGGAGATCATCGCCGAGGCCGATGCGGTCGTGCCCGGGGAACATCGGCTTGGCGCCGGAGTCGCCGGTTACTTCGCGGAATATCACCACGCCTCCTTCCGGGCGGATTTCGTCGAGGCTCTCAAGACCGATCTGCTCACCGACGGCAAGGCCTTCGCAGCCGTCCTCCTCCGCTTCCTCGCCACCCTCATTTCCGGGCAGCAGGCCATCGCGGTAGCGCAGGAAGAGATGCAAAAAGGGATCGTCGGCATTTCGAAAACGCTGCTGTCCTTGCAGGAAGCCATCGGCGCCCTCCGTGCCGAGCCCGGCCTCGGGCAACGCGAACTGTCCCTCCTCGCCGCCGCCGGGGATCGCCTTCGCAATGCTTTCGAACAGATCGAGGCCAAGCTGGACGAGATCCTCCGCAAAGGCGAATCCCACAGCGCCGGACTCCTGGCTCTCCGCAAGGAATTGGGCGATAACCGGAAAAGCCAGGATCAGGCGCTGGAGGCGATCCAGGGACAGAACGAAGGCATTCTCAAAGCTGTCCAAGACCTCAGGCAGATGCTCGAAGGCCAGGTCAAGGGCGGCAGCGAGGAGAAAGCGGCGCAGGATTACGAGACTGCCCTCAGCTTCATCGCTTCCTGTCACTGCTTGTCCGCCGCCGCCTTGCGCGATTGGCTGGAAACGAATGCCACCCTCGCCCTCACGGATCCCGCCGTCCCTGCAAAGGACAAGACCCTCGCGCTACGGGAAGCCGGCCGCTTCGTCGAGGCTTGCGACTTCGCCATCGGGGAAGCCGACCGCCTCGCCGTCGCCCGGATGGAATCAAACCGCGAGGAAATCGACCTGCGCATCGAGGCCTCGAACGCCGAGATCACCCTCGGCCGCTACCCCGCTGCTCTCGAACAGGCCACCAAAGCGCTCGACCTCGCAGACCGCGACCAGGATTTCCCGACATGGGGCGATGCGAAGCACCAGATGGGGCGGGCTCTACTCCATAACGGGCAATACAAGGCGGCACTGGAGCTTTTCCAGAATCTCGTGCCCCTACGTGACTCGGAACTGGGCAAAGAGCATCCCGACACGCTGGCGAGCCGGAATGCTCTGGCCTCCGCGCTGGATTTCCGGGGCAAACACTCGGAGGCGGAGATGGAACACCGCGCCGTGCTGGAGATGCGGGAGCGCGTGCTCGGGGCGGAGCATCCGGGTACGCTGACGAGCCGGAACAACCTTGCCGCCTCGCTGAATTCCCAGGGCAAACATGCGGAGGCGGATGGGGAATTCCGCGCTGTGCTTGCGGTAAAGGAGCGCGCGCTAGGACCTAGGCATCCCGATACGCAGGGGAGTCGGATTAACCTAGCCGGCGCGCTGCATTCCCAAGGCAAACATGCGGAGGCGGGAAAGGAATACCGCGGCGTGTTTGAGGTGTGGGAGAGCGTGCTCGGGCAGGAGCATCCCGATACGCTGGGGAGTCGGAGCAACCTGGCTCTCGCGCTGTATTCCCAAGGAAAACTTCCGGAGGCGGAGGGGGAACACCGCGCTGTGCTTGAAGTGCAAGAGCGCGTGCTCGGACCGGAGCATCCGGATGTCTTCAAATCCTGCTACAATCTTTCCCTCTGTCTACAGGATCAGGGGCGTGGGGAGGAGGCGCTGGGGTTCGCGCGGAGGGCGTATGAGGGATGGAGCGAGGTTTTGGGGGAGAACCATCCCCATACGCAGGCGGCCCGGCGGGTGGCGGAGAGGCTGGAAGGCGAATCGTTCCGATGGTGGCTGGGTTAGGTGTTGCGATGGGAAGAAATCAGCGCCGCCATGGAGGCCGGGTGCTGATGCCGGTTAATGTAGGAACGGCGCAACATGATTCGTCGGCAGGGAGAGGAGGCGCTGGGGTTCGCGCGCAGGGCGTATGAGGGGTGGAACAAGGTTTGGATGAGGAGCATCCCCACACGAGCGGCAGGTGGAACTTCTGAAGGGAGAATAGCCGCGTATTCGGTTGTTGCTGAGGGAGGTGCAGGGTGAAAATCGGGACGCCTTGAAGGCGGGGTGGGGGTGACTGGCTACCGGGGGCGCGACCGGCATGATTTGTTGGCGGCTTCTGGCATCGCCGTGGGCAACTACAATCTGCCAGACTGGGACAACAATCCTACGTCTTTCCGTAAATGCCTGGACTCACTTTTTGCACACACCCCCCGACTGCCCTATTTTTCTCTGAACCACAACTTTATGTGGCGGCACTCCACTATTTTTCTGCGCGCCGGATCCGCGTGCCGCGGGATGTATCCATGATTTGCCACGATACGGATGCGGCTTTCGATTGGCAAATGCCGGTGGTTTCCCATCTTCGCTGGAATACCAAGCTGCTGACCCGTCATGTTGTTCGCTGGGTGAGGCAAGTATCCCGAGGCAAACCCACTCGCCACCAAAATCTGATCAAAGCCGATTTTGTGGAAGGTGGAACGATAGGCCCTGCACCGAAATGATCGATAGAATTTGTTTTATGCTGGTATCTGCTAAAATCGAAACCACACCCTTGCGGCTTTTACGGCGATTTAAAAAGGCAGTGCCGTTGTTCTGTTAGGCAGATCGAAAACTACCGCCAGAAAATCAGCGGGTCTCTGCTTGACCGCATCGACATCCACGTCGAGGTCCGTTGGTCAATTTCCGCGAACTCACCTCCGACGCGATCACCTAACCAACACGGTTCTAATAGCCGCCCGCGAATTTTTTACAGCTTTCAGATTGCCTAGTTGTGAAGATTAGTCGGAACCGACCTGATAGTAGCTAAAAAAGCGTTCCCGCCACGGACGCGAGTCCGTGGCGGGTGGCTTCATGCTGCGAGGGGCTCGGCTTTGTATTTCAGTTGCGCGGTGGTGCAGTCTTCGGCGGGGATGTCGTCACGCACCCCCAGATAGACCGGCTGGTAGATGCTGCCACTTTCCCGGAAGCTATAGAGGTAGCGACAATCCGCGACGGCACCGACTGCCGGAATGCGCATGGGTGGGCGGGATGGTGACCTTGCCTGCAGGGACGATGCCTGCACCGTCTTCTGCGAGCAGACCGAGGGTGGACGCTGCGCTTGGCGTTGTGGCTGGTGACGATGAAGGACGCGCTTTCGACGAACTTGAACTTCAGGTGGGTGCCGCCGGAGTTGGGGCGGCCGGGGCTGAAGGGTGCGTCGATCTCCTTGAAGACGACCCCTTCGCTGCCGCAGCGGCGGAAGGTCTCGAACATGGCGCGTTTCTCCTCCGGATCCATGTGGGTGTTCACGGGGCGGAGGTGCTTGTGTTCGGGATCGAGGAGGGTGAGCAGGCCGGCGAAGCGGGACAGGTAGGCGTTGCCCCGGATGTCGTGGCCTTTGATCTCCAGTAGGTCGAAGGCATGAAGGGTGTCACCGACCGCCTCACCGTCGATGAGGACATCCACGGGGAGTTCCTCGAATGCGTGGCGGATGGGTTCCGGGATGGGGATGAGGAGTCCACGGCGGTTGATGCCGGTGATCTCGTCCCCGCGCTTCCTGACCATGAGGCGACGTCCGTCGAACTTCTCCTGGAGGCAGATGGCATCGCTGCCGAGGAGGCGGTCGAGTTCGGATTCGTCAACCGGGTTGAGGAGCTGGCAGCGGATGCCGCTGTCCTGGCCGTCGGTTGTGCTGGTGCGGTCGGGTTGCCGTGACTCCCCGGTGGGGCGGTAGCCTTTCGCGGTCTTCTGGCGGACGAGCTGGTCGTGGATCTTGTTCGCCTCGGCGAGCGTGACGATGTGCAGGGTCTTCCTGCCGGTGGTGAGGGTGTGTGCCCCTGCGGCCATAGGCGTAGGTGACGATGTAGCCTTCGCCTTCCGGCTCGACGGCTACGTGGTATTCTTTGTCTGAGTTGCCCTCGCGGAAATGGAGGGAGGTGCTGGTGATGCTGATGTTCATTTTTTGGTATGGGGTTGGTTGTTGGTTTGGTTCTCGTGGTGAGAGGGGTTGGAAAAGAAATGGCCGCCACGGGGATCCCTCTCCAGGGATTCCGTGGCGGCCTTGTCGTGACCCGCGCCGCGCTTGTGCACGTCGTGCGGGGCGGGTCTGTCATGCGGGGATGGTTCAGTTCATCTCCGACATCCGCCTGCTGGGGCGGGAAGACGTTGACGGTGCTGTGCTGCTCCGGCTCGGCTGCTTCCCGGGCACGGCCTTTCGCCCAGTGGCGGAGGGTGGCGATCTTGCCGTCCATGAGCTGTGCCAGGGGGACGGTGCCGGTGATGGCTTCGAGGATGTGCTTGGGCTTGGGTTCCTCGCCTTCGGCGTATGCCTCATGCATGGCGTCGATGAACACCGCTTCGATCTCCGCCCCGGTGAACTGCTCGCAGGCGCGGGCGAGGACGACGGTGTCGAAGTCGGTGGGCTTGCGCTTGTGCCGGGCGATGACGATGTCCCAGATCTGCGCACGCTCCAGGGCGTCGGGCAGATCGACGAAGAACATCTCGTCGAACCTTCCCTTGCGCAGGAACTCGGGCGGGAGCTTGGAGACATCGTTCGCCGTCGCCACGACGAACACCGCCTTTGTCTTCTCCTGCATCCAGCTCAGGAACGAGCCGAAGACACGGGAGGAGGTGCCGCCGTCGGTGCTGCCGCTCGACGAACTGCCGGAGAAGCCTTTCTCGATCTCATCGATCCACAGCACGCACGGGGCGATGGCCTCGGCGGTCTGGATGACGGAACGGAGGTTGGCTTCCGACTGTCCGACGATGCCGCCGAAGACACGCCCCATGTCGAGGCGCAGCAGGGGCAGGCCGAATGCTCCGGCGGTGGCTTTCGCGGTCAGGGATTTCCCGGTGCCGGGGATGCCTACGATGAGCAGGCCTTTCGGTGCGGGAAGTCCGTAGGCTTTGGCGGATTCGCTGAAAGCCCCGGAGCGGCGCTGCAGCCATTCCTTGAGCAGGCCGAGTCCGCCGATGTCCTCCAGCGAGGTGGCGTTCCCGACGACCTCGACGAGGCCGTTGCGTTTCAGCGTGTTTGCCTTTTCGCGGGAGATGATGCGGTGGTCGATCCCGTTGGTCTCCACGACGGAGAGGGCGAATGCGTTCTCCGCTTCCGTGGTGGTGAGTCCGAGGGCGGCCTGGACGGCTGCCTCCCGCATCACTTCGTGGACGTTTTTCAACTTCGCCGACTTGATGATGCCATCGAGCACGGTGTGTAGCCCTGCCGGATCGGGCAGGTCGAAATCAACGTGGGTGATCTCGTGTTCGAGTTCGGCGGGCAGTTTCGAGCCGACAGCCGAGCAGGACGATGGTGTGACCGTTGGCCTTGGCGATGCGCAGCGCGTCCTTGATGCGGCGCACTAGCATGGGGTCGCTCTGGTCGAGGTGGAGCTGGAGATCCCGGAGCAGCACGACGTGGCGTGGTTTGTCCGAGGCGAAGACGCCGTCCAGAAGCTGGAAGGCATCGAGTGGGTCGGGGCACGGTGTGACGCGCCCTTCTTTGACATCTACCAGACCTTCCGTAGAAGACCAGGCGAGGAGTTTACGTTTCAGGGAAGTGCATGCTGTGGCGATTTCCGCTTCGGCACGTGCTTCCTCTGAGCTGATAATGGCGAGGCCGGGGTAACCGGCTCGCAGGTAGGTGGGTAGTTTCATGATGGAATTTGTGGTTGGTTCTCAAGGACGGTCTGTGACCGGTTTGAGGTTTGGCAATGTGCCGGTTGGTCTCGGTCTCTCCGGATTGGGGGGGGCGAGGTTTTCATGTTCCCAGACGAGGCATGCCTCGCGGGAGGGATCTGAATGAAGAAGCTGGCCGGTTGAGGCGCAGCGGACTTTCCAGAGTTGTGTCTTTTCACAGAAACGGATGTCCGTGGCCCGGACGACATGGAGTCGCCCGAGCGCACGGAGATCGATCGCTTCGGTGTAGAGGCAGTCGATGTGACCGCCGGGGTTGAAGCGGAGGGTGGATTTCATCCCTCGCCTCCTAGCTGTTGTTGGTTGCGTAGGAACTGGGGTCGCCAGAACTGTGGCTTGCGGGTTCGCTCCCGGGGTTTCCCGAGTGCGTCCTCGATCGCCTTGGTGGCGGCCTCGCAGCCTTTCCCTTGGAAGCCTTCGGCCTCTACGCTGATTTCCCCAACTGGGGAAACACGGACGTGGATTTTGCGGCTCATAGCGAACCTCCTTCCAGGGTGAGCAGGACGGTGCCATCGGCCTCGATCCTGCGGGTGTGGCGGAGTCCGCGTGTGGCGGCCTCGCGCACGGTCTTGTGGACGCCGTAGGATTGCAGCAGGCGGCCGTAGCCGGTGCCGACTTCCTTGGCGACGTGTCCGTCCCACCAGTCGGTGGTCAGGCCGTAGCTGCCGGGGTTCTCCTTGTCCGGCTCGACCGCGATGTCATACGGGCCTTTCAGCTTGATGACGTGCGGTGCGGGACGGGTGATGCCGGCGTAGCCCCGGCACTGTGTATCTGCCAGGAGCTGGAGGCCGAGTTCGACGGATGCGTCGCGCAAGGCTTCGAGATCCCGGATCTGGGTCTGTATGGTGGTGAAGTGTGACATGTTTGTTAGTTTGTTGGTTTTTAGTGTTTGGTTTTCAGTTTTCAGTTTTCAGGGTTGTGGTGAAGACGCACGAAGGGCAGCTCCTGGTGTGGAGCCGCCCTTCGCGCGGATTGGTTGTTGTGTTTTGGCAGTGGGGTTAGGGCGGGTGGTTTCGTTAGAGGTAGTGGTTTTGGTAGTGGTGGTTTAAATATCAGGCTGGTGAGGGCGGAGTAATGTTACGGGAGGTGTAGTAGGCTGGTTGGGTAGGATTGTTTCAACCGACCGCCGCGAGCCTACGTGATCCCATCTGCCCGAAACGGGAGACGAGTTCGCGCGCGTCGCTGCGGGCGAGCTGGACGGCGTTTTCGCGGAGCCGGGCGAGTCCTTCCGTGAGGCTGCCCATCGCGGCGCTGTCGTTGCGGTAGTCCTCCGCGCTGCGGGTGAGCAGGTCGCGGCGGAAGCGTTCGAGCGTCTGCTCAAGCTGCTGGTCGCCCGCGAAGTTCAGGCTGCGGAAGCTGTCGATGAACGTGGTGAGCCGGTTCAGCGTGCGCTGGTGGACTCCGTTCTCCGATCCGTCGATGGTGGCGAGAACCTCACCGGCGAGCCGGGCGGTTTCCTCACGCATCGAGGCGACGCTGTCGCGGATGAAACCGTCGAGGTCGGACTGCAGGCGGCGTGACGCCTCCTCCGCAATGCGGCGGCGGTCGTCGGCGACTTCGAGCCGTTCCATGCCGTCGGCCACTTCCAGGCGGATGTGGTCGGGGGCGGCGATCTGGAACAGGCGTGTCTCGAAGGCGAATCGCTTGGCGATCTCCCCGGCGGGCGGGAAGGACTGCTCGATGGTGGCGATCAGCCGTTCTGCGCTGCCGTTGAGGTGTTGTGCGGCTTCGCGCCATTCCTCCATCGCGGCATCACGCAGGGGTGTGTAACCGGCAACGAAGTCGAGCGTGGCTTCCCTGAATTCGTCGCGGAGTTTGTCGAGCTTGTCGGTCAGGTCGCCGAGCCGGGGATTCGGCACGAAGCGTCCGATGCCTCCCAGGAAAGGAAAGCTCGAACATTCGACGGCGGCGTTTGTCCGGGACTCGATCAGGGCGAATGCCGAGAGCGCGTCGCGGGGAATGAGACGTTTGTGGCCGAGCTGGATGAGCCGGTCGGAAACGTGTGCGGGATCAAGGCCGAGGTCTTCGGCATTGAGTCGCTTGCAACCCCGCCAGTAACGGACGGAGGTTGATACAAGGACTCCCCGGCGGCAGATGCCTTCGAGGAGCGTGGTGTTTTGGAGCTGGTTGTTTGGATTCATGTTTTTCTTTCTGGTTGGTTGTTGGTTTGTGTTTTCTGGGGAAAATGAAACGCCCGCCCCGCCAATGAGGCGGAGCGGGCGTAGTGTTATGGTTCCGGCCGCTGGGGGCAGGCTGGTCAGCTGCTGCGGGCGAGCAGCCAGATGGCGGCGGCGACACCGGCGGCGATGAGCACCCAGCTGTGGCCGTCCGCGAGTTCGAGTGCCAGGCCGACGACGCCCAGGACGACGAGGACTTCAAGGACGGGGCGCGGTCTCATGATTCCTTCCATTTCGTCCCCTTCCTCGCCTGTGCCGGCTTGGTGGGGAAGGTTGCTGCATATCAAGGATCCGGCCGGGAAGCACTGGGTGGTGCTCGTAGGTCTCCCGAAGGAGTGTCTGGTGATGGGAGACGCTCTGTCCCACGGAGCCTGCGACCTGCGGTCTGCGGAGCCATACGAGCCCGCTGACCGCCCCGCCTGTCAGCACGATAAAACCGGTCAGGCGGATGGTGTGCAGCATGTCCTTTCGGTCGGCTGATGCCTGGCGCTTGCCGGAAACACGCTTCGCGACCTCCCGCTCGATCTTGGCCTCCTCGGCGGCTTTCGCCGCTCTCGCGGCAGCCTTGTCGTCCTGGCAACCGGACAGGAGCAGGAGGAAGGCCGGCAGGATAATATGGTATCTCATGCGGCGGCCCTCCTTTCCTGTAATCCCTGGCCGGGTAGCCAGCGCATACACTCGTTGCGGAACTGGCACCATCAGCAGTGCATGCCGGGCTGCGGGTGGAAGCGGTCTTCGGAGATGCCTTGGACGGCGATTTCCAGCAGGGAAACGACACGTAGTTTGCGGTGCTTGTCGGCCGGCGGCGATGAGACACGGATGACCTGGGGCGTCTTGGTTTTCACAAGGAACACCAGGTCGAGGGACGGCGGGGTTTCGCCCGTGGCCGCCTCCATGAGAAGCTGGTATGACACCAACTGGATCTCATGGTCGAAGGCGGCGTTTGCAGTATCGGGTTTCGCGGCGGCGGACTTGAAATCCACTGCCGTGAAGTCGCCTTCTACCAGATCCATCGCCCCGGTGAGGGGGACGGACAGGCCGGGGATGTCCTCTTTGAGCAACACTTCGACGGCACGCGGCTTCTCCTTCATCGCCTCCGGGCTGTCGAGGTAGGCGGCGACCACGCGCAGTCCGTCCGTGCGGGCTTTCTCTCGTGCGCCGGCGTCCTTGTAGTTGACCGGGCCTTCGTCGCGTTCGAGTTGCTGGAAGGCCAGCTCGTAGGCAGCGGCAACGGTCTCCGGTGAATCGTCGCCACCCCGCCAGCGGGCGAGGTGGAACGATTGCAGGGCGGCATGCACCGCCTTGCCGAGGTGCAGGGCGACAGGGGTCGCCTTCCGGATGCAGGCCACCCGCTCGAAGTAGAACTTGAGCGAGCACCCTAGGTAGGTCTTGGCCGCCGACGGGCTGATGTGACCGGGCAAGGTCTGTGCCCATGGTGTCAGCCCGGTGGAGAACGGCGCTTCCGGTGGGGTGGCTTTCGCGATCATGCGGCGTCCCTCCCGTTGGAGCGGCGGTAGGCCGAGCCGTTGCGGCGGTTGCCCTGACGCTGGCCGGAGCCGTGCGTTTCGAGCAGTTCGTCGATCAGGCCGGATGCCTCCACCTTGTTGAGGAGGCGAACGCCCTTGCCGAAGCGCTCGTTGGCGAGTGCCTCGACGTCGTCCTTGTCGAGCTGGTGTTCGTCGACAAGTTTCAGGATCAGATCCTTCTGCTTGTCTGAGCATTTCCAAGCCGGGCCACGCTGCCAGTTGGCAACCGTGGTGACGTTGGACGGAGTGGAATCGGCACCACGTTGTTCAGACGAATCCGTCGGTGGATCCATCCCGTAGGTGCCGGGTGGGACGAATCCCGTGCTAAGCATCTGCTCGTCCACGGAGGACTGGAGACGCTGGTAGAGGCGCTCGGACTCTCCTGCGAGATCGTCGGTGGTCATCAGCTCTGTCTCGACGGAGACGGAGAACTGGTGGGACGAGTAGCCGGGAAGGCCGAGGCGTTTCGAATAGTTTGCTATCAATTTAATGGCCATGATGTTTGGGGCTGGTTGTTGGAAACAAAGAAGCCCCGGATCGGGATGATCCGGGGCTTCGAGAAATGGCTTCGTTTCACGCATTCGCTACTCGCGGGCGTGTCCGGAAACCTACGCAAGAAAGTGCGTATTCAGATTTATATAACACGCCACGGACGGTTATTTCACAGGAGGGATCGCCTCCCGATCATCGCTACCTCTCTGGCGGGCAAGGAGACGGGTGATCTCCTCCATCAGGCGGGTATCCCCTCGGTTTAGGCTTTCCAGCAAAGCGCTCTGAACAAGCTTCGCCATGGTGTTCACCATCTGCTCTTGAATGGTTCCGGTGTCAGTGTGTTCAGGTGACTTTGAATCTGCGCTCCCGATTGGAGTTCCCATATTAGCGGCGTCGGCGAGATTAATTTGGATCTTCCGCTTGATGCGGCTGACAACATCCTCTTGACGCAGCAAGCCTCCATGATCGGACGGGACTTCTTCAGACGTGACTTCCGGTAGCAGCAGCCAGTCCTTGGAAACACCGGTAGCCTCCGACAGTGCCTTGGCAAACTTGCGGCTCACGTCCATACGCCCACCCTCGATCGCCCGAACCAGGCTTTCCGAGCGATCCACTAATTGCGCCAAACCGAGCTGGGTCGAAAATTCTTCGGTATCGGGGTGCTGTTGCAAAAATTGCCTCAAGGCTTTGATCGGGGTCACATGGAAATCTATCGACTATTCCCGCACCTAAGTCAACTATATATAGCGGTAGTAATGCTGAATATCTGTTGGTTACGACTCCTGATCATACCTGGAGCTGAAATCAAGACTCCTTCTAGAGCATTTATTTTGGACAATTTGGGGGATCGTAAGGGGTCATTTGAGATCATATTAGTTCAAGCTCTATTTCTACCGGTAGAAATGTCTTGCGGAGAACTCAAGCCTCTGCTTCTCTTTTGCCAAGCCAAATGAACGCCGCCCAATCCTCCAGCCATCCAACCACCTCTATCTTCCTCGACCGCGACCAACTCGCACAACGCTGGAAGACATCGATCTCGACGCTGAAGCGCCGGGAGAAGTGCGGAGAGTTGGTACCGACGAGGCTTGGAGGCCGCATCGTCCGCTACTCTATGAAGCAAATACTTGCCATCGAGGAAGCGGGCACTGCCGAGGCTTAAAAACAAATTTTCCGGGGCAATCCCCGGGCGGTTGCCAAGGTTGGACAGAAGGCCACGAGCCCACCGTCTGACTGGAAGCTCCGTTCTCAGTTCTTTGACAGTATAAAATTCCACGACTCCGACACCACGTGGTGTCGTGGATTTAGAATAATTTTTCCACAAGCGACACGATCATCAGAAACCTCGCTCCGGCGGGGGAGGAACGATGAACGCCTGCGGGGGGTCTAACCCCGCGACGATGTTGGTGTGGCAAGCGAGTGAGAGCAAGGCCATCGGTCTTGCTCAACTCTCAACGTCGCGATGATCGACGAAGGGGCACCCTATGCGTGAACAGGACCGAAAACCGGTTCATGCGTTAGCAGGGTGAAACACGTTTCCCGGGCGAACAGCGTCCTGGAAATGTCCTGATGTCCCATATGATCACGAAAGAAATGAGATACAAGCCGTCTTAACTACGATGCAGCGCAATCTGCCGCCCCCTTCCGAAAGGAGACGGGGGACACGCTGCGGCCAAAAGGCAGGCCTTACGAAACCCGGCAACGGGTGGATAACGCACCGCAGGTTCGGGACAACCAACGGATCATTGGCGGAAGGGCAGGCGGGATGCTCAGATCTAAGTGGGACGTAAAATGCCACACCTGAACGTGGAAACCGCCGTGCGCTCTCGGATTGCAAGATTCGAGCAGGTTTTTGGCCGCATGCGCACGGCAGGTAGGTAGCCGACCAAGGTAGCCCGGGGTAATGCCCTGGATAAGCCGAATTCGGCCAGGGTCATCAAGACAAGCGAACAAACTTAAAACTATGAAAAACGTAAATAAACGATGGGAAGACATCCCCTGGCGGCAAGCCGCCAGGGATATCTTCAGGTTGCAACAGCAGGTCTTTGATGCCGAAAAACGTGGTGACACAAGAACAGTATATCTACTGCAGAACAAAATTGCGCACAGCTTTTACGCAAAGGCACTAGCAGTGCGACAGGTCGCGCAGATAAGCAACGGAAGGAAGACCGCCGGCATTGACGGCGTCAAATCTCCTACCGCCGCCCAGAAGATGCGCATGGCCGCCTCCCTCTCCCTGCACCATCGACCTTCGGCGGTGCGGAGGGTGTGGATCCCGAAGAACGGCAGCAAGAAAAAGAGGCCAACGAAATTTCCAATGCCGGGCAAAAGTAAAAAGCGTCCACTGGGAATTCCGAAGCAGCGCAAGGATGAAGAGCGTCCACTGGGAATTCCTAACCTGATAGACCGCGCGCACCAATCGCTGCTGGTCATCGTCATGGAGCCCCAGTGGGAAGCCCACTTCTCGGATCACCAGTTTGGTTTCCGGAAAGGTCGCGGCACTCACGACGCCATTGACTTCATCAGGCGCCATCTTCGGCAGGCAGGCCCCAAGTGGGTTCTCGAACTCGACATCGAAAAATTCTTCGACTGTCTGGATCACGAGGAACTCATGCGGCGACTAAACGCACCGCCGGCCATTGCCTCCGCCATCCGTCGCTGCCTCAAGGCCGGCGCGTCCGACTTCGTCGGACGCGCCAGGCCGGAATACGGAACTCCCCAAGGAGGCCCCCTGTCACCTCTGCTCGCGAATGTCGCGTTGGCAGGACTGGAGGCATACCTTGAGTGCGAGTTTCGCCGGGAATACTCCGGGCGTATCACTGCCCTAGGACTACCAACGTTGGTCATATACGCGGACGATGCTGTCGTCCTGCACCACGACCGCGAAGTAGTCGAATGGAGCCAGGCGGTTATCCAGCGCTACCTTGACCCTCTGGGGTTGAGGCTCAGTCAAAGCAAAACAAAAGTATCCCATTCCCAGCAGCCGACTCGACCGGGTGAAGGTGCGGGTTTCGACTTCCTCGGCTTCCACGTCCAGCACCACTGGACAAAGAGGTCGGGTGGCAAGCGAGTCCCTTATATCCTAGTCACGCCAAGCAAGCGCTCGATAAAGCGTTTCTACCGCGACTGCGCCGACCGCATCGATGAGCTCAAGCTCTCGAGGAAACAGCGGGGCGCACGCCGGGACCGTCAGGCTCTGGGAAAGAATGACCCAGTCACCGTATTGATCCGCGACCTCAACCGCAGGATCAGGGGATGGGTCAACTACTTCTGCACATGCAACGCTAAGAAGTGTCTTAGCCGCATCGACGACCTGCTCCATGAAAAACTCTGGAAGTGGGCCGTGCGTCGTTTCGACCGCAAGCGGGTCGCCTGGATAAAGGGCAACCTCTTCTCCGGAGTCGAGCTGGACAGGAACGGCTTACCGCTTCTGCGCCGGGATGGAAATCCCCGCGAGCGGCACTGGGCTTTCAAAAGCCCTTTCGTCCCCAACGACAGCTCCCACCTCACGCTGCACAAACTGGCTGACACACCGATCCGTAACCACATCCTGGTCAAACCTGAGAAACGGTTTCACGACGGAGACTGGACCTACTGGCAGAGACGGATGAAGACGCGTTACCCCGGCACGCCACCGATGGTCTCCATCGCGGCATTCCGCCGACAGAAGGGCAACTGCGCCATCTGCTCCAAGCCCATCCTCATCGGAGAACGGCTCACCGTAGGCACACAGGATCGGTTCCAAACCATCAGCCACCTAAACTGTTCAACACCACCATCATCGGCTCCTGATGCATCAGGTCTCATCGAAGACTCTGACCCGGGTGTCCCGTGTAAGCCCGGCGCATGGAAACATGCCCGTCGGGTTTCAGCGGAGCACGCGCCGTGAGGCACGTGTGAAGCGTCATCAAAGTCGGGGTTTGCTCCTACCCCGCAATTCCAAAAAGGAGACCCCGCCGGGGGGACTTTTAACTGGCGGAGGTGCCGTGCCACCTCTGCCACCTCTAACAAATTATGGAACCAACAATCCAAAACCAGCCGGGCGGCACCGCCGCACAAACTTCGAGTATTAACCCTAACCCCCAACCTAAAACCACAATGAAAGACACCAACGAGGATCCCGTCACACTGAAGGCGATCGCTGACACATTCGGGTGCGCTGCAAGCAGCCTGAAGAACAACATCAAATCCGGCAATCTGGTCGCGACCCAAACCAACGAAAAGGCCGCCTACATGGTGCGCCCTTCGGATGCGGAGCGCTTCCTGCGTGACACACCTGGCATTGCCAGCAAGTTCCATCCGTCGGCAAAAAAGCAGATCCCGGCCGATCCCGGGAAGACTATGGCAGTGCCTGCAAAGCAATCCCCTAAGAAGCCTACGGTTTCCGTCAACCCATCAGAGGCACTGGCCGCTGAAGACTCATCTGCAGCCACGGTTGACTCCTCTGCAGAACCAACCCCGACGGAGGAAGCCATCCCATCCGGAAAGGATGAACATCATTCAGCTGCCGATGTAACCGCAGCGAATCACAAGGCCACGCAAAGTGAAACCGACCCATCTGACCCTTCGGGAGCCGGCACACCACAAGCCGGGAACGGTGGCAAACGTCGCCGTCCACGCCGTCGCGGCAAGCGCGGTGGATCCGAAAAGTCCCCCGACAAAAGCGAGAACCCTCCGGTATTCCTCAAGGCTCTCACGGGCACATCCCCGCAAGAACGTCTGCGGATCACCGCCTGCCTCAATGAGCTTGCCAGCCTCGTCGCGTCCGCATGACGCCAGATCCAACACCACCTCAGAAAACGGACTACCCCTACCCCCGAAGCGCCGCCGTGAACTATTGGCGAAGTTCAGTAATTCCTGAGGCCATGATCAAAAACTTCGGCCATCATGTCATCCCGCTGTTGCCCGCACCTGGAGCGGCGGGATCCGCAGGCGGCATGTCATGGATGGCGGAGATCAAGCTGATCTGCAAATCCGTAGAGCGCATTCAAGGCGCACTGAGACTGGCTGGTCGCAAGGAGATCGCGGTATGTCCAAGCGATCCCGACTTTTTCGACAAAGACAAAATCCATGACAGGGGGCGCAACGCGGTGTGGGGTGCCATCAAGGAATCAAATAACCTTCAGTGGATCATCCTCACCCACCACCCGCTCCAGATAAAAAGTTGCTTGCCCTCGGACTGGCACGGCAAGGGGTACAAAAACGTTTGCATCGGGATCGAGGTGGAAACTGTCGATGGGCTTGAGGAGAACATTGCCGCCCTCCGATCCATCCCGGCTTCATGCCGAATGCTGCATATCCTTCCGTCGGCGGCCTCCGTAACTTGGAATGGATGCCTGGAAGGAGTTGATTGGGTGGTTTTTTCAGGAGCATATGGGGACGTCTCATTGGCCGCATCGATACGCGAAGAATGCGTCAGAGTCGGCGCCGCATTTCACTTCACATACATGGATGGGGAAAATCCCCCGCCTCTGGACGAACCAACCTCCAGGTCACACCCATTCGATCCGGAGATCCGTTTGGATCGGCCGCCCATGCCGAAAATCTCCGCCATGGTGGCCAAGATCCACACCCGAGGCGTGGCTCTGGATGATACGAAGGAAGTGATTCATGCGGATGAGTCCACAGAGAATAAGGCCGAAATTCCTCCACCTCCACCTCCACCTCCTCCTCCTCCTCCTCCTCCTCCTCCTCCTCCTCCTCCTCCTCCTCCTCCTCCTCCTCCGCCTCCTCCGGCCAAAACTGACGCACTCCGTCTGGAATTCGAGATAGTGGATGACACCGGCATCGGCGCAGTAAGCACAGAAGATGACTTCTATCGGCTGGATGGGATCGTCCGGAAGAGTCTGGGCTACTTCATCGTCGCAGGCCGTGCGTTGGCGGAAATCCGGAACCGTGAATTGTGGCGGGCGGCAGATGTAGCCAGTTGGGCGGACTACTGCCTTACCGTCGGCGGGCTGACCAAAGTCCATGCCAACCGCCTGATCCGCGCTGCGGAGATTGCCGGGTTCATCGCCAAAGCGGAACCAACTGGTTTCACCCCGGATTCCGAGTCCCAGATGCGCCCCCTATGCCGGCTTGAAAAGCCAGAACAATGCACTGAGGCATGGTCGCTTGGTATTGAACGTGCAGGCGGACAGCCGACCGCGAAATTACTTCGTCATGTCGTGGCAGAGCTATTGGGGGATGACGTAACAACGGTATCCAAGCCGCCGCGTCAAAAACGTATCGAGGATGCCTTGAAGGCAATGCGTGAATCGATCACGGCCGGCGCGGATTCAAAAAAACTCATCGGCCTGCTGGAGCGAATCGAACGCCTCGTCGGAAAACATCCCGGATAATTTCACTGGGCGAAATTTCATCGAAAAAAATGCGTCACCCGCTTGAAAAATCCGGCTCTTAGTGCTAGTAATTTAATTGTTCGTTGTGACTGGGCAATGGTGCTCAGAGCAGCGACGAAAATACATGTATGGAAAAATCCCGGGGAATCCACCCGGTTCTCTTCTTGGCCTGCTGCTCCTCTCAAGGGATCTCAAGGCGATTGCGGAGCGAGTTATAAACGCGAAGCAATCGATGCCGAAAGGCATTCAAGGCAAAAAGAATCGAAGGAAACCCCAATAGGAACATACCGATACGGTCAATAACGATACGATCTCGGAGCGAAAGTGGCGTGTAACCCATGCCCTTTAGGTGAAGCGGAAGCGGCTTGTAACCCAAGCCACTTAGGAAAAATAACTTCGCCGCACCGGCTGTTAGCCGGTGCGGCTTTTTTTGTCGAAATTAAATCCGTTCTTTGGCCTGTCAGTCGCTCAGCCGTATCCATCACCGGTTCCTGGCGACACTTTAAATTCGACAGCTGCTTCCTGGAAGTCGCTCAACGGCACCAACTCCGTGCCTGCTTCATCATCGAGTTTACACTACCTTATTTTTTGCTCGAAATTCGTGATAAACACAGCATCGAGACGTGGTTTATTTTGCGAAATCTAGCCACTGCAGATCAACAGAGTCCACGTAGAATCAGCACGGACGGCGCAAAAAGTGGCAAAGAAATGGCAAAGATTCCAAATCACCGTTTAAACTTTTCCCGTAAAATCTACCCATAACCCCTTAAGAGAAAAATGGTGGCAGTGGGCGGATTTGAACCGCCGACCAAAGGCTTATGAGTCCTCTGCTCTACCACTGAGCTACACTGCCATGGTTCCCCAACATCGGAAAAACCGACGGGGCGGAGGATTTGCACGAATCTCGGTGCTTTGTCAAACGGAAGATCAGACACTTTTGGAAAACCTCACCCTTCGCCCGGCGGAGTCATCACGATCACCCGTTCGATCCCGTTTTTTGAAAACTCCTGCCAGTAGCGTTTCTCCCATGCCACGGTCTTCGCGCGGCGCTGCTCTTCGCTCATCGCTTCCCATGCTTTGAGGCCGATGGATTTCACGAGATCCCTATCCGCGAGGCGCACGGTGAGTTCATCCCAGAAGCTCTCGTTGCGAAATTCCTCGTAGCATTCGTGGTAAAAAAGATTCTCCTCCATCTCCTTTTTTACGCGGAAACGCCGGGTCTCCTCATCGAACTCGATCAACTCACCCAGCCCGTTGTGAGCCGCCTTTTCGAGCATCTTGCTTTCAAACTGCTCATACTCGCCCAGCTTTCGGTCTGCCGTTTCCTTCTGGTTCCACGAAGCCACGTTCGCGGCGAGACTGAGCATCTCCACAAGCGTCGCGAGTTCTTGTTCCGTGAATCGAATGTGCATAGGGGCAATGTAGAGCAGGTAGCGAGGCGATTGGAAGCTTTGAACTGCTGCAACGCGGCAGGTTGGATTGGAGGAAATCCTCACGCAACTTGTGCGAACGGGTCAAATCGTCTTCTCTCTATTCCCTGAGGCTCAGTATCGGAGCAAAATCGGTAGGTTATGTGATCTACCGCGGCAAAATTGTTATTTGATCGGCTTGTGAAAAATTTCACAAGCACCGTTTGCCGTTGAGGGAAAAGGATGCCAAGCTCCACGCATGGCCAGCAAGCATACCGCACCGCGAAAGGTGCTCATCATCGGGGGCGGATTCGCGGGACTTGAGTGCGCGCGCAAGCTCGCCAATGACAAGCGTTTCGATGTGACCCTTCTCGATCGGACGAACCACCACCTTTTCCAGCCTCTGCTCTATCAGGTCGCCACGGCCTCGCTGGCAGCTCCGGACATCGCTAGGTCGATCCGCCAGATCCTAGCGAATGCGAAAAATGTTACTGTGCTTATGGACGAGGTGACGGCCATTTCTCCGGATGAAAAGACGGTGACGGGGAAAACGGGGGGCACCTACACCTTCGACTATCTTGTCCTCGCGGCGGGTGCGAAGACGGGATTTTTTGGAAACGACCACTGGGAGGCAAACTCGCTCGGTCTTAAATCCCTCGCCGATGCCCAAGACATCCGTCGGAAAATTCTTTCAAATCTGGAGCGGGCTGAACTCACGACCGACTACGCCGAGCGCGAGCGGCTCATGACGATTGCCATCGTCGGCGGCGGGCCTACTGGGGTAGAGCTTGCGGGTGCTTGTGCGGATCTCGTCCATCGCTCGCTGCATACGAACTTCCGCCGAATCGACACCGGAAAGCTCCGTATTATCCTTATCGAGAATTCACCGAAAATTCTAGAGCACTACGATCCCGACCAGTCGGACTACGCGAAACAGCGGTTGCAGAATCTCGGTGTGGAAGTCTGGAACGAGACCCGCGTGACCGACGTGCAGCCCGGAAAGCTCTTGCTCAACAACGGCAGCACGCTGGAGGCAGAAGCGATCGTCTGGGCCGCGGGGATCGCCGCCAGTCCGCTTGCCAAAGACCTCGGGGTCGAAGCCGATCGCTCCGGGCGCGTCACTCCGAACCTCGATCTCTCCATCCCCGGGCAGCGGGATATTTTCGTCGCTGGGGATCTCACGAATATGCGTGATAGGGAAGGGAAGTTTGTCCCCGGAGTCGCCCCTGCCGCTACCCAGATGGGTGCTCATATCGCCGCGCTGCTAAAAGAAGAGTTGCGGCTGGAGACAACGCGCTTCGCAGACCGTAAACACGAACTACGTCCACTTTTCAAATACACCGACAAGGGCATGATGGCCATCATCGGGAAGAATCATGCCATCGTGAAAGCCGGGAAAATGAAACTGCACGGCTTCATCGCGTGGATCGCTTGGTTGCTCATCCACATCCTTTTCCTCATCGGCTTCCGCAACAAACTCTCCGTTTTGCTCGGTTGGGCTTATTCTTACATCGTGAACAATCCAGAAGCGCGCATCATCGTGCATCCTCCTGCCTCCGTGTCTCCGCCACACAAGTGAGAGTCACCAACTGCCAGGATGCTTACATTCGGGATAATACCCTCTGAGAAAACCCACCAGTTCTGCACACCTCATCTGGTATGTTCAAATTTCTTGAATGCCCAGAAATCCGAGGAAGGCTGTTCGCGCAAAGGCAATGCTCGGCTACATCCGAGGCCACTGGCGTATCGAGAACAGTTGCCACTGGGTGCTCGACGCGATCTACCGTGAGGATCACAACCAGACCCGCGACCGCAACGCCGCCGCCAACCAGTCCGAGAACCCAGCAATGAATCAGGCTACATATGAGATCAGCTTCGAGTTGTGACCGCCGGAATTTGGGTCGGAGCGCTGTCGTATGTGGCCACTGGGTAAGGGGAAGCTCTATTTGGGCGGATGAGACTTCTACGAGTGATCTGCGATAGGGTATCCGGGCGGAAAGTGAACTCCGAGGAGGTTTCCTCGGTTTGCAATGAGCACACCCACCGCCCGGAAGGCGAACATTCTAGGTGGGGTTTGAAGTTCGAGCCTACCCCCCAAATCAGGGGGGTAGGCTGGAGATCAGTTCCGGTCTCCGCCATCGCCATTCATGAAATGGCGGATGAGCTCGCTCTGGGAATGGACATCGAAGTAGGTGTAGATCTCCTTCACGTAGCCATTGAGCGTATGGAGAGAGATATCGATTTCTTCGGCGATTTTCTTACGCTGCCAGCCTTGGAAAAGAAGGTTTGTGACGGTGTGGAGGCGTGGGGAGAGCGTTTCCATTTTCGCCCGGGGGTGGGCGGACCATGCATTATCATGCAGCCAGGGAACTTCGCTGAGCATGATGTGCGCGATTCGGTTTTCGCGGTCGTCGAAAAGCGGGCGGTCGAAGCGGCGGAAAAAGGCGATCACGCTGATCTGTCCATCGGAATTCGGGCGTGCCGAGAGGATCAGGGGCGCGAGGTCGGCTTCTTTCCAGAGTTGATAGACATCGGTTGAAGGGAAAATTCCTTCGCTATCGATCTGTTGGCGCAGCCGCGTGATGTGGGTGCCTTTTTCTCCGAGTTCCCGGAGGAACGGCGCGTTGAGCATTTTCATATCCGGGTGCTCCTGCGCACTCAGGTATTTGGCGAACTGCGTTTCGGTAAAGCCACCTTTCAGATAGACTGTGAAGGTTCGGGAGCTTCCCTGCCTCGCTTTGCCCGAGAAGTGCCCAGTAGTAACAATCCGCACCGATATGATTCGCGATGTCTTCCAGTAGATGTGCACGTTTCTCATCGAGGCTGGAGTCGAGTCCGCTCAACTCGGCCAGCGTTCTTACCATCCTGCGCACATCCGATTCATCAAGGGCGGCAGGAGAATCTGACTGATCCGAAGTGTGGTGAGAAGGCATGGATCTGGGTTGGGCAAGGTTTCAAGGAGTCCTCAAAAGTCGGCTTCACTGAGGAATTTTCGCATAAGCTGCGGCTGAGACTGTACGCCGAAGTGGCGGTATACCTCCTTCGCGTAGCTCGAGACAGTGTTTTCGGAAATACGCATGTTTGCGGCAATGCTTTTGCGGTCGAGGCCATCCAGCATGAGATTGAGGACGATACGTTGCCTTGGGGCAAGTTCTGGAACTTTCACTCCACGATCCTCCGGCCATCCCGTGGCATGGAGCCAAGGGACTTCGGTAAGTATGATCTGGGTGATCTGTTTTTCCCGGTTGGAGAAAGGCCTACCGGAGGGTTTTCGATAAATGCCGAGACTGCTGAGGCATTGTTCGTCGAGAAGATGTCCGCTCATCATGACCGGGCCGATGTCTGCCATTTCCCAGCACTGCCGTACGCCATCGGCAAGCGCGAGACCCTCGGGATCGATTTCCTCGCGTGTCATGGTGTTGGTGTGGCCTTGTCGGAGACTCTGGAAAAAGGGGGCGACGACCTTGCTCATCACCGGATGTTCCACTGCGGTGAGAAAATGAGTGAATCGGATTTCATCGAAACCTTCATGGAGGATTCCCGCGTAGGTCTGGGGGGCACCGGGACGTATCCTGATCCCCAGTGTCCACGCCCAAGCATCGGCTTCGATAATCCGACACAAGCCGTTCATCAGGAAGCGCTTTTTCTCGTTTTGCGCTCCTTCAAGGGATGCTGTTTCGCCGAGAAGCCGTATCATCTCACGGGCATCGCTTTCCGAGACCTTCCTGTTGTCATGGGTCATGGGTTTGGGCTTTGAGGTGCGAATGTATCGCCCGTTTCCGAGCTTGGTTTCTACAACGTGGCAATCAGGCGCACGAACTGGCGGCCGTATTCCACGTAGGAGTTGTAGCATTGGTCCCAATCGACGGCGGAGGGGTCGGGGGCGTGGAAGACGGTGGCGACGTGTGGCTCGATGGCGATCCAGCCGCCGTAGCCGGATTTATGGGCGTCGGTGAGGATTTCCTTGAGTTTGGCCTGGCCGAGCCCGGGCATGGTGTATTCAGGCTCCACGTCGTCGGAGACGGGGTTGATGCAGTCCTTGATGTGGATGTGGGAGGTGTGATCTTTCACTTTCAGCCAGAACTCCATGGGATCCTGCCATGGGAATGTTCCGTCGGCGTTGGGCTTTGAGCGGTCGCGCTGGAAGACGGGGTTGCCGGTGTCGAAAACGAGTTTCAGGTCGGGAACCTCCTCGACGAGGCGGAGGGAATGCTCGGCGGAAAAGCCGCCCCAGTTCATGCAGTTCTCGTGGATGGCTGTGAGGCCCTCGTCGGAGAAACGTTTCACGATTTCGCGCAAGCGGCGGAAGCGTTCCTGCTCATTCTGATCCTCGCCCCACGGCTCTTGGGCGTAGGACATGATACGGATCATGGGGGTTTTGAGGCGTTTCATGCGCGGGATGGCGCGCTCGATTTCGGCAAGGGTGATGGAGAAATCGGAATCGATCTTTTTGCCCCAGTTGCCGATTGCGGAGCCGAACTCAGGGACGGTGATGCCTGCGGCGTCGAGTTTGTCTGCGGTGGCGGCGAACTCATCTTCGGGCATGTCGTGAATGTTCGCGTTTCCGACCATGCGGGTGGAGATGGCGGACCATCCGAGGTCTTTGGTCGCTTGGATTTGTTTGTCGATGTCGCGGGAGGCTTCGTCGGCGAAGCCGGTAAGTTTTTCAGTCGAAAGCATGCGCCGAGGCTAGGTCCAAACTTGAATTTTCAAACTTAAAATTTCAATTGGGAGGAAGACTGCGCGACTTTTTGGCGTTTCTATGGTTTGTTTCTTATTCCCATGAAAATCCTGCCTCGAACGCTCGCCTTATTTTTTCTCCCATTGGGGATTTCATTTGTCTCCGCGAAGCCTCTTAACGAGAATGAAATCCGGGATGCGGCGGCGCGGATTGATGCACTTGTGGAAAGGGATCTGGGGGCGGCTGGCTTGAAGTCGAACGGGCGGATTGATGACGGGACTTTTGTGCGACGGGCCTATCTTGGGATCATCGGGCGGATCCCTACGGAGGAGGAGGCTCAAGAATTTTTCGACGATGGGGGGGCAGCGAAACGGGCTGCGCTGATTGATTCGCTGGTGGCATCCCCGGGTTTCGACAGTCATCTTTTCAACTGGACGGCGGATCTTCTGCGGCTCCAGACGGACCAAGAACAATTCGGCCTCGGCTGGCATGTGTGGCTGCGGAAATCTTTGGCAGAAGACAAGCCTTGGGACTCGATGGTGAGGGAGATGCTAGGTGCAACGGGACATGCCGCGAAGGATCCGGCGGTCGGCTACTATTTGCGGGATCGCAGCATGCAGTTAGATAATTTCAGCAACACGATGCAGGTGTTTCTTGGTCGCCAAATTGGTTGCGCTCAGTGCCACGACCATCCGTTCGACGATTGGTCTCAATTTGAATACTATCAAATGGCCGCCTTTGGCGGAGGCATGGTTTACCGGAGCAAGGAAGCGCAGGACACGGGACTGAGGGTCGCAAAAGATCTAGGCGAAGTCGTCAAGACGGGTGGCAAGAAACGCAATGGCAAAAAAAACGGAAAGCCTTCCCAGATGCGGACTCAAAAGGGCGGCGTGGTCCAGAAAACAATCAGACCGCTGTTCCAAGATTTCGCGAAAAACGCTATATATGAGGATCCCCGGAGATCCCTCACGCTCCCGGATGACTACCAATACAAGGACGCGGCACCAGGTGACGAGGTGGTCCCGGAAACACTTTTCGGATCGCATCTGGAAAATGTCTCACCGAGCGAGCGAAAGGAAACGTTTGCGAAATGGGTGACCTCTCCGGAGAATCCGTTTTTCACGAAAGTGATCGCTAACCGGATGTGGGCGAGGGTATTTGGCCATGGTCTGCTGGAGCCTATCGACGACTGGAGTGAGGACAGCGAGCCCGTGCATCCCGAGGTGCTTGCATTTCTGGAAAAAACGATGAAAGCCACGAACTACGATCTGCGGCAGTTTTCCCGCGTCCTTTTCCAGACGAATCTGTTCCAGCGAGAGTGCGAGACCGTAGAGGCTGAGCCGGGAGTCGCGCGCTTGGTGCGGGGGCCCGCACTGCGACGGATGAGCGCCGAACAGCTCTACGACTCGATGCTCGTGCTGACTCGCGGGAAAGTGGATGACGGTCCCTCGCGAAAACAGGAATACGAGTGGGCTGCTTACACGCAAGCGGTTGAGAAACTGCTCGGAGCGGAGTCGAAAGATCTCATGGTCCTTGGTGAATCTGCGGCGCAGGCAGAGGCAGCGTATCGGGAAGCCCAGAGCGAAGCAAGGAGACTCCGGAGCAAGCTTCTGGCGGTCGAATCTGTAACGGAGCGCCGTGAGATACAATCTGCCATGCGGGATGCCCGGGAGAAAGCGGATGACAACAAGCGCGCGCGGAATCCAGTAGCTATGATGAGTAACTCCATGGAAATGGAAATGAAGAGCGAAATGAAGAGTGAGATGGGCGAGTCCATGGCCCGTGGTCGACGGAACCGGAGTGAGCGCACCGAGAACCGCGCCTCCGAGCATCCCGCCCCCTTCAAGGCCGGGACCCTGGTGCGCGAGTTTGGTGGATCTGACCGCACCGTGCCCTCCTCTGGGGATACCATTCCCACGGTCCCACAGGCGCTAGCACTTCTGAATGATCCACAGACTGACATCGTTGGAGGAAAAAGGTCATCACTTGGGAGCCGGCTCGCCGACGAGCGAACCCCAGGCGGGAAGTTGGACGTGATCTTCCTCCGTCTTTACTCACGCTTCCCGACCCCGGAGGAAAAGGAAAAATTTCAACCGCTGGCCAAGGATACCACGTCCCTTCGAGATCTGACACGCGCGATGCTCACCTCGAATCGCTTTATCTTCGTCCAATAGAAAAGCCCCAGTCTCCGACAAACAACTTCTTCCTGAACCTCAAACAACTTCCGACCATGTCTCCGAACCAACTCAACGAGCTCTCTCGCCGCGATTTCTTGGCCCGCACTGCACGAACCTGCTTCGGCCTTACCATCGCTGGCTCCGCCTCACAGCTTTTCACCCCAGAAGCACTGGCCGCGGATCCGAATATCGTGAAGGCGGGTGGAGGGAAAGCGAAGCACGTGATCTATCTCTACATGGCCGGAGGGATGACGCACATCGATACCTTCGACCCCAAGCCCGATGCACCAGACCATGTGCGAGGAACGACCGAGGCAATCAAAACGAAAGCAGATGGAGTGCAGCTCGGCCATTGCCTCCCGCAACTCGCCGGGCAGATGGACAAGGTTGCTCTCATTCGCTCGCTTAGCACGACGCAAGGCGCTCACGAGCAGGGAAAATATCTCATGCACACCGGTTACACCCAGCGTGGTACGATCTCGCATCCTTCCTCCGGTGCGTGGGTTTCACGCCTTGCCGGGCAGACGAATGAAACGATGCCCTCATTTGTCCTCGTTGGCGGCGGGAACCGCCACCCTGGAGCGGGATTTTTCGAGCCGAAATACGGACCGCTCCCCATTGGTGATCCACAGAAGGGTCTGCGCAACGTGAAGCAGCGAAACGATACGGACGATACATCCTTCAATCGGCAGCTTTCTCTTCGCGAACAACTGGACCATGATTTCGATTCGAAATTCCACGGTGGCCAGCGTTCCGTCCGCGCGTATAGCGAGGTCTATGATTCCGCTGTGAAGCTGATGCGAAGCAAGGATCTGGAAGCTTTCGATCTTTCACGGGAAACGGCGGACACCCGGGCTGCGTATGGGACTGACAGATTTTCCCAAGGCGTGCTACTGGCCAGAAGGTTGGTGGAGCGCGGTGTGCGTTTCGTGGAAGTGGAGTATGGTGGCTTCGACTGGCATACAGATAACTTTGAGCAGATGGAGGAAAAAATTCCGGTCCTCGATCAGGCGCTTTCCGCGCTGTTGGCCGATCTCTCCGCGAATGGTTTGTTAGAAGAAACACTCGTGGTGGTGGCGACAGAATTCGGTCGCTCCCCGGTGATTGCGAGCAACTCCGGGCGCAACCATTTCCCTAAAGCTTTCTCGGCACTCATGGCGGGTGGCGGAATCAAAGGTGGTCAAGCTTACGGCAAGACCGACGAGACCGCTTCCAACGTGATCGAAAACAAGATCGGAGCCGCAGATTTCAACGCAAGTATCGCCTTCGCACTCGGGCTGCCCTTCGATCTGGTGCTGAACTCACCCTCGAAACGTCCGTTCAAGATGGGCGGGAAAGAAGGGAAACCGGTGGCGGAGCTTTTCGGGTAAGGAAAAAGCCGCATTGGCAGGTATCGCCGCGGTGGTTTTCCTCTTCCGGTGATATACTGGCGCGTATGAGGATTTGTGAAGAATTTGGAGTGCGGACGGCTTGCCTCCGCTTTCGATAGAGAGGCTTGCCTCACGGGGTCAACCCGGTGCGCTCCGTCCCTTGCCAGTTGCTCCGCACCACAGAGGGCGAGCCCTCCAGCCCCAAAGCGGAGGCAAGCCGGTCCGCACTCCAAACTGCTAGGGGTGTGGGGCAGAATAGACCACTGGGAGGAATCGGTTTGACAACCTAGGAGCGTTCCGTGTCTTCTCTGTGGGTATTCAACCCCTTCGGGCTTATGTTGGCATTTTTCCATCCCTAATCATCCATGTGAGGCGAGCCGCTTTCGGCTTGCCCCGGTGATTGGTGCGCGTGTTCTCCGTTGAGGAGTCGCGCCCTTGTGTTGTGACCAAAAGAAAACCGCCATTGGGGGAGCGGTGATGTCCCCCTCCCATTTTCAAAATGAATCCCGATCTTGCCCGGGAAGTGATTGCTTGCCTGCCTTGTGGGCGCACTCTCTTCCACTATTCGAAAGACGATTACGCGTTGTTTCTGCTCAGACATCTGGGCGGGGAGGACAGGCGCGTGCATGCGATCCGTCGCAGTTCCGTCGGAAAATTGTTAGAAAAACCTGCGGTGAAACCGTTTCTAGCAGAATGTCCGGACGGCGTGCTTAGCCCTGAATTGTTGCCTGAGCGTCAGTATCATCCGGAGGGCCGTGCCTACCGGTTGTCCCTTGATGTCTGGGGCGATGGTGGGAGAGATTGGCATTGGCGGCAGACTTCTAGAAAGGGCGTGAGTCTAGTGCTCCAGTTGAACATCAACCATAGCCTTACGGAAACTTTACGAGCCTGCTATGAGAGCGAAGATTCAGATCCGTTTGAGAACTATTCTCATCCAGCGAGAAGTGGAGATTTTCCGACCTTGGCGTGGGCGAGGCTGGACTTTGACCTGAACACAGGTGAGGCGTTGATCGAGGAGTTGCAGACGGATCTACTACGGGATCTCCAGTATTTGAACGAATGCGCCACCCGAGCGGAAAAGGAGGGAGAGCAAACTTTCCGTCGTTACCGTGCAGAATTCCGGACGGAGCGTGTCACTGCGGCATGGAAAGAGGGTTTCGCGATGGAGCGGAAGCACTGGCATGAGGCGATGCTTAGTGCCGCGCTCTGGTTTCTCGTTTCCGAAATGGGTTTGCGTGAGATCTACTACCATACGGAAGTGACGGGCAGCTATCTCAAGCGGATCAAAGGGACGAAGCCTCCAAGATCGCTCTACACGGACCTGCCGAAAAAATTCTGTTTCGTGGAAACGAGTGAGGCTCCGCGACTGCTATCGGAAGAGAGACGTTGGGGAAATCGGGTGAAGGCCTGCCGGGAGCCGATGAGGTTTTTCCGGATGGCGGTGTAGGTGGCGAGTGGCATCCTCAATCAACGGGACGGGTCTGAAGAGTATTCTGATCCAATTCCACAAGAGAACATGTGGCAAATGCTTCGATAAACGAATGGAGGTTGGTCCGAAACATCTCCTTGGTTGACTTCAGCGATAGATTTCCTGTCCGGACAAAAAGTAGCTTCCAAGGCCGACCTTGAAGTAGATGGGAATGATAAAAATCGGAATCTTTGGTAACGACCACTCGCTCTTCCGAGACGGAGATTTCATTGAGGACTCCATCACGAGTGAGATTCCGATCAGCTAGGTCTGTAGTATGGATCGCATCGTGACCCGCCGCTCGGAATATCTCTTTCAAAGACGGGGGTAGGTGTGCGTCGATCAGGAATTTCACGCGGCAACGACCCGCTGGCTTTTCAATTTAAGGGAACGGGTCGCGAAAAGGATGCAGGCTTGGATGTCTTCTTTTTCCAGATCGGGGAATTCGCGTAGGATTTCCTCCTGAGTATCTCCTCCGGCGAGGTATTCCAAAAGGGATTCCACAGGATATCTGAGACCGCGAACCGTTGGTTTTCCGTGGCAGATGTCCGGATTGATTGTAATACGTTCAAGTAGCTCCTCTCTATTTTCGCCCGTTCGCATAAAGTCGACTCTAGCCGATCGGATCGTTCTTGCAATCTCGTTTCACATCGTCTCCCTGCACCAAGCGAGGGCCATGAGGGAATAGCCGGTGCCGTAGGGTTGGTGGTATTCGTAGAGGGGGTAATCCCACCAGGAACCGTCTTTTTCCTGCTTTGAGAGGATGAGTGCGGCGAGTTTCTCAGCGTATGGCTTCTGTTCTTCCGGGGGGAGGAGGCGGACGGATTCAGTAAAATAGTAGATGCCGTAATAGTAGAAGTAGCCGGAGATCTGGAAGTGGATGTCGTGTGGCATGGGGCGCTTCCTGGCGATGGAGAGCCAGCCCTCGCGGGCGAGAAAGCGGTCGGCCCACTCGGTGATCACTTCATCGGTGATTCCCTCGCGGCCGAGGGCGCGGAGAGCTGCGTTGCATGCCTGGGAGCGGGCGAGGGAGCCAGCGGGTCGATTGATTCCTGCGCGGGGACGAAGCCGGTGGTCGTGGGAATAGGCGTAGGATTTATCTGGGAACTGTTGGCGTTTGATCGAGTCTAGCGAGGTGTTCACGACTTTTTTATCCAAGCTCAGGCCGAGTTTTTCTCGCCCCTCGTGCATGGCGAGCAGCACGGTGGCAGAGCTGAAGGAGGTGGTGATACCGGTCGGCTTCCGGGAGGTGAAATCATCAAAAACGTCAAGGTAACCCCAGCCGCCATTGATGTCCTCGTAACGGTTCACGAGATCGACCTGTTGCTGGGCCAGTTTCTTGTAGAAGCTCTTCTTTTCGGAGTTGCTCTCGCGGTCGTGGAGGCGAACGAGGGACCGGAGGCCGTAGGCATGTCCCCAGATATTGTAGGTGGTGGTTTGGTCAGCGCGGCGGAGCTTCGGGAGATTTTCCACGGACCATTCGGCACATTTCTCGATGGCGGCGATGGTCTCCGGGCGAGTGTCTCCGGAGTCGATCAGGCCGGAAAGTGCGAGGCCTGTCGCGCCAGCGCGGTAAGCGTGGTGGGCACCGGGCATGGGCGCGTAAATGTTGATGTGTTTGGTGCGGGTGGGGCCGCCCCAAGAGCCGTTCTTATTCTGGTCGGCGATGAGAAAATCGACTCCACGGGTGATGGATTGTTCGATTTCTCCCGGGGTGACCGGTTTGGGTTTTGCTTCTTCCGCATGGGCTTGAAGAGCAAAAAGGAGGAACGTCGAACATTGAACTCCCAACATCGAACGCTGAATCAAGGAGGGGAGGTGGATCACTTGGAAACTTTAGACGGTAATTTTGAAAGCTCAAGGAAGACGAGCGGCGACCGAAGATCGCCGCCACGTCAGAGGGCCTGAATGGCAATCTTGTGCTTTGCGCAGAGGGAATGCACGACCTCCATTTCTAGGAGTAAGGTTTTGCCCGCTTCGATGCCGATGGCGATGAGACCTGCTTCGGCGCAATTTTCGATGGTCTGTGGGCCAACGACGGGGACGTCGAAGCGGAAATCTTGGTTGGGCTTGGAGACCTTTACGAGGACGCTGTCTTTGTTTTTCCCCAGCTCTCCGCCGCGGCGGATACAGGCGTTTGTGCCTTCGAATGCCTCGACGGCCAGCACGGTGCCGTGGCGGACGACGACGGACTGACCGATATCGAGCGCGGAGGTTTTTTTCGCGATATCGAATCCGTATTTGAGATCCTCTAGGGTGCGGGGCTTGAGCACCGGGCCAGCTACGTGCCCGGCGGACGGGAGGTGGTCTTCGAGGAAAGTGACGGCTGATAGCAGTGTGATTCCGTCTTTCGCCAATTCATCTGCGATGGCACCAAAGAGTGTCTCTGCGTTGCGCTTTTTGATGGTGGCGAGCAGCATGAGAATGCGCAGATCCGGGCGGAGTTCGAAAAGGCTTCCTGGGGAGATCTGACCCATCATGACGGCCTCGGTTACTCCGTGCTCTAGGAAAAACTTGATCAGCTTGGACAGTTGTCCAACGCGGAAGGAGCGGAAGGCATCGACTTGTGGTGCGAGATCTGGTCGGGTCTCGTTGTCGAATGCGACGACCACAAGCTTCGCGGTAGGTTCTGCCTTTCGCGCGGCTTTGACGAAGGTCTCCGGATACATTCCGCTGCCTGCGATGATGCCGATACTGCGCGGGGTGGACATGCTCGTTTCCGGAAATGAAAGAAAGTAGCGGCTGTGGGAATCGAACCCACACTCACAAGGAACTCGATTTTGAGTCGAGCGCGTCTACCAATTCCGCCAAGCCGCCGATGTGGTTATGGTTTCGGAGCTTTCTCCCTTGGGCAAGGATGAAACCTTTAAATTTTAAACTTTAAACTCTAAAGAAGAGGAAGACTCACCAGGGTGCCTACATTTGGGAGCATTTGCTGCCGCATAAGATTTTTTGACCACGGATGGAACGGATCTTCACGGATAAGAGTAAGAAAATCCGAGAATTTTGGACGTTGGACCGCGTCGGTGCTCCGAAAAACGGTTTCCCAAGTGTTTTCAGAAGTCTTCATCCGTGATCATCCGAGAAATCCGTGGTTAAAACTCTTCTGATTTCCCTAGTGTAGGCACCCTGGAAGACTCACCCCGGGAGGGGGTTGCACGGCCTGCCCCGGGACGGGACAGCTACGCGAATTGTTCTTCCAGCACGCTTTTTCCGTAGTCCCGGTTCAGGCGGGCGATGTGATCGACGGAAATTTCTTTCGGGCAGGCGGCCTCGCACTCGTAGTGGTTGGTGCAGTTCCCGAAGCCTTCTGCGTCCATTTGGCGGACCATGGCGAGCGCGCGTTTCGTCCGCTCTGGCTGGCCTTGAGGAAGGTGGCCGAGGTGGGAAACTTTTGCAGCGGTAAAAAGCATGGCGGAGGCGTTCGGGCAGGCGGCGACGCAAGCTCCGCAGCCGATGCAGGCGGCGGCATCGAAGGCGCTGTCGGAATTGTCCTTGGAAATGGGAATGTTGTTCGCATCGACGGCGGAGCCGGTGCGGATGTCGATATAGCCGCCGGCAGAGATGATGCGGTCGAAGGAAGCGCGGTCCGTGATGAGGTCTTTGATGACGGGGAAGGGGTCGGCGCGAAATGGCTCGATCCAGATGGTGTCGCCGTCACGGAATTTTCGCATGTGCACCTGGCAAGTGGTGATCCCTTTATCCTTTGAGTGGGGGACGCCATTGATGGTGAGGGAGCAGGCACCGCAGATGCCTTCGCGGCAATCGTGGTCAAAGTGAATCGGGTCGTCGCCTTGTTCGATGATGCGTTCGTTGACGATGTCGAGCATTTCCAAAAAGGAGGCTTCCTCGGGAATGCTGTCGGCGGGGTAGGTTTGGATGCTGCCTTTGGACCGAGGGCCGGTCTGGCGCCAGACTTTCAGAGTGAGGTTCATAATATTGCGTGGAGTTTACCCCGGTTGGCCGGGCGTGCGAGGCAAAAAATCAATCAGAGGTGCCAGGTGCGACCCAGTTCAGACCTTTTTCCGCGCGCCATTTGCGGTAGGCCTTGAACTGCTCCTTTTTGGAGAGGGTGAGGCGCTGTGAATCCTCGGTGAGGAATTCTTCAAACGGGGAGCCAGGTTCCGCCTCGGCGAGGTTCGGCTTGTCTTCTGGCTCGGCGAGTCTCGTGGAGCGGGTGGATTTCGTGAGGCGGATGGAAAGCGCGTTCACTTGGCCGCTAAGCCGGAAAAGGACGAGCAGGATCAGGACCAGCGCGGCGGTTGCGACGTAGGCTAGGATCGTGATGGCGGTTGGGAGCTGGGTAATGGGTTCGGTTGGCATGGTGGAGAAGGGTTATCAGCGAATGGTGGAGGAAATTTCGCCATCGATCAATCGGGTGATGATGGTTTGGCCGGAAGTAGCCTGTTTTTTCGATCGGAGTATGGAGCCGTCTGCTGCGAGGGTAATGGAGAATCCCCGTTTGAAGGCGGATTCCGGTCCGAGTGTGCGGATGAGTGTGCAGAGACGGTCGAGGCGGGCTGTCTCGGTGGAGAGGCGGCGGGCGGTATTCAGCCGGAGGTCTTTTTTCAGGGAATCGATATTCTCCTGCCGACGCTCCAATATGAGCCGTGGATGAAGGGCTAGGTGGCGGAGAGATAATTCGCGGAGGGAGCGAGAGCGGTCATTGATGTTCTCGGAAACGGCGCGAGCGAGTTGGTCCGTGAGGGAATCGATTTGCAGGGTCGGCTCTCTCAGCGCGGTGCGGAGGGAGCGGTTCAAGCGATTGTGTGAGTTGTCGAGATGCGCGCGGAGCTCCGCGGTATCGGGGGCGGCGATCTCGGCGGCAGCGCTCGGGGTCGGCGCACGCAGATCGGAAACGAAATCCGCGATGGTGAAATCGATCTCGTGGCCGACGGCGGAGATTACGGGAATGTCCGAGGCTGCGATGGCGCGTGCCACGCTTTCCTCATTGAAGCACCAGAGATCCTCGATCGAGCCTCCTCCGCGCCCGACGATGAGCAGATCGCATTCTGGGAAACCATAGTGTTCGGGTGCATTCAGGCGTGTGATCGCGCGGGCGATTTCTGCCTCGACCCCTTTTCCCTGAACACGGACTGGGAAGAGCACGGGCTGGATCCATGGGGCGCGGCGGCGGAGGATGTTCAGGATGTCTTGGAGCGCGGCGCCTGTGGGAGAGGTGACGATGCCGATGGTCCGGGGGAAGGACGGGATCGGCTTTTTCCTCGAAGAATCGAAAAGTCCCTCCGCTTGCAGCTTTTTCTTCAGGGCCTCGAAGCGTGCCTGGAGATCACCTTGGCCGGATTTCTCGACACGCTCGACGACAAGTTGGAGCTGGCCGCGCGCTGCATAGACCGTGGATTCAGCAAAAATTTTGACTTTCGTGCCATCTTGGAGGGCGTCGGAACCTTCCTTATTTCGTGCTCCGAACATGGCGCATGAGATCTGTGCTGTTTCGTCTTTGAGGGAAAAATACCAGTGGCCGCTGCCCTGTTTCTTAAGGTTCGAGACCTCACCCTCGATCCACAGTCGGCCCACTTCCGTCTCGATCGCGCGCTTCATCTTCCGGACAAGCTGTGTCACGGAAAGCGCCTTGGTTTCCTTTTTTGGGATGTCGGAGAAGAGGTCCACTTGGGGGAGAATTGAACATCGAACATCGAACGTCCAACATTGAACATCGATTCATGGAAAGATTTTGGGCGACGGACATGCGTTGACATTGCCGGAGCGGCGGGACATTTTCCCCCGGTGAACACGATGACGATCTTACTGGGAGCCACCTTCGCGCTGCTTCTTGCAGCGGTGGTGCTTTCTTTCAATGGAATGAACGATGGGGTGAGAAACGCTCCGGCGGAAGAGATCGCCAGACTGCGTAGCCAGCTCGATCAGCTCCGGCTGGAGCAGGACCGGCTCGATCTTCAGAGGCAAATTCACCAAGTGCAGGCGAATCCCGCTCCTGTCCCGTCACCCGTTACCTCGGAAGTCGATGCGATGAAGGCCCAGCTTGCGGCTATTGAGGCGGAGAAAGATGCGCTACAGGCGGAAAAGGATCTCGCGGAAAAGAAGGCGGACACTTATCGCGATGAGGCGGGATTTATCGGCCAGATCGAACTTGAGAAAAACGACAACGAGCTTCGCCGCGCCCGCATGATCCGCGACGCGCTGCTGATCGGGCGCATTACGGAATACGTGGTGGATGCTGATTACGGGAATTTCGCGTCGATGCAGATCATTATGCCTGAGCAGGTGCAGGTCGGCACGGTCCTCGCGATCCGCCGCAATACCGGGATTCTCGGTCAGGTAGAAGTGACGGAAGTCACCTCGGAAGGTGCCATTATCAATCCTCTGCCGGGCTTCGGAAATGTCGATCCGCAGAGCGGAGACGAGCTGATCCTTCCGCCACAGCTGTGAGGGATCGCTGCCTCAGGATCGCATAACATTCTTGAGACTCTGCATATAGGCGGCGGCGCGCTCTTCGACGTAGGCCATGGCCTTTGCTATTTTCGCCTCGGCGTCGGGATAGTCGTTGTGGATGTCTCCGATGTTCTTCGTGAATCAGACACATTGCAGGAGGATGGTTTGTTTATCTCCAGAGGCCTGTGCAAAAGTCGGCAGGGCTGTGGCTCCGAGGGCGAGGGAGGTATTCCTGAGAAAAGTGCGACGTGTGTTCATGGCTGAGAAAGAGACGGTAGGGGCGACCGAAGATCGCCCCCACGGCTCACCCGGTGGTGCGCAGGCCGCTGGCGATGGCGTTGATGGAGAGTAGGAGCTTGGGCAGCAGGGCGTCTGCGGCGGTGTGATCTTCCTTTTCCATGTGGCCGCGCCACTCTTTGAGCAGGGCGATCTGCTGGTGATGGAGAACTTTCAGAGGAGCCTCGCGGATTGCTAGAGTCTTTGCCATCCGCGGACGGCGCTCGGCCATCGTGCCTTCGAAAAGTTCTGTCAGGAGTTTCTCGGTGAGTTCGAATTCATCGGTGATTCGTTTCAGGAAATTCGTGCGAGTGGCGTGGTCGGTGACCAATCCCGCGTATGCTTTCATGAGATCGAGATTTGCCGAGGCCAGGTTGGTTTCGACGTTGGTGAGGACGTAGGAGAGGAAAACGGATTTTCCTAGGGCTTCCTTCAGCTCGGCGAAATCCTCCGGGGAAGCGGTTTTCAGCTCGGAAAGGGCGGTGCCAACTCCGAACCAACCGGGCAGGTAGTAGCGGGCTTGAGTCCATGAGAAAACCCATGGGATGGCTCGGAGGTCGGAAATCGAGTGAGATTTCTTTCCGGTGCGTCGTGCGGGGCGGGAGCCGATGCGAGCATTTTCCAACGCGTCGATGGGGGTGGCCTCGCGGTAGAAACCGATGAATCCCTCGGATTTCAGGAGGCTCTGGTAAGCTTTCTGGCTGGAGGAGGAGAGGGTATCGAGGAAGCGCTCGGCGGGATCCGCGACTTCCGGGAGGTGTCGGTGGCGGGCGGTGTTGATCGCGGCACCGGCGAGAAGCAGCTCCAAATTGTAGGTGGCGTTGGCGAGGTTCGCGTATTTCTGCGCGATGGTCTCGCCCTGTTCGGTCATGCGGAAAGCACCGGACATGGCCCCGTGGGGGAGGGCGGCCATGAACCAATGGGTGGGACCAGCTCCGCGAGAAATCGTGCCACCTCGGCCGTGGAAGAAGCAAAGTCTCACGTCTTTTTCCCGACCGACTCGGGTGAGTGCGGTCTGGGCGCGTTCGAGAGCGACTTGGGCAGCGAGGATGCCGCAGTCCTTGTTCGAGTCCGAGTAGCCGAGCATGATTTGCTGCTCTGGCTTTTCCTTAGCTGCGAGCGAGCGAGCGGTAAGCGGGTGATCGAGAAAGGCGCCAAGGATGCCTGGGGAATTGTCCAGATCGTCCGTGGTTTCAAATAGAGGCACCACTGGGAGCGGGCAGACCATGCCATCTGAGGATTGGTCCATCAGGCCTGCCTCTCTAGTGAGAAGATAGACGGAGAGAAGATCGGAGAGCTGGCGCGTCATCGAGATGATGAGCGAGCCAAGCCCGGCCAAGCCCCACTCTGAGCGGTGACGAACGAGGACGCGGTAGGTATCGAGCACGTTGTCCGCGTATTCGCCGATGCGGGTCCCGTCGTGCAGGAAGGGACGGTTGGAAAGCAGCTCCTCGTTGAGAAATTCCAGGCGTTTCTCCTCAGGCCATTTCGGGAAGTTTTCTCCGTCCTCAATACCTGCGGCGGTGAGAATCTCGGCGATGGCGTTGTCATGGAACTCGGAGTTCTGGCGGACATCGAGAGTGGCGAGGTGGAAGCCGAAGATCTCGATTTTATGGCGCACGGGTCGGATCGCCTGCTCTTCCAGAAGGTGGCAACCGGCGGCATTGAGTGTGCGGGAAATGAGATCAAGATCTTCGGTGAGTTTCGAGGGCGAGGTGTAGCCGGGTCTCCCTGTGGACTGTTCTTGCAGACGTAGGGCCATGAGGCTGGCGAGTTGGCGCCAAGGTTCCTCGGATTGGCGGTCGAGGATTTCCTTTACATCGGTTTCAGCGGAAATGACGAAGCTCAGCTCATCGATGCGATCCTGAAGTTCTTCCGGGACTTCCGTGAGCTGGCGGGAAACGGTGAGTTGAGAGGCGAGACCCTGCAGCTCCCTTCCGAGAAGCTGGAAGGCAGCGGCGCGTAGCTCCCGCAGGCTGTGATCGGTGACCGGCGGGGTGACAAGCGGGTGGCCATCGCGGTCGCCACCAATCCATGAGCCGAAAGTCAGGCGTGGGATGTTGCCGGCGGAGCGCAGCATTTCCAGGGGCAGTCCGGCATCGCGCCATGCCTCGGTGAAATGGAGGTCGAGGCGGTTGATCGCGGTGGGGAAAAGATCGCGGAGATAATGGACGGCGTTGCGCAGCTCCGAGCTAATGTCCGGGCGCACGAGGTGGATCTCTGCGGTGAGCCAGAGTGTTTCCAGAGTGGCGACGACTCGCTCGCGGATGCGGCGTTTTTCGCGGTCTGTGTATTTTGGGTATTCGTTGCGGACGAGTTCCTCGTAGAGCGCGCGCTGGCGGGCACGGACGGATTCGCGTTTCGCCTCCGTCGGATGAGCGGTGAGGACAGGCTCCACGTGCACGTCCTCGAGTACGGCGAGAATCTGTTCCGGCTCCAGCCCGATGGCTTGGAGATCACGCAGCGCTTGGGGCCAGAGACCGCGAATGGAATCTGCACCTAGGGCCTTTTCCCGCTCGCGACGGATCTCCGCCGCGACGCGTTCCTCGATCATGTTCAGGAGCTGAAAGCCTATGGAATAAAGCTTTGGTAGAGCTTCGGGTGGGGTGGAGCCGGGGGCTGGATCTTTGCCGGACCAGGGCATGTAGGTAAGCAGCTCGGTTTCCCCGGCACTAGCCAAGGCGTCCTGAAGGCAACCGAGTAAATAGGAAAGGCGTTCGTCGATCAGGCCGAAGCCTTCGACACGGAGTTGTTCGCGAGTAGGGGTCATGGAAACTTTAAATTTTAATCTCTAAACCTCAAGGAGGAGGCAGGGAGCTGGGAAAGCATGTGGTGGGCCGTGTCTTTGGGGAAATGAAAAAGCGCGGGGACCGGAGGGGTCGCCGCGCTTGTGGCTGGCGAATTTTGCGCCAGTCCGTTCATGGGGGACTCCGGCCCCCTGTGCGAAGGTTTTTACTTTTTGTGATTAGACTGCGAAGAGGGAGGTAACCGACTGGCCGCCGTGGATGCGGCGGATGGCCTCCGCCATGAGGGGGGCGATGGAGACAGCTTGGACTTTCGGGCCGTGAGCCTGAGGCACCGAATCCGTGGTGATGAGTTCTTCGATGGCGGAGGCTTCGAGGCGCTCGTGGGCTAGTTCGCTGATGATGGCGTGGGAGACACCGGCAAAGATGCGTTTCGCGCCGTGCTTGTGGAGGATTTCTGCGGCGGCGGTGAGGGTGCCCGCCGTTTCGGTCATATCATCTACGAGTAGGACATCGCGGCCTTCTACTTCGCCGATGACGTTCATCGCCTCGACGCGGGTGGCGGAGATTCGGTGCTTGGCGACGATGGCGAGCTCGGCCCCGAGGGCATCCGCGTAGGCGCGGGCCATTTTCACTCCGCCCACGTCGGGAGAGACGACGGTGAGGTTCGAGGTATCCGGATGACGCTCGCGAAGGTAGCCAATGAGAGCGGGCTTGGCGTAGAGATGATCGACCGGGATGTCGAAGAAGCCTTGGATCTGCGGCGCGTGGAGGTCCATCGTGAGCACGCGATTCACGCCGGCGGAGGTGAGCAAATTCGCCACCAGCTTGGCGGTGATGGGGACGCGGGGCTGGTCCTTGCGATCCTGGCGGGCGTATCCAAAAAACGGCATGACTGCGGTGATACGCTCGGCACTCGCACGGCGCGCCGCGTCGACAAGGATAAGCAGTTCCATGATGTTGTGATTCGTCGGCGGGCAGGAGGGCTGAATGATAAAGACATCCGCTCCGCGCACATTTTCGTTGATTTTTACGGCTGTCTCGCCGTCAGGAAAGACGTCCACCTGCACGTTGGCTAGGGGCTGGCCGACGGACTGTGCGATTTTCTCGGCGAGCGCGCGGTGGGCTGTTCCACTGATGATTTTCATGGTCGGGGGGATTGTTGACAGATTGCCGGGTCACGGCAATACTTTGCGGGCAGTAAGTCGAATTAAACCTATCTCCGAATTGAACGAACCCTCCCAGCGGAAAACCGACAGCACGTGCCTTCGAGGATTGACCCGATTGTATTGATCTCAGCGCTCCTTTCTTTGGGCATTGTCATCTGGTTCTACGGGTTCGTCCCGCGCTTCGCGACGGACCGCTCAATGTCTACCTTTGAATGGCTCAACGGTGCTTGGAATGGAGAGACTGATTACGAGCACGGAGTCCTTTTTCCCTTCGTGATCTTGGGTTTGATCATCTATCAGTTCAAAAGTCTGCGAGCGGCGGCTGAAAAGGGGAGTTGGATCGGACTCATCCCGGTGCTTATCGGTGCCCTTCTGTTCGCAGCCTCGTATAGAACGCTGCAACCACGGATCGCGGCAGGGGCGTTGCCGTTCCTTCTCTGGGGCGGTTGCTACTTCCTGTGGGGATGGCGGGTGGCGCGCATTCTTGCGTTTCCCTTGTTCTTTTTCTGGTTGGCGGTGCCACTTCCAAGTTTCCAACAGGCAACGACCCACTTGCAATTGATCGCGACATCTCTGGCACACAATGGATCCAGTCTTTTCGGTGTAGAGACGAAAGTGGTTGGAACGACGATCCTGCCCCTGAAAGGCGATTGGGAACCACTTGATATCGCTACTGGATGCAGCGGAATCCGCTCACTGATGGCACTGTTAATGATTTCTGCAGCGTGGGCGTATGTGGCGAAAATCAAGATGTGGCAGAAGGTCATTTTGTTCGGATCCGCACTTCCTCTGGCGATCATCGGAAACGCACTGCGGGTGACTTCAATTTTCGTGATCGCTGAATACGGGGATGCCGAGTGGGCGAGAACGACCTGGCATGACTGGTCCGGGTTGTTGCTGTTCTATCCGTTCTCATTGTTCCTTCTACTCGCACTGCATTCTCTTTTCGAGGGTGGGCTTCCTTGGAAAAAAGGCAACAAACGCACAATCAATCGGAAGATGGTGGAGAAATTACAATCATCGGAAGTTTTCAAAGCAGAATCATGAACATGCGAAGCATCATATTGCCGGTGTTCCTCGGAGTATCGCTGGCCTCCATATATTTCTTGCCTTCGGCTGGTAAGATCGCGCAATCAGCTGTGGAAATGGATCTTCCCGCAGGATTTGGCACTTGGCAGTTCAACAAGATCCCTGCTTCGGAGGTGGAGATCAATACGCTCTCGAAAGACACCGAGTTCTCCAAAGCGATCTGCCTGAGGGCGAGGGAGGGAGAGTTCGGCGAGGACGGTCGGATGATTCCAGACAGATTGGACCTGTCGATCGTCCTCTCCGGAGCCGATATCAATAACTCGATTCATCGCCCAGAGAGATGTATGCCGGCGCAGGGGCACAACATCATCAGCTCGACGGACAAAACGGTAACACTCGATAACGGACGATCCGTCGAGGTGAAACGGCTGATGAGTATACAGCGGATTCCGACGAACGAGGAGCGTACGGAGTTCCTAGAGCTGAACTGTGTGACTTACTACTTCTTTCGTTGGGCACGAAAGCATCACCAACGATCATCTTGGTCGCACTCTGATTGATATGAAGGATCGCCTGCTGAAAGGAGAAGACCAACGCTGGGCGTATGTTTCGGCTTCGATGTGGTATGGGGAAATGCCGTGGATTGAGAGCACGACCATCACCGAGGAGGAAGTTGATCGGAAGCTAACCGATTTCGTGGTGCTGTTTTCCGAAAACCAGATCAACTGGGATCAGGTGCAGCCGTAGAGAAAATATCTCCTACAGTTCAATTTTATTGCTCGGACGAATCTTGGCTGACTTCATGTATTTGATGGTATTCCGAAGGTAATTGAGGTAGGCGGAACGGTCCTCTTGATCGACTCCTTCAGGAAGATTCCGGCTCATTCCAATCCGTGCCTCGGCCTCGATGAACAAGCGGAGAGCGGAGGAACTCTTCCTGTCGTACCATGCTTTGACGGCGCGTTTCCCAAGAAGCAGGCCAGCGTGGTAGTGGCCGCTGGTGCCTAGCGGAAGCGAGGCGGCGAAATCATATTCTTCGAGCGCTTTTTCGAAATCTTCCAAATCCTCATACGTTTGGCCTAGGCTCTCGTGAACCGTTACATGAAGTTCACGCCGGTCGTTTCCTGAGAGATACCCGTGGAGTTTTACAATTTCTCCCAATTGATTTGAGGAGAACTGGAAGAGATCGAGAGCGGGAAGGGGATTGTCCTTGTCGTAGGAACGGAGTCCCTTGGCAAAAAGATAGCGGGCGTAGTGGTATCGGGCGTTGAACGCTGCTTCCATTTCGCCCTCTAGGCTAATCGCGCGGCGGAATTCCGCTTCGGCTTCCGGTTCGTTCCCTAGGAATGCCGCCAACAAAGCGATATTGACCGCGTGTTCCGGTGCGAAGGGATGGAGTTTTGCCGCCTTACGGTAATCAGCGAGCGCAAGATTGGAGAGTTCGTTGCTGCGGTCAGCTTCGTCTGCGGAGGCTAGTTTTTGGTAGGTCGTCGCACGCAGAGCATAAAGGCTTCCGAGTGGCCAGATATCGATGGAAGAAGTGAGGCGATCGAGTCTGGTTTCCGTCGGGATTAAAATTTTCGAGAAATAGACGGGCCACACCTGGCGGGAAACCAATATTCCTTTCCATCCGAAAATTAAAAGCGCCGCAAGAGCAGCGCAACCGGACAGCGATATCACCGAGTTCGAGAAAAGCGCGCGTGCGGATGTCTTTGCATTGGTCGTTAACTTGGGGGAGGCGGCGGCGGCAAGGCAAAGCCCTAGAAGAATCGCTCCTGAGGGTAGCCTGAAGATTCCCTCGAAGTTCGATTGTGCAAAGAGTCCCAGAAAGCCGCAAAAACCTGCGATTCGCGCCGCATTGATGGAAGGGTTCGCTTCGTCTCTGGCTAAAACTCTGACGACCGTAACAATCATCACGACTACGCAGAAAAGGATCAGTAAACACGCTCCGATGATTCCATAATCGACAGCGGTCTGGACAAGTTCGTTATGAACGTGCTCCGGTTTGGCTCCGCCAGGGCCGATCGCCTGAACGTCCCAAAATCGGTAACATTCCCAACTGAAACTACGGCTTCCTCCTCCGATCCAGGGGTGGAGAGAGATGCACGAAACCGCCATTCCCAACATGTAAAACCGGATCGTATTGTCGAGCATCTGGGTTAGATTCCCATCTCCCTCTCTAGCCTCTTGCACCCCTGATAGCGCATTGATAGCGAACGCGGCGAACAGTAGAAGCACAACGGGGTAGCCAATGACTAGAATGGGGAATGCCTTTTTTTTCCTAGCCGTCAGGACCGCCATGAATCCCAACGCGGCGATGCCGACAGCTAAGCCGATGAAGCCACCTCTGGATTTCGTATAGTAAACGGCGGCGAATCCAGCAATGGCTACCACCGCGAGTAAAATTCGCACGAACCAATGCTCTTTCGAAAAGGCAGCGAACGCAGCGCAGAACAAGGAAACCGGAATCAGCAGCGAGGCACCGTAACTATAGTGAGCGAAAAATCCGGCTGGAGGACGGGCTTCGTTCTGAGGGAAAATCGGCGAGTATGTCGGATCGATCACCTGTTTTCCGACAACCCACACGCTCGCAACAAGGGCAAGTCCGAACCCGACGATGAGCACTCTTAGTGCGACTTTACTGCTCGATACCGCCCGGAAACAAACGAACGTGGCAACGGCCATCGCCGTCAGCAAAAGATCGGACTGCGCGAGTTCCGCAACGGGAGACATGGCACCTCGCATCGCGATCCATGTGGAAAGGAGCAACCCGCACAGAATTACGAGAAAGTCCGTCTTCGCCGACTTTTCCCGCCAGAGAAGAGGAATTGCGAAAATGGTGGCGAGACCGAAGCAAGCCATCGCCGGCCCCCAGGACCAGATACGGAGCTGGGGTGCCAGAGTGAAGGACAAGACGAACCCTGCGATCCATAGAACCGAAACGATAGCTGCCATGTAAAATAGAATTCTTAGATTTACCGTGCGCCTTTCGCGAAGAGAACGGCGGGGATCGTTTTTAGGATTATTTGGAAATCCAGCCACAACGACCAGTTGTCGATATACTTGAGATCCATCTCCACCCAGTCCTCGAAGCTAGTAATCTTGCTGCGCCCACCTGCCTGCCACTCGCAAGTGATTCCGGGTTTCACACTGAGGCGGCGGCGGTGCGACATTTCGCCGAAGGCCTCGACTTCATAGAGAGGAAGGGGCCTTGGACCTACGAGGCTCATGTCCCCCACGAATACGTTCCAAAGCTGCGGTAGCTCGTCGATACTGAGTTTTCTTAGAAACGCTCCGAAAGGAAAAATTCGGGGATCTCGGTCCAGTTTGAATACCGGGCCATCCATCTGGTTGCCGTGTTCCTCCTTCGTTTTCACAAGCAACTCCTCAGCATTGGAAACCATGGTGCGGAATTTCCACATCCGGAACGGCTTGCCGTAGCGTCCGGCTCTCATTTGGCTGAAAAACACGGGTGCACCAGGGCTGGAGAACTTGATCCCAATGATCGCGACAAGCCACAGGGGCAGACTGCATATGATCGCAATGAAAGAGCAAGTTGTGTCGATAAGTCCCTTCGCCATGAGTTCCCATGAAAGCTCGGGCGTTGATCTTAGGACGAGCATCGGCCTCGCTCCGACGGTGTCGAACACGGGACGCGCAACTTGAGTGTTGATGAAGGAGGCTGCGATCCATGCTTCCACTCCTTGGAGCTCACATACCTCCACTGCCTGGGCGACCTTTTCGAATTCGATACTCTTGGTTGAGAAGATTACGCGTCCCACGGATTCCTTTTTCAGGAGCGCAAAAAGGTCCTGCGAAGAGTGTTTCAAAAGATCGAAACGTTCGACGATTTCCCAGTCGGCGATCGCCTCTGGCTCGAGTCCAGCGACCAACTCTTCCATTTCGGGTCCGGTTCCCGCGATAATGATTCTCTCTCCTCCGATTCCTCTCTTCCTGCGTCCTGCCAACCATGCAGAGGTGATGCATGAACGTGTGAAAATTAGAGTAAAAATGAAAACCGCGCCCAGACCGAGGATGAGTCGGCGTGCTCCTTCGACCTTGGCGAACACTGCAAACAGCGAAATGAATAGGCCGATAATGAAAATCCCTTGGATCAACTGCCAAGCCGCGGCTCTCGCCGTTTTCCTGCGCAGTCTGTCGTAGAATCCGAAACGCTCTAGAACCAGAGGTGTAAACGGGACCGCGATATAGAGCACCCACGCCATGTCTCCGAGGGTGTCCCCTTCGCCAACGGGCATGGAGAACCATTGTCGGATTTGCTCCCGGATGACTCCGGCAATAACGAATGCGATCCAGACCAAGAACGCATCACCGATCTGTAGAGCTTGGATTGTAAAAGAGTCTTTTCGGCTTGATGCCATATGGGAGAGGGATGGGGCCCAAGGTGTTGGGTTGGAGTGAAGTGTGGGGTTTTTCCAAGTAGATTTAAAGCCGAAACAGTTCTGAGCGGGTAAGAAACGCCTCCCAACCAGAGAAATAGTGAAGAACCCTGTGATGTTTTCCTTCGCTTCGGATGGGAGCCGTCTATCAATTGCCCGGTGCGAAATCTAATTCTGCTAGCAGGCGGCTTTGTTCTGTTGCTCTACGCGTTGTTTTTCTGTTGGAAACACCGTTTCGAAACTGTTTCGCTGGCGCCATTGGAGGTTGTTGGGAGTGGGCCATTCGACGGCGAACTAAGAATTGGTGCAGGTCAGGAGGCGCTTGCCCTTTTTTCTCGATCGGCGATTCACTGCGATTTTGTCTATATCCGTTACACGATGTGGGCGGAGGATCTATTGAGAGGCGAAAGTCGATGGGATTACGGAAGAATCGTCGTGTATTTTAACGGGACTGGAACTAACATGCATCCAAGTGTGGGAGTCGGATCGGTGTCCGGGAATCAAAAATTCAACGGAAGGGAATTTGTCGTAAAATCGCCTACTGGCGGCGGAGTTCCATGGCTATTGATTGAAAACTTAGGCAGAAGTGGATCCTTCAAAGTGAGCGAAATCACGATGAATTGCGTTCGTGAGACCGGCTGGTGGAAGATCGGGAAATGGTTACTAGCCGCAGCTGCGGTTGCTTGGATTTACATGGCATTATCAGTGTCGCAAGAAAGACGATGGCGTCTCTTCGTCGGTTCGGCGCTTTGGCTCGTTGCTGTGCACCAGTTGATAATCCCTGGCCCTTGGGGTTTGATTTCTCCACTTGGCGTTTCTTTCGACTTGGGGGACCCTAGTAATATCTCAGAGTTTGCGCCGTCGGCTGACTCTCACCCGATCAACTTGGAAGATGTAGCCGTCGGCAGCGAATTGTCCCACCGCGGCAGTGCCTTGCTGTGGCTGCGTGGGTATTTCAAGGCAATCCGTGCGCTTCTGCATATAATGATGTTGGGTGGAACTGGTTTCGTATTTGCAGCCCTAGTGGGTTGGAGAGGCTCGTTACTCTGCTGCGCAACTCTTTCACTCGGGATCGAGGGTGGGGAGTATCTGTTCGGATACGGATTTGATTGGAACGACTTTCACGATCTATGGCATGATTTGCTAGGTGCGGGAATCGGGATCTCATCTTGGCTAGTCGTTGTGCGGATTTTTTGGGCGGTGAAGAGGCAAAGGACCAAGGCGACTTCGAAATCCGTTGTAAGATGCGCGGACCACTAGGGGAACTAGGGTTGGTCCGTCGAAGAAAATGGCGCATGCCAAATAAGCGACGGAAGTGTAGATTGCCGCAGTAAATCCTGATCTTTGTTTGCGCAGCCAGCACAGGTTACGGATACGATATTCTAGTTTCCATTCAGAGAGTCCACGTTCGTAGAAGAATTTCTTTTTTAAGAATGAAAGTTCTATTAGATCCTCCGGACCGGGATGGTCCAAGATGGAATCCCGGACGCATTCGAAGCCGATACCAAAGGAACTGATCCTTGCTGGGTATTCTTCATCCTCACCACGAATAAAAAGTTCTGACTTTACGGGACCAACAAGCTCTCGTACCTCCTTGGGTATAAGTGCCCCGGTCCACGAGGCGGTGGTGGTGAAAATTGATGCTCCTCGGGGAGATCACTGACGTGTCTGGTGAGCCGTGATTCTCCTGATGGCTCCACAACTACCATCGGCCAACTCAACCGGTCGGTCCCGGGCTGTATCTGAAGCGAATGGCGGACCTTCCTCTTGTCCCACTCCATGGCCAAGAGCTTTTCTAGAGCTTCCCGGCGGGGATGTGAGTCATCGTCGAGGATCCATACACCCTCCGCTCCCCTCGAAAATGCATACTCCATGGCAGCGTAGATACCACCTGCATTCCCGAGATTTGCTGGCATTTCTAAGACACGAAGTTCTGATGAATGAGTCGCATATTCTCGTAGTCGAGCAGCGGTTCCATCCTTGGAAAGGTTATCAGCGACCACGGTGATAAAGGGAGGGTATGTCTGGGCGAATATTGAATGGAGGCATGCCAGAGCAACCTCAGCCCGATTCATGGTTGCAAATACAACCCCGATTCTGTGGTCTCTTGCGTCTCGCATTAGTTAACCAAAGTTCGCTTTAGATCCCTACGGGCAAGTGCAGCCAACGTAAACATGAGAGCTAGAATAGACAGACCGGCAAGAAGTGTGGACAGGCTCGATGTTCCAAAGCCTGCACCTGCAAGGATAAAAGCGCTGGCAAGCGATCCGTTCGAAAGCAATGTGCACAATAAGTATATTCGGAATGGGACTCGGAGTAGCCCAAGAGAGTAATTTTGGAGGAACATTGGGATGCCGGGCGTCAACTTGAGGATTAATGTCAGCTTCAGGGGATTGAACTTCGTCTTGTCCGGTAGCTGGATTTTCAGACGCGAGAGAAGGTTTTCAAAGAGCTTTCGGGCTGGATAAGCTGCAAGTAAGTAGGTCCAAGTGGCATTTAACAACAGGGCACCGATCCCAAGAGGGACAGCAATCCATGGGTCGTTTCTCCAAACATAACCAAAAAGGAGCAAAAGAGCGCTAGTTGGAACGGGCAAAGCGGGAAGGACAATGAGCAGAGCAAGCGCAATCCAAGGGTGGGCACTTAGGGTTGAACGAAATTCCTCGAAATTCGAAAATTCGAACCCTCTCGAATACATGAAAATCCAACTTATAATAATGGCTGTGAGCAGCGCAATAGGTCCCAGGACAAAAGGGTTTGTTGGTCGAGGCCAGGTCATTTTTTGGCTTTGAGGTTTTGGGTGAACTTTTCCCATACTCGCCTGAGAATCATCACGAACACTGCAGGAGCCCCCCACTTCTCCATCGCCCGGACTTGCTTGAACTGGCGGATTTTCTGGCCGATTCCATCTGGACCGAGTGTGTAGTTCGCGTGGTAAATCGCCATCGGTCTGCGAGGCGGCCAGCCATGTGTTCTTGCGACAAACTCTTCTGGAAGTAGGCCCCATGGCGGTGCATGTCCTTCGCGGAGCATTTCGTTTTCTATTGCTTGTTCGTTCTTGCTGAGTTCCTTCGCGAGCCTTGATCCGGCTTCTCTGAAAAATGCTTCCGTCTGTGTTCCACATTTTATCAGGATAAATCCAGTATTTACCTCCTGACCGGTCCGCGCCTCACGCTGAAAATAAAGCACCTCATCTTCGGCAGAAGCGATGATCGAGTCGAGTCGCGTCAAAAGGGGAGGAAAGAGCAGTATGTCGATATCGGTCCAAACGATCCATGATCCTTCATTCTTTAAGATCGAGTCCACGATCATGCCCACTTTTGCACGAATGCAGTGAAGAAATTCCTGACTAAGGAAATCTCCAGCTCCTGAAATTTCCAATGGAATTCCGACGATTTCAATTCCTTGAGGGACTGAAGGAAGAAACCAGTCGCGGTATAGGATTTCATGTGCTGGGGTGTATGTGCAGAAAAATTTCAAAGGAAGGGAAAGTCAGTTATTTTCGGAGTTGGAAGCCGTGGTTTTGGGGCCCTAATTTTTAGAAGAATCTTCAGGATTCTCGCAAGTATATACAGCAGTCCATCGGTTAGACCGTTGAGATAAGGATCGGCTGTGAAAGTAAAACCATGCACTCTCCTGATTGCCCTCGATTCTGTATGCTGCATCTCAGCGACGAAAGCTTCATTCATGTCGCGACTATTCACGACTGTCGAAAGCGACCTGTTCCCAGAGTGAAGTCGGAAATCGGCAAGGACAACAGGCAAATAGCAGAACGTCTTCCCAGCAGCATCTAGGCGTGCATGGAATTCACCGTCCATCACATAACGGAAGTCCTCTCGCAGTCGGTACCCTTCCTCAATAACTGTTTTTCTGCGGATGAAGCTTGCTGTGGTAGGCAAGTAACAACAATGGTGAACGCTGACGAACTGCGACCAGTCGAATAGTGCGATACGTCGTATAAACGCTCCCTTCTCGTCAATGAAATCGAACGCGCCGTAGATTAGATCTGCCTCTGGATTTTGCATGGCTGCTTCGACGAGTTCTGCGAGTGCTCCAGGTTTGAGTCTGTCATCCGCATTTAACCACATTACCCATTCGCCACGAGCTCTATCAAAGCCACGATTGATCGCATCAGAGATGCCCTTGTCTCTCTCGTTTATGAATATGGCAAGTGGAAACGAGCTAACAACCTCTTGAGTTTCATCCGAGGAGCCACCGTCCATCACGATATGCTCGACAGTCACCCCAATTTGATCGTGGACGCTAGCCAGGCACTCACCGATATAGCGACCGTAGTTCAGAGAGGGTGTGACAACAGTCACAAATGGAGATCTAGATCTCATATAGTCAGCAGAAGGTCATCAATGATTTGCCGAGAAATTTCCATATCACCCCTCTTGTTTGCGGGACAGTGTACGATTTTATGAGAGTTCCCGATAGCCAAGGAAATCGCCTGATAACAAGCGTTTCGAAAGGTATTCGGCATTAGTTCGGTAACGGCAGTTCCAGAAGGGGTCCAGATGATATTCGTCATGCCAGCGCCGTGGATGCCGACAACTCGCGAGGCTTTTGAGAATAGGTTGACTTGCTCGCGGAACGTAAGTTGTGAAGGATCAACAACGCTCCAGCCTTTGGATTCGAGAGCTTCTTCTAGTTCTTCCAAACCGCACGAAGTGCGAGTGGCTGCGCGTCTCGTGATTAGAATATCTTTATCGCAAACATCGGTGACCGGCATGAAGGTTTCCCGCAGCCATGAGTAGCCGATTGGATTACAACAACCGGATCGAGCTCCAGGTGACAGAAAGTGGAAGTCTTCTACCACAAGGTGATCGCTCTCCGTGAATCGAATGCGGTCGCCAAGGCCCAGCTCGGCGAGAGAATCGAGAACAAAAGGTCTTGCTGATGGTCTGAGGAGAATTCCTATTTTCGGAGGAAGATGACTTTTTATTACCAGGCGCGAAAGGGAGTCTGATATCCAATGGTAGTAATTACTCCCATCATCCCACCGAGACACTAGCGATATCCAAGATCCTGGTAAAAATTCCGCTTGAACTGCTGCCCCACCCTTTAGCACAGGATCTGACCACCGTTGAGGGCCGAACATCGCCTCCTCACAGGCGAAGCCTCGTTCATCGTGTGGAACTAGGCCTGGCCCAAGAAGCCGAGTGGAAGGCATTCGAAAGTAAAATGGAGAACTTTCGCCTGAGGCTTGGCCTAGACCGTAGGTTATGATCTCAGAATTCGGTTGAGGAACGGGAACTTTCTGTTTCTGCGGGAAGACTTCTCCCTGAATTCTACCTTCTACTACCATTGCGAGCCCACTAAAGAATCCTCTCGGGGCTCCTCCTTGCTCGGGAGACGGACCGGTTAGGCGAGCTTTAGTCCAATCCTTGATACCATTGGCTTTAAGCTTTAGGTAGCGGAGTTTTCGCCAATTGAGAAATGGAGTGCTCATTTCCGGTTCATCCGGTTGGCAAGGCCTTCCAGCCTTCGAGAAGCTTTTCGGAAATCGGGGCAAGGAAATCCCCGCGGAACCACTCTGAAGGCGTGATTACAGTCTGTCCGGGTGCTTTTCCCATCCATGCAGCCCACCACGAGTAAGAACTGTTAGCGATGATATGGTGCCGGGCTTTGCTCATTAGATACAAATCTAGTAGCGGATCTGAAATTGAAGCTGAGTCAGTGTGTACCACCATGTCAGGACAAGAGAAATTCTCGACGCACCATTCTGGATCATCTGAAAAAATATGGAATGTGGGTCTGCTGAGGTAGCTTCTCATTTCTTCCAATGCGCGGTAGTAGTAGTTGGCTCCGCAAACTTCCGCATCGCTATTTCCGATGTAGTCGGTCCTCCTGACGTGTATCGCTACAGATTCAGAGTCGTCATGAAGTGCGTCCGCAAGATCTACAATTTGGTTCTCCCAAGTCAGCTGGGAAAGATCTAATTCGTTTCGGAGTTCTCCTTCGATATCGGCGAAGTAACTTGGAGTCTGAAAGTATCCGATTACAAGAGAATCAGGTTTTGAATTCTCTACATGAGACGGGTCATATCGGTGGTCAGTTAAGTGCTCGCGAATCTGATGGCTCCCGAAAAATATTCGAGGATGTTGGCCTTTGCAGAGTTTAGTTGCGATGCGAATAGGCATTGAGAACTTCCTCTCGACGCTGGCGCGCAGGGGAAGTGCGTCGATGCGGCTGACGCCCGCCCAGTATTCATTATTGAAAAGTGTTCCGTCTAATACGAGCGGCACCCCGTGGCGTTTGGCGATTACGCGACCGATCGCATACTGGAAAAGGTTGTTGCCTGTCCGTCCTAGAAGCAAGACACGGATCATGATGCGGGTGTTTGATTCCATACTTCTTCCGGATGCAATTTGAGCGCAATTCCGAGAAATCCGGGGATCAGATAGAGTAGGCCGTAACGGGGGTGAAGAAACGAGAAGTCTGGGCCACCGGAAGAAAAGCTGATTATCGCCACTGCGAGGATCATCGGCAAAGCGGTGATAGCAGCAGCCAATAGAAACACGTTTGCAGGTGTTGGAAGGATTCGCCTGGTTATCAATCCTACCCCGCAAACCAAAGCGAACAGGCCGGTCGATCCTTTCACAAATTCCTCCGCATATGGGAAGGATGCCCTGAGAATCAGCAACTTATTCCCCGCGATCAAAGGTGTGAAGGCTTCTGGATCATGAAGATAAAATGGGATGGAGACAAAAGCTGTGACGGTGAGACTTAAAGTTGTCGCAATTACTGCTTTTTGAAATCCAGCGAGCGCCCACAACGCGCCGCCTATCAACGGCAGCAACATTAGCTCATTAAGCCTTGATGAAAGTGCTAGTCCGAGAAACAGACAAGCTGCCGCTATCATAAGCGGAGATTGGCCTTCTTTCAACCAAACCCGGAGGACAAGCCAGACCGACAGAGAGAGAAATATTCCGTTTGCGATCAGGTCACCGCCAGAGATCCACTCATATTGGAATGCCGGGGAAAGCACCATTGCGAGGGTCAGCATGGCGAGCATTGCAAATTGGGCGCGAACGTGTTCGCGCAGCGCAGCAAGAAGCGCAGCAATCCAGAAAATATTTTGCCATGCACTGTTTCCAAGCAAGGCAAAGGGTGTTGCCAGAAAAATGCTACCAGGCAGCACCGATAATGGGCCAGCCATTGGGTGTGGCGGGTAGTAGGGTGTCTCACCTTCGAGTAATCTAGAAACGGCGATGTTCAGTCCATCGTCGCGGTCGCTTCCTTTGCCGAGTCCTTGGCTGTTCTCTATTGGATATACAACGGCGAAAGCGATTGTAGCGAGTAGGACGAAAAGGACCGATAGGCTCAACCTCCATTTGCTGAATACTGGAAAAAATTTTCCCAACATCCCTCGCACGACAAGACAGGCAATGAAAACGGCGATCAAGTAGCCCACGACGGAAGCCAAGCCGCCGTGCTTCTGGATAAACCCGAGAGAAGCGAAAGAAAACGCGAGTGAAGCTGCACAAATAGACAAAAGCTGGCCCTTTGCAGTTGCTGTGGAGGCTGTCATCATCGGATTAACCCTGTTGAACGTAGATCGTGGAGCCAACTTTCGAGCAATTGCTCCTCTCTTGCACCGATCCAGCCCTTCGAAATTAGGAGAGAATAACAGCACTCCATCATTTGAGCGATACCACTTGATGCATCAAGATTGAGATCAATCAATGCTGAACGCATCTCATCGTTTGCGATGTATCCAGATATTTCATCTGAAAAGTCACGCATCAGGTCGTGCTCATTGCGATCTTGGCGAACGGTCGCCTCGTGAAAAAGGATACCCGTGCCCATTTCTCCCAAGATGCGGCGGGCCACAAAACTCCTCCAGATATCGGTCATTCGGAAACTGCAATGGGAGGGGAGGTAAAGGAGTGGCAAGGCCTCCCTGAAAAACGTGGTATTCTGGCTGTTGAAAGGACACCACGAACCTCCAGTGAGAAAAATCGGATCGGAGTCTTTGAATTCAAGCGGTAGCGGAAAGAGCATACGATAGACCGCATCGACATCTGGATCACTATTGGCCAGTCCCTGATGGATGGGTGAACGAACGTGTGCGATCAAACCTGTTTCGGGAAACACGTCGCGGGCACGGTCGAGCGGAAGTCCTCGGGGGTAGATGAAGGTATCTGAAAAATGAGCATATGCGTTTATCCAACCATCTTTTTGGATTGTCAGCGCTCGGCTTTCGGGCGAGCGGTCATTCCAAAAGGCTTCCAAAGGGTGATTGTCGTCGTCCGTTTCAACGATGGTTTCAGCACCATTCGATAGCGCGATGAGGTATCCTAAATTTTTCCTCGCATATGTGTTCTCTGGGAGGATCTCAGCCAGCCGAAAACCAGATTTTTTTTGGTCAGAGATTGAAATGAATTCGCAGCCAGGCAGCTCGAAAGAATTAGGAGTCTTTCGATCTCCGGCGAGGACAAAGCCCCACCCATTTTCCAAGCAACCCGCAGCCAACTCCCGGATGGCCGAATTTGGTGGATTGATACTTGTAACAACAAGGGTTGGTTTTTTCTCAGGCATGTATTAGCAGGAAGGTGACTTTCCACAGACTCGCAGTGTGGTGTAATGCAGCAACGTGGAGACAGAGTTCCGTATCGCGCCGGATGAAACGCTTGGCGAGGGCGCTCGGTAGTGGATAGGAACTTCGATAATTTTGTGATGGCGAAGAAGATGACGCACCTCAGTCTGGTAGAAATGTGCTTTGGAACGCAGCTCGAATTCGACCAGCTTTGACAAAATGTCGCGTCGAAAAGCTTGGTAGCCGGAGGTCATATCGGCGAGGCCTGCCCCGAGTAGAAGCTGAGCGAGGACCGTGCCGATTTTGCTTATGACCCGCCTCTTGAGAGGCGACCCGACCATCGATCCCCCGTTGATGTAACGGCTGCCGAACGCACAATCGTTGCCCTCGTGGAGCGCTCTTAGGAAGGCCGGAATCGCACGTGGATCGTGGGACAAGCCTCCGTCCATCTCGATGATAATCTCATGTGGGCCTTCGAGGGCTCGGCGGAAGCCATTGAAATAGGCGTCCACCACGTTTTTATTCTTCGGCATCCAGCAGCTGATGAATCGCGCATCCTTGGCACTGATTTCTTGGCAAACTTCGTAAGTGTTGTCTTTAGACACTGTATCCACGATGAAGTAAACAGTTCCGCCCTCAAGCCGATCCATCACTTTTTCAAGTTCACACACAAGTGGCGGGATCTCATTCTCTTCGTTCGCAAGTGGTATTACCACTGCCCAATCGTTAGGATAGGTGCTCATGCCTTTCGTACTGCGATAATTCCTATCCCCTGTTCGCACCCGCCCGCCGCAAGAAGCAGCTCCTTTTCATTCGAACCATTCGAGGTACAGAGCCGTTCCTCATCCGAGATGGTCGCGCTACGCATGATTTTCCAACCATCAGGAAACCATCCAAGAAGAGTTTCGGGTGAAAAGATCCGGTGCGCATTGAATTCGATACGTTCACGACCTAGAGGGACTGATAGATATAGGGTCCCACCTGATTTTACCATACGCTTGAGCTGTTCCAGACCGACAAGATGACCCAACGGATTTAAAGAATCTCCGTATCGCCCAAGACCAAAGTGCTCAAGTGTATGAAGGCAAGACAAGGAGTCTGTGCATTCCGCAAAACTGGGTGGAAGATCCCGCATGAGGTCGAGCTGAATGAAGTTTACATTGCGCACCTCGGTGCTTGCCGCTCTGATATCGAGGACATCTACTTCGCGAAAAACTGCGAGATGTCCCACGAATCCGTCCAACCGCGAGCCGACATCAACGTGCCGAACCGGTGCTTCTTGGTGGATCCATGATGCCACGGTCAGGTCTTGTAGAAAGTAGCCTCCTAGATTGCCGGATGCCTCTGCTTTCTCGTCAAGTATTGGCCAAGCCTGGCCCATCTGAAGTGATTCAGCCCCCTCCATTTGAAGGAAGCGTCTTCGCTCCCCGTAGAAACCAGGTAGCTGGCTGAAGTAATTGAGAAGCTTTTTCGGTCGCAGACCGGCAGCGCGAAGTATGGTCTTAAGAGCGTTCATGATTCACCATGATCTTCCTCTGTCCCAGACTTCGAAGCCGGCGAACTCTTCGCGAAGATTGAATCCCTCTCTCATAAAGTTAGCGCGGTAGTCGCTCTTCCCGTATGCGATGTCAGGCCTGTTCAGATAAATCACATCTGCGAACATAAGGGAACTAGGCACTTCAGACTCCAGCCGCTGAATCGCATGGACATAGGGAGTCCCGCCAAGTCGGTAGGCGTAGAATCGCGCAGAATTCATATCAGCCTGCCATGCGACCGATTTCCCAGCTTTCAAATCCTCGATCACATATTTCGTGGCAAGGCGATAATTATCCCGCGAATGGCTCTCGGAAACACGGATCATCACGCATGAAATCACACTGGCCAGAATTACGGTCGCCGTAAGAGGAAACCACTTCTTGTTCCTGATCGACTCCTCGAAAGCAACCGCCAACGGCACAAGGAATGCCGGAAGAACCGGACTAAGATGTCGCCCGAGAACGTTGAAGTTTGCGATGATTCCAACCGCGAGAAACACTCCCATGGGAATTGCGACAGCAATCGCAAGTACGAATCCAGCGCGTTTGGGAAGGCTTTTTGCGAGTTTCCAAGAACCCAACGTCCAGGTCGCAAAGAAAACCATAGCGACGAAGGGCAGCCACGGATAGCCTTGGAGCAGACCCAGAATTGACAGACCACGCATCTCGCTGCGGCCGGGACCAAGCCCGACCAACCCCATTAGCTCATAGATGCCGAAACTGATCGTAAGCAGCCCCCCGTTTCGAGCTACTGTCCCCCTATATCCGTTGCTCAGCGTGTAGAAGTAATAGAATCCAAGGATGGACGCCAACGGAAACCAAACGAGCGATTTGAGCCAGAAGGACCGACTCTTTAGTAGGTCCGGGCGCGCAACAAGCGCGGCGATCGCAAATCCGATCGACCAAACGGCTGCTGTCAGACTGGATGCAGCTAGGAAAAAACAGGAGAAAAACAGCAGGTGGACTCCTGTGTTACTAGAAACTCCCTTCTCATTCGGTTCAATCAATTTGAAAAGCGACGCAAACGCCAGGGAACCTCCTGCAATTTGGAACATGTAGGGGCGTAGCTCGCCCAAGTAATACCAAGCAAAAGGAGAGCAAAGTAGGACAAGCGGCCAGAAGCGGAATTTTCTGAGTGCGAATACGGCAACGATGAATAGCGGAATGTTCAGGGCGCGCAATGCATACTCAGTGCTGGGGACGATTTTCTCCCAGCCCCATAGTGAAATCATGTAGAGCGGCATCTGAATTTCAGATCCACGAACAGTTTTCGCAAATCCCCACATCTGGGGAATCGTCGGCATGACCGCCTTGAAAATCGAGTTTCCTTCGTCGATCCAAAAGCTCTGTGCTGTGATCGCAAGCAGTCCGACCACAAGGGCAGCTAGGCTTAGGCCTACTGCTAGGGCGAGTTTTTTTGTCAACATGCTCATTGATAAATTTCAGATGCCGACGACGATTCGTGAAATGATTTCAACTGGCTGATAGCTTTGAAAGTTGTAAGAAAAGGCGCAACCCTTTAGCTGCGAAAAGACGAAGTGGGACCGATGGCTCTCCTCCATAGCGTGCTGGGAAAGTGATCGGAACCTTGCCGTGCCGGATCGACGGATTCCTGCGGAGAATGACCGCCAGCGCAATGTTCGCGAGTGAAATTTCCGGTGGAATTCTTTTGAACTCATGTTTGCAGGCCTTGGTGTCCATCAGGCGGTAGGGGACGTTTGCATCGGTGCAGTCCACACCTTGCAGCAGCAGCAGCAGGGCCTTGAGCGTTGCACTTGCGAAAATGCGCATCGATCCGTCGAAGCGCTTGCGCTTGCCGTAGATCACATCGAATTCGCCGCGCCGCTCCCAGAAGGCAGCGAGGTGCGCAGGGTTCGACTGCCCGTCCGAGTCAATCTGCAGGATGTATGGAATGCCCCTTTCTGCCGCGATCCGGTATCCCTGCATGCATGTCTGGCCATGGCCCCGGTTTTCCCGGGAAATGACTTCCAGCCTCTCACCAAACTCATCCCTCAGCTCCCCGAGTATCTCCGGAGTCGCATCCTTGGAGCCATCGTTGATCGCAAGGATCACAAAATCGCCGACCGTTCTCTCCAGCTCGCGGTACCACTCGTCGATCACCCGCCGGATTGAGGCCGCCTCGTTGTAAACGGGTAGAACGACTCCGAGTTGTGGTTTGGTAGGCAAATGCGGTCAGTTCCCCTTGTTTTCAGAGCGAACCATCAGATCGTGGTAACGCTTCGCCATGGCATCTTTGGTAAACAGCTCAAGCGCTCGCTTGCGCAGATCCGCGCCGATTTCTGCAGCGGCTTCCCGGTTTGCCGAAACCCAGGCAAGCTTGTCGGCGGCTTCCCGTGGGGAGTCGGCATAAAGGGGGTAATCTTCTCCCAGCGCCTCAATGTTTCCAGGGAGTTTCGTCGTGATAACGGGTGTTGCGCCCATCATCGCCTCAAGCAGGGATAGGTCGAATACGACGATCACCGGCAGATGCAGGAACACATCGGCGGCAGACAGGTTGTCGCGAACCTCCGCCTGCGGCTTCAGTCCGGCGAATTCCACACGATCCGAGATGCCGAGGGTTGCCGCCTGTTCGGTGAGCTCAGACGTGATTCCGCTGGTGCTTCCGTAGTTCGTGAAACGCCACTTCGTATCCCCGAGGTCTGCTGCCGCAAGGGCTTCCATGACATTGCCGAGCCCTTTCTCGCGCACATGATGGGCGATAGAATTGATACGCACTTCTTCCCCAACGTGGGAATTCCTTTTTATGGGCTCGAACACCTCGACCCCATTGTGGACGACCTCGACCTTCCGATCTACTGCTGCTGCGAGATCCGGGTTCATCTCCTCAAACAGCTGCGCCGAGCCTGCGCTGGGGAAAATCGCGCGGTTTGCCGAGAGGAAATTCGTCCTGACCCCGTTGCGAACGATGTGTTCTTTGAACCCGAATTTCCCGCCCTTTTCTTCTGCAAGTTCAAAATGCCGCCCCCCTTTGCTGTGTTCGCTATGAAGGCATATCACTTTCTGGTCGAACCCGAGGCGGACAACCGGCCAAAGGTAAAAGGGCGTGTATGCTAGCACCACGACGCGATCATAATCGGCGGCCAGCTTGCGGATCATTCGCGCCTGCTTGAGGAACATTGTGGGGCCTGGCTTCATGCCGGGCTCGATTGCTCCCAAGAAGTCGTCAAAAGGGATGTCCGAAGAGGCGGGAAGCTCTATCAGGGACACGCCACATAGGAAAAATGAGTCCGCGTTGGCGGAAGGAGCCTTTCCATGAATCGCACCGAGATGGTTGTATGCCACGCCTAGCCCCCCTCCGGCCCGGACCGGAGTGGCCTTGCACATGAATACCCATGCGGTTCGTTGTTTGTCTCTTGTTTGCATGAGATTGTTCCGGCTATGCGGATGCTGCGTCGGGCATGACCGGAGAACGGGATCCTCCCGCGCGGGCGGAAAGCCAAAGATCGGAAAAATCTAGGGCTTCTCCAATGACCTGGTGCATGTCCATATAGCGGTAGGTGGCAAGGCGACCAAGGAAAGAAACCCCACCGGCCTCGGAAGCCGCCTCCATGTAATGGGCGAGGCGCGCCTTGTCCGGTTCGAGCCGCTTCGGATAGTAAGGGATGTCGCCGGCTTCCGTCTCCTTGCTGAATTCGACAAAGGCCAGGGTCTTCTCATGGCACTCCCATGGGGCGAAGTGCTTGTGCTCATGGATCCGCGTGTGCTTCACCGAAAGTTCAGGTGTATTTATCACCGCGTTGCCTTGGTAATCGCCTTTCGCCTCGATCCTGTCCCAGAAAACCGTGCGGTATCCAAGCGGACCGAAGGTGTTGCCAAAATATGCGTCGATTGGCCCTGTGTAGAACGTGTGGGCGAAATCCGTTTCCATCTCTTTGCAATGGGAGGTGGAGGTTTTCACCTCGATGAGCGGGTGGTCGAGGATGTGGCGGATGATCTCGGTATATCCTTCCGCAGGCATCCCTTGGAAACGGCTGTTGTAGTAATTGTCATCGTAGTTGAAGCGCACGGGCAGTCTTTTGAGGATCGATGCAGGGAGCTCCTTTGGATCGACCCCCCATTGCTTGATCGTGTATCCCTTGAAAAAGGTCTCATAAAGATCCTTGCCGATGAACTTCAGCGCCTGCTCCTCGAAATTCGCGGGTTCCGAAATGCTGCTGTCTCCCAGCTCTGAGATGAAGAGCCGCGCCTCGTCCGGCGAAAGCCTCTTTCCGAAGAACTGGTTGATCGTGTGCAGGTTGATCGGTAACGAGAACACTCCCTTTTCCACCGATGCCTTCACACGGTTTACGAAAGGCCGGAACTCACCGTGGCTCCGGATGTAATCCCATACGTCCCCGCGGTCCGTATGAAAGATGTGAGGCCCGTATTTGTGAACGAGAACACCCGAGTCGTCGTCCCGCTCGGTGTGGCAGTTTCCTGCAATGTGGCTGCGCTCGTCGATGACAAGCGAGGGAATGCCGCCAAGATCGGCAAGCTGGCGGGCGAGGACGGCACCGGAGAAGCCGGCGCCGACGATGAGGACTTTTTTCATATGTTCGTTGGATCTATGCGGATGGGAAATGCTTTTTCAGATTGTTGCAGGGGGACTCCAAGAAATGCCAGGACAACCATGCCAAGGACACGGTGAGGAGCGTGGCGAGAGCCGCAGTCGCGAGTGTCGCGGGGAGAATGCTTCGCTGATGGCCACACCCACAATATGGATTAGGATGTATCATGGAATATCGAGAAAAACCGACCATGGCGGAGGGGCGGTTATCGCCCGCCGGTAAGGGGGAAAAGAAGTTTTGGGAATTTTCTTTTTAGTAGCATGTGGAAAAATATCAAAGCCAAGCAAATTACGAAAGGTAAGATACAGAAAAATCCAAAGAGAACTCGTCCTTCGAGCAGGTTGTAACGAAGTAGCAGTTGCCGGATCACGAGAATTATGGGTACGTTTGCAGCGAAGATCAGGAATGTCGCAGGCGCGATCTTTTCAAGGCTCTTCCTCAGCCTCGAATCTTGCTGGGCGATGGTATTCCCTAGCAGGAGTATCGAGAAAGCTCCCACAATGGGGCCTATCACCTTTGGGAGCGGAACCTGCGCGAAGACTACGATCATTCCGAAAGCGAGGCAAATGATGAATCCAATAAGATTCGATGGCACGAGCGACCCGAATTTCTTGGGGTCGAACTGCTGCAAGACCATGCCTATTCCGAAGAATCCGATCGAGGAAGGTCTCGGGATACTTATTTCAATCCATCGAAGGCTTGGTTCGGGAAGGGATAAAAGGATTATCATGGATAATAAATTCCAACTCCGGTATTTCAAGAGAAGCGGAGCAAGGAAATTGGCTACAATCAGATCCCGAACGAACCACAGTGGCCCGTCAGCGGGTGCCGCACCTATACCTGTTATATGAGCAAGCGCGGAAGAAGGGGTTATCTGGCTGTGTTGTTCATACGACGCCCCCAGTTTGTATCCAATGATTATCAGAACTAGGGAGATAGAATTCCAGACCAGGTAGGGTATCCCAAGGCCAATGAGCCTGGTGCGCTGGAAGTTTCGCACTGAGGAATTTGGACGGGAGAGGTTCCTTGCCGCAAGATATCCAGCAAGCATAAGGAAGAAGGGAACCCGACCCCATAGGAACAGCCCACCAATGACATGATGCGGAGCTTGCCCGAATATGGTCATAGAATCCAACCTGCTGTAATTTTCCATACAGTGGTAGGACACGATTAAGAATGCCGCAATCACTCTTGCGATGTCCACGCCTGCGTACCGCTCCGATGCGGAGGTGATGTTTGGACTTTGTGACGGGAGATGCTCCATCGGTTTATCTTGGAAACGGACTTCAGGAAACCGCGAATTCGGCTTTGCCGATGATGAGATCGATGAGCGCCGCAAGCCTGCCAACAATTTGATCCAGACGGTTCGCGGGCATCGTGATCACCAGATAATGGTGAACCATCACAAGGATGAGAGCCATTCCGCGCACTCCATCCAGTTCCGGGATGTGCTTCAGGGTATGAGTGGGTCTGCTCATGTCGCCTGAATTGACAAGTAGGATGGTGTTAATTGGCTTTGCCATTTTGGTGATTTCACTTGCGGTACATCGCGAGTCGCTCCGCGGCCGCCATAGTGGCACAGGCGAATATTTCTTCAATTCTCTCGATGTAGGCTTCCATGGTAAAGGATTCCATGACCCGGCACCTTGAGGACTCGGCGAATTTGTTCAATTTCGAGGGAGACGCCTGTAAATCTAACAATGCTTCGGCGATCACCTCGATTGTTTTGCCTCTCGATTCCGTTGAAACCTTGATGCCACATTCATCGGTGACAATGAATGCCGGGCCGCCGCAATCCGCGACCACCGGGACACACCTTGCCAGCATGGCCTCCATCAGGGTGATCGGCGCATTGTCCCTCAGGCTTGGAAGCAGGTAGATGTCGGAATCGACCAGCTCCTGGGCGTATTCCTTCCCCCGGAGCGGATCCAGAAAGACGACATCTTCCCCCAGCCCGTGCTTCGCCGCCAGTGACTTCAGGTGTTCCAACTCGGGGCCGTTGGCGCAGACCTTGTAGATGATTTTCAGACCGCGCTTTTTCGCCCGGGCGATGGCCTCGATTGCGAGGGAAACACCTTTCCGTCCTTCGAGAAGACCGCCGCAGAAAGCTTTGAGGGGTGCTCCACCGGCTTTGGGGGTCGCCTCGGTTTCCAGAATCCGGCTGCGCTCTTCCGCATTGAAAGCAGTGACGAGAAGCTGGTGCAGAGTGGGGCTGTCTCCCAGAATCCGCTGGAATAGCCGGGTCATTTCCGGATGGCTTGCGATGATCGCATCCGCGTTCCGGACGGTTGACCGTATTGACGGGGAAAGGAATGACGCCCACGTGGCGGCATAACGCACCAACTCGAAGACGATTCCTTTGGGACTCAGTATGCCCAGCATCCCCACAGGAAAATGTTCAGCCCCGCCGACAGGCCCCCAGACGAAAGGTACGGGGAGGGATTTGATCGGTGCGGACATGCGCCAGGTTGCGAAGGTCACATGGTGGACGAGTTCGATCTGATGCTCTGCGATGAGACTGTCGATCCTCTCCCGGATTGTTGCAAGGAAGCGGCGGTATGCGACCCACCAGAACCTCTTGTCATTGGAAGCGGAGGGATACTCGTCCCAATCCTGCCCATGGTAATGGAAATGCATGTTGCCTGGAACCAACCCTTCAAGCTTCGCCTTTTCCAGTTCCTTTCTGTAGCCCGACATTGTGACTACATGAACCTCATGCCTGTCCGCGAGGGCACAAGCAACCTTCCAGCCGATGGATGGTTCCGATCCGCGGTACGGGCTCGCGGAGGCGGCTATGATAAGGATGCGCATTTTTTTTGGGGAATTTCAAGGTTCGAGGCGTCGGAGTGCCATACGGCCCACCCTTAAGATGCCGCTGCCTCGAATGGCCAGGCGGGGATAGGTGCTTTCTAGCCCCTGTTCCGGGATGAGCACATGTGGAGTTCGCAGGACGTGCCTTCCGAATGTGTAGAGCAATTGCCCCGGCTTCCAGCCGAAATCGCCCGTATAGAGTATATCGGATGCGGCTTCGTTCGAGCCGCCGTTCGGAAAGATGATGGCGAGATTCAGCCTGCCCAATTGAGCGGTGACCGGCCAGACCTCCGCAACCGCCTCAATTCTCGTGCCAACGGGGAAGTCGGTTCTGGGCGTCGCGGGGTAGAGGAAAAGCGGGTTGTCGCCTTGGGATTCGATCTCAATTTCAAGAAGTTTTTGGCCAGCGGTGCTGGGATCCTCGATCATTTTAGAGCTGAACACGCAGTCCGGGGATGCCAGAAAGCGCCAACCCTCGCCGATCGTGCTGCCCGGAAGGGCCTTGAAAGGCACAGCCGTCTCATCATTCCCCGTGAAATCGTAGGCTCCCGGAGGCGATTGGTTCAGGATCTCTGAGGGCACCGCGTATGCATCCGCCACCATCGAAAAGTTGGTCTTCAGGGTGCGTGCCAAAACCCGACCCAGTTCCGAGCCGAAAGGTGCTAGCGGATGCCCGGGGCGCACGGTGTCAACCAGCTCAGGTTTCGCGAATCCGTGGCCATCGTCCCCCATTTCGGAGAAATCGCAGACCACTATGCCACTCGGGCGGGACAGGACATGCGCATTCACCTGCCTTCGGACGATCAGGCGCGCCTCTTCGCCGTCTCCGTACAGTCTTGGCCGGACTGAAATGACCACGATCCTCCTCGCATCCCATCCGGCGGCGATGAGTGCTTCCAGCGCATCGTCAAATTTGCCGATGATCTGGGTGGCCGACTGATCCGCCCCGATGTTGTTCCCTATGAAGTCCAGCAACAGGATCGTCTTGTCCTTCTCGTTAGCCGAGGCATTGAGTTGGGGGAAATGCAATTGCCTGACCAGCTCAATCGTAAAGCCGGAGGTTGCGAAATCGAGATCCTGCGACGAGAGGTTGCGCACCAGCTCAAGAGGCGAGCCCAGCCTTTGCAGGGCGTGGCACACGTAGCCGTTCACGTTGATCCGGTGCTGGGGCGGCGTGCCTTGGAATACGGCACCCTGCTGGTTCGCAACGCTGTGCCCTACGACGGCGAGGTAGGATGCAGGAAGCCTGTCCGGCGCAAACCTCTCGACCGCAAGGCGGAAAAAGGCGGGATCCGGCATCACCCCGTTCTCGAACCTCGGTGTCGCCCGCAGTAGCCCGCTCTCGGCATCCACCGCCGTATCCATCCGGAAGAGCACGCCATTGTAGCCTTCGCCGTTGCCCCTCCAGTCCACCAGGTCGGACGACCATTCGTAGGTTCCGCGCAGCAGCGGATCTGTCAAGGGAGGAACCGGATGCAGGAGCGAAACAACCGGGTGCTGATCCGTGGAAGAAACCTTGAACTCCACCGAGGCGGATTGCCCCCCCAGGTATTCGGCAAGTAGCCCGGTCTCAGATCCGGAGGCATCCAAAAGACCTATTGCATGGGCCGCTACGAAGGCGGAAAGCAGTTTTTGGCAATTTGATTTCAAGGTGAATTTAGCGAGTAATGTACACTGTCCATCGCATCTGAGATCCGCTGGTTAATCCGAGCCGCTGCTCTCGTTTTGTAGAACCAGTCACGAATCTCGGAGTGGAGATTGGGTGCAGCTGAGAGTCTTTGCTCTAGAGATTTTGCCGCCACAGTCGGATCCAGGGCAAGGTGAGTAACCAAGCTCTCCGGCAGCTCCGAAGAGAACGCAGAAGCCAATTCGACTACCGCCACCCGTGGCGCGTGGAGGACTGATTTCACAAGTGCGCCTTCGATAGGGGCAGACCACAGGGAGGGTGCAAGTGTGATCCGGCTTTTCCTGACCTCGTCCCGCAATCCGCCTTCCCAGCGCATTGGAATGAAGTGGCAGTTCGGAGGCGCTTCGATTCCCTGGGGCTTCATGCAGGGGAAAAGGAAACTCAGTCCGGGGCATACCTTCGCAAGGTCGAGGGTCCAATAGAATCCTTTAACCTCCTTGGCATCGGCATGGAAGACGACGTCATACCCTGGCTCCTCGGATGCCTGCCTTACCGGATCCGCGAGTTCATACATATCCACCGTCCAAAGTCCGATGACCTCGACGACGGTGTCTTCCCCGAAATGCCGGCGGATCAGGTCTGCATGGTTCTTGCTTTGAACCATAAACCGGAGACGTCCTGCCTTCACGTGTGTTTCAAGTTCCTCCAGGAGCTCCAGGGACTCGGGATGGGCAATGGGGAATGGTTTGCAATCCAGCCTAGAAGCATGTGAGTAATCACCCCCAAGGCACCTGAGGCAGGCATCCAGCTCGCCGGGAATATGGTTGTAGGAGCGGATGCAGAAAAAGGATGCGTCGAGGACATAGATCCAGGTTGGCTTCGTACGGAGTTTTAGGAACCTCCTGCACCAGGCGACTCCAATTTCCTGGAAATGGATCAGCAAGACCCTGTCTTGAGATGCGAGTTTATTCAGTCGTATTTTAAGTGCCGCTTTGCGGAAGTAGTGTCCGATCACCATCATTCCGAAGCCTGCCCAGTTGCTTTGCCTGTAAAGCGCGGCAGCTTCGCTCTTCCTTCCTCCAAAGATGAACTCGGTGGATGGCCCCCAAGTCTGCGATTCGGTCACCATGTGACGGATCAGGCGACCGGCTCCGATGCTGAGTGTGGGTGAAACGCCAGACACCACCGTTAGAGGTGGTGTCTGAGGACGGGGGGTCTTGCGTGAAGAGGAAACCACGATTTTAAGTGCAACGAGGCGGGTTATTGGCCGTCCTGCCGTATGGATGGCTTCATCAATGTAATAAAATCCTCCAGCCAGTTCTTCGGATCCGCATTTTCCCGCAACCATTCAAAACCATTCCCACCCATTTCCGCACGCTGGACGGCACCAAGATTCTCATTGCTCATAATGGCGGTTGCGAGAGAAACCGGATCTCCTGCTTCAAAAAGAAATCCGGTGGTGTTTTGGATCACGGTTTCGGTCAAAGCTCCGGATTTCGCAGCGATCACTGGTCGCCCGGCAGCGTATGCCTCATAGACGATCAGTCCCAGCGGCTCCCACCAGATCGAAGGGGCGATCAGCCCGCGGCAGGTTCGCAGGAGTCTTTCCTTCTCTGCCCCTTCCACGAACCCGCAACATTCAACGTTTCCGGTTCTTGCTGCAAGTTGACGCAATATCCCTTCTTCCGGGCCGCTGCCTGCGATTACGAGTTTCGGGCAATTGCTGCCCATTGTCCGGCCAAGCTCCCTCCACGCCTTCATAAGGGTGAAAACCCCTTTCTCTGCCACAAGCCGCCCGAGGAAAAGATAATGATCTCCTTCGGCAACGGGAGCTGGTGCCTTGGGGAGAGACCAGCAGTGTCGAAGAGTGGAAATTTTTTCGCTGGCGATTCCCGCTTCGATGAATTTGTTACGCATGAACTCGGATACGGCAATCCAGCTTGTCACCGCATCAAGGCTTCCATCATGCCTCAATCGGTGTAAATAAAAAGCGAGGATCGCGGTTTTCAGCCAGGATCTTTCCCAAGAGCGCGCAAAAATCTCGGGGATGGTGTTTCCATGAAGGGCTCTATCATCTACCTCGTTCCTGATCCAGAGGGTTCCTGATGGGCTGAAAGGCCTGAAATTGTGGATGTATTGGAAAACCGGAAGACCTAGCTTTCGTGCCTCATCATACAGTCCGAAGGAAGCGATCGGGATCAGGTTGTGGAACACGAGGGCATGGGGACGGACGGTGTTGACCTCGTCGCGAAGTCGCTGCCGGGCGAGGGGATTGTCCCTTATAAGCCTTGCTTGTTTGAGGAAGCCGGGAGCACCGGCTCCACGCCAGGCTCGGCTATGGAAGCGCAACTGGTGGAACTCTACCTTGTCGCGCCCCAACGTATTCATGGTATCAACCCAGATTTCCTCGCCTCCGGGCTCCAGATATTGGTTGAACACCTGGAGTATCCTAAATGGGGATGCGTTCTCGCCCTGTTCCTTTGTTCGTTCGTCTTCCTGTGGCACTCTTTTCAAAGGGTGTGGATCTTTCGGAGGGCAGTGATTAGGCTTCGAAAAGAAAATTGTGGGTTCCGGTCGTATCGATTCCGGATTCCACGATGGCCATGAGCTCTTCTTTCAGAACCGGGCGCTTCTCTTTATCAGCCGTGTAGGATTTGTATCCCCTGTTCCAAAAGATTCCGAACGTTTCCAACAGGGAGGGGTTCACTTTTTGGCCTTTCGGTAGATGTTCCGATATGGTAATTTCAACAATCCAACGCGGTTTTGGTGTCCTGGCAAGAAATTCCGTTGCCCCTTTCAGCATAAAAAGTTCAGCACCTTCCACATCCACCAGCACAAGCAGACGCTTGTCCGCGAGGCGCCTTTCCCCGACTATATTGTCGAGGGTGTTGACGGGCACGAGGTTGGAGAAGGCCTCGGGCGTTCCCGACCATCCTTTTACGAGTGAGGCGGTCGTCCCGCCTCCATAGATGTTCATCAGGCCGACCTTGTCGGAAAGGGCAAGGCCATGGACTTCTGCGGATGTTTCCCCTCCGTTCAGTGCGAGGTTCCGGCAAAGGCAGCGCAAGTTACGCGGCATGGGTTCGACGGCCACTACCTGTTTTCCGAGGTGGAGTGCCAGACAGCAGTAATACCCGATGTTCGCTCCGATGTTGATCAGTACATCGGAGTCCCCCAGCATCTCGGCGATCAGGTCGGTCTCTTCGATCTCGAACCGGCCGAGCATCATGTCCTCGTTGCCAACGAGAAGAAAACCATGGGGTGTTTTCGTCGGTTTCTGGAAATAGTGACGGTTGTCCAGGACGGCGCGTGCGGCCCTGGCAAGTGTGGGGTTGTCTTTAACAAGATTTTTGATGGTTCTGATCATGTCCTTTTGGTCATATGTATGTGGCGAGATTCCCCCTGCTTCATTTGGGCGTGCCTGGGCCGAGTGCTTTGGCTGCTCCTTCATAAAAATTGCAGGCCATTTGCTCAATGCTGTAAAGCGAGCTGTCCCTCAGGCAGTTCGCGGCAATTCTAGACCGTTCCTCGGGGTCGCCAAGAAGGACACAGACTTTGTCGGCGTAGGCCTCCGGATTCCTATAGTCCGGGACGATCCAGCCGTTTTCACCGTGCATTAGATAGTCGATCTCGTGACTATGGTTGGGAAAATCAGTCGTGACGAGTGGAAGTCCGGCGGCGAAAGAGTCTATGACGACAAGTCCCACGAGTCCGGGCATAAGAAGAAGGTTGGAAATGGCCCAGCAGGGGATCTTGTCGGTTCCATCCATCGGACCAAGGGAGTGGATCCAAGCGTGTTCCCTTGCAGCGGATTCCACCGTCGTTTCATCATGTCCACTGCCGATGAGCAGGAGATGAAAATCAGGAATTTTCTTTCTGATGAGGATTGAAGCTTCAATCAGGAAACCAAGACGTTTGTTTTCGCTGTAGCTCCCGGTGAACACGCAGATGTTCTCGGATTGGAATCCCAGTTTCGTTTTGAGTTTGTTCCGTTCACAGTCTGTAAATGATTCCATAGCCTCCCTGAGGGCGGTGGTGTCAACTGCGTTGCGCACGATGGTGATCCGTTCTTCCGGATATCCTAGGCCCCGTACTACATCTGCACTTTTGGCGTTGTAGGCGAACCAGTGATCCACCTTGGTAGAGATCCAGGCTTTGAATTTTTCACTTCGCCTGTGCTCCCAGCCCTCGGCGAAACAACTTCCATGGCCCCAAAACGCCGTCTTTTGTCCGTGGAAGCGCGATGTGAGGATTCGCAGGAGGTTCGCAGGGTAACGAACTTGTTGCTGGAAAATGGCCAGGCTGGATTTTTTCGCCTCCTTGGGCAGCTTTTGCCAAGTGACTTTGCCGAGACGCCACGTGGGGGTGTGGCTTGTCCATTCCTCCCTGTCCAGTTCATGGCAGGGTGTCGTCCTCTGGTCGTAGCACAGATGGAAAGCTACCCCTTCGGCATCCAGGAGCAACTTCAAATGCCTGTAGAACGCCACCCGGTAGTGGTATACGTGCTCCTGGATGATGGCAACCGAACGGGACGGCATTTCAAAGTGGGATTTCACTGTGGCTTCGTACCTTCGACCACGACCTGGTTCTCGGCTCGGTTCAGGGATTCAATTTCCCTGATATCCGGGATGGCACTATCGAAAGGTTGCCTTGCCGAGGCCTTGAGCCCGGCGGACTCCATCAGGCGTTTCATCCCGGCATGGTCGTACATGCACTTGTGCATGTGGCCGTCATCAAAGAGGCCGAAAGCGACTTTCTTCTGTAGGGACATGTTGCGGTCCGGGAGGACGAGGAGGTGCTCCAGCAGATTCTCGGAGAGGAGTTCACCGGCTTGGTATTTCCCTATGATCCGCTCAAGGCATGGAACTACGATTCGTACCGTGCCTCCAGGTTTTAGGACTCGCGCGCACTCGCCCATCAGCTTCAAGCCGTCTTCCCGGCGGAGGTGTTCCAGGGTGTGGGAGGAATAGATGAAATCAACGGAAGAATCCGCGTAGGGCAGCGGTTTCGTCAGATTGAGCAGGACGATACGTGGATCCCATTGGACGTTGAAGAGTCCGATGGATTTTGAAAGTCCGCCGAGAACCGGGATCTTTGCGATCCTAGCGCCGAGGGAGTAGTCGATGTTGATCCAATCCGGGAGGACTGTGGGGCCGCAGCCAAGGTGTAATTTCATTTCGGGTCTGTATGTAAGTGTTTTTCAATGGACTCCGTTGCCTGGAATCGAGATCCAGCCGGGCAACATCTTTTCTTGGACTGGGATCTGGCATGTGCCGGTGTTCCATCGGTCAGGTACGATGACCTGTGTTCCTTCTTCTGCATGTATCCAAGCTGCCCACCAAGAATAAGAGGAATTTACAAGGATGTGGTGGGAAGCAAGAGACATCAGGCGCATGTCATTGAAGGGATCCGATGCGGACTGTGGGGCGTCGCAGAAATTGACATCCTGCCCCTTGAAATGCTCGCGGCACCATGGGATGTCGTCCGAGAAGATCCAGAACTTCGCTCCCGGAACACGTTCCTTCATCATACGCATGGCGGCATCGTAATAGCCCGGGTGGCAGACCTGGGTGTCGGGATACTTGAGGAAGTCACCGCGCCTGACGTGGAGCGAGACCGTATTTGGCTCTGCGATCCGTTCCGCAAGCTCTTTCGTATCCGCATCCATCGGCAGATCTCGGTAGTTGATCTCCGCGCGGAGGGTTTCACGGATGCCCGGAAAATAGAGCGGACTTTGAAAGTAGCCGGATAGGAACGTATCCGAGCCGCCTTCCAATGCCTGAGGGCGGAAGGTGTGGTCTTTCTGGTCTTCCTCTAAGGAGGAATTCAGGAACTGCCTGGGATGCTTTCCAGTAAGCTTCCGCGTAACTTTCGAGAGGAATGCGAAAGGTCGGGCGAAGGAGCACTGGAGGTTCAGGCGGCGGAGGCACGCTGCCTGAACCCAGTCCGAGTTCCGTTGCAATGACCCGTCAAGAACAAGCGGCACGCCGTGTTTCAGCGACAGGTATCTCCCCGCAGCGTACTGGAAAAGATTGTTGCCGGTTCGACCGCGTAACAACACTCGGATCATAACAGGTTTGCTTTGGGTTTTAAGAGTTGTTTGCTGCAGGCGGCCATAAAGTGGCGTAGAAAGCGAAAGAAATAAAAGACCATTCTCGGATAAGCGCACCACCCGTAGATTTCACGGGTGAACCGGAAGTGAGTTTTAAGATGCAGGGGGGATGCCGTTCTGAAAGGTTCCTTCCAAAGGAGGAGGGCGGGTTTGGTGATTCCGAAACGTGTCAAAGGATAATCCCTGCGGTTCATTGCCGTGGCCGAGCCTGCGATCTCGGTGATGATACCGGCCCGATGGGCTTTCAAGCAGTAGATGAAATCCCCTCCGTAATGGGGAAAGCGCGAGGCCGGAAGTATCCCGATGGCCTCTGTTACCTCGCGGTGGATGGCCACGACGTTACCATTGATAGTATCTACAGGGAGGAAATGCCCGACGGCAGGCCTTACATGGCCTTCATGGCTTCCTGTCAGTGATCCGCTGTAAGTGATTGTTTCCGGGTTTTCCGGATCGAAGGAAACCCCTCCGCAAAGCCCCTTTGTTTCGCGGACCCGATCCACCAAAGTTCGGATGCTGCCCGGGTGGGGCAGGCAATCGTCGTTGAGCCAAACCATGACTTCGGAACCCCTCGATAGCGCGTGTTCCATTCCTTTCGCGATGCCTCCTCCCCAATAGAGATTGCCGTCGCCGGGGACTACCTCGGCTTCCGGAAACTCTTCTGCGAGCATTTCTTTGGTTCCGTCCGTGCTGGCGTCTTCGACGACGCATACCGTGAAGGATTCCAAGTCACCCTGCGTCCGGAGATTCACGAGGCAGGCCCTTGTCGTCTCCCGGCGGTTATGAACCGGAATGATTACCCAAACAGATGTATCTCGTTTTGCTCCCATGGGGAAATGTTTCGAAATTTCCGGGAGCTTATCCAATCCATGCATGGAAATAGGCTTCCGGGCCGACACCCAATCCATAGTTGGCTTCGACATCCTTTGCCTGGATTTCCCCCAATTCACGTCTTTCTGTCTCCTGCATTCCGGCGAGTTCAACCATTGCGTTTGCTACGGCTTCCGTTATGGGTTCGATGTAGCGGATGCCTTGGATGTTTTCCCTGAAGTCGCACAATGCTTCGACATCCGAGAGTATAGCTGGTAGACCGCAAGCCATTGCCTCAACTGCGGCGCATCCAAACCCTTCTTCGGAACTGGGCATCATGTAACAGTCTGCGGCGTGGAGAAAGGGTATGGCATCCACAACCACTCCTGCGCACTGCAGGCGATGGGAGACGCCGAGATCGCTAGCAAGCGACTCCAGCGGGGAGCCCTCTCCTTGCACCCCGATCTGGACGTAGAGGATATCGAGATCAGGCGGGATCACAGCCAGTGCCCTAATGATGAGGTCGTAGTTTTTGTATTCCCAATTGCCACCAAGTGAGACGAAAACGGTGGTGTCCGCTCCGAACCCGCATGCAACCCTTGCTTCCCTGCGGGCTTCAGGGGTGGGCGGGATGAATTTACCGCTGTCATACCAGTTCGGTGCCAATTCGTTGTCCATGTGGAAACGGCGGAGTTCGTTCCGCTTTCCGGAAGGGCTGTTTGAAAGGAAATGCACGCCGAGGAGGTGTTTCATCACTTGTCGCTCGAGCATCCTGCGGATACGGAACAGCCCGTCGAAGCGGAACATGTGGTGGACGGTACGAACCAGTTTCAAATCCCTTCGGCACATCAGCCTTGCTGTCAGCGCATACCAGAGGCTCGCCCGTTCCGTGTGCAGGTGGACGACATCGAATCCTTCCTCCGTGACGAGCCTTCCAAGCGCTTTGAAGAATGCGAAGGATTTGTCGAAAGGAAGGTGGTAAATCCCGTAGCCGGCGGAACGAAGAGGTTGCGCGAACGAGCCCTCCGTATCCCCTGTGGTAAGGATATGTTGCCCGCTTCTGGCAAGCCATGAGGGCGCTGCGCTAAGTAACATGGTCTCCGCACCGGATGGCTTGAGCTCGTTCAGGATGTGGAGAATTTTCATTGCGAAATGGAGGTTGTTTCGATTCTGTCCCCGATGACCTCCCGGTAGATTTCGAGATGTTTCGCTGCGACTGCAGCCGGGGTGTATCGTGTGTGAACCATTTTCTTCGCTTCTTCGGAGAGGATCGCGGCAAGTTGCCTGTCTTCGAGTATTCTTCCCACGGCTTCTCGGATCGATGCCGGGTCACTCGGATCGCAAAGGAGTCCGTTGACGCCGTCTTCGATGATGTCTGGAATCCCGCCTATCCTTCCCGCCACTACCGGGACACCTGCAGCCATAGCCTCGACAATCACCAGTCCGAAGTTTTCCTCCTTTGATACCAAAGCGAGCATGGCTGCCGATTTGAGTTCGGCCTTCAGTTCTTCACGGTTCAGATGGCCGACCGATTCACACCAATGGTATTTGTCGATTCTTTCTCCCAACTCAGCCCCGTATTCGTTGTTTCTGTCGAGATTCCCACAGAAACGGATGACGAATTTCAACCGCTGGGCAAGTGGAACGAGAGCATCGACAAACCCGATCTGGTTTTTCAATTTATAGATCGTACCGACATATAGAATGACCGGAGGTTCGACCGGTCTGCAGTCTCCTTCGTAAAAACCGAGATCTGACGCGTTTGGCACGATCCAAGTCTTTTTTGCCAAAGACTCCATGTGCCGCCGGGTGTGGGAGGTGATACAAACCAGGCCGTCAAATCGAGGAACTGCAATCCGCTCAAGTAAAGTTTGGAGCTTCCAATACGGGCGGGGTTGGAGTTTCGCAACCGGATCGATCATTCTGAGGACACCGTGAAGTGTGATAACCTTAGGGTATGGCAGAAACGCACCGCTTACAGCACACCAGCGTTCACTCCCTTGTGAATGGATGATATCAGGTTGAATCTTATCAACCATGCGCCGGACAGCACGGACGCAGCCCGAGTGGAGAGTCCTGAGAAACCCCCATTTTGGAACATATTCTCCATGAAACCAGATGTTTTCGGCGAGCTTTTCGGGGCATTTTAAAGGGCGGGGAAGGCAACTGATGACATGGACTTCGACGAGGTTTCCGCCAAGTTCCTCAAACCCTTTCAAGAGAGCCGCGGGCGCAGGGCCGAAATAGGGAACGGGTAGATCCTTGTCAAAGCGGTCGTCAACCACGATAAATGCGATGCGGATCGGTCGGTTCATTGGGGTTCGGCTGGAGCCTGGAAGAAGTATTCCACAAATATGAAAAGAATTTACGCCAGTGTGGAGCATACAAAACCCTGGAGCCACTCATGCGGTTCTCCGGAGCTTCCGATATTTGCAACGACCGAGCGTGTTGCGAAGATTGAGTCGACGCTAGATGGCTTTTATATTTAGAAGGAGTATTGAACCCGGAAACCTGTAATTCCAGTTACAGGTTTACCTTTGTCGAAATAGTTTTCGCAACTTCGCGTCTTGTATTGCCTTTTCCCAAATCGGCAAAATACTCCATTTCCCGCTTACCGAATTCAAGGAGATCTGTCCCGAAAAGAAGATCGAGGTAGATGGTATTTCGCGTGACCTGATAAAAGAGGATAGGGATCAGGCTGGAGATATTCTCCGTGGGGAGTGCCGTGAGCAGACCACCGTAGTTGTCATAAACAAGCAGATGCCGGTAACCGTAGCCCTTCATTCGATTTACAAGAGAGACGACATCCTCCATATAATTTGAATTTTCAAAGACATCGGATTCAAGAAGGACAATGGGCTTGGATTTGGATAAAAACCGATCTCCTCCTCTGAGAACGGAGAAGTCGTAGCCATCCACATCCACCTTCAGGAGGTCGCATGATTCCATTTCGGGGAATTCTGCCACGATCAGGTCAAGAGTTGTTGAAGGCAGGCTTCCCTCGCCGTCCTCGACCAGCACGCCGGTGCCGAGCTTGCCGTCTATGGAAAGCCCTGCGTCCGTCAGGTTCTCGACGCATGCCTTTTCAATAATCTGGGTTTTGCATTTCAAGCGTGCGGTGTTTTTTCGGAGGAGCTTGGCGTAGGGAGGGTGGGGTTCGATGGCAAAAACGCGATCGCCCTTCATTGGGTTGATCGCTGCGATCGTGTCCCCGATGTTTGCTCCGATGTCTATATACACCAGTGGCTTTCCTGTTTCCCGAATCCATCCCGCGAGCCTTCCAAGGACGGAATCGCACTGCGGATAGGTTGCGTGATAAAGTGGTAGCGGATGGGACAGCGGGACGCCGAGTTTATGCCCATGCACGTGCATTTCGCAGACCGGATCTGCAAAGCGAAGAATCAGGTTGCGCACCATTGATGCAGCTCGCCTTGAGAATTTTCCGGATCTGGATCCGGATCGCTTTAGGCAGAGCTGATAGATTTTAGTGAAAACATCCATTGTTGATTATTGCTTGTCTTTTGATATTGATTGGCCTTAGGTAAGGCTTTCATAGGCTGCGTTGAATCCTTCAAGGCTCTTGACAGCTGCGAATTGCTCCCTGTCTGAATGGTGTCCCTTTTCATCGGCTTCACCCGAATAAAGGAACCCTGAAATCATTGCCGCAATCGCTGACGAAAGTGAATCTGGGTTCAAGGAATCAACGATCCAGGCGTTGATTCTATTGCGGAGGTACTCCGCCTGCCCGCCGTGACGAGTCGTGATGACAGGCAAGCCGACAACCCGGGCTTCTTTGACTGCGTTGGGATTGCTGTCGGCGAGGGTTGGGTGAACGAGGCACCATGAGGTGGAGAGCAAGGCCTGGAGGTCTTTCCATCCGAGTTGGCCGTGCCAGATGATCCCCGGGATATTTCGCGCTTCCAGTTCGGCGCGCAACGGCCCGTCGCCGACCATGTGCAGCGTTGTTCCTGTTTGGCCGAGTTGTTCAAATGCGGAAACAAGGACATCAGAGCCCTTGCCCTTGGAGACGGTTCCCACGCAGATCAGGGAGGGCTTCACAGGATCGGGACTCCATACAACATCGTAGAAGGATGGGTGGACGCCATAGGCGATTTCCATTGTTTTCGCATCAGGTGCGATGGACTTCACTTCGCGTGATGCCCATTCGGATTCGGTGGTCACGAGGTCTGCGAGACGCAGCCATTTCGATTCGAGCTTTTCCAGTCTTTTCCAGTAATTCCCCTCAGGCATCACGCTGCGTTTGGCAAGAGCTCCGATGACCCCGTTCATCGAGAGGATTGTGGGCTGTTTCACATGCCCGAGGACGGAAGGATTAGGATGCTCGGTGCCCCAGCAATGGATGATATCGGCCGGGCACCGGGCGAGTTCTTTGAGCAGGGTTTTTCGGGTGAAATGGAATCCGGTGCGTATGTCGAGGGAGGCAGGCAACTGCGGGAGCTCGATGAATGTCTGGTTTCCGAGCCTTTCTTTCCTCCGTTTCCGGAGATCCCTGCGGAGGCTGATCCACGTGTACTGGATGCGATCTTGGGCGATTGCAGCCTTCGCGAACTGCGGCAGCCATGGGGCGGCTTGGCCGTCGCCCCTGCCACAGGCATCCGAGCCGAGGCTGTCCAGGACCGGATTTGTCAGCAAGGTGACGCGGATGGGTTCCATGGTCAGGAGGTTTCCGGAAACAGGCGCCCGATCAGATCCGTTCGGATGGGCTTGGGCTGACGGATGGCGAACTTGGTTTTGAGAATGAGCCTGTTCAGTCCGGATGATTCCCGAACGAGTCGGATTCTGTGGGACAGGCGATCCGGCCGGAAATCTTGCACCCGGGGGCGGTTGATCTCAGCCCAGTTGCGGCGGAGATTTTCCGGGATCCGTTTGTCGGACAGAACTGCGAGGAACCAGTGGGCGGTAAGGTTCTTGTGGTGGTCGCGTTCGCCTTCGAACCGCCCGTCCGTTCCTAGGGGCGAGCTGCATAGGAAATCCAGAACAACGCCGTAAAAAAAGCCGCTGTTCCAGGACGGATGCTGGTAGGGATGGTTCACAAGGTCGTCCTTGGAACTCCCCCGAAGTTCACAAACTGTCGGCAGGCCAACGACTTTTTTCCCGAGGTGGATTGCAACGAGTGGAAGGTAATACGGGAGCATAAGCGTCCGCTCATGCTCAGACAGCCAGTCTTGCCGCTCCGTGTAACTGATCGCCGTTTCTAGAGTTTCACGGAAATCGCTGTCGAAGCGGTAGGTGTTGTTGCCGATGAATGCAGCATTTCCGAAGTCCGGGTCTCCCTCCCCTGAACCGGACAAGCCGGATGGAATCGGTGGCGGAATCGGTGGGGAGTGGAAACGGTCTCCACTGCAAAACACCAGCCTGCCCTGATGCCTGGAAATGAGGAACGAGCAGCCTGATCCAAGAAGCGCACGTGCCCGCGCCTCAAGGGAACCGGGCAGGCAGATATCATCGTCTCCGTGGATCAGTGTGGTTTCCCCTTCGTTGGCATGTGCTTTAAGGGCTTCGAACCAGCTCATAGCCGGTGTCATCGTAGGATTTCGCCCTATGAAAATCGTTTCCCAGTCCTTGGCGGCAGGCTCGGATGTGACGATTTCCTTGAGCAGGGTTTCGGCATCCTGGTTCGACCCCGGGTCGTTATTGACGAGGACGAGGCGCTTCGAATCAGATACGTCGAATCGGCCCTTGAATACGGAGATCAAAGACCAGCGCAGGGTCTCGAAGCGCTTGTACGATGGGACGGCGACGAGCATCAGGAGCGGTTGAGGTTTGCTGCGCTACGGGTCTCACCACAACGTCTTTTTACGGCTTTCCTTAGAAATTTAATTTCATGCATGAAAGGAAGCATCCACGCGACTGTGGCCATCAATAAACCCTTTGCCCCTCCGATCAATGAGGCGTGCCTGATGTAAAGGTGCCGCCATTGTGCGGGGGGCCTGTCGACGTCCGTCAGGCAAAGCCTGAGCATGCGAAGCAGTGGACGTTCTCCCAGGAGTCGACGGGAAATTGCAGGCATTGCCGTAGCGAGGAAAGCTCCCGAGGCCTCGTAATCCCCTAGTGAGGGGAACCCTGCCAACATGCGGTAGCGGTTCCATTGCTGATCCTCTTCCTGGAGCGTCTGTGTCACCAGATCCCTTGGGATCAGTGAAATCGCTTTTCCTGAAGCGATGAGACCAAAAATTAAAGCGAGCTGAGGTGTGAGTGAGTATGCCCAGTGATATCCCGCGCCAAGATGGGCGATTGTGTCCCGACGCCTGAACAGGCCACTGGAAATGAAAATTAGGTTGCTATAGAAACCTGGGGTTTCCGCACAATTTGCAAGTTCTTCCATCCCTGAGATCAGTCTCCTATTCTCAGCTCCGCCATTGGAACTGTTGAATTTGAGGAAACCCACTGAATTTTGGGCTGCGGTGATTTCAGCGATCACTAGCTCAATGGCGCCAGGAAATGGGCAATCATCGTCTCCGAGCAACCACACCCATTCTCCTTTTGCAAGTTCTATTCCCCTTAGAAGGTTCGCTGCAAGACCAATATTTGCTGCGTTCTTTTCCCAGCGGATCGTATCATCGGCAAGTTGAAGCGTATCCCAAATTTCCTTGAGCGGAGGCTGACTGGCATTGTCCAAGGCAACAATTTCAATGTTCCCCGGTACTCCACCCGCAAGCAGAGACTTGAGTGTGGACACAAGCGCCTTTGGGCGTTCAAAGCATGGAATGACGATGGAGAGTATCACGGCAATGTATGGGCGGATTCCGGAATGTCAGACTTCGGGAAATACCGCTTGGAGATGGTAAAAATCCCGATTGCGGCGATGAGCCAGCCGGTAGTCGTCCCCATCCCGACTCCGGCGATTCCGAACTGCCGGATGAACAGATACACCGCAAGCGGGGTTATGATCATCTGAGCGATCGCGATTGATGCGAAGGGTTCAATCTTAAAAGAGCGGGGCCAATAGGTCGTGGCTCCCGTCACCGTCTGCAACCAGAAAGTCGCCAGAAGAGGGAGGGCTGGTAATATCTCCATGAGCCTCGAGTCAAAACGCGGGATGAGTTCCAATGTCATGATCGTAACCACTGCGGCCATGACTCCAAAGCTTGCGATCAAGACAGTCCGTAGGAGTGTTTTCTTGTAATCGGAGAAGCCTCCCTCGATATCCCCGCGCGCGACGGCGTCGGCAAATCTCGGGAATGAAGTAAGTCCCCACATACCGGCGATGCCGATCAGTGTGGAGCCAATTACGCCGGTGAATCCAAGTTTTGCCGATTCTTCGGCTCCAAGCAATTTGAAAGTAATAGGTTGTTGGACTTGAAAGATGAGAAATCCAGACATGTATGTGATACTCGCCTTTTTTATTAAACTCCTAAGTTCGAACCGGAACTTTTCCCGGCGTTCCGTAACCTCCTTGGCGGGTTCCCAAAGGTAAGGGTGCCTTTTCCTAAGAAAGTGGTTTTGCCACAGGAAAATAGCAAACATGGAAACCACAAAAGAGAAGAGGCTGAATCCGAGTAACAATAGGGTCCATTGGATCGGATACTGAATGCAAGTCCCGAGGATCTTCATCTTGCTCACTTCATTGACCTTTCCGGAACCGTATACAATTTGTGTATGGCCTTCGATCGAACCGCCTAGTGCCGTGGCTCCGACGGTGCCAAGCCACATCAAGTGAGTGATGACGGAGCGCTCATCCGTCCAAAGCAGGAAAGCAACGCCAATGGCACCGCAAACAAGGCCAAAAATAATGGCAATTTTCCGGATCATGCCCGTCGCTACCGCGATGAACTCAGGGTCGATGCTACGGTCGGATGCGCCTGACCTCACGTGCGGTGTCATTTGGGCGATCGCGGCGGTCGCACCAAGGTCGAAGAAGGATTTCAGTGCGATCAGGCTTAGGAAAAGATAGTAGGTGCCTTGCTCCTTTGGGTTGAGTGTGAAAACGACGATGATGGAACCTACCGGTCCGAGGACAAGGGGAAGCATTCTGCCGGAAGAAGCCCAGAGAATACTCCTGTCCAGACCTAGGAACCCCAGCAATTTCCTGACTAGTATCACTGGTTGGCAGGTCTCCCTTTGAGTTCCGGCACAAATCGCATCACCTCCCCGGGTCGCATGGGAATTGCTCCCGGGAGAAGTTTGCCGGTTGCGCCGAGTCGTTTCCATTCGGCTTCCGCAAATTCACGGACGCTCAAGGCATGTTCGCTCCCTAGGTTTTCGATCATCGGCCGTCCCGGTTGCAAATCGCTTCCGGAAAGTGCGTCCACAAACACTGTCGCCACATCTTCGACATGGATGAAATTCCGGATCTGGGTTCCTGCACTCATGGGAAAGTCTGCCCCGGCGAGCGCTGCTTTCCTAAGTGAGGGCCATAATCTGGTGTGATGTTCCCCTGGACCGTATACTTGGAATACCCGAAGGATCAAGAGCTCCAGCTTCAGTTCACATGCAAGGGCGTGGAATGAGGCGGATGCAGCGGCCTTGGAGGCTGCATAGCTTGAGGTGGGGAGGAGCGGTGCGTCAGGTGGGATGAATTCATAGCGGGCGCCGCTCAAGCCGTACTCGAAGCAGGAACCAGCTACGACAAACCGCCTGATGCCCGCTTCTGAGGCCCTGCGGAATAGTCCGATGGGTTTGATGACATTTTCGGTCAGGCATGCCTCGAATGTGTCGTAGGGATAATTCACCGTATGTGAGGCAAGATGGACGATTGCTTCGCAACCGGTGAGCGACTCCCCCGGCATATATTCCAAGGAATCTTCCACCCACTCCGGCTGCCGGTTCAAAGGCACCCGGGGTATCGAAGCGGCGGAACGGCGATGTGCAACGATCTCATGCCCTGCCGCATGGGCGGCATTGATGAAGTTGGCACCGATGAAGCCGGTGCCCCCTGTGAGGAATATTTTCATTTCTTTCGTTCGCTTTCAGAGAGGACTGGCGAAGTCAGGAAAATTAGGATGTTCGCGATCCCTCAAACTCAACAATGGCGTCCCTCCAAGGTCGGGCCATATAAAACCGAAACTGTTGTAGCGTATCCCGAGGTCGGCTTCGGGTGCATATACCGCGTCCGTTTTATAGACGAGGCAAGAGCGGTCTTCCAAGCTGATGAAACCGTGGGCGATGCCAACCGGCAGGCATACGAGGAGTGGATGGTCTGCAGAGAGTTCAACTGAGGCATGTTGCCCGTAGCACGGGGAGCTTCTGCGGATATCCAGCAGGACATCGAGCACACGGCCCGCTGTGCAGTAGATGATTTTCTGATGGGCATGAGGTGGTGATTGGAAGTGCATGCCCCGGATCGTGTTTCCCGCTGAGATCGTGTAAAACTCCTCGCGAACCGTCATTGATATCCCGTGCTCGATAAGTTGGCCTTTATGGAAGGTTTTCACGAAGTCCCCACGCTCGTCCTGATGGACGAACGGGCGGAGGATTTTTACCCCGGGAAGTGGCTCTGAGACAAGTTCCATGGCAAAGTCGATTCCTGAAATGGTGCCTGAATGGCGAGTTACGCCGCCTTCGATTCGGCGAAGTCACGGATTGTTTTCACCATGAAATCGATCATCTCCGTCGTGAGTCCGGGGTAGGTTCCGAGGAACATGGTTTGCTTCATGATGCGATCGGCTTGCGGGAGGTCTGCGGAGATTCTCATGGCTGCAGGATTGTCGCGGCGGAGCTGCACGAAGGCCGGCTGGCGGACAAGATTGCCGCCGAAGAGCATGCGGTTGCCGATTTTTTTGGCATCCAGTTCCTGGGCGAGTTCCGTCCTTGTGAACGGGGCGGACTCCTTGACGGTGATCTTGAAGCCGAACCATGAGCAATCGGTGCGGCAGCCGGAGTCGTCCCACTCGAAATTTGAGATTTGAGATTTGAGATTTGAGATTTGGGCGGGCGGCACCCATGCAGTGGCATGGGTGGGGAGGGCGAACTCGAGGTATTCCTCCAGGCAATGAAGGCCGCGCCGTAGGCGCTCCCAGTTGTGTTTGCGAGCCTCAATGAACTCCGGAAGGCGGCGGATCTGCACCCGCCCGATGGCGGCCTGGGTGTCGAGCGGCTTGAGGTTGTAACCCATGTGGGAGTAAATATATTTGTGGTCGTAGCCTTCGGGGAGCTCACCGAGCTGCCACATGAAGCGTTTCCCGCACGTGTCGTCCTTTCCTGAGGGGCACCAGCAGTCGCGTCCCCAGTCGCGGAACGATTCGGCATATGTCTTGAGAGGTGGTTTGCGGATGATGTTCACCGAGCCGCCTTCGCCCATGGTGAGATGGTGCGGCGGATAGAAGGATTGGGTGGAAATGTCCCCGAACGAGCCTGTCGGGGCGGTGAGAAAGAGAGAAGAAGGGGACAGGGAACAGGAATCAGGGGTCAGGGTGGAAGAAGTATGGTCTGTCTCCTGTCCCCTGTCTCCTGCCCCATGGATCCTGATGATCGGGTGATCTCCCTTCTCGGCGATCTTGATGAGATGCTGGAGGCCGATGGCCTTGGCCTTTTCCAAGGGTAGGGTGTAGGTGCAGCCGAGGGCGTCGCAGTTGTCCTCGATCAGCCAAAGGTCGTGCCTGTGGCAGAACTCGACGACCCTTGCGAGTTCAAATGGGTTGCCGAGCGCGTGGGCCATCATCACGGCTTTCGTTTTGCCCGGTGAGAAGGCGGCTTCCAGCAGGGAGCAATCCGCGTTTCCGGTGGATACCTTGGCATCAATGAACACCGGGACACCGCCACACTGGATGATGGGTGCGACAGTGGTCGGGAAACCCGCCGCGACGGTGATCACCTCGTCGCCGGGGCGGATGCGCTTGTGTTCCGGAAGCTTGTGGGTGGTGAGTGCGGAAAATGCCACGAGGTTCGCCGAAGACCCCGAGTTGACCAGTAGGCAATGTTTCACGCCCATGAAGGCGGCGAGCTCCTTCTCCATCGCCTCGCCCTCGGGGCCGAGGGTGAGCCAGAAATCCAAGGTTGCGGAAACGGCGGCCTCGACCTCGTCCTCGGTGAAGACACGACCGGCGTAGGGGATGATGGTCTCGCCATCTATGTGAGGCTTTCGGTCGGGGTCGTTTCCAGGCCGGTTGGCGGTGTGGGCGAGACGTGAGTATTCCCGGGTGAGGCGGAGGATTTCGGATTTCAGTGAATCGGGGGACATGGGGAGTCAGGAGTCAGGAGTCAGGAGTCAGAGAGCCCAGGGGAGCTGTTTGGCCCCTGCGGCGGAGGTGTAGGATTCGATCTGCCGCCGGGTGAGGGTTGCCGGGTCTTCGCCCTTGGATTCCTGTTGGTACCACTCGGCGGTTTTGGTGATGGTTTCTGCAAAATCCCAGACAGGCTGCCAACCGAGCAGATGAAAGGCCTTGTCGGTCGCGAGGTTGAGTTTCGAGGCCTCGTGCAGCGCGTTGGGATCTGCGGCATCGATCCACTCCCCTCCGGTGTGTCTGATGAGCTCCTGGACAAGTTGGGCGACCGTGCGGTTGCTGGTCAGGGTGGGGCCGAAGTTGAACGGGGAAGATAGGGAGGAGGAATCAGGAGACAGGGAGCAGGGGTCATGAAAAGAGGATGCAAGGGAAGCTCCGAGCCAAAGGTAGCCGGAAAGCGGCTCCAGGACATGCTGCCAAGGCCGGGTCGCCACCTTGTTGCGGACGGGGATGGCCTCGCCCTTGCGAAGTGCGCGGATGCAGTCGGGGACGATCCTGTCTTTCGCCCAGTCGCCGCCACCGATCACATTGCCAGCACGGGCTGATGCAAGCCGGATGTCCGCGCAAGTGCGGAAAAAGGACGAGCGGTATGACGAAATGACCAGCTCGGCGGCACCCTTTGATGCGCTGTATGGGTCGTGGCCGCCCATTGGGTCTTCCTCTCGGTAAGCGTGGAGCCACTCGCGGTTTTCGTAGCATTTGTCGGTGGTGACGCATACCACGGAACAGGGATTGCCGAGCAAGCGGACGGCATCGAGCACGTTTGCGGTGCCCATGACATTCGTCGCAAAGGTTTCGATGGGAATTTCATAGGAGAGCCTTACGAGCGGCTGTGCAGCGAGATGAAATACGATCTCCGGTTGTGACTTGCTGAGAGCCTCTGCCAGAGCCTGTCGATCCGACAAGTCCGCCCGGGTGTCCGAGGCGATCCGGCCTGAGAGACCCAGTTGGTCGAACAGCAGTTCGTGCGGCTGGGGATCGAGGGCGAAGCCATGGACTTCCGCGCCCAAGGAGAGAAGCCATTCGGCAAGCCAGGAACCCTTGAAGCCGGTATGGCCTGTCAGGAAGACGCGCTTTCCCATATAGAATGATCGAAACATAAGGCGGATTAGGGAACAGGTGTCAGGAAGTAGGAGACAGAAGGAAAGGCTTTGGATTTCGGATCATGCTTCCAAGCATTTTACAGACTTCTTCATTCACTGAAACCAAAGCCTTGTGCTCATCAGAGGTGATGTAACCCGAATCATGGGCAAAATCCAGCGATGTGTCTGTTTCATTGGCTTCTCCGTCGCAGTCGGTAAGTTTTGAGATGAAGTGGGCTTCATATCTCCGTTTTGCCCATGCTTCTCGCAAGTTGTTGCAAATGGATCGTGAAGATCTGCGAATTTGTCCAGTAAGTGCCCATCGCTCCTCGGGTGGAAATCGTTTTGAGATCTCGAAAACCTGCATCGCCAGCAAATAGGACTTCCTATAAACCATTAGCTCCTTAGCCGATTGCACCGCCATTTTCTTCTTCTCTTAATGTTTCCTGTCCACTGTCTCCTGTCACCTTCTTCACCAGCTCTTCCAAGGGGCCTCGCCGCTTTCCCAAAGCGCCTCAAGTTCCATCTTGTCGCGCAGGGTGTCCATGGGGAGCCAAAAGCCCTTGTGCTGGTGGATGCCAAGCTGCCCCTCGGCGGCGATTACCTCCAAAGGTTTGCGTTCCCAAACACTTGAGTCACCATCAATGTGATCGAATACGGAGGGCTCCAGGACAAAAAATCCGCCATTGATCCAGGAACCGTCTCCCTGGGGCTTCTCCTGGAAGGAGCGGACCCTCTGGTTCTCAATGTCGAGCGCTCCGAACCTTCCGGGCGGCTGGACACCGGTCAACGTGGCCTTGAAGCCGTTCTTGCGATGCAAGGCGATTGAAGCGGTGATATCGATATCTCCAACCCCGTCCCCATAGGTGCAGCAGAAGGTCTCCCCGTTGATGTATGGGGCGATCCTTTGGATGCGGCCGCCGGTCATGGTCTCATCGCCGGTATCGACGATGGTCACGCGCCATGGCTCGGCCTTGCGCTGATGCACTTCCATCATGTTGTTCTCCATGTCGAAGGTGACGTCGGACATGTGAAGGAAGTAGTTGGCGAAGTATTCCTTGATCACATATCCTTTGTAGCCCGCGCAGATAATGAAATCATTGATTCCATGGGAGCTGTAGATTTTTAGGATATGCCAGAGGATGGGACGTCCGCCGATCTCGACCATGGGCTTCGGGCGGGAGGCTGTTTCTTCGGAAAGGCGGGTGCCGAGGCCTCCTGCAAGAATGACTGCTTTCATAGTTTGAATGATGTAGGTGGTGTGATTCAGGCGTTTTTCATCGCCGCCAAGGGTCTTCCCCCGGAGCGACCGCGATCAGGCACAGTCTCCGATTGGAGTTCGGCTTTTTCGGCGTTTGCCTCAATGATTTCCCGGTGCCGGACATTGTCGATCATCTTGATAATTGCTGCTGCCAGGATGTATTTTACAAACTCGTTCTTATAGCTTCCGAAAATGATCCAGGAGAAAAACGGCTCAACCAAAAAAGGAATGCAAACGAACATCACGTAGCCTTCGATTGGGGTTTTTGCAAAATACTTGACCTGTTTGTTGGCGGTGAAAGCGAAATGGAACAGGATGATCGTCGCGACAAGCAGGCCCAGGTATCCGGTGAAGCGAATGGTTTCGACGTGGAAACCGTGATAGCTACCCTTGGCGATGAAGTAGTCGATGTTCTGGTCACGGCTGACATATCCCTGATTTTGTAAGGTATTGAGGTAAGCGGTCTGTTCCGCAGCGCTGAAGCCGAAACCGTCGCCAAGAAATTTATTTTTGATATACTTATTCCCCGTCATCACAATCTTCCACATCTCGAAACGCCACTCCGACGAGCCTGCTGCATCAGCTTTCGCCGCTGCACTGACTTCTATCGGAAGGAAGGAGAGAACCCTCTGCGCGGAGTGGGGAAGCTGCTTCACCTGATCGGTAGCAACGAAGGCGAAAAGGACAAGTAAGCCCGCCAGGCCTGCCGCAGCAAGATCAAGGGGGCGCCGTTTTGCGAAACAGGCAGCAGCAAAGTAACACCCGATCTTGATGAGATTGCTGCGGAATCCACTGAAAAAAGTGGCGACCAAGGCCAGCGTGAACATCAGGAAGCGACCCGGATAGATGGGGATCAGGCAAGTGATAGGCCTATAAAACGCTACACATAGTAGTGAAAGAGCTGAAGCAAAGGTTGCAAGGGAGCCGTAACGTGTGTCCATCCCGTATTCTAGGGATCCCTCCCCAATCGCCGACACAGCGGCCCCATAGTCGATGTTGGAATAGATCCGGCTCACGGCGTATGCGAACTTTGGGAGAAACCCGGATAATCCAAGCAGAATCGAATCGCCGATCTTGATCGCAATGATGATTAAAAGGGTTTTCTTGAGGATCTCCCTGTCAAGTTTAATGAATGAGAGGACGTAGAATCCCGTGATTGCCATCGTATACTCGACATATGGCTTCCCTCCCGCCATGTCGTCTCCAAGGATCGAGAATCCGGTGGGATTCCGTAGATAGGCCTGCAATAACACGAGGGACTGTAGAAGAATTAGCGTGTCCATCCATGTCCAACGCCAATAGAAGTCGTTCGAGCGGAGAAGGAAGCGCAATCCCATCATGCCCCCGCCAAAAATCACCCCTAGATACCATGCGGATGGGGATCCGGGGATTGCATTGATATACCCGGCAAGAGCGCCGGTAATGGGAATCAGGATCCAGACCCTACGGCCCAACCCGACAAGAAGCGCGAGGCCAACGCCGAGGCCGACCCGAACCGACCGCTTGGGTCTGGTTGGTTGCTGCGGCAATGCCGAGGAACACGGCCATGAAAGCGGCCATGATGACCACGATGATGACTTTTAGTTTACTGGAGTCCATTGTTGATAGGTTTGCTTACGGGGATCTTGAAACGGTCGTCAGGAGTGCAGACCGATCCGATATCGGAATTCCCTCAGGAGGAAGACGAGCTTGCCAAGGTTGCGGTTTCGCTGGCGGAAAGCGGTGACGTTGGAGGAATCCCGGGAATTTGCAACCGTTGAGAGGCTTTTGGCCCATTCAAACAGTTCGATGTCGAGGCTGTTTGCGAGGATCACGGATTCATGTGGAGGCTCAGGTGGCCATGAGTGCCCGGATTTCCCAACCTTGCGGCGGATGTAGTAAGGCGTCGGCCAGTTTTCCGAGTCGGCAAGATTCAATATGCAGGGGTCAAACGATTCGGTGAAGACGATGGGCAGGAACAGTTCAGAGAGGTTCTTCTTCGCGCCCTCCAGGGTATCGGGCGGAAGCGACGTGCGGTTAAAATCCTCAACCCCCGCGAGCATTCGCGTCATCCCATTTGAAAGTTCGCCGGACAGGCCTGAGGTGACATAGTCGTCGAAATCGAGATCGCGGGAAATGATCGCATCGTGGAGATAGTGGGAGGGATCGCCCTTTGCGTGTTGGTAGTGAGATCTGAGGCGTGCAATCGGTTCCCTCAGGCAGGTGACGTAGCGGACTTCCGGGATGAAGCGGTGCAGTCCTACGCTCTGGTGACCCATAACGAGGCGGATATCCCGTTTCAACAAGAACTCGGCAAGCTCCGCAGTCGCCGACCCGTCCGAATCGTGGTGGATATGGATCTTCTTCCGGGGAAAATTATGGCTGAGAATCTTGTGGAGGGTTGTTCCAGCAGTTTTGGGAATATGGACGAAAACTAACATCCTGGATGTCGAGTCTTAGATACTTGGTGCTTCGCTTTCAGGCCGGATAGAAGTGAGTATTTTGGATGCCGACCGATGAAACTCGTAATGACCTATTAGTCTGAAGTTTGACGTATTTTTCAAATATTGCATTGAAGCCGAAACTGTTTCTCGAAGGCTTGTTGCCGGGTCGAGTGAGCTATCGAAATCGATCGACGAATTACGAGTTGAATTCGTCAGTTGACGAGATTGCCATTCCTTGCGAATACCGCTTGCTTGGCGGGATCATTCTCGGATTCTGAAACACTTCTGTCTCGATCATATCTTTCAACGAGATACGCGCTGAACTTTATACGATCGATCCGAAGTGCTCCCAAGACCACATATTCTTCGGAGGCTTTCTGTAGATCTACAGAGTCTGAAAACTTCAGATAAAAAAGGATATTTCCAGTCGGACCTACGGATGAGCCTGTGACGGAATTTTCTGTCCACTTTCCTTGTTGCTCGAAATCATTTCCCGGAAATGGTCCGCCAATCTCACCGTTGAAATAAAAACCAAGAATGTGTTTGTTGTTACGTGGAACATAATACCGGGCAGTGATTTTTACGGTTGAGGGGGAATCAGCGGGAGTGAGAATTCCAGGTAGCGAACCATGCCAGTTTGTCTGCGCGAGATCTATCTGGATTTTCATGCCGGACTCTTCCTTTGCCGTTTCGGATTGTGAAATTTTGAACCGGCCCAGAATAAAGTTAGGGAACACTAACTCTTTGCCATCGAATGTCTCATCGAATATGATTGCTGAATCCGTCTCGTAACCTTCAGCTCCAATGAATTCGCCGAGATTCGATGCCTGGGTGTCGCCAATTTCTTTGCTGTCTTCTTTCACGTTCGAGACTGGGCTCTCGGGGCCGATTTTGCCTCGCATGTCATAGTGGACGAGGACTTCAATATTGTCACCGGCACGACGGATGCGGAGGGCGGGGCGTGAGGATCCGTCGGTGCGGACGTTTTTGAGGAGTTGGCGGGCGGAGGTGATCTGCGGGTCCTTGGTGATTTCCGCTTTGATCTGTTGGGCGAGTTTTGCCTCGGCGAGATCGCCTGACTTGGTGAGATCGGCGACTTGATGGTCGAGGGCTTTTTCCATCGTATCCGCCGTGCCTGCCAGATCTTTCGCGGCTTGTTGCTCAATCTCGATGTGTTTTTTGAGATAGATTTTCCTTGGAGCACTTGTTTCCAGGGAGATGGCTCTGGGGAGGGCTTTGAGAGGCCATTGGGCTTTCTCGATGGAGGCGGCCTCCTGCTTTACGAGTAGGACTTCGTCCAATCTTCCGGCGCGCTGATACTTCGCTTCGATGCGACTCAGTGCCCCGAGGTAACTCTCGCGCAGGGATTCGAGAGCGGTTGACTTTTCGAGGCGAATCTCCGAACACTTTGATTCGTAGGAGGTTTCGAGTTCTTTGAGTGTGAGTCCGAAGCAGGGAAGAACCAGCAGGAAGGCAAAAGCTGAGATGCTGAAAATGAAAGTGCTGAAACTGTAAGAAGTCTTCTGACACGGATAAATACGTGTGATTTTTCGGACTCGGGAGAACATTTTTGGGTAAATGCTGAAAGCAGGGTAAGCTTAGCGAACGATATCCTTACGCGAAGCCTTTTCGCTTGGACGGGAGCGCAGCGGAGTCAAATGCTGAAACTCTGAAAGAAGAGTAGTCAGATATGAGGAGCGCCGCCTTTGTAGCTTGGGCGCGGCGGATGCGGACTGGGATGAAATTCTACCGCAGGGAACGCATAAAGTACAGAGGAAAATCCTGCGCCTTTTTCCGGGGGTAAGTTGCCTGGGAATCTTCGAACCTACGACTCACTGCGAGACGCAGTGTTCACGGCCTGCCCCGAGACGGGGCAGCTACGGTTGGGGTATTGGCCGGCGACCGAAGATCGCGGCTACACGATCATGCCGGCGGCGACGGTTTCGTTGGTGCCGGGATCGATGAGGATGAAGGAGCCGGTGTTGCGGTTGCGGCGGTAGGAATCGTGGATGAGGGGGACTGCGGTGCGGAGGGTGATTTTCCCGATGTCATTCATCGCGAGGGTATCTACGTCTTCGATTTTGCGCAGGGTGTTCACATCGACCTGGTATTTCACTTCCTGGATGATGGCCTTGGTTTCCTGTGTGGTGTGGCGGATGACGAGTTTCGCCTTGGCGGGCATAGGTTTGTTGGAAAACCAGCAGACCATGGCCTCGATGTCTTGGGAGACTTTCGGTGGGTTGTTGGATTTCACTAGGGTATCGCCCCGCGAGATATCGATCTCGGTGGTGAGAGTCATGCAGACGGATTGAGGAGCGAAGGCTTCTTCCAGGTCTCCGGCCTCGGTGGTGATGGCTTTGATCTTGGTGGTGAAACCAGAAGGCAGAACGGTGATGTCGTCGCCGGGCTTGAAGACTCCACCGGCGACGCGACCGGCGTAGCCACGGAAGTCGTGCCACTCGTCCGACATAGGGCGGATGACCCATTGCACGGGGAAGCGGGCATCGACGTGGTTTTCCTCACCACCGACATAGACATTCTCGAGGTGGTAGAGGAAGGTCGGGCCTTCATACCAATCCATGTTTTTGGATTTATCGACGACGTTGTCGCCGTTGAGTGCGGAGATGGGGATGGCGGTGATTTCGACGATGTTGTCGAGACGGGAGGCGAACTCGCGGTAGTCCTCGACGATGTTGTTGAAGATTTCTTCCGAGTAGTCGACGAGGTCCATTTTGTTGACGGCGACGACGAGGTGCTGGATGCGGAGAAGGTTGGCGATGAAGGAGTGGCGCTTGGTTTGCTCGATCACGCCTTTGCGGGCATCGATGAGGATGATGGCAACGTTGGCGGTGGAGGCACCAGTGACCATGTTGCGGGTGTATTGGGTGTGGCCTGGGGTGTCGGCGATGATGAATTTCCGCTTCGGAGTGGCGAAGTAGCGGTAGGCGACATCGATGGTAATTCCTTGTTCGCGTTCGGCTTTGAGACCGTCGGTCAGGAGGGCGAGGTTGACGTTCTCGTCGCCGCGTTTGCGCGAAGAGACTTCCATGGCTTCGAGTTGGTCCTCGAAGATGGATTTGGAGTCGTAAAGGAGGCGTCCGATGAGAGTGGATTTGCCGTCATCGACGGAGCCGGCGGTAGTGAAGCGTAGTAGGTCCATTTTTTGGTAAAAGCTGAAATTCTAAAAACTGAAAGGCTGAAATGTTGAGGAAGAAAATTGAGGGGAGCTGTAAAGTGCTGGTTGAAAATTTCAGCTTTTACCATCAAGTCCGGTTTCCGTTAGTGCGAGGGCGGCTTTGTATTCGTTTGTGAGGTGGAGATTCTCGAGGTGGAGATTGAGGAAAGATTGGTCGAGTTCCTGTTGTTCGATCACACCGGCGATGTCGCGGAGGTGGCGCTGGTGTTGGGATTCCTTGTAGAAGCCGAGCTTGTGGATGATGATGTATTCAGGTGGGGCGAGGTTGATTTCGCAGGTAGGAGTAGGGACGCGGCGAGTGTGGTCGAGTGCCCATGGGAGAGCTGGGTGGTTTCGGGAGAGATAGATATCGGCTTTCAGGCCGGTTTTGTGATGGATGATGTTGAAATGGCCGTTGGCTTCGCGGCGGGACTCGATGGCGATAATTTCTGTGGGAGGGAGGTAGTATTCTTCTTCAGGAAAAAGGTCGGGGAACTGGTTGATCTGAGCGGGATCCGGGAGGACGACCATGTCGATATCCAATGTGTTCCGTGGCTCTCCGTAGATGGAGCTGGCGACTGAACCGGCGATCATGTAGCGAATGCCTGCCTTTTCAAGAGGAGCCACAAAAAGGGTGATAAAGTCAGGGTCTTGCATGGAGCCAGACGCGGGCGAGTTTGGATTCGATTTCTTCGGGTGAGTCGGTGGGGAATTTCATGCGGAGGCCGATGCGTTTGAGCTGGCGCGCTTGGCGGACGGTTGCTGCAAGGAGGGTGTATTTCTCAGTGAGGGACATGTGCTTCCAGATCGTAGTTTGTTGAGGGGCTGGAGAGGACATGGCGGCTTTAAACTCTAAATTTTAAACTTTAAATCTCAAGGAAGAAGGCTGCGGACTACGGTCCGTGCTCCAGAAGAAAGGGGTTCAAAACCCCTTCTCCATATTAGAAGTATCCTTCCTTTTTGCGGTCTTCCATGGCGGTTTCGGAGCGTTTGTCGTCGGAGCGGGTGCCGCGCTCGGTCTGGCGGGCGGCGGCGACCTCGGCGATGATGTCATCGAGGGTGGCGGCATTGGACCGGACTGCTCCGGTGCAGGTGGCATCGCCGATGGTGCGGAAGCGGACGACTTCTTTGGTGACTGTTTCGCTGTCCTGTGGTTTGAGGAAATCAGTGACGGCGAGCAGGGTTCCGTTGCGCTCAAAGATTTCGCGCTCGTGGGCGAAGTAGATGGAGGGAAGGGGGATCTCTTCGCGTTTAATATACATCCAGATGTCCATTTCGGTGAAATTGGACAAGGGGAATACGCGGAAGTGTTCGCCGGGATTTCTGCGTCCGTTGAAAAGGTTCCAGAGTTCGGGGCGTTGGTTTTTCGGGTCCCACTGCCCAAAATCGTCGCGGTGGGAGAAGAAGCGTTCCTTGGCACGGGCTTTCTCCTCGTCGCGGCGACCACCGCCGAGTGCGGCATCATACTGATGTTTCTCAAGGGTATCGAGAAGGGTGACGGTCTGGAGTTTGTTGCGAGAGGCGTTGGGTCCGGTTTCCTCGGTCACGCGGCCGGTGTCGATGGATTCCTGAACGGAGCCGACGACGAGTTGGGCGCGGAGCAGGCTTACGAACTCATCGCGGTAATGCATGGTCTCATCGAAATTGTGTCCGGTATCGACGTGGACGAGAGGAAACGGAGGGCGTGCTGGCCAGAATGCTTTTTTCGCGAGCCAAGCCATGACGATGGAGTCCTTGCCGCCGGAGAAGAGCAAGGCGGGGTTCTGGAACTGCGCGGCGGTTTCCCGCAGGATGAAGATGGCCTCGGCTTCGAGTTGGTCGAGGTGGGAAAGGTTGTAGTTAGGCATTGTGGGGTAAAACTGAAAGGCTGAAAAACTGAAACGCTGAAATGAAGAGGGGGGATGGAAGAAACTTTAAATTTTAAACTTTAAACCTCAATCAAGAGTGCTTGCACAGGGTGGATGGCTGAAAAACTGCAATAGAGAGGAGGGCTGGAAATTCGGGGTTCCGGGGCTGGTTTGTGCTCGGACGCGGGAGGCAATGAGCGAACTGAGGAGGGGAGTCAAGGAATAATTAGTTTCCTGAGTCAAATACTAATGTTTAACGCGGGGAGACTCGTGGGAGAATGGCTTCGATCAGCTCGATGGCCGAGTCTTCGATGGAAAGCGACTCGGTATCGAGGGTGAGGTCGGGGCTTTGGGGAGGTTCGAACGAGCTGGTTTGTCCGGTGAAGTTCGCGATTTCGCCTCGGGCTGCCTTGGCGTAGAGGCCTTTCACATCGCGCTGCTCGCATGCCTCGAACGAAGCTTTGACATATACTTCGAAGAGTTTTTCCTCTCCGAGGATGCCACGTGCCAGATCCCGCAACTCGCCTTTCGGGGTGATGGCGGAGATGAAGACGATGATCCCGTTTTCTACGAGGATCTTGGTGAGCTCAGCGATGCGCCGGATGTTTTCGAGTCTGTCTTCGTCGGAGAAGCCGAGATTCGTATTGAGTCCGGCGCGTAGGTTGTCGCCATCGAGGATGATGGTGAAGCGGCCCTGTTGGTGGAGGACGCGTTCCGCTGCATTGGCAATGGTGGATTTTCCTGAGCCGGATAGCCCGCACATCCAGATGGCGAGTCCCTTCTGCTTGAGGAGGGTTTCTTTGTCGTGACGGTTGAGGAAACGGTGATGTTCTGTGTGGATGTTCATGGGGTAAACTCTAAATTTTAAACTTCAAATCTCAAGGAAGACGGCTCGGGCGAGGCGAAATTCATTGTTCGAGATGGTATCTGAAGCATGTCGTTTTGGTAAGGAAGAAAAGTTACTCTCCTTTGCCGATGATGAAGGCTTCGAATCCGTGTTTGGCGAGGGCATCGACGGGGAGGATGGCGCGGCCGTCGAAGACGAAGGCAGGCTTGAGCATGAGGTCGTGGATGCGGGGAAGATCGAGGGTTCGGAACTCGTCCCATTCGGTGAGAGTGGCGAGTGCGTGGGCGCCTTTTGCTGCCTCGTAGGGGCTTCCGACGATCTCGATGTTAAAGTTGATGATGTCTTGAGGGACGCCGACTTCGAGCAGGTCGCGGTGGATCGTTTCGGTGGTGACGCGGGGATCGTAAATGAGGACGTGGGCGTTCTCGGCGACGAGGTCGCGGACGATGTTGATGGCGGCGGACTCGCGGGTGTCGTTGGTGTCCTTTTTGAAAGCGAAGCCGAGGATGGCGATGCGTTTGCCGGAGACGGTATTGAAAAGGGTGCGGACGATTTTTTCTACGAAACGGGACTTCTGCCAGTCGTTGATCTCGACGACGGAGCGCCAGTAGGAGGCGACTTCGCGGAGATTGAAGGATTCGCAGAGATAGACGAGATTGAGGATGTCTTTTTGGAAACAAGAACCGCCGAAGCCGACGGAGGCTTTGAGGAATTTGGGACCGATGCGTGAGTCGCTGCCGATGGCTCGAGCGACCTCATCGACATCGGCGCCGGTTGCCTCGCAAAGGGCGGAGATGGAGTTGATGGAGGAGATTCGCTGGGCGAGGAAGGCGTTGGCGACGAGTTTGGAGAGTTCGGACGACCAGAGATTGGTGGTGATGATTTTTTCGCGTGGCACCCAGTTCGCGTAGACGGAGACGAGTGCTTCGAGTGCTTCCTGGCCCTCGGGGGTTTGCTCTCCACCGATCAGGATGCGGTCGGGGTTTTCCATATCCGCCACGGCGGTGCCTTCGGCGAGGAATTCAGGGTTGGAAAGGACTTGGAAGGTGGCGTTGGTGCTGTTGTTCGCAGCGAGGATGGTCTGGATCGCGGTGGCGGTTTTGACAGGGATCGTGGATTTCTCGACGATGATCTTGTTGCCCTCGGAGACCTCGGCGATGAGGCGGGCGGCGGACTCGATGTAACGAAGGTCTGCGGCGCGTCCTGCTCCGATGCCGTAAGATTTGGTCGGAGTGCCGACACAAACGAAAATGAGATCGGCCCCGGCGATGGCGGGTTTGATATCGGTGGTGAAATGGAGGTTTCTGCCGCGGGCGGACTCGACGACCTGCTGAAGGCCGGGTTCGTAGACGGGGAGGGTGTCCGAATTCCAGGCGTCGATACGTGCCTGGTTCATATCGCAAACGGTGACCTCGATGTCGGGGCACTTGGCGGCGATCATGGCCATGGTGGGGCCGCCGACGTAGCCGGCACCGAGGCAGCAGATGGAGGATATTTTCATAAAATTTTAAATTCTAAACTTTCAACCTCAAGGAAGAGGCAATCAGTCGCGGATGTGGTCGTGGAGAGAATAGTAGAGGAAGAGTGAGTTGTAGGTGAAGTAGCGCTTGAATAGGCGGCGGGGTTCCATGGCGAGGCGGTAGGCCCACTCGAGGCCGGCCTTTTGGATGGCGGCGGGTGCCTGTTTCACCTCACCTGCATGGAAGGCGAAGGCGGCTCCGATGCCGAAATAGACGGCAGGTGGAAGGAGGTGTTTGTTTTGTGCAATCCAATTCTCCTGTTTTGGACAACCGAGACCAACCCATACGAGGTTTGCTCCGGAGTTTCGGATTTTCTGGATGATTGATTCGGTTTCGTTTTCCGGCCACTCGCCGAAGGGCGGGGAGTAGGTCTCCACAATGTCAGCATGGGGAAAATCCTGTGAGAATCGCTTTATTAGCTTTTCAAGAGTGGTGGTCTGGCCGCCGAGAAGAAAGTGACGGCAAGAGGAATCAGGGTGGTCGGTGGCTTCGAAGGTCTTGAGCATCAGGGTCGGCCCATAGACACGGTCTGTTAGTTTTTCTTCAGGCGTAAGTTGGGCATTGAGGGACCAGACTAGGGGCATTCCGTCTGGGGTGATTAGGTCGAACTTTCCTAGAGACTCGTGGAAGGTGGGATCAGAGCGAAAAAGGGCGGCGACGTGGGTGTTGGCGGCTTCGACGGCATAGGGGCGATCTGCGAGAGCCGCTTTTTCCAAAATCCATGAGACGGCACCCCGATAATCCGTGGCAGCGACGGGGAGTCCGATGACATTTTGAAACTTCAAACTTTGAGGAAGAAAGGGGGCATTGGCCTAAAGTAGCCGGAGGGGCATGCCATCCGCGTTCCTTTGTTCGGTTACTCTTTGGAAACGGAGACGCGGTGACCGTGGGACTTGAGAAGTGCGTGCTGGCGTGCGGTATCGAGGTCTGAGTCGACCATTTCCGCGCACATTTCTTCGACGGTGATTTCTGGGACCCATCCGAGCTTTTCCTTGGCCTTTGTAGGGTCGCCGAGAAGGGTTTCGACTTCGGCGGGGCGGAAGTAGCGGGGATCGACGCGGACGATGACATCGCCGGGCTTCACTGCTGGAGCGAGATTGTTATCTACGGAGGTGACCGTGGCGATTTCATCGACTCCTGCGCCGGAAAATTCGAGTTGGATGCCTGCGTTTTCTGCGGACATGCGGACGAACTCTCGGACGGAGATCTGCTTGCCGGTGGCAATGACAAAATCCTCGGGATTGTCCTGTTGCAGCATCATCCATTGCATGCGGACGTAGTCTTTGGCGTGGCCCCAGTCGCGGAGGGCGTCCATGTTTCCGAGGAAAAGGCATTCCTCGAGTCCTTGGGCGATGTTGGCGATGGCGCGAGTTATTTTCCGGGTAACAAAGGTTTCGCCACGGCGTGGGGACTCGTGGTTGAAGAGAATGCCGTTGCAGGCATACATGCCATAGGATTCGCGGTAGTTTACGGTGATCCAATAGGCATACATCTTCGCGACGGCGTACGGGGAGCGCGGGTAGAAGGGAGTGGTTTCCTTTTGTGGGGTTTCCTGAACGAGACCGTAGAGTTCGGAGGTGGATGCTTGGTAGAAGCGGGTCTTTTTTTCGAGGCCTAGGAAGCGGATCGCTTCGAGAAGGCGTAGGGTGCCGGTGGCGTCCACGTCCGCAGTGTATTCAGGGGCTTCGAAAGAGACGGCGACGTGTGACTGAGCGCCGAGGTTGTAAACTTCATCCGGCTGTACTTCGGAGATGATGCGGGTGAGGTTTGAGGAGTCGGTGAGGTCGCCGTAGTGAAGTTTGAAACGGGAGTGCTCGACATGGGGATCCTCGTAGATGTGATCCACTCGTTGGGTGTTGAAGAGCGAGGCGCGGCGTTTGATGCCGTGGACTTCGTAGCCTTTTTCGAGAAGGAACTCGGCGAGGTAGGATCCGTCTTGTCCGGTGATTCCGGTGATGAGTGCTTTTTTCATAAGGGGTGAGAGGTGAGAGGTGAGAGGTGAGAGGTGAGAGGTGAGAGGTGAGAGGTGAGAGCGAGGAGTTAGAGTAGGGCTTTGCGGAAGGCGGTGATCATGCGGGAGATTTCGTCAAGTTCGGTCAGATAGTCTGCCACCGGGGCTTCCATATCGAACTCCTTTTGAAGCAGTATGAGCATGTTGGCGGTTTCGAAAACCGAGCGGCGGGAGTAGTTGAGAAATTGGGCGAACTCAGGCTTCGTATAGCTCCCTGAGCCTTCAGCGATTTTGTTGGTTATGCTAAGGACGGCGCAGCGAAGTTGCTCGGCCCACCGGAAGTGTTTGAGTGATTCGATCTTTTCCGCGACTGCGAACAGCTTTATGCTCAAAGCCGCACTTCTCTGCCAGATTTCAAGGTTTTGAAAACGGAAAGCGTCTTTCATGCGATTCTTTCTCCGAGCTCTAGTCTCTCAGCTCGCCGCTTTCTAGGGAGGCGAGGAAGTCCTGGTAGGCATCGGCGAGGCCTTGCTCGAAAGGAATTTTCGGTGACCAACCGCTTGATTGAATCAGGGAAATATCGAGGAGCTTTTTTGGAGTGCCGTCTGGTTTGGTGGGGTCGGTGAGGATTCCTCCGGCGTAGCCAGTAGTTTTGGCGACGAGTTTCGCGAGATCGAGGATGGTGAGATCGGAGCCGGTTCCGACGTTGACCCAGTCGGGTGGATTTTCCAAAGAGAGTAGATGGAAGCAGGCTTCGGCGAGATCGTCGGTGTGAAGGAATTCACGGCAAGGTGTGCCGGTGCCCCAGATGGTGACGGTAGGTGCGTCCGCTTCCTTCGCTTCGTGGAAACGTCGGATCAGAGCTGGGATGACGTGGGAATTTTCCGCGTGGTAGTTGTCGCCGGGGCCGTAGAGATTGGTCGGCATGGCGGAGTGATAGAGCAGGCCGTGTTGAGCGCGGTAATGCTGGCACATCTTTAGTCCGGCGATTTTCGCGATCGCGTAGGCCTCGTTGGTGACTTCGAGTGGAGAGGTAAGCAGGCAGTCCTCCGGCATGGGCTGGGGTGCCATTTTTGGGTAGATGCAGGAGGATCCGAGGAATAGGACTCGGGGGATCGATGCGCGGCGTGAGCCTTCAATGAGGTTTGCGGCGATGGCGAGATTTTCGTAGATGAAATCCGCGGGGAAGGTGGAGTTCGCATGGATGCCACCGACTTTGGCTGCGGCGATGATGACGGTGTCCGGCTTGTGTTTTTCGAGAAATTCGAAGACAGCGGACTGGGACGTGAGGTCAAGTTCGGTGCGGGTGGCGGTGAGGATTTCGAGGCCGAGGGATTCGGCCTTGCGGACAAGGGCGGAACCAACCATGCCACGATGGCCGGAAATGAAGAGCTTTTTCATAAATGCTGAAAGGTTGAAAACTGAAACGCTGAAACTGGACGAGGTGCTTGGTGATCAGGGATCGTGGGGAGAAAGAGTATGCTCCGTCTCCCCCCTGTGTTTCTGGAAACCGAGGGATAGGTTTTCCGCTTCCTCGAGCCACTGGAGTTTCTCACGAAAGGAGAATTCGAAGCCGAGGAGGACGTTGAACATGTCGGAACCTTCGGAGGTACACCAGTACCAATGGTCGATCCCTTTGGTGAATTTAGGCATCGCCATTGCGATAGGGGGCGAGTTTGTTGAGATAGGAGATGTCTAACAGATCCTTTTCACGTCCGGCATCTTGCTTCATTTTCAGAAGGGTGGGGAGGCTGATAATGGGGATGCTAGTGATCAGGAGAAGCGCTGGATCAGTTTCTCGGACGCGGCGAGGGCCATGCCGGTGACTTGGTCCATGTTGTAGTAGCGGTAGGTGGCGAGACGGCCGATGAAGGTGGTATCAGTTTCCGCCGCTGCGAGGGTCGCGTATTTTTTGTAGGAGGCGGCGGCGTCTGGCGCGGGGATGGGGTAATAGGGTTCCTTGGAAACGTCCCAGTCGTCGGGAAACTCGCGGACAATGGTGGAGGCATCGATTTTTTGGCCGGTGGCGTGCTTGATTTCTACGATGCGGGTGAAGGGGACTTCTTTTCCAGGGTAGTTGACTTGCATGGCGGGTTGCCAGAAGCCTGGTTTTCCAGAGATTTTCTCCCGTGGAGTGAGTTCGGCGGCGGTGAAGGATTCGTGTTCGAATCGAAGGGAGCGGTAGGGGAGTGGTCCGAATTTCCTCCCGAAGTATTCATCGATGGCCCCGGAGAAGACCAAGTGGTCGTGGGGAAACTTTTCACGGGCTTCTTGGAAATCCGTGTTGAGGTGGAGGGTGGTGTTCGGTGAGTCCGCGAGGATGTTTTCGAGGAGGTGGGTGTAGCCTTTGGCTGGGAGGGCCTGGAATTCTTCGGAAAGGTAGCGGTCGTCGCGATTGGTGCGGATGGGGATGCGTCCGCAGACGGATGGGTCAAGTTCGCGGGGGTGCCGCTTCCATTGTTTCAACGTGTAACCTTCGAAAAACAACTCGTAGAGCCTGGTGCCGACCTGGGAAAGAATGACTTCCTCGGAATTTTGCGGATGGGGAATGTCGTGCCGGTTTTCGGAGAGGTATCGTTCGAAATCTCCGGTAGTGGCTGGTTTTCCTATGAGTTCCTCGAAGGTATTCAGGTTGATCGGGAAGGACCAGTAGCGGCCTTCGGTGTGGGACTTGATGGTGTAATCAACTGGATTCCAATCGGTGAAGGCGGAGAGGTAGTCGAGGATTCGTTGGGAGTTTGTCCGGAAGTAGTGAGGGCCATAGTTGTGGATCAGGACACCGGCCTTGTCATAGGAGTCGTGGGCGTTTCCAGCAAGGTGGGGTCTTCGGTCGACGATGGTGCAGGTGTGCCCGGCATTGGATAGCCGATGGGCGGCCACCAGTCCTGAGAATCCGGCACCGATGATTAAGAAGCGCATCGGGCAAAAGCTGGAAACTGAAAAGCTGACACGCTGAAATCGGTTGGCACGCTACCGCCCTTGGTCGATTCTCCCTTTTTTCGAGGAGAAAACCAGTGGTTTGATGTTGCGGAGTTTGGATTTTCCGCCGGAGTGGCGGGGAAGTGAATGGATGGAGAGGCAGGCGGTCCGTTTGTTCAATCAAAAATGAACAATGATCAGGCCTGCCTCTTGTGTCAGAAATCGGGAAGGGGTTTTTTCGGGAGGAGAATGGAGAAAAGGTCGAGATTGACCGGGTGGACTTGTCCGAGAAATTCAAGAAGGACTTTGACCCGCTCGGTGGCTGGGGCGACGGACTGGATCATCCCTTTCATGCCTTGGAAGGGGCCGTTGGCCACCTCCACCTCATCGCCGACGGAAATCGAGGGCGAGACGGTGATGCATTCGTCCTCTCCTGCTTGGTCTGCCACTTGTTGGACGAGGGCGTTGACAAAATCCTCTGGTACGTGGGGAATTTCAGGGCCGAAGCGGACGAGGCCACGCACGCCATGGCAGAAGGTGACGGCGCGTTCCATTTCAAGAAGATCGAACTTCGCGAGGATGTATCCTGGAAAAAGCGGCTCCAGCCACCAGATTTTTCCACGCCGGGTGGCCTTCCGGTATTTGATGCGTGGGCAGAAGACCTCGATTTTTTCAAGTTCTCGCAGATGTTTCGCGGCGATGTGTTCGCGTTTGGTCTGGGTGCGGACGCAGAACCATCGGGGAGAATAGTCCGAGTCAGGGTTCATTGGCCGAGAAGTTTCTGGAGGATGGGAAGAACCTTTCCGCCGCGGTTCATCCAGGATTCTAGGCGCTCGATGCGATCGGACAAAAATTCCCGCTCCACTGGGTCGCCGGTCATTTCTGCGGATTCCGAGAGCTGACGGATCTTCGATTTTCCGCTGTCAATATGAGGGCGGATTTGCTCGCGAATGAAGCCTCCGACGAGAGGTTTGAGCTCGGTGGCGGGTTCGTAGTAGGTCTTGCGGTCACCGTCACGTGCCGCTTCACGAACGGCACCGAGTGTCCTGAGTGTGCGGAGGCCCTGGCTGGCGGAGCCTTTGGATATTCCAAGTAGACGGACGAGGTCATCAAGGGAAAGGGTATCTGAGGAAATGTAGAGCAGGCCGTAAATTTCCCCGATTGAGCGAGGCAAGCCAAGCACGCGGACCCCATCCACGAAAAAATCGACCACCTGCTGCTGGAGCGGGGTGAGGCGGCTGGCAGGGGTTTCGAGGTCTGGAGGATGCGAATCCACAGGCCTTGACTATCGGAGTAGGGGTATTTGTTCAAGTTTTTTTGAACAAACGAAAATCCCGATCTCCTGTGAGAGATCGGGATCGGTATTGAGGGGGCATGTCGATTCTTACGGACGTCCGGTTGCATCACTCTTTGCGTCGGTGAGTCCCGGCAAGATCGGAGGGACAGGTGGGGGCGGGGCGGGATATATAACTTCCTGCCCTCGTTGGCGGAGCTTGGTAAAGATGAGCATGTTGAGAAAGTGCATCGCTCCGAGTACGAGGAGAACCGTGCCGATCTTGGTGCTGAGTGCCTCGAAAATGCCGGTCGTTCCCGCGACTGTCTGGTCGAGCTTGAGGTAGAGGATGACAAATCCGAGGTTCACCAGATAGAAGCCGACGAGAAGCAAGTGGTTCACGCTGTCGGCGAGTTCTTCGTTTTCCTTGAAACAAGTGACTAGAAAAATTCTGCCGTTCTTGTGTAGGGTGCGCGCTACCCAGATGGTGACAGGGATCGCGATGGCGAGGTAGATTGCGTAAGTAATAACTGTTTCGTTCATGATGGTTTTCCTTTCGGAAATAACGGAGTTTCGGAAAAAACTGAAAACAAGGAAAATAGAGCGTTGTTTTGTGGATCCCACAGATTTGTTTGAGGGTCTGGCGGAAGAGTGGCTTAGATCATGATCTTCCGCCGGGGGGCGTCTTCAGGTTGCGCGGGAGCCATGGGCAGGCAGCGGTCGAGCCATTCATTGTAGATTCCTTTGGTTTGTTCGGAAAGGAGCTCGAAGAGACTGTCGATGCATTCGCCACAGACCATGAAGGGGGATTCGCCGTAGATGATTTGGTCTCCGAGGCATTGGACGGCTACTGTGTATTCGTCCGTGTTTGCCAAGAGGGCTTCGCAGGTCAAGCAACGGTTGATCCAAGGGCGGATTTGTCCGACCGGGATGGGCGAGAACTTTTCCAAACGACCGGGGATGTCAGAGCGGTCTAGGAAAAAGTTCCAAAGGTCTTCTCGCGATTTCGTAGAGTACTCGCTTTGGAGTTTCTCTTGGCAGGAATGGCAGACGGCGATTTCAATGATCGTTTCACCTTTTGAGAAGGCCTTCTGTATGGTGTAACCATCGGTGCAATCTTCGAGGCGGCTTTGACAGTCGAAACATTTTTCGAAGGGGTTCCCTGTCTCCAAGGAGTGAAGGGAATCCTCAAGTGGGCCGGTGCGGTACATGCTTAGTTGCGTTTGAAACTTGGGCGCACTGGCACTCCGTGTTTCGCAAAATGTTCCTTCGCCTCTCCTACAGTATGCGTGCCGAAGTGGAAGATGGAGGCGGCGAGAACGGCATCGGCTTTTCCTTTCTCAAGGACCTCGACCATATGATCGAGATTCCCAGCACCACCCGATGCGATGACCGGGATGCCGATGACCGAGGAGATGGCGGCGGTGAGTTCGCAATCGTAGCCGGCCTGGGTGCCGTCTGCGTCCATGGAGGTGAGGAGAATTTCGCCTGCGCCCCTGCGCCAGACTTCCTTGGCCCACTCGACGGCATCGAGACCGACGGGTGTCCTCCCACCATGGGTATAGACTCCCCATTTTCCCGGAGCTTCGCGTTTCGCATCGATGGCGACAACGATGCATTGGTTGCCGAAAGCTTTCGCGCCTTCGTCGACCAGGCCGGGATTGTTGACGGCGGAGGTGTTGATACCGACTTTGTCTGCACCCGCTTGGAGCATGGTGTGCATGTTTTCCACGGAGCGGATACCGCCGCCGACGGTGAGAGGGATGAAACATTGTTCGGCTGTGCGGCGCACGACATCGACCATGGTTTCACGGGCATCGGAAGAGGCGGTGATGTCGAGGAAAACGAGTTCGTCTGCCTGCTGCTCATTGTAGGCGATGGCGCATTCGACGGGGTCGCCGGCGTCGATGAGATCGACGAAATTGACACCTTTGACGACGCGACCGTTGGTGACATCAAGGCAGGGGATGATTCGTTTTGCGAGCACGGGGCGACCTTAAATTTCAAAACTCAAAATACAACTTCCAATGAAACGCGGAATCTGCGGGATTGTTTTCTGGGAGGGGGGCGTTTATCATCGTTCCATGGCTGTTGCTGAAAAACTTGTGGCGAGCGCTGAGCAGTATCTTGCGTGGGAGCGGGAGGCTGACTTCAGGAGCGAGTTTATCGCGGGGGAGATTTTTGCGATGGCGGGAACCACGCTGAACCACAATCTGATCTCGATGAATCTAAGTCGGGAAATTTCAACGCAGCTCAAGGATAGGCCGTGCCGGGTCATCGCCAGTGATATGAAAGTGCAAGTGGAGGTGGCGGATGCTTATTTCTATCCGGATTTGTCAGGGCTTTGCGGGATTTTCGATCTAGTGGACGAGCGCAAGGATATTTACCGGAATCCGCAATTCATCATCGAGATCCTGTCCGATGGCACGGAGGCTTACGACAGGGGAAACAAGTTTCTCCACTACCAGACCTTGGCAAGCCTGAAGGAGTATGTGCTAGTTTCCCAGAACCGGAAGGTGGTGGAGGTGTATCGGCGGGACGGGGACCGATGGATCTACGAGGCTCTTGATGGGGAGGATGCGGTGTTGAAGCTTGAGTCTGTTGGTTGTGAGGTTCCGCTATCGGAGGTTTACGGGGGAGTGGAGTTTTCGGGTGCGGCGGGGTGAAGATTCTTGCGCGGACTGAAAAGTCCACGCTCCAGTCCACGCTCCAGTCCAGATTCAAAAAAAACGGCGACCCTTTTGGGACGCCGTTTTTTGAGAGGAACGAATTTTGAAATCCGTTCGAGGCTTAGCCGACCTTCGGCTTGCCAACGCGGCGGACTGCGCCGAAACGTTTTTGGAACTTGTCGATGCGGCCTTCGGTATCGACGAACTGTTTCTGTCCGGTGAAGAACGGATGCGAGTTGGAGGTGATGCCGGCGGAAATCACGGAGTGCTCGACGCCGTCGATGGTTTCCTTTTTCTCGGAGGTCTTGGTGGAGCGGGTGACGAAACGTGCGCCCGTGGTCATGTCAACGAAGACGACCGGATTGTATTGTGGATGGAGATCCTTTTTCATGTGAGTTGGTTGGTTGCCACACGTTCCAACGCGCGGGGCGGGGAAGATGGCGAAAATGGGCGGGGTGTCAAGTTTCTAAACCTTCGGCCCGAAGAAAAGAGAAGAGGAACCACGAATGTATGCAAATTACCACCAATGAAGGCTCGTGTTTTGCGGGAGGTCTTTTCTTCATTCGCGAAAATTCGCATGCATTCGCGGTGAAATCTCACCTGGCCGCCGCTTCTTGAAACAGGCGTCGGGTCTCGGAGGCATCGCCGTTGCCGATTTTAGCCCACTGGATCATCATGACGGAGTAGCGGTTTTTTTCGGGGTCAATCCATGCCTGAGTGCCGTATGCTCCGCCGTGGCCGAAGCTGCCTTCGGAGAGTGGGGCGGTTACGCCGACTGGCTCGGCGACACGGATCCAGCCGAGGCCGTAGTTGCTTCCGGGGACGAATCCGGCCTTAAGATCGCCGGTGTGGGAGCGGGTCATTTCCGTGATGGACTCTGGTTTCAGGTAGCGTTTTCCGTCCAGTTCGCCGCCATTGAGGATCATTCGGGCGAATTTTCCGTAATCGGATGCGGTGGAGAAAAGGCCTCCGGCGGCCGTGGGATAGCGGGTGGTGTCGGTGGGGGATTTTCCGAAAAGGATGTAGAGTTCGGCAGGTTCTAGGCCTTCGTCTGTTTTCTCGTAGGCGGTCACAAGTCGTTTTTCCTGCTCTTCGGAAAGATAGAAGGTGGTGTCTGCCATGCCTAGGGGCTGGAAGAGGTTTTCGGCGAGGTATTTGGGATAGGATTTTCCGGAAATGACTTCGAGGATGCGGGCGGCGGTGTTGATGCCGGTCTGGCAGTAAGTCCATTTGGTGCCGGGTTCGAATTTCAGGGGCTTGGTGGAAACGAGGGCGGTGAGTTCCGCGAGCGTGGTGGTGGCTCCGTTTTCCTCTGCGTTGAAATCCTGCAGGCCGCTGGTGTGGGACATGCACTGGGCGATGGTGATGGAGGCGGGCTTGCCATCGGGGCCGGTGAGATTTTCGAACTCAGGAAGGTATTTGGAAACGGGATCGGAAATGTTGATGAGACCTTTCTCGACGGCCATCATCACGGCGGTCCCGCAGATAGGTTTCGACATGGAGGCGATCCAGAAGATGGAATCGGGACTGACGGGCTTTTTTGATGCCACATTCGCGAAGCCAGCGAGGGAGCTGGCTAGAATTTCATTGTTGTCGCCGACTTCGGTGACGACGCAGGATAGTTCGCCCGACTGGACTCGCTCGGCGGCGAAGGAGTGGAGGGCGTGCTTGAGGATCGCGCTCTCGGGGAGTTCCTTTGCTTGGGCGGCGGTGAGTGCGAGGAAAAGAGTTAGGGCTTTTTTCATGCCCTGAGAATGAGCATGAAACAGTGGGTCGGGTAGCTTTTTTCCTCCGTAGGCAGCGCTCGGCTAGTGGCAGAGCGGCGTGACAAGCTTGAGGATATGCGGATCCAGTTTGTATCTTGCATCGGCGACCTGATCGATGGGCAAATGGCCGTAAGTGCCGTCCTTGAAGGTCATGATGGAATTGGTTTGCCCCGCCTCTAGGGAATCGACGGCGGCGACAGCAAACTTGTAGGCCATGATACGGTCGTGGACCGTGGGCGAGCCCCCGCGCTGAACGTGGCCGAGTGTGGTGAGGCGTGCTTCCATGCCGATGGAATCATTGATGAAACGGGTGATGTATTCCGCCATTTTCGTGCCCTCCGCAACGACGGCGATGACGTAGCCACGCCCGTCCTCGATGTCGGCCTTGATGCGAGCTCCAATGGTATCGAGATTGTAATCGATTTCTGGGATTAAACAGATTTCCGCTCCGGAAGACAGGGCGGTGGTGGCGGCGAGATAGCCGCAGTGGCGGCCCATGACTTCCACGACAAAGGCCCGAGAGAAGGAGGAGGCTGTATCGCGAATCGAGTCGATGGACTGGCGGATGACGTTGAGGGCTGTATCGACGCCAAGGCAGTAGTCGGTGCCGGCGATGTCATTGTCGATGGTGGCAGGGATGCCAGCAAAGGGGATGTGGAAATCCGCATAAAACTGGTTTAGGGCGCGGAAGGATCCGTCGCCACCGATGACGATGAGTTTTCCGATTCCGTGGGCCTGCAGATTCGCGTGCGCCTTTTCGCGGGTGGCGTAGTCGAAAAATTCGGGCGAGCGGGACGAGCGTAGCACGGTCCCCCCTTTGTGCATGATCCCGGAAAGTAAATCCTTGTCCGCGGGGACGATCTTGTTCGCAACGAGTCCCTTGAGACCGTCGTAAACAAGGTAGGGTTTGTATCCGCGCTGTTGGGCGTATTCGGCTGCGCATTTCACAGCGGGATTCATGCCTGCGGAATCACCTCCGGAGGTCATGATGGCGAGGCCTGTTTTTTTATCGGAAATCGTCATGGATAAGACTGAGATTCAGCAGATTCGGTGCCGCTTTTCCTGTCTTACAGCACTCTCTTGATCGTCAATGTCATGCTAGCGAAATTCAGCAGGAGTCCGTGTTTCAACCCGGTAGCCCTGAGATAACTCCGAACTTGGGCGAAATGGATGTCTTCGAGGGTTTTGATGGCTTTTAACTCAACGATCAGCTTGTTTTCTACTATGACATCCACTCTGTGGGTTCCCACAAGCTCTCCTCGATAATGGATGGGGACTCCCTTCTGAAATTCGGCCCTGATGCCTCGTTCCCGGCATTCGATCATGAGAGAGTTTTCGTAAATCGATTCCAAGAAGCCGGGGCCGTGTTCCTTGTGGACGGCGATGGCGGCTCCGATGAATGCGGCTGAGATAGATTCCAATTCCAGTGACATGGATTGAAGAGTATTTGAATAAGGAAGGCAGGAAAGCAGGAACCAGTGCACTGAAAAATCCGGTCGTAATCCTTTTGATCTTCCTTCCTGCTTTCCTGCCTTCCTTATTTAAAAACCTTCAGAGGCCGCAGTATTCCTCTGCAAGGGGCTTGGCAGTGAATTCCGAACCAATGGTATGGATTGAAGAGTATTTGAATAAGGAAGGCAGGAAAGCAGGAACCAGTGCACTGAAAAATCCGGTCGTAATCCTTTTGATCTTCCTTCCTGCTTTCCTGCCTTCCTTATTTAAAAACCTTCAGAGGCCGCAGTATTCCTCTGCAAGGGGCTTGGCAGTGAATTCCGAACCAATTGTATGGATCGAAGAGTATATGGATGAGGAAGGCAGGAAAGCAGGAACCAACGCACTGAAAAATCCGACCGTAATCCTTTTGATCTTCCTTTCTGCTTTCCTGCCTTCCTTATTTAAAAACCTTCAGAGGCCGCAGTATTCCTCTGCAAGGGGCTTGGCAGTGAATTCCGAACCAATGGTATGGATCGAAGAGTATATGGATGAGGAAGGTAAGAAAGCAGGAACCAGTGCACTGAAAAATCCGGTCGTAATCCTTTTGATTTTCCTTCCTGCTTTCCTGCCTTCCTTATTTAAAAAGCCTTCATAGCCCCCCGTATTCCGCGGCGAGCCGTTTCGCGGTGGCAACGGTGTTGCGGTGAAGTTTGGCGGTGAACTCCGGTTGGCGGTTGTAGCCGCCGCCGTAGAGGATGGCTACGGGGATGCGGTTTTTGATCATCGCGCGGAGCAGGACTTCGTCGCGGCGCTGGATTTCCTTGAGGGAAAGGTGCATCTGGCCAAAGCGGTCGTTGCGGTGGTTGTCGGCTCCGGAGATCCAGATGACGAGATCTGGGGAAAATTTGTCGAGGGCATCGGCAAGGGTTTTGAAAAGCTGCTGGAGATACATTTCCCCTTCCACGTAGCGGACGGTTTCGACATCAAGGGTGGATGCAATTTTTTTCGTGGGGTAGTTTTTCCCAACGTGGATCGAGTAGGTGAAAACCTTGGGGTCGTCGCCGAGAATCGAGGCGGTGCCGTTGCCTTGGTGGGCGTCGGTATCGACGACCATGACTTTGATTCCCGGGCGCTTGTCCTGGAGGTCACGGATGGCGATGGCGATGTCGTTGAAGACGCAGTAGCCCTCGCCGTGTTCACGGAAGGCATGGTGGGTACCGCCTGCAAGACAAACACCGACCCCCTCTTCCAGGGCTGCGTTGCAGGCGAGGCGGGTGGCCTCGACTTCTGTGGCGGAGCGGGAAAAGAGATTTCTAGAAGCGGGGAGGCCAAGGAGAAGTTGCTCTTTACGGCCGAGTGCGGCGGACTGGATTTTCTCAATGTACGAGCGGTCGTGGACGCGCAGAATGTGATGGAAATCCGTCGCCCGGACTTCGGTGATCTCTTCGGGGCGTAGGATGTTTTCTTGGATGAGCATTTCCTTAGAAATGCGGAATTTATCCATGGGAAAGGGGTGACCCTCTGGGAGATCGAGTTCAAGATCCTGTGAGTAGAAGCAACGCATGGGGAAACTCTAAATTTTAAACTTTAAACTTCAAGGAAGAGTCCTGCTGGGGCGAGTTTGAATTTTACAAGGCCTTTACTGACGGGGTGGCCCAGGCGGTGTAGTCCTTGTGGCAATGAAACCCATTGCTCTACTGCTCGTCCTTGGTTCGGTTCCTTTTGCCTTTGGTGTGGAGGAAAAAACGGTTGTCCCTCGAATTGAGTCCGTCGGGCTATTTAAAAACGGGCTTGCTGTGGTGAGTGTCGAGTTCCCGATTGAGGCTGCCGGGAGTTACGTTTGGGAAAAGGTGCCGCAGGCGGTGCATGGATCGCTTTGGGTGGAGAGTGATGGTGAGGTTTCCATCAGATCGACGATGCGTATGATCGAGACCACCGATGCGGCGGAGGCTCCGGGCGGTAGGCTTCAGAATGATCTCGCGGGGAAGAATGTTTCCCTGAAAGTGGTGGATGGCACCCATTCAGAGAAAGTGGAGGGCCGCGTCTGGGAGATCCCGATTTCCGAAAACGAGATGACCTGGAACACCGACTACAACACGCTCAACGCGAATCAAGGCTCCTATCACTGGTTCCGAAATCAGGCAGCGTCCCAGAGGCTAAATCAGACTCCGAACACCGGAAACTTCCTCGTGATTGAGTCCCCTGGCGGCTCGCGGCGCTACGTTTCCCAATCCTCTATCACCATGCTCGATGTCGAGGGGCCGTTCGCTCCCGCAACCCGCACCGAAGAACGCCCGGTGATGGTGTTCGATGTGGCCAAAGCTCCGGCGGTTGGCGGGAAAGTGCGCATCAGCTATCTTGCAAAAGGGCTGGCCTGGCTGCCTTCCTACCGCCTGGATCTCAGCGATTCGAAATCGCTGGTCATCCGCCAGAATGCGGTGATCCGGAACGAGATGACTGATTTTGAGGAGGCGGAAGTGCAGCTCATTTCCGGCTTTCCGAACGTGGAGTTCGGTGGAGTGGATTCGCCGATGTGGCAGGGCACCGGATTGTCTTCCTTTTTCCAACAACTGTCAGGTAGTGGCAACAGCTCGTTCGGCATCACCAGCAACCGTATCTCAAGCCAGATGGCCAGTTACAATTCAGCTCCGCGGGGAAATCTGGCCCCGCTGCCAGATGTTTCGGAAGTCGGCATGGCGAGCAACGACATCCACTACGAGAGCATTGGCGGGCGCAGCATGAAAGCCGGCGATAGTCTCTCCCTCGATGTCGCGGCGGCGGAGGCGGACTACGAGCGCGTGGTCGAGTGGACCGTCCAGGACACGCGCAACGAGAGGGGGCGCTACGACGGGAACACCGTCGCCGAGAACACCGCCTGGGATGCGGTGCGTTTCACCAACCCGTTCAAATTTCCCATGACCACCGCTCCGGCACTGGTCGTGGAGCAAGGGAAATTCCGTGGACAGAGCCTTTCCGAGTGGGTGAATCCAGGTCAGGAAACCTGCCTGCGTGTGACCAAGGCACTGAGCATACGCACCGAGGCACGTGAGACGGAGGAGGAAGGCGAGCGGCAGATCGTTTTCATTGGTGGAAATGATTACCGCAGGACCACTGTGAAAGGTGAACTTACCATCCGGAACTACCGGGCGAAGGAAATTTCCATGGCCATCCGTGCGGAGTTCTCAGGGAAAATGTTAGAGGCGGACGGGAAGCCGAAAACCGCACTCCGTCCGGAAGGCGTCCCCAGTGTGAATCCTCGCCGCCAATTGGAGTGGTCTTTGGACATTCCTGCGGGTGGCGAGAAAACCCTTACCTACCGCTACGAGGTTCTGGTAGATCATTAGGATATTTCCGGAGACAATTCGAATCTCGCCGACTAGCCTTTCGGAAACAACGCAAGCGATGCGAATTTCCGGTTTCACCCATTCCCTCTCACTCCTGTTTCAGGCATGCTCGATTCCGCTGATCGGAATCTTGAGAGCTGTCTTGAGGGACCTTGTGAGCTTCCACCGCCATCTTGAGAAAGCGGGCCACACAGTAGCGAAGATCGTTGGATGAGAGTAGCGGTGATTGGTTGTGGAGCAGCAGGTGCGGCGGCGGCGGTTTTCTTGAAACGTGCAGGGCATGAGGTGTTGGTATTTGAGCAAGCTGCTGAATGCCGGGCCGTGGGTGCTGGCTTTTTGATGCAGCCGAGCGGGATGGATGTCCTGCGTGAGCTCGGAATTTACGAACAAGTCATTTCGCATGCCTCGAAAGTGGAGCGACTGCATGTCTTGGAAAAGGATGGTCGAGATCTGATGGAGCTGCGCTACGGGGAGTTGGGAAAAGGGCTTTTCGGAGCTGGTCTGCAAAGGCCGGTGGTGATGGCCGCGCTGATCGAGTTGGTGGAAAAAGAGGGGGTGGAAATCCGCTGGGGAAGCCGCGTGGAAAACGCCCGGAAGCTCCTCGGCGGCTGGAAGCTGGAGGGGGAAAGCTTCGACCTTCTCATCGTTGCGGACGGTGCCCGCTCTGCGATGAGGAGGGTATTGCTGGGGGACGGGTACGACCGTGGCTACGGCTGGGGCGCGCACTGGTTCATCGGGAAAAACAACGGGGCGTTTCCCTCCGGAGATCTGCACCAGGTGGTGCACGGGACGAAGCTGCTCGCGGGATTTCTGCCTACGGGAACCGAGGGCGGCGGAGGCGCTGAACTCCTCAGCCTGTTCTGGAGCCTCCGCATCGCCGACGATTCTAGCATCCGCAGCGAGCCTCTTGAAAAATGGAAGCAAGGCGTGCTCAGTCTTTGCCCGAGCGCTGAAAATCTTCTAAGCCAGATCGACGGTTGGGATCAGGTCCTCACCGCCAGATACGGCGATGTTCGGATGCGAAAGTGGCATGGCGACAGGCTGGTCTTTCTAGGCGATGCAGGCCACGCCATGAGTCCGCAGTTGGGCCAGGGCGTGAATCTCGCACTGGCGGACGCGAGCTGTCTCGCCTCCTGTCTGGCGGAGTTGCCTTTGGAAAAAGCCCTGCCGGAATACTCGCGGCGCAGGGGGCCGGTGCTGCGCTATTACCAGTTAGCCACCCGCTGGCTCACTCCCGTTTTCCAGTCGGATTACGAATTTATCTCACCATTCCGCTACTACGGGTTTCGTACTTCCCAGCGCATCCCGTTCATCCGGAAGATGATGACGAAGTCGATGGCCGGGATGATGCGGGGGATCTGAAGTGGTGCCGAAACGCCTTGCGTGGTATTGGCTAAAAATGGAATCTCCTCAAAGACCACCATGCGCACTTTTCTTTTCCTCCTCCTGACCCTGCCCGCGTTTTCCAAACAACGGCCCAACGTCCTGTTCATCGTTTCCGATGATCTCAACACCCTTATCGGAGCCTACGGCGATCCTCTCGCGAAGACACCGAACCTCGACCGACTCGCCGCGCGTGGTGTGCTTTTTGAAAAAGCCTATTGCCAGTATCCGCTCTGCGGACCGAGCCGGAATTCTTTTCTCACTGGACTGTATCCAAATACGACCGGGATTTTCGGTAACTCCCAGATTTTCCGCCAGACAATCCCGAAGCAGCCGAGCATGCCGCAGGCTTTCCGCCATGCAGGGTATTTCTCGGCCCGACTCGGGAAAATGTACCACTACGATGTCCCGAACTCCATCGGAACTGCCGGTCATGACGACCCCGCATCCTGGGAGCTGGAACTGAATCCCGCAGGCTGCGACCGCACGATCGAAGAACCCGATACGTTCACTCTGAAAGAAGGGCAGTTTGGCGGAGTCCTGAGCTGGTATGCGTCACCCCGGCCTGATGCGATGCATACGGACGGGATGCTCGCGCGCGATGCGGAATGGGTCATGGAGCGTTGCGCCAAGGAAAAGGACCGTCCGTTTTTCCTAGCCCTCGGATTCTTCCGACCGCACACACCTTTCACAGCTCCGGAGAAATATTTTGCTCAGCATCCTAGAGAGGAAATGCCATTGGTCACAGGAGCCAAAGAAGACCAGAAAGACATCCCGAAGATGGCATTGGCCAGCCAGAAACCAGAAGAGAAGCTATTCACCGATGATCTCCGCCGCGAATGCCGCCAAGCCTACTCCGCGAGCATCAGTTTCATGGACGCACAACTCGGAGCCACTCTCGACGCTCTTGATCGCCTCGGTCTTACGGAAAGTACCGTAATCGTTTTTACCAGTGACCACGGCTATCACATGGGCGAACACGGACTGTGGAAAAAACAAAGTCTCTTCGAGGAAAGCGCACGGGTGCCTCTGATCATCGCCGGGCCGGGTGTCGCGAATCCCGGCACGGTCGCCGACTCTCCCGTCGCGATGATCGATATCTTCCCGACACTCGCGGAACTCTGCGGCGTGACTCCTCCGGGAAATTTGCAAGGGCAGTCGCTCGTGCCCATGCTCAAAGATCCCACCGCCTTGGGCCGCGGCTGGGCGCTGAGCCAAGTTTTACGAGGCGGAGAAAATTCCGGATACAGCCTACGCACCCCGCGCTGGCGCTACACCGAATGGAACGGAGGAAAGGCAGGTCGTGAGCTTTACGATCACGAAAATGATCCGAAGCGAACTCGCCAACCTCGCGGACGATCCAGCTCAGGAGGAGACAGTCTCCGAGCTTTCTGGCGAGCTCGCTGAGGCCGTAAAATCGAGTTTCCCGGAATCCGGCAAACCGCCCGTCTTGCGGAAAGAGATTTGGTCACCACGGCTTGGTGGTGAAGCTCGATAACGCGTGGCTCGGATTCAAGCCTTTGGAATACGGGCAGTAAAATCCGATCTAGCCTTCCGCTGAAATTGGGGAAGAGCTTTTGAGATTGTGCGAAATGGCGTTTCAGTAACGATGCACAAGTATGGCGGCACTTGAGGACTACATGGCTTTTATTTCCTATCGCCATGCTGACAATCGCGATCCGGGACGGCAGTGGGCGACTTGGCTGCACCAGAAACTTGAAACCTACGAGGTGCCGGACGAACTGGTTGGAACTCGTAATGGACGCGGCGACCTGATCCCGGCGCGTATTTTTCCTGTCTTCCGAGATGAGGAGGAACTGCCTGCGGACTCAGATCTCTCCGGGCCAATCTACCGGGCGCTGGATCGCAGCCGGTTTCTCGTAGTCCTGTGCTCTCCCCGCGCGGTGCAGTCGACCTATGTGGCGGATGAGATCAGTTACTTTAAGAAACTGGGGCGTGCGGATCGAGTCCTAGCAGTGTTCCTTGATGGTGAACCGGGGAGCGAGGATAGACCGTGTTTCCCGGAGCCGATGCGCTACGAGATTTCCCCAGAGGGAGAGTTGCTCCGGGATAAGCCCGCCGAGCCGATCGCTGCGGACTTGCGCCTCGCGGATGGGACGGAAGGTTGGACCACTCCGGAGGCTTACCGGAAAGTGCTGGAAAGTGCCGGCGAAAGCCGCGCACGCATCGCGGCAAAGGTAAAAGCCTACGAGGATAGCTCCCGGCTCGCGGTGCTGAAAATCATTGCAGGCATCCTCGGCTTACCGCTGGGTCAGCTAACCAAGCGCGACCAAGCATATCAGCTAGCAAGGGCGAAGCGGAAGGCGCAGGTGCTGCGTCGGTGGCTTGCTGCCGTGGCTGTCCTTTTCTTAGTGGCCACGGGGGCGATGGTCCGCGCGGTGCAGCAGCAGCGCCTCGCGGAGGAGAGCGCACGCGCTGAACGGCTGGCAAAGGAGCGCTCGGAAAAAGCCCGTACCGCAGCCGACGAGGTGATCAATGTGATGATCTACGACCTACGCGACGAGCTACGTGAAAATGACCTGACACCACTGCTGGATCGTATCCTTGGCGTGGCAAACCGGTATTTTCTTACCTTCCCGCAGGATGAGGAATCACCCTCTGTGCTGGCGAACAAAGCGACGGTCCTATCGAAAAAATCGCAGGATTTTCTGCAGCAGAAACGCCTTGAGGAGGCGAGGGAAGCGGCGAGGGAAGCCGTGGAAATTTACGAATCGATTGTAGAGTCGGATCCAAGCGAAGAAAAATATTTACGGGACTTGGCCATCGCCAAAGAGCGCCTCGGTGATGCCATCGCTCTGTCCGGTGATGTTCAGGCAGCTTTGGTGACTTTCCGCGAGGAAGAAAAAATCCTAGTGTCAATCTACGAAGCTACACCCGATCCGAAGAGTCGCGATTCCTTAGCGGTAGTTCGTGAACGGCTTGGCAATATGCAACGAGAGCTGGAAGGTGCGTCCGCCGCGCTGCCGTTCTACAAGGATGCCTACAGCCTTCGGGTGGAGAGCTATAGGGACGAGCCGACATCTGCCCGCTTACGTGCGTTAGCGATTGTATGCCAGGATTTAAACCGACTCTATCTTGATATTGGGGAACGGGAAACCGGCCGCTACTATCTCGACAAGCTTATGGAGGTGATGCTCATCCTCTATGAGTCGCAGCCCACTGCTGCTAACAAATACATGCTGTCGATTGCTTATCAGGATAAGGGAAACTGGCACCTAAAAGAGGATGAGGGTGAAGCGGCTCTTGAAGTGTATGGCAAGGCAAAGAGTCTCGCCCAAGAACTCTACGATGCCAACGATTCTGCGGACAACCTCAGCCAGCTTTCCATCTCTTTCCAGAAAGTGGGGCAGGCTCTTGAAAGTCTTGGGAGATTTGAAGAGGCGGGTGAGGAATACCGAATGAATCTGGAAACGGCACGCAGCCTCGACAAGAGGGAAAGCACCCCCGACACCCTGACAAGCCTAGCATTCGCCCACCAGTTCATAGGCGGTGTGGAAATGGCAAAGGACGACGCCGTTGCCGCCGAAAAGTCCTACAGCCAGCAAGTACAAATCATGGAAAAGGTAATGGAGGTTTCTGGCGAAACTGCATTTACTTGCCGGGAAGTCGCACAAGCATGGGGAAACCTGACCTCAGCTTACATCCAAGCGGAAAACTACGGGGAGGCGGCGAAGACGGCTGCGGAGTTTGTTCGCTTCCGCCGCGTTACGCTCGAGAGAATCCCCCCCTCCGGGAATCACGTCGCTACTTCGCATTTGGCAGTCGCACTCGGTGTCGCTGCCTTTGTGGAAATGTCTGAGAAGCGCTTTGAACCTGCCGCTGAGTTTTTCGGCGAGGCCATCGGACTGATGATTGTTGCCCTTTCTGAAAACGAGGATTCCGACCAGCGATACTCCCTGATGGACGCCCGGATCTCACGAGGGATCTGCCTTGCGGAGCTGGGGAAGAACGAAGAGGCAGTTGTCGAATACCAGAAGGGGCTTGAGGATTTAACGATTCTTGAGCAAGGAAGTGATACGCCTCCCAACGCTCCTGCGGTCAGGAACTTTGTGGAAGGGCAACTTGAGGAACTACAGGAATAGGCACGGAGTTCCTCTCACTCGAAATTTGACATGCGCCAATTTCCCCCTATCCATCTGCCGATTTACCCGCAATAAAGACCTCAGTCGCCCATGAAAAAAATCTACCTCATTCTCTCGCTTCTCATCCAACCCATATTTTCTGAAAGCATCGTGTTCCCATCGGAAGCGGGAGCCATCAATGTGAAAACGGAATATGGAGCCAAGGGCGATGGGACCACGGACGACACCGATGCGCTTCAGAAAGCCATTTTCGAAAACAAAGGAAAATTCAAAACACTCTATTTTCCCAACGGGACGTATCTCGTTTCGCGGACCCTGTTTGTTGGAGGCGATCAATTCAGCAAGGAGCGGATACCGAGCAAAGCGCATAGTTCAGATCGATTCATGCTCTTCCAAGGGCAGTCGGAAAAGGGGACAGTCCTGCGACTCAAAGACAATCTTCCTGATTTCCAAGACCCAAAGAAGCCTCGCCACCTGCTCTCCCTATACGATGGCCAAGGCACGGGCGATGCCATGCATTCCTATGTGCGGAACATGACCTTTGACATCGGCTCCGGCAATCCGGGTGCCTCCGCTCTGCGCTTCCTTTCGAACAATACAGGTGCGATTTACAACGTCACCTGCCGCACCAGCGACCCAGCGAAGGCCGGAGCGATCGGCCTCGATCTCACCCAAGGCCAGCAGGGACCGGAACTCATACGCAATGTCACCATCGAGGGCTTCGACCGGGGCATTCAAACCAAGGACACTTTTGCGATCATTTTCGAACACCTCACGCTGCGCAACCAGCGGGAGCTCGGGATCGATATGGAGTATGGGCGGGTCACGATTCGCAAGCTTGTGAGCGAAAACAAAGTCCCCGTCATCAGGACATCGCCCAGTGATCATTTCACCCTCATCGACGGCAGCTTAATGGGAGGATCCCCGGAGGCCACGGCAGTCATTTCCCGGGGTCCACGGATCTTTCTCCGCGATATCAAACAGGAGGGTTACGGAGCCATTCTCGAATACGATGGAAAGAAAAACCCCGCGACCACCATCAACGAATGGACACCCGGAGCGGTCGCACTTTTCAACGACAAGCCTTCCTCGCTCCGCCTCCCCATCAAGGAGGTCCCTGTGATCCCGTGGGAAGAGGATTTCTCGAAATGGATCGTGCTCGACGATAGCGCAGAGGACGACACCGCCTCAATCCAGGCGGCCATCGACGAAGGAGTGAAAAACGGAGCTACCACTGTCTGCTTCAAGCCCGGCGAACGAAAATACAAGATCACCGGTCCCATCCGCATCCACGGCACCATCAATCGTGTGCTCGGTATGGACAGCGGAGTGGACGTTGCCGATCCAAATGGTGTCTTCAAAGCTGGCACGCCTGTCATCGACTTCGCGAAAATTAAGGGGGGTATGGTGATCATCGAACGCTTCTTCCTTCTCGGTGGATGGAACGGACCTAAAAAGGAAGCCATCCTCGGGAACTCCGGCGGCAACACGGTCATCGTTCAGAGCATTGGCATGAGCGGATCGGTCAAATCCGTCCATGACAAAGGCGAATGGTTCATCGACGACGTGGCACCCGGCCGCGAAGCGACTCTCCGCGTTGGGGCAGGAGAGAAAGTCTGGCTGCGTCAGTTCAACCCAGAATCCCCGGCCGCCGTCATGATGGAAGTCGATGCTGGCACGCTATGGCTTCTCGGACTGAAAACCGAAGGCCGTGCCACCCACCTGATCGCGAAGAACAACGCCAACTGCGAGATCCTCGGTGGGCTGAGTTACCAGTCATGGGGCGATCAGAAACTTGATCCTCCCATGTTCATCATCGAGGACTCCACCTTCGCAGCAAGCGTCGGTGTGGTCAGCTCGCGCGATCCGTTTTCCACCATCGTGAAAGAGACTTTCAGAGGTCAGACGAAGACCTTGCTCCCCAAGGATATGGATAACTGGAACCTCTCCCTTTTCCGCTCCGCGAAATAGAATTTCTCCGCGAGATGCGCATGCTCGTAATGTGTTTCCCTAGGTTGCCCGCGCTGGTGGCTCGTGACATTTGAGCTGGCAGACAAGGAGTCGCGGACGGTGTGCCCCAAGGGGTATGTGATCCGCGAGTGGGGGTGAGAAAGGCGGATGCCATACCCCGTGGGGCACACCGTCCGCCTCTCCTTGCCCGTGGTTCGCGCGATCCGTTGTCAAAAACTCTCACCCGGAAGCCTCTAAACCCTGAGTTCATTTCAGAAAATTTTCCTTGCCTAATACCTTTTAATGCAAGATAGCTAGCGAAGTTTGAGTGAAGGACAGTCAGATTGGTTTGGGAACTGGACGGTGCAGATGCGCAAGGGCGTGCTGGATTTGTGCATTCTCTCCGCGCTGCAGAATGGGGAGAAATACGGATATGCGTTGGTGAAGGCACTGGTGGCGGTGCCCGGGGTAGGGGTGGCGGAGGGATCGATTTATCCCCTGTTGTCTCGTTTGAAAAAACAGGGGTTGGTCACCACGCGATTGGAGGAATCGAGCGAAGGGCCGGCGCGGAAATATTACTCGCTCACAGAGACGGGGCGCGTGGAGGCGGAGCGGATGTCGGACTATTTCGGAATGATGATGAAGGGGATGGGGTCGCTCAATGAAGGCGATTTCATGAACGATAAAAACAACGACGATACAAACTCATGAAAACGTGGACGAAGCAGGCAGAGGGGCGTTTGGATGAATACATCGACGCTCGGGCGAGGCGGGAAAATCTAGTCGGCAGCGACGCGCGGGAGCTCCGGGAGGATCTTTCCGCTCACGTGTATGAGGAGGCGGAGGGACTGGATGCGGTGCAGATTGGCTCGGACGATGTGGAGAAAATCATCGCCGGACTGGAGCGTGGAAACGCGGATCAGATTTCCCATGCTCCACTGAAAAAAGGATGGCGCTGGGCGATCATCTTCGGCGTGGTGATGCCATTGGTGGTCGCCATTTTTGAAATCTTGAGCGGCTTCTGCGGGGGCGTGTTCTTCGATCCAGTGCCGACCGTCTGGCACTCGGTTCTCGTGCTTTCCGTGCCACTGCTGAACTGGTGGCTGCTGACAAGAGGCCGCACCTCCGGAGCGATGGCGCAGGGGATCGCGGCGGGAGTTTCCATGGTTGTCGCGATCTTTTACGGATTGTTGTTCTTGCCCCTGTTGCCACTTTCCGTGCTCGCGTTGATCGCGATGGGGTTGGGTTTCCTTTCATTGACTCCCATCTTCGCGGCCATTGCCACTTGGAGGGTGATGGTGCGTTGCCGTCGGGGCGTGCTGATGCCGTGGGTATTTAAGCGCGGTCTTCTGATGGGCGCTGCCGGTGCGGCACTTATAATTTTTGTTCTCGAAGCACCTTCGGCGTGGACTCGCTTCCAGCTTTCGCGCGCGGTTTCTGAGGATGTGAAAACGGCGGATGCGGGCCTGGCACGGCTACGGAATTTTCACTCGGAGCGCACACTTCTCCGTGCCTGCTACGAGGGCAACCGCGGCACCAATATGGCCACCGATATTGCCGGTTGGATCGGGAGTGGTTGGAAAATCCCGGTCTCATTTTTTGACAACGGAAACTGGGAATCGAGAAATTCGGAAACGACTCGCGACGTATTTTTCCGCGCGACCGGCAAGCCTTTCAATTCGATCAAGCCACCGCGCATGGTGCGCGATGCTCCGTTTTCACGTGGTCGGAACTCATTCGATGAGTTCGAGTTTGATGACCATCTCGGCGGTGACCAGGTGGCGATTCGTCTGAAAGATCTCGATCTCGCGGAGTCGCGTTTCGATGGGCATGTGGATAGCGTTTCGCGCATCGGCTATGGGGAATGGACCATGGTTTTCAAAAATGGTAGCAACCAAGCGAAGGAGGCCCGCTGCCAAGTGCGTCTGCCGCGCGGAGGGAAAGTCTCACGCCTCACTCTGTGGGTGAACGGCGAGCCACGAGAGGCGGCCTTCAATTCCGTTTCGAAAGTGAAGGCGGCGTATAAATCGGTGGCGGTGGTGCAGCGTCTCGATCCCGTGCTGGTGACCATGGCCGGGCCGGACACCGTGATGGTGCAGTGCTTTCCGGTACCTGCGAATGGAGAGATGAAAATCCGCTTCGGCGTGACCGCGTCTCTAGATGGGCGGCGATGGGAATTGCCGCGTGTGGTGGAGAGGAATTTCGGTGTCATGGAGGGTGCGGAGCATGCGTTGTGGCTGCAGGCGGACGGAGGATTTGAAATCAGTGGAGGGGAGGGGATTCCGGGTTCCGCACGGGACGGTGATGGCTACTCGTCAAATGCGATGGTCGATCTCGGAAAGGTGCTTGAGACGCCGGTTGCGCTCCGGTTGGGCGAACTCCCGGAGCACAGGGCAGCGGTCTGGTGCGAGGACAGATTTGCAGAAGGATCGGCAAAATTTCTCCAACGGATTCCAACAGAAACCGAACAGCCATCGGTGGACAGGTTGGTGGTCGTTGTCGATGGATCGCATTCGATGGCTGATGATTCGGATCTCATTGTGAGAATGCTGAAAGAGAATTTTTCGCCCGGAGAAATCAAATTGATCATTGCGGACGACGGTGCTCTAGACGCGGATTTTGAAATGCTCTCGGACTATCGATTCACCGGAGGTCGCGACAATCAGGCAGCTCTACGGAAAGCCGTTTCCTTAGCCAAGGAGGGTGAGAACGGAGCGGTCGTCTGGCTGCACGGACCGCAGGCGGTGGAGCTATCGAAATCTGAGTCCTTGCTGCAACTCCTTGAACGCGGAACCCATCGTCCCGTGATCTACGATGTCGAGATGATTTCCGGGCCGAACCGCCTCGCCGACAAGCTCGGCCAAGCCGGAGTGTTGAAGCGCGGACCGACACTTTTCGACAAGGAGTCCGAGTTGCCCGAGTATCTTTTATCTCTCCTCCACGGTGGCTCGGCGGAAACGGCGAAGTGGGAACGTCGCGACGATGTGGCCGATCTGACTGGCAGAAAAGTCTGGGATCACCTGGCCCGGATTTGGGCGATGGAGATCAGTGAATCGGAAGCACCGGACAAGGCTCTGATCGCTGCGAAATACCAACTCGTTACACCCGTCTCAGGTGCTGTCGTCCTAGAGACGATGGCACAGTTCCGCGAACACGGACTTGAACCCGTCGATGCCACTGCCGCTCCCTCCATCCCCGGAGTGCCGGAGCCGGCGACGTGGCTTCTCTTCGTCCTCGCCTCAGCCGGCGCCCTTATGCGGCGGAAACGTTAGGTGTGACCTTGACTTCAAAAAGGCCCGGAACAAAATGTTAGTCGATTTTCCGAGACGAATGGTTGCTCTCCAAGACTCATGATATTGAACTTGCACTACACTGGTCAACTCGCCACCGCCGCAGGCCGAAATACCGAGTCGGTCGAGGCTCGTGAAGGTGAACGGCTCGTGGACGTCTTGAAGAATCTGTCAAACGATGGGCGGGACGCTTCATTTCGCTCCCTAGTTCTCACCTCGGATGGCAAAATCCAGCGCACCCTGCTCCTCATCGTGGGTGACGAGCAGTGGATCGGAGACAGAGATACTTTCACCGTGAAGGAAGGCATGGAAATCACCCTCATGCCACCGATGTCCGGCGGATGAGGGGAAGAGGGGAAGAGGACCAATGATACCGCCGCATAATATCTCCACTGCTGATCATGAAATGTTCGGTTGGCAGGCCGACCTCCCCGGCATGGGTGTGGCTGGCTTGGAAAAACTCCGTCGAACCACCGCACTGGTTTCCCGGGTGGGAGGGCTAGGCGGTCCGGTCGCGTTTTCCCTCGCCGCCGCAGGTTTTGGGAAAATCATCCTCGCCCATGGCGGCAACCTCCGCCCGGACGATCTCAATCGCCAGATCCTCATGGCCCACGGCTCTCTCGGGCATCCTCGGGCCGAGATCGCAGCGGAGACGTTACGTCGTTTCACCCCCGCAGTGGAAGTCGAGGCGATCAATGAAAATATCACTGCGGAAAATGCCGCCAGCTTGGTTTCAAAAGCCGATATCGTCTTCGACTGCGCCCCGCTTTTCGAAGAGCGATTCCTGATGAATCGCGAGGCTGTCCGTCAGAATAAAATCCTCATCGATGCCGCCATGTATGGCATGGAGGGACGGCTTCTGACGATCGTCCCCGGTCGCACCGCCTGCCTTGCCTGCCTATATCCTGAGCTTCCGCCGGAATGGAAGCGACGTTTCCCGGTCCTCGGTGCGGTCTCCGCGATGCTCGGCAATCTCGCCGTCATTGAGGCCGTCAAACTTCTTACCGGACTGCCCAGAGCATCCGCCGGAGACTTCCTTCATCTCGATGCGAATACCGCCAATATCCGTCGCATCCGAGTTTCCCGCCGTCCCGACTGTGAGGTTTGCGGAAACATTTGAAATAGATCCTGCTGATAGACAAGCGTAGGAACCGGTGTAACTGAAACTCCCTCTCAAATTCCATAACGATCATGAAAAAATCCCTGTCCATCCTCGCGGTTGTCGCCGTTTTGGCCGGAGGTTTTTTCCTCCTTAGCAGATCCCAGCCGAAACATACGGAGGCCGATTCTCTCACCGTCTATTGCGCGGCGGGTCTCAAGCAACCGGTCGAGGAAATTGCCGCCGCCTACGAGAAGGAATTCGGCGTGGCGATCAACCTTCAATACGGCGGCACCGGCACGCTGCTCACCGACCTCCGGGTCTCCGGGAAAGGCGACCTCTTCATCGCTGCGGATGCCAGTGCGATTGAAAACGCCCGACGTCTCGATCTCGTTCGGGAGGATCTTCCCATCGTCCGTCAGCATCCCGTTATCGCTGTCAAAGCGGGTAACCCGAAAAACATCGCCACGCTTGACGACCTTTTCCGGGACGATGTGAAAACTGCCGTCGCCAACCCGGAGGCGGCAAGCATCGGACGCAGCACACAGGCGGCTCTCGGAGAAAGGTGGGAAGCGCTCGCCGCCCACGTCGCCGTGATGAAGCCCACCGTCACCGCCCTCGCGGCCGATCTAACGGTTGGCGCGGTGGACGTTGCGATTATCTGGGATGCCACCGTTCCCCAGTTCAAAGGGCTGGAAGCCGTCGAAATTCCTGAACTCGCACAGAAGGTGGAAACCGCCTCCGCTGCGGTGCTTGCCTCCTGCCAACAGGCACCCGCCGCCCTGAAATTTGCCCGCTATCTCGCCGCCCCGGAAAAAGGTGGTGCCATCTTCGCACGCCACGGATTCGAACCAGCCGGGGGTGATGAGTGGGCCGCGACCCCCGAACTCATCCTCTACTCCGGCGGAGTCAATCGCCCTGCGGTTGAAAAGCTTCTCACTGAATTTTCCACTCGCGAAGGTGCCGTCCTCACCACGGTTTTCAACGGCTGCGGCGTGCTCTGTGCCACCATGAAAACCATGCCATCCGCAGATGATCCAAAGTTTCCCGACGCCTACTACGCCTGCGACCTCTGCTTCATCCCACCTGTCGCCGAGTACTTTCCCAGCGCCGTGTTGCTCACCGAAACCGATATCGGAGTCGCTGTTAGAAAAGGCAACCCAAAGGGAATCAAGACGCTCCTAGATCTCGGTCAGCCCGACTTAAAAATCGGACTTTGCAACGCCCTGCAATCCACCCTCGGATATATGACACAGGGAATGTTGAAATCCTCCGGACTCACCAAGGCCGTCATGAAAAACACCGTCGTCGAGGTTCCCACCGCGGATTTCCTCATCAATCAACTCCAGGCCGGCGCGCTGGATGCCGCGATCGTTTACCGGGTCAACACCCTGCTCCGGGAAGACAAGCTGGATTTCATCCCGATCAAACACCCCGGCGCCCGAGCCGTGCAACCTTTCGCCATTCGCGAGACCTCCCGCAAACGAAACCTTGCGGCTCGTTTGCTTGTCTTTCTCCAGCAGAATCGGGAAACTTTTGAGGAAGCCGGGTTCCAGTGGATCGAAGACCAGACCCCGGTCAAAAGCGCGGAGATTGAGATCCCATCCTGGCTGAAAAACTAGCTTTGGCGGAGTCGCCCGTTTTCCTCACCCCTACCTATCTTCCAAAACTTGAAACGTCCAAGTCTCTTCTGGCTGACCCTCGCCCTCATTGCTGCCCTCTACCTCGGCTTCATCATCGCGATGCTTGCCGCCACCGCCACCTACACCTCACCGGGCGAGATGTGGTTGGCTCTGCAATCAAAGGAAATCCGCTACGCCACCGGCCTCAGTCTTCTCACCTGCACGGTTACCGCGCTGCTTTCCCTCATCCTCGCCGTCCCGCTCGGATACCTTCTCGCTCGCTCGAAGTTTTGGGGGAAATCGTTCGTGGAGGCCGCGTTGGACATCCCCATCGTTCTTCCACCGTTGGTGGTCGGTCTCTGCCTTCTCATCCTATTTCAAACCAGCTTCGGGCGCATGGTGGAAGAGCACGTCGCCTTCACCTACACGATCGCCGGGGTGATCCTTGCTCAGCTCGTCATCGGTGCCGCCTTCGCCATCCGCACCATGCGCGGCACTTTTGATCACCTTTCACCCCGTCCGGAAGAAGTGGCCATGACCTTAGGTTGCAGTCGGTTCCAAGCCGTGCGCCTCGTCACTCTTCCCGCCGCCCGGCGCGGAATGTTTGCTGCCGCCAGTGTCGCTTGGGCCAGAAGTCTCGGCGAGTTCGGCCCCATCCTAGTCTTCGCCGGAGCGACTCGCATGAAGACGGAAGTCCTCCCCACCACCGTCTGGCTTGAGCTCAGCGTAGGGAACCTAGAAGCCGCCGTTGCCGTAGGCCTGCTGATGGTCGGGATGGCCATGATCGTCCTCGTCGCCGTCCGCCTCACTGGAGAATCTCTATGATAAGTTTCGAAAATATTTCCGTCGATACCGGCTCCGGCTTCGCACTGGAAAATCTCTCCTTCACCGTCCCTTCGGAAACATACGCCGTCCTCATGGGTCGGACCGGCTGTGGGAAGACCACTCTCTTGGAAATCCTTTGCGGACTCCGTCAACCAGATTCCGGATCTATCTCTATCTCTGGCCGCGAAATTACCCATCTGCCTCCTGGCAAGCGTCTCATCGGTTACGTCCCTCAGGATGGTGCCCTGTTTCCCACCTTCACCGTCTCAGAGCACCTAGCTTTCGCCCCCAAACTACAAAAAAAATCTCCCGCTGAAATCGCTATTCGCGTTGCCCAACTTAGCGATCGCCTCGGCCTCGCCCACCTCCTCGACCGCAAACCCCTGAATCTCTCCGGAGGAGAAAAACAACGCGTCGCTCTGGGCCGCGCTCTCGCCGCCGATCCAGAAGTCCTCCTTCTCGACGAACCGCTCTCCGCCCTCGACGAGGAAACTCGCGAGGACATGGCCACCCTGCTTCAATCCGTCCAGCGCGACCACCGCCTCACCGTCCTCCACGTCACCCACCTCCGCAGCGAAGCCACACGCCTCGGCGATCTCGTCCTGCATCTGAAAGACGGAAGTGTCTTGGCAGACATGGTTTAGGGTCCGCTTGGAATCCCGGTACCGTGAAAGGGGGTATAACCGGCGTCATCACAAATCGTGAGACGGGTTGTCCTGTCTTCGCCGACAGAAAATTTTGATTGGAGCGCGGGTCTTCAGCTCGCCCCGTTTTGACGGTCTTTTCAGCGGCGCTCCGGAACCTCGAGATCTCGATTTGTGGTTCGTGAACTCACAATTTATGACGCAACTTGGTATACATGGGTCCGGCTCCGCCGGGTCGGAGTTGGAAAAACTGGCAGGATGGTACCGATCCACTTCAGACCGCCCTCCCCGCCCACGCCGATTGGAATCCGACCACCGGAACGAACGAATACAACACTGCAGCCAATTGGGACCTCAGCACCATCGATGACGTTTTCTCCAGGGCTTTCACTGGCATTCAGGTTGCCACTTTCGATAACAACCGCACTCTGTCTAGCGACTGGAAATTTACCTCCGGAGCCGCATTTGGGTTACCCTGCGTAGAATCACGGCCAAGCGGACGGCCACGCTCGGCGGCGTGGAGCGCACTTTCACTGTGGACACCGGTGACACGGCGATATTCGACAATGGCATCTCCGGAGGTGTGGCAGCCGGCAGTGTGGCAATTCTCAAGCAGGGCGCAGGAACGCTCAATTTTATCAGCGCCCCTAAGACGTTGAGGCCTACACCTTCAATCGCGGCAAGCTGGAGGTGAACCTGATCTTCGCGCAAATCATGGGCGAGATGCAGCTCGCCTATCTCAAGCGTCGCCACACCGAACTCAATCCGGAAACCGACCTCTCGAAGACCTATACCAAAGACATCGAAGGCCACCTCGCCCGCCTGCTCGAGCTGGCGACGGCGGGACGGAAGTATGACGTCAAGTGGGGCGGCTGGCATCACAAGGTGTCCATCACAAGGTGTCCATCACAAGGTGTCAGAGAAAATATTCATCACAAGGTGTCAGAGAAAATATTAGAAACCCATTGACTGTGGGGACTCTGGCATCACAACATCACAAGGCATCACAAGGTGTCAGAGAAAATATTAGAAACCCATTGACTGTGGGGACTCTGGCGACAGAATGGGGGCATGAGGAAGAAGAGATGGACCATCGAGAGTTCCGATCCGGATGTGAAACCTGCAGTTTACCACTGCGTGTCGAGGGTCGTGGATAGGCGGTTCGCGTTCGGAGATGAGGAGCGCGAAGCTTTCCGCATGTTCATGCGGATGTATGAGAATTTCAGCGGCTGTCGGGTGCTTTCCTACTGCGTGATGTCCAACCACTTCCATATCCTGCTTGAGGTTCCGCCGATGGAGAGTGGGGGGATATCCGATGAAAAACTGCTGGGGAGGCTCGGTGCGTTGTATTCGGAGACTTTTGTTCGGGGAGTGGCGGAAGAGCTTGTTGCGGCGAGGGCCGAAGTTGGGTTGGTGGATGGGAACGAGGCGCGAGTGAGGGAAATTCATTCGCGTTTCACCCGGCGGATGCACAGCCTGAGCCACTACATGCAGGGTCTTCTGATTCGTTTCACCCGGTGGTTCAACCGCAAGCATGACCGTTCCGGAACTTTGTGGGAGGAGCGTTTCAAGAGCGTGATTGTGGAGAGCGGGACGGCGGCGCGGACGATGGCGGCGTATATCGACCTGAATCCGGTCCGGGCTGGGATGGTTTCCGATCCGGCTGACTATCGGTGGAGCAGCTATGGGGAAGCTGTGGGAGGCGGAAGCAAAGGAAACGGGAAAAAGGCACGGGAGGGGCTGGTGCGGGCGTGCATGTGCCACCGGGGTGAAGGTTTTAATGCGGACAGGTGGAAGGAGGTTTCGCGGATCTACCGTCGCGCGATGGGTCTGGCCCTGGGCCGGAAAAGCGGGCGGGCGGAGGTGGATGATCGGAAAGCGGTGAGGAAGAACACGGCGGAGATGCTGGCCACGGAGGACAACGAGACGGTGCTGCCCGATCTGGGGATGGCGAAGATGCTGCGTTGCCGTGTGAGATATTTCACGGACGGGGCGGTGATCGGGAGCAAGGAGTTCGTGAACGAGGCGTTCGCGGGAGCACGGGAGCGATTTTCCGAAGGGAGGAAGGATGGCGCGCGGCGGATGAGAGGAAACGGCAAGGCTGCTGCGGGAGTGTTGTGGAGTATGAGAGACCTCCGGGTAAACACGACGTAAGTGTTAGAAAATGAGTGTGATTCAGGCGCTGAGGGGTTCACGAGATTTGAATCGGGCATTCCCGGTGGCATCTGTCGGGGTCTGTATCCGCAATAAAGCGGTCAGTCGCAATTGGCCATTATTCAAATTGACAGACAAAATATGCCCACTCCTCTCAACCAAAGGTATTGCCGGATCGGGAAGGGGATTTCGGGAACGCAATGAAGACCTATCGGGTAATCTGGCAACAGTAACCGCCAGAGCTAACCCCTCTCCCGTCACGCCATATACTTTTGGAGGTGGGTGCGCTTCGCGGTATGGGCCAAAAGCCCCTAAGGCAGATGTCCCACCGTCCGTTAGCGCGCAGGTTGTCCGGGGGGGGGTAGCTGGTCTTCCGGCCTTCCCTCGGCGGCTCGTTCCTCGCCACATCGTCCAGGCCTCACAGTTCAGGACGGAGTCCCTTCGGTTCCGGAAAGGGAGTGGCCTCTGGGAACGGCCCGTTAGCTGCTATCAAACGTGCTATTGACCTTGACGGAAAACGAGCTCCCGGCCTTTATCGGCGTGACATCATCCCCACTATGACTTCCTCAAATCTTCTTTTCACGGGCCTGGATCGGCTCAAGGGCTTTCTCGCCCTGATCGCCTTCGTCTTTATCTCCGGTTTTACGGGGAATTTGTCCGCCCAAGACTTCGAGGGAAAAAATATTACCGAGGTATCAATCCAGTATCGTGGAGCGAAGACGGTCGATGAAGCCCGCCTTCGCAACTTGATGTCCACCAAGGCCGGAACGCAATACCGCGCCGAGCGACTCGACAACGATATTAAGAGTCTTTACGAATCTGGATTGGTGGATGATGTCCGGTTTCTTGCCGAGCCGGTGGGAGCGAATGGTGTAAGAGTGATTGCAGATGTGATGACGCGGCCTGCCATGGGAGGAGTTGGTTTCGTGGGGAATACGGTGTTTTCCGAACAGAAGCTCGCTAAGGAAACCAAGCTGAAAGCGGGTGGTGCGCTAAGTGATGCGGAGATTCTTGAAGCCAGGCGTAATATCGAGGAATACTACCGTGGTTACGGCTACCCGGACGTTCTTGTTACCCACCGGACCCAGGCGACCGCGCAGGCCGGGACCTCCGATTTGATTTTTGTCATCGACGAGGGGTCGAAAAACGAGATCCGCAAAATCCGTTTTGAAGGCAATACGGTATTCACTACTCCTGAGCTGAAAAAGGAGATGAAGACGAAGCCAAAAGGCTGGTTCTCGTGGCTTACCAAATCCGGGCGATTCGAATCCAACCAGCTCGATAGCGACCTGGATTCGGTGCTGGATTACTACCGGAGCAGGGGTTACCTCCGCGCCAGCAGCCCAGGCGTGAGACTGGATCCGGTGGGCGACGGTCGCGTGGATCTTGTAATCCCGATCGTCGAAGGCGATAAATACACGGTAGACGGTGTCAGCTTTGGTCGGATGACGGTTTTTAAACCCGAAGAACTCTATCCCTCACTGACTCTCAACGGTGGCGACGCCTATTCCTCCAGCAAGATGCGGGAAGATATCAAAACGATTCGTAGTTTCTACGGTTCCCGCGGATATGCGGATGCTGTTGTTTCTCCGGATATCAAGGATGCCGGACCGAACCGGGTGAGCATCAAGTATCAGATTACTGAGGGTTCCCGATTCCGTGTCGGCCGGGTGAACATCCAAGGAAATACCAAGACCAAGGACAAAGTGATCCGACGCGAGGTGCCACTTAAGCCAGGCGACTGGTTCAATACCGTGGAGCTTGAAACCACCAAGGCTCGCTTGGAGAACCTCCAATATTTCGCGGACGTGCAGGCATCCGGTACCCCCGGCGGAAACGGCTACCGAGACGTGGACATTCTCGTGGAGGAGCGCAGCACTGGATCGGTCGGAGTTGGTATCGGCTTTAGCTCGATTGATAACATCGTTGGTTTCCTGACTCTGGAGCAAAGCAACTTCGACATCACCAACCCATGGAACTTCACCGGTGGTGGTCAGCGTTTCGCGATGAATGTCCGGGCCGGAGCGGAGCGCAGCGAGTTCTCAGTTTCCTTGACAGAGCCGTGGTTCCTGGATCGCAAGCTTGCTCTCGGAGGAGAGCTTTTCTACCGTGAATCCTCCTACTTTAGTGATGAGTATGACCAGACCAACGCCGGTGGAGCGATTTTCCTCCGGAAGCCTCTCACCGAGAAATCCTCCTTGAAAATGGAGTATCGTCTCGAACAAATTGAGATCGACCCTGATAACGGCGCGAGTCCCGCGTTCCAGGCGGAAGGCGGCGATTTCCTGCGCAGTGCCGTTTCCTTCAACTACCTCTACGACAATCGCGACAGCACCATCGAGACGCGGAAGGGTGAGAAATTCGACATCGGGGTGTTTTTCGCCGGCGGGATTTTCGGCGGAGATGTGGATACGATCACAATTTCCGCGCAAGGTGCGAAATACTGGAATCTTCGCTGGGATTCCATCCTCTCGATCAATGGTGAAATTGCCTTTGTGAATGGCGATGATGGGAAGCCACCAATCTTCGAGCGCATGTTCCTCGGCGGTGGTCGTACACTGCGTGGTTTCGAGTTCCGCGACATCGGCGGTCCGCGCGACCCGGTTTCCGGAGAGGTCCTCGGTGGCCAGTCGCTCGCCTTTGCTAGCTTGGAATACACAGTGCCGATCATCGAGACGGTACGCGGTGCGGTCTTCTACGATGCGGGCTTCGTAAACAACGATTCATGGGATCCTGCACCTGACGACATCTATAGTGATGTTGGCCTCGGTATCCGCATTAAGCTTCCGATCAGTCCGGTGCCTCTCGCTTTGGACTACGCAGTGCCTGTCTCCTCCCCGGACAGCGAGGCGGATCAGGGCGGCCAGTTCAACTTCTACCTGAACTACGAATACTAGGACCTAGAGAAGAACGAATTTCTCGAAACGGGATGGCTCCAAAGGCCAGCCCGTTTTTTGTTTTGAATCACTTGCGTTTTTCCTGCCTCTCCCGTGCCCGTTTCAATGATTCCAGGGTCACGCGTGGGCGTAGCAGCCACCTTCCGTATAGGGATCCGACAATCGCTCCTCCAAAGTGGCAGGCATGACTGATCTGGAACGTATTGGCGAAACCAAGCTTCGGGAGCTGCTCGCCCAGATTTGCCAGAGGTCCTGTCGGTAGGTCTGGATTCATGAGAGCGAGGAGGAAAGCGGAGGCGATGACGGCGGTTCCGATCATACGGCCACTCGTGAATAGCGGGAGAAACCGCGAATCTGGGGAGAGTGTGGTCATGAAGAGAAGGAACGAGAAACAGACGGCAGAGGAGCCAATGAGGGTGAGTGGTAGCCCAGTGGAATTTGAGAAATATTCCCCAGCCAAGAAACAGAACCCGCCAGCTAGAATCGAATATAAGGTGAGCAACCAGAAGGAGCGGCGGCTAATAAACTGCTCCAGTTTCGATCCGAAAATCAGGATAGCGCCGCAGTTTAGGATCAGATGACTCCAATTTCCATGGATCAGGCCGTATGTCAGGGGCTGCCAGATCCGTCCCTCTTGGATTTCCGCCAGGTTTAGTCCGAAAAGCCCTTGTGCTTGTATGAGCTTATCTGGTCCATCGGGAGAAATCAGATTCCAAAGTACCGGAATCGCTTGGAAATAGACGAGAACCCGGAGCAACAGCCAAGTGGAAGGCGCATTCCTGAGCTGACGAATGCCACGGCGGAAGCGACCTGCCGATGTGCCCATCACCGCAAGCGTATCGGGATGGGCGGGAGGGATCATTTTGGAAACTATAAAGTTTAAAGTTTCACTCTTGGTGCCTCGCTCGAGGCTCGCGTTTGGCGATGGTGTCTGCGCCGGGTGCGGTGACAAATGGGCCACCCTCGAGCGGGGCGACACCAGTGGAGGCCACGTCCGGCATGTCAGTCGGGCGCCCGGCGAGCGGGAAATCTTTCCGAAGGGGATGGTAGGGGTAGCCCTCCCACATGAGGATACGCTTGAGATCCGGATGATCGGAAAACGGGATACCCATCATGTCCCAGACTTCGCGCTCATGCCAATCCGCGGCCTTCCAGAGATGAGTGGCCGTTGGCACGGATTGTTCTTCGGAAACTTTTGCCTTCAGGCGCAGGTGGCGTTTGTCATCAAGACTAGCAAGTTCATAGACAACCTCGAAGCGTGGGTCGTCTCCGAAGTGATCGAGAGATGAAATGTCCAGCAAGAGCTCGTAGTCGAGCTTCTCCTTGCACTGGGCGAGTGCCTTCGGAAGTGCTTCGAGGGAGAGGTTCAAAGTGTTTTCACCACGGAATTTTACTTCTGAAAGTATTCCCGCGCCTAGGGCATCGCGGAGGGCGGGAAGATCGTTTTCAACTACAGCGGACATGCTTCTTATTGGAAGTTTCGAGTTTAAGTTGGAAAGTTTTAGGCGTTTTCCTCGAAGAACGTTTTCTTCTGATCGCCGGAAGAATTCTCGAGTTCGATTTTTTCCTGAAGTTTCATCAGGCCTTCGATCAGAGCCTCGGGGCGGGGAGGGCAGCCGGAGATATAGACATCGACCGGAATGAGCTGGTCGATTCCCTGAAGCACGGCGTAGGAGCGGTACATCCCACCTGAGGAGGCGCAGGCCCCCATGGCGATGCACCATTTCGGCTCCGGCATCTGGTCCCAGACGCGTTTCACGGCGAGTGCCATCTTGTAAGTAACGGTGCCGGCGACGATCATAACGTCCGCTTGGCGGGGGGAAAAGCGCATGACCTCCATGCCGAAGCGGGAGATATCGAAACGGGAAGAAGCGGTTGCCATCAGTTCGATCGCGCAGCAAGCGAGTCCCATTGGCATCGGCCAGAGAGAGTTTTTCCGCATCCAGTTGATCGCGGCATCGACCCGTGTGAAGATGATGTTGCCTTCGATTTTGGAATCGTAGGCGGCGTGGGCGGGAGTGGTTTCGAGCGTTTGCATGACAGGGCCGGTTTCGCCCGCAAGATGGTGGCACAAGCGACACGCCTCAAGCCGATTGTGAAATTTTTCACAAGGAGCGGCTTTGTGGGACAAATATCGGTGCTGGATGCGATCTCTTGTTTCCATTCGTCGGAGTTGCAAACCCCCGGATCATGGTGGAGTCTCGCGCCAGATGGAACCAAAGGAATACGAGGTCAACGGAGTGATGTATACGGCACGCACGCCGAGAGAGGAGGATTTTGATGATATGATCAATCTTCACGAACGGTGCTTCCCTGGCATGATGGAGGAGGACGAGGCTTGGCGTGAGGATCAATTAAAGTCCCAGCTTCAGATTTTTTCGGACGGGCAGATGGTGATTGAGAGGGAGGGGAAAATCGTTGGTGTCTCCGCGAGCTTGATCGTCAATCTGGGAAGAGATCCATTGAGGCGCCACACGTATTACGGGATCACGGACGATGGATACTTTTTCAACCATGACCCGGAGGGGGATACTCTCTACGGTGCGGATGTTTATGTGGATCCGGCGGAGCGGGGGCAGGGGCTCGGTGCTTTGCTTTACGTGCTTCGGAGGGAGCTTTGCAAACGACTGAACCTGCGGCGAATCCTTGCGGGTGGCCGACTTTGGAACTACCAAAACTATGCGGACCAATACTCCCCGGAGGAATACGTCTATGCGGTGCAGGATGGGCTGGTAAAGGATCCGGTACTCGGCTTTCAGCTCAAAGAGGGCTTCGTGGTGCGCGATGTGATGCCGAATTACATTCGCGATCCGAACAGCGGGAATTTCGCCTCGCTCATTGAGTGGCTAAATCCTGACTACCAGCAGAACGCAGGTGAAGATCGAAAGGTCCGCGTTGCTTGCGTGCAATACAAGATGCGCAAGATCGCGGACTTCGATGAGTTCGCCGCGCAGGTTCGATATTTTGTGGAAACAGCGGGGGAGGACTACGGGGTGGATTACGTGCTATTTCCGGAGTTTTTCTCGGTGCAGCTACTCTCGGCGATGGAGCCATACGGATCGCGCGAGGGAATTCGGAAACTGGCGGAGCTGACTCCGCAATTCCGTGACCTGATGTCCACATTGGCGAGAGAGCAGGGGCTGCATTTGATCGCAGGCTCGCATCCCGTTCTCCAAGAGGACGGGAGGCTGCAAAACGAGGCGATGCTCTTTCGCCCGGATGGCTCTTTCGTTTCTCAACCGAAGCTGCACATCACCCCATCTGAAACGACGTGGTGGGGTATCACGGGTGGGAACCAACTCCATGTCATTCAAACACCACAAGCGAAGATCGGCATTTTGATCTGCTACGACGTCGAATTCCCCGAGGCGGCGAGGTATCTCGCGGAGCAAGGGGTGGAAATACTATTTGTCCCGTACTGCACGGACAATCGCCAAGGTTACCTGCGCGTCACCAAGTGCGCTGCGGCTCGGGCGATTGAGAATCAGATTTACGTCGTGACGAGCGGCGTGGTTGGAAACCTTCCGGACGTTCCCGCTATGGACATCCATTACGGTCGCGCCGCGGTTTATACCCCGTCAGATTTTGAGTTTGCCCGCGACGGCATTCAGGCGGAGGCAGACCCGAATGTGGAGACCATGCTAGTAACTGATTTGGACATCCGGGATCTCTATCGCTCGCGCGAGGCAGGATCGGTGACGCCACTAATGGATAGGCGGCGGGATCTCTTCGAACTGAAGGTAAATTTGGGCGCAGAGTAAGTTTTTTTCGAAACTTAGCTTGATTCCGCGTGTTTCGCGACTAAAAGACGCCCCCCGCACGAACGCGTGTAGATCATTGCAATGTCCAATTCACTTAAAATCGCCATCCCCAAAGGCAGCTTGGAGGGCCCGACTGTCGAGCTTTTCAGAAAAGCTGGGTATGAGATTTACGTTTCTTCAAGGGGATTGCGCCCCACCTCGAACGATCCCGAGCTGGATATTTATCTGATCCGCGCCCAAGAGATCGGTCGATACTTGGCACAGGGCTTTATCGACTGCGGGATCACCGGTCTCGATTGGGCGACTGAGGGCGGCCCGGATCTTGTCGATTTCGCGGAATTACAGTATTCCCGCGCCTCTGTAAACCCGACCCGATGGGTGCTTGTGGTTCCGGAAAATTCTCCAATTAAGACTCCCCAGGACCTTGAAGGCAAACGCATCGCTACGGAAGGAGTGGGCATCACTCAGCGCTATCTCGACAAGCTTGGGATCAAGGCGGATGTCGAATTCTCTTGGGGTGCTACCGAGGTGAAAGTCCCGGATCTCGTCGATGCCATTGTTGACGTGACTGAGACTGGATCTTCTCTCAAGGCAAACCGCCTGCGTATCGTTGATACCTTGCTGACTTCCTTTCCCCATTTTTACTCCAGCGCTGCTGCCGCTAAGGACGAATGGAAGCGTGAGAAAATGGAGCGCATATCGATGCTTCTGAAATCCGCGCTTTTCGCCAGAGACAAAGTAGGGCTGAAGATGAACCTTCCCGAGAGTAATCTGAAGGAGCTTCTTGAGAAACTCCCATCCCTTCGCCGCCCCACAGTCTCCCACCTCTCGGAAGAAGGATGGGTTGCCGTTGAAACGGTGATTGACGAGATCCTCGTCCGAGACATGATCCCCGACCTCAAAGCTCTGGGGGCCGAGGGAATCATCGAGTATCCGCTCAACAAGCTCGTCCCCTGAAACTTTTTTACTGAACCCCAACCAAGAACACAACCATGGGCTCCATCAAGAAACGCCGCAAAACAAAGATCAACAAGCACAAGCGCAAGAAGCGCATGAAGCAGAACCGCCACAAGAAGCGTCTCCGCTACAAGTCCTAATTGTGAACGGAGAGGTCCAGCCTTTCCGTGCACTGGGACAAGTGCTATATCGATCCACGCCGGTCGTTCGCATCACGCGAGCTTCCGGCGTTTTTTTGACCTGCTTCCTGTAGTCGATGAGTCTTCAGGCAATTCCAGATTTCCGTGTGATCGAGGAGTGCGACGATTGGATCGTAGTGGACAAGCCTGCGCCACTCATTGTCCATCCCGCCAACAATAAGCCTGAGCCGACTCTTCTGGGTGGTCTAGAAAAGCTCTGCGCCTACGAAATTGAGAACGGCGCTTGCCTCGGGATTATCACAAGGCTCGACAGGGAAACAAGTGGATTGGTGTTAGTGGCCAAGCATACCGCTGCCGCTCGGGAACTGGGAATAATTCTCGAAAGGCGCGAAGCAAGAAAGGAATACCTCGCGGTAGTTCATGGCTGGCCGACAGAAGATGAGTGGACCTCCGAAGATAGAATCTGCAGGGCTGCGGATCTCGGTCCCTCGGCAATCTGGGTAAAACAAGTGGTCGATGAATCCGGAAAGGACTGTGAAACCTTTTTCCGGGTGACCAACCGGTTCGAGCGCGACGGTCTGCCCTACAGTCTAGTGCATTGTTTCCCGAAAACCGGAAGGATGCATCAGATCCGGGTGCACCTCGCTGCAGCAGGGCACCCGATCGCGGGCGACAAACTCTATTCTGGAGATGGCAGCGAGTATCTGGAATGGATGGAACATGGCTGGACTGAGGAACTGGCCGTCCGATTGCCATTATCCAGAGTGGCCTTGCATGCATACAGGCTTGGTTTGGGATGGAGGGGTAAAGAAGTTGCTTGGGAGGCTGACTTGCCGGTCGACCTCTGCGATTTCGTGGCTGGTAAACCAATGGTGAGTCCTCCTGGTGTTGTCATCTGGACCAAGGCGTGAACAAACTCTAGCCATGGCAGATTTAAATAAGATCGTTTCGTTTCTTGAGGCAGAACTCAGAACTGAAGAAATTAAGGACTATCCAGGGGCGGTCAACGGACTTCAGTTAGAGAACGACGGTAGGGTACAAACGGTCATTAGCGCCGTGGATGCGTCGCTCGCAGTCATTGAGGAAGCATCTCAGATACCTCATTCGCTGCTCCTAGTTCATCATGGGCTGTTCTGGCAGGGAGCGAAGCCGCTCGTTGGTGCAGATTTCCGGAAGATCCGTGCCGCCATCCAAGGAGAACTAGCGATCTATTCCTCCCATCTTCCGCTTGATATGCATCCCCGCTTCGGGAACAACATCTTATTTGCGGAAGCGATTGGGCTTACAAAAATCTCCCCCATTATGGTGGAAAAAGGTTGGGCAACGGGCGTTTCCGGAAAATGGAACGGAACTCGGGGAGATCTTATCCTCAAAGTATCCGCTGCCGTGGGTCGCGATGTTGCACTGTGCCCCGGTGGGACCGAGAGAATCGATTCAGTGGCCGTGATAACTGGAGGGGCTGGATCTCAGATCCTCAAAATCGCGACTCTCGGAGTGGATGCGTTTGTAACCGGTGAAGGTCCGCACTGGAGTTTCATCGAGGGGGAAGAACTGGGAATCAATATCCTGTATGCTGGACACTACGCCACAGAGACGTTCGGAGTCAGGAAGCTTGGTGAAATCGTGGCCGAAAACTTCGGGATAGACCACATGTTTATCAGTCGACCTGGTGGGCTGTAATCTCCTTCTCCGTCGTCAGTAGACGAACGATAGATTCGGGAACCGCCGCGATCAGCGAACACTCAAATGAACAGAATGGTGTTTGGAACTCCTAATTCACCTGAAGCTTCTGCTAGAAATCCCCAGAATCTGAAAAAAGTGCTTGCCGAACCCCCGCTTTGTAAGCGATAAGTTTCGCACTCCAACGCGGGCATAGCTTAGTGGTAAAGCGCTATCCTTCCAAGTTAGACATGCGGGTTCGATTCCCGCTGCCCGCTCCAACCCAACTTTTCCCTACATCAAACCAGCCAGTCGCAATATGAAAACTCCGTTCCGAATTATTCTTGCCTCCCTCACATTAGGGTTGGCTTCGCTTCACGCTCAGCAGGAAGAAGATCGTAATCCCTGTGATGATATTGCCGAACAAGTCGCCCAACAGGCTGCTGCTAATTTGGAGGAAATCTTGACGATCGTATCTACCGCGTCCGCAGAAAACCAAGATTGCGCCGACGAAATCGTCGCGGCAGTCATTACTGCGACGAACGCGAGTAACTCGCTCGTTGGTCAGATTGTCGAGGTTGCTGCTACGGCAGCCCCTGGGCAAATCAACGCAATTGCCAATGCGGCATTTAACGCTGCACCAGGAGCGCTTGCGGAAATCAACGCGGCTGGGGCTAAGTTTCCGGGATTTACTGAAATCACGGATGTAGTTGGGGGAGTTGACGGCGACGTTCTAGCGTTACTCGATCCCGATCTCCCTCTGGGAGGTAATTTGTCGCAAGGACTCTTCACCGGTTCTGTCAACCAAGGTGAAGGCGATGGAGAGTTTGTGACCAATCCAAACCCGTAACTGATCGCAACGGTAGCCCCTAAAGAGAACTAAACCCACCCCTAAATACTGATGAAAACACACCTCGCACTCACCCTGCTTTCACTTGCTGCCTGTTGCGCAGCTTCGGCCAAAGGTCTCTACTACGTTCCGAATGACACGGAGGAATCCGTTCCGATTCAGTGGAGCGTCGGTCTTACCGGAATCTACGACTCCAACACCAACCCCGGTGGAGTTTTCGACGGAGAGGAATCCTTTTCGCTCAATCCCTACGTAGGTCTCTCCTTCGTGAGCGTAACTCCGCAGACGACTTGGAATGTCTATGCCCGTCTTGGTGCGATCTTCTATCTAGATAAGCCAGCTGGGCTCTCACAGGATGTGTACGGTCAGGCGAATGTCGGCATTAACCTGACGCATCGTTTTAGCGAGCGCCTTCGTCTTGTAAGCAATAGCTACCTTTCTTACGAACTGGAGCCAGACTATTCCTACGGTTTTGCGACCACTCGCCAGCTTGGTGAATACTTCTACTATCAGACCGATAACGCTTTGGGCTACCGTTGGACCGAGCGTTTCGCAACATATACCGGTATTCAATTTAACGGTATTGATTACCAGGATGTATCGAGTTCGAATCGTTACACGTGGACCGCCTACAACCAATTCCGCTACCAGGTCTCTCCGCAGGCAGTTCTCACCGCCTCTTATCGCTATTCCCAAACAGATGCGAATGGAGTCGCCTCTGATTCTACCAACCAATACGCTCTTGTAGGTATGGAGTATCGCTTCAGCCCTACGACGATTGGTGTGATGAATGTGGGTGCGCAATTCCGCGAGGTTGATGGTCCATTCGGTGATAATAGCACGAACCCCTACGTCGAGTTTAACTTGAACAGTCAAGTGAACCAACAGTTCAATGTTCGGACCTTCCTCCGCTATGGAGCAGAGGACTACGACACCGTCTTCGGTGCAGCGCCACTCCAGTTCCAATACGACAATCGTCTTGTCCTTCGCGTCGGTGCTTCTGGGAGCTACGAACTGTCTCCGGTACTTTCGTTCTTTGGTGGAATTGATTTGATCTACTCCGATTACGAAAAGGGTGAATTCATCGGAACTCCGGTTGGAGTTCCCAGCGCAGATGAGACACTTTTTAACATCTATGTCGGAGCGACTTACAACTTCAATGAAACCTTCTCGGGAAGCCTCTCCTACTCCTACACCGACTCCACCGCAGATGCTCCAATCACTGGTCGCGACTACAACCGGAGTCGTGTCTCATTGGGTGTGACCGCAGAGTTCTGATCCTTTAAAGGTTAGGACGATGCCATATCGTTCTTGCTCGAATTAATTTCGACTCCCGCAGTGTTTCCCATTGCGGGAGTTTTTTATTCCTCTATCTTTCCAATCAAAAGTCCCAAAAAATTTTATGAATCCATCCATGCAGCAGAATGAAGCTTCGCTTCACGCCGTCGATTACTGGCAAGTCGTAAAGAATCGTTATGGAGTGATCCTGCTCACTCTTCTCCTCGTTTTCATGACAGCCTCAGTCATCACATACGTGATGCCAAAGAAGTATGAGAGCTTCGCAACGATTGAGGTAAAGCCCCGCGAACGCTCCATTGAGCCACTTGGCCCCATGATTAGTGGCAATATGCCAGCCATGACTCCCCAGTTCTTCGGAACCGAATTCGAGAAAATCAAGAGTCGGAATTCTCTTGGTCGGGTCGTTGAAAGCCTCGATCTTGTGAATAAATGGGGCATGGATAAGGAAACGGCTCTTCGAATTCTGCGCGGCATTGTGAACACACAGAACATTCGGGGTACCGATCTCATTTCGATCACTGTGCGTCACACCAACAAGGAAGACGCGCGCGACATCACGGCCGAAGTCGCCCGAGCATATAAAAGCTATCGAACCGAGTTAGAAGAAGGGGTAAGAGAGAAGGGGATCAATGAACTCAAGAAAGCGGTTCGTGAGCAGGAAGATAAGGTCGAGGAGCGCCGCAAAATCCTGACCACGATCAGTCGGACCAAGAATATCATTTATTACGGTGACAACGCGATGGGGCGCAATCCCCTTGACGAGGATACCGAAGCCGCCTTCTCAGCAAACGAATATAACAAGCAGGAAGCGGAAATTATCCAGCTCGAAACGCAAATTCAAGGACTGCTCAAATACGACAGCGAGCAGTTACTAATCTACGCCTCGGGCTTGGATCTTCCCGACAATATTATTAAGAATCTCTATCCTCAATATTTGGAACTGAAACGTCAGATCGATGGGATGAAAGCAAGCGGACTAGGTGACAGGCACCCCACCGTGATGACCAACGCCCGGGTTCTGAACTCGATGAAAGCAGACCTTGACGAGGGGGTCATCAACCTTCGCACACGTCTGCAAGGTAACCTTGAAATCGCTAGGGAGCGGCTGGAGAAAGTGGAGCAAAAAAAGAATGAATCGAAAATAGAAGCTCTCGAAAAAAACATCGACACCCAAGATTACGTCGATGCGAAACGTGATTTTGAAACGGAACAAGCACTGCTTGACCAGATGAAGCTCAAGCTTGTTGGATCTGAAATCACCAGAGAAATCACACCGGAATCGATTGTTGTTCACGATGATCCCGTGATTTCCGAATCCCCTGTCAGCCCGAATGTCACTCTGAATCTCGTGCTCGGCGCAGTTGTCGGACTTATCTTCGGAGTCGGTATTGCGTTTTTCCTAGAGTATCTCGACACCTCGGTGAAGAGCCTTGAGGATGTCGAGCGTTACCTCCAAGTGCCGGTTCTGGCAGTCATTCCGAAAGACGTTGGAGTTCTCCACAAGCAGAACGGTATGAGTCCGGATGCCGAGGCATACCGAATCCTCCGGACGAACATCGAGTTCAACCGCAAGAATCCTGAAGACAATGCGATTACTGTTGTCTCCGGTGGAGCAGGCGAAGGAAAATCTACGACGCTCGTGAACCTCGCCTACATCTGTGCACAAGGTGGCTACACGACACTCATGATCGATGCGGACCTTCGCCGTCCCCGTCTTCATACCTTCTTCGATATCAACAATTCGGTTGGTTTGACCAACTTCCTGACGACCGAGCTCATGCTTGAGGACGTGATCTTGCAGACCCCCGTCGATAACCTCTACTTTATGCCGTCGGGTATTCTTCCAGCGGACGCTGCGGGAATTCTCAACTCCCGTCGCATGTCTGAACTGATCCAAGACGTCAAGCAGCGGTTTGACCTCGTCCTAGTCGATAGTCCTCCAATTCTTGGAGTCAGCGATGCCTCCGTCCTCGCAAGTGAGGTCGATCTCACAATGATCGTCGTTCAGCACCGGAAGCTTCCGAGAAACATGCTTCTCCGGGTCAAGCAGGCCGTTGAAAATGTCGGTGGCCATGTGATCGGAGTGGTTCTAAACAACGTTGATGTCCGTAGCGACAGCCAGTATCAGTATTATACTAGCTATTACACATACTATGCACCAGCCGAGTCCCAAATTGGGCCTCCGATTGGGAAGCCCACTTCGTCAGCTGCTCAACAGACGGCTTCAGCCGATTCAGCGAAAGATTCCGACTTGTATTAAGAGTTCCGGTGAATTAGGGTCTCACTCGAGGCTCGATAATCGTCCCCCGATAGAAAATCCAATCCCCAAAAGACCAGATGAATCCAAAAGTCATTCTTATCGCCATAGCCGCCGCCTTCGCGTGGGCCAGCTCCGCCTTTGCACAAATCGAGGCTGGCACTTCCGTTCAGATCACGATCATGGGAGTTCCTACTGAGGAGAAAGGAAAAATCGATGCACTCTATCCGGTATCGGAAAGCGGTAATGTAAATCTTCCGTTCATTGGGACGATGCGTGCCGCCGGATTGAGGCCGGAGACTCTCGCAGCATCGATTCAGAGTGCCTATCGATCCGCTCAGATTTATACCAGCCCTACGATCCAAGTGATCTCGACGGCCGCAGGGGGCGGAGTCCAGCAGCAGATGGTTCACGTCGGTGGGCAGGTGCGCCGGACCGGTCCTGTGCCCTATACGAACAATCTCACTCTTTATCAGGCGATTCAGGCTGCGGGAGGTGCGACGGAATTCGGCAGCCTCAAGAGGGTGAAACTTTACCGTGACGGTAAAACCCAAACGTTTGATGCCACGAATCCTCAGTTCATGAGGGTTCCCCTTCGACCTGATGATACGCTGGAAATTCCGCAGAAAAATTGGCTCGGACAGTAGGGGCATAGGGTCTCCAAATCTCGAGGGTCCCCTTAGGTTGAATCCCCGGTATTGGATGACTTCTAGCTTGGTCTACGTTGTTCTGTGCTTCAGTCTCGACGCGCAGATTCCCGAACCGCTTCTCAAAGGATTATCGGATCAAGTGTTTCAGATTCGTCAAGAATCTCAGGAAAAGCTGCTGAAATGGTCGACGGAAAATCCCACCGATGCGATCCCTCTTTTGATTGTCAAAGCGGACTCCGATGAAGACCCTGAAACGAGAGAACGCATCACCAATGTGCTACGTGGCCTAAGCGATAGCGACTATATGTCGGAAGGCTCAGCCTATTTGGGTATCAATATGAAGGAGGAGGCTCTTCCGGGAGGTCCAAGGGAGAAGGAAAGGGTTGGAATACGAGTGGTGGAAGTAATGAAGGGGAGCCCTGCGGAGGTTGCTGGTTTGAAAGGTGGTGATCTCCTAGTGAGTCTAGACGGCACGCATTGGTCCGAAGTAGGGGCCACTGCGGTCTTTGCTGATGCTATCGCGGAAATGAAACCTCTCTCTGAAGTGGTTCTATCTGTTCGGCGGGATGAGAACGTTGAGGTGGAAATTCGGGTTCAGCTTGGAAAACGACCTGTAAACGACTTACGTATGGCGCGAGGGGATCTGACCACTCTTGATGAGAGAGCCAAGGAGGCGCATTTCCTCAAATGGATGGCGGACAAAAAAAAGCTTTCTAAGTGAGATTGAAGCGTTCAGAGGCCAAGGGTTAGAATTTCGATCGTATCTAACTTTCTCCAACTACCTGATTCGATTTCGATACCGGAAAGTCCTCCGATCGACTCCCGGATCAATCGCAGAGTTGGGTGGCCGATTGCCGCGGTCATCCTTCTAACCTGCCGGTTTTTCCCCTCTGTCAGATGGAGGCGAATCCAAGAATCGGGTATATGCCTCCTGACTCGAATGGGAGGATCTCGAGGTGGAATTTCAGGAGCAATCGACAAGAGTTCTGCGCGGCAAGGCAGGCACTTGTGTCCTTTTACAACGATTCCACCCTGCGAGAGGCGCTGGATTTCAGTTTGTGAAGGAATGCCCTCAACCTGAGCTAGATAAGATCGCTCATGTGCGAATTTCGGATCAAGAAGGCGGTTGTTCAATCCCGGTTCATCCGAAAGGAGAAGCAGACCTTCCGAGTCCATATCCAATCGTCCGAGAGGATATACACCAGCGGGAAATCCGAAATCTGCCAGCGTCCGCTGGCCCGGACGGTCCGCTGTGAACTGGCTGAGAACACCGTATGGTTTATTGAAAGCGAGAATCACCTCGAGAAATTCTCGGTAGATGCTGGGTGCAGGTCAACTGATCCCGAGTTTTACGTGAGCTTTTCTTGCGTTTCACATTTGAAGGTGAAGATTGGCGCCAAGATGATTCACTTCCTTCAGCAATCCCAGTATCTCCCAATTCCGATCAAAGAGGCTTGGAAGTTTTTCTCAACTCCGGCGAATCTTGATGAGATCACACCGGACGAAATTGGTTTCAAGACGGTCTACCAACCGGGAGATTCCATGTACGAGGGGCAGATCATCGAATACAGGATCATGGTCGCGCCAGCGATCTGGGTCCCGTGGGTCACGGAGATCAAGAGCGTGGAGGAGGGGAGGTCATTCGTTGATGAACAACGCTTCGGCCCATACAAGTTCTGGCATCACCGCCATACGTTCGAAGAAAGAGATGGTGGCACACTCATGAAAGATCTCGTCCACTATGCTCTGCCCATGTGGCCGTTCGGTGAAATCGCTCATGGAGGCTTTGTCCGTCCGAAACTTGAGAGGATTTTCGCCCATCGGCAGAAGGTACTGGAAGAACGGTTCGGCAGGAAGTGATGATCCCATTTCCTAGGCACGGAGGCTGAGCTGTCGTCGCGAGAATTATATCTTCGTCTGGCCGTTCCCGCGGATGCGGTATTGGTAGCTAGTCAGTTCGCGGAGACCCATGGGGCCGCGAGCATGGAGCTTGTCGGTAGAGATGCCGATCTCTGCACCAAATCCAAATTCCCCTCCGTCAGCGAAGCGGGTGGAGACGTTGTGCATGACGCACGCGGAATCGATGGCGTGGAGAAATTTTTCCGCTTCAGCCGTATCTGTGGTGGCGATGCAATCGGTATGGTGGGAGCCATACGTATTGATATGGAAAATAGCGCCATCGAGGTCCGGTATGATCTTAATGGAAAGAATTTTCTTCAAGTACTCGGTGGACCAGTCTTCTTCGGTGGCTGGAATGAGATCGGGGAGGATGGCGAGACTAGCTATGCAGCCTCGTAACTCGACTTCCTTCGCACGAAGGGCGGTAGCAGCTTTCGGGAGAAACTCGGCTGCGACTGATTCTTGGATGAGAAGTGTTTCGAGCGCGTTGCAGACGCCAGGCTTCTGGGTCTTGGAATCGACGACAAGTTTCACGGCCACTTCCTGATCCGCGTTTTCGGAAACGTAGAGGTGACAGATGCCATCGTAGTGCTTGATGACGGGCATCCTAGCGAGGGAGACAACGGTTTCAATGAGACCTTTTCCACCGCGAGGGATGATGAGATCCAGCCATTGGTCCATACCGGCCATGGCGGCAACGCTTTGGCGGTCGGTGAATGGGATAAGCTGGATGGCGTGGGGCGGGAGGCCTGCTTTTTCGCCGCCTGCTGCGAGGGCCGCGGCAATGGCGCGATTTGAGTGGATGGCTTCACTCCCGCCACGAAGGATGGTGGCATTTCCGGTTTTAAAGCATAAGGCGGCTGCATCTGCGGTGACGTTCGGGCGACTCTCGTAGATGATGCCGATTGTGCCGATCGGAACTCGGACTTGCTCAATACGGATGCCGCTAGGGGGCACCCAGTCGTCAAGCACCTGGCCGACGGGATCGGGCAGAGTGGCCACGTGTTCGAGGGCGGCGGCGATGGCTTCGAGGCGTGCGCCGTCTAAGCGCAGGCGGTCGAGCATGGCGGTGGAAAGGCCTTTTTCTTCACCGGCGGTGATATCCTTTTCGTTTTCAGAAAGAATCTCTGCAGATGAGTCCCGGAGCCCATTCGCCATGGCGACGAGGATGGCGTTCTTTTTTTCCGTGGAGAGTTGAGAAAGGACGTAGGCAGCATCGCGTGCCTGCCTGCCCATTTTGTGAATCTGCTCGGTGATGGAATCGGGCATATTAGCTGGGGGTGTTGGGGATAAATTTCGTGGAGATTCCCGTGCCGTTGACGATGTCCACCAGGCGGCGAGGGAGGCGACCGTTGGCGATGTGGGTTTCTATCCCCTCATCGACGGCGAATTTGACCGCCTTGAGTTTCGACGCCATGCCGCCCATGGAGAATTTCCCCTTGTCGTCGCGGACATGGCGGAAGACTTCGTCGATGTCCCCGACTTCGGGAATCAGGGCGTTGGTCTCCGGATCGAGGAGGCCGTCCACACTTGTTAAAAGGATGACGCGTTTGGCTCCGATGAGTTTCGCGACGCGGACGGAAAGCATGTCGTTGTCGCCGAAGTTCAACTCACGGATGGCGACGGTGTCGTTCTCGTTGATGATGGGCAGGATGCGAGGCTCCTCGAGGAGGCGAGTGAGGGTGTTGGTGATGTAACCGGCGCGCTGGGGTGTTTTGATATCCCCGGCGGTGAGAAGGATCTGGGCGACGGAGATATCGAAGTTGGCGAACAGGGAGGTGTAAATACGCATCAGACGGGCTTGTCCAACAGCAGCACAGGCTTGGCGGGTGACGATGTCAGCAGGGTATTCGGTCAAACCCATAGCGGAAACTCCTGAACCGACCGCACCTGAGGATACAAACATGCAGCGGTGCCCCTCGTTCATGAGGTCGGAAATGGCGGAGACGAGGTGGACAAGGGCAGCGCGGTCAATGGTGCCATCCACTGTGCGGGTGAGGACACCTGTACCGGCTTTGATAAGTGTGATATCTGAGAGCATGGGAAACTGCGGAATCATCGCGGTGGGCGGGAGGCATAACCCCACTGCCGGAGGAACGCCACCGTAAAGCGCGGGTTCATGTAGTGAAGTTGGCCTTGCGGTCGGGCTTCGTCTTCTTTATCTCGTCCCCTGTTCCTATGAAATTTTTCTACCGCTGGTTTCTGCTGTTTCTACTGGTCCTTCCAGTTCTCCCGTTGTCCGCAAGCGAGGAAGAAGGGCCTGCCTACGAGTTTGCCGACGGATCGGTGCAACACTCGGCACTCCCACTACCCATTCAGGAGTATCCGGTGGTAGAGGGCGAACTTTGGGATACGATCAAGGCACGTGCAATGGCGGAGCCGTTCAACGTTGCAGCGACGGTGATCTTTTTTCTCGCAATCATGCACACCTTCGCAGCCGGGCCGCTGAATAAAATCGCGCATAAACTCGAAGTTGAGCATGCGGAACGGCTCCGTATTCGCGGGCCCAAGGACGATGCGCATCCGGATGGCGAGGATGAGGTCTCGTTCGGTGCGACATTTTTTCATTTTCTCGGAGAGGTGGAGGCAATCTTCGGACTCTGGGTGATCGCGCTTGCAGGTGCGGCAGCCTATTTTTACTCATGGCCGGACTTTAAACTCTATGTAAACAATGATCGGAACTTCACCGAGCCGATGTTTGTCGCGGTAATTATGGCGATCGCAGCAAGCCGTCCCGTGCTACGTTTCGCGGAGAAGCTTATGGCAAAGGCGGCGGGCCTGGGGAAAGCGACTCCTGGGGCGTGGTGGGTGAGCGTGCTGGTAATCGCACCTATTCTGGGCTCTTTCATCACAGAGCCTGCCGCAATGACGATTGCCGCCATGCTGTTGGCGAAAAAGTTCTACAGGAACCGACCATCAAAGAAATTTGCCTATGCAACGATTGGGCTGCTGTTTGTGAATATTTCAGTGGGGGGGACTTTGACAAATTTCGCGGCGCCTCCAGTGCTGATGGTGGCGGCTACTTGGGAGTGGAGCACGCCATTCATGCTGGAGCATTTCGGATGGAAAGCAGTCACGGGCATCTTTATCGCTACGACCGCATACTACTTGTATTTCAGAAAGGAGCTGGCCCAGTTGAATCAGAATCAGATCAGTGGACAGGACGGCGAAGGACACCGCCTGTCATGGCAGGAAAGGGAGGATGATATCCCGGTTTGGATTACCTGTGTCCACCTTTCGTTTCTGGCTTGGACGGTCTATACCGCTCACTATCCGGTCCTATTTGTAGGAGGTTTTTTGTTTTTCCTAGCCTTCCGTATGTCGACCCGGCATCACCAGAACTCGGTGTCCCTGCGCAGCCCTATTCTCGTTGGCTTCTTTCTTGCTGGACTGATCATCCACGGTGGCCTTCAGGGTTGGTGGATCGATCCGGTGATCCGGACGCTCGGAGATGCAACGCTGATGCTTGGTTCTACCGTCCTTACTGCGTTCAATGACAACGCTGCCATCACCTATCTGGCCTCTCAGGTAGAAGGACTCTCGAGTACAGCAAAACACGCTGTGGTTGCGGGAGCGGTTACTGGCGGAGGTCTGACGGTGATTGCAAACGCTCCGAATCCTGCGGGACAGAGTATCCTAGCTCGCTTCTTTAAAGGCGGTGTCTCGCCGCTCTATTTATTCCTAGGAGCGCTGATTCCGACGATTGTTATGTATCTGTGTTTTGTCGTTTTACCGAACGGTCCCGCGCATGAGGGTACGGAGCACCATAAAGGAACTCTTCCAAAGGAGGCCCCGACCGGGCCGGGAGACATTCCGATGGCGCCTGGGGAAGGAGAATAATTCGTGGCTATGACAACACGGTGATCACGTATTTGGCCTCCAAGTAGAAGCAATCCTGATTACCGCAAATTGCGCGGTGGTCGGCGGGTGCAAATGCTTGAAAGCCTGCGTTTCGCCGTGTTGATTATTCTTTGGCGCGTTGAATCCAATGGCGGTTCATGCCCATTGGTTTCGCCGTTTTGCCGGACGGTTCCCTAGGTGAAGGCACGGACGCACGCGGAAAGGAACACTTCCGAGAGAGCCTCAAGAGGGGGTAAGGAGGGATCCCCGTGGGGCTCGGAGAAGCGGATCAATTTCGAACTATTTCCTGCGAATTTTCCAGATCTCACAGAGCTGGTTGCGCTCTGGGATACGGCTGCTGAAGCGATCGGTTTGTCCGAGATAGACGGCTTGGACGAGCTGGCCCGGACGTTTGAGTCCAGAGTAGTATTCGGCGGCGGCCGTTGCCCTGTCCGAAGATAGGCGTTGGTTGGACTCGGGGTTTCCTGTCTTCGAGGCGTATCCGATGATCAGTAGCAGATCGCCATCCGGGACGCTGTCAACCAGCGAGGCGACGGCCTGCTGATCAGCTTCGGTCAAGGCGCTCGAACCAGTTGCGAATGGGAGTGTCGAAGGTACGTTCGCTCCGAGTTCGACGCCGAGTTTGATGTATTCTGTGGTGAGTTCGGAATCGGGAAGTCCTTCCAGTTTCCTGAGCCTGCGGAATAGTTCGACCGCGGCTGGCAGTAGCTCATTTTCCGAGCTTGCGAAGAGTTCAACGTTTACGGCTTGCGCTTCGAGCTCCTTCGCCCGGTTTTCGAAGAAATCCCTCGCGCGGAGAGCTTCCTCAAGGCGACGTTCGAGATCGGAGTAATCCTCCTCGCTGATCGCTCCTTTCATGTTCGCGAGTTGGTCGCGCGCTGCCGCCAGTTCAGAGGCAAGGGCATCACGCTGGGTGTTGGATTCGGCGAGAAGACGTTTCAGGCCATCTGCTTCCGATCCGCTGACAAGTGCTTTCTGAAAATCCGACTGCACCCGGGCGAGTTCGGCAGACAAACTCTGGCGGATCTGTTCGGCACGGAGCAGGTCTTGGTTAACCTTGGTGATCTGCGCGTCCTTTTCCGTGAGTATCTGTTGAAAACGGCCGGATAGAGCGACCAACGTGTCGGCATCGGTTTTCAGACGTTTGGCGATTTCCTCCATCGGTTCAGAGCCGCCCTCAAGGGGTGGCAGTCCAGCGGCCATGCGCTGGCGGTTCAGTTCGCTGCGCCGGGCTTCGAGATCTGCTTTGAGGGCGGCGACGGCTGGATCGTCCATTTGGATCCCGTTTCCACCCGTCCCATCCGTTTTACGCATGTTTGTAACCACTAGAATCACGACCATTGCGAAGATCATGAAAAGCAGGAAGATGACCGGCATCATCATTCCGCCGAATCGCCCCTTGTCAGAGCTTTCACCATTTCCGGGCTCGGTATCTGCAACTTCTGCTTCCACGTGTTTTTTCTCCACGATCTCTACCACCTCGGTCTGTTCCAACTTCGTCTCGTCTGCCATGGGGTAACCCTGTCCAACGCAAGGGGCATCTGTCAATCGCGTCCGTCTATTCTAGAAGCCTGGAAAACTCCTCGGGTTTGTCGATAAGGTAGGTTGGCTTGGAGGCGGCGAGCGACTCTCTCGAGTTGAACCCCCAAGTCACTGCCGCGTGTGGAATCTTGGCTTTTTGCGCCGCTTTCACATCGCGCAGCTCATCTCCCACATAGAGCATTTCTGAGGATTTTAGGGAAAATGTCTTTCGGATGGCTCGCAGATGTCGCGCTTTTCCCGTGAGTTTTGAGGTCGAGGAAACGAATTCGAAAAGCTCTCTAATCCCATGGTTGCGGAGAAAGACATCGACGTTGGCGGTTGAGTTCGAAGTGAGGATTCCGAACGAATCGGTGTGCTTACGAAGCTCAAGCAGGGCGTCGCGCATACCCTCGATGAGTTGAAGGCGTTCAATGTTAGCCCGCATCATTCCGGTGCCACGAGCGATGATTGAGGGCACCCGGCGTTTTGGAATATCCAACTCGGAAAGAATCTGTTTCAGGGAGAGGTGGCGCAGTGAGGCCATCTCGTGTTCTTCGACCTGGCGGATACCGTAGTCCGGGGCCAATTCGTTGAATATTCTTCGCGTTTCCCCAAGGGTGTCCGCGATCGTTCCGTCGAAATCAAAAACCAATACCCGGTAGTTCATCCGCCGGGAATCTGCATGCTCATTTCCACAACAGCGAGACAAAAGGTGCGCGCACGAGACAATGGATCAATTGTTCAGAGTCTAAGATTTGGATTGATGTCCCCTTCGAGGCTATCGGTTCTCCCTGCGAAAAACTTTAGGAGCCCTGCGAACGCGATCATCGCGGCGTTATCTGTACAGAGATCAGACTCAGCCAAAGTGAGGTTGAGTCCCTCCTTTCTACAGCGATCCTCAAAGGCCACTCGAACCGCTTTGTTCAAGCTTACCCCGCCGGAAAGCGCAATCAGGTCGGAGTTGGTCGATCTGGCGGCACGAATCGTCTTTTCTACTAGTACCTCGATTACTGCTGTCTGAAATGAGGCAGCTACGTCCTCAGTAGACGCATTCTTCTGTTTCTGAAGAGTATAGAGCACTGCAGTCTTTAGACCGGAAAATGAAAAATCTAAGGACCCATCGTGCATCATAGATCTCGGGAATTCGAATGCACGAGGATCCCCGTCCTCGGCCACCTTCTCAATTTCGGGGCCGCCGGGGTAGGGGAGTCCGAGCATTTTCCCCACTTTGTCAAAAGCTTCTCCCGCTGCGTCGTCCTTCGTCCCGCCCAATCGGGTGTAGTCGCCAGGGCCTCTGGCATCCATTAGTAGTGTGTGGCCGCCGGAGATGATCAGCGCGATATGCGGAGGAACGATTGATTCCCCGAGGAAAGGAGAGAGAAGGTGCCCCTCCATGTGGTTTATTCCCACAAAAGGTTTTCCAGTCATGCATGCCATCGCCTTCGCCGCAGTGCTACCGACGAGTAGGGAGGAGGCTAGGCCGGGGCCCATAGTCGCACCAAATACATCAATGTCTCCGATGCTGGTCCCTGCCTCTGATAGAGCTTTTGCTACTAGGCTGTCGAGGCACAGCGAATGGCTCCTGGACGCCAACTCGGGGACCACGCCCCCATGTTCCCGGTGTTGCTCGATCTGCGACGCAACCTCGCTGGCGAGGACTACCGCCGCCCCGCCCGGTTCGCCCCGCAGGATCGCCACCGCCGTTTCGTCACAGGAACTTTCGATCGCTAGAATAACCGCCACACGCGGATGATTCATGACCGCTCGGCTTCGGGCAATAGCGAAGCTGGATCGGATGCGACCCAAGCTCGGGAAAACTGGAGAAGATCGGGGAAAAATTCTGAAAAAAGATTTTCGAACGCAGCCTCATTTTTCAAAAGATCTTCCTCGGCGCCAAGCACTCCCGCGGCCACCGGTGCGCGGGTCGCCACACGGCGAAATGTCAGCGCAAGTCCCTCAATGGTCGAGTAGCTCCCCAACCAGTTTTCGGAGATCATTCTCGGCAGGATGGCCTTGAAGTTTGGCGGCAACCACTCTTCCTGTCTCAATAGGGTATCGTGGCAATGGCAAATGAATTCCAATCGTGCCTCGTCCCCACCGGGCCACTTCCGGGAGAGAAAATAATCGTAGAACACATCCACCAAAATCCCAGCGAGACGTGTCCTGTGAGGCGAAAGTAGAGCCTTCGCCCGTCGAAAACTGGGATGAGAGTCGGTAAAAACGTCAATGGCCCGATGTTGGCGGATGCCGGTAATCACCCCTGGAGGATACCTTCCTAAAAGAGTTTCCGGCCAGCCCTTGACGAAATCTCCCATAAGATTTCCGACGAGCGATTCATCCGAGGGTCCGGCGAGGTAGAGGTGGGCTAGAAAGTTCACGGGCCTGACGAGAATGGGCGATTATTTTGGGCTTCAATGGGCCTAGACGGAAGGACAATGAACGTATCAAGTTGATCCTGGATATCATTGCTTCCGGATAATCTATCAACTATGCACTCCCGCGCGGTGGCACCGCCTTCGCTATGGACTCCACGAATCCGATCAAGGCAAACGATGCGCGTGAGTTTGTCAGAGACCTCACAATCAAAGGTTTCAGCAAAAAGGAGATCATGAAAAAGCTGGAGCAGGCCGGGATGAAGGACGTGCTCGATTTTCTCGAAATCCAGAACGCGATCGAAAGAGGGAAGGTGATGAGAGGGATGCTACCGCAGCATCACACCTACACTCTCCCGAGGATCGTCGGTTCGCTGGCGATTCTGATGGGTCTTGGCGCGATACTCCTTGTGGTCACTTCGAAGACGATCACGTCACGTGGAATGATCCGATTCGGGCTGATCGCGGTTGGATTGGGAGCCTTTCTTGTGTTCAAGCCCGGCGAAAGCCGAAATGACGTTTGAAATCACCATCCACCAAGATCGGTGTTGGACCTTCCCGTCCGAATGTATCAGCTTACGCCATGCCTTTTTCCGCAGAGTATCCCGCACTTCTTGAGAAACCAACGCCCCTGATGCGTCGGTTCATGGGTTTACTCGATGAGAATGTTTCGCTGGAAGCCCTCGCCCGAAAAAGCCAACGGGAGACCCGGAAGAATTTTGGAAAAACCATGCGTCTCTTCGCTCCGCTCTACGTATCCAACGAGTGCGTGAACAACTGCTCCTACTGCGGATTCTCGCGCGACGCGGCTATCCTTCGTACGACGCTCACCGTAGATCAGGTGGTCACCGAGGCGAAGCACCTTCACGCACAGGGTTTCCGCAATCTTCTGCTTGTCGCAGGGGAGCATCCGAAATTTGTCTCCGAGGGCTACCTTCAGAAATGCCTCGATGCTCTGATTCCACTTTTCCCCACGCTCGCGCTGGAAGTCGGCCCCATGGAGGACGATCAATACACCGAACTCGTCGGGCACGGCGCGGAAGGGCTGATCGTTTATCAGGAAACCTACCACCGCGAGACCTACCGGACTCTTCACACAGCAGGACCGAAAAAGAATTTCGACTGGCGGCTCGACTGTCCGGAGCGTGCCTACGTCGGTGGCTTCCGCCGCATCGGCATCGGCGCTCTGTTCGGTTTGGCGGATTGGAAACACGAAGCCCTCTCCCTCGCGGCCCATCTCGAGTATCTCTACCGGCATTGCTGGAAAGCGCAATTCAGCGTCGCCTTCCCACGCATGCGCCCCTACGCCGGAAATTACCAATACGAGCCTGACCCGAACCGCTACCTTCCCGACGCAGCCCTGCTCCGCCTCATCACTGCGTTCCGCATCGTTTTCCCGCAGGTAGCCATGGTTCTGTCCACCCGCGAGCCCGCCCCGCTGCGCGATGCGATGGCTCCGCTCGGTATCACCCACATGTCCGCCGGTGCACGCACCGAACCCGGCGGCTACACCGGAGCCGGATCCGACGATCTCCACCTCACCGTCAAAGGACGACGCGTCGAGCTTTCCGAAAAATCAGGAAAGGAAAAGGCAACCGAGCAATTCCAGATCCATGACACCCGCAGCCCCGCTCAGATTGCTGAAATGCTGAAAGCGCAGAACATTGATCCGGTGTGGAAGGATTTCGATCAAGCGTTGGTGCAGGCGTAGTGGTATACTTCTTTAGGCTGCATCCTGCTGGATAGCCGAGCCTCTTGGTGGCGAAGCCTCATTAGGTTCTATTTTTCGCAACGAATTTCTGGCCAAGCTGGGTTGAAGTGGTACTCTCTTTCAGAGAGAAACGGAAAAAAACAAAGAAAATGCCACAGCCCATCGATACCTACGCGCGGAATATCTCCGATGAGAAGCAGCATTCTGTGATCGACGGATCATCTAAGGGCACGGACAAACGCTACTCCGTTCTTTTCAATGACTACGAGGAACCCAACGCCCTCCGGAAGCTCGCGGGAGCTATCAAGGACCACACTCTTCATCGCCTCGACGAGTATCTAGAAAAGGCGGAAAAATCACTAACAGATCGTGGTGTGAACGTACATTTCGCCTCTACGAATGAGGACGCTCGGCAGGCTATTCTTTCCATCCTGCGTCAGCACGAGGTCACGCAACTCACAAAATCCAAGTCGATGGCGGCGGAGGAAATTCACCTGAACCCGTTCCTCATCGAAAACGGAATCGAATGTCTGGAATCCGATCTCGGTGAGTTCATCATCCAGCTTGATGGCGACGAGCCCTCTCATATCGTAAAGCCAATCATTCACAAAAACCGCAGGGGCATCGCCGAAACATTTCTGCGCGAGGGGATCGCGGCGGATTACAACGATGATCCGGAAACGATTACCCGCCGCGCTCGCGTCCATCTACGAGAGAAATACATGGAGGCGGAGGCGGGCATCACCGGAGCAAACTTCGTCTGCTCGGATACGGGCCGACTTGTTCTCGTCACCAACGAGGGAAACTCCCGCTTCGGCATGGCACCGGTCAAGTTGCACATCGCTCTCGTAGGCATCGAGAAAGTCATTCCGCAGGAGCGCGATTTATCTGTTTTTCTAAACCTACTTGGCCGTTCCGCGACCGGACAGCAACTCACAGTTTACACCGAGTTTATCAACGGTCCTAAATCCGCAACTCAGCCCGATGGGCCCGAGCACATGCACGTCGTTTTCATGGACAACGGTCGTACCGACGTGCTTGCGTCGAACTGCCGGGAAATCCTGCGCTGCATTCGTTGCTCGGCTTGTCAAAATGTCTGCCCGGTATATCGCCAAGCGTCGGGACATGCCTACAGAAGCACCTACGGAGGCCCCATCGGCGCCGTGTTATCCCCCATTCTTTTTGGAAAGAAATTCCCAGAACTGGCCGATCTCCCGAAAGCATCCTCCCTCTGCGGTGCGTGCAACGAGGTCTGCCCAGTCGATATTCCTATCCCCGATCTCCTGCTGCGCCTTCGCGACAACGCCAAGCGAGAGGAAATTCCCTCCGAGGGCGCGATTCCCATGTCGCCTTTCGCCACCCTTGCCACCTCTCCGTCCCTTTGGCGGACCGCGATGACCATGTCGAAGGCGATGAACCACCTTCCGATTCAGGTCGCTCCTATCAAGCCGCTCCAAGATTGGCTCGGTCAACGCACTCTCCCGGATTCCCACGGCGGGGATTTCAGGAAATGGCTGAAGGATAGGGGAAATGTTAAAAGTTAGAAGTGATTCGTGAAACGAAACCTCTTCCAAATCACAAATAACAAATCACTTGTAACGCCAATGTCTCGCTCAGAAATCTTTTCCAAAATCCGCGCCACCACCGACAGCCTTGAATCCAAAGCGGATTATCCAGACTACGATACGGCAGTCATGATATCCCATGTGAAACTCACGGAACCCGATCTCTGGTCCGCGTTTTCGAAGAATTTCCAAGCCGTCAACGGATGTACGATGGATGCCGTAGATCAGCTTATCGAATTCCTCGATGGCAACAATCAACGTCATGGTTACTGTGATCCCACCCTCTTTGAACTAGTCGGGAAGCACCTCGCCAGCGCCGGACTCACCGTTGAAACGGAATATCACCGCGACCGCTACGACGACTACCAGTTTGGCATCACGAGGGCCACCGGAGCCATTGCGGAATCGGGGTCGCTCATCATTGATGACGACCGGACCTCCACTCGCCTCGCCGCGCTTTCACCCTGGGTCCATGTGGCTGTTTTGAAGAAAGAAGAAATCCACCGCACGATCCCGGATGCCATCGCTGCCTTCGGAGACTCGCCGAATATCATCTGGTGCACTGGTCCCTCGAAAACCGCCGATGTGGAAGGGATCCTGATTGAAGGTGTGCATGGCCCCGGCGAGCAGATTGCGCTGCTTGTTTAAAACATCACATCAGCGCGGCGAACTGGAGTGGCTCGAGCGTGAGCCGCTGCGTCGCCACAATGCTCTTGCCGGCCACGATATCAGTGAAAGTTTTTCTCATCCCTAGCTGGCGGAGACGGGTTGCCGAGAGGTTCTGCGGGTGTTCGGAAAAGTTTGCTAGGCAGAGCACACTTTGTCCTCCGAAGCTGCGGAAGTAGCCGAAGACATGGGGGTTTTCCGTTCCGATAAATTCCGTGTGGCACTCTTGAAATGCCTGATTGTTTTTCCGAATTTGCGAGAGTTTCAAGATGCCATCGAAAATCCGACCCTCCACGCTCTCCGGATCCTTGCGCAGCTCCGCCTTTTCCCAGTCAAACTGCGGGCGGTGCATCCACCTGTCATCGCCATCCTTGCCTGGGTCTGAGTTGTAATCGTAGTCGTTCAGCAATCCGATTTCGTCACCTAGGTAAAGCAGCGGGATGCCACCAATAGTGAACAGAATTCCGTGCAGCAGGAGGATGCGGCGGATTGCCATATCGATTTGATACTCGTCCTTCTCATAGATTCCTTTTTCTAAGCCGCACAATGAGGCCGTCGTGCCGCAGATCCGCGCGTCCCCGGTCCGGGGATTGAACTGGAACTTTTTCCCTCGCGAAAATGTGTCGCCTTCGCCGGCAAAGAAATCGTTAAGGAACCAGCGGTGATCGTTCGGATTGATACCGATTTCCCACAAGTCGCGATCTTCGAAGCCCCAGCCGATATCGTCGTGGCAGCGGATATAGTTCACCCACGAGCAGCCATGAGGGAGCTGAAACCGTTTCGGTAGGCAATGGGAAATAATCCGAGCATCACGCGTGGCGATCGAGTTCCAAAGCTGCACCATTAAAGGTGGGTTGTAGGAAAGATGGCACTCTTCCTCGGAGACGTATTTCTTGATTTCGTCCGGAGCTACAATGGCCTCGGACTTGAAAATCAGCGCGGGTGCCGCGATGCGGGCGAGCGAGTTGAAAGCCTGAATCAGCAAGTGCGTCTTTTCCAGGTTTTCACAAGAAGTTCCCTTTTCTTTCCAGAGAAATGGCACCGCATCCATCCGCACCATTTCCACTCCAGCATTCGCCAGGAAAAGCATCTCTCCTGCCATCGCGTTGAACACATCCGGGTTCGCGTAATTCAGATCCCACTGGAAATTGTTGAACGTCGTCCAGATCCATTTTCCCAGACTAGTCCGATAGGTGAAAGATCCGGGATGTGCGTCCGGGAAGATCGGTCTCAGCGTTTTTTCATACTGATCAGGCTCCGTGCGATCGGGATACATCCGGTAGTATTCCTGATAATCGACGTCCCCTTTCATCGCTTGTTTCGCCCACTCGTGTTCGTCCGAGGTGTGGTTAAAAACAAAATCCAGCACGAGACTCATTCCTTGCTGGCGTGCCTCCCGTGAAAGCTCGCGCAGCTCCTCCATCGTCCCGATCGCTGGGTCAAGATCGCGATAGCTGCTTATCGCGTAACCGCCGTCGTCATCTCCCTCAGGGCTTTTGAAAAGCGGCATCAGGTGCATGTAGGTCACGCCCAGCTCTTTCAAATAACCCACCTTGTCGCGCAGTCCTCGTAGATCCCCGGAAAACAGATCCACATAGGCCATCGCACCGATCGATTGGTTCGACTGGTACCAATGCGGCTGCCCCTCGCGGATCGCATCGAGGCTCTTTAGATCCGCGTCTCTTTCCAACCAGGAATGCGCCGCAGTCTGTAAGATGCGCTCCACATGGAAGAAGAAGTCATAGCTAGGACCGTAGATTCTCCACAGCAAATCGAACAGAACGGGGAAATGATCGTCGAGTCGGGCCTCGAAAGCCTCCCACTCCGCGGTTCCCACTTCCTCGGGAAATGCCTTGTGAAGACGTGGCAGTAGCCGGGCGAGAGTCAGGCGACCCTCGCGGGCTGTCGGAGTGGATTCGTTGTAAGTGATCATGAAAAATAGACTGAATGGGAGGGGTGAAAGTCCTGCGAAGCGTCGCTCAGGGATTATGCCAGCAAAGCTCTCTCATGCAAACCGTCAATACCCTAGCTGCTTCATTCTTGTCGCTTGCGGAGATTTTCCGAGGGGTTTCCTTGGACCCTCATCTCTCGTGTGCTACCCTTTTCCCCAAGGGCCCCGAAGGTGGGCACGTGTCGTTTGCTTTCTCGGTTGATCCCATTTGGTCGTTACAGGTTGAAACTCAGTGTCACCGGGTGGACGGGCGAAACCAACCATACAAAGCAAAATATGAAACTATTCATCGGCAACTTATCTTACGACACAACGGAACAACACCTCGGTGATGCTATCGGCACTGCTGGAACCATCGTCGATTTTCACCGGCCGACCGATCACCAGACAGGGAATCCGCGCGGATTCGCCTTTATCACTCTCGATAGCCGCGAGGGTGGCGAGAAAGCCATCGAGATTCTCGACGGAACGAAACTTGACGGTCGTGAACTCAGAGTGAACGAAGCCGAGGAGCGTCGCCCCTCTCACCCCGCTGATCGACCTCAGCGCGTCTCCATGGAAGTTCCGAAGCAACGTCCGGTTGATGATCGCCCTATTGGCAAGGACGGCAAAAAGGTCCGCTACAAGGCGATCTGAAATATCTACATTTCGTTGCTTCGGGCTTTGCAAGGCGGTTTGGATCACCCGCCCGGGATATCAGATATCCCGCCACCCCCGTATACTCACTCCATCGGAAAAGAACACGTATCCGAACCAGAGCCGCAACCGGTTCGAAACCAGCAGATCGCGTCCCGAATATAGTCCCTCTCGACGGAGCTTTCAGGATTTGGTAGCGTCCCGGCTGAACTCTTTGGACTGTTCGGAAATAATAATATGAAACAAGCAATAGTATTAATTTTTATGGCGACTCTTTATGTATTTTCAGCCGAGAAATGCTTGGGGGAGGATGCTCGGACTCGCATCGTCAAAATCGCCCAGCAAATTGAATTCGTCGATGATCACCGGATTGAGCTACAGAAGCTCGAATCCCTCGTTAACAAATCTACGAAGTTATCCGACAAGCAGAAGCTGAGATACGAGGAACTCAACAAAGCCAAGTCTTTGTCACATGAGTCTGTTTTAGATTTACTTTCTCTGGTGAAGGAGGGCACCTCCGTTTTGGACTACCCAGGGTTATTAGCTCTTGGCCAAATTAGGTATGATGTGAGCTCCTATCGCATGATGGTGGATGCAGGGTTTAAATACGGAGAGCCAGCTCCCGTGGCGATCAGCTTCGACAATTCTGGAAAGGTCTTAGCAGTTTTTCGGATAATGGTTGAAAAGTGAGCACACACAAGAGGCGGAGATGGCGACGCCGAGGAAGCCGTCAGACTAAATTCTGGCTTTCCTCCGGCGCGCCATTTCTCCGGCGTTGCCTTGCCCTCTGATTCCGGGCACTGAATTGCGGGCGCACGTTCTTCGTGCGTGGAATGGGGAAAGCGGAGGTGGTGGTTCCTCCGGTGTTGCTGGAGACTAAAGTCCGCGTTCCTTGACGCGACGTTTCAGCCAGGGATGCATTACGTTCGCGGCGAGGATGGTGAGGGCGCCTAGGTAGAATGCGGGATGGAGATTTTCGTGTTCTTTGAAGAGAAGGGCGGCGGCGAGGATGCCGTAGATGGGCTCGAAGTTGAACGCGAGATTCATCGAGTAGGCGGTGAGTGACCGGAGGAGATGGATGTAGTAGGCGTGGGCGAAGACGGTGCAGACCCAAGCGAGGAGAAGGATCCATAGCCAATCGGATCCGCGTTTCACAAACAGCGCCGTGAATCCGTCCGGATCGAAGAGGGGTAGGGTTGCGATGCAGACGAGAGCGGCCCCTGTCATTTCCCAGCCGACCATGGTGAGCGGATCTCCGCCCCGGGTGACGACGGTGCGATTGAGAACTGAGAACACTGCGGCGAGAAGGGAGCCGATCAGAGCGATACCAAGACCGAGCAGATGGGTTTGTTCCACCCCGGCGATCAGTAGAATCCCCACGAGTACGATGAGGCCGAGAAAGACCTCAAAAGGTTGGATGTGTCGGCGGGTCAGCAGTGGCTCGGTGAAGGCGGTGAACAGTGAAATCGTCGCGAGTCCTGCTAGGCAGATGGAGACGTTGGCGAGCTTGATGGAGCCGAAAAAGCACAGCCAGTGAAGGCCGATGATCGCTCCGATCCCAAGTAAGACGGCAGCTTGGCGGGTGCCGGGCCAGATCTTGTGTTTCCTGACGATGGCCACCCAGAAAAAGGCACCGATCGCAGCCAGCACCGTCCGCCACGAAACGAGCACCGAGGTGCTGACGGTTGAGAGCCGCCCGAGGATCGCCGTGGAGGCGATCAGGAGAACAAGCAGGTGAAGCTGGAGAAACGGGCTGATGGGTATGGAGAATGGGGGGAGTCCAGTGCGGAGGACTTGGCGAAGTGGCTCGGGTTGTGCAAAGGGTTTTCAAAACCCTTCTACATATTGCCTATTTCTTCCTCCAAACAGGGCGGGCGTTTTGGGTGATCTCTGCATCGAGTTCCTTCATTCTGGCGGTCATGGATTCGACCTTCTCCGGATTCGCGGGTGCGAGATTGTTTTTTTCGGAAATGTCGTCGGCCAGGTTGAAGAGTAGAGGAGTTTTCTTATTGGCTAGCAGTTTCCAATCGCCGATTCGGATGCCGTCGAGATCGCCGCGTGCGGTGTAGTAGACGAACTCGTTGCGGGGAGATGGAGCATCTCCGGTCACGGTGGCGGAAAGGTCAAGTCCATCGATTTTCCTGTCCCCGGGGAGTTCACTATCTGCGAGAGCGGCAAGGGTCGGGAGCAGATCGATGGTGGACATGAGGGCATCGTTGGTCGTTCCTGCAGGAATACGTCCCGGTGCCCACATGACACATGGGACGCGCTGGCCACCCTCGAAGGTGGTGCCTTTTCCTTCGCGCAAGGGAAGAGCACTGCCGCCGTGGTTTTTGAACGGGAGCCACGGACCGTTGTCGCTGGTGAAAATGATGTAGGTATTTTCTGAGAGGCCGAGTTCCTTGACGGTATCGACGAGGCGACCGACCTCGGTGTCGATGTGCTCGATCACGGCCTTGTAAGCGTTTTTCGGATCGGGATCATACGCGTCCTCGGGGACGAAGAGCGGGATGTGCGGCATGCTGTGCGGTAGGTAAAGGAAGAAGGACTTGTCCTTGTTCTCGGTGACGAACTCGATGGCTTTGTCGGTGTAGCGGCGGGTGATGGTGCGCTGGTTGACCGGCAATTCGATGATCTCTTCATTTTCGATCAACGGCGTGTTCCATTTCTTCACATACTCGTCCTGATTGAGCCAACTCGCATCAATTCCCGGCTTCACCTTGCCTTCGTTGTCGGGGTGATTCATGTCGTTTGAGTATGGGATGCCGTAGTATGAATCGAAACCGTTGGCGCGCGGAAGCGTCTCTGGATGGTGGCCAAGGTGCCATTTCCCGATCGCTGCGGTGGCGTAACCGAGTGATTTGAAATGGTCGGCAATGGTGTATTCCTCCGGGTTCAGGCCGTAGTCGGATTTGGGGAAAAGGACGTGCTGGTGCAAGCCTACGCGTTTTGGATACGACCCGGTGAGAAGCGCGGCGCGGGACGGGGAGCATACCGGACTGGCGACCATGAAGCTGGTGAACTTTCGTCCCTCCGTTGCCATCCGGTCGATGTTCGGCGTCTTGATATATGGCGAACCGAAGCAACCCAAATCCTGGTAGCCTTGGTCATCTGTGAAGATGATGATGAAATTCGGTTTCGCTGCAAAGGCAGGCAACGACGTGCAGAGAACGAGCAGGGAGAGGAATAGGTTTTTCATTGGTGGGCGCGGAGAGAGTAGAGCCTTACGGCTCGCGATGGCGAAATGTTTCTCATTCTGCCGCCGGGATGATAGGTATGGTGCGTGGAGGAACCAGTCTGGTGGGTGTATGTGATCCGGTGTGGGGATGATTCTCTCTACACTGGCATCGCAACGGATGTGGATCGCAGGTTTTCCGAGCACGAATCTCAAGGCCCCAAGTCGGCCAAATATTTACGAGGACGGCTTCCTCTGAAGATTGTTTTTCGAAAAGAAATCGGCACTCGCTCGGAGGCCAGCAAGGAGGAGCTGCGGCTGAAAAAGATGTCCCGTCGAGAGAAGCTTGCTTTGGTTAGTGGGTAATTCGGAGGAGAAGTGGAAAGCTTACGCTTTTCCTAAGCCTCTCATCGTTCCGGTGGAAGTGGCGAAGGCATCCCTTTCCAAGCCTAAATTCTGCAGCATGCTCAGATAAAGGTTCGGCAGCGGGTAGTTGTCGGTTTGCGAGAAGGCAAGGTGGTGGCCGTGGCGGAAACCGCCGCCGCCGAAGAGGACGGGCATGTTGCGGTTGTCGTGGGAAGATGCGTTGCCGAGGTTCGAAGTGAGTAGGACCATCGTATCATCGAGGAGGTCGTGCTTTTTCAGTTCACGGAGGAAATTTCCCCAGTTGTCGACCGTGGTTTTTTCGACAATGGCGAGCTGTTCGAGCTTCTTTGGATTTTTTCCGTGGTGGGAAAGGGAATGGTAGGCCTCCTCGACGCCATCGAGACCGCGGGCGTTGTTGCCGGTGGAATGGAGGGTGATAAACCGCGTGGAATCTGTCCGCAGTGCGAGAGCGACCACATCGAGCATGGCGCGCATTTGGTCGGGGGCGTTGTTGTTATCGGCGCGGGCTGGCTGGGCTCCGACTTTGGGTTTAGGGCGGTTGATCCACTCCTCGTTCGCGATCAGGCGGGACTCCAGTTCGCGGACGGAGGTGAGCCATTCCTCCATTTTTTGCTTATCCCCCGCGCCGAGCTGACGCTCAAGGGCTTTGGTTTCAGAGCGGACAATATCGAGGATGGATTGGCCGCGTCCATTGATGGTCACCTGACGTTTTTTCGCCTCGGGGGTGTCTTCGGTGAAAAGCTGGGCGAAAAGCTCACGGGCATCACTGATGGCCGGGATCATCGAGCCGTTTTCCGTGTAGGACGGGGAGCGGCTGCTGACGGTATTGAGGACGAGCGAGGGAAAGCGGGTATGGTGGCCCAGATGTTTCGCCATGAGCTGGTCAAGCGAGACTGTGTTGGGTCGCGCGGAGTTCCGCTCGATGGGGCAGGCGGAAAAGATGGATGCTTCGGCGGAGTGGCCGCCTTTTACTCCAGGATGTGAGGTGCCGGAGATGACGGTGAAATCCTCGCGGATGTCCTGGATGTCTTTCAGGTAAGGGGAGGGAGTGTAGTTCGCGCCCTTGTCCTTGGGGACGAGAAGGGGGTTGTGGAGGCCTAGGGAAAGCGAGACTCCGACGAAGCGGCGAGGGTTTGCCGGCGCGGTGCCGGCGGCGAAGGCGGGAACCATCGCATCGAGCATGGGAAGGCACAGGGCTATGCCGGCCTGCTTCAGGACGGTGCGGCGGGAGAGGGATTTTTTCGTAGAAATATGCATAGGGGAAACCTCTTAAGATTACTTTTCCATGAAGACGGGGCTGGTGATCACGGCTTTGAGTATGGAACGGACACCATAGCCTGACTTACGCGTTGTTTCAGCGATTTTTTCCAATTCCGCCTCGTCGCTGAACCGGATGTCCGCGCCAGTGCCGTAGCGGAGGAGTTGTTCGGCGAAAGCCCTGGCAAGCTTTTCCGGGCGGGAAAGCTGGATGGATCGCCAGCCATCATAGTTCTGGAAATTCTGGCCCTCCGGGGTGGTCCCGATGGGATCGACCTTGGCGGATTTTTTTGGTTTGCCATAGAATTGCCTGCTGCTTCCCACGGGGTCGAATTCCTCGAGAGCGAATCCAGCAGGATCGATTTTGAGGTGGCACGAGGCGCAGTTCGGGGAGTTTTTGTGTTTTTCCAACTGGTCGCGGATCGAGACGGCGCCCCGGGTATCCGGCTCGATGGCGGGGATGTTCGGCGGGGGCGGGTCAATGTGGCGCCCGAGGATGCGCTCGTTGACAAAGACGCCACGCACGACCGGTGATGTGACCGAGCCATCCGCAGTGACTTTCAAAATGGCTCCCTGGGTGAGCAGGCCGGAGCGGGCGTCCTTGGGCAATTTCACTTTTTGGAGACCATCGCCGGGGCTGACTTCGATTTTCTCCAGGCCGTAATGCGCACGCAGCCGGGTGTTCAGAAATGCGAAGTCGGACTGCAGAAGATTCCCCACGGGAAGATTTTTCAGGAATAGCTCGGTTACGAAAGCCTGCGTCTCTGCGACCATGGATTGCTGCAGGATGGGATCGAAATCACTGAAGCGGCGCGGATCCGGCTGGGTGGCGTTGATGTCATCCAGCTTGAGCCATTGGCCGGTGAAAGTTTCGATGAAGCGCTTGGATTTTGGTGACTCTAGGAGTCTGTCCACCTGCGCGGAGAGGATGGCGGGATCCGTGAGCTTTTCTTGGGCAGCCAATTTGAGAAGCTCGACATCCGGGACGGAATTCCAGAGCATGTAGCTAAGGCGGGAGGCGATTGCGTAATCGTCGAGCGCTCCGGGAGATTCTACGAGTGTGAGGAAATTCGGTGAGCAGAGGATCGCGTGGTAGCCTTGGCGGATCGCGGTGGGAAAATTTTCACCTGATGCGAGGGCGGAGGTAACAAGCTTGGAGTAGGGGTCAAGTTGTTCGCCGGTGACAGGTCTGCGGAAGGCTCGAGTGGCGAACTGCTTGAGGAGTCGCCCGGCTTGGATCTGAGGTTGGGGCGGGCCTTTCCTGAGATCCTGGGCGGTGAGGCTGGGGAAGAGTTTTGCCATCACAGCGGCGCGTTCACCGTTCGGGTGGATGCGGCGGATGGAGATTTCGGTGAAGGCGAGGCCATCGTAACCTTCCTTTTGTAAGTTTCTTCCTTTGAAAATGACGGTGCCACCATCGCGGCCGATGACATTGGACTTCGCTCCCCGTTTGCCACCTTCAGCGGGTCTCATGATGAGGCAGTGGTCTTTTCTGATCCACGCGCGGAATGTCCGGTCAGCGGGCTTTTCCGCACCTTCCACGAGGCCGATGGGAAACTGGAGGGGCTCGTTGGATTGGCCGGAACCGGAGTTCAGGGTGGCCCAGACGGCTCCATCTTCTCCCCGGTTGATCCCGCGGGCATTCTTGACAGTGACTTCATACCAACCGTCCTCCGGCACCTTGGTAGTGGGCATACGCCCGTAGAACTGGATGGCCATGTTCCAGGAAATGAGTTCCTTTCCGCGCGGCTCGACCCCACGGTAATTGCTTTCCCCTATCCTATCCGTGAGAATTTTTTCTCCATATGTCCGCGAGAAAACGGGGTCTTTTCCCAGCGCTCTGGAAAAAGCCTCTTCGAGCGCGATGTCGGATGCCCGGAGGTAGCTCTCGATGTGGAAATGGCTGAGCTGCTGGTGGGCGGCGGTGTTCGCGAAACCTTCCTCCGAATCGGCGGTAAGGGTCTCCTGGAGTTTCACTCCCACCCCGAGAAGATCGTGGAGGCTGTTCTCATACTCTGCGCGGGTGAGGCGGCGGGTATGGACACGGCCGTTTTTAAGGATGTCCTCTCGGTCGCTCTCCAAGAGCGGCTGTCCGAGGGTGGTGAGAAAAGTTTCAAGATCTGCTCCGGGAGGGCGTTTGTTTTCCTTCGGCGGCATTTCGCCTTCATGGACTTTTCGAAAGACCCTCTGCCACGCGGCTAGGGATTGTGGGTCGCTCGAGTCGAATTCGAGATCCAGAAGATTCAGGTCGGCCTCCGCCTCAATGTCGTCGTGGCACTCGTAGCAGTGGGTTTCGAGAAAGGCATCGAGATGGGTGCGCGGACTCTCCGCCACGGCGAGGGTGGTGGTGAAAAGGAGAGAGAAGAGTGGGCGCATTCGCGGTTGGATACGGTTTGCGGTGCTTGATGCTTTCAGCGGCGACCGAAGATCGCCCCCACGGTCACAGCGCTCCGAACCTGCGGTGGCGTGATTTGAATTCTTCGACGGCTTCGAAGAGATCGCCCTGCCGGAAGTCGGGCCACATCTTTTTCACAATGATGATTTCCGAGTATGAAATCTGCCAGAGGAGAAAATTCGAGATACGCATTTCTCCGGATGTGCGGATGAGAAGATCGGGATCCGGAATCCCTGCGGTGTAGAGGTGTCCGGCAAACAACTCTGGCGTGATCTCATCCGGAGAAATTTCCCCGGAAATGGCGGCCTCCGCGATGGATCGGGCGGCAGCGGTAATTTCCTCGCGTGCCCCGTAGGAGAGAGCGAGGACAAGGGTCATCGAGTCGTTGTTTTTTGTGTGCTCTTGGATGCGCTCGAGCCGCTCCCGCGTCGAAGCGGGAAGGCGCGCGATCTGGCCGATGGCTTGGAGACGAACGTTCTGCTTGTCGAGTTCCTCTGCTTTCTCGTCGAGAAATCGATCGAGCAAAGCCATGAGCGCCTCGATCTCCGCCTCGGGGCGGTTCCAGTTTTCCGAGGAAAAGGCGTAGAGCGTCAGGTATTTGATATCCAGCTCCTTGCAGGCATCCATCACCTCGCGTACGGACTCGGCCCCGGCACGGTGACCTTCGGCGCGGGGCAGTCCCCGTTCCTTTGCCCAACGGCCATTGCCGTCCATGATGATTGCGATGTGTTTCACTTAAAATTCAACTTTCAAAATTCAACCTCCAAGCAAGAGAATTCAGCCACCTACGTCTTCACTGAAACTGCCTCCGTACCCCGGACGGTAAAGCATCAACGGGGCGATCTTTGCCACCTCGCGGAAGTGCTTGTCGATGGCGTAGAGGCGGATCTGGTCATGGATCGCGATGGAGGCGATGAGGACGTCGAGCCAAGGGATGTTCAAGCCTTCTCCGCGCAGCTTCCATGCGAGTGCGACCGCGCGCTCCCAATCGTCTTCCTTGCAGAGCCGGTAGGGGATCACGGAGAACTGCCCGCTCAGCCGTGCACGCTCGTCCTTCCGTGCCCCGCCGAGGACTTCGAGTCGCACGGGGGAGCACCAGTGGGCTTCGTAGGCTTCCAGTAGGCCTTCGACAGCCAGCTTCACGCTCATGTCGCCGTCACGCCGAAGGCTTTCGATCCAAGCTGAGGAATCTACGAGGACCATTAGTTTGTATCCGGATAAAGGGGAGGAATAGGATTGGCGAGATCAGTGCCGTCAGCATCGGCAGCTGGTGCGGGATAGTCAAAAACGCCTTCCCGGATCATGCGGCCGAATTCCTTGGATTGTTTTCGCCTCACGAATTCAGTAACCGCCTTGGCCACGGCTGAACTCTTGGCCTTGTCCCCGGTGATCTTTAACAAATCGGCTAAGACATCTTCTTCAATATCGACGGTGATTCTCATGAATGGAAATTAGCCCTCAAAAATCATCAATACAAGCGTGAAAATGATGAAATTTGAGGATTTATTCGAAAAATCAGAGTGATAGGGTCTGTTTTCGATCCGGCCCGACTCCCACAAACGCGATCGGTGCGTCGCAGAGCTCAGAAAGCCGGGTGAGGTAGGCTTTCGCATTTTCTGGCAGTTGATCGTATTCGGTGCAGGCGGTGGTGTCCTGTTTCCAACCGGGGAGGGTTTCGTAAACGGGTTTCGCGCGATCCCAGAATGAACGATCCGCGGGCGGAAGTTCGTGGATGGTGCCATCGACATCGTAGGCGGTGCAGATTTTCAGCTCATCGTATTCATCGAGTCCATCGACGTTGGTGACGGCGAGTCCGGTGACTCCGTTGACCATGCAGGCGAAGCGAAGAAGAACGGTATCAAGCCACCCGCATCCGCGCGCGCGGCCAGTGGTGGCTCCGAATTCACGTCCGAGATCGTGGAGGTATTTGGAAAGTCCTTCATCGCCTGTCGGAAAGGGGCCGGAGCCGACACGGGTGGTGTAGGCCTTACAAACTCCGATGACCGCTTCGATGGCAGTAGGCGGAAGGCCGGTGCCGGTGGTCGAGCCACCCGCGGTGGTGTTCGAGGAGGTGACGAAAGGGTAAGTCCCGAAGTCGATATCGAGGAGGGTTCCTTGGGCGCCCTCGAAGAGGAGATTCTTCTTCGCCTTCCATGCTTGGTGGAGGACGGGAATCGTATTGGTGACGTGAGGGCGGAGCCGCTCGAAGGCGGTGTAAGTTTCTTCGATCACAGCCTCGGCAGTGAAAGTCGGGAGATCATATTTCTCCAAGATCTCATTTACTTCGGCAACACGGCGGGCGATCTGGGCTTCGGCGAAAGGGCGGTCGAGCAGGTCAGCCATACGAAGTCCGCAGCGGTTGACCTTGTCGGCATATGCGGGACCGATGCCGCGTTTGGTGGTGCCGATTTTTTGATCACCGAGGGAAATTTCACGGGCGGCGTCCAGCTCCTTGTGAAAAGGCAGGACGACATGGGCGCGGTCGGAAATCAGGAGTTTCTCAGGCCCGATGACAACGCCTTGTCCCTCGATGCGCTCAATTTCCACACAAAGGCCGATCGGATCGACGACGACCCCGTTTCCAATGACATTGATTTTGTCATCCCAAAGGATGCCGGAAGGAAGCAGGTGAAGAACATATTTTGTGCCCTTCGCGATGACTGTGTGGCCGGCGTTATTGCCACCTTGGCCTCGGATGACTACGTCTGCGGCTTCGGTGAGGTAATCGACAATTTTGCCTTTCCCTTCGTCGCCCCATTGGAGGCCTGTAACTACTGTGTTCATTAAATTCTTCGAATTTGTTAAAAGTTATAGGTTATTTGTTATTGGTGGTCGTTGTCAGTAGCGATTCGAATGCGCGGTAGCGTCTTCCCTAATAACTTCTAACCAATAACATCTAACGCCTCCCCGCCTCAATCAGTTCGGCGAATTCGGCGAAAAAGTATTCTGCGTCGTTGGGGCCCGGAGCGGCCTCGGGGTGGTATTGGACGGAGAAGACTGGATATTTTTTGTGACGCATACCCTCGACGGTGTTGTCGTTGAGGTTGATGTGAGTGACCTCGATATCATCGGGAAGGCTGTCAGGATCGACGGCGAAACCGTGGTTTTGCGAGGTGATGGTGATCTTCCCGGTGCGGAGGTCTTTGACGGGTTGATTTCCACCGCGGTGGCCGAATTTCAATTTGAAAGTTTTGCCGCCGTAGGCGTGGGCGAGGAGTTGGTTGCCAAGACAGATTCCGAAGGTGGGTAGCTTGGTGATGAGCTCTTTGATTTCCGCATGGATGTAGCCGAGCGAGGCTGGATCTCCCGGACCATTGGTGAGAAAAAGACCGTCGGGATTTCTCGCGAGGATGTCGGCGGCGGAAGTGGTGGCGGGAACAACTTCGACCTCGAACCCAGCCTGGCGAAGCATGCGGAGCTGATTGTATTTCAGGCCGAGGTCGATGGCGACGACCTTGTATTTTGCCTCGGGAAGCTCGGTGTAGGCTTCGCTTTGGCCGAGGGAAACGTTGGGCATGGTCCATTTCCGCGACTCGGCGGTCCACGTGTAGGCTTCCTTTGTCGTCACCTCTTTCACGAAATCCGCACCTTCCATGGAGGGCGAGGCTTTCGCTGCGGCGATGGCTTCCTCCTCGGAAAGTTCCGTGGTAACGCAGGCACGCATGGCTCCAAGCGAGCGGAGGTGTTTGGTCAGGGCGCGGGTGTCCACCCCTTCGATGCCGAGAATATCGTGGCGTTCGAGGTAGGAGGAAAGGCTTTCGGTGGAGCGCCAGTTGGAAGGGATTTCGCAAAGCTCGCCGATGACGAACGCGCGGATGTGAGGCTCGGCAGATTCGTTGTCCGCAGGGTTTACTCCGTAATTTCCAATCATCGGGTAGGTCATCGCAACGACCTGGCCGCGGTAGGACGGATCGGTAATGACCTCCTGATAACCGGTCATGGAGGTGTTAAAGCAGATTTCTCCGGTGGTGGTTCCGGTCGCTCCGTAGGAAATTCCGGAAAAGCAGCGTCCGTCTTCGAGGGCAAGAATGGCAGTCGTAGGCACGGGGCGGGAGGGTATGTACCTCCGGCGTGGGATGGAACACTAAATTTTTGCAGTTTTAGGCGAATTCGCCCTCAACCTCCGGAATAGTTTTTCGATCAATTAGAAACCGGGTTCTCCGCACCTGGAAAAAGGATTCTCCATCCATATAATCTGGAAACTCGTGCAGACATTAGGCACCGGGTTGCAATTGTTCGCGCGTGGGGATACATCCGCGTCCGACCATCTCTCGACCGATTATGCACCAGATACTTTCCAACGGACAATTTACTGACTCCTCTGCCACTGAAACCTTTCATGCGTACAATCCGACTCTCGGAATAGGTCTCACTGAAAAATTCCCGGTATCACCGTGGGAGGAGATCGAAAAATTGATTGAACAAGGGAGGGAGGCTGCTTTCGAACTGATGAAGTTTTCGCCGGATGCGATTGCGGATTTTCTGGAAAGCTATGCCTCGGGGATCGAGGCGAAGGCGGCGGAACTCGTGGAGATCGCGCATGAGGAAACAGGCCTGGCGAAGACCCCGAGACTTGCCGATGTAGAAATTCCCCGCACAACGAATCAACTTCGCCTTGCGGCAGCGGCGGCTCGCGACGGAGGCTGGCGGCGTCCGGTTCGGGACGCGGCGAACAAGATCTACTCGGTGCTAGGCTCGCTGGGCGGACCTGTGGTGGTGTTCGGTCCGAACAATTTTCCCTTCGCGTTTAACGGGATTTCCGGAGGTGATTTTGCGGCGGCCATCGCGGCGGGGAATCCCGTCATCGCGAAGGCGCATCCGGCGCATCCGATGACTTCAAAGCTGCTGGCGGAGATTGCGCTGGAGGCTTTGTCGAAATCCGACCTGCCACCAGCTACCGTGCAGATGTTCTACCAGACTGAAAGTGCGAATGGGGTGAAACTGGTCTCCCATCCGAAGGTTGGAGCGACAGGGTTTACCGGCAGCCGTGACGGAGGACTTGCTCTCAAGAAAGCCGCCGACGCTGTTGGAAAGCCGATTTATCTGGAGATGTCCTCGGTCAATCCGGTGGTGATGCTTCCCGGTGCCCTCCGTGAGAGGGGCCAAGAGATCGCTGCTGAGTTGCAGGGATCCTGCGCGATGGGAACCGGACAGTTCTGCACCAAGCCTGGAGTGGTGTTTGTTCAGGAGGGGAGTGAGGAGGAAGCTTTTGGAGAGGAGCTTTACAAGTTGTTCACCGCCGCGAAGCCCGGAGTGTTGCTGAGCCATCAGGGGCCGGCGAACATCGCCGAGGCAATCGAGGATCTGGTGGACGGTGGTGCCAAGGTGCTGTGCGGGGGGGGCGATACCAATGGATTTGCGTTTTCCTTCCAGCCCACGCTGCTCAAAGCCTCGGGAGAGGATTTTCTCGCTAACTCAGCGGCCCTGCAGACCGAAGCATTTGGAAATGTGGCTCTGGTGGTGGTTGCAAAAGACTTGTCGGAGACTTTGAATTGTCTTGCCGAGTTGGAAGGAAATCTTACTGGATCCGTCTACTCTTCAACGGACGGAAGCGATGATGCAGCTTACGAAAAGATCGAACCACTGCTCCGCACCAAGGTCGGGCGGCTGCTCAATGACAAGATGCCAACAGGAGTCGCTGTCTCACCGGCGATGAACCATGGTGGTCCGTTTCCTGCAACCGGACATCCCGGCTTCACATCGGTCGGCATCCCGGCCTCGCTCTCACGTTTCAGCGCTCTGCACTGCTACGACAACGTCCGGGAAGCTCGCCTTCCGGAAATTCTCCGTTCTTAGTCGAAATTACTGAAACTATCTGCCCGTCTTTTAGGCTCTGGCTGAACCCGGCATATCTTTCCGGATTGGGTGGTGCTCCGGTGAAAAAGGAGCCATCATTTTTTGCCGACATTGGCCTTTAGGACCGTCGCCCAGCCGTAGTGGTGCAGGTATTCGTCGCCACCGTCGGCCTCACGGGCGGCCATGATGCGTTCTTCGAGTTTCGGCAGTTTCAAGCCCATGCGGGTCACGTAGTGATTGTAGGCGACTTCCCAGCCGAAGGCATTGAGGGTGGGGCCGGGTTGCATGACCTTCTTGTTCATCCATTTGATGGGTGCTCCGGGATCGGGGTAGGTGCCGTTTGATTCGCCGCCGACGAGATCCGCCCAGGCGACGTTTTCAAATCCGAGTGCGATGTGGTTGTCCTTGTAGGAATAAACATCGACTCCCTGGTTCCATGCCACCTCGGCGCATTCGACGATGCCACCGTGATGCATCATGCCATGGTTCCAGTCCCGGTTCGCCACTTCCTCGGCGTAGCCGTTCTCATCGAATGTTTCGATGGAGGCCTTCGTCAGGGCGATAGCCCGGTCGAATTGGTAGCGGTCGTTGCGCCAGATGGCCAGGCTCAAGAGCGCCTTGATCCTCTGTGATGTCCAGTTGCTCTTGGTGAACGACTTGGCTTCGATGTAGGGGGTGACATGCTCATCGATCATTTCGAGGAAGCGTTCCTCAAGCTCAGAATCCCACTCGTTGAAGGAGGAGTGCTTCACGAGTTCGACCCCTTGGGCGAAATTGATGGTGGAACCGAAAGAGGAGAGTGAGGCATCTCCGGAGGAGCTTTCGAGGGTATCCACCCAGGCACGCATCAGTTTCATCACGTTGCGTGCGTAAACGGGGTCTTCGGTCAATGCCCACATCAAGCCCTGCTGGTAGGCGGCGATGCCATCGGACGAGAAAACGGTTTGTATTTTCTCGGTCTGAATGGCGGTCCAGACGATCTCCTGGGAGGGCTTTGGGGTGACTTCTTTTTCCGACCTTGAATCACTCGATAATGCTTCGAAGCCCCTCGCATTGGGCTGGGTGCCTGCTGCAATGAGTTCTTTGACGCGTTTCAAATCCTTTGCGGTGATCGTGATCCCCGGATGAACAAAGGGAGTGGCATGATCAATCACTTCACCGTAGAACTGCACGTAGCGCATTCTGAAGCTTGCGCCTGCGGGAATGTTGATGCGCGCACGGGTTGCTGGGATTGCGGGAAAATTGTAGGTTTCCAGATTATCCCCTTCTGCGTCCGTTTTGCCCTCGAAGGCGAGTGTCCACGGTCCATCTTCTTTAACTTGGACTTCAATTTTGAATGGAGTGGCTTCTCCCATCGCCCAGATCGCCCGCATGCGGCTCAATTTCAGTTCCAAAGGGCCTTTTGTCTCGGGCCAACTGAGGTCGTAGGTCACTGAACTATCCGAATCGGTGTTGGGGCTTCCGGCCCAGCCGGAATATTTATATGGATTCTGCTGATGCCCGATTGCCCGATCGGGTCGGGAATTCGGCACATTGGATTCGCTGTCGGAAGGGAAGAGCTGTTGCAGGCCATCCTCATACCAGCCGCCGATCATGGTCGCCTGAACGCTGAGGATTGCGCTACAGTTCGTGGCTAGAAGACAGAAGAGAAGTTTTGTTTTCATCAAATTATTAGGGGCAAGGGTTGGTTGCTGTTGATTCTAATGGTTCAGATACTCGTCGGAAATGATGAAGAGGACGTTTTCGATCTTGGCGAATGAGGAGTTCGCCAGGGATAGCAGGAGGAGGGCGGGCAGGCTTTTGTTCATGGCGGGAAGATTTTCACTGAAAGGTTGGTTGTCTCCGGATGAACTGCATGAAATTTTCAGGCGGTTCGGTTGAGTGGTTCCTTTCAATGAGGGTCAAAGAAAAAGCCCCCTGAAGGAGGCTTTTTCGAAGGAGAGGCTGAGATTTTGGACGCGTTACGCTCAAAATTTCCCGGAAGATGCTATCTGCGGCGACGCAGAGCCATGGCACCGAGGGAACAAATCGCGAGAAGCGAGCTTGAAGGCTCAGGCACGACACTGAAGTTATCGATGTCAACGGTGCTTCCCAAATTAGAATTGGCAGTTGTACTTGTCCCCCCAAATCCGACCCAGCCTGCTGCATTAAAATCATCGCTCGCGGTTAGAGTCTGAAATCCGGTGGTCGCGATTTGGCTGCCCGATGTCGTTAACAGGGAGAACTTGAACTGTGGATCAACACCAGAAGTCTGTTCAAGTCTCATGGTGTACCAAGTGCCTGTCGCCAAGGTGTTCGCTGCCAGTGAGATAGAGCCGGAGTCGTAGAACGAGGTACTACCGGAAGTGCTGCCTGAGGACTGCTGATTGAACCTGAGCTCAAAATTGATCGAATCTGTAGCGATCGCCGTTATTCTTGCTCCGATCCCAACAACATCCTGTAGGTTTCCAGTTGCGACAACGGGTGAAGTCGCGCTGTTTCCTCTGGTAAATAGAGAGGCGGTGTTGCCGCTGAATGATGCAAACCGAACATCGGCTTGGACTGTCTCAGTCAAGTAGGTTGTCCATCCCGTACTGGTACCAGTGCCGAGGATTGCACCGGAATCTGTTCCACTAGATGCACCAGGGAGCCGTGCAAATTGGTTCATACCTACACCGTCGTTCGCTTCGACAAACCTCTTATTCTTCGTTTCGGTGAAATTATCGGCTAAGCCCGTACCTGATTCAAAATCAACAAGAACGGAGGCAGCAGGCAATGAGGAAATGGTGAACCCGGCTAAGAGTGTAAAGAGTAGTGGTTGTTTCATGATATTTTAATTTTTGATGGTGGTTGGATTGGAATGTCTGGTCAGATCTATCGGGGAATGGCAAGATTTGCAACCCGGTTAACCCCTGGAGGCTATTTTTGTGAAAAAAGTTTGATTTCTTTCAGTGACAGCGGGGAATCTAAGGAGACGACCCTTAGGCGGTCGAAGGTGGGTTCATGGTCGATTGCCTCTGACAGCACCATGTTCCAGCCTTTGGATGTCCTCGCTTGGACGAGTAGCAATTTTTGTTCGCTGTCGTAGCGGATTCGGAAAGCGGCGGCAGGTTCCGATACATTGAGTTCGTAAATCCGCTGCTCGTCTCGCCTGCCGGATTTTTCGTAGATGGAGAACACCCAGCGATCTTCGGTTCCGTCGCGTTGGCCGAGGAAAAAACGTTCTTTTGATCCCGCAAAAGCGCTGAATCCGCAGTGCCCATCTGCGATTCTCCCATTTTCGCTTGGAAGGGCTGCATCCACGTGGATGACGAAATCCGGGCCGGCTTTCGTGGGCATTTCCCAAGGCATGTCCAGCCATGCGGTCCCCTCCGGTTTGCCGTGGAATTCGACAAAATCCCCACTCCGGATCATCATGCCGGGTGTTGTCGAGCGGAACATGGCGAGCTGCGGATCAAGGTCTGCTGACCACTCGAAGACAGTTTCCGTGTGATCCACCGCTTTGCGATAGCTGGAATAGTCGGGATTTGTGACAAGCTCCATTTCCCCTGATTGGAAGGTGACACCGCTTCCTGCGGGAACCGTAGCGGAGGGTGCGCGGGGATCGGACGGAATGGAAAGTCTCACACTTCCTTCGGAAACGAGGACTTCCTTAAGGGCGGCATCGTCGGCAGTGATTCCGAACATGGTACCCAGATCTTCCACGAGATATTTTCCTACGGTGGTTCGGATCGGCTTGGAGCCTGGTGCGATGGAAAAATGCACTTTGCCCTGACTGATATCGAGCGAGTTGGTATCCGTTAAGGAAAAGGAAGCGGGGCCTTCGATCACCGCCCGGACCTTGCGGTTTTGCAGGGAGAGGCCTACGTGGCCGCGCTCCAGATGAATGGTTTTTCCTTGCCCGAGGACACCCGGCAGTTCTCCACCGCCTGAAACCAAGGATGAGGGGCTGAAATCGAGGACGGCATTTTTTTCCGGGATCTCTGCACGATACTGGATGCTGGCCAGGATGCCCGCTAGGATGGCGATGCAGGCTGCGGCAGCGATCCATGGGATGCCTTTCCTCAGAATGTTTTTCCTCGGAGGAGAGGTCTGGGAAAACTCGGACGGGGCGACGATCTTTTCCTCTGATGATGGTTCCGCGCCCTGGATGCGGGGGAAGAGCTCGGTGATCGCGGCTTCAAATTCGCAGATTCTCCGGTAGAGGCGGAGTAGATCCGGCTCGGTGCGAAGGCGTGCGAGAATCTCCTGCGCTTCTGATTCGGGACAATCCCCGTCGATCAGGCGTATCAGCGTTTCCTCGTCTATTTCGCGGGCGGTCATTCGGGCGGCAGGTTGCGGAGGCGTTCCTCGATGCAGTGGCGGAGTTTGTTGCGGAGCTTGTGGAGGCGGACTTTCAGGGCGGTCACGGAGCGGTTCACGCGCTTGGCGTAACCGTCCAGCTTCACCTTGGACATGTAGCGGTGACGCAAAAGGTTAAGGTCTTCTTGGCGCAAAGTGGCAAGGCACTGGCTGAGCGCGACCTGGCGGGTGTCCATGGAGTCTTCGGCGGCGGTGAATTCCTCGACGACCGGATCAAGCAGCGAATCGTCAAAGACAAGCCACTCGTCCCGCTTGTATTTCCGTTGGGCATCCATTGCGGTCAACCGGGCGATCGCGAACATCCATGCCTTGAAATTTGTGTCAGCTAGGAAGTCTCCACGTTTTCTCCAAATCACGATGTTCACTTCTTGCCGGATATCGGAAACATCGCGAACACCGGGAAGGATGGCCCGGAGAAAGGCGGACAGGGGCAGTTGATGCTGCGCGATCAACCGCTCGATTATGAGGTCGTGTTCGAAGTCCGGTTGGGGGTTTTCCATCCTGCAAGATTACTATTTTACATCGTCGCGTGCTGCAAGATCGGAGGAAATTACGGTTTGGGTAGGAAGAAGCTCCGCTGTTTTTCGGAAATGGGCATGCCGAGTTTCTCCATGGTGGCGAGCATGTCTTCCCAGAGGGAGCGCTTCACTTTGTTCGAACCGCCGCTCTGGAGCAGGTAGCTCGGATGGTAGGTAACGCGGGTGGGGATGCCGGAAAGGTCGTGCCATTTCTCGCGCATGGAGCCGACCGTGCCTTCGAGTCCGATGAGTCCTTCAGCGGCGGTTCCTCCAAGGGCGATGATGATTTTCGGCTGCACCACGGAAATTTCCGCCATCACCAGAGGGAGGCATGCGGCCATTTCCTCGGGGGTGGGTTTGCGGTTGTTCGTGGTCTGTTTCGGCATGGCTGGCCGGAATTTTACTAGATTGGAAATATAGACGTCCTCGCGTTTCAAGCCCATCGCCTTGAGGATATCGTTGAGTTTCTGGCCGGCGGGGCCGACGAAAGGTTCGCCCTCCTTCTCCTCGTTATAACCTGGGGCTTCGCCAACGAGCATGATTTCTGCATCGGGATTGCCGGTGGCAAAAACCATTTTTTCACGGAGGGTTCCGAGCGAAATCGCGGAAGTCCAGGTTTCCGCCTGTTGCCGGAGACCGGCGAGTTGCTCGGCTTTTCCTGTTCCTGAAACGACCGCTTCCGTGACCACTGGCGCGGGTGGAGTTGCTGAAGGCTGCGGGGTGGATTCCACTGGTTTTTTCGCGCGGATGAAGAGCTCGCGGAGTCTGGCCCGGGCTTCCTCATCAAGAAATACATGGCTCTTCCCACGTGCCTGTTCGGCTTTCAAAAAATCGATGACTGAATCCACGGGACGGCTCACGGTATCTTTCTAGGGATTGTCACCTCACGAATCAACCCCGTGTCCTCGAAATCGACGGATTTTCACACTTGCCGCGATCTTTCCGACCTCATACATCCCTTTTATGTCGTTTTTTCCCGATATTCCAAAAATCCAGTTCGAAGGACCGAAGTCCAAGAATCCGTTCGCTTTCAAGCAATACAATCCTGACGAGATCGTCGCTGGAAAGTCCATGAAGGAGCACACGCGCTTCGCCGCCGCTTACTGGCACGTGATGCGCAACGGTCTCTCCGATCCTTTCGGCGGGCCTACTGCCCTGATGCCTTGGGACGATCAATCGGACTCCGTCGATAACGCACTCAAACGTGCCGATGTCTTCTTCGAGTTCCTCAACAAAATGGGGATCGACTACTATTGCTGGCACGACCGCGACATTGCTCCGGAGCTTGGCGACCTTTCCAAATCGAACGCCGCTCTCGACAAAGTCACCGACCACTTGCTCGCTCTTCAGAAAGAGCACGGCAAAAAGCTGCTTTGGGGCACTGCTTGCCTTTTCGCCCATCCCCGCTATTCGCAAGGAGCTGGTACTTCTCCGAGCGCAGATGTCTTCGCCTACGGTGCGGCGCAGGTGAAAGCAGCCATGGACGGCACGCTGAAACTTGGTGGTGAAGGCTACACCTTCTGGGGTGGCCGCGAGGGATACTCGACGCTGCTCAATACAGACATGAAGCGCGAACTCGACAATCTTGCGAACCTGCTGCACCTCGCCGTGGATTACGCGAAAACCATTGGGTTCAAAGGCCAGTTCTACATCGAACCGAAGCCGCGCGAACCCTCCACGCACCAATACGATTCCGACTCCGCCGCGTGCCTCAATTTCCTCCGTCAGTATGATCTTATGGATCATTTCAAACTGAACCTGGAAACCAACCACGCGACACTTGCCGGGCACACGATGCTCCATGAAATGACCGTCGCCATCGATGCGAACGCTCTCGGTTCGGTGGACGCGAACCAAGGTGACGAGCTCATCGGCTGGGATACCGACCAATTTCCGACAGACATCTATCTCACGACCGAGATCATGTTGAAGATTCTTGAAATGGGTGGTCTCACGACCGGTGGCCTGAATTTCGATGCGAAACGCCGCCGCGAATCTCACGAACCATCCGATCTCTTCCACGCGCACATCGGTGGTATGGACGCATTCGCTCGCGGTTTGAAAATCGCGGCAGCCATCCGTGAGGACGGTCGTCTCCAGGAATTCGTAGACAACCGCTACAGCAGTTGGACCTCCGGAATCGGCGCCAAGATCGCAGGCAAGCAGGTCTCTCTCGAAGAAGTCAGCCAATACGCGCTCTCCAACGGCGAGCCGACACTTGATTCCGGGCGTCAGGAAATGCTGGAGAATCTGGTGAACGAGTTCATTTGAGCTGCAATCGGTTCGAAGATTCTCTAATCTCAAGGGCGGCCGGAAACGGTCGCCCTTTTTCATTTCATGAAATACGAATCCGAAAAGCCGCTTCTTCTCATCATCGGCGAACCCAACGGTGCCGGGAAAACCACCTTCGCCCGAGAGTATCTGACGCGGGAGATGAAGGGGCTGCGCTTTCTGAACACGGATGAGATCGCGCGTGGACTATCTCCTTTCGATGTGGATGCCGTCGCGCTCAAGGCAGGTCGCATTTTCCTAGAGGAAATGAAAGGGGCGATCGCGGCGGGGAAAAGCATCGCCATCGAATCCACCCTCAGCGGCAAAGCGCACGCAAAGCTGATCCGTGAGGCGAGGTATGCCGGGTATCTCATCCGTATCCATTTTCTCTGGATCCCTTCCGCAAAGTTTTCCCGGAAACGCGTGACCCAGCGCACGAAGCAGGGTGGCCACGATGTCCCGACCGAGGCCATCGAGCGGCGTTTTCCCAGGATTTTTGAGAATCTTGTGAGCCTTTGCCTTCCGCTGGCGGACGAATGGAGCTTGTGGGACAGCTCGGAGCCCCCGGCGAAACTATTGGCGGATCATACGGAGTATGCTATTCCTTCTCTCAGAGAGTTTTTCCAATATGATCAACTACCGTAAAATCGACCGCAAGGGACTCAAGCCCAGCGAAATGTCCGAGGAGTCCAAGCTTGCACTCCGCGCTATGAAACGCGCCTCGAAAAAGGTGGTTGAAGACTACAGGCGGCTCGGGCTGAAACTCATCGTGACCGATAAGAATGGGAAGATGGTCAGCGTCGATCCGTGATCGGTAGGGACTTCCTGACAAATTCGCCCGACGTTTTCCATTGCCCCAGGCCGGAGGTTTGGTAGTTTCCCATCGTTTTGCTGGGAAATGATATGAGTGCCCCTCTGGAATCGCCTGTGCTTGTGCTGAACCGTTTCTGGCAACCGGTCCATACCTGCTCCGCCAGACGGGCCGTCCATCTACTTTGTCTCGGGCATGCGCATGTGGTGCAGGTGGAGGGTGAGGAAAAATTCAACACCCATGACCTCAACTCTTGGATCGGTTATTCAACCGGCGTTCTCGGCGAGGAAATGATTCATAGTGTGAAGCTCGCGCTGCGGGTGCCGAAAATCATCGTGCTAGGGATCTACGACCGCCTCCCGCGATTGGAGGTCAAATTCACCCGCCGCAATGTCTTCATGCGCGACAAGTTTACCTGCCAGTATTGCGTGAAAGTGCTGCCGGAAACGAAGCTCAATCTCGACCATGTGATACCCCGCGACAAAGGAGGCAAGACCACGTGGGAAAACATCGTGACGTCCTGCGTAAAGTGCAACACACGCAAGGCCAACAAGTTCCCCAAAGATGCGAACATGTTTCCCGCCTCCAAACCCTTCGCACCACGCTGGCGCCCACTCTACGGCCTGCGTGAAAACGGTCTAGGAGACGATAGCTGGGAGCATTTCCTCCACGTGAGCGGGAAGGATAGCAGGAAATCCGCTTGAGGGATCCGGGTTTGAAAGTTCCTGAATCTGGGGCGTCCCGAGACCAAGACTTATAGATCCTGCGAAGCTTGGATCGACTCGACGAGAAGCTCGGCTGCTTCCTTTGCGGACGAAGGATTTTGACCCGTAACGAGTCGTCCATCCCGGATCGCATTTTCGGTGAAATTTTCCAATGGAATCACTTCGGCTCCAGCTTTCTCGAAAGTGGTTTGGAGAAGAAACGGAACTTTGTCGGTTAGACCAACAGCTTCTTCTTCACGATTGGTGAAGACGGCTGTCTTTTTCCCGGCGATTAGTTTGGTATCATTGGAGAGCACGACGTTCACGAGGGCTGCCGGACCGTGACAAACAGCGCCGACGGTTCCGCCGTTTTCATAGATGGTGGCGGTGAGTTTCTGGAGTTCCACGGATTCCGGGAAGTCCCACATCGCACCGTGGCCGCCTGCAAAGAAGATGGCAGAGTGCTTCGAGGGATCGACTTCGGAGAGGGCGAGAGTGAGAGGGACTCCTGGATTGGCTTCGTCCTTGTTGCCATACTTTTCCCAGAAGGATTTGTTGGCGGGATCGTCAAGTTCCATGCTCTTCGGATCGATGGGAGCGAATCCGCCTTTCGGGCTGGCGAGGGTGACAAGTTGCTTGTTTTCGCCGAAAACCTTGTATGGGTGCGCAGCTTCGGAAAGGTAAAATCCGGTTTTTTTGCCGGTATCTCCGAGTTCCGCGTGGTTGGTAAGAACGAGGAGGATTGATTTCGGCGCTTCTTCCGCGAACGATGTGAGTGGGAATGCAAGGAGGGCCAAGAGAAGCTTTTTCATGATTACAGCTAGCCCGGGTCTTACGAATGGCAAGAATTGCTTTGGGTTCAGATCCTTGCCAAGGCTTCGCTGAAAACTTCCAGGGTTTCGTCGATGTCGTCTTCGTTGTGGGCCAAGGAGATGAATCCGGTTTCGTAGGGGGAGGGGGCGATGTAAACACCCTTTTCGAGGCAGGCCCAAAAGAACTTTTTGAAGAGCGACATGTCCTGTTTCATGACGTCATCCACGTTGACGATCTCGCGGTCGGTGAAGTAGATGCAGAACATGGATCCAACGCGGTTCATTGAAAAGGGGATGCCTTTTTCAGTGAAGATTTGGCGGACGCCTTTTTCAAAATATGCTCCGAGCTGGTCGAGACGGGCGAAGCCATCGGGTGTGCCGGTGGAGAGTTCATGGAGTTGGGCGAGACCGGCGGCCATGGCGAGGGGATTTCCGGAAAGTGTGCCTGCTTGGTAAACGGGGCCGACAGGGGCGATCATGTCCATGATGTCTGCACGACCGCCGAAGGCACCCACGGGAAGACCGCCGCCGATCACTTTTCCAAAGCAGGAAAGATCGGGTGTGAGATTTTCGAGGCCTTGGACTCCGGCTTTCCCTAGACGGAAGCCGGTCATGACTTCGTCGAAAATGAGCAGGGCACCGTATTTCTTGGTGATGGAGGAAAGGAGTTCGAGGTAGCCGGATTTCGGAAAAACGAGGCCGGCGTTGGCGGGGTAGGACTCGACGATGATCGCCGCGATCTGGTCGCCTTTCTCCTCGAAGAGTTTGGTAAGAGATTCGGGATCGTTGTAGGAGAGGACGATGGTTTTTTCCGCGAAAGATTTTGGCACACCCGCAGAATCTGGCTCGCCGTGGGTGAGGGCACCGGAGCCTGCCGCAACAAGCAGGGAATCACTATGACCGTGGTAGCAGCCATCGAATTTCACAATATAGTCGCGTTTCGTGAATCCGCGTGCGAGCCGGATGGCGGACATCGTGGCTTCGGTGCCGGAGGAGGTCATGCGGACTTTTTCAACCGACGGCACCCATTCGCAGATCGTCTTGGCCATATCGACCTCGTAAGGATTCGGGATACCGAATGAGATGCCGTCCTTGGCCACCTTGTGGATCGTGTTGGTAAGGGCGACGGGAGCGTGGCCGAGGATGTTTGGTCCCCACGAGCCGATGTAGTCGATGTAGGTTTTCCCGTCGATGTCGGTGATACGGCAACCTTTGGCGCGGCGGACAAAAAACGGCTCGCCATCGACGTTTTTAAAGGCGCGGACGGGGCTGTTGACTCCGCCGGGGATGTATTGTTTAGCGACGGCGAAGAGCTTGGAGGAGAGGGTGGACATGCGCGAAACTCTAAATTTTAAACTCTAAACCTCAAGAAAGAGTGAAGTTCTTTCGCATCTCCCAATGGTCGGATCGTAGCTGGTGAGGGGATTTGGGCTTTCAAGTTTCACTCCGGGAGTGTTTTCTCCCCGCCGAGAAACCTTATGACGACTGAAAATGAAGTGCCGAAGCCGGCGCAGGAACATCCACTGGCGAATATTCTCATCAACGTGCTGATTCCAGTGCTGGCATTGAGCTATTTGAGCAAAGATCCAGCGATTCAGGAGATGCTAGGGAAGGATGTCAGGCCTTGGCATATCGGACCACTCAAGGCGTTGATCGTGGCCCTGGCATTTCCCATTGGTTACGGAATCTGGTTTTTCGCGAAGACCAAGAAGATGAATTTCTTTTCAGGGCTGGGCCTGTTTTCCGTGCTGCTCACTGGTGGGCTGACGCTGTTTTTGTGGAACAAAGATGGAACGGTGAAGGAGCACGCGGCCGTGCTTTTCGGTCTGAAAGAGGCCTCAATTCCCTTTGTTCTGGGGATTGCGATTATTGCCTCGCATTGGTCGAAGACTCCGTTGCTGCGGACCTTTCTCTACAGCGATTCTCTGTTCGATGTGAATAAGATCGAGCGCAAGGTCGGGGAGTTGGGGAAGGAGCCGGAGTATCAGAAAGTGCTTCTGAACGCGACGGTGCTCTTCTCACTATCGTTTTTTGTCAGCACTGTGATGAATTTCGGACTCGCGATGTATTTCCTTGGTGATCTCAATCACGCGGCTCCGGACGCGCGGGAAATTTACAATGCGAAGGTAGCCAAGGTGACGGGCTGGGGCTTCGTCGTCATCGGGGTGCCGATCATGGCATTCCTGTTTTTCACGCTCAGGAAGCTGCTCACCGGACTGCGCGGCCTGACGGGGATGAGCGACGAGGAGCTGATGATGCCTCGTTGAAAGACCTCAAGAAAGAGGCTGAGGTAACGTGTCACTGCGAGACGCATTGACCACGGCCTGCCGCGAGACGAGGCAGCTACGGATCAATCAACGAGGTTGTCGATACGTTGTGCGAGCTGGATATCCAGATCGGTCACGCCGCCAACATCGTGGGTGGTGAGTTTCAACGTCACCTTGGTGTGCTTGATAGTGATATCCGGGTGATGCTGGGCTTCCTCAGCGATCTCTCCGACATCGTTCACAAAGTCGATCCCTTCCATGAATTCTTCAAATTCCACGGTGCGGGTAATGTATTTTTTCTCGCAATCCCACTCCGGGCATTTTTTCAGGGCGGAGGTGAGTTCGTCTTCTTCAAGGAGGTCGGACATAAGATTCGGTGTGTTGGTTGGAATGACTCGCACAAAGGTTGTGGCGAGGGATTCGGGGTTGGCAAGCCCGTCTTTGAGCTTTTCTGAAAAAACGTAAGAATCTTTCCGCAGAGTGGCGCATGAGACGTCCGTAATCTTGCAAAATAGTGGTTATGATGGGAGTATGGCGCATGAAAACAAAATTCCTTGTGGCGATGATGGTCTTTGGTGCGATGTGGATAACATCCTGTGCGCCATCGACTCCGGAAGCGCGCATCCGGCAGAGGCCCGATGTCTTCAACCGACTCGACGCCAACGAGCGAGACCTTGTAAGCCGAGGAGAGATCGCCGAAGGCATGTCCAAGGATGCGGTGGCGATTGCCTGGGGTAGTCCGTCCAGTGTGGTTGATGGATTGCGAGACGGGAAGCAGATGGAACGCTGGGACTACGAAGGCTCTCAACCAGTTTTTCTTAGCGGGGGATATGGTGAGGGATACTACGGTTCCTACCGGTACAGTGGGGTTGGTGTGGCGCTTGGGCCACAGATCGCTTACGTGCCATATCTCCGGAGTGCTGTCTGGTTTCACCGCGATCGAGTGGACGCCTGGGAGCGAACGAGGTGAGAGACGGACACGCCGTTTTCTGCGTTGAGGAACCTTGCATTCCTAGTGAGTAACCGCACCCTTCCTGCGAGTTTGAAATTTATGAAAAGACAAACGATCCTGATCGCGGCGATAGGTCTCGTGGTCATACTTGGCCTTCCCTGTTGCTCGATAAACTCATCTTCCGGTGGTGGCATCATTTCGTACCAAGCATATGATCGTCCTGCGAGACTTCCGGAGAATCCCGATGCGGTGAAAGTGAAAGTCTCCCTGAGTAAACAACGGGTTTACGTGATGGAGGGTAACGAGTTGCTGTTGGCGATGCCAGTTTCCGTCGGTGCACCCAGCACCCCGACCCCGACTGGAACTTTTCGGATCCTCAACAAGGAGCACAAACACCGCTCGAGCACACACGGCTACGCGGCGGACGGTGAAGACGTCAAGAAGACCAAACTTGAGAACAAGCCATCCGGGTGGAGCTTCAAGGGCACGCCGATGCCGTACTGGTGCGAATTTAAGACCGACTACGGTTTCCATACCGGTTGGGTCAAACACTCCCCCTGCACCCATGACGGGTGCGTCCGCATACACGAGAATCTCGCGCCGAAATTCTACCGCCTAGTTTCGGTGGGGACCCCGGTGGATATCTCTTACTACCAGCCTGAGGATGCGAAATGGGCCGATATGCCTCTTCCTCCAGATGCCGGGCCGCTAGCGGACTATAGCGCAGAAATGTATCTCGGAGACGGTTATTTCACGCGTCACATCCCGCCGGAGTATGACTGATGGTTTGTCTCGTTAGAAATCGATTTCTGAAACTCGGGTTCCGGGTTCTTACCATTTCGCAGGCTTCGGCCCCGCATTTTCAGTGAAAACCCATTGATTAGGGTTTGGATTTCAACGACAAACTCATGATATCAGGAATCCACTTGCAAGGTCCACCTTGAGAGTGCCTTGTCTCTGAATGAGAAAATACTCCACCATTCTGACCCATCCTGGCAGTTCCCACAAAGACGAGTTCTTAGCTTGCTGCCTTCTTGTGGCGTCAAACGAAGCTCCGATCCTAAGACGCGAGCCCGTGCAAGGCGATTTAGATGATACCACCATTGCCGTGGTGGACGTGGGTGGCGAGCACTCGCCGGAGAGAGGGAACTTCGATCACCATCAGTTTCCCAAGGACCATCCGCCCACTTGTTCGTTGAGCTTGGTGCTGATGGATATGGGTCTCTACGATGATGCGCGGAAATACTGCGACTGGCTGGAAGTGGCCGAGTGGTTCGATACCCGTGGCCCTCAGGAAACGGCAGCGTGGCTCGGGGTTGAGCGGGAGTTGCTGGCAAAGCTGAACTCCACGGTGGATCTGACATTGCTACGGCGTTTCGCTGGGGTGTCCGAAGTCCGGCCCGGAGAGCCGATGTGGGAGGTGATGAAATGGGTAGGCAGCGATTTAATTGGCTACCTGAGATCGCTCAGGGAAAAGCTCAACGAAATCGCTCGCACTTGCGAAATTTGGGAAATCGTTCATCCGGAGGAAAGTTTCCGAGTTCTGTTTCTTCCAAGGGCGGAAACCTTGGCGGATGATGCGTCGGCAGGCCTAGCAAGATACGCAGCAGGTCTGCCTGCGGATCAAAGTGTTGTCGGCATGGTCTATCCGGACCGCCGTGGGCAGGGCTTTGCGCTCTCGCGTTTCAATGATCATCTTGGTTTTGATTTCACCAGAGTAGAGGATGAAGCGGATGTGCATTTCGCGCATGCGAGGGGTTTCGTTGCGAAGACTTCCGCGACCGATCTTGATCGGCTTAAAACGCTACTTGCGAAAAGCTGGCAGCCAATCCGTTCGTGACATCGAAGGGAGAGGCGCGCAGTTTTCGTGAATGAGCGTGATTTCGATTTCGAGCCTCAAGGAACAGGCAGGTGAGGTGCCTCTGATTGCGTCGGTGAACGCGCAACTTCAGGCCCGTGCGGTGAAAACGACGAAGGGCGGGAAGCCGTATTTCGATCTCGTATTCGCAGACTCGACTGGGTCGCTCAACCTCAAAGTTTGGTCGGACACGCCCTTGCACTCACAGGCGGAGAATTTGGCTGTGAACTCGATTGTCCGACTGGAAGGCGAGTGGACGCAGAACCAATATGGTGTGAATGGAAACGGCGTGAGCTGGGCATTGCTGGACGATGCTGCGATCGCCGACTTTCTCGCCGGAGATCCGCTGACGCGTCTCAAACAGGAAAAGGATTTCGCAGATATCGCGGCCTTATGTGAGAAAATGACGGATCCGCGCCTGCATAAGCTTTGCTCGAAATTTTTTGAAACGATGGGAGATCGCTTTCGGCGCACGGCTGCGGCGAAGAAAAATCATCATGCCCGTCGCGGCGGACTGGTGGAGCACGTCGCCCAGATGATGCGTTCCGCCGAGGCGATCTGTGGCGTGTACCCCGAGTTGAACCGTGATCTGATCATCGCCGGGGTGCTGTTCCACGATTGCGGGAAGCTCTGGGAAAATAGCTACCCGGAGGACGGGTTCGGGCAGATCCACTCAAAGTATGGTGAAATGCTCGGCCACATCCCGCTAGGAATCGAACTTGCGAACAAGCTTTGGCATGATCTGGTGTGTGAGTCTGCTTTCGAAGAATTTGCGGAATGCGAGCCATCCAATGATGACGTCCGGCTGCATCTGCTCCATCTCATCGGGAGCCACCACGGGCAGTTGGAATTCGGTTCACCCATCCTTCCAAAAACTCCCGAGGCCCACGCGCTTCACTATATCGACAATCTCGACGCGAAGATGGAAATGCTACGCGATGCCTATGCTCAGGCAGTAGAAGTTGTCCCCGGAATTTATGAGCGGGTATTTCCTCTCCCCACCAATTTAGTCCGGCCGCTGAAAGAGTTTGTTGCCCCTGTCGCGAAGGAGGAAGTGGTCGAGCCGGATGAGGGAGCAGAAGAAGAGGTTTGAGAGCGAATGTGACCCGATGCGTAGCTCCGATTTTTAGTGTCCTAGCGAAAGCTCGGCGATCTTCTGGCAAAGTTCAGCGAAGGGCAGTCCTCCAGCGGCAGCGGATTTCGGGAGAAGGGAAGTTTCCGTCATACCAGGGATCGTATTTGCCTCTAGAACGTATGGGCGGTTTTCCGAATCTAGCATAACATCCACGCGGGAATAGATCTCTAGGCCCAGCGATTTATGGGCGGCGACCGCTGCGGCTTGCACCGCGAGGGTGGTTTCCAGATCGAGATCGGCCGGGCAGATGTATTGGGAGCCCGTGGCCTTGCCTGAAAGCCACGGATACTTCGTTGCCATGTCATAGATACCTTCTGGAGGAATGATATGGACGATGGGGTATGCCTCGCCGTCGATGACCGGGACGGTCAGTTCGGCCCCGGAAATGAACTCTTCGATGAGAAGATCGTTGGAGAGTTTCGCGGCTTTCGCTATGGCGGTTTCCGCTTCTTCCTGAGTCTTCACGATCTCAATTCCAACCGATGATCCTTCACGCGGAGGCTTCACAACGAATGGTGGCGGGAAACTCGGCATTTTCAGGCCGTTCGTGCAGTCGATAACTTCTGAGCGCGGAGTGGGGACGTCGGCCTTGAGGAAAGCCTGTTTTGCCAAGCCCTTATCAAATGCTACTCGCGAAGATTCCGCCCGCGCCCCGGTGTAGGGAACACCCATCTCGTCGAGAATTTTCTGGAGCTGACCGTCCTCTCCAAAAGTCCCGTGGATTACATTAAAACAGAGTCCGATGCCCTCGGGTAAATCGATTTCCGTGGAAGTGATATCGACAGCGACGGCATCTAGTCCAAGCGACTGAAGAGCTTTGAGAACGGCGCTACCTGATGCCAACGAAACCTCGCGTTCGGAGCCGGGACCGCCCATCAGAACGGCAATTTTGATTTGAGAAAGCATGGCGTGAATAACTTTAAATTCGAAACTTTAAACTTCAAGGACGCGCGCTTGCGCGGCAGTAGAGTCTTCTTTGGAGTTCAAAATTTAAAGTTTAGAGTTTCTAAAACTGCGGTTCGTCCTCACCGATGATTTTGACCTCGGTTTCGAGATCGACGCCTCTCTCAGATTTGGCGGTTTCCTTGATCGATTCGATGAGAGAGAGGATGTCCTTTGCTGTCGCCTTGCCCGTGTTGGTGATGAAATTCCCGTGAATTTCGGATACCGAGGCATTGCCCACCGAGGACCCTTTGAGCCCGAGCGAATCGATGAGGCGACCGGCGGGAATGAATTCTGGATTTTTGAATGTGCACCCGGCGGAGGCTGCGATTGGCTGGGTGTCCTTGCGTTTCTCACGCGATTCGTGCCAACGCTGTTTGATGTTTTCGTGAGAGTCGTTTTTCCCTTTGAACACAGCTTGCAGCGCGAAGTTCCGTCGTAGTTCCTGCACGTTCCGGTAGGAAGCAGTGATTTCCTCCCGTTCCCGGGTCCGGATCACTCCGTCCTCGTCCAAGAAACTTACCCTCACTACCTGATCGAAGGTTTCAATTCCCATCGCTCCGGCATTCATCCGCAACGAGCCGCCGACGTTGCCAGGAATCCCTTCCATCCATTCGAAACCACCGATTCCGTGCGCTCCTGCAAACGAAGCTAATTTTTTCAGTCGTACTCCGACACCGGCGACGACGTGCCCTTTTGCATCAATGGAGAGTTCGGAAAACGCTCCGCCTGTCGGGTGGATCACCGCGCCCCGGATCCCGCCGTCCCGGACCAGAAGATTCGACCCTCTTCCCACCACGCGGATTGGGATGCTTCGCTCACGGCAAGAATCCACCAAAAACGCGAAGGCGTAGAAGGAGTGCGGCTCAAACCAGTATTGGGCGGGGCCTCCTACTAGGATCGTAGTATGTTTCCTCATCGGCTCATAAAGTTTTCCGTCGATTTCCCCGGGTGGGGCCACCGATTGGAGTTCCTCGAAGGTTTTGAGGTCCTTGGCGACGCGTGTGCCAACTTCATGGACGTTTCCAGCTCCGAGTGTGATGAGCAGATCGCCAGCTTCTAGCGCGTTTCCTACTTCATGGTGAGCCGTCGCCATATCGGGGAGGAATTTTCCAGGAATGTCACCATTGGCTTTCATGGCATCTACGATCGTCTGGCCAGTTACTCCGGGGATGGGTAACTCGGAAGCCGGATAGACATCCGTGACAAAGACTCGGTCCGCTGCTTGGAGCGCTTTTCCGAAATCGTCAGCGAGCAATTGAGTCCGTGTGTAGCGATGGGGTTGGAACAGGACGATGAGACGGGAGGGCTTGAGCGAACGAGCGGTCTGGAGCGTAGCGGCTAGTTCGGTTGGGTGATGCCCGTAGTCATCGATCACGCGGAAATTCTTAGAGAGATACTTCGTTTCGAAACGGCGTTTTGCTCCGGCAAAGGATGAAAGGGCGCGTGCGATCAGCGAGAAATCCGCACCGCAAATATCGGCAAGCGCAATTGCCGCGAGAGCATTGAGAATATTGTGTTCGCCAGGGATCGCCAGCTCAATATCCCCCAGCGGTTCGCCGTCCTTTTTCACGGTGAACGCAGAGGAGCCTTTCAAGTCGCGAATATCTGATGCGGTATAGTTCGTTTTGTCGTCTGTGGTCTCCCAGCCATAGGAGATTGCATGCTTTCGACCTGAGCAGATCTCGTGGGCCACCGGACTTTCCGCACAATACACGATGTTCCCGGTCGTCTGGTCGGCGAGGGCGGAGAATACCTGCTTGATGTGATCAAGGTCGCGGTAGAAATCCAAATGCTCGGCCTCAATGTTCAGAATGACCGAGTGTCGGGGCTTGTATAGAGCGAGGGTCCCATCGGATTCGTCCCCCTCAGCAACCATGTGCTCGCCCCCTTCTTCCCACTTTGCGTTGGCACCAAGAATCGGAATCTCCGCACCCACGTAGAAAGATGGCTTGAGTCCGCACTCTCTCAGTAGGTGTGCCGTCATTGAGGAGGTAGTTGTCTTCCCGTGAGTTCCAGAAACTACGATTCCCGCCTTCGTATGAAGAATGGCGGCAAGACACTCCGCGCGGCGAATCAGGGGGATCCTGGTCTCCTTCGCTGCCGCATACGCCGGATTCTCTGGCCTGATCGCAGAGGAATAAACAACAAGATCAGCTCCTGATACGGACGCCGCTGTCTGTGGAGATGAAAAAGTGAGTCCTAAGCCTTGCATTCGATCTGTCTCACTGGTCGTTACTCGATCACATCCCGAGACATCGTGGCCCATGCCCAGCAAGAGTAGAGCAAGTCCGCTCATCCCAGAACCGGCGACACCGATCAAATGGATGTGGATAGGAGTAGAGAGGTTTGTCAGGTCGGGAGTCTTTATGCGTGCTGCCATATCGGGGTGCCCACCGTGTCCCGTTTGAGGGCCTTTCGCAATTGGAAAGGGTATTGATGATCTCTGTCCGAAGTGCCGAATTTCGATAACCACGGTTAGGGATGTATTCTAGGCTGATTTCGCGGACTGCAGCCCCACTGGAATTGCCCATTTGATACCCCATTACTGGAAATGTAGTAGTCGATCTGAGCCGCTTTGTTGGTCGCTCAATATTTCGTCCTGCTGGCGCACAGAAACTGATGGTCGGATTGATCAATGATCGCCAAGAACGCCCACAATGTGCGACGACCTACTGATTGTAAGGGGGTTACAAAAATCGAAAAAAAATAAGAAAAGTACGAAAAACTCATTGACCTGAGAGGTGGAGTTGGTCTAGGTTCCGCCCGTCGACGCGACAAGCGCCGACACGAGAGACTGCCAGTCGGTCGCGGTAACAGCCAGGTGCGGATTTTGAATCCTACCGAGTTTTGCCCGATCGGCTTTTTAGTCCCCTCGAATCAAGTTCTTTGACAGTGTGACCCAGCGCAAATCGTGCCAATGAGGGGAAGAAAGGCCGCAAGGAGTTTCTTTTCAAGTTAGGCAGCCGTAAGCAGGTGAGATTTGAGTTGGGATGGAAAAAAGATTGAATTGTGCGCTGCGCGTGGAAACGCGCAGCGAGTGAGGATAACCACTTTCGGGTGGGAAGCCTCACAAAAAACAATTTGGAATACGTATCTAGAAATAGAACGCCAACCGAATTTTTTACGGAGAGTTTGATTCTGGCTCAGAATGAACGCTGGCGGCGTGTTTAAGACATGCAAGTCGCACGGAATGAGAACGGTATTTATATTGTTTGATTTTAGTGGCGCACGGGTGAGTAACACGTGAATTACATGCCCTTGAGAGGGGGATAGCCCGGGGAAACCCGGATTAATACCCCATGGTACCGCAAGGTTAAAGGTGGCCAGCAATGGCTGCCGCTCAAGGATTGGTTCGCGCCCTATCAGCTTGTTGGCGAGGTAACGGCTCACCAAGGCAATGACGGGTACCTGGTCTGAGAGGACGATCAGGCACACTGGAACTGAGACACGGTCCAGACACCTACGGGTGGCAGCAGTCGAGAATAATTCACAATGGGGGCAACCCTGATGGTGCAACGCCGCGTGGAGGATGACGGTCTTAGGATTGTAAACTCCTGTCATCCGGGAGAAAGACCTGACGATTAATAGTCGGCAGGGTTGATAGTACCCGGAAGAGGAAGGGACGGCTAACTTCGTGCCAGCAGCCGCGGTAATACGAAGGTCCCGAGCGTTATTCGGAATCACTGGGCGTAAAGGGAGCGTAGGCGGCGCGGTAAGTCGGATGTGAAATCCCGGGGCTCAACCCCGGAACTGCATCTGATACTGCCGTGCTAGAGTAATGGAGGGGTAGCTGGAATTCTCGGTGTAGCAGTGAAATGCGTAGATATCGAGAGGAACACTCGTGGCGAAAGCGAGCTACTGGACATTTACTGACGCTGAGGCTCGAAGGCTAGGGGAGCGAAAGGGATTAGATACCCCTGTAGTCCTAGCAGTAAACGGTGCACGCTTGGTGTGAGGGGAATCGACCCCCCTTGTGCCGGAGCTAACGCGTTAAGCGTGCCGCCTGGGAAGTACGGTCGCAAGACTAAAACTCAAAGAAATTGACGGGGACCCGCACAAGCGGTGGAGTATGTGGCTTAATTCGATGCAACGCGAAGAACCTTACCTAGGCTTGACATGCATCTCTAAGCACGTGAAAGCGTGTGACCATTTATGGAATTTGCACAGGTGCTGCATGGCCGTCGTCAGCTCGTGTCGTGAGATGTTGGGTTAAGTCCCGCAACGAGCGCAACCCTTGTGAATAGTTGCCAGCACGTCATGGTGGGAACTCTATTCAGACTGCCCAGATCAACTGGGAGGAAGGTGGGGACGACGTCAGGTCAGTATGGCCCTTACGCCTAGGGCTGCACACGTACTACAATGCCCAGTACAATTTGAACCGATACCGCGAGGTGGAGGAAATCAGTAAAACTGGGCCCAGTTCGGATTGGAGGCTGCAACTCGCCTCCATGAAGTTGGAATCGCTAGTAATGCCGTATCATCTACGACGGCGTGAATACGTTCCCGGGTCTTGTACACACCGCCCGTCACATCATGGAAGCCGGTAGCACCCGAAGTATCGTTTAATCGGTCCTAAGGTGAAGCTGGTAACTGGGATGAAGTCGTAACAAGGTAGCCGTAGGGGAACCTGCGGCTGGATCACCTCCTTTCACGGAGTAAATGGCAAATGGACGTCTGCAAAGACAATAGCGACTCACATCGTTACCATCACTGCTATAGGTCGAGCCCTTTGAATAAAAGCTGAAACGCTGAAAAGCGGAAAAGCTGAAATGAAGAGGGTTGTGGAATTCGCAAGAACCACACCTAAAAACAACTAAAATAGAGCTGTGCGTGATAGAAAGCACGCAGCGCGCAATCCGATCTTTTTTCCGTCATATTTTACCTTTTCGCCTCTCCCTGAATATAAAGGGGGTATAGCTCAGTTGGTAGAGCGTCTGCTTTGCAAGCAGAATGTCTGCGGTTCGAATCCGCATGCCTCCACCACTTTTCGGTAAACGCTGAAAAGCTAAAAACTGAAAAGCTGAAAAACAGGAACGTTTGAAAAATCTGAATTTCAGATTATCAGCGTTTCAGAATTTCAGATTTTACCAACCGGGCCTGTAGCTCAGTTGGTTAGAGCACACGCTTGATAAGCGTGGGGTCGCTGGTTCGAGTCCAGCCAGGCCCACCATCCGTTTTGAGAGAGAAGGAAACAAGAATAAGTCACACGTCACAAAAGCAGTTCGCTCTTTGACATCCATATGGAGAGAAACAATTTTCTGTAATGTATAAGAAGTAAGCTCACATGAGCCATTCTTACGCGATACTTGAAAGTATATTCGAATAACAAATACATAATTTTTACGGCAAAGTTGGTGTGAACCGCAAGGTGAGCATCGACCGTTAAAAGAAAGAACAGATCGCCAGGACTTTGGTCCTGGCAGTAATGACTTCATTAACAGCTGATTTCGATTTTAGGAATCAAGCTATGAAGGGCACACAGTGAATGCCTTGGTGCTAACAGGCGATGAAGGGCGCGATCAGCTGCGATAAGCTTCGGGGAGCGGTTAATACGCTATGATCCGGAGATTCCCGAATGGGGTAACCTGACGGTGGTAATACGCCGTCGTTCGTTTCTGAAGCCTGAAGTGGTGTCAAAGCCATGGAGGGAAGTTAGGAAACGATACGCGATACCCGGTGAAGTGAAACATCTCAGTAACCGGAGGAAAAGAAAGAGAATCGATTCCGTAAGTAGTGGCGAGCGAAAGCGGAAGAGCCCAAACCAGAAGCTTGCTTCTGGGGTTGTAGGACCCCGACGTGGGACCTCGATGGATAGGTTAAGGAACTGGAAAGTTCCGGCATAGAGGGTGAAACCCCCGTAACCGAAATCCAAAGAGGCCCTAGGGAGTTCCTGAGTAATACGGCACACGTGAAACGCCGTATGAATCTGTGCGGACCACCGCATAAGGCTAAATACTAGTTAGCGACCGATAGTGAACCAGTACCGTGAGGGAAAGGTGAAAAGAACCGCTGTGAGCGGAGTGAAATAGAACCTGAAACCGTGTGCCTACAAGGTGTCAGAGCTCTTCGGAGTGATGGCGTGCCTTTTGCTTAATGAGTCTGCGAGTTAGTATATGTGGCAAGTTTAAGCTCTTCTGGAGCGTAGGCGAAGCGAAAGCGAGTCCGAATAGGGCGACATTAGCTGCATGTGCTAGACCCGAAGCGGAGGTGATCTACCCTTGGCCAGGTTGAAGCATAGGTGATACTATGTGGAGGACCGAACAGGTGAATGTTGAAAAATTCTCTGATGAGCTGAGGGTAGGAGTGAAAGGCTAATCAAACCCCGTGATAGCTGGTTCTCCTCGAAATGCATTGAGGTGCAGCGTTGCGTGTTGACCCGTGGGGGTAGAGCACTGAAAGGGCTAGGGGGCATACCCGCCTACCAACCCCTATCAAACTCCGAATACCACGGGGTAGAGCGCAGCAGTGAGACGGTGGGGGATAAGCTTCATCGTCAAAAGGGAAACAACCCTGATCAGCAGCTAAGGTGCCTAAACTATGCTAAGTGGAAAGGAGGTGGGATTTCACAGACAGTGAGGATGTTGGCTTAGAAGCAGCCACCATTTAAAAAGTGCGTAATAGCTTACTCATCGAGAGATCCTGCGCCGAAAATGATTGGCGATAAGCATAGTACCCGAAGCTCTGGGTGTCACGTCTAGGGACGTGGCGCGGTAGAGGAGCATTCTCAACACATTGAAGCGCGATGGCGACTGACCGTGGAGAGTTGAGAAGAGAGGATGCAGACATGAGTAACGATAAGCCGGGTGAAATCCCCGGCCGCCGTAAACCCAAGGATTCCCGGGCTACGATTTTCGTCCCGGGGTTAGTCGGGACCTAAGGCAAGGCCGATAGGCGTAGCCGATGGACAGCTGGTTAATATTCCAGCACTTCCGAACCTTTAGCAGGGGGGACGCATGTGTGGAGACAAACAAGTGATTGAATTCCCAGGGGATGCTTTCGAGCTGAACCGCATTGTCAAAACATGTGCCGAGAAAAGCCCCTGTGTATGCTAAGGAACCCGTACCGTAAACCGACACAGGTGGGTGGGTAGAATATACCAAGGCGTAAGAGTGAACCCTGGTTAAGGAACTCGGCAAATTGGCCTCGTAACTTCGGGAGAAGAGGTACCTATGGTTTCCATAGGTCGCAGTGAAATGGCCCAACCGACTGTTTAGCAAAAACACAGCATTCTGCCAAGACGCAAGTCCAAGTATAGGATGTGACACGTGACCAATGCGGAAAGATTAAGGCAAGATGTTAGCCGTAAGGCGAAGCTTTGAACCCAAGTCCCCGTGAATGTCGGCCGTAACTATAACGGTCCTAAGGTAGCGAAATTCCTTGTCGGGTAAGTTCCGACCTGCACGAATCGTGAAACGAGTTGGGCGCTGTCTCAACCAGGTGCTCAGTGAAATTGTAATGGCGGTGAAGATGCCGCCTACCCGCAGAAGGACGGAAAGACCCTATAGACCTTAACTGTAAGCTGTCATTGGTTTTTCGATTTTCATGCTCAGCATAAGTGGGAGACTTCGAAGGAGTTCTTTAGGGAACTCTGGAGTCGCCAGTGAGATACCACCCTTGGGTGTTGGAAGATCTAACTTTGTGCCTTGAATCAGGCCAGAGAACAGTGTCAGCCGGTCAGTTTTACTGGGGCGGTATCCTCCTAAAGAGTAACGGAGGAGCGCGAAGGTGGGTTCAGCACGGTTGGTAACCGTGTGTCGAGTGCATAGGCATAAACCCGCCTAACTGTGAGACCTACAAGTCGAGCAGATACGAAAGTAGGCCTAAGTGATCCGGCGGTTGAATGTGGAATTGCCGTCGCTCAACGGATAAAAGGTACCTTAGGGATAACAGGCTGATTTCATCCAAGAGTTCATATCGACGATGAAGTTTGGCACCTCGATGTCGGCTCGTCGCATCCTGGGGCTGGAGAAGGTCCCAAGGGTCCGGCTGTTCGCCGGTTAAAGCGGCACGCGAGCTGGGTTCAGAACGTCGCGAGACAGTTCGGTCCTCTATCCTCTGTGGGCGTAGGAAAATTGAGGGGTTCGGTTCCTAGTACCGAGAGGACCGGAATCGACGCACCTCTGGTGTACCAGTTGTTCCGTCAGGAGCATGGCTGGGTAGCTACGTGCGGACCTGATAAGCGCTGAAAGCATCTAAGCGCCAAGCAGTTCCCAAGATGAATTTTCCCTTAAGGATCGTCGAAGACTACGACGTTGATAGGCTGGAAGTGTAAGTGTAGTAATATATTCAGCTTACCAGTACTAATCATCCGACAGGCTTGAATCCTATTTCGGATTCGGATGTCACAAGGCATCGTGTAAGGCTCGAAGTGAGGCTTACCGAGGATCATACAGAAATTACAATCTCCATATGGATGTCAGAGAGCGGGCAGCGGGCGAAGGTCCGCAGTTAGAGGTTATTTGTTAGAAGTTAAAAGGGAAGAGCAAGCATCGTGCGAAGGATATTCCCAAATAACTCTTAACTAATCACATATAACACACCAGAAGTGAGGCTTTAAGCCTGCTTAAAGCTTCACTTCTGGTGACCAGAGCGCGGTGGAACCACCCGGTCCCATTCCGAACCCGGAAGTGAAACGCCGCAGCGCCGATGGTAGTGGGACGATAGGTCCTGTGAGAGTAGGTCGTCGCCAGGTATATGCCCTGTTCCAGTTAACCCTGGAGCAGGGCTCTTTTTTGTCCTGTTTTTCGAAGGTCGTCGAAAGATTCGCAATTTTTGTCCGATGTGCCCCCGGGGCTCGGAGCCGATGGCTGGGGTATGGAGAAGCGGCATCTTGCCGCTAGCGGAGGACTGGCGAAGCGTGCTCGGGTTCTGCTAGCGGCAAGATGCGCGCTTGTCCATATTCCGTAACGCCCTTATTTCTTCTGGGCCGTTCCTAGCCGCCGACCAATTGGTTGTCGCGTTGTTCCGGTTGGCGCATTGGGTGCAAATTGACATCCGTGAGCGAAAGGCGACAAGAGTCCACGTAGATTCCCACGTGACCAGTTTTGAAATCCAGGTCTGCGAGCGAAAGGACGATCTTGCCTCCGATTGATAGCTCGATGTAGCTGCCGAATACCAACAAAGATATATCCTCGCCACAGGCGCCGCTGGTCGCCCAGTTTCCTGACTGAAGAGGTCGAAAGCTCATCATGAATTCACCGATCGTATCAGGCGCGGTTCCCCAGGAGCGCATTTGCGCCATGCCTTTGAGTAGGTCGAGTGACAAGTAGTAGCCATCGTGGGTTTCTTCATCGACCCGGAAGACGAAGCCGCACTTGCCTTTGCCGTCGAGCGATACATGGCAGTCTAGACGAAAGTCAGGCAAGGGGCCGTTGAAAAGGAAGGCCTGGAAACCAAAGGTGCTTTCGAGTGTCCATCCATTTTCGATTTGGGAGACCGAATGGCCGCGGGATTCTTTCAAAAGGAAGGAGGGTGCCTCTAACTTCACCGCGTCTTGGATCCATTCGTCGAAACCTTCGAACGTTTTAAGATAGAGAACTCCGTCATCTGCGCGGCAAAGTCGTTTCGGAGGGGGCATGAGATTATTCGCCGTGCGATCCTTTTGATCCATGGCGTAGAAGCACCAGAGCATCCATCCATTTTCATCTTCACAGACGCGACCTGCATAGTTCCCTTGTGGCATCAGGACGTTGTCGTGGTAGCTGCGCCAGTCCGCGCCTTCCGAACCTGCGTGCCAGTAGCGGATTTTGGCATCCTCGCGGATGCTACCAATCAGGTATCGCTCGTCTCCGATGATCACGATATTGGGGACTTCCAGATCATCGTAGAGACCGGGATGGATCAGTGGTGGTCTCGGCTCAAAATGATGAGGGCGGGTTTCGACAAATTCTGCGACACATCCGCGGCGAACGATGGGGCCGTCCTTCACTCTCGCTGCCACAAGGAGGACTCCTCGATCACCGTCCATGTAGAAAAATGGATCGCGGAAGCTTACCCAATGCCGACCCTCTTCCAAATTCGATTCGTAATAATCAGGAGAGGGAGAGATCGGGAAGCAACTATCAGGATCGATCAATGAGGTGACTTCGTTCGGTTCGTGGCGAAGGGATTTTTCGCGAGCTACACGCACCAACTCCGGATCCTTTTGCCCTCGTCCGTCCTCCCAATGGGCCGGATGCTTTTGCCAAACGTAGAGATCGTCGCTTGTCGCGAGGCCGACGCGCTGAACGAGACCGCGGTCGCGCCGAGTGAGTCCCGTGAAGAACATGCGCCAACTACCGGGTTTGTGAGGATCCGGTGAAACGTGCATGGTCCATAGCATAAGGTCATCCCAGCTACCTGGGTCGCCGAGGAAAATCGAGTTCCGGACGCGCCGCCAATGAATTGCATCCGTGCTGACGGCGTGGGCGATGAAGTCGTGATTGGGGAGGACGAGGTGAAAAAGGTGGTAAAGACCTTCGTGATACAGGACATGGATATCTCCAATTGCCTTCCGGCTGCCGTCGGTTTCTGCGAACATGCCGACGATTCTAGCAGCCTCTGCTTGGAATGCCAGTATTCCGGTTGATCGGAATCAAGACACGCTATTTCAGGGTATTGAGCCATTTCACGACCGCTCTGGCCTCGCGTTTTGAAATGCCGGGATCGGGCATGGCGGGGACGAAGCCTTCGGGGTATTCCGAGAGGGGATTTATGATCGCATTCAACAGATAAGCGTCGTCAACGGTGATTTGGATGAGACCTTTTTCCTTGTCGTGAACCTTTTGCTTCCGGCCTGAAATTCCTTTGAAATTGGGGCCAACGAGTTGTTGTCCGTCGATGGCATGACATGCTGAGCATACGGAGGCGTATAGGGCTTCTGAATACTGTTTCCAATTTTTTCCGGTGAACTGGACGGTGTCTTTCGGAGGAATGGATGCGGTCTCCCCAAGGTGATGGTTCAGGGTATACCATGCTTCGTGTGCCCAGAGGTTAAGTCCGGTTGTTCGAAGGTTTACGACCCATCCGACGTTTTCGTTCGAGTAGGCACCTTTGGTGATGAAGGGCGGGGAGTTGTCCCGGAGACCGTCTATGGAAATTTTCACTTTCCTACCATCTTCCGAGTGGGTGACGGATTTCGGTATCAATTTTTCCTCTCCGAAATTGGTGCCACCGTAGCCGTTTGTCGGAACGTAAGTCCACTGGCTGACGGTGAAGTTTTCCACGGTAGGTGCTTCAGAAAGCGGCTTGAAAAATTCGAGTTCAAAGCCTTCCGCCGTGTCGCGCATTGCGACGATCTCGTTGAACGAAGCGGGGCGTTCATCTTGTTTGCGGAACGAGAGGCGTTGGAGTCCTTGGTATGGTTCCCCTGGGGCATCGAGAATGCGCCAGAGGCCACCGTGCCCGATTCCGCCGATGTAGAAGGCGCCGTCAGAGGCTTTGACAATACGGTTCGGGCCGGCGGTGAAACCATTTTCGCCCATTTCATCGTAGCCTTGGGAATGGATGAAAACCGCACCCTGCCAGACGTCGCCGACTTTCTCCGTGAAGACCCGGGTCATGCGCCCAAGGGTGACGTCCGGGACGAGGAACTGGCCGTTGTAAACGGCAAGATCGCCCTCAAGTCCGGTGAGTTCGATGGGCTGTGCAGGGGATCTGGCAACGGATCCCTGGGGCATGTGGACGGTGGGGGGGAGTTGGTGTTTTGATCCGCCGACTTCGGAGTCTACGTCTTCGGGTTGGAATGCTGCGACGTTCGCGTCTTCGCGTTTCAGAAGGTAGTGGCCGTAGAATCCGCCTTGCTCGATGCGGATGAACTCGTTGGAGGGATTGAAAACGCCTTGGTTGTCCACGACGATCGCATTGCTGTCCTGGGTGAGTCCGAAGCCGTTGGGTGTGCGGTATCCTCCTGCGATGTAACTGATGTCAACGTCTTCCGGTTTCTCCATCCCGGTGACCGGGCCGAGGGTGAAGGTGGAGCCACGGTGGGTTTTGGGATTCACGGTGATGTTGAAATCACGCGATCCGCCCAGTTGGATGGAGGTGGTGAGGTTCCCCGCGAGGTAGGTTTTCTCCTCTCTTTCCAAGAGGTCGAATCCAACGGTGTAGGTGTGGAAGTTCGGTTGAGAAAGGCCGTCGATCAATACGATTTTTTCGTCTTCCGTGAAGACCCCATCTCCGTTTTTGTCCTCGAGCCGGGAGATCTTGTCTTTCTCTCCGATGTAGATTTTTCCGTTCAGGGTGGCGATGGCGGTGGGTTCGTAAAGGTCGCCCATGAGTTTCTCGGCACGAATCGGCTCGGTCTTGTCGACCAGGCCTGTCACGCGGAAGATCTCTCCTTCTTTGAATGGAGCCTTGTTGGTGCGATCGGGGGTGAAAACGGTGACGTAGAGGTCGTCATCCAGGAAGCACATGGCTGAAACCCTCAGTTGCACATCGTTTTCCGGGTATGCATTCTCCATTTTCATCAGCGGATGGATGCCCGTTTGTGCACATACGTAGGAGACTGATATGGCTGAGACTAGGATAAGGTCGGAGATGGTTTTCACGAAATCTGCGGTGATTAAACTACCCTGAGGATTGCGCGGGTGACCTGTTCCGGCGCGTCGGGGACGGCGAGGGACTTTGAGGCGGCGGACATAAGTTTCAGGGCGCCGTGGTTGGTGAGCAAATCTGTGAGGAGTTTTGCAAGAGACTCGGGGGTGAGGTCTTTTTGTTGGATGAGTTTTGCAGCGCCTGCCTCGGAGAAGACTTTCGCGTTTGCGGTTTGGTGGTCGTCGGCGGCAAAGGGGTAGGGGACGAGGATGCTTGGAAGGGCGGCGAGGGAAATTTCAGTGAGGGTGGAGGCACCGGAGCGGGTGATGACGAGATCGGCGAGGGCGTAGGCGGAGGGCATCTGGTCGCAGAAGCCGATGAGCTTGTAGCCGGGGCGCTGGACGGGGTGCTCTTCTTTGATGCGAGGGAGGTCGTTGGGACCGGCGATGTGGAGGATCTGGATGTGCTCTGGAAGGAGGGGTGCAGAATTTGCGATGAGCTGGTTGAGACCGAGCGCTCCCTGGGAACCGCCGGTTACCAAAAGGGTGGTTTTTTCCGGATCGAGTTCGAATCGCGCGGCGGCTTCGGCGCGGGTGGGGAGGTCGAGGATTTCGGGGCGAGCGGGGGTGCCTGTGAGCTGAGTTTCTTTTTTGAAAAAGGCTGCGGCGGGGGCGAGGCCGATGAAGACTTTGGTGCAGAAGCGGGAGGTGAGGATGTTCGCTTTTCCAGGGCGTGCGTTGGAATCATGAACGTAGGTCTTTTTTCCGAGTCTGTGCCCTGCGTAAACGGGGGGGAGCGAGGTGAACCCGCCCATGCCGAGAACGGCATCGGCTCCGAATTCGCGGATGATTGCTTTCGATGTCTGGATGCTTTTCCAGAGGGCGATCATGAAGGGGAGCATCTTCGGGGAAAGGGTCGGGGGTTTTGCGATCGCGGGAACGACTTTGAACTTCAGGTGCGGATATTTCGCGGATGCTTGTGAATCGATTTTTTTCTGCGAAATGAGAAGCAGCGGTTCGTGGCCCTGCGAGAGGAGGGATTCAGCGACGGCGATGCCGGGGAAGAGGTGGCCGCCGGTGCCGCCGCAGGCGATGAGGATTTTCATGGGAGAAAAGTTTGTCAGGTTTCAGAGAAGACTGGGATAGGTGGCGACCGAAGATCGCCCCTACGCTAGACCGGCGCGGGCGAGGAGGGGGAGGGGATCGGCGGGGCGGGACATGAAGTTTTCGTAGAGGACCTCGGGGGGGGCGGAGTTGCCTTTGCTGAGGATGTGGGTTCGGAAATCGAGGCCGGTGAGTTCGTTGAGGATGCCTTCGGTTTTGAAGCGGGTGAAGGCATCGGCATCGAGGACCTCGGCCCACTTGTAGGAATAGTAACCGGCGGCGTAGCCTGTGGGGGAGCTGAAGAGGTGGCCGAAGCGGCGAGCCATGGACGGCGAGGCGGTTTTCTGCGGGGCGCGGTAGTCGGCGAGGATTTCCCGGTCCACTTCGTCGAGATCGCGGCCGTTGTATTTCTCTAGGTTGATGTGGAGTTCCAGATCGAGCTTGGCGAGGGAGAGTTGGCGCATGAAGGCGGTGGCGGACATGTAGTTTTTTGCCGCGAGCATTTTCTGGAAAAGCGCTTCAGGGATGGGTTCGCCGGTTTCGTGGTGGCGGGCGAAGAGGTCGAGGGTTTCTCGTTCCCAGCAGAAATTTTCCATGATCTGGGAGGGGAGCTCGACGAAGTCCCAAGCGACGTTGGTTCCGGCGAGAGATTTCACTGGGACATCGGAGAGCAGGCCGTGGAGAAGGTGGCCGAACTCGTGGAAGATCGTTTCGACTTCGCGGTGGGTGAGAAGGGCCGGGGTGTCGCCGACGGGCGGGGTCATGTTGCCGATGATGAGGCCGAGGTGGGGTTCTCCCTGTTCTCCGGTGTGGAGGGAGTTCATCCAGGCACCGCCACGTTTCGTTTCGCGGGGATGCCAGTCGGCGTAGAAGGAGCCGAGGTGTTGTTGAGATTTGGAGTCGTGGATTTCGTAGAAGGTGACTTCCGGGTGCCAGGTTTCGATGTCAGAAGACTTTTGGGAGATGGTGATTCCAAACAGCTTTTGGGCGATTTGGAACATGCCATCCATAACGCGATTGACGGGGAAATAGGGACGGAGGGCTTCGTCATCGATGTCGTATTTCTCCTGACGCTGCATTTCCGCGTAGTAGGCGAGTTCCCATGGTTCTAGGGGCTCGGGTTGCTGGGCAGTCGTAGGCAGTCCCTCCTTGGTGGCTTTGTAGCGGGCGAGTTGCTCGGATTCTTCGAGGAATGGCTCTTTGATCCGGTCGTGGAGTTTTTCCGTGAATGCGAGTGCGTTGAGACCGTTGCGGGCCATGCGGCGCTGGAGGGTGAGGGAGGCGAAGTTCTGGTGGCCAAGGATCTCGGCTTTCTCCTGACGTAGGGAGAGAATTTTCCAAACGAGAGGGGAGTTGTCGTGTTCGCCCTCGGAGGCGATTTTCACGGATGCTTCCCATACGGTTTGTCGGAGGTCCTCGTCATGTGCGTGCTGCATGACCGGGAACATGGAGGGGAACTGGAGGGTGAAACGGTAGGAACCCTCGGGGAGGTCTTTGGATTTTGCGTTGGCGGCGGCGGCGGCTTTGGCGGAGGCGGGGAGGCCGGCGAGTTTCTCTTCGTCGATGATGACGAGGGACCATGCATTGGTGGAGTCTAGGACGTGCTCGGAGTATTGCTTGGTGAGCAGGGAAAGCTCGGAATCGAGGGCGGCAATCCGGGCTTTTTTGTCATCCGGGAGGGCTGCTCCGGAATCGAGGAAATCGGCGAGGGTTTCTTGGATGTGTCTTTGGATGATGGGGGCTTGGCTGGGCGGATGCAATCCGCCGCCACGGGCGACCGTGTTTAGGACGTTGTAGAGGCGCGGATTGAGCGAGAGGGAGGAGTAGAAATCGGTGACCTCGGGGAGCAGTTTGTTGAGGGCTTCACGCTGGGCTGGGTTGTCCGAGACGGAATCGAGGTGGTTCAGGCGGCCCCAGCCACGGGAGAGTGTTTCGGTGGCTTTCTCGAGGGCGAGGAAGCTGGACTCGTAGGTTGCTTCGGCAGCGGGCTGGGTAGAGATTTTTTCAATGGCGTCTCTGGCTTCCTCCAAGGCGTGTTGGATGGAGGGGACGATGGTTTCCGGGGTGAGGGCGGACCATTTGATCTCGAAGGCGGGGTCTAGGTAAGGATGCATGGGGAAAACTTTAAATTTGAAACTTTAAACCTCAATGAAGACTGGGTTTTGCGTAAGAAGCCGGCTGGAAGCACGGCTCTCGATTATGGTTCGAGGGTGTTGGTGAGGAGGAGGGCGGCGATGGTGATGCCTAGGGCGATGCGGTAGTAGCCGAAGACTTGGAGGCCGTGGGACTGGAGGTATTTTACGAGCCATCTAACGGCCAGTGCGGCGGAAATGGTGGCGGCGAGGATGCCGACGATGAGGGGGAGGGGGCCGTAGTGATCCCACATGAGCTTTGAGCCACCCATCCAGACATCGTATTCGGCGCCGGCTCCGTCGATTTTCCAGATGGCTTTCTTTGCGGTGGCTGCGGTGAGGGTCACGACGCCTAGGAGGAATGAGTATTCAACGGCGGATTTGATGGAGAGTCCTACGATGAGTCCACCGCAGATGGTCATGAGAGAGCGGGAGGTGCCGGGCCACATGGCGATGCATTGGAGAAATCCGATAAAGAGGGCGGACTGCCACGCGAGCTTTAGAATGTCCCGACCGTTGCCGCGCGGGGGATTCTTCCGGCGGTAGCTGACGGTCCAGAGGATGGCGAATCCTCCGATAATCCAGGCGGCGATGACGGGCCATAGGCCGAAGAGTTTTTCCTCAATGATATCGTTCAGGAGTAGTCCGAAAATGGCGGCGGGGAGGAATCCGATGATGACGGCGATGGCTAGTTTTAGGCCTTCGGGATCCTGTCCGAAGACACCTTTGATCATTTTTAGGACATGTTTCCAATACAGGCCGACGACAGCGAGGATGGCGCCGCCCTGGATGCAGATGGCGAAGCAATCGGCGGCGAGTTTATCGACTTCGGTGAGGGTGCCGATGTGCATCAGTCGCTGTGCGACGATGAGGTGGCCGGTGGAGGAGACGGGGAGGTATTCGGTGATGCCTTCGATGAGGCCGAGGAGGATGGCTTGCCAGATTTCCATAAGTTGATTTTTCCGGCGCGGATGGTGAGTTTCCAAGCGGGTGGTGGCAAGGCTTGGAATTGGGAACGTCGCACATTGAACCTCCAACGCTGAACATCGAATGGAAGATCGGTTTCGGTTCTCGACCGTGTTTCGGATTTAGAAATTTTCTTTTGCTGGTTGATCGTCGGGCGATGGATGCGAGGGTTGGCCACGGGGATTTATGAAGGAAAGGTATCTGAAACTAGTGCGGAAGAGTTATCGGATGCTGCGGCACAAGCGTCTGAGGCACAGAAGGTGGTGGCAGAACATCACTCGGCCCCTATTCGACCGACAGCTCTGGAAGCCTTGTAGGGACACGGTTGCTTCCGGCCTTGCGATTGGTTTCTTTTTCTCGATGATGCTCATGCCGTTCCAAATGATTGCTGCGGCGATCATTGCGATGCGAACGAGGGCGAACGTGCCCTTTGCGATCGCGGGTTGCTGGGTTTCCAACATGCTTACCCACGTGCCGATCTGGCTGGCGCAGGAATGGCTGGGTGACTGGATGAGGGATTCGCTCGGTTTTCCGATGCCAGCTTTCCTCGTGAAAGTAGAATTTGCCGTTCCTGAAGTGGGAGTGGTAAATGCGGCGAGCTTCATCCTTGGAATGATGGTTTCCGGGATTGTGCTGGCCCTAATTGCATATCCGATGGTGCATCTTTTCTCAAAGTTTATGCCCCATTACCTTCCTGTTCTGAAATCCCGCCCATTGAGGGTGCGGAAACGGGAGGTCTGATCGTTTTTGGGGTGGACTTGCGGCTCGATGTGAGTGCTCCATTCGCCAGATATGATCCCGAACGTCCTCGCAGAACGATATTCCTCCGCCGCTATGAATGACATCTGGTCCGCCGAAGGGCGGATCTTGCTTGAGAGGGAGTATTGGATCGCGGTGATGAAGGCACAGAAAGATCTCGGGCTGGAGATTTCCGCTGAGGCGATCAGTGCGTATGAGTCGGTGAAGGACCAGGTGGATGTGGGGTCCATCATGGAGAGGGAGCGGGTCACGCGGCATGATGTGAAGGCGCGCATTGAGGAGTTCAACGGACTCGCCGGATTTGAGGAAATCCACAAGGGGCTGACTTCACGGGATCTGACGGAAAACGTGGAGCAGTTGCAGGTTTTCCGTGGGCTGCTGGTGATCCGGGAGAAAACGGTTGCGACGCTTCGGCGGATGCGGGAGCGGTCCGAGCAATGGGACGACCTGGTGCTGACGGCGCGCACGCACAATGTGGCGGCGCAGCCGACGACCTTGGGGAAACGGATCGCGATGTTTGGCGAGGAGTTGCTTTCCGGGCTATCGGTTCTTGAAAATGTGATCGCGGGATATGCGGTGCGGGGGCTGAAAGGAGCGGTGGGCACTCAGATGGATCAGCTTTCACTCTTCGAAGGGGACGCGGACAAGGTCGCGGAGCTGGAGAAGCGTGTGGTCAGCCATCTTGGCATTCCGGAGCAGTGGAGCAATGTGGGGCAGGTGTATCCGCGCTCGCTGGATCTGCGGGTTGTATCGATTTTGACGGAGCTTGCGAGCGGGCCATCCTCGTTCTGCAAGACGCTCCGTCTGATGGCTGGAAATGAGACGGCCAGCGAGGGCTTTGCGCCGGGGCAGACGGGATCCAGCGCGATGCCTCACAAGATGAATTCGCGTTCGTGCGAGCGGGTGAATGGTTTCCACGTAATTCTCAAAGGCTATCTGGCGATGGCGGCTGGCCTCGCTGGCGATCAGTGGAATGAGGGCGATGTCTCCTGCTCGGTGGTGCGCCGGGTGATGCTGCCGGATGCGTTTTTCGCTCTCGACGGGATGTTTGAAACTTACCTGACCATCCTTGATCAGATGGATGCCTATGAGGCGGTGATCGCTGCGGAAACGGCGCGTTATCTGCCTTTCCTGATGACCACGACCGTGATGATGGAGGCGGTGAAACGCGGGGTGGGCCGGGAAACGGCGCACAAGGTGATCAAGGAACACGCGGTGGCCACGGTCGGTGATATGCGGACGGGAGTGGTGGAGAAAAACAATCTGCTGGACCGGCTCGCGGAGGACGGGAGGCTGGGGCTTTCCCGTGAGGAGCTTGGCGCGATTTTGAAAAAGGGCGACCGGGAAGCGGGCGCGGCCAAGGCGCAGGTGAAGATTTTCTCCATTGCCGTGAAGGAGCTGGAAGCGAGATGGCCCGAGGCCGCGGCTTACGTGCCGGGCGGGATCCTATAGGCGGGAAAGTCCGTATTTGCTTGGTCCCTGCGGGCCGGGAAG
>CAWCXB010000034.1:0-26181 GCA_963799385.1 uncultured Verrucomicrobiae bacterium
ACAGCCTTCGGAGGATCCTCCGGTAGTGAATCAAACCCGCTCTCTATTGAACGAAGTATTTTATTCCTCTTCCCGGTCGGGTCCAGGTCCAACCGGACCTTGAGCCTTTGGCTACGGTGACGCGGCATTTGAACTGGTTGCGGTCTCTCTTGTTTTTGAGCGTCTACCGAGAGGTCCTAAATTTGCTTGAGGCAGCCGCTTCCCGATGATGACAATCTGGCTCCGTTCCACCCAAAGGACGAAGAGGGAGCATAGAAAAACGATGCAGGCGAGGGCGAAAAGTAGCACCCTGCTCCCCATCGATTTGTACCACAACGCCGAGCACGGTGAGACGGGTGATGATCGGACCGGATATGACACCGAGTGCGAGTAATGCTCCGAGCCAAGTGAGACTTGGAACAAAGAGCAGGATGGAGGCGATAAGCTCGACGATCCCCGATTTGATGCGTCCGAACGGTTCCGCTCCGATTTTTTCGAAAAGATAAACCGATTCCTCGTCCCCGGTGAACTTGAAGTACAGAGTCTGAAGTAGTATGATGCCCACGATAACACGGGCGATGTTGTAGACGATTCGAATTCGTTCGGTTTGCGTTGCGAGGGGGCAGGATTATTCCTGATAAGCAGGATGCGGTGGTTCGGAATGCAAGGAAAGTGGAACAGTCATAGCTTTTATGGATTCTACGCGGTAAAAGTCGAGTAGCAGATCGGCCTGCTATCATCGCGCCTTCAATATGATCGCAATTTCCAAGATCAACGCTCTTCCGGAGCAAAGCTTCCTCGAAGCGCTCGGCGGCATCTACGAGCATTCCAACTGGGTTGCGCGGGAGGCCTTTTCAATGACTCCCTTTCAGGATAGATCCGCGTTGGTAACCGCGATGCGCGGGATCGTTGAGGCGGCTCCCTTGGAGAAAAAGGTCGGGTTGATCCGGGCGCATCCGGATCTCGCGGGGAAACTGGCGCGTGCGGGTGTGCTAACCGAGGAATCCACCCGTGAGCAATCGGGGCTAGGTCTCGATCGACTCACAGATGCCGAGTTCCATGAGTTCGAGCGCCTGAACGGTGCCTACCGTGAGAAATTTGATTTTCCCTTCATTATCTGCGCCAGGCTCACCACGAAGCAGGCGGTGCTGGCTGCTTTTGTGCAACGCCTCGAAAACTCGCGCGATGCAGAAATCGCAGAGGCTCTCATCCAAATCCACCACATCGCGCGGCTCCGAATTGAGGATCTGGTTCTGGATCCAGATATTCTCGCATACACGCGGTTTCTTCCGGAGCCTTTGCTCACAGATTTGTGGGAAATCTCCGAGCCAGTCGAGGCCGTTCCCGGCTTGCGCGTTGGACCTCGTTTACGGGAAAAATTTCCGGCGATTGAGACGGATGAAGCGCTGCAGTTCGTCGCTGAGATCTATTTGGAAACGAGGGACCTGCTCCGTGAAATCCTAGAGCAGCGGGTGGCGGACCGTGCTTTTATGGATCGCGAGACATTGGCCTGCGTTTCCCGGAACGACGGAGTCCCCTACACGTCGCCTGCCTATGAAACCGTTTTGGGGAAAAAGGATAAAAACGGCCGCGTAGTGATCGGTCCTCTCTCCGGTCCGGCGGTGGCCGTAGGAGAAGTCGAAATTCCTGAATTCCTCACCGGCGATCAGGTGACACTCTTCGGTCCGCCGGATACGGCAAAGATGTCGATCAACGCGATGAACGCGTTCAACCACCGCAGTTCCGAGGAGCCACCCTTGGTCACTGAGTTGGCAGAGGCCGCCGGGCAGGTTCCGCGCTGGGGGGCGGACAACGAGGATTCTAAGACCCCGATCATGGAGAGTTTTCTGAGTGCGTGTCAGAACCTCATTGGATGCTTCGATGGGACCTTGTCTTTCGAGGACGAGAAGACAGGAAAAAAATACCGACTCGATAAAAGCGGTCTGTCCAAGCCGATCAAGCGCATCCCCGGACTCGCCCTGCCGGACGGAAATCATCTTTTCCATGGTAGCCCGCTGCCCCTGCACCTTTTCGATTTCGCGCTGCACTTGTGGCACAACCGCCTACGTCCCGAAGCTCTGGTATTCTACGTTCCAAAGCTTGAGAACGAAGAGGAGGCCGCCTACTTGAAAGCTCTTATCGATTGTGCCGAAGCGAAAATCTCTGAGACGGAATCTGGATATGCCCTTGGTACGGTGAAGCTCTTCATCGTTTTTGAAAATCCTCGGTCGATCTTCCGCATCCGGGAAATGGCAGCGATTCTGCACCCACATTTCCTCGGTGGAAGCCTCGGGTGGCATGACTTTCTTGCCTCAGCCGCGCGTCTGTTCAAGCACGACCCCCGCTACCGCATCCCGGTAAAGGCCGACCCGAATATCGTCATCAACCACATCCGAGAGTCCCACCGTATCTTAGTAGAGGCACTCGCTCCAATGGGCGCGATCCGCATCGGCGGCATGTACGGAGTGCTTTTTGAGGAGGGGAATCCCGACTCCTACAAGGTTAGCATCGTGGGCTATATCCGCGACGTGACAACCCAGCTGAAGCGCGGACTCAACGGTTTCTGGGTGGCTCACCCCGCCTTCGTCCGCACCGGCCTCGCTTTGGTGGAGGCTTGGCGCAGGGGTGAGGAGAGCATCACCGGACTCGTAAAAGCCCTTGTCCCGGATCCCGCCGAGCACATCCCGCTGCTCGAATTTGTGTTTTGCTCGGACGCGGAAGGGCTGGACAGCGAGGATCCCCGCTATCTCCGCAGCGTGCTTGCGTCCACCATCGAGACCTCCGATGTGATCGCCAACGATGACCCGGAGGAAGTTCGCTACAACGTTTTCCAAGCACTTCAGTATCTTTGCGACTGGCTTTGCGGAAACGGTTGCGTGGCCCTGCCTGCTACAATGAAGAACGCCCGTGGGGAAACCATTTTCGTCCGCGTGATGGACGATCTTGCCACCACGGAGCGCAGCCGCTGGGAACTCTGGGCGGAGGTCAACCATGGGCGCGTCCCAGTTTTCCTTTTCGAAAAAATTCTCCGAGAAGAAATGAATTTTATCCGGGCAGGAAAGGATTCCGACCACAAGCGAATCCAAGTCGAGTGGAAAGGCGAGGCCAGCCGGTGGTATCCTCCCGCTGCGAAAATCCTCCACCGGCTCGTGACCGATCCTGAGCCGGTCGAATTCGTGACCGAGCTGACAATGCCCTACACCCTGCCTTCCGTGCGAAACGGATATAGGGCTGAAGGTTCCAATCATTCTCGTCTATGACGATATCCCAATTTTACAAACGCGTTTGGCACGCTACGTTCGGACATGAAAGATCACGATCTCAGCTTGTCCTCTGTCGGTGCCGTAGCTCTCAGTCTGCTTTCCGGTATTATACTCATCGCGCCGGGAACCGTTTCCGCAGAGCCTGTCAATGATGATCCGAAGCTCGACAAGCAGCCAAACTCCCAAGCCTCATCCGAGGACACGGTCCCAGCTGGTAAGGATGCTGAACCGGCGGGGGAAGGGGATATTCCCGCTGGCTAGGGTTTAGAGCCTGTCGGAAAAGATACGGAACCAGCCGGAGTCGACGATGTTCCCGGAGAATAAAGATGAACTTTGTCCCGCATGAACGACGGGTATCGGTGATTAGTGTTTGAGGTTTCGGTGGAAAGTGTCCAACCTCTGCTTGTCCTCATTTTCCCATCCAATGAACGCCCTGACCCGCACTGCCTCTGCCTACTGGCAATCCTCCATCGGAAAAAAACTCGTCGTCGCAATTACGGGGCTGGCGATGGTCCTCTTTCTCGCCGGCCACCTGACGGGGAACCTCTTGATGTATGCGGGTAGGGATGCGTTTAACGAATACGCCGAGTTCCTTAAAAATGCCGGCCATGGAGCTCTGATTTGGGTTGCGCGCATCGGATTGCTTGTCGTGGTGATCCTACATGTCTGGGCCACGATCCTTCTGACGCGCGACAACAAAAAGGCGCGGAAAAACGAGTATGAGTGCAAAACGGTCATCCAGACCACGAAGTCTGCTCGCCTCATGATCTGGTCCGGTCTTACCATCCTCGCCTTCATTATCTTCCATCTCCTTCACTTTACCGTCCGCCTCACCTATGATGATGCGGAACTCGTCGATCCCCTCGATCCGGAGCGGTTCGATGCCTACGGTATGGTCATTCGCGGTTTCGAGGCAGGTTTCCTGAATTTCATTGTCGTCCTCTTCTACATCATTGCCATGACCTGCCTTTGCTCCCACCTCAGCCACGGGGTCGGGTCCATCTTCCAGACTCTCGGTCTGCGCTCCAAAAAATCCGCAGGCCTAATCAAAACAATTTCCTGTGGATATGCTGTGGTCATTTGGCTCGGCTTCATTTCCATCCCCATCGCCATCTTCCTCGGCTTCGTGAAATGATCCATTGAGAAATGATTATTGAATACTGAATATTTAGAAGATGACTCCTGAAGAACTCAAAGCCCGCTGCAAGCAGTTTTCGCTGCGTGCAATGCGATTGGTGCGCGCTCTTCCAGAGGATCGGATCAGCCGCACCATAGCCAACCAGCTTGTCAGGTCAGGCACTTCGGTCGCCGCGACTTACCGCGCCGCCTGCCTCGCCAGATCCCCAGCCGATTTCGCCTCCAAAGTCGGTATTGCCGTTGAGGAATCCGATGAGTCCGCGCTCTGGATGGAACTCATTATTGAGGACAACATCCTCCCCACTAAGCAGGTGGAATCCCTGTTGCAGGAAGCGAACGAACTCACAGCGATATTCTGCGCATCCATCAGGACAGCCCGCCAAAACAACCGCTGGGGCAATACCCAATCATCAATCTCCAATCATCAATTCTATGACCCTCGATAGCAAAATCCCCGCCGGCCCGCTTGAGCAGAAATGGTCGAGCCACAAGATGAACTCCAAGCTCATCAACCCGGCCAACAAGCGAAAATTCAACATCATCGTCGTCGGTTCCGGTCTCGCGGGAGGCGCTGCTGCCGCCACTCTGTCCGAGCTTGGTTACCAGGTGAAATGCTTCTGCTATCAGGACTCCCCGCGTCGCGCCCACTCCATCGCCGCGCAAGGTGGAATCAATGCCGCCAAGAATTACCGCAACGACGGCGACTCCGTCTACCGACTCTTCTACGACACCATCAAGGGGGGCGACTTCCGCTCTCGAGAGGCAAACGTCTATCGGCTCGCTGAGGTTTCCAACAACATCATCGACCAATGCGTCGCACAAGGCGTGCCCTTCGCCCGCGAATACGGCGGTCTACTTGACAACCGCTCCTTCGGCGGTGCTCAGGTTTCTCGGACTTTCTACGCCCGGGGCCAAACCGGCCAGCAGCTCCTCATCGGTTGCTACCAGGCTCTTGAGAAAGAAATCCATAAAGGTGGAGTGAAAATGTATCCGCGCACCGAAATGCTCGATCTCGTGAAGGTCGATGGTCACGCCAAAGGAATCGTTGTCCGAGACCTCAACACCGGCGCCATCTCCACTCACGCGGCCGACGCGGTTATTCTTGCTACTGGCGGCTACGGAAACGTCTTTTTCCTCTCTACCAACGCCATGGGCTGCAACGTCACCGCCGCATGGCGCGCAGCGAAACGCGGAGCGCTTTTTGCCAATCCCTGCTACACACAGATTCACCCGACTTGCATCCCCGTTTCCGGCGAATACCAGTCGAAGCTCACTCTCATGTCAGAATCCCTCCGCAACGACGGTCGCGTCTGGGCTCCGATGTCCAAGGAAATCGCCGCCAAGATCCGCGCCGGGGAACTTCACCCCAACGACGTTTCGGAAGACGACCGTGACTACTATCTTGAGCGGAAATACCCGTCCTTTGGCAACCTTGCCCCGCGCGATATTTCCTCCCGCGCCGCGAAAGAAGCCTGCGACGACGGACGCGGAGTGGCCCCAACCGGCCTCGGCGTCTATCTTGATTTCCGCGATGCGATCAAGCGACTTGGCGAGGACAAGATCCGCGCCAGCTATGGCAACCTCTTCCAGATGTATGAGAAGATCACCGGCGAAAATCCATACGAACGCCCGATGATGATCTACCCCGCCGTGCACTACACGATGGGTGGCCTCTGGGTGGACTACAACCTCCAGTCAAACATCCCCGGCCTCCATGTCTTGGGAGAAGCGAATTTCTCCGACCACGGCGCGAACCGTCTCGGTGCATCAGCTCTCATGCAAGGCCTCGCCGACGGATATTTCGTCATCCCGACGACCATCGCGAACTACCTCGCCACCCAAACCCCTGGCGCTGTCACCACACAGCACCCCACCTTCGCGCAAGTTGAAGGAGAAGTCCGCAACCTCGTTTCCGAACTCATTGGGATCAAAGGGAAACGCACCGTCGACTCCTTCCACCGCGATCTCGGAAAAGTCATGTGGGACAAGTGCGGCATGGATCGCAGGGTTGAAGGACTTACCGCTGCTCTTGAGGAAATTCCGAAAATCCGCGAGGAGTTCTGGAACAACGTTCGTATTCCCGGCACCGCCGACACCCCGAACATGGAGCTCGAAAAAGCAGGCCGTGTCGCCGACTTCCTGGAGTTCGGCGAACTCATGTGTCACGACGCCCTCGACCGCGAGGAATCCTGCGGCGGTCACTTCCGCGGCGAGCACCAGTTCACGGAGAACGACCCAGAAGTCCAAGCTGGCAAAACCCAGCCCGGTGAGGCCAAACGCCACGACGACCAGTTTTCCTACGTCTCCGCCTGGGAATACCACGGCCCCGGCCAGACCCCGACCCTCCACAAGGAAAACCTCGAATACGAGAGCGTCAAAGTCTCCATCCGCAGCTACGCGTAGTGGATCGCTTGCCTCTAGGTGGCGAGTGGAAAAACTCATGCATTGCTGTTTGGAATAAGGAAGGCAGGAATGCAGGAAAAAATTTGGAAAGAGGCTCTTCTCTGAAAATTCCTACTTTCCAGCCTTCCTCGTTCCTGGTGGAAGATGACATGTTTCTGGCAACGGGACATGCGTAGGTCTTCCCGGTGTCCGAAAATCACTTTTGTCCGGTCTTCCCCTTTGGCAAGCGCTTCAAAGTGCGCGTAGAGAAAACCGATATAGCGGATCGCCTGTTCGGTGTCCCAATTTTTCGATAGTATAGAGGATGATCCCGGCAATGTCTCCATCATCCAGATAGGAAAGCTCGAAATTTGGCATCAGTCAGCGCCCCTCCAGAATGTCCTGCAAAATGGCACTGGCGATGCCAAGTTGGTTGAGGTCGTGGAGAAGTTTTTCGGTGCCGCCGCGCGGCATGCGGTTTTTTACTCCGTGTTTGCGAATGCAGGCGGTGGCTTTGAGGAGGGTGCGGCAGCAGTCGCCGAGCTGCACCCAGTCCACGGGGAAATGGATGTCGGGGCAGTGGCAGGTGCTGTCATACCATGTTTCTAGTAGATCGACCGGGATTTCAAATCCGAGCAGGTTGATGGCGTGCCCGAGCAGGGGGTCGTGGACTTCCGGGGCGGAGGCTGCCTTTTGCAGAAGCATGGCGAAGGCGCGCTCATGAAGCTCCGGGGTGAAGAGGTTTTTGGCACGGTCTATGGTGCTTTTTCCTGGCGCGCGGATGGTGCCGAAGTTTTCGATGAAGCAGAACCACTGCTCGAGGTTGCTGTCTGCGAGGGTGATTTCCAGATCGCGCACGGAGGCGTTGGACTTGTGCGCGCGCAGGATGGAGATGCGCAAGGCGCTGCGGCTTTGAAGGATGAATTTTTCCAGACCGTGGGCGAATGCGGCATCGTCGGCGGCTTGCTCGCGGCGTTGTTCGAGAAGGGACTCGAGCATGAACTCGTCCAGGCCGCTGAGGCGGAGGATTTCATCCATGGCTTCGAGTTCGGTGCGGTAGGCGAGATAGTTCGCTGCCGGAAAATACGGCATTTCCGGGGTTGGACGAAACGGCGGGGTGTGGCAGAATGGGGTTAGCAAAGCGGTCTTGATGGTTGTCGTAAACTCATTATAGACACCGTTTTTGCTTCAAAGGGGGCAAAAACGCCCCCTTTGATCTCTTTTTTTTGCCGCGTGATTCAGAGCGGGCTTGGATTTGCTCGTTCTGGGACAGGCTCTAGTTTAAGACTCGATTCTCTGGTCTTCATCTGCGTCCATCCTGTTCATCTGCGGTTAGAATCTTTCTTTCTCCCTAATGTAGGCACCCTGGGTATAAATATAAATGGCTGGGCGATTTCTCCGATATCATCCAGCGCTGATGTCTATTGCTGATTTAGATGGTATTAGGTGTTTCATCGTACATTTTTCTTGGGCTGTGGGGTGGATTGCCCGGTTTGCTGGATACCGAGGGGGTTGCGACATCAGTATCCGCGGGCGGATTACCACGTGATGGCGCGTGGCGACGGCGGAAAGGTGATTTTTGAGAATGGCGGGAACAGCAAGGGTTTCCTGTTCCGGCTTCGGCAAGTAGGCGGGAGCCACGGTTGGAAGGTTCATGAATGAACGTTGATGGGGAACCATTTCCACCTGCTTCTTGAGTATTTCGAGGGGAACCTAGTGACCGGGATGAAGTGGCTCCTGGAGAATTTGAACCAAGGGTGCAATGAGCGGAGGTCACGCAGGCGCCATGTTTTCCAAGGGCGCTACAAGTCGGTGCCTGTGAGCGCGCTGCGGTGGACAGTCCGCGTCGTTTTTAGGATTCTGTTTGCACTGCGGCTGCAAAACTGCAAAAACAGGGCTTGGTTCGCGAAGAATAACCCCGATTTTATTATTTCACCAACTCATCCTACCTCTCATGAAAACACTCAGCACACTCTCTCTCATCGCGCTTTCGGGCTCTCTCTTCTCACCGCTGGCTTCTGCAGCGACGACGATCACGGGAATCGGCGACGGCACTGCCTTCTCGATCAATGGATCCGCTACAGTAGCTGCGGGTGAGATCACATTGACTACAGACCCAGGCCTCAATCAGGCGGGCACGGCCTACGCGACAGCCAAGCAAGACATCACTTCGTTTACCACTTCTTTCCGCTACCGCCACACCGGCACTAACCCTGCCGACGGCTGGACGTTCGCGATTCAAAACGACGCCGTCAACAAGGTGGGCGGCACAGCAGGGGGGAATGGGTACAGTGGCACCAGTTCTAGTGTTGCCGTTTCGTTCAATATCAATGGTAACGACAGTTCTGGAGCAGGCACCAACGGAAACAGAACCAACTTACTCGGATACGCGGATTTGGCCCTAACGAACATTCTTACCGACGCTGACATTACCGTTAACTACGATGGCACCACGCTCAGCTGGACGGTGACGAATCACAACGACGCCCTTCAGACTCAGACGCGAATGGTCGATGTTGATATTGAGACCGTTGTTGGAGCTTCGACCGCATGGATCGGCTTCACTGGCGGAACCGGTGGCAGGGACGCAAATCAAGTCGTCAGCGATTTCAGCTACACCACACCGGTCCCCGAGCCGAGCGGCGCGCTGCTCCTTGGTCTGACAGGTATCCTCGCTTTCGCTCGCCGCCGACGCTAGGTGGACAGATTTCCGAAACCCCCCGAGGTCGCTTCGACCTCGGGGGTTTTTCTTTGTAAGAGCCACCAGAAACAATTTTGCAGAGGGCACTGAGCGCACCGGGGCAAGTAACTGGATCCTCAATTTAGAGGAAAAATGTCACGAGTGCTATGATCAAGAATATGATAAAGAGGATTTTGGCGATTCCTGCAAACTGACTAGCCATTCCACCGAACCCGAAGATTGCGGCGAGGATGGCCAATACGGCAAATACAATAGCTAGTGTCATCATGATATTTAAGTGGTTGGTGTTTCGGCGATAGCCTTGTGACCCGACTTGCAGACTTGGTGCCATCGGTCAGAGAAAGGGAGAAACGTAACGATAGCGAGGAATAGACCGACAAATCGTGAGAGATAGTCCTCAGTTTCAAATTTCAGGAAGTGCAAATTGCAATGATCATCTGAGGTTGATCCGCAGAAATCCGACAATATGCCATTTTGGATCTGACGTGATTGTGCTGTATGTCAGGCTTATCGCGTTTTCTACGGGGAAGATGAAACTACGAGATGCCCCTGAGCGGGATTGCTCCAGTAAGAACATTGTTAGACCTCCAATGCTCCTGTTACTCCGGTGATGGCTCACTTACAACGCGATCCGATCTAGCCACTTCTCCCGCCGGAACCAGGTTTCCTGCCGCTTCGCATACTGGCGTGTGGCAAAAATGATCAACTGCTCGCACTCTTCACGTGAAATTTCTCCGGCAAGGTGGCTGCGGATCTCTTTTACTCCGATTGCCTTCTCCCAGTTCCCGCCGACCCCGGCTAGGGCGGCGACTTCCTCGATGGCACCCGTGGCGAGCATCTGTTTCGTACGTCGCGCGATTCTCTTGTGCAGATCCGCCCGCTCACGGATGAGCCAGACACCGTGCAACGAGGCATCCAGCTCGCGAGTTTTTCGCTCCCAGCCATCGCGGAGTGTCGAGACCTTCTCTCCGGTGAGAAGGCAGATTTCCAGAGACCGCGATACATAGCGACGGTTCGCGCGGTTGACCTGCGCTGCCTCAATCGGATCGAGCGCTTCCAGTTCGGCAAGTAGGTCCGACAGGGGGCGGGCCTCCATTTCTGCGCGCATTTCCTCATTTCCCTTCGGCAGTGGGGAAGGACCGTGAGTGAGAAACTTCAGATAAAGTCCAGAGCCTCCGACGATGATCGGAGTTTTTCCTCGCGATTGAATTTCAGAAATTACTGGCGAGGCGATTTCGATATACCGCCCGGCATCGCAGTGCACACCGGGGGGCAGTATGCCAAAGAGATGGTGAGGAAAACCAGCTTTCTCCTCGTTGGAGGGGGCTGCGCTGAGAACCTCAATCCCTCGAAACAGCTGGTAGGCATCCCCATTGACGATTTCTCCATCCAATTCCGCAGCCAGCGAGAGAGCATGACCGGTCTTTCCGGACGCAGTCGCCCCACAAACATAAATGGGAGCGGGAGAGTTTGCCATGCCACAGACTTCAAGCAATATGGAGAAGGGGTTTGCAACCCCTTTCTTTCACCTCGAATCTCCGGCATGGGCATCCCCTTTCAAAATACCTACTCACGCCTCCCCGAGCGTTTCTTTTCAAAGCAGGAACCCGCGAAGGTTCCCGCCCCAGAGCTGATCCGCGCGAATCCCTCTCTGGCGGCGGAGTTGGGTATCGATCCCGCTTGGTTGGAAACTTCCGATGCTCGTGCCACTTTTTCCGGAAACGAAATTCCCGAAGGTGCGGAGCCAATTGCCCAGGCCTACGCCGGTCACCAGTTCGGCGGCTTCGTGCCTCAGCTAGGTGACGGACGGGCGCTCTTGCTCGGTGAGGTGATCGATCGCCATGGAAAACGCCGGGACATTCAGCTCAAAGGATCCGGCAGGACGGTCTTCTCACGAGGAGGCGACGGGAAATCCGCGCTCGGACCCGTCCTGAGGGAATACATCGTCAGTGAGGCAATGCACGCGCTTGGCGTGCCAACGACCAGAGCACTGGCGGCGGTATCTACTGGAGAAATCGTAGTTCGTGAAGAACCGACACTTGGAGGGGTTTTCACCCGAGTTGCCTCCAGTCACATCCGAGTCGGAACTTTTCAGTATTTCGCTGCGAGGCAGGATACTGAGGCGATTCGCATTCTAACGGATTATTGCATCGCCCGTCACTATCCAGAAGCAGCTCATGCGGAGAATCCGACCCTGTCGTTCCTCCAACATGTGATTGAAGCCCAGGCGAAGCTGGTGGCAAAATGGCTACCGCTGGGCTTCATCCACGGCGTAATGAACACGGATAACTGCTCTATTTCCGGCGAGACGATTGACTACGGACCGTGCGCTTTTATGGACAACTTTCATCCGGACTGTGTCTTCAGTTTCATCGATAGGAACGCTCGATACGCATGGGGAAACCAGCCGACCATTGCCCATTGGAATCTCACACGCCTTGCAGAAACCCTGCTCGCCATCCTCGATCCTTCGCCGGAAAAAGCGAAAGAGCTGGCACAGGAAGCACTTGGAGAATTCATCCATGTATTTCAACCTGCATACCTCGGGAAATTCCTGGAAAAAATGGGTCTCGGAGAATCTTTGGATCCTAAGAATAGCGAGAGCTTCATCAAGGCGACACTTGGAACCCTTGCGAGAGAGGAGGTAGACTTTACTCTTTTCTTTCGGCACCTCACCTTGCACGCAGCTGGGGATGAAAGAGCGGACCTGAGGGCGCTTTTCCACAATCCGGAGGCAGGTGAGAAATGGCTAGTGGAATGGAGCGCATTCGAAAAATCGGGCGATCACGTGACGAAAATGAAAGAGGCAAATCCGATTCTCATTCCAAGGAATCATCGGATTGAAGAATTGATTCAGGCAGCGTACCGAAATGACTTCGGTCCTTTCCACCGACTCAACGACGCACTTCAAAACCCTTTCATAGAGAATCCGGATTATTCTGATCTCGAAGCCGCCCCCCTGCCGCACGAACGGGTGCCAAACACCTTCTGCGGAACCTGATTTATTCCATTTTCCCAACCCGTATCGCGTGCGCGTTGGGACGGATGTGTCTCCCTCTCCGGCGTGCATAGACCTGAGTGAATTCGGCCCCTAGGAGCAGGATATTCGCAGAATAATAGACCCAACTTAGAAGGAGAATGAGTGACCCTGCTGCCCCATAGGCAGATGCCGCTCCCTCGCGCCCAAGATAGATTCCGAGCAAGAGTTTCCCGATTGAGAATAAGACCGAAGTAATAAACGCGCCGCTCCACACATCCCTCCATTCGACTTCCGCGTCCGGGAGGATTTTAAAAATCAATCCGAAGAGCACCGTGACGAGGCCGAGGGAGATAACGAAAGTGATGCATTGAAATATGAATCCGGGAATCGGCAGCGCATTGCCAATCCACTTAATGGCTGCCGCACTCGCTGCGGAAGCGATTAACGAGACAAGGAGCAGGAAACCGATGACTAGCACCATGGAAAGTGCCAACAACCGTGCCTTTACTAGACCCTTCACTCCACCACCTGGCTTCACTTCGATATCCCACACGGCATTCATCGCGTCCTTGAGCTGCGCGAAAACTCCGGAGGCTGTGATGAGAAGGATGACGAACCCGACCAAAGTCATGATCCAACTCCCTCCCTCCATGTATGCACTGGAAACCATGTCCTCTACGGCGGAGGCGGCTTTCCGGCCGATGGAATCTGTGAGTTCCGCCTCGATCGCTCCTCGCGCCGCATCCTCTCCGAAGATCATCCCCGCGATGGAGATCGCGATAATTAGCAATGGTGCCAGAGAAAACACTGAATAATAAGCGAGTGCGGCGCTGAGTCGCATGGCCTTGTCATCCAAGAACTCCGTAACTGTTTCCTTGAGAAGGGAAATCGTGATCATATTGCCAGTGGCTTCAGGCGAGTTCCTCAAGTTCCTCGTCCATGTCATCGCCCTCGGCGGGGATCACGGTTTCGGAAAGTAAACGACGGGTGGAGAGGCGCGCAACTCCCCCGATCGCCCCGGAAATCACCGCCCATAGGAGCGCATCCCGCCAAATTACGGAGCTATCCGCCGGGTTGCGAGGGGCGTCGTCGTGAGTGATGAGCTTGTAGCCTTTCCCTGCGACGGTTCGCGATGCTTTTGCGGCGAGCATGGGGAGAAGAAAGCCTAGAGCGATGAAGAAGAGTGACTTCGGATCCGTTTTTTTCATGATGATAGAGGATTGTTAAAGTAGATGAGAGGTTTGATTGAATTCCCCTCGCCGGAGCTTCGCACAAGTTTGGAGCGGATCAAACGTCAGCGCACGAAAAGAAAGCCGATACTGGCAGGTTCTTGCTAGCTTTGAACTACTGTGCTTCTGTTCGCGAGATGCAGTATTCTCCAAATCGCCGAGCCGCTCTGATTGTCCTCCTGCTATCAACACCCGCAATTGTTTCATGCGGGAGTTTTACTGGCCCAAGCACTCAGAACCCTCATCCCTCGCAGGCTGCTCTTGATCCCCTTGTTGTGGGGAAATCGCTCTCGCAAACAACCGTCCGAGGCACTGTGGTCTCCGCGCTGAAACAACCCATGACCAGTATTCGTCAAGGTATCGCGGTCTTCTGGCTCAGGCCGCGTGAAATCATAACGGGAAATCTTCCGATCCATCCCGTGCCAGTGATCGCGGAGACCCCCGGGACTCCAGCGTTTGAGGAACTCCTTGATCGCAAGGGTTTCCCCGAACCTGTGGATGGCACTCTGACTTGGCTAGTGGATGGTGAGGAATTTTTCCCAGAGCTGGAAAAACAGATTCAATCGACTCGCGGCACCATCGAAACTCAGGTATATATTTTCGACAACGACGACATTGGAGTGCGGTATGCTGATCTGCTGCGGAAACGTTCAGAGGATGTGAAAGTCCGAGTATTGTACGACGATTTCGGCACTGCCACCGCTTACCTTTCGAGTCCACTCACTCCGCCACCTAACGATTTTACCCCGCCTCCAGACATGGCGGATTATCTCAGAGAAAAATCGCAGGTGGAAGTGCGCCTGTCATTGAATCCGTGGCTCGCCGCGGACCACACCAAGCTTCTCGTCTTTGACCGTCGGACCGCCATCCTTGGAGGGATGAATATCGGGAGGGAATATTTCAACGAATGGCACGATTTGATGGTGAAGATCGAAGGCCCGGCGGTTGGTCCGCTAGCCGAGATCTTTGCGAACGCTTGGAGGAAAAACGGACCATTCGGCGATCTCGCACTGCTTTCTCCAAAACCGAGGATCAAAGGGCCAGCTCCGACCGGCACCGGCACCCCCCTCCGGATTCTGCGGACTGACTCAACAACCGGGCGTCAGGAGATTTTGGAAACGTATCTACTCGCCATCGCAGGTGCGAAACGCCGCGTCTGGATTGAGAACCCATACTTTGCGAGCGATGATGTCACTGCCGCTGTGCGCGCCGCTGCCCTTCGCGGAGTGGATGTCCGCGTAATATTCCCGGCGGAAGGTGATTCTAAGATCATGGATAAGGGAAATCTAGCAACTGCTAGGGAGTTGCTGGAAGCAGGGGCGAAAGCGTACCGTTACCCTCGCATGACGCATATGAAGGTAATGGTGTGCGATGATTGGGCGACGATGGGCTCCGCCAACCTCGACACACTCAGCATGAGGATCAACCGGGAGCTGAACATTGCTTTCTCGGGAAAAGCGGAGGTAAATGGCCTAGTGGACAGAGTGTTCCTTCCAGATTTCGCGCGTTCGAAACGGATCACGAAGCGCGAAACCGAGACACCCGCCGCCGACCTCGCCGAAATCGTGGCCGACCAGCTCTAGAGCTGGATGCTATGTCGGTTCCAGAAGGCGCGGAGACCGTTGTTGTCTCCCCTGAAAACATTGCGCTCTGTCGGCTGGGACATGGTTCCGAAGTATTTCGGACTGCGCCATGCCGAGGTGTTGTAGTGCTTGGCTTGCGAGGCTCCATTTTGCCAAATCACGCCGCCGTATTGCCACATCGTCCATTCACCCCAGATTCCGTAGAGTTCCATAAGGCTGTCCGGGGTCAGAGCGCCGCCGGCGATGGTGCGCTCCGTGCCACCGGGTCCGTAGAGAGCCAGCCAGTAGGGTGAGCGGCGGATGATTCGTTTCTGCTCCGGACTTGCATTGCGGAGCCGAGAGCGCAATCCGTCGCTGTTTTCAAGATATGTCACTGGGTAAACCCCCGTCCTCTGGTGCACGCGCTGGATGAAATTCACCAACCGGTCCGGGGTGGATTTTGTATCGAAATCACCTACGAGTAGAATTTTCTTTCCTGAAATGCCTTTCGCCCGTGCGACTGCCCTCACTCGTGTTACGAAGCTGTCCGCCTGCGCCGCCGGATCCTGATCCATGGTCACGAAATGATATGCACCGAGCATCATGCCTTGCCTGTCGGCGGATTTCAGGAAATCGCCGAACTTGTCGTCCAATAGTGGACCCTTCGCCGAGCGAGCAATCAACGCTTGCGCTCCATTTTTTCTCATCGCGGAAACATCGAACTGCGAGAAGCGGTCACCACCTCGCTGCACTTCTTTTGGATCCCATCCGGAGACGTTGAGAACTGCCGGGGATTTCGCCACGCTCGTTCCACCAAAGCCCCCGCCGCATTGGGTGAGGAGCGGGATCATCAATAGGATAAAAAATCTTTTCATGGCCCATGCAAACAGGCCGCCCGCTGGACGGCAAGGAGCGAAAGAATATCGGGCTGGGGAACTTTCTAAATCTGGAGTGCGGACGGCTTGCCTCCGCTTTCGATAGTGAGGCTTGCCTCACGGGGTTCTAGCTTCGGCATTGTTCCCGGCTTGTCGCTCCGCACCGCAGAGGGCAAGCCCTCCAGCCCCAGAGCGGAGGCAAGCCATCAGCACTCCAAAATTTTCCACAAATTCTAATGCACGCCTAGGTAACGGCAATCGCGACCCCGTCAGATCCGTCTCATTGCCACACTGCCAATGAGCAAGGCAAACCCAGCAAATACAAACCAGTGGGCGATGTCCTGATACACGGGTGTCTCGGGTAGGGCGGCACGGACGTGTTTCGGATCGAAATTTTCTAGAAGGGCGAGAGCTGGATCAGGCTGACGGTCGAGACGGTATTCGGCAGGGTAATCCCGCTGCCAGCCGAGCGTTTTCATGAGTGAGTGATCGGGATCGCGCAGGCTAAGGTTCACTCGATCACGGCCAGCGAGGTCCACGGTGGTTTCGTATTTACCGACTCCCGTTTGTCTTACGGAAACGGGAACCTCCCCGCCTGCGGCGTCGATGGCCTTCGCGTCCCAGCGCACTCCATCGACCGGTCGGTCTGCTTCATCGCGGCGGAAGATATCGATCTTCCACTGCTCGCGCGAAACCGTACCGGTGGCGGCCAGTCCGGTGGATTGTTCTTTGCGTACGATACCCCGGAAAATCTGCGCCCAAAAGGCACCGGAGTTCCCCCAATCGAGCCATTCACTGCCCCATTTTTCGGAGAGATCTGAGGTCCAGCAGAGGCCGGTGCCGAGGCCATAGCGACAGATCGCCATGAGTGGATCACCGGTTTCTGCTGCGAGCAGGAGAGTGGCCGTGGGCTTTGGCTGGGTCATCACATAGCCGAGAATGAAAGGAAGCTCGCTCTTTTCATAACCGGAGAGGATGGGGTGCTCCCCGGTGACGACCGCGCCGAAGAGATCCTCTTTGATCGCGGAGCGGGAGGCCTGCATGGTTTCCTTCGTGAAAATCTGCGGCATGTTTGTCGGGTCGTTTGTCTCGTAGTAACGTCCGCCTCCTTCTTGAGCGATTAGCTGCATGATGTCTTTCGCCGCGCCATCGCCGAGTGCGACGCTGGAGACTGTCATACCCTGAGCCCGCATGTCGCGGACAAGGCCTGAGAAATCGTTTTCCGGCGTCTGCCCGTCGGAGAGCACGATCATGTGCTTCACCTTCGCGGTGGCGTTCTGGAGAAGCTGTTTGCCCTCCACCATGCCCGGGTAGGCATCCGTGCCGCCATCCGCCTGAAGCGAGTCGATGGCTCCGAGTACGGTCGCCTTGTCGGAAGCGCCAGTCATCGGCAAGATCACGCGGGGCGATCCGTCGAAGCCGACCACGGCGATCTGATCCTGGGCGCCGAGCAGTTCTGCCGCCGCCTTTGCCGAGGCGCGAGCCAACTCAATGGGTGGACCAGACATGGATCCGCTTTTATCGATCACCAGCACCATCGCGAGGCTGGGCTTCTGCTTTTCCTTTTCGTAGCGGGAAGTGAGGGGCAGGGCTTCTTCGACCGGGGTGCGGAAATATCCTCCGAGCCCGAAGGAGTTTTCCGAACCGAGCATCGCCAGGCCTCCGCCGAAGTCAGAAACATAGCGCCGCAGCAATTCCATCTGGCGCGTGGTGAGAGAGGTGGCGGGGACATCTGCAAGCACTACGGCATCGAAGGCGAGCATCTCCGCCATGGATTCCGGCAGGCCGCGCTCGCCGCGCAGCTCCAGATCGAGGCCCTGCTTTTTCATCGAGCGGGCGAGCGGACGCATTTGTTTTTCATCGCGGTGAAGGATGAGGATGCGGGGCTCGCCTTTTACGGTGACCGTAGTAGCAACACGGTTGTTGACGGGGAACCAGTCCTCCTCCGGCAGGAGTTCCGCTTCCCAGCGGCTCTCTCCGGAGGCTGTCATCACCACGTCCAGAGTGACCTCGGTATCGATGCCGGGGACTAGAGAAACGGGAGTCGATGCCACGGCCACTCCGCGTTGGAGGATGCGGGCGGTGGCATTCATCTTCTCGTTCGCACGCAGCGTGAGGCGCATGCGGACGATTTCTCCGCGATAAGCGACGGTGGATGCTGGTTCTAGGGAAACGACGGCTGCCTCAGGGCGTTTCAGTCCTTCGATCGGCCGGAAGCGCACGTCGACTCCCTCCGCACGGAGTGTTTTCAACGCCTCCGAAACGCCGGGGTTGGTGGACGAACCATCTGAAAATACTACCAGTCGTCGGGCCATTTCTGCATCGAATACGAGGCGTGAACCAAGCAGGGCTTCGGGGAGTTTTGTGGAGTTTCGGAGGGAGGCGTCCGCCGTTCCTTTCTCCGCTTCGTCCGCGGTCTTACGTAGAGCGGCGAGGTCGGTTGCGAGCAGGCCGCTGCCGAAAGAGAGGATGGAGGAGCGGTCGGATGCTTTGAGTTGTTTCGAAGATTTCTCAATCTCAGCCGCGCTCAGTCTGATCGAAGCTGGATCGACCGATTCCGAAATATCGACCAGCCAAACGACATGCAGGTCGTCGCTTTTGGAGAGCCAATAGGGACGACACAGGGCAAGGATCAGACAAACCACCCCAAGCAAACGCAGTCCATGGGCGAGCCATTTCCGCAAAGGAGGCCTGTCCACCAAGGAGCGCCGCCATGTGAAGACGCTGGCGGCGGCGCAGGCGAGGAGGAGCCAGAGAGGGATGAGGGTGGAGAGCTGCAAAACTTTAAATTTTAAACTATAAATCTCAAGGAAGAGGGAGATGGACGACGTGTTTTTTACCGCAGAGGCGCGGGGGTCGGAGAGGGAAGCGGAGGAAGACTTGGGTTTTGCCCCATTCGTCTCATTGCATTGGCTCTGCGCCCCTTTGCGACCTCTGCGTCTCTGCGGTGAAAATTTGATTGGAGATGTGGGCTTGAAATTTTCATCCTACTTTCCTCCTGTGGTAGAGTGCTTCTTCTGCGAGAATGACCACGATGGCGGCTAGGAGAAGCCATGCGGCGAGGGGCCAGCCGGAGGCGGGGGTGATTTCGATGGGCGGGGCTTCGCCGGTGGGCGGGCCGGATTCTCCGGGGGAGAACAAGGCTCCGCCGAGGTTCCATGGGGTGGAGTTCCGGGTGAAGGAGTAGTTTCCTACCTGGCTGACGAGAGTTGGTGTTTCGAAGGGAAGTTCGGTGATGGTCTCTCCGCGGCGGAAACTGGCTACGCCGGTGGTTTCGGTGCCGGGAATTTCGATAAGATTGCCGGTGGCGATGGCGGAGGGGAACTGGTTTTCCCTGCCTGTTAGAAGAACGGCTGCATCATGCACAAAGACGGGGAACCACGGGGATAGAAAAAATTCCTCGCGTGAGGGATCAAAATTGAAGACCACGGCAGAGCGATCACCGGTGGCGATCGTGTAGATCAGCGGGGTGCCGTCCGCATGGGCGAGCACGGTGACCGCGCCTTCCGGGGCGGAGAGTTTGCGCGCACCATCGAAGGTGAGAAGGGAGGGATCGAGTCGGGCCAAGAGGGGATGGTCTTTGGAGACGATTTCAGGCGAGCCGGGCGGGAGTTCGTCGCCGAGATTGTTCCAGAAGGGGGCCTCTCCGGAGGGGGCGAAGATCACTGATGCTTCCGTTTCTGGAGGATTTCCTTCGGAGAGAGAGAGTCTTGCGAAATCGTCGATTGGCTCGAAGAGTGAATCCGCACGTGAGAAGGCGGCGATGACCTGATTGAAGAAAAATGGGTTTTTCGCTTTCACCTGCACGGGGATGGCCTGCGGGGAATTGAGGCCGAGCGGGGCGGTATCGTCGATGGCGAGGGAGTCGCCTGTGGTTACGCGGAGCAAGTAGGCTCCGGGGTCGATGGAATCGAGCGCGATGGATTCGCTGGCCTCTCCCTTGGCGGGGATTTTCATCGTGAACAAACGGACTAGAATGCCTTCGGTGGCGGAGACGAGTTCAAGCTCGATCTCGCGTTCTTCGGGGAAGGTGGAGGTGAGGGTGGTGAAGAGCGTGGCCTCTCCGGGTGAGTCCCAGCGAAGATCGGCGGCGGTGATGCCGATATTTCCCGAATCATTCCCGATGCTGACGATTTCGACTCCTTCCGGGAGGTCGGTAGCGGGTGAACGGCGGTCGGTGAGGAAAAGGATGCGAGTCTTTCCGGGGCGATCGCCGGAAGCGGCGGAGAGCAGAGAGAGTTCGTCGAGCGCGTGGGGATCGAGCGCGAGATCGGAGGGCACGATGGCATCGAGCGCATCGCGGAGCAGCCGGGAGCGGGTGGTGAGATTCGCGTGGTATTCGAGTTTTCCCGCGACTCCCGCGATGGCGGCGCGTTGCGATCCGCTCAGGGCGGTGATCCACGAGTTGGCCATGTCCTTGGCGAGCTGCAGGCGGCTTTTCCCATCCTCCTCTCCGCGCATGGAGGCGGAGCGGTCGATGATGATCAGTAGATCCGGGGTGTTTCCACTATCGAAGCGGGGACGGGTGAGGGCGAAGACGGCGGCGAGAAACGCGAGTGCGAGAAGGAGCAGGGAGAGCAGATTCCTGAGGCGTTGAAAAAGGGAACTTGCCGCCTTCTGTTTGAACACCTGCTGCCAGAGAAAGAACGCGTTGACCGTTTGTCGGCGTGGGCGGGTGCGGATGAAATACACCGCCGCGAGCGGCAGCAAGGCGAGTGCGGCCCAGAAAAATCCCGGAAGACCGAACGTCATGCGACCAGCCCTCCTTTTCTAAGCATGGATTGGATCACGACTTCGAAGGGCACTTCGGAGGTGGTGCTGGCGAGGCCGACCCCGCGCCGGGCGCATTCGCTGCGGAGCTCCTCGTTCCATCCCGCGACAGCTTCGCGATAAAGGCGCGCTTCCTTTTCGGTGACGGTGACGCGCTGCTTCTCCGCCGTTTCCACACACTCGATTTCAAGATCACCGAGATGCGGGCATTCGAGATCTGCTGGATCGTGGACCTGTAAGGCGAACACATCGTGACCGGACCATTGCAGGAATTTTAGTCCGCTGGAATACCCGGCGGGGAAAAGGAAATCCGAGACGACGAGCACCACGCCTTTTTTCCGGTGGCGGGCCTGAAAGGTACGGGCGCAGGTGGTGAAGTCTGTATCGGTTCCGTAGGTCTCAGCATTTTCGAGATCGCGGAGAAATGAGAATACCTGGCTGCGGCTGCGAGCAGATTCGACCACTGTGGTAAGCTTGTCCGCCATGCCGTGGACAACTACGCGGTCCATTCCGTTCAGGGCGATGTAGCCGAGGGCGGCGGCCATTTTTTTCGCGTAGAAAAACTTCGTTGCCATGGAGCGGCTGCAATCGAGGAGGATATAGACGTTAGTATCTTCCTCCACTTCGAAAAGCTTGATCAGCAGTTCCTCAGTACGGGCATAAATTTTCCAGTCGATCGCGCGATAGTCGTCGCCGGGATTGTATTGGGCGTAGTCGGCGAAAGTGATGCCTGTGCCACGCCGCTTGGTCCGACGATCCGCTTGAAGCGAACCACGGAGAACGCGACGTGCGAGCAGATTCAGCGCCTCTAGTTGCCTGATGAAAGCAGGGTCTGTTAGGGATTCCGGCAAAACTTGAAACTTTAAATTTTAAACCTCAAGGGAGAGGTTTTGGGGCGGAGTTTTGAGGTTTAAAGTTTCGCAGCCTGGATGGCGTCTTGGACTAGGGAGTCGGGTTGGATGCCTTCGGCTTCGCCTTCGAAGGAGAGGATGAGGCGGTGGCGGAGGGCGGGGAGGGCGACCGAATCGATGTCCTCGCGGGCGACATGGTAGCGACCGTCGAGCAGGGCGCGGGCGCGGGCGGCGGCGAGCATGGCTTGGCCGGCGCGGGGCGAGGCTCCGTGGCGAACGAACTGGCGGATGGATTTTGCGGACTTCTCATCCGGGTGGGTTCCGCGCACGACTTTTACGAGGTAGTCTTGAACTTCCGGGGCGACGGGGACTTCACGCAGGGCTTCTCCCATTCTCAGGATGTCCGCACCGTGGGCGACGGGGGCGACGTGTGGGCGGGAATTTCCGCCGGTGCGGTCGAGGATTTGTTTGAATTCGTCGTGGGACGGTAGGCCGACCTGGAGCTTAAAAAAGAAGCGGTCGAGTTGGGCTTCGGGAAGCGGGTAGGTGCCGTCGTTTTCGATGGGGTTCTGCGTGGCCATGACGAAAAACGGGAGGTCGAGCGAATGCGTCTGATTGGCGACGGTGACTCGTTTCTCTTGCATGGTTTCGAGCAGGGCCGACTGGGTTTTCGGAGTGGCGCGGTTGATTTCGTCGGCGAGCAACATGTTGCAGAAGACCGGACCCGGTTGGAAGACGAGTTCCCGGTTGCCATTGCGATCCATCAGGATTTGTGTGCCGACAACATCGGAGGGCAAGAGGTCCGGGGTGAACTGGATGCGTTTGAAATCGACGTCGATGGCTTGGGCGATGGTGTTGATGAGAGAGGTTTTCCCGAGACCGGGAACGCCTTCCAATAGGACGTGGCCACCGCAGCAGATGGCGATGAGGACGTCGTCGATGATTTCCTGTTGGCCGACGATGAAGGTGGAGACGGCGGTGCGGATTTTCCCGAAGGTTTCGGTGAAATGTTCGGTGGTGGGATTGGTAGTGGCGGTCATGAAACTCTAAATTCTAAACTCTAAACCTCAAGGGAGAGGCTGGGGATGTGTGCTGGGGTTGTTGGCTCGCAGCAGGCTGCCGCAGTCCAAGGAGGCGGAGCCTCGGGGATATTCTCTTCATTGAGGTTTAAAGTTTAAGATTTAAAGTTTACTCAGCCTTTGCGGACTGGAGGTTTTCGAAGTAGTTGCGGACGCCTAGTTTTAGGGATTCTGGGATGTCGTCGCGTTGGACGAAGGATTCCATTTGGCGGGTGAAGTCGCGTTCTTTGGCGGTGCCTTTGCGGGTGGATACGCCGGTGCCGGATTCGGAGTCCTCGACGGCGCTGAGGGAGGGGCCGTCTCCGTGCTGGCCTTGGAGCTGGGTGAGGGATCCGTTTTTCTGTGAGTCGTCGCGTTCCTTGCGTTCCGACCATGAGGAGCCACTTCCGGCTTCTTTGCCGCCGGGGCCGAGTCCGAGTTGCTGGGACTGTCCTTGGGAAAATGCCTGGGCTTGGGCGAGGCCTTGGCGGAGGGCGTCGAGCTTGCTTTTGGCTAAGCGCTTGCCATGCATTTTTTTAAGGTGCTTGCCGAGTTTGCCTTTCATGCCGGCCATGGCCTCCCCGGCTTCGTCGTCCCATTCGGCATCGGGATCGAACTCGATTTCCTCGAGGTCTTTTTCCATTTCGGCGGCGGCTTCGTCGAGTTCCGCGAGCATGTCTTCGAGTGCTTTTCCTTCGCCTCCGGCTTGGGCACCCTCACCACCGGCTCCGCCTTTTGCGTTGGCTCCGGCGCCGGCTCCCTGGGCTTGGCGGGCGGCTTGGCGCTGCTTTCCTGCGGCGGCCATGCGCTTGCTGGCGGCGCGCATTTTTGCGAGGTCCTTTTTTGCTTCGTCGAGGGCCTTCTTTTTCTCGGCGGCTCCTTTTTTCAGTTCTTTGGGGTCGAGTTTTTTGGCGGCGAGCTTTTCGAGCATTTCCGCCGCTTCCTTGAGTTCTTTTTCGTCGAGCTTCTTGCCGAGCTTGCGGGCATCCGTGTCCTCGGCTTTGGCGAGTTCCTTGGCGGCGATTTTCAGGGTTTCCTCGTCGCGTTGTTGGTCAAGGCCGCGGGTGGCGTCGCGGATCTTGCGCTCGATGCGGGCGAACTGGCGGGCGGCTTCAGCGCGGTCTCCGGTCTCGTCGATTTCTTTGACCATTTTCCGGAACTCGTCCATGTCGAGGTTTTCCTTGTCCTCTTCGGCGACAAAATCCTTTTCAAGTTCCTCGATGAGTTGTTGGAGTTGTTCCTTGGATTCGGCGACGCGGGCGCGAGTTTCGGCGGCAGATTTCTCGGCGGCGCGCACGGAGGCGGAAGGTGGGAGCAGGCAGAGGATGAGCGCGACTACGGCAAGTGTAGTAGTAAGCGCGATTTGTTTCTTCGGAAACGGGCGGGTGATGGTGGCGGGATCACAGGTGGTGAGTCGGGGGTGGAGCCAGGCCCACTGCTGCTCTGTGGCGGGTGCGTCCGGGGCGGATTCCGCGAGGTGGCGGGCGGTGGTGATTCCGTCTTTCAGATCGAAATGTGAATCGGCGGCGAAGGCGGCGGCGGAGGGGCGCATCCGGCGGGTGCGGTAGAAAACAAAAGCAGCGATGGCGGCGGCGATAGCGATGCCGAGGGAAAGCACGAGAGGCACCGAGTGACCGCGCAGGATCCAGAAGAGTGACAGTAGGATGAGTAAACCGGCGGTGGCGGAGACGGTGAGGATGGCGATCCGGCGCATGAGGAAGCCATCGTGGCGGCGGGCGACACGGGAGGTGAGGGCTTCAATTTCGGGGCGGTGCATGGTGTTATTCAAATAGGAAGATTTTTGACCACGGAAGGCACGGAATACACGAGGTTGAGGTGGTCGCTTATTCGGATTTGTGGCTAAGGTCTTTCAACGCACTTTCCCGGATTTGGTCGGAGAATTTCTGATAGGAAGGACTGAACTCTTTTTCTGTGATGCCGTCGAGTACGCTGATGGCTTCTTTTGGTTGACCGTGTCCGAGCAGAGATTGGGCGAGATAGGTTTTGGTTCTACCACGGAACAAATCCCAAGCAGGGTTTTGTGGGCAGGCTTTGAGGGAGGCGCGAAAGCTCTCGGTGGCTGCGCCAAAGTCCTTTGTTTTTCGTAGGGCGAGACCTGAGTCATGGCGGATTTGGGCGATCGCCTCTGGGACGAGTGTTACTATCTGGTCATCTGTCAACGCTTCGACAGCGGAGCCGAGTCCGTAGTCGGGTCGCTTTAACATGTAGAGCCACATGCGTTCGGGCAGAATGACGGCTGAAACGGATTTCTCCGATAGGACATTAAGTATGAATCCAGTGGCTACTTTTGCCGTGATATCCGGGCGGTGGGGGAGAATGTTGTTCCTATGTTGGAGGTAGTCGGCGATAAATCCGTTACCGCGTGTTTCGTCGTAATGGAACGCGGCACCCGGTCCGAGCGTCTCCTTCGCGTCCACGAACACGTCGGGATTTCCTGTCACGTAGGCGATAAGCTTGAGGAGTGGGGCAGATTTGCTGGCGTGAGAATGATTGACCGGATTCTCCGCACCCTTATCTTCGATTAGCTGGAGGAGAGAGGCAGGCGTTTCGGCGAGGACGGTTGTTTTTCCGACTGAGATCAACGGGAGCGTCCATAGGTAGAGATCCGCAATCATGTCATCGCGCAGGCGGGATATCCGATAGTCGTTGGAGCTTCGTTTTTCCGAGGTGCGCAAGGCGGCGGCGAGTTCAGCCACTTTTTGGCAGTAGTCTTGAAATGGCCGACTATCGCCATCGTGGAGGGCGAGCATAATGGCGGCGCGGAGAACAGAGTATCGGGCAAAGGAATTCGTTTTTTCATCACCGCGCAATTGATCATCCACCATTAGGTCTAGGATCTCATCAGATTGCGAGACGGGTCTCGCGGCTGAGACTTCATCTCGTAGAGCGAGCACGGACATTTGGTTTATTTTGAGGAATTGAGCGAGGAGAAGCGTTCGGCACGGGTTTGTCGGTGGGACGAGGGCGCGGAAACGGTCAATAAGGCCATTGATCGATTCCTGGGAAGGAGGTTCGATCCTACCGACGGCCCGGACGCTGATTTCCATGGTCAATCGAAGGCTCTGGAGGGCACTGATTTCGGGAGATTTCTCGGCGGTCCGGACCAGCTCGTTGAGTTCCTGGGCCGTAGGAAGATTGGCGGATTCCGTGGTGTAATTTCCCGTTTCCCCGGGCATGAGGGCGGCAGCCGTGGCGTAGGATTTTGATTTGAGGAGCTGGAAAATGAGTGGCAGATTCCCGGCGAAATCGGACCCAACGGTGGGAAGTAGCCTTTCGGTCGTGGGTCTGTCTCCAATCCGGAGTGCGGCCATGAACAGGATCTTCGCGTAGGATTCCGGGATCTCGGGGTGGCCGCCGGGTTTGGTGGAGTTCG
>CAWCXB010000035.1:0-68000 GCA_963799385.1 uncultured Verrucomicrobiae bacterium
AGGCCGTGAAAGCCCCGTCTCGGGGCGAGAACCCATGAGTCCGGAAACCAAACTCGCGATCCTCCAAACTATGGTGAGGATCCGTAGATTGGAGCAAACCGCTCTGAGGGAATACTCTATGGGCAGCATGGGCGGTTGGCTGCTCCTGAGCACTGGTCAAGAATCCATCGCCGCCACCGTCCGCGCCGCGATGACGCCCGACGATCACAGCATCTCCGGCTTCCGGGGACTGGGCCATGCCATCGCAGCCGGGATTTCCATGCACTCCATTTTGGCAGAGCTAATGGGCCGCAGCGCAGGATGCAGCGGCGGAAAGGGCGGAATGCTTTCTTTCTACGACCCATCCCGCAATCATTGGGGCTGTCATGGCCTTGCCGCCTCCCAGACCCCTCTCGCAAATGGCCTCGCCTTCGGATTGAAACAACAGTCCAAGCCCGGTGCCGTCGTCTGCTTCATGGGGGCGGGTGCCACCAACCGGGGCGCTTTCCATGAAACCCTCAATCTGGCCGGCCTCTTCGATCTCCCAGTCGTCTTCGTGATCGAGAACAACGGCTTCGACATGTTCACATCGCAGAAAGAATCTTCCCGTTTCACTCAATGTCTCGCACGCCGGGCGGAAACCTACGGCATTGATTGGGATCTTTGCGGGGATGGAGACATTCCCATCCTCCATTCAAAAATCACAAGAGCCTTGGAGCGCGCAAGAACGCAGCACCGTCCCACAGTCCTTGAAGTCAGCACCATGCGCTACTACGGATGGAGCGTGGCGGATGCGAACACACATAAATACCGCACTCGGGAGAGTATCACGGAGAGAAAGGAAAATTTCGATCCACTCACCCTCTGGCAGCAACATCTCATCAACGATGGCGTTCTTTCTGCAACCGAAGCCCAACAAATCATCAACGAAGCCAAATCGGAGGCGAAAGATGCTCTCACTTACGCTGAACTCTCACCTCCACCCGCCAGTTCCACGATCACGGACCACGTTTACTGGGAAACCGACCACAGCACGACTGCCAGCAAGACGGGACGGCACCTCTTCTCGTAAACCTGATCGTTCCATTCACAACATCCACCATGCGTTTCGTCCTCCTCTGCCTCATCCTTTCTCTTCCTTTGTCTGGGAAGGAAACACCCGGCGAGGCCATCTACAAGCGCACCTGTATCGCGTGTCACGGTGAAAAAGCGGAGGGCAATCCTGAGCTGAAATCCCCACCCATCGCCGGCCTACCGCGCTGGTATTCAAAGGCGCAACTCGATCGCTTCAAATCCGGAGTTCGCGGGAAACATCCAGAGGATCTCACCGGCCAACAGATGTCCGCCATTTCCGCGATCCTTACGGAAGACGATATCTCAGAGCTTTCCGAGTATCTCGTCTCCCTCCTGCCCACCGATCACGAAGCTCCCGAGAAAGGGGACGCGACCGAAGGTAAAACACGGTTTCTCGAGAACTGCGCGTCCTGCCATCGCTTCAACGCGACCGGCGAGCAAGTATTCCGTAGCGCCCCACTCGCAAAGTTCCCCGCCTGGTACTTGCGCGCCCAGTTCGAGAAATTCAAATCCGGCCAACGAGGCTACGACCCCGATGACAAGGAAGGTGCCAAAATGAAAGTCATCGCCGCCACTCCAGGAAATGACGCCAGCTTCGACGACATCCTCGCCTACATCGTAGAACTCCAAAAGGAGGAATAGCCCCCGCAGGAACCGTGCACTTCTCCTTCGCTCTGGATTCCTAATTGAAGTTTAAAGTTTAAAATTTAAAGTTTCCCGCGTGCGCCTCGCAGTCCTGAACATCGTCGGTCTTTCAAAATCCCTGCTCGGCCCGGATTGCCCGGGGATTACTGCTTTTGCAGAAAAGCACGGCCTGCAAGCCTACAACCCCGCGTTCCCCGCCCTCACCACCACGGCTCAATCCTCCATCCTCACCGGAACGCCACCGGAGCAGCATGGAATCGTCGCGAACGGTTGGTATGACCGCGAAACCGCCGAGGTCCGTTTCTGGAAGCAATCCAACCACATCGTCCACGGGGAAAAAATCTGGGATCGGCTGAGAAAAGACATCCCCGGCTTCACCTGCGCGAAACTTTTCTGGTGGTACAACATGCATTCCAGTGCGGACTTCACCATCACCCCGCGCCCGCTCTACCCGGCGGACGGCTCCAAGCATTTCGATGTCCACACCCAGCCGATGGACATGCGGGATGCTCTCAAGGCGGATCTCGGACCTTTTCCTTTCCCGGCTTTCTGGGGACCGGCGGCAGGAATCGCATCCTCGGAATGGATCGCAGCTTCCGCAAAATGGGTGGAGGACAAACACTCCCCCACCCTCTCACTCATCTACCTTCCACACCTCGACTACTGCCTTCAGAAGGATGGACCAGGCGCACCAAACGTGCCCTCCGAAGTTTGTGCCATCGACAAGGTCGTAACGGATCTTATCAACTACTACGAATCCCATAACATCCGAATTCTTCTTCTTTCGGAATACGGAATTTCACCAGTCAACCGGCCCATCCACCTCAACCGCCTGTTCCGCCAAAAAGGTTGGCTCTCCATCAAAAACGAACTCGGCCGCGAAACGCTCGACTACGGCAGCTGCGAAGTCTTCGCCGTGGCGGATCACCAGATCGCACACATCTACGTAAGGGATTCCGCAAAAATTCCTCAGGTCCGGGAGCTGTTGGAAAACACCCCAGGCATCGATGAAATCCGCACTCAGAACCACGACCGCGCCGGTGATCTCGTCGCCATCGCCAAGCCGGATTCCTGGTTCACCTACTATTACTGGGAAAACGACGATCTGGCCCCAGACTTCGCCCGCACCATCGATATCCACCGCAAGCCCGGCTACGATCCCTGCGAGCTTTTCATCGACCCCTCCATCTCCTTCCCGAAAGCGAAGATCGCCAAGTTCCTGCTGAAAAAGAAACTCGGCATCCGCGGTCTTCTTGAAGTGATCCCCCTCGATGCCACCTTGGTAAAAGGCTCCCACGGCCGCGACCAAGTCCCAGACTCCGAGAAGCCGGTGTTCATCGGATCGGATTTCCCCATTTCGAACGCACAGGATATTTTCGAAGCGGTCCGTGCGTGCATAACGGAATAGATCTTCACCCATCGGTGCAGTTTGGAGTGCTGATGGCTTGCCTCCGCTTTGGGGATGGAGGGCTTGCCCTATGTGGGGCGGAGCGACATGCCGGGAACAAAGCCTCAGGTGGGACCCCGTGAGGCAAGCCTCACTCCCGAAAGCGGAGGCAAGCCGTCCGCACTCCAAATTTTTCACTTCTCACTCGGCACTTCCCTCAATCCTTTGGAGCATCCACCGCAGGTTTCACCACTTCCGGCTCCGGCGGTTTTGGCAAAAGATCCGTCCATTGGTGCAGCTCGTAGCCCTCTCCTAGCCCACCAATTTCTCCCAGCAACGAATGACATCTTTCTCTCCACATATCGTAGTCCGGTGGCCCGTTTCGCTCCTCCCGACTGCCGGGAAAAACAACATACGTGACCGTCAAATCCGAGACCGGCCGACTGTAGGGTGACGATCTTTCGTTGATCTCCTTTGCCATCCGCAGGGAGGCCTCGCCGACCTTGAAGGTAGGACCGCCATCGCCAACGATGCAGGGATAGACCTTTTTCCCGTAGATGACTGCCGCGTAATCACCAACTTTGGGAGCAAACGGATCGTTTCTCGCGGTCAACAAATTCACCGGGATGACGATGAACGGATCGTATTCCGCAATGAGGTAGCTGCGCGCCTTGAGATCCTGGATTCCACGTTTCAGCATCGCGATCCTGTCCCGGAGCCACGCTTTCCTTTCGTTTGTTGTCTTCGAATCGTTGAGTTCCTTCGTTCCAATCTCGATGCGCTTTTCCCAGCCAGCGACCATGGGGTTGGGCGTCTTCGTTTTTTTCGGCCAGCCGTAGCTGGTGAAGGGTTGGTAGTAGGTGGAGCTGACGATCGAATCTGGCATCGTAGAGAGCCTGTCTCCATCCGATCCGTCCGAAACCACATCCATTTCCGCCTGCATCAAAAACACCTTCCTGCCGTTCTCCGCTTTGATATGCAGAATGGTTTCACAATCGTAAATGTTGTGCTTGGTAAGTAGCTCGGTAAGCGCGTTTGCGTTGCGCTTCACGCGATCGGCCTTGTTGGCATACAGCGTCTGATACCAAGGCGATACGACGGCCTTTTCTAACAGGGAGGGAAGCGCTGGCAAGATCGCGGGAAGATCGGGATTCGACTTTTTCAGTTCTTCCACGGTGGTGGCCGCAATAGGCAGCACAAGTTTCAGCTCGTATTTCGCCACGTAGCTTTCTTTATCCACACGCTCCTTCGAAGCGATGCCACCCTTGTCGAAGGTGACCTCTGTTTTGAAAGGAATCCCGCTGCGCAATTCCCTCACATCGGTCACTTTTCCGAGCGGTAGTGGTGGAGCAGCGGGTGGTGCAGGTTGCTCGGCGGGTACGGGTGCGGGCTCCGGTTTTTCCTCCGATGTTCGCAGATCGGCAAGCTGCCTTTCGAGTTCCTCCTCCATCTCCGCCCTCAGTCTTTGCTCCACCTGCAAGCGGATCGTGTCCTCGTTGATCTCTGCCTGCGGGCGCCGACTCTCCACAATTTCCCTCAGGTTGCGATTCACCTTCCCGGGGATATCCGTGAAAAATGATCCCACCAGCGCCGCTACCAGAATCAGAAATCCCATCCCGAACCAAGGAAATGGCTTCCGTGCATCACCACGCTTAAAATTCTTCTCTTCCATACGCGTGAGACTAAACGTGCAAATCCCACCGAATCAATCGCTTGTTTGCGAAGCGATTACGCTCAACGGTCGAACGACTGGTTCAAGCGATAGAAACGTCCGCCACTTTCAGCAAAGGCAGCCCGCAAGGTTACCAACTCAGCGCCCCCGGCATCAGCTCGTGAAATTTCAGTCAGGCTTCCCGACTCATCCTGCCAGTCGAAAAAATCTCCACAGGCTTCGACAAACGTCCTCACATCGAACGCCTCCCGATTCAGACGATATTTCAAGAGAAAACCATCCTCAGAACGCTCTCCAACCAGCCCCGCCAAGGGCGGATGGGAAAGCCCCGAACCGGGATCAGTCCCTGCGAGATATTCCCGAAAATTGCTGAAACCATCGCCATCCGGATCCTCGTCAGCGGCGATCGTGTCGGGATCCGCCAGCTCGATTTCGTTGAATGACTGATCCTGCCAACGCTTGAAGGGAGGATTGACTTCCTTGGGTGTGGCGGTTGGCTCGGTCATTTCATAGGGAAGCTCCCATTGCCTCTCCCCGGATGCCTCGCCGAAGTAGAGATGCACTTCAGTCCTACCCTGAGGATTCCCATCGCTCCAGAAGCTCTGGAATCGTCCAGCACCCCGCGAACTGCGGCGCAGATATCCGTGATTGCGTTCACTTTCCTCAGTGACCTTCCGCGTCCTCGTCCAATTCGCGCCTTCATCAGTGGAAACCCAGTGTTCGATCTCCCCACCGTGTCCCCAGAATCGCTCCGGCTCAGTATCCCGCAACTCGGACCGCGCCCCGGTCGGTGCAAGTATGGTCCATTTCCCATCCTCGATCCAGAGACTCCCCGCGCTGTAGTTGTGCGTGGTGGAAGATAATGGAGTCGCGGAGGCCGGCAGATCGTGGATCTTCCATTCCGTGCCTGTCCAGTGAGCTACGTGATAGGTCCGCGGCTCGCCATCCGGGCCAGGCCTGTAATCGGCAGTCGTTAAATAAAATAGAACCGGGTTCCCGTCTTCATCGAAATTTAGATCGCAATTGTACATCAGCCGCCCTTCGGATGAGTAATCAGCCACTTGAGCTGAACTGCTCGACAGCGAAATCGGAACTGTGACCGGTGTGCCGTCCGCCAAAGTCCACGTTTCCCCGAAATCATCACTCTGTAGATAGTAGAGGTCCGTGCGGGTATCCACATTGCCGTTCACGTGGCGGTTGAAAAATGTAGCCAATCGCCCACTCTCAGAGACTCCCGAGACTTGGTAACTCCCGCCGACTTTCGCGAGATCCACCGTCGAACCCCACAGCATACCGTCCGGACTCTTGCGGAAATACAAATTCCTTTTCCCGCCATCATAGAGCGTGAAAAAATGGGCGAATCCGCTTCCCGGAACGTGCCAGATCTGCGGATAGGTATAATCTTCCCCCTCCGGCGGCGAAATCCGCTCGAACGCATCCGTGCTGTACGGAACGGTGCTTCGGAAGGTATACCCCTTGCGGCTTGTGTTCCTCCCTGAAACAAAAACCCAAACATACCCGTCGCTATCCAAGGTGATCGCCGCGTTGTCATGCGGATCCCCGTTGGCGGCGTCCTTGTCCATCACGATCGTCGGCTTCGGCACCGTCTTTGTCTTGTGGTCATACCATCCCGCCATAATCAACAAATGCCCTTCGCTGGCAGCCGTCGTCCCGCCGTAGGTAAAAAATGTTTTATCCGCCTCGGGGGAATACACCGCCAGCGGACTGTGATTCACAGTGTAAGTCGCCAGACCGCCGGAATACTTATCACCGAACGCGGAATTCTGCCCCAGCGCGAACCAGATCCCTTTGTAGCCGTCCACTTTTTCGGAGTTCACTACCAGCGGAATTTCGACATCCTCCAACAACTCGCTCTCAGCCAAAACCGATCCACTGATCCTCACCGAGTCGATCTCACCTTTGAAAAAACTAGTGCCGCCAGTCGAGGTTCCCGTGGCTCCGATCGCCAAAGGCGAGGCCGCGTTATGAAGTCCTGTCGCGAATGAGTAGACTCCTTTCTCCGTGACACCTCCCTCACCAAGATCTTTCAGCAACATCGTGAGAGCACCGTTCGCGGAATCGAACAACACCGCCGCATAATAATTCTTTCCTGCCTCAACCGTGCCCATATCCTCGAACAAATCCGAACCACTCGAAGTATACCGACGGAATCTCAGTTTCCCGGAGGAAGTCACCTGCATATGCCACCCCTTTTCCGAACCCGTATTGTTGTGATGACTCACGATCACTTGCCCAGAAGACGCGGTAATCGCATCCACCTTGAAATAAGACTCGATCGTCAACTGCGGTCCGCTCCACCCTGCCGCATCCGGAGCCGTGAATCGCGCGGCTCCGCCAAACCTCGCCGCCTGCCCCTCCCCCGGACCACCTTCCGCGAGTTTTGTCACCGAATTGCCGTCATTGGTCAAAGTCACACCGGGGCTCGCGCTGCTTTCCAGAAAACCGGGATCTTCCTCAAACTCCCAGTATGCCAGCGGAGCCGCCGCGCAAAGATTCACGAGGAACAGAGTAACGACAAACGACAAAAATTTCAGCATAGGGATCGAATATGGGTTTTGCATTCAGAATTGGAACTTCCTCCCGAACGGCATGAATCTGAGCGTGCTGCGAGGAAATTTCACGTTCATTTTCAGGAAATCCGTCTTCAGAACCACTTTTGCCTTGCCATCATGAGACCGATCCGTAGGTTTCGCGCCCCATGCCACGAGTAGGAGGAAAAGCAAAAACACGGAAAGCCGTCGCCAAGCGCTTCAAAGTTACTGGTACAGGCAAGGTTCTTCGTCGCCATCAAGGAAAACGCCACTTGCTTCAATGCAAGAGCCGCAAGCGCAAACGCGCTCTCGGTAAAGCAGCCCTTGTGTCCGACGCTGACATCAAGAATGTCAAAGAGAACCTTCCCTTCCATTAAGCAGAAGCGAAGCGATCGCCACGACCCCGTCCGCGTAACGGACGGCCTTTACGCAGCCTGATCCGGGAAATCCGGAGACACGAACAGGTGAGACTGCGGAAGGAATGATAACAAACGACCTGTCCACAACCATAGAATACAATGCCAAGAGCCACCAATTCCCCAGCAAGTCGCGCGCGTCGTAAGCGCACGATCCTGCGGGCAAAGGGCTTCCGCGGTTTCCGCTCGAAGCTCTTCCGTTACGCCAAGGACGCAGTCCGTAAGGCGCAACAATACGAATACCGCGACCGCAAGAAGCGCAAAGGTCAATTCCGTCGCCTCTGGACACAGCGTATCAACGCCGCTGTCCGGAACGAAGGAATTACCTACTCCCGCTTCATCGAAGGTCTGAAAGCCGCCGGAATCGAAGCCGACCGCAAGATCCTCTCGGATCTCGCGATCACCGATGCCGCTGCTTTCTCTGCGATCGTAGCCCAGGCGAAAAAAGCCCTCGAAGACAAAGCGAAAGCCGCGTAATTCAAGAAAAAACGCCCATCAATTCAAAGCCGCCCGGTAGAAATACCCGGCGGCTTTTTTGTGTCTCGAAATCCATTTCTATCCGATGTTCAATGTTGGACGTTCAAAGTTCGATGTTCATAATATTCCCCATGAGAAGCTTCCTTCTAGCCCTCGCGCTATCAACGGCCATCCAAGCCACCACGATCTCTGTTGTCCCCATCCACGAGCCCATCAGCCTGCACGGCACCGATGTGGACGCCATGATCTCAGAAACTGGTGAAGCCCTTCAAGCCACCGTCATTTCTCGCCCGATGGCACTTACCGGAGCATTTCCAGAAGTCCTTGTCGAAGCCATCTCCACCCCCCACCAAATCCCAACCAACAACCCCAACTACAAGGTCGTGGAAGCAAACCTCCTCGTCCTCTGCAATGTCTCCATCGCCGCCGAAAGCACAGAGGGCGGCCTACTTGTGACTCTCGATGTCAGTCAGTTGGAAATACCAATGGAAGTCGATCTCACCAGCCGCCAACTCTTGAAGCTCACCCTCGTGGCACTCCAGAAAACCCTTGAAGACTACCAGCGACCACAGACCCAGCCACTCAAAGTGACCGTTGCCATCCAAGGCACCACCGAGAGAAATGATACGCTCAAGGACCTCCAGGCCATCTTCACTCTCGAACCAAAACCCTAGCCCCACTTCGAGTTCCCTACTCATTTTCCTCGCGGACTCAATTTTTGAATTTTCCGTATTGGACCTTCCTGTTTCAACGTTCATCCTCCTCCCAGCTCATGCCCCCAAATCAGAAAGATCCCCGTCCCTTCAAACGCGCCGTCCTCAAGCTCAGCGGGGAGGCGCTGCGCGAACCTGGCTCCACCGATAACATCTCCCCGGAGATCGTCCAACGCATCGCTTCGGAAATCAAAGAGGCCGTCGATGCAGGACTCCAGCTCAGCATCGTAGTTGGCGGCGGAAACTTCTGGCGAGGTGCCGCCGCATCCGCACGTGGCATGGACCGAGCGACCGCCGACTACGTCGGAATGCTTGCTACCGTCATGAACGCCCTCGCCATGGAAGGCGCTCTCTCCCATATCGGCGTTCGCTGCACGGTGATGTCCGCCATCGAAATGAAAAACGTCGCAGAACCCTTTATCCGCCGCAAAGCAGAGCACCAGCTCGACAAAGGAACGGTCATCATCTTCGCAGCAGGCACCGGCAGCCCCTTCTTCTCCACCGACACCACTGCCGCCCTCCGCGCCAGTGAAATGGGAGCCGATGTCATCCTCAAGGCCACCCAAGTCGACGGAGTCTATTGCTCCGACCCCCGGAAAAACCCCGATGCAAAACGCTTCGAAACCGTCACCTTCCAGCACTGCCTCGAAAACCGCCTGAACGTCATGGACGCCACCGCCTTCTCCCTTTGCATGGACAACAACATCCCCATCGTCATCTTCGACCTAGGGCCAACCGGAAACCTCTCCCACGCCCTCCGATCACAACCCATCGGGACCCTCGTCCACGGCGAGTGACCCATCATTTCAGCGTTTCAGTTTTCAGTTTTTCATCGTTTACTCAAAGCCATGCAAGATCCAGCCAAAGCACTCAAAGAAGTCGAAGCCGACATGCAGTCCGGCATCGATCACCTCGTTCAGGATTTCTCCGGTGTTCGCACCGGAAAAGCATCCCCCTCCCTCATCGACAACCTCGACGTCTATGTCCACGCCTATGGCGGTGTCCAGAAGCTCAAATCTCTGGCCGTCATCAATACGCCTGAGCCACGTATGCTCAACGTCCAGCCCTTCGATCCATCCACCACCCGTGATATCGAAAAGGCGATCCGCGAGTCCAAGCTCGGCCTCAACCCCGCCGCCGCCGAACGCTCCATCCGCGTTCCCATCCCAGAGCTCTCCGAGGAACGTCGCCGCGACATGGTGAAACTCATCAAGTCCCTGGCAGAAGAAGCGAAAGTCCGCCTCCGTGCCGCTCGCAAAGCTGGAATCGACGCCGCAAAAAAGATGAAAGCCGACAACATCCTCACCGAGGACACACTCAAGGATCAAGAAAAGGACATTCAGGATCTCACCAACAAATACACGAAACAGATCGAGGAACTCGCCGTAGCGAAAGAAGACGACCTGATGAAGATTTGAAACTCTAAATTTCAAACTTTAGATCTCAACGAAGAGCTCCGCTGGTACGGGGTTCTTATGTTTCACTACAGGCCGAACGGGCAGCGAAACTTCTTCCGCTTCCTTCGGGTTTAAAATTTAGAATTTAAAGTTTTTCCGCTTGCGCGTTATCCGCATCCTCGCCTAAACATTCGCCCCGCCGCTGCCTCAGCGGCCACCCCGAAGGGAATCCCGGTAACGGGGCGTTAGCTCAGTTGGTAGAGCACTTGCATGGCATGCAAGGGGTCAGCGGTTCGAATCCGCTACGCTCCACTTCTTGTCTCCTGAGACAGGAGTCCGCATTCAAACCGGAGAGTCGATCGGACGGTGACTCTCCCCCCACGTAAAATTGCACAATGAATGTGCTTCATTCCTCTCCTGAGCGGGATATCTCTCGCAGATCATTTTCCATCAGAGACCCGCACACGATCTGCTAGAATGTTGGAGCAACCATGTCCCTTTTCTCTCTCAAATCCCATACCGGTCCATTGACGAAAGATCTTGTCCAGGAGCCAGGAGCCTTCGGCTTGGGAAAAATCCCTTCACGACTCAAGCCTGCTTCTACTACGACCTCGATCTGCGGCTATTGCGCGACCGGATGCCAGCTGAAAATTCACCTCGATGAAAACGGCAGAGCGATCAACTTATCCCCTAATTTCAACTACCCGGTAAACCTAGGAATGGCTTGCCCAAAGGGATGGCAGGCGCTTGATCCTCTTTCGTCAAGCGAGCGTGCGACAACTCCCCTGCTCCGGGACGCTTCCGGGACGCTCGCGCAGACAGATTGGAAAACTGCTCTCGAAACTTTCACTACCCGCTTACAGTCGATCAAGGCGGAGCACGGACCAGAATCCGTCGCATTCCTTTCCACCGGCCAGATCCCATTCGAGGAAATGGCGTTTCTCGGCTGCCTTTTCAAATTCGGAATGGGCTTCATCCATGCGGACGCGAACACCCGCCAGTGCATGGCCACCGCCGCAACCGCCTACAAGCAGTCGTTCGGCTTCGACGCGCCTCCGGGCGCCTACGCGGATTTTGAGGAAAGCGATGTGATCGTCCTCGTCGGAGCGAACCTCTGCATCGCCCACCCCATCCTCTGGCAACGGGTGATGCGCAACAAACGCTCCCCGAAAATCATCGTCATTGATCCCCGTGCGACAGAAACCGCGCAAGCGGCCACCCAACACGTTTCTCTAAAACCGAAAGGAGATCTCGCACTCCTCTATTCCCTTGCCCACTGCATCCTGCGGGACGGTCGGATCGATGAATCTTCCATCGCCAACACCGAAGGTATCGACGAGTTTTCAGAATTCGTAAAAGACTATTCTCCCACTTCCGTCGCAGAAAAAACGGGACTTTCCCCAACAGAGATCGAAGCCCTTGCCCTCACCGTTTCCAATCCAGACGAACACGTTTCCTGGTGGTGGACCATGGGTGTAAATCAATCCCACGAAGGCACTCGCACCGCTCAAGCCATAATCAATCTCTGCCTCATCACCGGAAACATCGGAAAACCCGGCACCGGCCCGAACTCCGTGACCGGTCAGTGCAACGCCATGGGCTCGCGCCTTTTCTCAAACACCACTTCACTTGTCGGAGGTCACGACTTTCTCAATGAAACGCATCGTCGAAAGATCTCGGATATTCTCGAAATTCCCTACGAGAACATCACCTCGCAGACTTCCCTCGCCTACGATGAAATTATCGATGCCGCCGAGTCGGGGAAAATCAAAGCTCTCTGGATCGTAGCGACCAATCCATTCCACTCGTGGATCGATTCCAAAAAACTCGCCCGACTTCGGGCCAATCTCGATTTTCTTGTCGTCCAGGATATATATACCACCACCGAATCCGCCCTCGCCGCCGATCTCGTGCTTCCTGCTGCTGCATGGGGGGAAAAATCCGGTTGCTTCATCAATTCCGAGCGACGCATTGGGACGATCAAGCCAGTTCGGAAAGCCCCCGGCCAAGCTCTCACCGACTTCCGTATTTTCCGGCTCATCGCCGAGGCATGGGGCTGCGGGGAGTTCTTTCGAAAATGGACTGATCCGGAAGCCGCCTTCAAACTCCTCCGCGATATTTCCCAAGACCAACCCTGCGATATCACAGGCATCGACAGCTACGATCAGATTGACGAATCAAACGGCATCCAATGGCCGTTTCCAGCCACCTCCTCCGACCTCTCTCCGGAGCGTCGCCTTTTCGCAGAAGGAAAATTCTATACGGAATCCGGGAAAGCCAAGATCCACTTCTCGCCTCCCACCCCACCTCCAGAAACACCAGACGTGGAGTTTCCCTTCATGCTACTCACCGGACGCGGCACAAGCAGCCAGTGGCATACTCACACACGCACTGGCAAATCCTCAGTCCTCCGAAAACTCTACCCTCAGGAATCTTACGTGGAAATCCACCCTAAGGATGCGGCCCGCCTCGGGATTATCGACCGCTCCCTCGTCAACATCACATCCCGTCGCGCCTCGATTACAGTTTCCGCCTACCTCGCTCCAACCGTGCGCCCAGGTGACCTGTTTCTACCGATGCACGATTCCCGCGTAAATCAACTGACGCACTCAGCATTCGATCCGCACTCCCGCCAGCCAAATTACAAGGCCTGCGCTGTGAGCGTGTCGCCAAGTTGATCCCGTGAATCCCAAGGAATATAAATTCGGAGATAATGATTATAATCTTTAATTTAATTTTTGAAAAACTTGGCTTTTTTGTAAAAAAATCTTGTCAGTGAAGGGATTCTATGGGAAAACCCCTACGTTCACCCAACACCCACCCCTATGAAACAGCCAGCCACCCCCCGCACGGCACTGATCCTAGCGCTCCTCGCGGCCGTCCCAGCCCATGCGCAAATGATTGAAGTGTCGCTTGCGAAAGCGAACGCAGAATCCAAAAGCGTCTCATCCGAATCAACTCAACAGGCATCTTTTGCCTCTGACAGAGCCCTTAGCGGCCTCCATCAGCTACCCACCGTCTCGAAAGCCGATGGCGACCTGACGGAAAACAAACCAGTATTCGTCAGCCAAGACGCTTCCACACTTTCAGTGCGTAGAGCCTCCACCCGCGAGATTGGCCAAGTCCTCGACCTTTCCGTCCTAAAGGAAACCTCCGCCTATCGCACCGCGAGCACTGTCAAAATGATGGTGTCCGATGAACAGGCATCAGGAATCCATGCTGGGCTGGAGCAAATCTCGGCGGCATATCAGACTCCCACTTCCGATGCGGACTGCGAATCCGTCAGCCTTTCCGTCCGCCACCGAGTTGAAATCGATCCTTCCTCCGTACTTGAGATCGTCAGCTCGGAAGTTTCCGCAAACGGCAACTGCGCATGCGAAATCGTGAAAATAGCGATCATCTCCTCCGGCGCAAACGCCTCTCTTGTTGGAGATATCACAGAAGTCGCGATCACATCTGCCCCAGAATCCATGCGGATGATCTCCCAATGTGCCATCGCAGCTATGCCCGAGGCACTCCCGGAAGTCCAAAAAGTCTTAGCGAAACTCGACCCCAACCGTGGTGACACCACCTACAGCGCCAAGGATGCAAAAAGTGGCAAAGACGCAATCGCCTCCGCCGTTACCCCTCCGAGCCCGTGGGACCCACTGAGACTTCCGCCTCCGTTTATCCCGATCATTCCGTTCACACCTGTGTTTCCGGACCCTGAGCCAGTGACGAACCCAAATCCCTGATCGGCGATTCCATTTTCCTAACACCCGCTCGGCTTTTTGCTTGGCGGGTGTTTTGTTTCCGAACTTCGGTTTCCAAATGAATGGAAACGTGATCTCACTTGTCCAACGCTCCGTCCGCAGTATTCTGACACCATGAAATTTCTCACCTTCCTTCTCACAGGCCTCGCCGCCGCTACACTTCCGCTCGCAGCCCAAGCACCCGATCCGCAACGCATTCTCGAAGGCGCTCGCCTCTCCGCCGCCCTGACCGAACTCGACGGCCCTCTCGAAGGCAGCCTTTCACACAATGGAAAGAAAACGCCCATCGCGATCTTTCTGAAAGGGAAGAACATTCAGTTTCAATTCCAGGAAGGCGGGAAATGGCGCGTGTTCCACCTCCGCTTGAGTGACGACGAATACGAACTCTTCGAAATCATCAACGGCAAGACCGTCGATTTTCCACGCCAAAAACTCACCGAATCCATCGCCGGAACTGATCTCACTTACGAAGATCTGGCCCTGCGCTTCTTCTATTGGCCGAATCCGAAACTCGAAGGTGACGAGAAAATCGGCCTTGAGGATACCTTTAAACTCCGCCTCGACAAGCCAGCCGATGCTGCTGGGAACTACTTTGCCGTCTATGTCTGGGTTCACCAGAAGTTCGGAGCATTCATGAAAATCAACGGCCACTCGAAAAGCGGAGAAAAACTCAAGGAATTCCAAGTCGAAGATGTCATGAAAGTGTCCGACAAGGTCTGGACCCTTCGGAAAATGCAAGTCTCCTCCTACAAGGGCGGACGCCGCACCTCCATCACCGACATGACTCTCGACAAGCCCTCCAAAGGCGCCCTCAAAGGTCTGAGGTAAAACCGTAGCTGCGTCCGTCCCGGCGCAGGCCGTGAAAACCCCGTCCCAGGGTGTCGGGATTGCAAGTCGAGGGTTGAAATCCCGAGGCACAATTCCTGCTTGTCCCCCTCGCCGCCCTGTTCTTTAGTTCCCGCCCCGATATGAGCAATCCGTTCTACCATTCCAGCACCCCTCTCGTCCCCGATTCCCTCCACGACCTTTCCCGTGAACACGACAACTGCGGAATGGGCGCGATCGCCCATCTAGAAGGGAAACGCTCGTTCGATGTCCTTGATTTCGCACTCACCTCCGTCTCCTGCATGACTCATCGCGGCGCGGTCGATGCCGATATGAAAACGGGAGACGGTTCGGGTGTCCTTTCTCAGATTCCCTTCCCGCTATTCGTCAAAGCCGCCGAAAAACTCGGCACGAAAGTCGACACCCCATCCGATCTTGCCGTCGGCGTGTTCTTTTTCCCTGCCGGAAATGAAGCTCAGGCAGCCTCGATTAAAAAAATCACCGCAGAAACGATCGCAAAACGAGGCATCTCGGCGATCGGTTGGCGCGAAGTCCCGGTCAATGTGGATGCACTTGGGAAAATCGCCCAGAAATCCCGCCCTGATATCGAGCACCTCCTTATGCTTAAACCCGAAGGAATGGAATCCCTCGAATTCGAGCGCAAACTCTACCTCTGCCGCCGCGAGATCGAGCATGCCACCAAGGAGATTCACGGCTTCTATATGCCATCCTTTTCCAATCGACTCATCTCCTACAAGGCGCTCGCGATGCCTGCCGCCTTGCGCGCATTCTACGGCGATCTCACCGACCCGAATTTCGAGACGGCCATCTGCCTCTACCACCAACGCTTCTCCACCAACACTTTCCCCGCTTGGCCGCTCGGACAGCCGTTCCGTATGATGTGCCACAACGGCGAGATCAACACCGTCGAGGGCAACCGAAATTGGATGACCTCCCGCGAGGAGTTTTTCGAATCTCCCGTCTGGGGCGACGAAATCGATGTCGTAAAGGACCTGATTCGTCACGGCGAGTCCGATTCCGCATCGCTCGATCACTGCTTGGAGCTGCTCATCCTCTCAGGCCGCTCTCCCGAGCACGCCATGTGCATGCTCGTTCCTCCGGCATACCGCAATGACGAGGAGATTTCCGACGAACTCCGCGCCTTCTACCAGTACGTCCGCTCGTTCTCCGAGCCTTGGGACGGCCCCGCCGGCCTTGTCTTTACCGATGGCACCAAGCTCTGCGCCTCACTCGACCGCAACGGCCTCCGACCCTCCCGCTACAAAACCACTTCTGATGGGTTCCTTTACATCGGGTCCGAGACGGGAGCTGTTGTCTTCGATGACGCGATGGTCACCCGCAAGGGCCGCCTCGGCCCCGGTCAAATGCTCTCCGTGGACACTTCCACTGGCATCCTCAAGCTGGATATGGAGATCAAAGAAGAACTTGCCCGTCAAAAGCCTTACCGCCGCTGGATCGATGAGAATCGCCTCGAACTCAGGCATTTCATCTCCCCTTCCGCACACGTTCCAGAAATCGAATTCGAACCGCTTGATCTCTCCCGCCGCCAGGTCGCGAACGCCATCTCCATCGAGGAGCTTGATATGGTCTTCCCCCCCATGATCAAGGGTGCACAGGAAGCCGTTTTCTCAATGGGCGATGACATTCCACTGGCCATCCTCTCCTCTTACCCACGGCTTCTTTTTACCTATTTCAAACAACGCTTCGCACAGGTCACCAACCCACCCATCGATCCAATCCGCGAGTGGGCGGTCATGTCGTTGGGCGCTGGTCTCGGCCCCGAGCGCAACCTGCTTGAAGAAACGCCGAATCACTGCAAATCCATCTCGCTGGATTCCGCGATCCTTTTCGAGCATCAGCTTGAGAAAATCACCCACATGGCCGAGCACGGATACCCATCTTATGTGCTCGACTGCACGTGGGACATTTCCACTGGGAAAGAAGGACTAAAAGCCCGCATCGACGAACTCTGCACCGAGGTCGAAACCGCGGTGAATGACAAGATCTCCATCATCATCTTATCGGATCGCGCCACATCTGCGCAGCGTGTCCCTATCCCTGCTCTGCTCGCCACCGGCAGCATTCACCATCACCTCAACCGTATCAGGAAACGCATGCGTGCCTCGCTCGTCGTCGAGACTGGCGAAGCCCGTGATGTCCATCAGATCGCCTGCCTTTTTGGCTTCGGAGCCACTGCGGTCGTCCCCTATCTCGGATACGCAACCGTTCGCCAACTCGTGAACATGGACGGAGGCAAAAATGCTCTCGGCGAGGGAATGACCCCTCAGAAAGCCATGACGAACTATCGGAAGGCTCTCGAAAAAGGCCTTCTGAAGATTATGTCCAAGATGGGAATCTCCGTTTTGAACTCCTACCAAGGAGCGCAAACCTTCGAAGCCATCGGAATCGGCCACGAAGTTGTCAATTTCTCCTTCACCGGTGTTCCTTCCCAGATCGGTGGCATCTCCTTCACGGAAATCGCTGAGGAATCCCTCATCCGCCACAAAGCAGCCTACGAGTCGGAAGTCCCCGAGGGCGAAACACTCGACCTCGGCGATCCCGGATACAACCGCTACCGCAAGTCCGGCGAGCGACACTCGTTCACCACGGAAGTGATCAAGAATTTCCATCAGTATGTGAAATCCGGAAAACCAGAAGACTACGAGGAATACGTCAAAGTCTGCTTGGAAACAAATCCGGTAGCCATCAAAGACCTCCTCAATTTTGTCCCCGCAGCTTCCGGCCCGATCTCCATTGATGAAGTCGAACCCGTCGAGGATATCCGACGTCGCTTTACCACAGCTGCCATGTCTCTCGGAGCACTCTCGCCGGAGGCCCACGAGACCCTCGCCATCGCCATGAACCGCATCGGCGGGAAGTCCGATTCCGGTGAAGGCGGCGAAGATCCCATCCGCTTCAAGCCCTACCCGAACGGCGATTCCGCACGCTCCTATATCAAACAGATCGCCTCGGGACGCTTCGGCGTTTCCGCGAACTATCTAGTCAATGCGGATGAGCTTGAGATCAAAATGGCCCAAGGCGCGAAACCCGGCGAAGGCGGACAACTTCCTGGACACAAAGTCAACGCTCTCATCGCCCGGCTCCGCAACACTCAGCCCGGCGTGCAGCTCATCTCCCCGCCTCCTCACCACGATATCTACTCCATCGAGGATCTTGCGCAGCTCATTCACGACCTGAAGGAAATCAACCCGAGGGCGCGAATTACGGTAAAACTAGTAGCTGAGGCAGGAGTCGGCACCGTCGCAGCCGGTGTCGCGAAAGCTGCCGCCGACAATATCCTTATTTCCGGCCACGATGGCGGCACGGGCGCGTCTCCTCTTTCCTCCACAAAACATGCTGGCTCCCCGTGGGAACTCGGTCTCTCCGAGGCGCAACAGACCCTGATCATCAATAACCTTCGCGACCGCGTCACCCTCCGCACCGATGGAGGTATCAAAAACGGTCGTGACGTGGTAATCGCCGCCATCCTCGGCGCAGAACAATACAACTTCGGCACCACCGCCATGATCGCCATGGGCTGCGTGTATGTTCGCAAGTGTCACCTCAATACCTGCCCCGTTGGAGTCGCCACCACCGACCCGAAATTCCGCGCCAAGTTCAAAGGCACACCTGAAATGGTGATCAATTATTTCAACGCCGTGGCCCACGAAGCCCGCGAGATCATGGCCAAGCTCGGCATCCGCAAGCTCGACGATCTGATCGGTCGCCCGGACTACCTCACCCAACGTGAAGTCCCATCCCACCCGAAAGCGAACACTCTCGATTTCACCCGCCTGCTCAAGGACGTCGTTCCCGCTGTCGCAAAAGCCATGGAAAAACCCGAATCCGAAATCACCCGGATCCGCACCATGGAGCGCAACGACGGCATCGCGAAATCTTCGCTCGATATCGAAATCCTGAGCGACCTTACCTCTCACACTGGTATCAGCACCCCCGAAGGACCGGAATATGGCGAAGGTGCGATCCGCCAAGAATGCCTCGATGCGATCAAGTCACTGCCCGACCTCGCTCCGTTCGAGAAAACTTACGACGTCGTCAACACCGACCGTAACATCGGCACACGCCTCTCCGGTCGTATCGCTCAGGTTTTCGGGAACTACGATCTTCCCGACGGAAGCATCCACATTACCTGCAAAGGCAGCGCAGGTCAGTCCTTCGGCACCTTCCTGGTGAACGGCGTGACACTCGAACTCATCGGTGAAGCGAATGACTACGTCGGAAAAGGAATGGCTGCAGGAGAAATCATCCTCCGTGTCTCCCCGGAAGCCACTTTCGAAGCATCCAAGAACGCCATCGCTGGAAACACCTGTCTCTACGGGGCCACGCGCGGCTTCTTGTTCGCCAACGGACGCGCCGGGGAACGCTTCGCCGTTCGGAACTCCGGCGCTACAGCCATCGTCGAGGGTGTGGGTGACCACGGTTGCGAATACATGACCAACGGCACCGTCGTCATCCTCGGCAAGACAGGGAAAAACTTCGGAGCCGGTATGTCCGGTGGCACCGCCTACGTCTACGACATCGATGGCAAATTCTACTCTCGCGTAAACACCGAGATGGTTGTCGCCATGCCCGTTCGCCGCCCGCAGGATATCGAAGAGGTGAAAAGTCTCATCGAACTCCACGCTAAGAAGACCGGTTCAAAGCAAGCTACAGACCTTCTCGCAAATTGGGAAAACACAGTTCGCAAACTCGTCCGTGTGATTCCCAAGGAACGCGCCGAACTCGAGGCCGCCGAGGAACAGCACGAAGCAGCGTCCACTCCAAGGTAGCACGTGGCGTCGATCTTCGGTCGCCGCCCGTTGTCCGTCATGACCGTCACCCGATTCGCCCCCAGCCCCACCGGTCACCTCCACCTCGGCCACGCTTATGCCGCAAAGGTGGCGCATGATCTGGCCCAGGAGTCCGGAGGACGTTTCCTCCTGCGCCATGAGGACATCGATTCCTCTCGAGTGCGGGAGGAGTATTTCGGAAAAATCGAAGAGGATCTCCAATGGCTCGGGCTGAATTGGGATGGCCCCGCATTGAGGCAGAGCAACCGGCAGACAGCTTACGAAGTCGCCCTTCAGCAGCTCAAACAGCATGAGCTCGTTTATCCATGTTTCTGTTCAAGAAAGGAAATCCAGACAGCACTATCTGCACCGCACGGCTCCGACCAACTCAATTACCCCGGAACCTGCCGAACGATCCCCTTCAAAGAAGCTGAAATCCGTATCAATGACGGTGAATCCCACGCATGGCGCTTTGATTCAGGCAAAGCTGCGGAACTGCACGGGGACCTATTCTTCGAAGACCTTAGATTTGGAAAAACCCAAGTAGATCCGACTGCAAACGGTGACGCAGTTCTCGCCCGAAAAGACATCGGCATCGCCTACCACCTTGCGGTCGTGGTGGATGATGAGTTCCAAGGTATCTCACATGTGACACGCGGCGATGACCTGTTTGGCGCGACCCACATCCATCGCCAACTCCAAGCAATCCTCGGCTACCGGGAACCCTTGTATCTCCACCATCGCTGCGTGTGCGATCAGAACGGAAAACGTCTCGCAAAACGCGACGACTCGCGATCGATCGGCAACTTTCGTGAGAAAGGAAAACACCCCAGAGGTCTTGCTCTCATCACCAACGTAGCTGCCCCGTCTCGGGGCAGGCCGTGATCGCTGCGTCTCGCAGCGAGCCGGGCACAAACCCGTAGCTGGCGAATCCTGCGCCAGGCCGTGCTTCTGGCATCTTGCCAGAAGTGGCGTTCAACCCAACAGTTCCACCCACTTGTTCACCATCCGCATCATGGATGGCTCTGTAGTGAGCGTCTTCACCTCCTCCGCTTTTACCCAGCGAAGATCATGCGATTCGTCGCTGACCACGTAGTCCGTGGCACCATTTGCGCGCAGGACATAGCGGACATCGTAGTGGAGATGCTCCGGTTCCCCTTTCCTCTCCGGAATCGGATGGATATCGATATCGAAAATCCCCGGACCGATATGTGTGAAATCAATGAGGCCGGATTCTTCCTCCGCTTCCTTGATCGCCACGTTCAAAACATTTGAATCCCCATCGGCATGTCCACCGAGTTGGAGCCAGCGATCCAGCTTCGCATGATGCGTGAGAAGCACCTCGCTACAATCCGCATTCACCACCCAAGCCGAGCCAGTAATGTGCCCCTTCGCCAACGTGCGCTCGAAGCAAGCTTCCTCCGTTTTCACGAAATCAGTGAACTGCGTAATCACCTCCACTTCATCCGGGTGACGGGAAGCGTATTCGGAGAGTTGATCAATGAGCGACTGGCGGTGCACGGCGCGGCATGGTGGCGGCAGATTTCTCAATGGCAAGTCTACGAAGTCACCATGCATTCCGCGAGGGTTCAATTCGCTGGGATTTCCGATACACGAGTGTCGTCAATATTGGCGGATGACATGGAAACGGATCTCGCGAAACAACAAATCTTGCAGTGAAGGAACCCGGACGAGTCGAAAAAACAGCAAAGATAATCCGAGACGGACATAGCAATCTTGGACTGAAATGAAAGAACGCCGATTGTCCAAATACCACTCCGAAGGAGGTTTTAAGCGTTTTCCCCAACTGAATCCCTGAGCTTCTCAGCGCATGGATGTGAAACGTTTGCGAAGCAGATCTCTTCCGGAAAGGTCCGGAGTTTTCGCCTGCGCGTCCTTCACCCACGCCCACTCAAGTTCGTTCTTAGTCGGGACTTTCTTCTCGAAATAAACTCCGAACTTTCCGGGCGAATTGTCTTCCGCGAGTTTCAACGCATCAGCTGTGGACGTCAGATCCTGAGTTGTTTCATCAACGAGTTCAAACGCGCCGCCTTTCCTCGGGTTTCCGGTATCGAAGGCGCCGGGATAGAACATCGTGCATTCGGACAAAGTTTCGACCACTGCGAACCCCGGATGGAGAATGGCTCGCTCGAACATCTCATTCATGTGCTTCACCTGTGCCGCGTGAGTGCGGGCGACAAAAGTCGCACCAGTAGCGACGAGCTGGGTCATCGGATTGATCGGACGGTCGATGGCACCGCGAGGATCGGTCTTCGATTTCCTGCCGATGGGCGTCGTAGGAGATGTCTGATTCTTGGTGAGGCCATAGACGTAATTGTCCATGATCACGTAAGAGAGATTCACATTTTTCCGGGCGGCGTGGGTCAGATGGTTGCCTCCAATGGAATAGCCATCGCCGTCTCCGCCGAAGACAAAGACGTGGAGGTCCGGACGAGAAAGGGAAATACCCGTAGCAAGCGGTAGTGCTCTCCCATGGATGAAGTGGATGCCGTGCGTATTTACGAAATAGGGAAAACGCGAGGAGCAGCCGATACCGGCAACACAAACAATCTTCTCATGTGGAATTTCCAGTTTCTGAATAACGTTGAAAAAGGAAGCGAGGACGGCGAAGTCGCCGCAGGCCGGGCACCAGGTCGGGTGATCGGCTTTGAGCTGTTTCTTCGTTAGCTTTTCGGTAGGTGAGCTAGTGGACATGGGATTGGGTTTTCTGGGTTCAAAGGGAAAGGGTTTTCAATCCTCCATCGACGATCTCTTTCACTCGGAAACTGATGCCTTGGATTTTGTTGAGCGAACGGATGCTTGGGTTGCAGGTCGCCGCACGAAGCAGAGTCGCGAGCTGACCGTATCCATAAATCCCGGGATCGTTCATCTCGGGAACAAGGATATGGGTGAAGCGGTGGAAAATGTCCCCCAGCCCATTGCGCAACGGATGGATATGCCGTAGATGGAGTGAGCCGACCTTGTGACCGGCGGCTCGAAGTTGGTCAGTCGCTTCCTTGATCGGACCATAGGTCGACCCCCAACCAACGAACAGTAGGTCGCCCTGTTCATCTCCGAAGAAGTCGGGAGAAGGCAGCGAGTTCGCTAGTTGGATAAGCTTTTCCCTGCGCTTCGCGGACATCTTCTCGTGGTTGAGTGGATTTGACGATGGATGCCCCCATTCGTCGTGTTCCAGCCCAGTGACGACAGGATATTTCGCCTCGGAAGTCGGTGCGCCCGGAGGTGCGTGTTGGGTGATCTTATTGAACGGATAAGGTTTGAAATCAGCCCCTCTCTCACTGAGATCCAATGTCGGCTCGTTCCAATAGGTATCGAGATCCGGTTCGGGAAACGCCTCGATCCGCGTGGCGATAGCCTGATCGGAAAGGATGATGACCGGTGTCGAATACTCGCGGGCGATGCGGCAGGCCTCGATGGCGGTGTGGAAACAATCCTGCACATCGCGGGGAGCGAGAACCACACGGGGAGCATCGCCATGGGAGCCGTAGATTGCCTGCATTAAATCAGATTGCTCTACGGAGGTAGGCAGCCCTGTGGATGGACCGCCGCGCTGGATATTGACTACGATGAGTGGAATCTCCGCCATGCAAGCATACCCGATCGCCTCGGATTTTAGAGAAAGACCAGGACCGGAGGAACCCGTGATCGCCAAGTGCCCTGAGTAAGCCGCGCCGATGGTGATAGAGACCGCTGCGAGTTCGTCCTCCGCCTGAATGAACATCCCTCCGTACTTCGGAAGTTCGGAACGAAGCAACTCCATGATGCTCGTCCAAGGTGTAATCGGATAACCGGCGCCGAAGCGACAACCGCCCGCGATCAGTCCGAGCGCAAGCATGGTGTTTCCATCGGTCGAGATACGGTTCGCTTCCTCGTTCTCGCCGGGGGCGAAGGGCATGTGATCGATGTCATGCACAGGCCATGCGAAGCCGGCATCGAAGGCAAGCATCGCATTGCGTAGGATATCCTCAGACTTGCCACGGAACTTCCGCTCGATGATCTCCGTGAGTTTTTCCCTATCCAGCTTGTAGACAGAACAAAGCACCCCGAGCACAAAAATATTCTTCCCCCTGTCCTTCGCCGAGCCACCGATCGCTTCGACGGCGGCGGAGGTGAAGGGAACGCCGATATGGATGATATCGCGCTCCATCTTCAGTTCGGCAACCTTGTCGCTATCGTAAAAGCAGATACCACCATCCCGGAGCGAGTGGAGATGATTGTCGTAAGAGTCCTGATAGAACGCAACGAGCGTATCCGCCTCATCACCAGCGTGCAGAACTTTCCCCGAACCGAGATGAACCTGAAAGATCGAAGCCCCCCCGGAAATCGTTGAAGGAATCGTCATGTAGGTCATCACGTCTTGAGCAGTGGATCCTGCGAGTTGTGCAAGGAATGCACCGATTGACTGGATTCCATCCTGAGAATTTCCGGCTAAGCGGATAACCGCATTTCTGAGTGACTCGGGAGGCGTAGCTTGGGCTGATGTCATTGGGTTTGGGTTTTTCAATGGAAGCCCTACCAATAACAGCTATCCCCCAATGAGGAAGCCAAAAGGTCTCTGCATTTCCATTCATTTCCCGCGAAAACTCTCTCGGAAAACAGCCGGCATTTTCCTCATTGAAAACGAATCAATTGAACTCGAACCATACGGAGAGTTCTGGCAAACGGGCTGGATCTGCGGAGAGAAGGTTCAGATTTCAACCGAACCAATCCAAAAATAAATTGATGATGAAGGCGTTCGCTATATCGACAAAGAAACCGCACACCAAAGGAACGATAATGAATGCCTTGTGAGCGGCACCATAGCGCTTGGTGACGGCGGTCATGTTCGCCATTGCAGTCGGAGTGGCACCAAGTGAAATCCCCCCGAATCCGGAACAGATTACAGCAGCTTCGTAATCACTTCCCATCAAACGGAAGATCACAAACATTGCGAATAGGAAGGCAACGATGAACTGGACACCAATGATCCCAAGGATCGGACCCGCTACGCCTGCTAAAGTCCACAATTGGAGACTCATAAGCGACATAGCCAGAAACATGCCCAATGTCAGATCCGAAATCAGTGCAAGTGAGCGAGTCCCTTGTGGCCAACTGACTTTTGGCATGATTTTTGGAACGACGTTCGTCAAAGTAATACCACCAAAAAGGCAGCAGACGAATAGGGGCAATTCGAGCTGCTTTACCCCGGTCGCTTTCAGGGCATCTTGTAGAATGGAGCCAAGACCAATACTGAGGTTCAACGCCAGCCATGCCATCAGCATTGAGTACAGGTTTATGCTTACCCGTTCCTGCTCGTGAACCATTCCCACGTCGGGCTGGACGACGACCTTGGGTTCGAGCTTGTGTTTGGTGATGAGAATATTGGCAATGGGTCCACCCATAAGCGAAGAAAGCACCAGACCAAAAGTCGCAGAGGCGATACCAATCTCCGAAGCGTTCATGATCCCGAAGCGCTCCTGATAGACGGGAGCCCACGCGATCGCCGTCCCATGTCCGCCGATCAGTGAGGTTGTGCCGCCGAGTATGCCGACGGCAGGTTCCATACCAAGAATTCCGGCCATACCCAGACCGGTGAAATTCTGGATGAACATGTAGCCAATTGTCGCCGCAAGAAGGACGAGAAGCGGTATGCCGCCCTTGAGAAGAGTCCGGAAGTCGGAGTTGAGTCCAATACCTGCGAAAAAATACACCAACAGGGTGTCTCTGGCCCCGAGATCCAAGCTGATGCCCTTTCCAGAAAGTGCGAAAATCGCCCAAGTAAGCAAGCAAACCGGCAAACCACCGCTAACCGGTTCCGGGATGTTGTAGCGCCTAAGAAATTTTACACGGCTGTTTAGGGCCTTTCCAGCGAATAGAACTAGGATTGCTAAGTTGAGCGTCTGCAGTGAGTTGAGTTCGATCATAGGCAGGTAGACATCGAATCAGAATCGATGGAGAAAGAACATTCAAGAACTCACGCACTCAAGAACAACATGCCCTTCTACGAGTGACCGATTGTCTGAAATCACTGAACCAGTGGATCAAGAGATCACAAAAAAGCCGCCCCCAGCAGAGTGTGCTGAGAACGGCTTGTGAGGTTTACAAGACACTTCTGTGCCTCTTCTAATTAGCCTTTCTTGGCTCTTTTCGTAGCCTTCTTGGCGGTCTTCTTGTTAGTTGCTCTTTTCTTGGTGGCTGGCTTTGGAGCGGAGCCGTCGTTGATCGCTGCCTGTGCGGCGGCGAGGCGGGCGACTGGCACGCGGTAAGGCGAGCAGGAAACGTAAGCGAGACCGAGCTTGTGGCAGAAAGTCACGGAATCCGGATCTCCACCGTGCTCACCGCAGATGCCGAGCTTGATGTCCGGCTTGGTCTTTCGACCTTTCTCGACGGCGATTTCCATAAGCTGTCCAACACCGGTGGTATCGAGCGAAGCGAACGGGTTCTTCGGATAGATGTCGTTTTCCTGGTAGCTGTTGAGGAACGATCCCATGTCGTCGCGGCTGACGCCGAGTGCGGTCTGGGTGAGGTCGTTCGTACCAAAGGAGAAGAACTCCGCGTGCTTGGCGATCTCGTCTGCTGTGAGGGCACCGCGTGGGACTTCGATCATGGTGCCAACGAGGTAGTCGAACTTGACGTCCTTCTTCTCTTTCACTTCCGCTGCGACGCGGTGGATGATTTCCACTTGGAGTTCAAGCTCGCGGGCATAGCCGACGAGTGGAACCATGACTTCAGGTTTCACAGGGATGCCTTTTTTCACGCACTGGGCGGCTGCTTCGAATATCGCCTGTGCCTGCATCTCGGCGATTTCCGGGTAGGAAATTGCGAGACGGCAACCGCGGTGACCGAGCATCGGGTTGGACTCGTGGAGTTCCTCGACGCGCTGGTGAAGCTCTTCGAAGGAAACGCCCATCTTCTTCGCGAGATCCTTCTGTTGCTCCTCGGAGTGAGGAAGGAATTCGTGGAGTGGTGGATCCAGGAGACGGATCGTGGCGGGCTTGCCTTCAAGTGCTTTGAAAATCCCGAAGAAGTCTTTGCGCTGATGCGGGAGGAGTTTCTTGAGGGCTGCCTTGCGGGACTTTTCGTTGCTCGCGAGGATCATCTCACGCATCGCGTCGATGCGCTCACCTTCGAAGAACATGTGCTCGGTGCGAGTAAGGCCGATGCCTTCCGCGCCGAACGCGATGGCGGTCTTGACCTGGTCCGGGGAGTCGGCGTTGGTGCGGACACCCATGCGAGTGGATTTCGAACACCAGTCCATGAGCTTGACGAAGTTCTTGAACTTCTCGGTCTCCTGGGAGGCTTTCTTGCCGTTGACGAGGCCCGTGATGATCTCGGACTCTTCGGTCGCAAGCTCGCCGTCATAAACGGTACCGGCGGTGCCGTCGATGGAGAGGTATTCACCTTCCTTGAAAGTCTTGCCACCTGCCTTGACAGTTTTCTTGTGGTAATCGACTTCGACTCCAGAGGCTCCGCAGACGCATACCTTGCCCATCTGACGGGCAACGAGAGCAGCGTGGGAGGAGACACCGCCCTTTGCAGTGAGAATACCTTCCGCAGCGATCATGCCGCGAAGATCTTCTGGCGAGGTCTCAACGCGCACGAGGAGAACTTTCTCACCACGGTTCGCAGCGGCCTCGGCGCGGTCGGCGTTGAGGTAAATTTTTCCGGAAGCAGCACCGGGGCCGGCCGGAAGGCCTTTCGCGATGATCGTCTGCTTCTTGGTCTCCTCAATGTCGAAGACGGGTGCGAGAAGAGCATCGAGTTGTTCCGCAGGGTTGCGAAGAACGGCGGTCTGCCAGTCGATGAGTTTTTCCTTCACCATGTCTGCTGCGATCTTGAGCGCGGCAGCGGCGGTGCGTTTTCCGTTCCGGGTCTGGAGCATGAAAAGCTTACCTTCCTGGATGGTGAACTCGACGTCTTGAACGTCTTTGAAATGCTTCTCGAGGATGGTGCGGACTTTTCCGAGTTCCTTGAACGCGGCAGGAAGAGCTTGCGCCATTTCGGAAACAGGGAACGGGGTGCGGACACCGGCGACGACGTCTTCGCCCTGTGCGTTGACAAGGAACTCGCCCCAGAGTTTGTTTTCGCCATCGGCAGGGTTGCGGGTGAATGCGACGCCGGAACCGGAGTTGTCACCGGTGTTTCCGAAGACCATGGCCTGGACGTTAACAGCGGTACCCCATGCTGCAGGGATGCCATATTTGCGGCGATAAACGATCGCGCGGTCGTTCATCCATGAGCTGAAGACGGCACCTGCGGCACCGTCGAGTTGTTCCCAAGGATCTTCGGGGAAGCCTTTGCCAGTGCGGTCAAGAACGAGTTTCTTGAAACGGGCGACCATTTCCTTGTTGTCGTCAGCGGTGAGATCGGAATCGACGATGTCCTTCTTGTACTTCTCGTGCTTGTAGTCTTCGATAACGGTCTCGAAAGGCTCGTGGTCTTCTGTAGGAAGTTTCTGCACACCGAGAACGACGTCGCCATACATCTGGATGAAGCGGCGGTAGCAGTCCCACGCGAAGCGCTCGTTGTCGGTTGCTTTCGCGAGAGCTGCAACGGTCTTGTCGTTGAGGCCGAGGTTGAGGACGGTGTCCATCATGCCTGGCATGGAGTCGCGTGCGCCGGAGCGGACCGCGAGAAGAAGTGGGAAGCCTTTGTCGTCGCCGAACTTGTAGCCCATGATTTTTTCCATGTTGGCCACGCCTGCTTCCATCTGGGAGCGGAGAACTTTCGGATAGGTCTTCTTATGATCGTAGTAGTAGGTGCAGACCTCTGTGGTGATCGTGAAGCCAGCGGGGACCGGGAGACCAATGCGGGTCATTTCCGCGAGGTTCGCGCCTTTGCCTCCGAGGAGTTCCTTCATCTTGCCGTGGCCGTCTGCTTTGCCAGCGCCCCAGGTGTAAACGTATTTGATTGCTTTCGCTGCGGATTTCTTCGCTGCCGGTTTCTTGGTAGCGGATTTCTTCTTGGTTGCCATCGTGTTTGGTATTGTCGGGTTGCATGCCGCAACGAGGGAATTAACAAGCAGGAAAACCTCCTGCGTCCTTGTAGCGGGCGCGGCAGGCTATCAGGCGCGCAATGGCTGTCAACCGACCAGTTGCATGTTTCCCAACGAAAACAAGGTGTCCTACTGGCCGACCTAGCGAGCGGCCGCCTTCACCGCCGCCGCTACCTGTTTGGCAATTTCAGGAGATAGCGCGGACGGCAATATTCTCTCCGGAGTTGGATCAGAAATGCCGGCAGCGATCGCCGTCGCTGCTGCGAGTTTCATCTTGTCGGTAATCCTCGGTGCACCTGCATCGATTGCACCGCGGAAGATCCCTGGAAACGCCAAGACGTTGTTCACCTGGTTCGGATAGTCGCTACGTCCCGTCGCCACCAAAGCAGCACCTCCCGAAATAGCTTCCTCAGGCATAATCTCCGGGACTGGATTGGCGAGAGCGAACACGATGGGATTCGGTGCCATCAGACGCACATCTTCCGCGCCCAGCAAATTGCCTCTGCTGACGCCAATGAAAACATCGGCGCCCACAAGCATTTCCCTCATGGTTCCGGCTTTGTCCGAAGGGTTGCTGTATTCAAGAATCGCTTCTTTTACGGAACCGAGATCTTTTCGCCCTCTGTGCAGCGCTCCCTTCGAATCGCACACGATGACTTCACCGACCATGGTGCAAACACCTGGCTCAAGATTAATACAGCGAAGCAGCCTGACAATCGCACGGCCAGCCGCTCCAGCCCCGGAGATTACAACCCGCAGTGTCCCGAATTCTTTTCCAGTGGCTTTCACCGCATTGAGCAAACCGGCAAGCAAAACAATTGCCGTTCCATGTTGGTCGTCATGCATGACGGGGATTCCAAGATCTTGGAGGCGATCTTCAATTTCGAAACAGCGCGGCGCGCTAATGTCCTCGATATTGATCCCCGCAAACCCAGGGGCGATGGCACGGATCGCCGCGACAATTGCATCCGGTTCACGCGCATCGAGACAGATCGGCCAGCCGTCGATTCCCGCGAGAGCCTTGAAGAGAGCACACTTGCCTTCCATCACCGGCATAGCGGCACGCGGGCCGATGTCTCCAAGACCGAGCACTGCCGACCCATCCGTTACAACCGCAACTGCATTTCCAGCGACGGTAAGTCTCCCCAGCTCCGAAGGATCCGCATGAATCGCTTGGCATACGGCACCGACTCCGGGCGTATACGCAAGGCTCAGATCATCACTTGTCAAAAGAGGGACTTTAAGAGAAATACCGATCTTCCCCTGATTACTGCGATGAATTTGCACGCTGCGTCTGCCTATATCTGAATCGGAATTCCCCATGACTCTGAGACTACAATCGAGATATCGGTGAAGGCAAGGAAACGCTCGCGAAGTCCGTGATTAGGAAATCCCCAATCCACGATCCGGCTCCAAACCCTTGCCTTCGATTTCCAAGCGATCGGAGAAACAGCGGACGATCGAGTAGGCGGATTCACCTTCGGTCTCGACCATACCTTTGAAGTTCACGTAATGGCATCCACTATGTTCCCCGTAGTTCCCGGCATGATTGTGGCCGTTCATGTATGCGGCGATGTGGTCATACTTGTCGAAAAGCGAGACGAGTTCAGCGGAGTTCCAAAGATTGTGAGATTCGTTCGCCGGGATAACCGGATAGTGGTTGAAGACGATGACTCTGCGCCCCGCAGTCTTCGCCACATCGAGTTCATCATTAATCCACTTCATCTGCTCCTCTCCGATCCCCCCATTCCATTCCTTTGCCTGCGGCGCACCAGCTGCCGAGAGTTTTGCCAACGTCTGCTTGGCAAAAGCTGTCGCAGGATCCCCGGCCGGCTGGCGCCAGAGCGCGACGTCCGCACCATCGAGAAACAGAAAATGCCATGAATCACGGACGACCGAATAATAGGTTCTTTCCAACCCCATCGCGGCAGGGACCTTCCCCTTGTCCTTGTCCGCCACCTCGAAGTCGTGGTTTCCACACACAGGAAAATGTGGATGGCGAAGCTTCGCGTAAATTGGCATCACCGCTTCAAAGCTTTCAAAATCCCGGTCGATGAGATCACCGAGAGTGACGACGAATCCCAACCTGCTTTCGTTGAACGCTTCGATGGCAATTTCCAATTTTGCAAGAGACGCTCGGTAGTAACGGGTCCCCTTAGGCTCAGCATCCGCGTATTGGGGATCGGCGATGATTCCGAAAACAAACTCGGGGTCGGTCGTCGGTGCTGCGCCGACTCTACCTGCTACAGCCAGCGGCAACGTGATTTTCAGAAAACCTCTCCTTCTCATTGCACGAATCGTATTCCGGATTCCCGCCGTTTTGAATTCATAATTTCCAGGCCGGACCCGCGTTCTCCAGAACGCGAGTTCTGCGCGGATCGCCGAGTGGACTCGCGTTCTGGAGAACGCGGCTCCGGCGGACTCTTCAAAGAAACGCTTTCACCGACTCTCTTTTGAGCCTGAGTTCTCTCCATTCGTTGACGAGGCGGCTCGCCTCAATAATTCCGCAGCCGGCCGGAAGGGAAATTTCACGATCATTCCACCACAGGCCGCGGATCGCAACGACGGCCTCGAAGGTTCCCTCGTCCCACACTCCGAAGGGCGCGCCGAATTCATCCGGGCAGCCGAGGCGTTGGCGCCACTCACCGAGCATTTCCATCGTCTCACCAGTACGCGGCAAGGGACCTAGAGCAGGAGTGGGATGCAGGCGTGAAACGAGCCCGCTAGGTGTCTGCGGCTCGGAAAGCGCGACGGAGATGGCAGTGTGGAAATGGACGATGGAACCGAGGCGCAAAATCTCGCGCTCGCGCCTCCGCAGCTTGCCCTGATCGAGTAGCTTCGCGACCAATGTCTGGGCCACGTATTCGTGCTCGCGGATCTCTTTCTCATCCACTCCGAAGACGGCCTCATCTTCCTCGCGAGCCGTCCCGGCGAGGGCCATGGTCTCAAGTTCATTTCCCCGAAGCGAAAGTAGAAGCTCGGGGGTCGCCCCGGCGAATCCATTGTCTCCGGCAATCCATCCATAGGAATAGAGAGGCGTGGATTGCGAGGCCATCGCGGAAAGGATACCCGGACCGGGTGACTCTGAGGCAAGTCCTCGCTCGGTGACAACAGGCACAGTCTTTTCGATCACACCGGACCGTATGCGCTCAGTGATCTCTTGGAATACGACAGAAAATGGGATCGCATCTGGCGTCTCCCAGCGGATGGCGGGACTGCTCTGTCCTGAGAATCGGCTTTGAAAATCTGATACCGAAAGACGCTCAATCCTGAAGGGAATTTTCCAAGGTCTTCGCTCATTCGCGAGAAAACCTCGTTTTAAAAACGCGACACCTTCTAGTGGCGGAACCTCGGAGGAAACGAAGGGACCGTGACCGATCACGACCGTTCCGTCCCGCCTAGCGAGCCACGCGAATCCTTCCCCGTCCGCGATCATGCGCTACTGCCGTCGGAGGCCGCCTTCTTTACCTCCGGTGCTTGTGGTTTGTTCTCGGGGACAATCATCTCGATTTCCCCAATTGGCACCCAGCCGCGGGTTTTCGTAGCGAAGGAAATATATGCCCATTTTCCCGAACGCCGGATCACTTCAGCGAGAGAACCTGGCGGCGCATCGATCACTTCCGGCGAGGTCCGCGCGGCGTCCGTGTGCACGATCACTTTGTCACCGATGATCACCGCCTGCCGGGCCAGCGGTGCGAACTCCGCGTCGTCCGGATAGTATCTCCAACCGAGAGCACCGAGAGACATCATAAGAGGCCCGATCACAAATCCGATCACTCCGGCAACCCGCCAGCGCGAGCCACGTCGAGTTGCTGGAAAGAGGAGAAGACCGATCACCATGATCCATAGGCCACCCCACAGGAGGGCTTTCCAAGTGGACAAAGGAAATCTTTCCGAGAGCGTATTGATATTTCGGACGATCCACAGTGATCGAGCCAAATTTTCTTTCGATGAAACGCAGGTTCTGACGCGCTTCGCCATGGGTCGCATCACGGGCGAGCGCACGGCGATAGTAGAGGGCTGCTTGGCCGGGAGCACCCAGCCGGTAGGCGGCGTTTCCGATATTATATAGGGTATCAGGGGACAACTTGTCGAATGGACCCGCGTCCAACCAGAGCTTCGCTGCCTCTTCGTATTTCGCCGACGCATAAGCCTCCGAGGCTTGGTCCGCATCGGGCGTTCACACTGGAAAATATCACCAAGGAAATCGCGAGAAGCGAAAATGCAGCTTTCCGAAGATCCCTCAGGATTTCTTCCCGACGCTTTTTAGGCAGCGAGGCATCGTCCTTGATCTCTCGGAAACAAAGTTCGTCTCGCTCGCGCAAAATTTCCCGGGCGGTTTCGTTTTGCTGAGGCGAAATCCATTTCTCTACGAACCCGCCAGCCGCCTTCAAAAAGGCCACCGCATCTGCCCCAACAGCATCGGAAACTTTCGAGAAATCCTGTTTCATCCGTGATTTTTTCTCATCCTTTTCAAAAAGATATCCGTAGCGCATCCACACTGCACGGACAATCAGAGCCAAGCGCAACAAGGCCACCGAACACATGAAATAACCAGGAAGGAATGGACCAACCCTTCGCCGTGATCAGGGCATCCGCACTCACGATTCCAAGAATATCCGTCATACGCTCCACCGGAACCGCCATCGATTGTGGGGGCCCAGAACTCTCCATGCTGCGCCCGCCCACAGAAGGAATCATATCTAGGGCGATGGGCTCCGTAACCACTGTCTGATAGGCCTCTAGCGCGGGATCGAAAAACACGAGCCGGAACGGAGGGACAGAGGTTTTCATTTCAAGCGGTCGGATGAACTGGCTGAACACCACGGTACCACTCAAGTTTCGGCGCTCGTCACCGCGAAGATTCTGTGTCGATTCATACACTTTCCATCCACTCTCATCGATCATTTTGGGCGAGCGCAGATTATCGAGGTTTCCAGTTCCTGTAACGACTACATCCACCGCCAGCGGTTCGCCTTCGGTGACTTTCGTTTGCTTGATCGCGGTTCCCAGAGAAAAGCTTCCGACCGCATTGTCAAAACCCTCGGGAGCACCTTCCGGCAGCGGGGTGACATCGAATGTCAGCTCGGGGATATCCAGCGTCGCCTGCACCTCTTCACGGTCTGGTCCGAATTGACCGAGATAACGTTTCACGTAGGTGATTCTGACGGTCGCCGGACCGATGGATACCTCGCCATTCCTGATCGCAGTCATGGTGGTCGGGTAGGAAAGAGAAACATAGGGCTGGCCGAGCAAATTCACCTGTCCTTTCGAATCCGCCGGTTCGAACCGCCAAACCGCAAGTCCAGATCGCTCGAACTCCGGCACTCCCCAATCGACGATTCCGCGTTCGATCTGCAAGGGAATATAGATTTTCATCTCCGCTTCGACAGTCTGATTCTCATACACCTTGTCCTCGTGAATCTTCACGATGCTCGCGTATCGGATCCTATCTTGCAGCTCAACCGGTTTGGAAACGGTTTCTCCCCATTCGAGATCGTTCGGATCGAAAACTTCAATAGGGATCGGAGCAGTCTTTACCCGGACTCCTCCGACCAAAACCTCGATCGCCGGGATCACATGTTTGCCCACCTCATAGGAAGAGACGACGTATTGAAAACCGTATTCCAGGCGGCGACCTGGGAGCATACGTGGAGGCCCAAAGCCTAGAGGTTCGATCACCATGTCTTTCACCTTCGGCATAATCGGCATCGCGTCTGGTTCGCGGCCATCGATGCGGATTTCCAACATGGCTTTTTCCCCTCTCGCAAGAAACTGGGAGGAAACGCTGCTCCGGACGGCTGCGTTAGAAACGCCGATTGCCAGAAGCAGTATCGTGAGAATTCTTAGGGTGCTTGCGTTCATGATTTACCAGTCTTTTTCGGGTGGGCGGAATTCGCGGCGCCCCGGGGTGAGCGGGCCTTTCTCCACGTCCGCGTTCTCGGACAGAATGCGGCTCGCGCGTTCCTCAGGGGATTCATTTGGATCATCCGACTGCGAGCCGTTCTTACCATCCTCGTCTTCCTTTTCTTCTCCGTCAGGTCCTTTCTTTTGATCGTCGTTCTCGCCAGAGCCTTCGTTCTGCTGCTGATCGCCATCGCCACCGCCGTTCTGGTCTTGATCGTCACCTTCACCTTCGCCTTCCTGTGGTTCTCCTTCACCGTCCCCTTCTTGCGGCGGCCCCTCTCCGCCTCCACCTGACTGTTCAATCTCCTGCTCCGTCTGTTCCTTCTCCTCATTCATCAACTCGCGAAGGCGCAGAAGGTATTTCATCGTGAGTTCCTCATTCTCGGCAGGTGCGCCATCCGATGGATTTCTGACCGTGGCAGATCGGTAATGGCGGACCGCATCCGTCCAGTTCAGAATGATCGATTCCATGCGAATATACTCGTTTGAATCGCCTTTCTCAGGCGCCTCGGCTTCGCTCATGCGCTTAAACTGTTCCCGGACCAATTCATCGAATTTCTCCATATCCGGGACCTTTCCGTCGCCGCCGTAACTACTGCCGGATAGTCCCATCCAGCCGAGCTGAAAAAGAGTATTACCCATGCCTTTGTGAGCTCCACCAGCCACCTCGTCATTCTCGGAAAGCATCGCTTGGCTGAACGCGGACCTTGATGCCCGGTAGTCCTGAGCCTCATAGGCCGCGATACCCTCGCCGAGGCGGAAGCGAGTCTCCCGCTCCCCTCCCCCAGTTTCCTCCGCCAAGGAGCGATACGCATCCCGAGCTTCATCAAAACGCTTTTCGGAAAACGCCTGCTTCGCATCCCCTGCGGGATCCGCCCGAACATCCTGCATGAGACTGAATGCAAGCAGCGCGGCACCACCCACTCCCGCGAGTCCTCTCCACCGTGTGCCCGCGATGATGGAGGCTATGAGGAAAAGAATCGCGGGAAGTAGCACCCACTGGAAAAATTCGATCACAATGCGTGTCTGCCCCCCTTCCATTTCGAAGGAGTCCATGCCTTGGATCGCGGACTCGACCATCGCAGGAATATCGCCACCGCCACCAGCGATGACATAACGCCCCCCGGTGGCGTTGGAAAGTTTCCTCATCACATCCGGTTGCAGGCGGCTGAGAATCCTGTTGCCATCCCGATCTACCAGGCCGCCTGGAAAATCAGGGTGAGGCACGAACCCTCCATCCTCGGTGCCCACTCCAATCGCAAAAATCGTAACACCCGCGCGTTCCGCTTCCTTCACCATCAGATCGAGATCGCCCTCGTGCTCCTCTCCGTCGCTGATCACGACCAGCGCGTTGTTCTTCTGACCGGTTTCTTTCAGCGTCTGGATCGCGAGCTTGATCGCGGCGGCGAGATCCGATCCTCCGACAGAAACCCATTCCTCGTCGATCTGCTCCACAGTCTCTTTCACCGCGGAATGATCGATGGTCAAGGGTGCAGAGAGAAACGGTGTGCCGGCGAATCCGATAAGACCTACGCGGTCGTCGTCGAGTGTGTCCAAGAGCTCGTAGATCACAATTTTCGCCTGTGCGAGGCGGTCGGGTTTCACATCCTGTACACGCATGCTACGGGACAGATCGAGAGCAATCATCACATTTCGGCCGATGGTTTTTTCCGTTTTCACTCCGGCGTCTCCCTGGGGGCGCGCCATCGTCCCAGCCAACGCCCCAATGGCGGCAAGCAGCAATCCGAGAGCCAACCAGCGAGGAAGTGGATGATCCTGCCGAATCAGCCTACCGCGCAAACGCTCCGCAGCGAATTTGTCCCACGGACGTTTCGCAAAGCGACCCGCAAGCACGGCGAGAACCGCGATCACTGGGATCGCGGTCCACACTAGCAGCCAAGCCGGATTTGCAAGATTCATAGTTTAGGTGGCGACACGGTTCACGGAGATATATACCGCAAATCCTAGGGCCGCCAGCAGGGATATGCCGACGAACCACGGGTAGAGTTCACGATCATCAGTGACCGTGATACTGCGAGATTCTGTTTTCTCCAAATTGTCGATCGTCTGGAAATTGTTCTCAAGATCCTCCAGGCTCTGCGCCCAGAAATGTTCACCGCGCGTTTCGGTGGCAATTTTCTGAAGCGTAGGCAGATCGAATTCTTGGCGGGGAAAGCGCTGGATATTTCCAGAAACCCGACCCTCCTTTGTCCCAATCGCCACGGTGTATGTCTTGATCCCCAGAGTCTTGATATGCTCCGCCGCTTCAATCGGGGAAATTTTCCCGGAGTTACTTGCTCCGTCCGTAATCAAGACGATGATCTTGCTCTTCGCCTCGCGGTTGTCGAGGCGGGTTGCGGAGGTCGCGAGAGCGGAGCCGATGGCGGTGCCCTGTTCCTTCACCGTTCCCGAGTCCTGACGGTAGAGCTTCAATCCTTCGAGACCTCGACGCAGCCAGTCATGATCCAGCGTGATAGGACTCACCGAGACAGGACGCCCCGCGAAGGCGACCAACCCGATCCTGTCATCCGGGCGGCGTGATATGAAGGCGTCCACCACCCGTTTCGCCGCCTCGATCCGACGCATCGGATATCCGTTTTTCTGAAAATCATCGATGTCCATGGAGAGCGATACATCAAAGGCGATGACGATATCAATCCCGCTCGCGACCCGGCTCTGGTATTCGTTTCTCCAGACTGGCCGGGCCATGCCGAGGATGGCGAAAATCAATGAACTGAAGACCAGAGGCACGCCAATGTTCCAAGCTAGCCTGTTGACCTTTCTTCCCAAACTCAGGAGCACACCTAGATTCGGAAACACCACCGCACCGGTAGCCCCTCGGCCACGGCGCAGCACGAGTAGAAGAAACGTTGGCAACAGCAAAAGCAACCAACCGGGCTGTGCGAATCGGAGGTGAGTGATGAGATCTTCGATCATGCTTGATAGATCCTTTCTAGAAGAACTTTCCCATCCGTCACTAGCGCGGATGACGCTTCCGCGCTGGCTTCCTCCGGAGCGTATTTTAGTGCTGCTAGCCTCTCGAAAAACTCCCCCGTGGCGTTTCGGACATCTTCGGGCAACGAAGCCAAACCGTCGTGACGCGCGATGAATTCCTCGTGCGTTTCAAATAGGGCCGGTTCATTCAGACTCCTCGCAAGATAGCGGCGTAGGATCAGCGAAACCTCGATCGCTGTCTCTCGGCTGCCTCTTTCTCCTGCTACGGAGAGTGCTGCCTCTGCTTCCGAGTATGCCTCCCGCTTTTCCCTGAGCGGATCATGAGTCGGTCGCTTGCGTTTCAGGAAAAGGATGAACGCGACCACAAGAACGATCAGGCCGGCAGCTACGAAAAACCACCACGCCTCGACCTGCCACGTCGGGACAAGTTCAATGTCCTTCGGCGTATCGATCAATTCGAGACTGTCCTTTGCTTCATCCATTTGAAATTATTTCCGTCGCCTCCCCCGCCGTTTCAGTAGCTCGTGCAGATCCGGCAGCGTATCGCGGTCCGTGCGAAGCGTTGCCGCATCGATTCCGTGCTTCTTGAATACCGATGCCGCGCCCTCCGCTTGTCTCCGCATCAGCTTCCGGTAGCCCATCCGCAGGTTGCTGTTGCTGGTATTCACCAGCGTTTCGAATCCCGTCTCGGGATCAACGAGAACCACTCGGCCCGCTTTCGGCAGCTCCTCTTCCAGCGGATCGCTCACCCTCAAAGCAACGGTCTCGTGTTTCCGGGCCAGTTTTCCCAATGGCTTGTCGAGTGCATCCGCATAGAAATCGGATATCATGAAAACTAGGGCCTTTCGCTTCAGGGATTTGATCAGAAAATCGCAAGCTCCCTCGATGGAAGTCCCAGGCTTTTCGGGTTTCGCCATGAGAATTTCACGGATCATCCGCAGCAGGTGGCGGCTACCTTTCGCCGGGGGGATAAACATCACTGGCTCTCCCGCAAACACCAGCAGGCCCACCTTGTCACCGTTTTGCAGAGCGCTAAATCCTAGAACCGCCGCAATTTCTGCGGAAAGCTCCCGTTTGCTCAGGTGCTTGCTCCCAAAGTCCGCCGAACCAGACACATCCACTGCCATGATCACGCAGACCTCGCGCTCTTCGCGGAATTTCCGAACATAAGGTTCATTCATCCGGGCGGTCACGTTCCAGTCGATAAACCGCACCTCGTCCCCGTGCGCATACTCGCGGAAATCATCGAAATCCAACCCCTGCCCGCGAAATGAGGAAAGGTATTCACCAGAAAACGACTCTCGAACCAACCGCCGGGCTTTGAGCTCGAGCTTTCGAACCCGGGCCATCATTTCCTCGATCTGTTGCTCTTCGGTCATTCGAAATCCTTTCTTGAAAGCTGAGAAACGAAATTTGAATTCTTCAAGGTACGGCAACCTTTGATAGGATGCGCGTCACGATCGTGTCCGTAGTGATCCCCTCAGCCTCCGCCTCGTAGGTCAGTAGAATCCGGTGTCGCAAGACATCCAGAGCCATGTCCTTGACATCTTGAGGGGTCACAAAAGCGCGCCCTTGCATAAAAGCGCGCGCGCGTGCCGCCAGCGCGAGATTGATCGTGCCCCGTGGGGAAGCTCCCGCCCGCACCCAGTTTTTCAAAGGCGCATCGACCTTCACCGGGAAACGGGTGCAGTAGATCAGTTCCACGATATATTTTCGAATCGCCTCGTCGATATAGACCTCGTTCACCAACTCGCGAGACGCACTTACTTGTTCCGGTGTCGCCACATTTTTCGTTTCATAGACCTGTGCGGAAGTCGCCATTCGGTTGAGAATTTCAAGCTCATCGTCCTTCCCCGGATAGCCCACGTTCACCTTGAGAAGAAAACGGTCGAGTTGCGCTTCCGGAAGCTGGTAGGTGCCCTCTTGGTCAATCGGATTTTGCGTAGCGAGAACGAGAAACGGCTTGGGAAGCGGATAAGAGCGGTCACCAAGCGTCACCTGCTTTTCCTGCATCGCTTCAAGCAGATGCCGATTGCACCTTCGCCGGGGCGCGGTTGATCTCGTCAGCCAAGATCAGGTTGTTGAAAATAGGACCCAGCTTCGGCTCGAACTTCATTTCCTGAGGATGATAGATCATCGTCCCGACCAAGTCCGCCGGTAGTAGGTCTGGCGTAAACTGGAATCGTGCGAAAGTGGCCGAGAGCGATCCGGAAAGCGCTTTCACCGCTAGCGTCTTGGCAAGTCCAGGGACCCCTTCCAAAAGAATGTGACCGTTGCAAAGAAGGCCCACAAGTAGCCGGTCCACCAGATCTTCCTGGCCAACCAGCACCTTCGCCATCTCTGCTTTCACATCTCCGATCCAGCCGCTGTTCTCGCGTATTTGTTCCTGCAGTTCTTCCGTTGTCATAGAGCTAAGTCCGGGAATCTTGCCATCCCATACGCCGTGTGCAACAGACAATCCTTGAGAGATTCACCCTCCACCCCTTTTCCTTACCTCCATCGCAGTCGGTTCACCGCAATAGGGGCAGCGGAAACTGTCTTTAAATAGCACTCCATGGGCGACTTTTAGCCGGTGACTGCCGAAAATCTTCTCCGCATTGCGGTTTTTCGCACACCTCCGGTTCTGCAGGACCGGCATCATGCAAAGGGGGCATCTCAAGCGACCACTGAGCATGAATACAATCAGCATACAGCCCAAACCCAAAGCGACGGTGACTCCCGCCCAGGCAAACCACTCGTTCTCACGCGTCAGAAATCCGTACAGCAACATTCCCAGCACCACAGGAGCACAAATCCACATCACGAGCAGCATCGCCGAGGCAAAGCGGAAGCGTCTTAAAGTCGAATCTGACGGTAGGCGGTGCATCGGGTCGGCTCAAATTTATCGGACCCGCATCGGCTAGTTGCGGAAAATTTAGGTAGAAACGCTCTAACGGTTGAGCCGCAGGTTCAATGCCAAAGATCGTCCAGAGCCCAAAAACATCCGGATAGCGATTCTCGGCTTCAGGGGCCGCTACTCAAACAGATCTTCTTGCCCACCGTTTGCAGCAGGCTTCCTACTTGGTCTTGCGAGCAAGGAATCAACTTTGGTAAGCAACTCGAAATCCGGTTCGATTTCCCCGTCGAGCACGCTTGAAAGCCTACGCCTCCAGAAATCCTCAGCCTGCCCGTCACCCTGTGAAAGGATCATCGCCAGCTCAGAGAGACGTCCGCTCGGTGCGAGTTCCCGCCGCGTCCGCCTCAACCACGCTTGCAGATAAGGCTTTGGAATCGCACCACTCGACATGTCCGAGAGACTAGAGACTTCCGCCCCTCGGTCAACTAGGATGAAACAATCCCACGCTCCACGCATTTTGCCTTGCAGCCCGAAACACTCCGGATAGTCTGTTTCCAAGCGTCCGGCCATGATGTCCGGTTGCTAGCAACAACAAACACAACGAACTACACATGAACATGATCAAACTCGCAATCGTCGCCGCAGTCGCAGCCTTCTTCGCCGCTTCTTGCTGCCCTAGCACCCCTGCTCCGGCACCTGCTTACCAAGCACCTTCCAAGTAATTACGATTCCCGCCTCGCCCGCTTTCCCCTGTGGAACGGGCGAGGCTTTTTTCATCTTGGAGATCAATTCTCTTTTCAAAAACCTTCTGAACGATAAAACAAGCCCACCATGACTCGACTGCTACTTGCTATTTCCTCCAGCGTCATCGCGATCCTCGCCTCTTCTTGCGGATGCTGCACGAGCGATGCCGAAGCTCCACCGCTTCGCCCACTTCCACATTTCCAGGAAATCGATACTCCGGTGCAGGTGGACTACTCCAAGTAATTCCGGTCCTAGCGACCTAGAATTTTCCCGAAACGGGCCTCGCTTCTTGTTGGAGCGATGGCCCGTTTTTTTGTTGCGTTGACGCACCCCCGGACTGCATAAGTATCTGTCGCTAAACCGTTTCCAGAAAACGGAATCAAGTAAAAATCCATGTCCTCTAGCCCCACTCCCCAAAAAGAGGGCTTCGGCACCCGGCGATCACGCTTCTCACGGCACTACCATCGTCCCGCCCACAGCCCAGCAAGCGCAAGTTCCACAAATCGCAGAAAAACTCAACAGCTTCGTGATGCAAGACGACTGAAACAACTAAAGTGGCTGGCGATCACTCTGATACTCGTTTCCATCTTCCTAGTCGGCTGTTTGCTCCACAAACAACTTTCCTGACTCTTCTCACAGGTCTCAACCAAGCTGCAAGGCACCGCCTTCGCAAAGAGACTCGGTTCCGAAGGTTTCCATATCATGCCCCATAGCCTTTGCGATGGCCATCCAGAGACGGTTGTGCGCGACACCTTCCATATTCGCGGCTCTTCCCATCTTGAAGCCAAACCCTCCGCCGATCATCACCATCGGGATGTCGTCCAGAGTGTGGGAGTTTCCTTTCCCTAGTTCGTTGGTCCACACGACGAGAGTGTTGTCGAGCATGCTCTCCCCTTCCACTCCCGGTTCAGGAGTTTCGGACAAACGTTTCGCGAGATGAGCCACCTCTCCACTGAACCACGTGTTGATCTTTTCGAGTTTCTCCTGCGCACCCTGATTGTTGTCCGGCTCGTGGGAAAGTCCGTGGTGCCCCTCGTCGATTCCCAACCAGTTCATTCGGGCCTGCCCCACAGAACGCATGTATTGAAGGGTCGCGATCCGTGCCATATCGTTGGCAAGACTGTTCACCAATAGCTCGATCTGTATCCGACTGACCTCCGGTGTATTGTCGTTCACAAGCTCAATCTCTGGATCAACCTCCGGCACTGCGTGACCGACATCCTTCGATTGACCTTGCCGCTGGATCTCTCCATTCATTTCCCGGACCAACGCGAGATGCTGCTCCGCGAGTCTGCCTGTCCTCGGGACTGAGTTTTCCGGAAATTTGTTTCAATTCGTTCTGCACACCGTCCAACACATCGGTCAGTAGATCTTGGTCTTTCATCTGACCATACAACCGCGCCAGCATTCGGTTCGGATCATCAATCGGAGCGACCGGTCGGTTCCCCCCCGCATATGACATTCGAGTCCACGGGTCGGCGCGATTTGGCACGGCGACTCCAAACTCCAGTGAGCCAAAGCGAGTGCGAGTCTCTTCGCGGTTCTGCAGGAAATTTTTCAACTCTTGATCGATCGAGATCCCACTCGCCCAACCTGCAGGAGAAGCACCACCACCCTGGATGTTTCCAGGTGAAAGCTCACGTGCCGTCAGCAGACAACTCATGCCTCTCATGTGGTTGTCGCCATCACCCTTCACCATGTTCTTGATTCCCCTCATGATCAGCATCCTGTCGCGGAAGGGCTCCAACGGAGCGAGGATGGACTTGATCTCGAAAGACTCGCCCATCGTCTCGGGCCAAAATTTATCGATAATTGTCCCGTTCGGCGAAAAGACGATAATAAGCCTTTGTTTTTTCTGAGCAGTGTCCGCTGCCTTTCCATGGAGGCTCTGCAATCCTCCCAGAAACGGCATCGCTGCTGCGGAGATTCCCAAATTCTTGAGAAAACGCCGACGGGTGAAATTGGAATAGTTACGGTTCATTTGAGTAGTCTTCTTTTCTATGAAAAATATCTAATTTGCCGCCGCCAGTGTAGGCCTGCCTTCGCCTTCTCTCATCGCGGCGATCACAACGGTTTCCACAAGTAGATCACGGATCTTGAAATCACTCTCGCGGAATTTTCTTTGAAGAATCTCCATACCTTCGCTGTTGTTTGCGGCCACCGGCTGCTTTGCCATATGATGAAAGAGATGACGCAGGAAGGCTTGCTGAGCCGATTCGCTGCTGATAGCGAAGTTCGCTACGTCCTTCGCATTTGCAATCGGAATCTTGTCGCCGTTGTCATCGTAGAAATCACTCCGAGTATTGATCGGCTTCCCATTGTCCTGATCCCTCCAGCGGCCGATCGCATCGAAACTTTCCAAACTGAAACCAAGCGGGTTGATCGAAGAATGGCATGCCATACAGGCGGTCGATTTGGTCAAGTCTGTGACTTTCTCCCGCATGGTGAGCGTAGGATCAAAGTCCGAATCTTTGAATTCAATCGCCTCCGGAGGCATTTTCAACATCCTCCCCACAATATTTCTCGTGAGGAACACTCCCCGGTGAATGGGCGAGCTATTGTCGAAATAAGCAAAGTTACTTAACAAGAATGGATGAGTAAGAACTCCCGAGCGTGCACCTCCCTCGAAGCTCACCTTTTCGAAACCAGTTCCTTCCACTGATTTCCCGTAGATCGGAGCCAATCTATCGTTTAGAAACATATAGTCGGCAATTAGAAGCTGACGGTAGTCGGAATCCGTTTCCCAGACCACGTGATTGATGAACAGATCGAGTGATTTACTCAAGTCAGCGAGTACTTCCTTTCCAAAACCGGGGAATCGTTTCTGATCTTTTGAAATCGTATCCAGATCCTTGAGTTCCAGCCAATGATGGAAGAAACCACGCATTTTGTCATGTGTTCGCGGGTCATCAAGCATCCGGCGGGCCTGTGCTCTAACTTGATCCTGCGTCTCGAGTTTCCCCTGTTGCGCCGCTTTCCAAAGCTCTTTGTCGGGGACCGAATCCCACATCGTCATCGCCATGCGTCCTGCCATCACCTGACTTGGTGTTGCCTCCGCTTCCCTTAGATCGGGGTAGAGGAACTTGGGCGATGTAAGCGTTCGAACAACTGCCTTCTTCACACCCGCTGGTGTAAGGTCTGAATTCAAGAGCTCGGCGACAACTTTGTCTTCGACTGGTTGAGTCCAGACAAGTGAGGCGAACTTGCGGACAAACTCCCTGACCTTCTTGGAACCCTCTTCACTCGTCTCCTCGCCAGGCTTACAGCCGGTGAATCTCTGGAATTGTTCTTGGGCATAATCGCCGGCCATAAGCGCCCCTTCGTTCACTGCCGTAAGCCATTCCTTCGAGATTGTCGTACCCCGCTCATATCCATCGCTCAAATCGTCGGGAGGAAATGCGTTTTGAAGAGAAAACGTCTCTTTCTTTACCATTTCTGGCGAAAGATTGCGTTGGGGCACCGTCTCCATCACACCGTTGGGAGATTTCCACGCCAGTTCTACCGCTCCGGTTCGTTCCTTATATTTAAAATAGTCCAGTCGAATTGGGTAGCTCCGACCTCCCAGAAGAAAAATCGAAACCTTCTCCTCCCTCACCTCATCCCCGGAACTAACCCAAGCATTGATCAAAGGCACCTCTCGCATCTGATTCAAGAAAAGGCGGGCACCGTTCTGAGTCCTAAGGACGATTTCATATTGACCAGTTTCCTCGACAATCAGAGATCCCTCCCATCTTACAGAGAATTGGTCGGGATCGAAAAGCTCGTCATTCGGTGTCTTTTCGCCGAAATCAAACTTTACCGTCCCATCCTTCCTGCTAAAGTTGATCGTAGCTTTATCCGTCTGTTTGTTGTCCGTCTGTCTTCCGCCGAAGTTGCTGCCACCCCAATAGGTGGCTTTCAGACCACGTTCCTCCGTCTTCAAACGCCCATCATCCCAGTGGAAGAATCCAAACGCATCACTGACAGATACGCGAAACTGGTTCGCCGTCAGTCGAGAGAGCTGTCGCTTCATGGGATGCATCTTCGCCCGTGCCTTCGATGAGTAGAATGCATCGTAAATGTATTCCGCAACAAGCTCAGCATCCTCGCCAACACATTGGTCCTCGTCGTCTTCAGGCATCGTCCGGTCAATGCGCTTGGTCAACGATTTAAGGCTACGGTCGCCGTATAGCGGTTCATCGTATTCGTCCGGATTCCCCTCTCCATTCGATCCGTGGCAATCCGCACATTGCTTGTCGTAGATCTCACGGCCCTTCTCAAACCGCAACTCTACTTCAGCAATCAGCTGCAAAGTAAATAGCGGGAAAATCGCGAGAAATGCGCGGTCAACCCGCACCATCTTCGACATTCTTCTTAGGATAGTTTCGTACATTGCCAAAGCCACAATTTACCCGATCAACCATGCGAATCTTTCGACGACCTTCGAAAAACAGGACAAAAAAGAGCCCTGCTCCAGGGTTAACTGGAACAGGGCATATACCTGGCGACGACCTACTCTCACAGGACCTATCGTCCCACTACCATCGGCGCTGCGGCGTTTCACTTCCGGGTTCGGAATGGGACCGGGTGGTTCCACCGCGCTCTGGTCACCAGAAGTGAAGCTTTAAGCAGGCTTAAAGCCTCACTTCTGGTGTGTTATATGTGATTAGTTAAGAGTTATTTGGGAATATCCTTCGCACGATGCTTGCTCTTCCCTTTTAACTTCTAACAAATAACCTCTAACTGCGGACCTTCGCCCGCTGCCCGCTCTCTGACATCCATATGGAGATTGTAATTTCTGTATGATCCTCGGTAAGCCTCACTTCGAGCCTTACACGATGCCTTGTGACATCCGAATCCGAAATAGGATTCAAGCCTGTCGGATGATTAGTACTGGTAAGCTGAATATATTACTACACTTACACTTCCAGCCTATCAACGTCGTAGTCTTCGACGATCCTTAAGGGAAAATTCATCTTGGGAACTGCTTGGCGCTTAGATGCTTTCAGCGCTTATCAGGTCCGCACGTAGCTACCCAGCCATGCTCCTGACGGAACAACTGGTACACCAGAGGTGCGTCGATTCCGGTCCTCTCGTACTAGGAACCGAACCCCTCAATTTTCCTACGCCCACAGAGGATAGAGGACCGAACTGTCTCGCGACGTTCTGAACCCAGCTCGCGTGCCGCTTTAACCGGCGAACAGCCGGACCCTTGGGACCTTCTCCAGCCCCAGGATGCGACGAGCCGACATCGAGGTGCCAAACTTCATCGTCGATATGAACTCTTGGATGAAATCAGCCTGTTATCCCTAAGGTACCTTTTATCCGTTGAGCGACGGCAATTCCACATTCAACCGCCGGATCACTTAGGCCTACTTTCGTATCTGCTCGACTTGTAGGTCTCACAGTTAGGCGGGTTTATGCCTATGCACTCGACACACGGTTACCAACCGTGCTGAACCCACCTTCGCGCTCCTCCGTTACTCTTTAGGAGGATACCGCCCCAGTAAAACTGACCGGCTGACACTGTTCTCTGGCCTGATTCAAGGCACAAAGTTAGATCTTCCAACACCCAAGGGTGGTATCTCACTGGCGACTCCAGAGTTCCCTAAAGAACTCCTTCGAAGTCTCCCACTTATGCTGAGCATGAAAATCGAAAAACCAATGACAGCTTACAGTTAAGGTCTATAGGGTCTTTCCGTCCTTCTGCGGGTAGGCGGCATCTTCACCGCCATTACAATTTCACTGAGCACCTGGTTGAGACAGCGCCCAACTCGTTTCACGATTCGTGCAGGTCGGAACTTACCCGACAAGGAATTTCGCTACCTTAGGACCGTTATAGTTACGGCCGACATTCACGGGGACTTGGGTTCAAAGCTTCGCAATTAAATACGTGCTAACATCTTGCCTTAATCTTTCCGCATTGGTCACGTGTCACATCCTATACTTGGACTTGCGTCTTGGCAGAATGCTGTGTTTTTGCTAAACAGTCGGTTGGGCCATTTCACTGCGACCTATGGAAACCATAGGTACCTCTTCTCCCGAAGTTACGAGGCCAATTTGCCGAGTTCCTTAACCAGGGTTCACTCTTACGCCTTGGTATATTCTACCCACCCACCTGTGTCGGTTTACGGTACGGGTTCCTTAGCATACACAGGGGCTTTTCTCGGCACATGTTTTGACAATGCGGTTCAGCTCGAAAGCATCCCCTGGGAATTCAATCACTTGTTTGTCTCCACACATGCGTCCCCCCTGCTAAAGGTTCGGAAGTGCTGGAATATTAACCAGCTGTCCATCGGCTACGCCTATCGGCCTTGCCTTAGGTCCCGACTAACCCCGGGACGAAAATCGTAGCCCGGGAATCCTTGGGTTTACGGCGGCCGGGGATTTCACCCGGCTTATCGTTACTCATGTCTGCATCCTCTCTTCTCAACTCTCCACGGTCAGTCGCCATCGCGCTTCAATGTGTTGAGAATGCTCCTCTACCGCGCCACGTCCCTAGACGTGACACCCAGAGCTTCGGTACTATGCTTATCGCCAATCATTTTCGGCGCAGGATCTCTCGATGAGTAAGCTATTACGCACTTTTTAAATGGTGGCTGCTTCTAAGCCAACATCCTCACTGTCTGTGAAATCCCACCTCCTTTCCACTTAGCATAGTTTAGGCACCTTAGCTGCTGATCAGGGTTGTTTCCCTTTTGACGATGAAGCTTATCCCCCACCGTCTCACTGCTGCGCTCTACCCCGTGGTATTCGGAGTTTGATAGGGGTTGGTAGGCGGGTATGCCCCCTAGCCCTTTCAGTGCTCTACCCCCACGGGTCAACACGCAACGCTGCACCTCAATGCATTTCGAGGAGAACCAGCTATCACGGGGTTTGATTAGCCTTTCACTCCTACCCTCAGCTCATCAGAGAATTTTTCAACATTCACCTGTTCGGTCCTCCACATAGTATCACCTATGCTTCAACCTGGCCAAGGGTAGATCACCTCCGCTTCGGGTCTAGCACATGCAGCTAATGTCGCCCTATTCGGACTCGCTTTCGCTTCGCCTACGCTCCAGAAGAGCTTAAACTTGCCACATATACTAACTCGCAGACTCATTAAGCAAAAGGCACGCCATCACTCCGAAGAGCTCTGACACCTTGTAGGCACACGGTTTCAGGTTCTATTTCACTCCGCTCACAGCGGTTCTTTTCACCTTTCCCTCACGGTACTGGTTCACTATCGGTCGCTAACTAGTATTTAGCCTTATGCGGTGGTCCGCACAGATTCATACGGCGTTTCACGTGTGCCGTATTACTCAGGAACTCCCTAGGGCCTCTTTGGATTTCGGTTACGGGGGTTTCACCCTCTATGCCGGAACTTTCCAGTTCCTTAACCTATCCATCGAGGTCCCACGTCGGGGTCCTACAACCCCAGAAGCAAGCTTCTGGTTTGGGCTCTTCCGCTTTCGCTCGCCACTACTTACGGAATCGATTCTCTTTCTTTTCCTCCGGTTACTGAGATGTTTCACTTCACCGGGTATCGCGTATCGTTTCCTAACTTCCCTCCATGGCTTTGACACCACTTCAGGCTTCAGAAACGAACGACGGCGTATTACCACCGTCAGGTTACCCCATTCGGGAATCTCCGGATCATAGCGTATTAACCGCTCCCCGAAGCTTATCGCAGCTGATCGCGCCCTTCATCGCCTGTTAGCACCAAGGCATTCACTGTGTGCCCTTCATAGCTTGATTCCTAAAATCGAAATCAGCTGTTAATGAAGTCATTACTGCCAGGACCAAAGTCCTGGCGATCTGTTCTTTCTTTTAACGGTCGATGCTCACCTTGCGGTTCGCACCAACTTTGCCGTAAAAATTATGTATTTGGTATTCGAATATACTTTCAAGTATCGCGTAAGAATGGCTCATGTGAGCTTACTTCTTATACATTACAGAAAATTGTTTCTCTCCATATGGATGTCAAAGAGCGAACTGCTTTTGTGACGTGTGACTTATTCTTGTTTCCTTCTCTCTCAAAACGGATGGTGGGCCTGGCTGGACTCGAACCAGCGACCCCACGCTTATCAAGCGTGTGCTCTAACCAACTGAGCTACAGGCCCGGTTGGTAAAATCTGAAATTCTGAAACGCTGATAATCTGAAATTCAGATTTTTCAAACGTTTCTGTTTTTCAGCTTTTCAGTTTTTAGCTTTTCAGCGTTTACCGAAAAGTGGTGGAGGCATGCGGATTCGAACCGCAGACATTCTGCTTGCAAAGCAGACGCTCTACCAACTGAGCTATACCCCCTTTATATTCAGGGAGAGGCGAAAAGGTAAAATATGACGGAAAAAAGATCGGATTGCGCGCTGCGTGCTTTCTATCACGCACAGCTCTATTTTAGTTGTTTTTAGGTGCGGTTCTTGCGGATTTCGCAACCCTCTTCATTTCAGCTTTTTTGCTTTTCAGCATCTCAGCTTCTATTCAAAGGGCTCGACCTATAGCAGTGATGGTAACGATGTGAGTCGCTATTGTCTTTGCAGACGTCCATTTGCCATTTACTCCGTGAAAGGAGGTGATCCAGCCGCAGGTTCCCCTACGGCTACCTTGTTACGACTTCATCCCAGTTACCAGCTTCACCTTAGGACCGATTAAACGATACTTCGGGTGCTACCGGCTTCCATGATGTGACGGGCGGTGTGTACAAGACCCGGGAACGTATTCACGCCGTCGTAGATGATACGGCATTACTAGCGATTCCAACTTCATGGAGGCGAGTTGCAGCCTCCAATCCGAACTGGGCCCAGTTTTACTGATTTCCTCCACCTCGCGGTATCGGTTCAAATTGTACTGGGCATTGTAGTACGTGTGCAGCCCTAGGCGTAAGGGCCATACTGACCTGACGTCGTCCCCACCTTCCTCCCAGTTGATCTGGGCAGTCTGAATAGAGTTCCCACCATTACGTGCTGGCAACTATTCACAAGGGTTGCGCTCGTTGCGGGACTTAACCCAACATCTCACGACACGAGCTGACGACGGCCATGCAGCACCTGTGCAAATTCCATAAATGGTCACACGCTTTCACGTGCTTAGAGATGCATGTCAAGCCTAGGTAAGGTTCTTCGCGTTGCATCGAATTAAGCCACATACTCCACCGCTTGTGCGGGTCCCCGTCAATTTCTTTGAGTTTTAGTCTTGCGACCGTACTTCCCAGGCGGCACGCTTAACGCGTTAGCTCCGGCACAAGGGGGGTCGATTCCCCTCACACCAAGCGTGCACCGTTTACTGCTAGGACTACAGGGGTATCTAATCCCTTTCGCTCCCCTAGCCTTCGAGCCTCAGCGTCAGTAAATGTCCAGTAGCTCGCTTTCGCCACGAGTGTTCCTCTCGATATCTACGCATTTCACTGCTACACCGAGAATTCCAGCTACCCCTCCATTACTCTAGCACGGCAGTATCAGATGCAGTTCCGGGGTTGAGCCCCGGGATTTCACATCCGACTTACCGCGCCGCCTACGCTCCCTTTACGCCCAGTGATTCCGAATAACGCTCGGGACCTTCGTATTACCGCGGCTGCTGGCACGAAGTTAGCCGTCCCTTCCTCTTCCGGTACTATCAACCCTGCCGACTATTAATCGTCAGGTCTTTCTCCCGGATGACAGGAGTTTACAATCCTAAGACCGTCATCCTCCACGCGGCGTTGCACCATCAGGGTTGCCCCCATTGTGAATTATTCTCGACTGCTGCCACCCGTAGGTGTCTGGACCGTGTCTCAGTTCCAGTGTGCCTGATCGTCCTCTCAGACCAGGTACCCGTCATTGCCTTGGTGAGCCGTTACCTCGCCAACAAGCTGATAGGGCGCGAACCAATCCTTGAGCGACAGCCATTGCTGGCCACCTTTATCCTTGCGGAACCATGGGGTATTAATCCGGGTTTCCCCGGGCTATCCCCCTCTCAAGGGCATGTAATTCACGTGTTACTCACCCGTGCGCCACTGAAAAACAAAAATATAAATACCTTCGTTTCTCCGTGCGACTTGCATGTCTTAAACACGCCGCCAGCGTTCATTCTGAGCCAGAATCAAACTCTCCGTAAAAAATTCGGTTGGCGTTCTATTTCTAGATACGTATTCCAAATTGTTTTTTGTGAGGCTTCCCACCCGAAAGTGGTTATCCTCACTCGCTGCGCGTTTCCACGCGCAGCGCACAATTCAATCTTTTTTCCATCCCAACTCAAATCTCACCTGCTTACGGCTGCCTAACTTGAAAAGAAACTCCTTGCGGCCTTTCTTCCCCTCATTGGCACGATTTGCGCTGGGTCACACTGTCAAAGAACTTGATTCGAGGGGACTAAAAAGCCGATCGGGCAAAACTCGGTAGGATTCAAAATCCGCACCTGGCTGTTACCGCGACCGACTGGCAGTCTCTCGTGTCGGCGCTTGTCGCGTCGACGGGCGGAACCTAGACCAACTCCACCTCTCAGGTCAATGAGTTTCTGATCAAAATTTCGAAATTTTTTCGCTCAGTCCTGAACCCTTGATTTTACGGGAACGAACGCCTTTCAGAACCCGTCGAAGCGCGCCAAATTCGTTTCGGATTTCCTAAATAAGACACAAATCCGCCAAATTTCGTAACTCGCAGGCTCACCTCAGTGATCTTCCTCCTCTGAACTACTACAGCTCCAGTAAGGATGACGCAGATCGTTGTTTCTACCGATTCCAAGTGGCAATCTACCGCTTGAAATCAACCGAATCCTGAGCAGACTTGCTGCTCAATCCAGCACACCATGCCTAGAATCGCACTTCTCCAATCCAAGACTTTCACTACGAAACAGGAATCCTTCGATCATCATGAGAAATTGATTCGTGAAGCGGCGACTGGCGGGGCGCAGATCATCGCCACCCAAGAACTCTTCCTAACTCCGTATTTCTGTACGGTTCAAGATACGGAGCGCTTTGATCTGGCTGACAAGCTTCCCGGTCCCGTAACGGACCGGCTGGGCGATTTGGCCAAGGAGCTGGGTGTGGTGATCATCTCCTCCCTGTTTGAGAACAGGGGACCAGGGCTCTACCACAACACAGCAACGGTTCACGATGCAGACGGCGGCCTTCTCGGGATGTATCGGAAAGCACACATCCCCCAGGATCCGGGTTTTGAGGAAAAATTCTATTTCACCCCGGGTGACAGCGGCTGGCCGGTATGGGATACGGCTTTCGGCAAGATCGGCGTATTGATCTGCTGGGATCAATGGTACCCGGAGGCTGCACGACTTATGGCATTAGGCGGTGCGGAACTCTTGATCTACCCGACGGCGATCGGCTGGTTACCTGAGGAAAAGGAAGAACTCGGCAAGGCGCAGCACTGCGCGTGGGAAACGGTGCAGCGCGGGCACGCGGTTGCGAACGGCTGCTACCTAGCGGCAATCAATCGGGCGGGAACCCACGACGGAACGGAATTCTGGGGACAGTCCTTCGTGGCGAACCCCTACGGTGAACTCGTTGCCAAGGCATCCGTCGAGAATGAGGAAATCGTTTTCCACGATGTGGACTTCAAGCAGGTAGAAGATTTCCGGCGCATTTGGCCGTTTTTCCGAGATCGGAGGATCGATGCTTACGAGGGACTTACCTCACGCTGGAGAAAGTCCTGATCAATCGCGCTCCGCGTGCGGGCAGCTGATCACAAAGCCCCGCGGATCTTTTAGATTCAGGAAAACGACTTTCGCTCCATCCGGAACGGTAGCAGAGGCTTTTCCACTTCCCTCCAACCGGGCGGGTATGGAAGTCCATTTCCTCTCCTTCCAAACGCCATCGTCCTTGGTGAAAAGAAGTTCTGCGGATTCCACCGGAAGATCCGAGGTGTAGGTCACTTCGAGAATTCCTCCGTTCAGTTCAGAGCCAGTGATTTCGGGGATGGGCGTTCCTCCTTTGAGCATTTGGTCTGCGAAGGCGTGAATCACTTTCGGATCGGCTCCCGGCTCATGCCCGTGCTTCATGTCGCCGGGAATGGAAAGCCGGAATGAGCCCGCTGTGGATTTGTAGCTTTTTTGCAAAGAATCCAAGGGATACGCGAAGTCATTGGTCCCAGTGACCCACAGCATGGGCATTTTTGCAGACGGAAGGTAGACGGACGGCTCCCAATGCCTTGTCCACCTTTCCGCATTGTCCTCTCCCATCGTTTTGAAATTCTCGAGCCACGTGGAGTTCTCGTGGATGTATCCGCATCCATAGACAGGCACGGCGAATTTGAAACGCGAGTCCACCCCGGAAACGATGCTCGTAAGATAGCCTCCCCAAGAAATACCGGTCAGCCCGACCCTCTCCACATCGACTTCTGGAAATGAGCGGAGCAAGGAATGCCCACGAATCACCGCCGCTACGGCATGGTAGGTCCACTGATCCTTCGTTTCACGATCCATCTGATCAAATCCTCCCCATCCCTCCGGTCCGCTGAACTCATGACGTTCATGGTTGTTCGCCCCTCCCCTGCTGATCCCCCCGCAGGTATCCATCGCGATGGCGGCGTATCCGCGCGAGTTCCAAAGCTTCACCCACCAGTCAAACGCAGATCCCCCGCCGCCGTGGACCAGAACCATGGCCGGCACTTTGGCACCTACTTCCGCTTCGGGAATCCCGTAGTAGGCGAAAACTCGGGTCGGCTTCCCCTGAAAAGGCTCCCCTTCGTAGAAAACGGATTTCACCCCTTCCTTGGAATGTTCGTCCGCAGGGAAAACGGCTGGAGTCTTTCCCAACTCCGCCATGTCCCACATGGGAGCGGCGAGGCACGTCCCTGAGAAAATCAGAAGCAAGCACCACCGGAGCATCATCCTCCGCCATCCGTCGCACCTGAATCTGGAAATTGTCATCCCGAAATGTATCCGAAGAACTTCCGAGTCTTGATGAGATCCGCCACCTCTTTCGGGACCATGCCCTCCCAGCTTTCGTCACCTTCCGCGATCTTGGAAAGAACGTCCCGCGAGAAAATACTGAGCACTTCCTCGTTGAAATTGTCGAGCTTCACGAAGCTACCACGATCCGCCAGATATCCATACAGTTTGGAAAGCTCCGGAGCCACCTTCATGGTCTCAACGTTGATGATCTCACCCTTTTCAGCATCCAGCAGCGGGTAAACGAAGAGCTTGAGATTGTGCTTAAATAGGCGCCCGAAGCTTTCGAGAATCCCCCCCGGTAGAGCCGCGTAGTATTTCTCCTCAAAAATTTCGACCAGTGAAGGCACACCCATCACGATCCCAATCCGCTCCCTAGTGCGCCACGAGAGGTAGGCGGCGAGACGGTAATACTCGAAATAATCCGAGATCAGCACCGTCATCCCACAGGCAGCGAGAAGATCCGCGCGGGCCAGGAAATCACGGCGATCCACTTCCTTTCCTCCTGCCAAGAGGTTGCGCATCGTCAGCTCGAAGATCGGCAGCACCTCCTTCCCTTTCATTGAGGCGTCTGCCTTGAGTTTTTCCAAAGCACACTCAAGCATATCGAAATTCACCTTGGTCGGAGGGCGGAAACTGCCTCGCTCGACCAGCACAGCCTTCTTGTAGAGCGCCTCGGAGGGCTGGAGCACCTCCCCATTCGCACCGAACATCGCAGCACCGCTCAGCCCGAGCTGCACCAATTTCAGTGCGATCAGACGGTTGTCCACCGCTCGGAACTCGATCCCCTCGAACTTGATCATATCGATCTCCACCCGCCCCGTGGTTAGTTTATCCAAGAGACTTTCCACCAGCAGCTCCGGCTCGTGATGGAGGAAAAATCCGCCGAAAAGCAAGTTCACGCCCACGATCCCGAGAGCCTCCTGTTGCAGCGATGCCTCAGCATCCAGCATGCGGACGTGGATCATGATCTGGCTCGGCTCATCGTGCGGGCGGGACTGGAATTTCAGTCCCATCCAGCCGTGGCATTCGTTCCCTCCTTTGAAAGAACGCGCCACCACCGTATCGGCGAAGGCGAAGAACGCCGTGTTGTCACCGCGCTGGTCGTTGAGCCGTTCCAAGTTCAGGCCGAACTCACGGTCCAGCATCGCCTGGCAGCGGGATTGGGAAACGTAGCGGTCGCCACTTCCGTAAATCGCATCGCTGACCGTCATGTCATAGGCAGACATGCTTTTTGCCACCGTCCCGGCCGCACCACCTACGCGGAAAAACCACCGCACCACCTCCTGGCCGGCTCCGATTTCCGCAAATGTCCCATACCAACGGGGATCGAGATTGATTTTTAGGGCTTTCTGGTGGGTATCGAGTTCCAATTCCTGCTGCATGACAAATGATCGATTGATGAGGGATGCCTAACCGAATTTCCCCGGAACCGGCACAAAAAAAGGTGACGAAGGCATCCCGCCCCCGCCACCAAGCATTTTCAAGGCCGTTTATTTCGCGAAATCCTCAGCCTTCTTGCCCTTCTGGTAGGCTTTGAAGCTGTAATTCGAAGGTTTGTATTCACCGACAATCGAAACATCAGCCTTCTCGGGTATTTCCATTCCCAGCCCCCAGTAGACTCCGTTTACCACCAGCCTACGCAGACCTTCGCTCTCGAGATCCGTCGCAGCACCCATGGTAGTGGTGAGGATTTTGTTCGTCGTTCCTGCCTCGTTTTTCCTTTCACGAGTCCAGGCCACAGGCATAGCGGGCTCGTTGACCTTCTGCATCCCACCGTCCTTGCGCTTCTTTTCGTAGTCTGCAGGCTCACCATCCTTTTCCATTCCTTTGAGGACCACGCCACGTAGCAAAATCGTCGCATCCTCCGGCGGAGCTGCCTCATAGACATCGGAGTCACCGAAGACATCCACCACACCATTGAGGATTGGGTTATCTTCCTGACCTTTTTCCACCACGCCGCGAGTCGCCTCCACCTTGTGCTTGCCCCAGTGGCTGATCCAGGTCTCTCCGAGAACCGCTTTTCCAAAGCCACCGTTCTCATGGTTCCAGGACCATTCCGCCCAGGCGCTGTCCTTCGGGAAATTGAAGATGTGCGTGCTCGTGCGGAGCGCCACCAGAGGCACCCCGCGATCCACAGCCGCCTTGAAGCGATTCATCGTCTCATCATTGAAGTGGCGGAAACGCAACAGCATCACGATGCCATCGGCAGAATCGAGCGACACCGAGTTCTCCAGACTACCACCCGCATCCGGATTGATCGTCCCGTCCTCATCGGCGGAGAAAAGCACCGTCGTATCGAAGCCATGCCTCTCGGTGAGAATCCTGGCCAGCATCGGCATGCTCTCCTCGGATCGGTATTCCTCATCCCCCGCGAGCAGGACGACATGCTTTCCCTTTCCAGCGCCTTCGCCACCGGTGAACTTCAGCCATCCGTTGCCGGATTCCATTTTCGTTTCGCCAAACGAGACTCCAGCCGCAATCACGCAGGCCACTCCGGTACCAATGTAGGTTTTCATCATAGGAAGGATACTCCGCACGCCCGGAGGATTCCTCAAGGAAAATTCAGACCCGCCCCGGCAAACAGAACACTTCGCTGGAAATCCTCTACGGATGCGCCAAGCTCCCCTCTATGAAAGTCCCCACCCTCGCCCTCGCCGCCATCCTCACCCTCCCCGCCGCCCATGCAGAAAACATGGCCACCGCCGAATGGATCCCGGAGACTGCGAAGATCACACCCGGCCAGCCATTCCGCACCGTCATCCGCATGGAAATTGACAAAGGCTGGCACACCTATTGGGAAAACCCCGGTGAAGGCGGACTGCCCCTCTCCGTAAAAGCGGAACTCCCCGAAGGCTGGACACTCGGCGAAGTCCAGTTCCCCGCCCCCATCGCCTTCACCACCGGATCACTCCACGGATACGGATACGAAGGAGAAGTCCACTTCCCCCTCACCATCACCCCGCCCACCGGATCAGACGCCACCGAGCTCCCCGCCGGCATCGTCCCCATCATTTCCTGGCTCACCTGCAACGACCAAAGCTGCGTCCCCGGCAAAGCCGAGCCCACCCTCTCCGCCCCCCAGCCGGAACTCGTGGCAAAAGCCTACGCCGCCCTCCCCGAGGAAATCCCCGCCGCCACCCTCTCCTCAGCCATCACCGGGGAGAGCATAACACTCACCCTCACCCTCCCCGCCGATTCCAAGCTCGATCCCACCACCTGCACCGTCTTCCCCGTCACCCGCAACATCCTCGCCCCCTCCGCCAAACCCACCTTTGAGAAGGACAGCAACAAGCCAAACACCTGGACCGCCACCGCCCCGATCAGCGAATACCTCGATGGCAACCCCGACACCCCGTCCATCGTCCTCGTGGATACCGATGGGAAAGCCTGGTCCATCTCCTCCGGAAACTGAACCGCATGAGTGATGACCCCGACAAGTGGGAGAATTTCGAAACCTACAAGGGAGAACCCCTAGTCGAACTTCCCCCTTGGCTCCAGCGCATCGCGACCGGCTTCCTGGCAACCGTGGTCCTCTCGCTGATCTTCGCCGCCTCCGGAGCCGCCGCCTTCTATCTCCCCTACATGTCGAGAGCGGTGGGCCGGGCATTGCTACATGCCGATACCGCATGGTTTGCCTGGGGCCGCTTCCTCATCGGAGGATTATTGGGAGTAGGTTTCGCCATCCACTATTGGAAAAAATCCACCCGGAAATTCCCTTGGACCTAGCGCAGCTCCAAAAAGTCCAGGAACGGACCGCAGGCTCCAGCGGACCCCCACAACCCCAGCTCCCCCACCGGACCGCGAGCTTCAGCTCGCCCCACTGCCCCAGTCTCCTCTCAACCCAAGTCTTCCACTGTTCACTGATCACCCGGCACTCACCCATGAAAAGCACCTCTCCTCCACCGCCCCTCCCACGTCCAACACACCGCCCAAGACTCCACATGGGGCGTCCCCCATCCAACGCGCCTTGAACTTCGATCATGAGAAGGATACTCTCGCGCATCACAATTTGTGAATCTGTATGCTTTCAGGATAACGCGTTCGTTCACCCAGTCCGAGCAGTTTGGAGTGCTGATGGCTTGCCTCCGCTTTGGGGGCTGGAGGGCTTGCCCTCTGTTGGTGCGGAGCGACAAGATTGGCACCGAGCACACCGGTATGACCCCGTGAGGCAAGCCTCACTATCGAAAGCGGAGGCAAGCCGTCCGCACTCCATATTTTTCACATATTCTCATGCACACCAGCATAGCGAGGTCGGGCGCGCCTATGACTTGGCCGCCTGATAGGAATCGCAGAAATGGCCTGGGCAAGAGGCACCGGACAAAGCCGACTACGCCCCCTCAAATTGCTCGCTTTAAACTAGAACCTTAGCGTCCTTGATGTTTTTGAGATCACGCGGCTTAGGACCGATCACCGCTTCCAGTTCGTCGAGAAGCAGGGCGACATCAAACATCGAGCGAGATCTATAAAATTCAACCTCACCTGCGGTGGTTCGCAACCACAGCCGAATCAGATCACGGAATAGGAAACGACTCCTCTCGATGGTGAACCCCTGCACTGAAGACGGAGAGACATCGCCCTGTGGCTTGGCTAGTTCAGATTTGAGCAGTTTGGGCGTGATCTCCACCCGAACATTCCTCTTCGGTCCATCGTCTAGTGAGATCAACTTGCCGATCATTCGATGCACAAAGGTGAAGTGGAGCCGCGCCGGCTGAAAAATCCCAATTTGTCCAGACGGCTGGTTCGGCGTCGGTTCCTACGCCTTTTTCGATCGTTGATTCTGGACGCTGTATTGATCGATGATCTCCGTAGTCGTGATCGTCTCCCAATGTTCACGGTCTTGCTCAAGGTGCCTCCACTGCTCCGCGAACCTAACTTCGTCTTCCGGTCTGACTGCTTCAGTCTCATGAAGCATGCACTTGATCACCGCATTCTGTGCATCTCTCACCCTCTCGGCAGCTTTTGCCAGCTTCTCATCAGAGGCATTAATCCTAATGTGGTGGAGCATCTCTGCTTCGCGCTTTTCAAGGATGCCCTTCTTTTTCTGTGCGCCTTTTCTGACGATATACGCGGTCATCTTCGGATTCTATGTTCTGGCTAACGTTAAGGATTTGTTGTCCCTTAGTCCTCCAAATTCGTTGCTCGATACAAGCAACTCCCTTTGCTCGGCGCAAGCCCGCTTTGCTATGGCGGCGAGGGGATCTACAATATCCGACTTGTTACATAGGAGGGCGGAGTTGAGTAGCTTGGCATTCGCGTCAGGTTAATGCGATGATGCCTGATTCTATGGAATCCATCTGGATCTCCCCAAAGGATTCGGGTCGCCCAAATTCCTAACACGATCGCGATAGGTGCCCAGATCAAAAGGTGATTTCGGAGCCTATACATTTCTAGCAGGGTGATACTCCAGATTGATGAGCGTTCGTCACGATCTTCATTCTTTGCCGAACTTTTGATTGATACCTAACCTTCGGAAGACATCGATACTTTGCCGAGGGTTGATACATCATGGGGCAGTCCACTCGGAGCTGGCGGTGAGGCTCAGACTCTACCGAATACTTTTCAAGTGCAGGCGAAGGATGCGTTTCAGCTCCGCAGCGGCTTCCGGGTAGCCGTAACAGCTGTGCGGACCAGGCACGATGACTTCGGACTGCGCGTAGCCGAGGTGCGAGCTCCAGTAGGGAACCACGCCGTCCGAGCTATCCGCCAAGGGGCCGGATCTGCCGCGGTTCCCGATAATCGAGTGGCTGGGCGGGATGACCTTTTTGCTGGCCAGCACGTGGAGCATCGGGTTGCTCGGTGCGAGGCTACTGACGCTGGTAGGAAGGCGGTTGTCTTTGTTTCCGAGGATGAAACCGATTTCGTTGCCGAGCGTGCTGGTGATGGTATGGGTGATATCGACCGGGAGGCTGATGAGCTTGATGGCGAACTGGCCGATGGATTCGGTGGCCATATTGGCTCCTTTGTGTGGGGTGGAGATGAAGACCACGCGTTTGACGTCTGGATTCGCATCAAATGTCATCGCGCGGTAGATGTTGCTATCGGGAGTCACTTTGGCAAACAGGGCGTCAGTCCGCTCAGGATAGAGTCGGTGCCAGTCGGCGCGGGTGACCGTTTCCGTCTGCATCTGGCTGAGGAGGCCTCCCATGCTGTGACTGATGAGGACGAATCCGTGGGGCATGGGGTGGGTCTTTGCGAATTCGGCGAGTTCCTCACGAAACTGGAGGGCGGAGAATGCGGCCGGGTTGCCTGTGGGGTAGGAGTAGACGATTGCTTGGTATTTCGCTCTCAATTCGGGATCCTCCTCGATCTGGTTGATGGGGTCTCTCCAGATATAGGGCGTGGAGGCCAGGCCGTGGACATAGATCACGGGGATGCGTGTGGGATCAAAAGGCTGCAGCATGAACAGCCCCTGACGGTCTGTGTATTTTGCGGGACGGAGCGCCTCCATCAGCCCCAGCAAGGTGGCGTTGACATCCGGGTAGTAGCACAGCGGAGCGCTGAAGTTGGCGGCGAGCGGGAGCTTTTCCCCCGACATGGTAACGGTCGCCTTCTCAGTGGGATCGTTGAGCACGAGGGTCGCGTTGTCCCCTTGGAAGGTGAGTGTGGTGGTGACGGGAGCGGTGATGCCGACTCTCGGGGCAAATGCTTCGCCGGGGTCCAGTTTGCGCACGCCGATCAGGACTCCGCCGACTCCGCTCCGGACGTTGGGCGTTTTGACGAGATCCATTTTGACATCACTGACTGACTCAAAGGCGGTGAAGTAATTCGGAGACCAGACATCCTCGGACTTGGAGTCCGTGTAGCGGAGTTGGTAGGTTTTGCCGCCGGCCGTGAAGCTGAGCGGCTTGTTCCACAGGCTACCGTCGTCTGCGCTGCGCAGCAGGATGGTAAGTTCCTCGGTGGCGGTGTTATAGGTTTGGATTGCTTGAGGGTCCTGATTCGCGGAGCCGATCAATGGAGCCGAAAGCGCGGCGGCCCGCAGATAGAGTGCCGCGCGTTGCTGCGCGGTGGCGCGGGTGGATTGAGCCGCTTTGAGAAAGACTGCTGCACTGGCCTCCTGTGGCGGGACCGAGGGAACCGTCGCGCAGGCGGCAAGAAAGGCGAAGCAGATGCCGGCGAACAACGGGCGGTATAGGCTGGATGAGATCGTGAGATTCATGATGAAACGCGAGTAGGATATAGTTTTGGATAAAACTGATTCTGAAGGCCGATTGGGTGGTCGAGGCACATGGTCAAGACCCACTGGATGCTGTTTGTTATACTGTCGAAAGTCATCGCAAGCCGACCAAACAATGAATAGACGAAACGATCAGGAAGGATCAGGGACTCCCTCGCCCATCAGGATCGGCGCCACATAGTCGCGGATGAAAGGCATCTTGATGTTGTCGAAGTGGTGCCCCTTGTTGCCGTCCTGCAGTTCCTTCTTCTTCCAAGGGATCACGACGATCTTTTCAGCATACAGCTTGCGAGTCTCGGCAGAGGCACCTTTCGGCAAAACGAAGCCCTTGATTCCCGCACCGGGATCATGGAATTTGCGATCCGCCGTTCCCGAGAATTTCATGAGAAAGCCGACCATCTCATCGTGTGTTGAGGTATATAGATACATTTTCCCCTTCACATGCTTCAGCGCCTTGGTGAGATCGTAGTCCTCGCTAATCGAGCAACCTAACATGACGATGCGGTCGACTTGCACCGTTTCGGGAAGTGCCTCCAAGGCGAAAACGGCCGAGGCCGCCCCCGCTGAAAAGCTCAGGACGTTCAGCGGCACCCCGGGATACGCCTTCTCGCGTTCAACAATCTTTTCGGCCAAACCCTTGGCTTGGGCACGCTTGTATTTCACCGAAGCATCCTGATCGGCCATCAATCCCTTTCCCGTCTCCCACGAATACATCTCGCCCGCTCCGTTGTATCCGGCGGCGATCAAGCCGTCCTTAACGCCCCCCGCCCAATTGTTTTTTGCCGTTCCGCCGCCGGCTCCATCCAGGTAGTAGATGTAGCCGTGCTGCTCGCGCGCGGACCGATCGCCCAATGCTGTCGGAAGGCCGGTCGGCTTCTTCGCACAACCGGCGGCAAGCACCACGAATGCGATTCCGAGAGTCGCCGGAACCAGGCGAGTGAAGGATGATTTGATTTGAGAAGCAGATTTCATGTAGGGTATATGGATCGATTTATGGAATTTCAACGAGTCGAGCGACAAGGGCTCTCTGCGTCAAGGAGCGAGTCATAGAAGAAATCTCATTAAGGTTTGTAGGTTGCGGAGGGGGGCCATTGATCGGAAATCTTTTGAAGGCGATGGGTAGAGCAGAAAGGCGTTTGCGCGAGTTGTGATAAGCGCATGTTTTTCCCTCCCACGGCGGGTACTTTTCCTGCTAATCCTAGGCCAGCCATATGTTCCCTTCATCCACCGCAGACCTCTCCGGATTCCTCATCACTCTCCGCCATTTGATCCGGGAGCCTTCGGTGGTGGGGGCGGAGGATTCGTTTTTCAGGGTGCTGCGGAGGGAGCTGGAGGAGCTGGACATTTCCGTGGAACGGCACAGTGGAATCCTCGTCGCGCGTGGCGGGGATCCGGATGGGGTGGTTCTCTCCGCGCACGTGGACCGGAATGGGTTGGTCTGCACGGGGCCGAACGAATTCCAATACGCGGCCTTCATCGCCGGGAACCGCGGGGAGCTCACGGGGGATTCGGTTTCCGAGCAGATGGTGGCGACGATCGCCGACCGTTTCACAGACCAACGGGTGCAGGCACACCTCCCCTACACCGGCACCTACATCGGCCAAGGCACGATCACTACGGGCTACCTATGCCCGAAACGACTGAACCTGATTTTCGAACTCGATGGCCTCGATTATCTGGAACCGGGCACTCCCGTCGCCTTCCTAGACAGACTGAAACTCACGGACACACATATCTCCGCCCAGCTCGACAATGTGGTGAGCGTGGCACTTATCATCTATCTCTACCGCAGCGGATTCCAGGGCACAGCCCTCTTTACCGCGCAGGAGGAGGCGGGCCGAAGCTGGCGCTACGCGCTGGCTTGGTTGCAGCGGGAGTCCATTTCCACCCGCCGCCTGCTTGTACTCGATACCAGTCCCTATCCGGATACGGCCACCGCATCCGAGCAGGACCTAGTGCTTCGTAAAAAAGATGCTTCGGGTGCGTTTGATCAAGATTTTACCCGTGAGATTTCGGAGCGCTGCGAGGAACTCGGGATCCGTTACAGCTACAAGGACGAGTGGATCGAGCGGCAGAACTTAGGCAGGGAAAAACCCTACTCGCTGGGTAGGACGGAGCTTGGCAGGCTGGCCGCTGCCAGTGAGGGACAGATCAATGGCACTACCCTTCAGATTCCCACCACCGGATACCATACGGCGGAGGAAACGGCCTCCCTTTCCTCGATCCAAGCGGCCATCGGCCTGCTTTCGACCTTCATTCGATCGTAGGGAAAGCGGCCAAAAATGAGGCTTATTTCAAAAAAGAGAGGAAATTTCACATTTTAGAGACAAGGTTGTTTGATCGGGACGCTCTCCTTGTGTCCCTGGATCAAACTACTAGAAAAAATGAAATCAATCATCACAGCTACCTTGGCCGGTGCCTTCGCCATTGCCACCACGTTCGCAGCCAGCCCCGGAGATAAAGCCCCAGAGTTCACAGCGATGAACGTGAAGGGCGAAAAAGTCAGCCTCTCGGACTACAAGGACAAGATCGTCGTCCTCGAATGGACCAACTTCGATTGCCCGTTTGTCAAAAAGCACTATTCCAGCAAAAACATGCAGAAGCTGCAGGCGGATTACACAGGCAAGGACGTTGTCTGGCTTACCGTCAATTCTTCGGCCGAAGGCAAGCAAGGTTACCTCGAAGGCTCCAAGCTCGGTGAGAAAACCATGGCCGAGGGCAGCAAAGCCACTCAAGTCCTCGTCGATTCCGACGGCACCGTGGGCAAGGCATTCGATGCCAAGGTCACTCCACACATGATCATCGTCGCCAAAGAGGAACTCGCTGGCATTGGGAAAGGGCCGCGGATCGAAGCCTTCAGCAGCAAGGAGTGGCGGGAGGAGCTTTCCGCATTCCTGCCTCGTCATCAACGATATAAACAATTCCTAGTTTCTGACTCATGGCAGATTGTTAGTTAGGACAGGGAGTTCGAAAGTGAGCGTCGCGCCGTTTGGGTTTTGGTTCTCGGCCCAAATACGTCCTCCATGAGTTCGACAGATCGTCCGACAAATCGCAAGCCCCATGCCTAGTCCATCCGTTTTGGTTGTGACAAATGATTCGAAATGGCGCTCTGGATCACCGGGAAATCCATTTCCTTCGTCGGTCACCGCGACCCAGAACAAAGTCAGATGAGTAGGTGCTACTGATCTGAATGTGACGCTCTTCCACCGGCTTGCCGGACATCGAATCGGAGGCATTGAGGATAAGATTGAGTAGGAGTTGCTGGAGTTGAATTCGATCTCCGCCAATATCGGGGAGCTTGTCGGAGAGATCGAATCGAATCGTGACACCTCGGTCGCTAAGATCGTGACGAGCAAACTGCAAGACCTCGGTGATTACGTCATTCAGTGATACGGAAGCGGTCCGGGCGTTGCCAGGGCGCACGAGACTTCGAAGTCTATCGATGACGTTGGAGGCTCGTTTGTCCTCGCCGACAATGTCATCGAGAATCTCTTCCACCTCTTTAATGTCCGGTTCTTCTTGAGAAAGTAGGCGCTTCGCCGTTTGTGAGTTACTGAGGATAATGGCAAGGGGTTGGACCAACTCGTGGGCGAGCAGGCCGGAAAGCCCACTGAGCGAGTTGATTCGTGTCAGGTGAGTAATTTTCCGCCTGATGACGAGCAGCTGCAGATTCCACCTCGCGGCTTCGTGATACATCGGTGGAAACTCCACGCATCCGTAAGGGCTTGTGGTCCGAGTCAAACTCGACGCGGCCGTGGCTCCTTATCCAGCGAGTTTTGCCATGAGGTAGGGCGACTGGTATTCGACCTGAAGGATTGCGTCCCCCTCCAGTGATTGCCAATTGCATCTGCCGTAGATTTCTTGGCTTCAGCGGCCAAGGTATCGAAGAAACGATTGAGGTCGATCGTTTCGTCAGGACCAATGCCGAACATTTCACGTCCATTCGCGGGCTAACCCAAATACGGTCATCGGTGATTTCCGAACGCCACAGAGCCAACTGGACTGCCTCAGCGGCGAGGTTCATGCTTTCGACGTTTTCCTTGAACTCTCGTGACATAGAAGCCGCGCTTCTTAGGTCGCGACTTAGTTCGATTTCCATCGCCACAACAATGAAGAGAAAGGATAGCGTGATGAAGTAGGGAACTTGAAGAATATGGTGATGAATCAGGAGGCCGTTCACAGCACAGGAGAGCAGGAAAAGCAGGACCCCTGCAGAAACAATTAGGGCCCGCTGGCGTTCTCGTCGTCCGCCGATGCGCCATAGGCGGATACCTCCATCGATCACAAAAATAGCCAAGAGAATGCCGCTGATGTTTCCAAGAAACTCCCAAGATGAGCGAACTCCGACCGGAGCGATCAGCGTTTCACCGAGAAAGTTGTAAGGAACCAACGAGGACACCTCGCGGAAGTTGAAAGTCGGGCCAGGGACGAAGGCGAGAACGAGAATGACCGCGCGAACTCCCAACAGAGGCCAGAGAATCCATGAACGAGTGGTGCCGAAATAGGATCGGATAAAACCAATGACACAAACGAAGGTAATGAAAAAAGACACGTGCCCCCAGCGGTGAAGTATGCAGAACATCTCAGTTGTAGATGCGTGGACGATACTGCTTTCAAGCCATGCCATGAACACGACTGGCATGGTGACTCCGGTAAACCAGAGGCTAGCCCGAAGATTACGATCTCCGCACCAGACGAGGAAGTGCATCACCCCCAATGCGAGGCACGCCCCGCCAGCAACCGACCAAATTGCCATTGGGGAATTCATGAGCCAAGGTGCTTGATCTCGATGGTATGCTGCATGGCCCAAGACTGCGCAATCAAGCGATGCGCTGGCAATGCGGGAGTTTTCAACGTTGAGATGCTCCTCTACCGAGCGGTGGGAAGCGTATTTCTCCGGAATGGTCAGCACGTTTTTCCCTCCCACGGCGGGCACTTTTCCTGCTAATCCTTGGGCAGCCATATGTTCCCTTCATCCACCGCAGACCTTTCCGGATTCCTCATCACTCTCCGCCATTTGATCCGGGAGCCTTCGGTGGTGGGGGCGGAGGATTCGTTTTTCAGGGTGCTGCGGAGGGAGCTGGAGGAGCTGGACATTTCCGTGGAACGGCACAGTGGAATCCTCGTCGCGCGTGGCGGGGATCCGGATGGGGTGGTTCTCTCCGCGCACGTGGACCGGAATGGGTTGGTCTGCACAGGGCCGAACGAATTCCAATACGCAGCCTTCATCGCTGGGAACCGCGGGGAGCTCACGGGGGATTCCGTTTCCGAGCAGATGGTGGCGACGATCGCCGATCGCTTCACGGACCAACGGGTGCAGGCACACCTGCCCTACACCGGCACCTACATCGGGCAGGGCACGATCACTACCGGCTATCTCTGCCCGAAGAGGCTGAACCTGATTTTCGAACTCGATGGCCTCGATTATCTGGAGCCGGGCACTCCCGTCGCCTTCCTAGACAGACTGAAACTCACGGACACACATATCTCCGCCCAGCTCGACAATGTGGTGAGCGTGGCACTTATCATCTATCTCTACCGCAGCGGATTCCAGGGCACAGCCCTCTTTACCGCGCAGGAGGAGGCGGGCCGAAGCTGGCGCTACGCGCTGGCTTGGTTGCAGCGGGAGTCCATTTCCACCCGCCGCCTGCTTGTACTCGATACCAGTCCCTATCCGGATACGGCCACCGCATCCGAGCAGGACCTAGTGCTTCGTAAAAAAGATGCTTCGGGTGCGTTTGATCAAGATTTTACCCGTGAGATTTCGGAGCGCTGCGAGGAACTCGGGATCCGTTACAGCTACAAGGACGAGTGGATCGAGCGGCAGAACTTAGGCAGGGAAAAGCCCTACTCGCTGGGTAGGACGGAGCTTGGCAGGCTGGCCGCTGCCAGTGAGGGACAGATCAATGGCACCACCCTTCAGATTCCCACCACCGGATACCATACGGCGGAGGAAACGGCCTCCCTTTCCTCGATCCAAGCGGCCATCGGCCTGCTTTCGACTTTCATTCGATCGTAGGGAAAGCGGCCAAAAATGAGGCTTATTTCAAAAAAGAGAGGAAATTTCACATTTTAGAGACAAGGTTGTTTGATCGGGACGCTCTCCTTGTGTCCCTGGATCAAACTACTAGAAAAAATGAAATCAATCATCACAGCTACCTTGGCCGGTGCCTTTGCCATCGCCACCACGTTCGCAGCCAGCCCCGGAGATAAAGCCCCAGAGTTCACAGCGATGAACGTGAAGGGCGAGAATGTCAGCCTCTCGGACTACAAGGACAAGATCGTCGTGCTCGAATGGACCAACTTCGATTGTCCGTTTGTCAAAAAGCACTATTCCAGCAAAAACATGCAGAAGCTGCAGGCGGATTACACGGGCAAAGACGTCGTCTGGCTCACCGTCAATTCTTCGGCCGAAGGCAAGCAAGGTTACCTCGAAGGCTCCAAGCTCGGTGAGAAAACCATGGCCGAGGGCAGCAAAGCCACTCAAGTCCTCGTCGATTCCGACGGCACTGTGGGCAAGGCATTCGATGCCAAGGTCACTCCACACATGATCATCGTCGCCAAAGATGGCACCGTCGCCTACACCGGAGCGATCGACTCGAAGGCATCCACTGATGCCGCCGACATTGACTCCGCCGATAAACTTTTCGCAAACGCCCTTGATGCTGTCATATCCGGCAAAGAGGTCATGAACGCCAAAAACGAGCCTTACGGCTGTGGCGTGAAATACTAATTTTCTGTTGTTCCTGTTGTGTTTCGGTAAGAGCCGTCGTTCGAAAGAGCGGCGGCTTTTCCGTGTCGGTGAATATTCACCAACGCGCTTGCCGCACTCATCGGAATCCCT